>NZ_JBIVJQ010000014.1:0-55895 GCF_044750305.1 Streptomyces sp. NPDC088810
CTCACCCTCGACGCCACCGTCGAGACCGAGCACCTACGCGAGTGGCTACGGGCCAAGATCCCCGCATACATGGTCCCGCCCGTCCTGGTCGTCCTCGACGACATCCCCCTCAGCAGCAACGGCAAAATCGACCGCAAAGCCCTGCCGTCCCCGTCCCAGACCCGGGCCACCACCCACACCGCACCCACCACCCCCGTCGAACACACCCTCACCGAGATCTGGAGCGAACTCCTCAACCCCGCCCACCCCTTGTCCACCACCGCCAACCTCTTCGAACTCGGCGCCGACTCCCTCCTCGCCCTGCGCGCCACCGCCGCAGCCGACCGCCACGGCCTCCACCTCCAACTCGCCGACGTCTTCAACCACCCCACCATCACCCAGCAGGCGCTGGTCGCGGACTCGGTCTCGGTGGGCTCCGTGGAAGACGACCCGGTGGGGCCGACCGGGATGACGCCCTCACAGCACTGGTTCCTGTCCCAGGACCTGCCGCGCCGCCAGCACTGGAACGACGCCTCCTTCCTGCTGGCGCTCCAGAGGCCGCTCGACCCGGCGGTGCTGGGCCGTGCCCTGGGCCGCGTGCTGGAGCACCACGACGCGCTGCGGCTGCGCTTCGGCCAGGGCGGCGACGGCGGCTGGGCGGCACGGGTGGCGCCGTACGACGTGGCGGAGGAGCTGCCGTTCAGCGTGCACGACCTGTCGGCACTGGACAGCCGGGCCCAGAAGAGGCGCAGCGTGGAGATCAGTGACACGCTCCAGGCCAGCCTCGACCTGGGCCGCGGGCCGCTGCTGCGGATGGCCTACTTCGACATGGGCGACCGGCCGCACTGCGTGCTGTTCCTGGCGCACTGGCTGGCCGTCGACCACTACTCGGGCCGGATCCTCCTGGAGGATCTGCTCGGCTGCTACGCCGACCTGGAGGCCGGCGGTGACGGGCTGCTGCCGCCGCGCACGACCTCGTTCCGGGCCTGGACCCGCGGGCTCGCCGCGTACGCCGACTCCCCGGAGGTGGCGGCGGAGGCCGGTCACTGGGCAAGCGAAGCACGCCGGCATCCCACGCCCGTCCCGGTGGACGGTACGGACGGCCCCAACTCGCTGGAATCGCTGGAGAACGTCACCGTGCGCGTGGACCGCGACGTGACGGACGCGCTGGTGCACCTGCTGCCCCGGCACCTGCGGGCCGACCTGTCCGAAGTGCTGTGCTCGGCGGCACTGCGCGCCCTGCACACCGTGTACCCGCAGCAGGACGGCGCGGGGCGGATACTGGTCGACCTGGAGCGGCACGGGCGCGACCTGCCGGTGCCGGGCGCCAACGTCAGCCGTACCGTGGGGCGTTTCTCCACGCTCGTACCGGTGCTGTTCGCGTACGACGCGGCGCTGCCGGCCGAGGAGGCGCTGCGCCGGGTGCGGGACCAGGTCGGCGCGCAGCCGGGCCGGGGAGCCGGGCACGGACTGCTGACGTATCTGGCCACCCGGCCCGAGGCGGAGGCAGTGCGCGGTCTGCCCGCGGCGCAGATCGGCGTGAACTACCTGGGGCAGGTCGACGAGGTGTTCCTGCGCAGCGACCTGCTGAGCGTGCCGCGCATGGCCTACGGCAGGCAGCGCAGCGACACGGGGACCCGGTTCCGGTTGATCGACGTGGTCGGGTTCGTGGTCGCGGGGCGGCTGAACCTCACGGTCGGCTTCAGCGCCAACCGGCACTCCCCCGCGACCCGCACGGCCTTCACGACGGCCCTCGTCGGTGAGCTGGCCGAACTCGCCCGGTGGGTACGGCGGTCGGAGCAGTGAGGGATGCCGGCCGGCCCGGGGCGGAACGCGTCCCCCGGGCCCGCCGGCGCTCACGCTTGGAGCAGCAGGGTCAGTCCCCCGAGGGTCAGGGCGATCATCACGGCGAACAGCGGCACCTGCGGCAGGGTCCTGCGCCCGCTCGGCAGCGCGCCGACGGCCGTGTCGTGGGCGGCGACCACGCCGAGGACGTGCCCGGTGACGACGGACACCACCTGCAGGAGCGACAGGGCTGCCGCCGGCGGCAGCGCGTACGCGGCGGCGGGGGCGCCACCGTGGTGGGCGGTGAGCGGCTCCCCCGAGACGAAGAAGACGTCGACGAACCGCTGCGCCTCCAGCATCAGTGCCGAAGCGTAGTGCGCGATCACATAGCCGACCGCGACCGGTACGAGGGAGGGCGCCATCAGGGCGGCGTTCCAGGTGCCGCCGCGGGACAGCAGGCGCGCCGCCCAGGCGGACAGCCGCAGCAGGCCCAGCATCAGCAGGGCCGCGCCGAGCAGCCCCGCCGTGCGGGCCGGGGACTCGGGCAGCCCGTCGGACGCCGCCTTCCAGGCCTCCGTGTTGGCGAAGCTGTCGAAGCCGGTCAGCGCCAGCATCACCGACACCAGGGCGGTCAGTCCCGGTTGCTCGCGCACCCCGGCCAGCCCGTTGAACGGGTTGCGCAGGACCAGGCGCCGCTCTCCGTCGCGGGAGCGGCCCAGCGGGGACATCGCGGCGACGAGCGAGGAGTACACCTCGAAGGGGTCGCCGTGCGCGAACCAGCGCGAGCCGTACACCGTCGCGGCGATCAGCTGCACCGCCGCGTACAGCCACAGCCACAGCAGCACGGTGGAGGCGGACTGCCGTGCGGGGGCGGCCAGTTCGAGCCATCCGAAGCAGAGCAGGCCGATCGCGGCGGGCCACACCCCGACCCGTTCCGGCAGCCGGCGCAGCCCCTCCTCGGGCGGGATCCGCAGCAACGCGCAGATCGCCTCGTGCACGGAGCGCAGCGGGTTCAGCAGCCGCCAGACGGGCCCCAGCAGCAGGGACGCGGGCACGAGACCCACCCAGAACAGCACGTAGACCATGCCGAGTCCCAGTTCGTGACCGCCGTAGCCCGTCGTCAGCACCGTCAGCGCGAGCAGGGCCAGGGCTGCTCCGACGGTCCTCAGGGTGCGGCGCAGGAGCGTGTGGTCGACGGCGAGCGACAGGGGCTCGGGGATCTCGCGCCAGACGCGGCGTTCCTCGAAGCGGCGTTCCTGCCAGCGCAGCCGCAGCGCGTCGAAGGACGCGTACAGGGCGGTGGCCCCGGCGATCAGCGCGTAGGTACGGGGGATGGGGCCGGAGCCGTGCCCGACCACGTGGGCGAGAGTGAGGGCGGAGACCATGCGCCCACCCTGGCCGGGCGCGGCCGCGGCGGCCCAGACTCCGAGGGCCGGGCCTTCGGGTCCGGCGGGAACGAAGCCCGGGGTGCCCGATCGGGCAGTCCGTTCGGGCTGGCCGGTGTCGGATCACGCTGTTACGTCTCACCGGGCACGGTGGTCGTATGGAATCGACAGGCACGGGGACGGCCCTCGGAGAGCGGGCCGCCGGCTCCCCCGGCGGTGACCCGCTGGGCTGGCGGAGACATCTGGCCTTCGCCGGCGTGGTGGTCTACCTCTTCGGTCAGGCGTACGACACGTACTGGCATGCGAAGAACGTCTCGTTCGTCGTGGAGCCGCCGAGTTCGCTGTGGGGCATCCATCTGGGGATCTGGATGGGCGCCGTCGTCACGGTGGCGGCCGGTGCGGCGCAGTGGAGACGTGCCGGATTCCGGGTGGCCGGGGTGCTGCTCGCCGTCGGAGGAGGGGTGGAACTCGCCGGCTTCTTCCTCGACATGTGGAAGCACTCGCAGGGCACGTCCCTCGACTTCTACCACGACCTGGTGTGGTACGGATTCGGTGTGGTGGTGGTCGCCATGGTCCGGCTGGAGGCCATGCGCCGCAACCGTCTCGGTGCCGGGCACCGCGGGAATGACACAGGACCGTGATGGCTCATGGACGAACGCGAAGACGACAAACTGAGCAAGGCCCTGGGGCCGCTCGGCGCCGAACTCCTCACCGTGCTCTGGCGGGCCGACTGTCGCCTGACGGTGCGCCAGGTGCTTGAGGAGGTCAATCGCGGGCGGCCGGAGCCCCTCGCCTACACGACCGTCATGACGGTCCTCAACCGGCTGAACAAACGCAACGTGCTGCGGCGCACGGAGGAGGGCCGCGGCTTCGCGTACGAGGCGGTGGTGACCGACGCTGCCGATCTCGCCGTACGCGATGTCATCCGGGACCACGGTGTCTCGGCGGTGGCCCGCTTCATCGACCAGTGCCAGGCGGAGCCGCAGCTGCGTTCCCGACTGATGAAGCTCGTGCGGACGGATTCCGGCGACACCTGACAGACAGACCGACACAACGGTACGGGGGAGTGTTCGAGTTGGTGCGGCTGCGCAACGGCATGCCACGGGTTCCCGCCTCCCGGGCGGCGCTCACGGTGGGTGCCCTGACCGGGCTCATAGTGTTCGACGTGCTGGTCTACACACTGCTGTGGCGCTGGCGGCAGCGGCCGGGGGCCGGCCCGGCCCGCGGGGTCGCGGAGGCGGTCCATGCCGTGGTCCTCGGCGCGGGCGCGGCGGTCGCGCTGGCGACCGTGACGGTGGCCGCCACGGTCGCGGTGCGCGGGCTGCTGGCGAGCCGGCGGGCGGTCCGGCGTCTTGCCGAGCACACCGTTCCGCCGTCGAGACGTCTGCTGGCGCTCGCCCGGGACGTCGGCGGGCCCGATAACGATGTCAGGCTGGTCCAGCTCGACGTGGACGAGGCCCTCGCCGTGACATACGGGCTGCTGCGGCCCGTGGTCGCCATCAGCACCGGCCTGGCGCAGCGGACGACCGACGCCGAGCTGGCCGTGGTGCTCCGGCACGAGCTGCACCACGCCCGGCGCCGGCATCCGCTGGAACGGCTGGTGGTGGAGACCGTCGCCTCGACGCTGTGGTTCGTGCCGGGGCCGCGCGAGGTGGCGCGCCACGTGAAGATGCGTCAGGAGCTGTCGGCGGACCAGGCGGCGCTGGCGTTCGCCGCGCCGAGCGTGGTCGCGAGCGCCCTGGTGAAGTGCCTCTCCGATGACGTACGGCCGGCCGTCGGCATCGGCATGGGCGGCGACACCGCGCTGGCCGCCCGCGTCGAACAGCTGGAACGTGGGGGGAAACGATTCTCCCGATGTCTGCGCTGCTGTCATCTGCGCCGGGTGCTGCTGGGCGCCGTGGTGCTGCTGGGACTGATCCTCTACTGCTGTGTGGCGGCCGCCGCCGGAGCGAGGGTGACACCGTTCTGCTGAGCCGCCGGCCCGCGGACCGGCGGCTCGGCGGCGGCCCCAGCCGTCACGCCACGCGGGCGTCCGCCACGGTCAGGGCCTCGTCGATCCGCGCCAGGCCCTCCCGGGCGTCCTCCTCGCTGATGTTGCACGGGGGCGTGATGTTCAGCCGGTTGAGGTACACCATCGCGCTCACCCCCCGCTGCATCAGCGCCCCCATCAGCTCCGCGCCCTGCGGAGTGAGCCGGTCCGGAGTGTCGTAGTTGACGTACATCTCCTTGGACTGCTTGTTCCGTACCAGCTCCAGCGCCCAGATCGCGCCGATGCCGCGGGCCTCTCCGACGCAGGGGTGACGCTCGGCCATCTTCGTCAGCTCCGGCTCGAACACCTCGCGGCCCAGTCGCGCCGCGTGCTCCACGACGCCCTCGTCGCGCATGGTGTCGATCGCCTCGACCGCGACGGCGCAGGCGAGCGCGTGGCCGGAGTACGTCGAGCCGCCGGGGTAGGGGGTCTTGCTGAACGTCTCCACGATCTCGTCGGAGACGAGCACGCCCGACAGCGGCACATAGCCGGAGTTGACCCCCTTGGCGAAGGTCATCAGATCCGGGCGCACGCCCCAGTGGTCGGTGGCGAACCAGGCGCCGGTACGGCCGAAGCCGACCATGATCTCGTCCAGGATCAGCATGATGCCGTACTTGTCGCACAGCTCCCGCACTCCGGCGAGATAGCCGTCCGGCGGGACGAGGACACCGCTGCTGGTGCCGCCGACCGGCTCCAGCACGAGGGCGGCGATGGTCTTCGCCCCCTCCAGCACGATCACCTGCTCCAGGTGCTCCAGCGCCCGCGCGCACTCCTGTTCCTCGCTGTCGGAGTAGAACGCGGAGCGGTACAGGTAGGGCGGGAAGAAGCGGACCACGCCGGCCGTGCCGGTGTCGTTGCGCCAGCGGCGCGGGTCACCGGTGAGCTGGATCGCCGTCGAGGTGGCGCCGTGGAACGAATGGTGGGCGGCCAGCAGCTTGAACCGGCCCGTGTGCAGCCGCGCGAGCCGCACGGCGTGCTCCACGGCCTCGGCGCCGCCGGTGGTGAACAGCACCCGGTTCAGGCCCTCGGGAGCCAGCTCGGCGATCTTGCGGGCGGCGGTGGCGCGCCGCTCCTCGGCGAAGTGCGGGGCGATGGTGCACAGCCGGTCTGCCTGCTCCTTGACCGCGGCCACCAGTCGAGGGTGCTGGTGCCCCAGGTTGGCGTACACGAGCTGGGAGGAGAAGTCGAGATAGCGGTTGCCGGCGTAGTCCCAGAACCACGATCCCTCCGCTCCGGCCACCGGCAGGGCCATGTGCGCGCCCTGCTGCACCCAGCCGCGGAAGACGTGCGCACCGTCGTCGGCGACGACCGCCTGCGCGGCTTCGCGTCCCTTGCCTGTCTCGGAAGTTGTCATATCTGGCACGGTAGGGCGGGGCCCTTCCTCCTCACAGTTCCGTTCGGGTGGGCTGATCGGGTACGTGGCGCAGGCCGCCTGCGACCGCGGAGGTACCGCCCGGGGGCGGCGGCCGGCGGAAGGCGGCCGGGTCGGGCCGGGCCGTCAGCCGTTGGTACAGGGTCGTGCGGAACGGCCAGTTGTTGGTGAGGACGCCGTCCCCGGTCTTGAACCAGCTGGTGCAGGAGCCGGCCCAGACGGTGTGCGCGGAGCCCTCGTCCACGCGTTCCTGCCAGGCCTGCAGCGCCTGCGGCGTGGCCTCCATGACCGCGCCGGCGCCGGCGGCCCGCCGGTCGGCGAGCAGGGCCACGCAACGGGCGATGTGCACCGCCTGCGCCTCCAGGGTGAGGATCACCGAGTTGTGTCCCAGGTTGGTGTTGGGCCCGTACATCAGGAACAGGTTGGGGAAGTCGGGCACATGGATGCCCAGGTAGGCACGCGCCCCGCCCCGCCACACCTCCCCCAGGTCGCGCCCCTCCCGGCCGGTGACCGTCATCGGGGCGAGGAACTCCGTGGTGCGGAACCCGGTGGCGTAGATGATCGTGTCCACCTCGCGGTGGACGCCGTCGGAGGTCTCGATGCCCTTCTGCGTGACCCGTGCGATGGGCTGCGTGACCACCTCCACATGGTCGCGGGCCAGTGTCGGGTACCAGTCGGAGGACAGCACGATCCGCTTGCAGCCCACGGCGAAGTCGGGCGTCAGCCGGGCGCGCAGCCCGGGGTCGGGGACGCCGGCGCGCAGATGGCGCAGGGCCATCGTGCGCAGTAGGCCCCCGATGAGGCGGTTGCCCCGCAGCGCGGGCAGCAGCACCGCCTCGGAGCGGCGGAACAGCAGTGACCGGTAGGCCCGGTGGGCGGCGGGTACGGTACGCAGCAGCAGCGACAGGGCCGGGTGGAAGCGGGCGTCCGGTTTGGGCAGCACCCAGTTCGCCGTGCGCTGGTGGACGTACAGCCGGCGCACCCGGCCGGCGATGGCGGGCACGACCTGCGCGGCGCTCGACCCGGTGCCGACGACGGCCACGGACCGCCCCTCCAGGGGGTGGCCGTGGTCCCAGCGCGCGGTGTGGAAGGCGGTGCCCTCGAAGTCCTCCGCGCCGGGCAGCGCCGGCACGTTGGGCCGGTGCAGCTGGCCCACGGCGCTGACCACCACGTCGGCGGTGTGGGTCCGGCCGTCCGCGGTGTGCAGGGTCCACTGTCCCCGGCCGTCGTCGTAGCGCACCGCGGTGATCTCCGTGCCGTAGCGCACGTGCCGCTCCACGCCGTGCTCACGGGCGCAGGCGCGCAGGTACTCCAGCACCTGCGGCTGCCCCGGGTAGCGGACGCGGCTGTCGCGGTACGGGGCGAAGGTGTACGAGTACAGGTGGGAGGGGATGTCGCAGCCCGCGCCGGGATAGGTGTTGTCCCGCCAGGTGCCGCCGAGATCGCCGGCCTTCTCGTACACGGTGAACGACTCGATGCCCTGCCGCTTGAGCTGCACGGCGGCGGCCACGCCGGCGAAGCCGGAGCCGATGACCGCCACCTCCACATGGCGGCGCCGACCGTCCGTCATGGCCGGACGGCACCCGTCTTGCGGTACACCGAGACGTGGGCCTGGCTCCCGGCGGTGAAGGGGCCCTGGTCCCAGTCCGCGTACCGGTGTTCCAGGGTGAGCCCGGCCAGCCGGGCCATCAGGTCCAGTTCGCTCGGCCACACGTAGCGGAACCGCACGGTGTGCTCCCGCCCGGCGCCGGCGTCCTTGAGGCTGTAGTGCGGGTACATGTGCTGGTGGACCGGGTCGTGGCGGTCGATGCCCAGATTGAGGCTGGTGTCGCCGGTGCGCGCCACCTCCATCTGCTGCCCGCTCTGCCGCGCCGCCTCGAAGCGCGCGATGTCGGGCACGAAGCCCTGGAAGACGAAGGCGCCGCCCTCCGGCAGCAGGGCCGCCGCGCGGTCGAGGCAGCGTATCTGGTCCTCCTGGGTGGCCAGGCTGTACAGCGTGTTGAAGACGACGTAGACCAGGCCGAAGGGTCCCCGCACGTCCGGTTCGGTGAAGTCGCCGTGCACCAGGGACACGGTGTCGCTGCCGGGCTTGTCGCGCAGCCGGACCAGCATCTCCTCCGAGGCGTCGATACCGGTGACGTCCGCACCGCGGGCGGCCAGCGGCAGCGCCACGCGCCCGGTGCCGATGCCGAGTTCGAGCACGCGCCGCTCGCCGGTGTCCTTCGCGACGCGTTCCGCGAGGTCGGCGAGGAAGCGCACGGTGGGCTCGGTGTCCTGCTGAAGGCGCACGATCCAGTTGTCGTAGATGTCGGCGAGCTCCTCGCCGTAACTGGTGGGCCCGTAGTTCTCCTGAGGGGTCATGCCGGGAGTCAACCTCCGGGGCGAGTAGGGGGCCAGGCTCCATCGGCCTGGCCGTCGGGGCGGGTCGAGCGGTCAGTTCCCCGGCAGGCGGACCGCGAGCCGGGCGAAGGGCTTGAAGGGAAGCCGGGCGAACGGCGGGACCAGCTCGTGCTCCACCGCGGCGCCGGCGAACTGCGGGGCGGTGGCCACTTCGCCGGCCGGCCCGGCGGCCGGCACGGACCGGAAGTCGTAGACCACGAACCGGCCGCCGGGGCGCAGCACCCGAGCCACCTCGGCGACGGCACCGGTCAGGTCGTGCCAGTGGTGGGTGCTGAGGGTGGTGATCACCAGATCCATCGAGCGGTCGTCCAGCGGCAGGTTCGCCGCGTCGCCGAGATGCACGGTGATACGGCCGTCCAGGCCCTCGGCGGCGGCCTTGTGCCGGGCCCGGCGCACCATCGACGGGGCGATGTCGAGCCCGTGCAGCACCAGGTCCTCGCGGCGGCGGGCGGCGGCCAGCAGCAGGTGCCCGGGGCCGGTGCCGATGTCGAGGACGGTGCCGCCCTTGGGTACGGACGCGGTCTCGGCGGCTGCCCGGCGGTACAGTCCGCCGAGCAGCCGTCCGGAGAGCCGGTCGTACCAGTCGCTGCTCATGCCCATCCCGCCGGGTTCGCCGTGGGCGTGGCGATGGGCGGGGGCGAGGCGCAGCAGGCCGTGGAGTGCCGTGGTGAGCAGACGGCGCATGTCGAGTGTCTCCGGTGCGTGGTGGTGATGAGGAGGGGCCCTGACGCGGCCCCTCCTCGGGTGAGGGGTCAGCTGGTGGACGGCTCCGGCTCGGTGTCCGGGGTGTCCTTGGCGGGCTTCGCGTCGACGCGTACCAGGGCCAGCAGGACGAGCAGTAGCAGGGCCAGTGGCACGCCCCACACGAAGACGTCCGGGATCGCCTCGGCGGTGGCGTCGGGGGTGACGGGGCCCTCGCCGACCTCGCGGGCCAGCAGGTTGCCGAAGAGCGCCACGCCGACGGCCATGCCGAGCCCGCGGATGGAGAGGTTGGCCGCGGTGGTGGCCGCGAGGTCGGGCGGTGCGGCCGCGTTCTGCGACACCACCACGAGGTTCTGCATCAGCAGTCCGAACCCGGCGCCCAGCACCACCATCGCGCCGGCCGCGTACCAGTAGCCCCGGTCCGGGTCGATCGTGGCGAGCAGGACGAACGCCCCGATCAGCACCGCGGCGCCGGCCAGCAGATACGGCTTGAAGCGCCCGCTCTTGCCGGCCTTCCCGCCCGCGACCGCCGAGACGAGGATGAACGGGATGAAGTACGGGGTCAGGGCGAGCCCGGCGCGGGTGGCGCTCCAGTCGTACGCGGTCTGCAGGAAGGTCGGCATGAACACCACCGACCCGTACAGCAGCATGCCGAGGACGGCGGTGGCCGGCAGGATCAGGCGCAGCGCGGGATTGGCGAACAGCCGCATGGGCAGCAGCGGGTTGGCGGCGCGCTTCTCCCACTGGACGAACGCCGTGAACAGCGCGACGCATGCCACGGCGAGGACGATGATCTGGGCGGAGCCCCAGTCGTACTCGCGACCGCCCCACTCGGTCAGCAGCAGCAGGCTGACCACGGCGGCGACCACCAGGACGGCGCCGGGGTAGTCGACGCGGTCGGTGGCGCCGGCCCGCGGCAGCCGCAGGGCGTAGGCGGACAGCACCACGGCCAGGACGCCGATGGGGACGTTGATGTAGAAGATCCAGCGCCAGCCGGACCCGTCGGTGATGGCACCGCCGACCAGCGGCCCGCCGACGCTGGCGAGCGCGAACACCGCGCCGGTGAGGCCCTGCACCTTGCCGCGCAGGTGCTGCGGGTACAGCTCGGACAGGGCGACGGTGGGGATGACGAACAGCGCGCCGGCGCCGATGCCCTGGACCACGCGGGCGGCGATCAGCTGCGGCATCGACTGCGCCATGCCGCACAGCAGCGAGGAGAGGGTGAACAGCACGACGGCGGCGATGAACACCTCGCGCCGTCCGTAGCGGTCGCTGATCCGGCCGTAGAAGGTGCCGGTCGCCGTGGACGCCAGCACATAGGCGGTCACCACCCAGCTGAAGCTGTCCGCCCCGCCGATGTCGGCGGAGATCTCGGGCAGGGCGATGGCCACGACGGTCTGGTCGAGCACGGACAGCAGCATGCCGAGGACCATCGCGATCGAGGCGAGGGGTACGTTGCTGCGCTGGGTCTGTTCTTGCCGGTCGGCGGTGTCGCGGGCGGACTTCCCCGGCCTGGCGGGAATGCTCTCGGTCATGCGGTGTCACGCCCTCCCGGACGCGAAGGGGTTGGGCAGCTTGAACTCGGCGCTCAGCAGGTCCTGGTCGATGATCGCCCCTGCCACCGTGCCACTGGCGGCGGCGGCGATCACCGCGGCCATGGGGGCGGGCACCGTGGCCCGGCGCGCCATGTCGCCGGCGGCGTAGACGCCGGGCACGCTCGTCTGGTGGAACTCGTTGACCTCGACGCAGGCGTCGGGGAACATCGCGCAGCCCAGCAACTGGGCGAAGGGGGCGCGCTGGTGCAGCACGGTCTTGATGAAGACGGCGTCCCGCCGCAGCGTCACGCCGCCCTCGAGGGCTATGTGGTCCAGCCGGCCGTTCTCCCCGACCAGCGCGGTCACGGGCTCCGGCCGCACGGTGACTCCGTTGGCCTCCAGCACGCTCTGCATGACCGGCTCCAGCGGCTCGCCGCCCGTGCACAGCACCATGTCGGCGGTGAACCGGCTGAGTTGCAGGGCGAGCCGGACGCGGTCGGGGCCGGCGCCGAGCACCGCTATGTGCTTGCCGGTGACCTCGTAGCCGTGGCAGTACGGGCAGTGGAAGGCCGACTTGCCCCACAGTTCGGCGGCACCGGGGACGGGGGGCATCTCGTCACGCAGCCCGGTGGCGAGCAGCAGCCGGCGGGACTCCGCCACGGTGCCGTCGGCGAAGATCGCCTCGAAGTGCTCGTCGGTCAGGCGGCGCACGGACTCCACCGCCGTGGAGCGGACCTCGACGTGCGGATAGGCGGCGAGGTTCTCGCGGCCCAGCGCGCGCAGGTCGGCGGGCGAGGTGCCCTCCAGGGCGAGGAAGTTGTGCATCGCGTCGGCCGGCGCGTTGCGTCCTTCGTCGCTGTCGGCCAGCAGCACCGTGTGATGAGTCCGGCCCAGCGTCAGCGCCGCCGACATCCCGGCAGGGCCTCCGCCGATGATGATGACATCCTTCATGTCCATGTCGTCTGTCCGCTCCCGTCTTGGGGTCTGACGCGTCTGATCGGCTTGACCTGGACCCAACTCTGCAAGTTAATGTCAACATGAAGTCAAGCGACGCGGAGCCGACGATGACCATCGGCGAACTCGCCGAACGGTTCGATCTGCGCCCCCACGTGCTCCGGCACTGGGAGTCCAGCGGGCTGCTGTCCCCCGCCGAGCGGGTCAACGGCAGGCGCCGCTACAGCAAGCGCCACATCGCCCGCGTGGCGATGATCGTGCGGGGCAAGGCCGCGGGCTTCAGCCTGGAGCAGCTGCGCGACGTCCTCGACGCACGGGACGCCGACGCCCGGCAGACCCTGCTGCGCGCCCACTACGAGGAACTGGAGCGGCGCATCGAAGAGATCGAGGCGTCCCGCACCCTGATCGAGCACGCGATGAGCTGCCGGGCGCACGACTTCACCCAGTGCCCCGGCTTCAGCCGCCTGGTGGAGTCGCTGAACGAGGGCTCGCAGGCCGCGAAGGCGTACTCCGAGGAGCTGCGCGGGCACGCCCACTGACGTTCCGCGCCGCGCGGACGGGTCTCAGCGCACCTCAGAGAACGCCACCCGCATCCGCTCCGGGCCACGCAGGATCACATGCGGGCGGTACTCCAGGGACTCGCTCACCACCCGAGGGTCCTGCACACGCGAGAAGAACGCCTGGAACGCGAGGGCCGCCTCCAGCTTGCCCAGGTTCGCGCCGAGGCAGCGGTGCACTCCGCTGGAGAACGACAGGTGGTCGAGCCGCCGGTCCGCGGCGCGGGTGATGTCGAAGCGGTCCGGGTCCTCGAAGACCTCCGGGTCGCGGTTGGCAGCCGCCGCCAGCAGCAGCACGTCCATGCCCGCGGGCACCTCGAAGCCGTCCAGCGCGATGGGTTCCTTCGCCATCCGGTGCAGGATCTGCACGGACGGTTCGAACCGCAGGATCTCCTCCACCGCCGAGAACGCCAGACCGGGATCCTCGCGCAGCAGCGCCAGCTGGTCCGGGTGGCGCAGCAGGGTGAGGATGCCGTGGGAGATCAGGTTGGCGGTGGTCTCGTGACCGGCCATCACCAGCAGCGCCAGCGTGGCGAGCAGCTCCTTCTCGGAGAGCCGGTCGCCCTCCTCCTCGGCCTGCACCAGACGTGCCAGCAGCCCGTCACCGCGCGCTCCGCCGGAGGCGATCAGATCACGGAAGTACTGGTAGAAGGCGGCCCGGGTCTCGGTGTCCTCCTTGTCGATCTCCGGGGTCCGGTTCGCCGCCATCAGCGGGTCCAGCGCCCGCCCCAGCACCGTGGACCAGGTACCGAAGATCTTGTGGTCCTCCGCCGGCACGCCGAGCATCTCGCAGATCACCCGCACCGGGACCGGGTAGGAGAAGACGCTCGGGATGTCGACGGGCGAGCCGGCCCGGGCGACCTGGTCCACCAGGTCGTCGACGATCTCCCGGATCCGGCCCTCCAGGCTCTGCACCATGCGCGGGGTGAACGCCTGGGTGACCAGGCCCCGCAGCCGGGTGTGGTCGGGCGGGTCGAGAAAGGTCATGACCTCCTTGCGGGACTCGACCGCGTCCGTGCTGAGGATCTTCGACCTGCTGCGGTCGGCACTGGCAGCCGGGGAACGCAGCACGGTTTCCACGTCCTTGTGCCGGCCGAGCACCAGCAGCGCGCCGTCCATCGCGCGGAAGGGCGACGCCTGCCGCATCGCGTGCAGCACGGGATAGGGGTCGGGGCGGTTCGCCGGGTCGAAGAAGGTGATCAGAAGCTCTTCGGGGCTGCCTGTGGTGGAAGCCGTCGTCGTCTCCGTCATGCGCCGAGGATCGGGCCGCCGTCCGCCGGACGGCCAGCCGCCGACGCCGTGGTCGTTCGGGCACCTCACATACACCCTCCAAAGGGCACTCCCGCTCCCCCGGCCCCAGCACCGAGGGTAGCCAGCCATGGGAGACGAACCGCTCGGCCCCGGGCCCGCGATGGCCGCGTACGCGGCACCGCCGCCGCGGGGAGCAGCCTTCGACGCCTGGCGCACCTGGGAGAGCCGGGACGACGCGCAGGGAGTGATCGCGGCGGGCATCCTGGCGGCCAACGCCCGCAACGTCCAGCCCTGGCGGTTCACCGTCGACGCGCACGCCGGCCGGATCGACGTGTACGCCGACCTCACTCGCCGGCAGGGCGCACTCGACCCGTTCGACCGCGAACTGTACGTGGGACTCGGCTGCGCGCTGGAGAACATGGTGCTCGCCGCCCGTGCCCGCGGCCACGAGCCCGAGCTGCGCCTGCTGCCGGAGCCGGACCGGCCGGAGCACGCGGCGGTGCTGCGGCTGCTGCCCGGCGAGCCCGTCCCGTCGGAGCTGTACGACGCCATTGCGCACCGGCGCACCAACCGCGGCCCGTTCCTGCGCGGGCCGCTGCCCGGACCGCTGCTCGACGAGATCGCCGCGCTCGCCGGTGACGATCCCGGCGGCCCCGCGCTGCGGTGGTTCGCCGGCGGGGCGGAGCGGGACCGTGTCGCGCGTCTGCTGGTGGAGGCCACCGAGGCGGTCATCGCCGACGAGGGTCAGTCGCTGGCCGGCCACCACTGGTACCGGGGCACGGACCGCGAGATCGAGCGCCGCCAGGACGGGATGACCGTGGACACCCAGGGCATGCCGCCGCTGATGAGCACGCTCGGCAAGCTGCTGCCCGCACCCTCGCGGCGCACCGCCGACCGGTTCTGGCTGCGCAACACCCGCAGCGTGCACGTGGCCACGGCCGCCGCCTTCGGAATGATCACCGTGTCGAACGCCGACGACCTGATCGAGCGCATGCGCGGCGGCCGGCTGCTCCAGCGCATCCACCTGTTCGCCACCGCGCGGGGGCTCGCCGTCGGCCACCTCAACATGATGACGGTCCGCGCGGACCGGGAGCGCGAGCTGGGCCTTCCGCCGCGCTTCGGCAAGGCGCTGGAGGAACTGGTCGGCGAACCGGGCCGGCAGGCGCTGGTCACCTTCCGCATCGGCCGTCCGGCCCGTCCCGCGGGCACCAGCCCCCGACGGCCCGTGGCCACCGTCCTCGGTACCGACGCCGGGTGACACGGGCTTCCATCACCGTACGGCGGACCCGGTCCGCCACCATGCCGAGGAGGCAGAGACCACCATGTACGACGCGATAGTCGTCGGTGCCCGGGTCGCCGGAGCGACCACGGCCATGCTGCTCGCACGGGCCGGCCACCGGGTCCTGCTGCTCGACCGGGCGGCCTTCCCCAGCGACACCATGTCCACCCACTACGTGCACCAGCCCGCCATCGCCCGGCTCGCCCGGTGGAACCTGCTCGACCGGCTGGCCGCGACCGGCTGCCCGCCGCTGGAGGTGGCCCGCTGGACACTGGAGGACGTCAGCATCACGGGCTGCGCACCCCCCGTCGACGGCATCCGGGCCGCCTACGGGCCCCGCCGCTACGTCCTGGACCACCTCCTGGTGACCGCCGCCGTCGAGGCGGGCGCCGAGCTGCGCGAACGGGCGAACGTCACCGGGCTCGTGCGCGACGGCGACCGGGTCGCCGGCGTACGCGTCAAGGGCGCGGACGGCCGGGAACTGACCGAGCGGGCCCGGCTGGTGATCGGCGCCGACGGCATCGACTCGCTGGTGGCGCGCGAGGCGGGCGCCCGCCGGTACGAGGAGACGCCCACCCTCAACTGCCTGTACTACACGTACTGGAACGGCCTCAAGGCCGACTACGAGGTGTACGTCCGTGGCCGCCGCGCCATCGGGGTGGTGCCCACGCACGACGACAACGTCATGATCGGCATCCAGTGGCCGCGGGCCCAGTTCGACAGCGTGCGCAGCGACATCGAGGGCGCCTACCTCAGGGCCCTGCAGGAGACCGCGCCCGGACTCGCCGAGCGGGTGAGGGAGGCGGAACGGGTGGCCCGGTTCACCGGCACCGGGCGGCTGCCGAACTTCTTCCGCACGGCCTCCGGGCCGGGCTGGGCGCTGGTCGGGGACGCCGGGTTCCACAAGGATCCGGTGGGCGCCTTCGGCATCAGTGACGCGCTGCGCCATGCCGAGCTGCTCGCCGGTCTGGCCGCCCCCGCGCTCGGCGGCGAACGCCCGGTGGACGAGGCGCTCGCCGACTTCGCCGAACAGCGCGACGAGGACGCCATGCCGGAGTACTTCTTCAACCTCCAGGCGGCCCAGCTGGATCCGATGCCCGAGCTGCTGAACGTGCTGCGGGTCATCCAGGACGACCAGGACCAGATCGACCGTTTCTTCGGCCTCGTCGCCGGCAGCTACACGTGGGACGTCTTCTTCACCGACGACCTCGTCGAGCGTGCCGCGGCCCTCGCCGCCCAGGAGGCCTGAGCCCCGCCGGCGACGTACGGCACCCACCCCCGAGAGAGGACGACACCACCATGAGCAGCACACCGGGCCGGCGGATCCGGCAGCTCTTCGAGGAGATCTACGGCAAGCACGACTTCGACCGTGCGCCGGAGTTCTTCGCCCCCGACTACGTCAACCACCAGCCGGGTGCCGCCCCCGGCGTGGCGGGCCTGCAGACCTGGGCCACCACCATGCTCACCCTGGTGCCGGACCTCAGGTGCAGCATCGAGCAGCTGGTGGAGCAGAACGACCGGGTCCTGGTGTACGTCCGCTGGCGCGGCACCATCGGCGGTACCGAGCGGGAGCTGTCCCAGCAGACCGCCAACCTCTACCGCCTGCGCGACGACCGGATCACCGAGCACTGGAGCGTGTTCGACTACTCCGCGCTCACCGCCCTCGGCATGACACCGCCCGACCAGACCACCCAGGTCACCGGTGCGCCCGACTGGAACGCCGGTGCCCGGGAGCAGGCCAACATGCGGCTGGTGCAGCAGGTGTGGGACGAACTGATGCACCAGCACCGGCTGGAGAAGGCCGACGACTACTACCGGCAGGACTACATCCAGCACAATCCCTTCGCGGCGCGGTCGGGCGGCGGCCTGAAGGGCATGAAGGACTTCTTCGCCGGGCTGTTCCAGCTCGCACCGGACCTGGTCGGCGACATCACGCAGATGATCGCCCAGGACGACCGGGTGGGCATCTTCTGCGTCTGGCACGGGCACGAGGCCTCCTCGGGCGAGGAGGTACGCCTGCACACCTCCGATCTGCTGCGGATCGAGGACGGCCTGATCGCCGAGCACTGGGACGTGATGGACTACGCGGCGGTCGCCCGGTTCGGGGTGTCCGCCGAGGCCTGAGGACCGCAACGCCCGAAGGGGGGAGACCGATCCCGGTCTCCCCCCCTTCGGGCGTCTGTCCGTGCCGGGCCTAGGCCGGCCGCACGGTCACCGGCAGGCGGGCGAGCCGCCGCTGCATGAACAGGGGGAGCCACTCGGGGGCGTCGACGGCGTCCGAGGCCAGCTGTACCGGCCAGTGGGCCAGCGCCTCCAGCAGCAAGGTGCCCTGCTGCTTGGCGAGCGCGGCGCCCAGGCAGTAGTGCAGGCCGTGACCGAGCGCCAGGTGCCGTGCGCCGGGCCGGGTGATGTCGAAGCGGTCCGGGCTGTCGTAGACCGCCGGGTCCCGGTTGGCGGCACCGATGAAGGTCAGTACCCGTACCCCCGCGGGCAGGGTACGGCCGCCGATCTCCATCTGCTCGGTGGTCCACCGCCCGCCGCCCGCCGTCGCCAGTTGCAGCGGGCTCTCGTGGCGCAGCACCTCCTCGGTGGCCGCGGCCGCCAGGTCCGGGTGCGCGCGCAGCAGGTCCAGCTGGGCCGGGTTGCGCAGGAAGGACAGGAAGGCGCTCGCGGTGAACGCGACCAGGGTCTCGTGGCCGGAGATGAACACCAGCGCCGCGTTGGCATGCAGTTCGCTGCGGCTGAGCGCGCCCTGCTGCTGGGCCCGGACCAGGGAGGAGAAGAGGTCCTCGCCCGGGTTCTCGGCCCGGGCGCGGGCCAGGTGGGCGAAGTAGTCGTCGAACGCCTCGTAGGCCGCGACCGCGCTGTCGATGGAGGCCGGCGCGGCGGGGATGTCGGCCGCCGGCGACATGGCCTGCCCCCAGTCGCGGAGTGTGGGCAGGTCCTCCCGGGGGATGCCGAGCAGGTCGCCGATGGCCTGGAGCGACACCGGGAAGGCCAGTTCGTCGACCACTTCCAGGTACCCGCGGTGCCGCGCGTCCGCCAGGATCTCGTCGGCCAGGGAGCGCGCGTCGGCCAGGACGCCGCCGAGCCGCGGCGAGGCGAACGGGCGCCGGGTGAGGTCGCGCAGCCTGGTGTGGTCGGGCGGGTCGGTGAACAGCAGGGTCCGGCTCATGGACCGCAGCGACTCGGGCACCACGCTGGCCAGCAGGTCGGCCACCGGGTCGGGCGGTGCCAGCCGCATCCGGGGATCGGCGAGCACGGCGGTGGCGTCCGCGTGGGTGCTGACCACGTAGGAGTCGAGGTAGTCCCAGTACACGGGCCCGCCCAGGGCCCGGACCCGGTCGTAGTGCGGGTACGGGTCGGCCCGGAAGGCGTCGTTGTAGGGGTCGAAGTCCTCCAGCGGGGGCACCTCGGCGGGCACGGTGTCCTCCGTCGGCTGATACGTCATCAGGATCCCTTCGTGCCGGTCGGTTCCGCCAGGGCGTCCGCGGGCAGCCGGCCGAGCATCGCCAGCAGGTTGTCGGGGGCGAAGAACTCCTCGGCGGGTACCGAGCCCGCGATCATCCCGAAGAACCGGTCGGCGTCCTCGCGGTGCTCGGCGACCACCCGGACCAGCTGACGGGTCATCGGGTCAAGGTCGAAGCCGGCCGCTTCACAGGTGAACTCGTACATCAGCTCGGAGGCCGCGTTGCGGGCCCGCTCGTAACCGGCGAGCGCGCCCTGCCACTCCTCGGCGCCGGTCACCGCCCGGTCGATCGCGCCGGCCAGCAGCTCCGCGTCGCGCCAGGCGTCGGAGATGCCCTGTCCGGTCAGCGGGTCCTTGTGGTAGCCGGCGTCGCCCACCAGAGCCCAGCCGGGGCCGTACGGCGTGCGGTAGAAGTTGGGCAGGTCGGCGGTGCCGCGGAAGCGGTCGACGCGCTGCGCGCCGGCCAGCTCGCGGGCGAGTCCGGGCGCCGCCTCGGCGATCGCCTTGTGGTAGTGGCCCTCGATGTCGGTGCGGTAGGTGGGGTAGAACGCGTGCGGGCGCGCCGCCTGCACGAGGCACAGGTCGTCGTGGGTCGGGATCACGCCGATCTGCTTGTCCCCCACGAGGTACACCTCGTTCAGGTTGCGGCGGGCCGACGGCAGACCGCGCCAGTAGGCGTAGTACACGACCGTCAGCGGCGGCCGTTCGTGGTAGGTCTCGGCGCCGGTCTCCCGGGCCACCAGGGAGTTGCGGCCGTCGGCGCCCACCACCACAGCGGCGCGCGCCGTGTGCTCCCGGCCGCGGGAGTCGTACCGCACCCCCACCACGCGCCCGGTGTCGTCCCGGAGCAGGGAACGCACGGTGCACCGCTCGCGGACCTCGGCCCCGGCCTCCCGGGCCGCGGCCACCAGCAGCGCGTCGAGGACGGTGCGGCGCGGGGCGAGCGCCATGGCCACGCCCTCGTACGGCGGGGCGAATCCGCGCACGGACAGGTCGTCGCCGAACCACCACACCGCCTCGGTGATCGGCGGGCAGCCGGTGGCGGCCAGCCGGTCCAGCAGGCCCCAGCGGCGCAGCCGGGCCAGGCCGCTCGGCTGGACGTAGTGCGTCGAGACGGTGTCCCGGGGAAACGCCGCGCGGTCGAGGACCAGCACGCGGTGGCCCTTGCGAGCCAGCAGCATCGCCAGCGGCGATCCCGCGCAGCGGGCACCGACGACTATCACGTCGTACATATGACCTCCGCGGACAGGGCGGGGGCGGCCGGCGGGCGCCGGTGCCCCGGAACAGCAAAGCCGGGCGGCCGGGGTCTTCAAAGACCAGAGGGAGGTGCCCACTCGGGCAGCGCCTTCGGCCCGGCGTCCCGGCCGCTCCCGGCGGCGCCCGATCCACCGCCCTGACGGCCCTGTCGCCGCCCCCCGCCGCCGGGCAGCCTGAAGGCCGTCCGACACCGGCTCGACGACACAGGAGCGTGGCGATGGCCCTGGACACCCGCAGGTTCGAGGAGATCAAGGAAGTGGCCGGGAGCCGCAAGGAGGAGGAGGTCTTCGACTTCGCCCGGCAGCAGACCGGTGGCATCGCCGGGCTGCTCGACGACATCTTCGGGAACATGCCGGAGGCGTTCCGGGCCGACCGCGCCAAGGGGCAGGAAGCCACCTTCCAGTACCTGATCAGCACGCCCGACGGCGTCTTCCCGTACTTCGTCGAGATCGCGGGCGGCACCTGCCGGACCGGCCGGGGACGCGTGGAGTCCGCGAAGCTGACCACCACGGTGGGGCTGCCGGCCTTCCTGAAGCTGCTCACCGGCCGGCTCAACGGGATGCAGGCCTTCCTCGGCGGCAAGGTCAAGCTGTCCGGCAACACCCTCTACGCCGCCAAGTTCGAGCACTGGTTCGAGCGTCCCGCCTGATCCGACAGCGCCGCCACCGCCCTGGAGACCCCCCGTGAAGTTCGGTATCGCACTGCCCACCGTCGGTCCGCCGGGCCGCCGCCGCTACCTCCTCGACGTGGCGACCGCCGCCGACCGGCTGGGGTTCGACTCGGTCTGGGTCAGCAGCCACGTCGCTCTGCCGAGGACCCGCAGCAGCACCTGCCTGTACCCGCGGGCCAAGACCGCCAACGCCTACAACTGGGGCGTGGCCTGGCTGGAGCCCATCGCGGTGATGGGCGTGGTCGCCGGTGTCACCGAGCGGGTGCGCATCGGCACCCACGTGCTGGCGCTGCCCTACCGCAACCCCGTCATCCTCGCCTCCGAGCTGGCCTCGCTCGACCAGCTCTCCCTGGGCCGTACCGTGCTCGGTGCCGGAATCGGCTGGATGGACGAGGAGTTCAGGACGGTCGGGATCCCGCGCTCGCAGCGCGGGGTGCGCACCGACGAGGCCATCGAGGTGATGCGCACCCTGTGGGCGGCCCGTCACCCCACCTCCTTCCACGGCCGGTTCACCGACTTCGACGACATGTGGCTCGCCTCCCGGCCGCACAGCAGGACCGGACCGCCCGTGTACGTCGGCGGCAACACCGACGCCGCCCTGCGCCGCGTGGCCCGGCTCGGCGACGGCTGGCTCGCGCACGAGTTGTACCCGGACGAGATCACGGCGGCCCGCGCCGGCCTGGACCGGCTCGCCACCGAGGCGGGCCGCGACCCCGCCGCCATCGAGATCACCGTGCGCCGCGCCCTGGTGCCGCCCTTCGAGGTCATGGACTTCATGTCCGACCGGCTCAGCATCACCGGCAGCGCCGACGAGGTCGTACGGGAGATCGACGCCTACCGGCGGGCCGGGGTGCAGCTGATGGTGCTCGATCTGTCCATGCGTCCCGCAGAAATCGTCGAAACCATGGAGTGGCTGGTCAAGGACGTCCTCGTCCGGCTGTGACCGTGCCCACCGCTTCCCGCCCACCACCGACCCAGGAGAACAGATGACCACGTCGGACCACACCATCGCCGACCCCGGGGCACGCAAGGCCAAGATCAAGGAGATCGTCTGCCGGATCCTGGAGATCGATCCCGCGCACCTCACCGACACCAGCCTGTTCAAGGAGGAGCACGACGCGGACTCGCTGCGGGCCATCGAGATCCTGGCGGCTCTTGAACGCGAGTTCGACATCACCATCGAGCAGGACGAACTCAGCCGGATGGTCAACCTCGACGGGGTGGAGTCGGTGGTGGACCGGGCACTGCCGGCGCGGTGATCCCTGTGACGACCGGTCGGCCGCCCGAGGGCGGGCATGCGTCAGAACGAGTCGTGGTCACCGGGCTGGGCACGGTGACCAGTATCGGCATCGGGGTCGGGGAGTTCCTCGCGGGGCTGCGCGAGGGCCGCAACGGCGCCCGGCCCATCACCGCTTTCGACACCACGGGGTTCGCCCACGCCAACGGATGCGAGGTCACCGGCTTCGAACCCGAGGCCTGGATCACCCACACACCCCCCGAACGCCTGGGCCGGGCCGCGCAGTTCTCCACCGCGGCGGCGGTCATGGCGGCGCGCGACGCGGGCATGGACCCGACGGAGCTGCGCTCCCGCCGGTCCCTGGTCTGCATCGGCACCACCGACGGCGAGTCGGCCGACCTCGACCGCCTGGTGGCCGCCGAGCTCGCCGACGGCCCCGAGCACCTGGACCCGGCCGTGGCCGCCCGCGCCTCCGCCGGGCGGCTGTCCTCCGCGGTGGTCGCCGAACTCGGCCTGACCGACGTCGAGGCGACCACGCTGGCCACCGCCTGCGCGGCCGGCAACTACGCCATCGGCTACGGATTCGACGCGCTGCGCGGCGGAGACGTGGACGTGGCCCTGGTCGGCGGCGCGGACGCCATGTGCCGCAAGACGTTCACCGGCTTCTACCGGCTCGGCACCATCGCCCCCGAGGCGTGCCAGCCGTTCGACGTGGGCCGCAAGGGCATCCTGACCGGCGAGGGCGCGGGCGTCCTGCTGCTGGAGACCCTGGAGTCGGCGCTGGCCCGGGGTGCCCGCATCTACTGCGAGATCCTCGGCTACGGGCTCAACTGCGACGCCCACCACCCGGTCGCCCCCGACCGGCACAGCATCGCCCGCTGCATCGAGCTGGCGCACGCCCACGCCCGGGTCAAGCCGGAGGAGATCGACTTCATCTCGGCGCACGGCACCGGCACCAGGGCCAACGACGTCACCGAGGCCGCGGCGATCCGCCAGGTGTTCGGCGACCGGCCCCCGAGCACCATCTCCATCAAGGCGATGATCGGGCACACCATGGGCGCCGCCAGTTCGCTGGCCTCCGCGGCCTGTGCCCTGGCCATCGCCGAGGGGTTCATCCCGCCGACCATCAACCACGTCGAGACCGACCCCGAGTGCGGGCTCGACTGCGTCCCCAACGAGCCGCGCGAGGCGGAGCTGAGGGTCGTGCAGAACAACGCGCTCGCGTTCGGCGGCAACAACGCAGTGCTGATCTTCGGCAAGTACTCCGAGAACCGGCCCGCGCTCTCCGGGGAGGCCCGATGAGGGCGCTGATCACCGGCATGGGCGCGGTCAGCAGCGTCGGCGCCGACCGCGCCGCCACCTTCGAGGCGTTGTGCGCGGGCCGCACCGGGCTCGCGCCGCTGCGCGGCTTCGACGTGGCCAACTTCCGGGCACGCAACGCCTACGAGATCGACGACCGGCCCGCGGCCGGCACCGACCGCCCGCTGCGGCCCACGCGGTGGCTGGTGGACGCCATGGCCGAGGCGCTGGCCGACGCCGGGATGAGCGAGGACCTCACCGGTGTCCCGGTGGTGATCGGCACCACCCTGCGCGAGCTGCGCTCCGTGGAGCTGAGCTGGTGCGACGGCATCTCCTTCGACCCGGCGGAGCTGCACTTCGGCACCGCGCTGCGGCGCCGCTTCCACGCCGACCGCACCTACACCGTCGCCAACGCCTGCGCCGCGTCGCTGTACGCACTCGGCATGGCCGTGGACCTGCTCGACCTCGGCGAGGCGGACACCGTGGTGGTGGCCGGCGCCGACACGATCACCGAGAGCACGTACGGCATGCTCGACCGCGTCTACCCCAAGGCACCCGAGTCGGTACGGCCGTTCGACCGCGGCCGGCGCGGCATGCTCCAGGGCGACGGCGCCGCGGCGGTCGTCCTGCATCGCAGCCCTCCGCCCGGGATCCGGCCGTACGCCGGGGTCAGGGGGGTCGGGGTCAACTGCGACGCCGGGCACCCCTCGGCGCCGGACGCACAGAGCATCGGCCGGGTCATGCACGACGCGCACGCGCGGGCGGGAGTGAAGCCGGCCGACATCGACCTGGTCATGCTGCACGGCACCGGCACCCCGCACAACGACGCAGCCGAGGCGCAGGCGCTGGCCGAGGTCTTCGCCGGGCTGGAGACGGCTCCCCGGATGACGGCGATCAAGTCGATGATCGGGCACACCGCCGGCGCCTCGGGGCTGCACAGCCTGATCACGGCGGTGCAGTCGCTCGCCTCCGGCCGGGTGCCGCCGACGCTCGGTCTCGACGATCCGATCGAGGAGATGGCCGGCTTCCGGCTGGGCGGGGAGCCGGCCCTCGACCCGGAGTTGTCCGTGGCCCAGGTCGACTCCTTCGGGTTCGGCGGCCTCAACGCCGTGGCCGTCGTGGAGAAGGTGGCGTAGATGCAGGCAGCGGAGGCGACGGTGGGCACGGACGTGCTGATCAGCGGGCTGGGCACCGCGCTCGCGGGAGTGCCCGGACCCGGCGCCCTGCTGGATCCGCCGGCCGGTGACGCCGTCGCGGACCCGGTGAGCGCCCTGCGCGGGCCGGGCCTGCGGTACAAGGACCGGGCCACCAAACTCGCGCTGTGCGCCGCACGGGACGCGCTCGCCGACGCCGGCCTGCTCGGTCCCGACGGCGAACTCACCGTGGCCGGGGACGACTTCGGCGTGGTGGTCAGCAGCAACTGGGGCAATCTCGACACCGTCTGCGAGACCGCTGCCACCATCAGGCGCAGCACGTACAAGGCCACCAGTCCCATGCTGCTGCCCAACACCGCCGGCAACGTCACCGCCTCGTGGGTCGCCATCGCGTACGGCCTGCGCGGCGCCAACGTCACGCTGTCCAACGGCCCGACCTCCGGGCTGGACGCCGTGCACTGGGGCCGCGCGCTCATCGCGGCCGGGCGGCTGCGCAGGGTTCTGGTCATCGGGGTGGAGCCGATCAACGAGCCGGTGCGGCAGCTGCTCGACGGCACCGGGCCGCTGCTCGACGGGGCGGTCGCGCTCGTGGCCGAGGCCGCCGACGCCGTCGGGGCTCGCGGCGGCACCCCGCTCGCCCGTATCGGCACCTACGCCCGCGCCGGGGACCTGCCGCGCGCGGTCGCCGCCGCACGCGACGGGGAGGACGCTCCGCCGGACGGCTGGTGGCTGCCGGAAGGCCCGCTGCGGCCCACCGTGGCCAGTGCGCCTCCGGCCGGTGTGCCCGGGTACGACCTGAGCGCCCGACACGGTCGCTGCTCGGGGGCGCTCGGGGTGCTCCAGTGCGTGGCCGCCACCGCCGAACTCCGCCGCGGACGCGGCCGGTCGATGCTCGCCACCGCCGGACACGGCCCCGGCACCGGCGGCCCCGGCGCGGACGACGCAGCCGCCGCACTCGTGCTGCATCACGTGCCCGCACCCGACCGGGCAGGCGCGTCATGAGCGCCCGGCACGGTCGCTGCCCGGCAGCGCTCAGGCTGCTCCAGTGCGTGCCCGCCACCGCCGAACCCCGCCGCGGACACGGCCGGTCGATGCTCGCCACCGCCGGACACTTCCCCGGCGCGGACGACGCAGCCGCCGCACTCGTGCTGCATCACGTGCCCGCACCCGACCGGGCAGGCGCGTCATGAGCGCCCTGCGGGTGACACTGCTGCACGGACTCGCGGGAAGCTCCCGGCTGTGGGAGCCCTGCCGGGCCGAGGCGCCCGAGGGCGTACGGATGACCACGGCCGACGTGGCGTGGCCCTACGACGGCACCGCGGGCCCCGGCCTGCCGGGGGACCCGGCCCGGCTCGTCGGCCAGGTGGTGCGCAGCACCGGGGCCCAGGTCGTGGTGGCGCACTCGTTCGCCGCCAACGCCCTGCTCGAACACCTCGTGTCGCCGCACGTGGCGCCGCTGCGCGCGGCGGTGCTGGTGGCCCCGTTCTACCGGCCGCGCCGGCAGGACTTCGACTGGGACACGATCTCCTACTACCTCAACCGGTTCCACCTGATCCTGGAAGAGGGACTGCAGGTGTCGTCGGCCGGCCGGCTCGCCCCGGCCGCCCGGCACGCGATGGCCCTGCGGGTGCGGGAGGTGATCGGCCCGTACGGCTGGATGGACTTCTTCGGCGCCTACCTGCGCACCCCCGCACTGCCGCTGCACCGCGTCCGGCTGCCCGTGCTGATCGTCGCCGGCCGGGACGACCGTGCCGCGCCGCCGTCCGACGCCCGGCAGCTGGCCCGCGCCCTGCCCGCCGCCCGGCTGGAGGTGTTCCCGTCGTGCGGGCACTTCCCGATGGCCGAGCAGACCGGGCCGTTCACCCGGGTCCTCGGCGACTTCCTCGCCGCGCTCCCCGCCCCGTCAGACCGCTGTGCCGGCGCCCTGCCGGCCGACATCCCGCTGGAGACGACGTGACCAAGATGCTCACCGCCCGTTCACTGCCGGACTCCGTGGCGGCGCTGGAACACCCCACGACCGTGCAGTTGAGGCCACGGTACGAGGGCTCCAACATCTGTACCTGGATCGGCTTCAAGCACGTCGACTACCTCGTCGAGGAAGCCGTCCTGGAGCACCTGCGCCGCAGCGGCTGGCCCGCCGGGATGCTGTACGAGGACTTCGGGCTGTGCGTCGACATCGTGGGCATCGAGGCAGCCATCCTGTCCGCCACGCACATCGACGACGTCGTCACCGCGCGGGTCGTCGCCGAGGGACGGCCCGTCGACGGGGAGATCGCCCTGACCGTCGGACTGGAGATCCACGGGCCGGCCACCCCGGTCAAGACGGTCTCCGCGAAGGTCCGGGTGGCGCTGCGGCACGACCCGCGGGGCGGTGCGGCCGCCCCCGTGCCCCGGGTGCTGGAGCCGTTCACCGTCAAGGAGATCGACCGGGCCGCCTTCGTACGGGTTCCCGCCGCCTCCGCCCCGCCGGCCACCGTCGCGGACGGGGACGAGCTGCTCGCCGCGCTGACCCGGGACTCCAACGCCTACGGCTGGAAGTGGCGCGTGCCCTACTTCTACTGCCACTTCACCGAGCGCCTGCAGATGTCCGGCTACCTGCGGCTGATGGAGGAGGCCGTCGACCTCTTCCTCGCCGACCGCGGCATCTCCATCAAGCGGCTGCTGGACGAGCAGAACTGGATCCCGGTGGTGCCCAAGAACTCCGTCACCATGCTCGCCGAGGCTCGCATGGAGGAGGACATCTACACCGTCCTGACCGTCGAGGACGTCTTCAAGCGGCTGATCTACACCGCACGGATGGACTGTTACGTCCTGCGCGACGGCGTCCCGGTGCACACCGCGAGCGGCCGGATCACCCACGGCTACGCGGTGATCGAGAACCGCCGGGACTGGAGCCTGGTGGAGTTCGACGACCGTATGATCCGGCGGCTCAACGGGCAGCGCGGCTGATGGATCCCGTCCTGGTCACCGGAGTCGGTGCCGTGACGTGCCACGGCGCCGGAGTGCCCGCGCTGCGGGACGCCATGGCCCGCGCCCGGGCCAGGCAGCCGGACAAGGTACCCGACCCGTGGGCGCGCATGGAGCTGCCCCTGATGTACCTGGTGCCGGAGCCGGCTCTCGGCGAGGACGCGGACGACGGCCCGGGGCGCGCCGCCTCCTTCGCGGTCCGCGCGGCACACGAGGCCCTGGCCTGCGCCGGGCTGACCACGGCGGCGCTGGGCGCGGCCCGCACCGCGGTGGTACTGGGGACGTGCATGGGCGCCCTCGGCGACCGGGAACGGGCCCGCGAGCCGGCCGTACCCCGGCAGGAGCGGCCCGACTTCGAGGTGTCCTCCCTGCTGGCCGCCGCACTCGGCGTCACCGGGCCGGTGAGCAGCGCGAGCAACGCCTGCGCGGCCAGCGGCTTCGCGCTCGCCACCGCGGCGGACATGATCCGCTGCGGGGAGGCCGACGTCGTCGTCGCCGGGGGTGCCGACGCCTACTCCCGTATCGCGCTCGCCAACTTCAACCGGCTCGGAGCGGTCGACGCCCAGGGCTGCCGGCCGTTCGCCGCCGACCGGGCGGGGACGGTCTTCGGGGAGGGTGCGGGCATCGTGGTGCTGGAATCGGCGGCCCACGCCCGGGCCCGCCGCGCCACGCCGCTCGCGGAGATCGGCGAGTCCGGCTGGAGCTGCGACGCCGGGCACCCCACCGCCCCCGAGGAGAGCGGCGAACAGATCGTCCGCGCCCTGCGGGACGCCCTGGACCGCGGCGCCGTCCCGCCCGCCGCCGTCGGCTGTGTGATCCCGCACGGCACCGGCACCCGCCTCAACGACCGGGTGGAGAGCGCCGCGCTGCACGAGGTGTTCGGGCCGCGCGCGGCTGTGCCGCCGCTGTACAGCCTCAAGGCGCTCGTCGGGCACACCGGTGGGGCCGCCGCGGGGCTCGCCGCCGTCGCCGCGACCCTCTTCATCGGCCGGGGCAGCGTACCGCCCAACGTGCCCGTCGGGGCGCCGGATCCCGGCTGTGACGTGCCGCTGCCGGCCGTCGAGACGGCGCTCACCGGCCCGGCCGTGCTGGTCAACGCCTATGCCTTCGGCGGCAACAACATCTCCCTGCTGCTGCGGGAGGCGGTCGCATGCTGACCCCGCAGCACGGCATCCCGGACGTCGTGGTCACCGGCGTGGCCGCCGTCGTCCCGAACCCCGGCGAGCCGTCCGGCGCCTGGTTCGACGCGGACGCCGAACTGGGCCCGCGCGGCCACAAGTACCTTCCTCCGGGCACCCGTTACCTGCTTGCCGCGGGCCGGCGCGCCCTGCGCTCGGCCACGACACCGGAGCGGGTGCCGCCCGAGCGGCGCGGTCTCGTCGTCGGCACCAACAACGGGCTCGCGCCGCTGTTCCGCGACATGGACCGCACCGTCGTCGACACCGGGGCCGCGGCACTGCGTCCCGCGCTCGCCCCGTACTTCGCCGTGAACGTGCTCGCCGCACGACTCGCCGCCGAACAGTCCTTCAAGGGGTTCAGCTGCACCCTGACCACGCCGGGTGTCGCCGGGGTCGAAGCCCTCCAGACGGCCGTACGGGCCCTGCTCCTGGGCCGGGCCGACCTGGTGACCGTCGTCGCCGTCGAGGACCGGGCCGTACCGGTGGAGGAGGCGCGGACACCGGAGGAGGGCGCCGTGGCGCTGGTGCTGGAGCGGCGGGCGGCGGCCGAGCGCCGGGGCGCCCCGGTGCGGGGCGCCGTGCGGGCCGCCTGTTCGTTCGTGCCGCCGGGCGCCGACGGCGAGCTGCGTCGCGCCGTCGAGGATCTGCTGAGCGCGGTGGCGTCCGAGCCGCCCGCGCCCGTTCACCCCGTGCTCGACGCCTCGGACCGCGGCCGGGCCGTCGCCGCGCTGCTCGGCGCACCCGCCCGGCGGTCCGCCGCCCGTGCCGGGTGCCTCGTCCCGCTGCTGGTCGCGGCGGAGCCGTTCACCGCCGGCGGTGGGCAGCGGGTCGTCGTCACGGCGACGGCTCCCGGGCACCTCGCCGCCGTCCATGTCCTCGCGGCCGGCCACCGGGGCGACCCGCTCGCCGCGGGACCCGTCGCCGCCGAACCCCGGCGTACCCCGTCAGGAGGCTTACGTGCGCAATCGACTGCGTGACCGCTGGTGCCTGGTGCTCGGCGCGTCGAGCGGCATGGGCCGGGCCACCGCGCTCGCCCTGGCCGAGCAGGGCGCTCATGTCGCCGGAGTGCACTTCGACCGGGCCGAGGGCGCCCGGGCGGCCAAGGAGCTGGAGTGCACGCTGCGCGCCCAGGGTGTGCGGGCCCGTCTGTTCAACGTCAACGCGGCGTCCGACCGCGGGCGCGGCCACCTGGTGCCCGCCCTCGCCGAACTCACCGGCGGGGAGCCGCTGCGGACCGTCCTGCACTCCCTGGCCTTCGGCAGTCTGGTGCCGTTCCTGCCCTCCGACGAGACCAAACAGGCCCTCACCCGCGCCCAGTTGGAGATGACCCTCGACGTGATGGCACACAGCCTCGTCTACTGGACGCAGGACCTGCTCGCCGCCGGGCTCGTCGCGGAGGGCACCCAGATCCTCGCGATGACCAGCGCCGGCACCCAGCAGGTGCTGCCGAGTTACGGCGCCGTCTCCGCGGCCAAGGCCGCCCTGGAGTCCCACGTGCGCCAGCTCGCCTGCGAACTCGCCCCGTACGGCGTCGCGGTGAACGCCCTGCGCGCGGGCGTCACCGTCACCCCCTCGCTGCTGCGGATCCCGGGGCACGAGGAGTTCGTCGGCGAGTCGGCGGCGGGCAATCCGCACGGCCGGCTCACCACCCCCGAGGACGTCGCGGAGGCCGTCGTCCTGCTGTCGAACGCCCCGTCCTCGTGGCTGACGGGCAACACGATCGGCGTGGACGGCGCGGAACTCGTCGCCGCCGGCGCCACCTGGAGCCGACGGGAGGCGACCCGATGACCACCACCGTGCACGAGACCGCGACCGGCGTCCCCGGAGCACGCGCCACCACCGTGATCTCCGAGTGGTCGGTGCTGTCCCCGTACGGCATCGGCGCCGAACCCTTCACCGAGGGCGTCGCGGCCCGGCGCCCCGTCGTGCCGCGGCTCAACCGGGACGTGTGGCAGGCGCCGCCGGGAGATGCCTGTCTGGTGCCCGGCTTCGACGTGGTGTCGCTGCTCGGCAGCCGCGGCACCCGCACCATGGACCGGCTCACCGGCCTGACCGTCGCCACCCTCGGCACCCTCCTGGAACCCGACGGCAGCCGGCGCCGCCTCGACGAGCCGGAACACGTCGGCCTCGTCCTCGGCACCGGATCCGGCAGCGTGCAGAGCACGATGGACTTCACCCGCGACGCGCTGACCGGCGCCCGGCCCTTCTACGTCGACCCCGCGCTGTTCCCCAACACCGTGATGAACCGGGCCGCCGGGCAGAGCGCCATCTGGTACGGCCTGAAGGGCCCCAACGCCACCCTCGCCGGCGGCCCGCTCACCGGACTGCAGGCCCTGCGCTACGCCACCCGGCTGCGCGAACACGGCTACAGCCGGACGGTGCTGTGCGGCGCGGTGGAAGAGTTCTCCGAACAGCGGGCCTGGCTCGCCTGGCACACGCGCGGCGAGGAGCGCCGCCGCACCCCGCTCGCCGAGGCGTGCGCGATGTTCCTGCTGGAGGACGCCGGCACCGCGCTCGGCGCCGGGCGTACCCCGCGCGCCGACATCCTGGCCGTCCGCTTCGGCGCCGGCCCGCACGGGCTGCGTACGGCCCTGGAGAAGTGCGTGCGCGGCGCCCTGGAGGCGGCCGGCACCCATCCCGGTGAGGTCGCGTTCGCCGCGCCCTCGGGGCGTCTCAGCCCGCCTCCCGGCACCTGCCCCATGGGCTTCGGAGGGCCGGCCGGCGACGATGTGGACACCGTCGAGACCGCCGTGCTGGGCGACGTACTCGCCGGTGCCGACGCCGAGTTCATCGGCGTGCGCGAGCTGGTCGGCGACGCCTCGGCGGCGTCGGCCGTTGTCCAGCTCGCCGCGGTGCTCGCCGCCGCGGCACACCGTCCCCGGCCCGGCGCCACCGCCGTGGTGACGTCCGTCGACGACGACGGACTCGTCGCCTGCCTCGTCCTGCGGCTGCGCTGAACCGGCTGCTTTCGTCCACCGCACCACATCCGACCGGCAGTGAAAGGAACGTCATGGCCGAAGAGACCCGTACCGCCCCGCAGCACGCGAGCCCCACCCCCCTGGACAAGGAGCGGCTGCGCCGTCTGCTCGCGGAGATCCTGGACGTGGAGGTCTCGGAGATCTCCGACCGAGCCCGCTTCGTCGACGACCTCGGGGTGGACTCGCTGATGGCCCTGGAGATCACCGTACGGCTGGAGGCGGAGTTCCCCGTCAAGCTGGAAGAGGAGGAGCTGACCCGGCTCGCCACCCTCGACGACACCTACGCGCTGCTCGACGCCAAGCTGCGGGCCTCCTCATGAGCGGGCCCCCCGTGTCCCTGCTCGGCATGGATCCCCGCTCGGTGACCCGGGACGGGTCCACGGTGACCGCGCAGGCCACCGTGGACCCCGCGCACGAGGTGTTCGCGGGGCACTACCCGGGCTTCGCGGTGCTGCCCGGCGTGTGTCTGATCGAGTACGCGGACCGCAGCATCCTGTTCGACCAGCGGCACACCGGCCGCCACGTGGAGCTGGCCGCCGTGGAGCGCTGCCGCTTCCGGGACCCGGTGTTCCCCGGCGACGAGCTGACGCTGCGGGTGGAGTACGCCGGTGACGACGGTGCCGAACTGCGCAGCGAGGTGGTGGTCAGCACCGGCCGCGGGCGCGTCGCCGAACTGCGGCTCGTGCACCGCGCGGTGACGACGGAGGCGGCGCGATGAGCAGCTGGGCCGCCGACGCCGACGCCATCACCCGGATCATCCCGCACCGTTACCCGGTCCTGCTGGTCGACCGGGTCACGGAGGTCGACCCGGGGCGCACCCTGACCGCGCTGAAGGCGGTCACCGTGGGCGAGCCCTGTTACCGCCGGGCGCCCGCCCACGGCGGCCCGGCCCGCTTCCACTACCCGCGCCCGCTGCTCGTGGAGTCCTGGGCACAGGCGGCGGTCCTGCTCGCCGTCTGGAACACGCCCAACCCCGATGTGACGACCGGAAAGGTGGAACTCGCCGGCGCCGTCGACCAGGTCGCCTTCCACCGCCCCGTACTCCCCGGCGACCTGCTGGAACACCGGGTGCGGGTGGTCCGGGCGATCGGCGACACCACGATCCTGGCGGGGCGGACCACCTGCGACGGCGAACTCGTGGCCGAGGTCGGCCACTTCATCGTCGCGCTGCGTCCCCTGGCCTCCGTGGCCCCACCGTTCGCCCCGGACGACGGCGGTCACTGAAGGCCCGTCGCACCGGCACCCACCGCCCCGTTCACCCCCGGACCCCTTCGAGGAGATCACGCCATGCCCGCACCCGACCGTCCCGTCGCCCTGGTCAGCGGGGGCTCACGGGGCATAGGCCGCGCCGTCGTGGAACGGCTCGCCGAGACAGGCCACGACGTGGCGTTCTGCTACCGCGATCGCGGGGACGCCGCGACGGAGACCGCGGAGGCGGCCCGGAAGACAGGCGCCCGCGTCCTGCCCGTCCGGGCGGACGTCACCGACGCCGAGGCGGTCCGCGCCTTCGTCGCCGCCGCCGAGCGGGAGCTCGGCCCGGTCACCGCCGTCGTCGCCTGCTCGGGCATCACCCGCGACAAGAGCCTGCTGATGACGAGCGACGACGACTGGCACGAGGTCGTGGGCACCAATCTCAACGGCACCTACCACCTGTGCCGCGCCGTCGCGTTCGGGCTGATGAAGCGCCGGGCGGGCAGCATCGTCACGCTGTCGTCCGTCAGCGGCCTGTACGGCAACGCGGGGCAGACCAACTACGCGGCCACCAAGGCCGGGATCATCGGCTTCACCAAGTCCCTCGCCAAGGAGCTCGGGCGCCACGGGGTCCGCGCCAACTCGGTGGCTCCCGGCTTCATCTCCACCGACATGACCGCCCGACTGCCCGACTCCACCGCCGCGAGCATGCGCGAGCGCATCGCCCTCGGCCGGTTCGGAGGCCCCGAGGAGGTGGCCGACCTGGTGGCCTTCCTGGTGTCGGAGCGGGCCGCCTACATCACCGGTCAGGTGTTCGCCGTCGACGGCGGCATCTCACTGTGAGGAGGGCCGGTGCGATGATCCCGAGGCAGCTCTTCTACTTCTCCCTGCGCAGCCCCTACTCCTGGCTCGCCCACCGCGAACTGACGCTGCGTCACCCCGAGGTCGCACAGGCCCTGGAGTGGGTGCCGTACTGGGAGCCCGACGCGTGGAGCGAGCGACTCCTCGCCGAGACCGGGCACACCTTCGTCTACACGGCGATGTCACGCGCCAAGCACTTCTACATCCTCGCCGACGTGCGCAGGCTCGCCGCCGCCCGCGGTCTCAGGGTGACCTGGCCGGTGGACCGCACACCGGTGTGGGAGGTCCCGCACCTCGCCTACCTCGCCGCCGAACGCCTGGGCCGCGGGGCCGAGTTCGCCGACCGCGTCTACGCCGCCCGCTGGCTGGAGGGCCGGGACATCTGCGACCGGGACACCATGGCCGCCATCGGCAAGGACATGGGCCTGGATCCCGCCGGCCTCGCGGGCGCCGCCGACGACGCCGGACTGCGCGAAGAGGGCGCGCGGGCCCTGCGGCGGGCGGTCGACGACGGGGTGTTCGGCGTTCCGTACTTCATCGACGGCTACGACAAGTACTGGGGCCTGGACCGTCTCGACGCCTTCCTCTTCGGCCTCGGCGGCCGTGCCGTCGCGCCCGCCGAGCGGCTTCCCGAGCCGGAGACCGACGCACGCGCAGGAGGTGACCTCGACCATGGCGGGGGGTGCGGCTGACACCAGGTCCGGCGTCGACAGTTCCACGGTCGAGTCGGGCGGATGGGTCTTCGGATGGCACCGGCGCGGCAGCGGCGACCCGGTCGTCCTGCTGCACGGGCTGCTGAGCGACAGCAGGGTGTGGGAGCCCGTCGCGACGGAGCTTTCCGCGACCCGTACCACGATCGCCGTCGACGCGCCCGGCCACGGCCTGGCACCGTGGCGCACGTCGGCGTACACCCTGGAGGAGGAGGTCGACCGGCTCGCGGACGCCTACCGCGGTGCCGTGGGAGAGCGTCCCGCCGTCTGGGTGGGTCACTCCATGGGCGGGATGAAGTGCTGGCGCATGGCCCTCAGGCATCCCGGGCTCGTCTCCGCCCTGGTCCTGGTGGACACCCGGCCCGACGCGGAGCCGGAGAACACCAAGCGGCCCTTCGAGGCGATGGTCGAAGCGGTGCTCGCGGACGGGATGAGCCCCGACCTCGCGGCCATGGTGGCCCGCCTCAACTTCCACCGCGACTTCCTCACCAGCGCCACCGCCCAGGCGTGGACGGAACACTTCGGCACGCTCACCGGCGAGCGCATCGAACACGCCTGCCACTCCGTCTACCGGCGCGGTGACATCACCGACCGGCTGCCCGAACTGAACATCCCCGTGCTGGTGGTGCACGGCGCCGACGACGTGCCGATCCGGCTGCCCGTCGTACGCGCGTACACCGCGCGCATGCCCACGGCCCGGCTCGTGGTGCTGCCCGCCACCGGCCACACCCCGCCGCTCGAACGCCCCGCCGAACTCCTCGACGCCATCCGCGCGTTCCTCGCCGACCCGATGGTGTCCTCCCAGCCCCCGGCCGCGCAGGAGACCCCGTGACCATCCAGCGACCCGAGGTCCGTGAGACCGTCACCACCCCCCGGCCGCGCGACGTCCCGCTGCCGGACGGCGCGGGCACGCTCCTCCTGATCACTCTCGACAACGGACTGCCGCCCCTCGGCCCCGCCATGCGGCCCGCCACCTTCGGCCCGGAGGGCCTGGAGCGGCTGGACGCCGTGCTCGACGAGGCGGCCGGCCGGGCCCGCAAGGGCGAGATCGCCGCGGTGGCGGTGACCGGGACCGCGTTCACGTTCAGCACGGGCGCGGATCTCGCGCTCGCCGCCGGCGTCACCGACCGTGCGGAGGCGGTGCGCACCCTGCGCCGCGGCCACCAGGTATTCCGCCGCCTCGGCGACCTGCCCGTGCCGAGCTTCGCGTTCCTCAACGGCGTCACCATCGGCGGCGGTCTCGAACTCGCCCTGCACTGCACCTACCGCACGCTCTCGCGCGGTGCCCCCGTCGTCGCGCTGCCCGAGTGCTCACTCGGCCTGGTACCGGCCTGGGGCGGTGCCTGGCTGGCACCGCGGCTGCTCGGCCCCGACAAGGCGGTGACGCTGATGCTGGAGCATCCGCTGTCCGCCCGCCGTATGCTCTCCGCCGCGGAGGCCCACGCCCTCGGCCTGGCGGACGTCCTGCTGGAGCCCTCCCGGTTCCTCGACCGCTGCCTGGAGTGGGCCGCCGGTGTGCTGCACGGGCGGCACACCGTGACGCGGCCCGCGCCGGAGGACTTCGCCGGGCAGTGGGACGACGCGCTCGCCCGCGCCTCCGACCTGGTCGAGAGCCGCACGTACGGCGTCGTACCCGCGCCCCGCCGCGCCCTGGAGCTGCTCGCGCTCGCCAGGACGGCCTCGCGCGAGGAGGTGCTCACCGCCGCCGAACAGGCGGCCGCCGACCTGTTCGTCACCCCGGAGTTCCAGGCCGCCCTGTACGCCCTCCACCTCACCCAGAAACACGCCGAGGCGCACCCGGGGCGCCCGGACCCGCGCCTGGCCCGGCCGGTGCGCAGCGTGGGACTGGTCGGCGAGGGGAGCCAGGGCCTGCGGCTCGCCGCCCTGCTGCTGGAGAAGCTGCGCATCCCGGTCGTGGTGTACGCCCCCGACGCGGCCGTGTGCGACTCGGCGACCGCGGAGCTGCGCCGGCTGCTCGACGAGGCCGCGGCGTCGGGCCGTATCGCCGCGGCGGATGCCCGGCGGTGCGCCGCGCACATCACCGGCGGCACCACGGCGGACGTCCTCGCCGCCACCGATGCCGTCGTCGCCGCGCCCGGTGCCGACGACGCCGTGCTGCGGCAGGCGGAAGGCGCTCTGCCCGACGGCTGCGTCCTGCTCGCCGCCGGCGACGGCACGGTCGCCGGCCTGGCGGCCGGCCTGAAACACCCCGGCCGGGTGGTGGGCCTGCGGCTGCCGGCCGCGGCCGGGCCCGGTGCGGCGGAACTGTGCCGCGCCGCGGCCACCGACACCGCCTACGCCACGGCGGGCGCCCTCGCCGTGCGGCTCGGCCTGACCGTCCTGCCCGTCGGTGACCACCCCGGATCCGTGGCGGACCGGCTGCGCGGCACCTTCCTCGGCGCGCTGCTCGACCACGCCCGGGAGGAGGATCTCGACACGGTGTGCTCACCCCTCGCCCTGCCGACGCCGCCCAGCGTGTCGTGGCGGCTGCTGCGCGAGGCCGGCCGCGTGGACCGCTCGGCGCCGCCTCCCCCGGTCACCGCCCCGTTCGCGCTGGACGAGGCGCTGGCGGCCCTCGCCCGTGACATCGACGCGCTCCTGGCCGGGGGTGTGCTGGCCGGCCCCGCGGATGCCGACCTGCTGCTGCTGGCAAGCGGCGAGTGGCCCTTCCACCTGGGGGGCGTCACTCCGTACCTGAACCGGTCCGGCATCGCCGCCCGCGCCACGGGAGACGCCCTGGAGGAGCGGAGGTGACCGGCCGCCCGCAGCGCGTGCGCGCCGTACGCCGATGAGCGGTGCCCTGCTCTGGCGCTGCCGGGTTCTCGTCCTGCTGGACGGGGCGTGGCGGGCGCTCACCGCGTACGGCAGCTTCTGGGTCGCCCCGGGCCATCCCGAGTACACCGCGCTGCTGCTGCGCACGGGTGATCCCGCGCCGGGCCACCCGGAGCGGCGGGGCTCCGGGGCCCCGCTCAGAGCCGAGGAGCGCGCGCTCGCCCGCCGCCTGTACGGCGGCGACCGCCGCCGTCGGCGCCCGCGCGGCCACGAGCACCGACCGAGAGGAACTCCGTGACGAACACCGACCGGTTGACCCGCGACACGCACGCGACCCGACTGGCGCTCGCGGCCCGCGACGGCGACACGGACGCCGCGGAACGCTTCGTCCGGTCACTGCACCGCGACGTCTGGCGCTTCGTCGCCCACCTCAGCCGAGACCCGCAGGCCGCCGACGATCTCACGCAGGAGACCTTCCTGCGGGCCCTCGGTGCGCTCGGCCGCTTCCAGGGCCGCTCCTCCGCGCGGACCTGGCTGCTGACGATCGCCCGGCGCGCCGTCGTCGACAGCAGCCGCTACGCGGCGAGCCGGCCCCGTCTGTACGCGGTGCCGGACTGGGAGTCGATGGCCGAACGCGCCCAGCCGCGCGGCCTGCCCGGATTCGACGACGGCATCGCCCTGGGGCAGTTGCTCGACACGCTGCCCGAGGAGCGGCGCGAGGCGTTCGTCCTCACCCAGGTGCTGGGGCTGCGCTATGCCGAGGCCGCGCGGGTCAGCGGCTGCCCGGTGGGAACGGTGCGGTCCCGGGTGGCGCGGGCGCGGGCCTCGCTCATCGAGGACCTGGTGGGCTGATCGCCATGCATCATGCGGCGCTGTCCGGGTTCCCCGGCTGGCTGCTGGCGGCCCTGTGCGCGGCGGTCGGCGGCTACTGTCTGCTCCGGGCGCGCACCGGGTCCGGGGCGGAGCGGGCCGGGATGACGGGGGATGCCGTGATGGGCTGGGGCATGGCCGTGATGGCGGTGCCGTCGCTCATGCCCGTCCTGCCCGGCTGGAGCGGTGCCCTGTTCGGGGCGGTCTTCGCCGCGGCAGGCCTGGGCGCACTGGTCGCCGCGGGTGCGTGGCACCAGCGCGTGCACCATGCCGTCGGCGCGCTCGCGATGGTCCACATGGCGCTCGCGATGCCGGCGGGAGGACACGGCGCGGGTACGGCACACGGCGCTCAGGCGGGCGTCACCGGCGTGCCGCTGCTCACCGGCGCCCTCCTCGCCTACTTCGCCGGCTACGTCCTGTACGCCGGGGCCACGTTGGTCACACCCCCTCCGGCCGGCTTCCCCGCTCCGGTCCCGCACACCGGCCTCTTCGTGACCCGCGCCTGCCGCACCGCGATTGGCCTGGCGATGGTCACGATGCTCGCGGCGATCTGATGCGCGACCTGACCGGATCGGCGCGGGGGGTCAGGGCGATGTGGTCCAGCGGTGTGCCGTCTCGGCCCACGCGGCGTCCCAGGGCGACGTTGCGGCGCTGGATGATGCGGGCGGCGTGGAGGTACCCGGTGGAGCCGTGCCAGGGGCCGGGGCCGGCGAGGGCTCCGGTGACCGCGGTGGCGTGGTCGGCGTGCGTCAGCCGCCCGCTCACCGGTCGAGCACCCCTTCCCGCATCAGCTCCTCCAGCTCGACCGTTCGCTCGCCGTGCCCGTCCACCCTGCAGGTCGCGTCCTTCTCCACCGGTTCGGGGCATCGGGTTGCGGTGTGAGCGGCGAGCGCACGGTGACGGCCACGTACCCGTCCTGCCGGAGGGAGTGGTACTCGATGCCGAAGGAGAAGGGGGCGACGTCGGCACGGGCCGCCCGCATTCCCGGGGGCGTGGTGATCGCATACAGCAGTTCCGGATGCGCCCGGTACCGCGCGACCTCCGCCGCGTCGCCCCCAGCCGTACCCACCGGTTCGGCACGAAGAACGCCGCGGCCACCGCGTACGGCGCCCCCGTCAGCGCGACTCGGGTACCGGCGCTCCCCAGGTCGACGTCGCCGCTGTAGGCGGCCAGACCCGCCACGACGCCGAGCGTGCCGAGGACGAGCACCAGGACCGCCCAGCCGAGCCGCCGCGGCGCGGAGCCGCACAACGGCACCACGGTCCTCGCCGGTATGCCCGCCGCGATCAGCAGGCCCACCGTCACCGGCACACCCACCGCGAGGACCGGCACCGCCCCCCTGCCACCGCCCCAGGCCGCTGCGACCGACGCGAAGCCGAGCACCGGCATCGCGGCCGCCGTCGTCGCCCAGACCAGGAAGAGATGCAGGGCTGTCAGGGCCCGTCTGCCGCTCGTCATGCCGTGGAGCCTCAGTACGGTGCGTTGCCCGGAGCCTCTGTGCTGCGAGGTCGGCCGGACTACCGCATAGTGGACGAGGCGACCTCTGCCAGGGGCGCCTGACATCGTTGTCCGGGAGGCTGTATGTCGTTCCAGGACCCGGCAGTGCCGCACTGCCCCTTCGACTTCGCCGACGCGCTGGAGTTCGACCCCTCGCTGGCCTCGCTGGCGCAGCGCGGCCCGGTCAGCCGGATCCGGCTGCCCTACGGCGAGGCGGAGGCGTGGCTGGTGACCAGCTTCGCCGGAGTGCGCCAGGTGACGTGCGATCCCCGGTTCAGCCGGGCGGCGATCGTCGGGCGCGACTATCCGAGGATGACGCCCGAGCCCATCGTGTCGCCGGAATCGATCAACGTGACGGACCCGCCGCACGTCACCCGTTTGCGGCACGTGACGGCCCAGGCGTTCACCCGGGAGCGGGTGGCGGCGATGCGGCCGGCCGTGGACAAGGTGGTGGCCCGGCTGCTCACGGCGATGGCCGAGGCGGGGCCGCCCGCCGATCTGGTGACGCATCTGTCGGTGCCGCTGCCCCACCTGACGATCTGCGAGCTGCTGGCCGTTCCCGAGGCCGACCGCGATCAGTTGCGGGACTGGACCATGCGGCTGCTGGCCACCTCTCCGGAGGCCCGGCAGGACGCGGCCGACGCCAAGGCCCGCCTGCGCAAGTACTTCGCCGAACTGATCCCGGCCCGGCGGAGCGCGCCGGGCGAGGACCTGCTGAGCGCGATGGCCACGGCCGAGGTGCCGGAGGGCGAGGAGCCGCTGAGCGACGACGAGCTGGCGGTCCTGGCCGTGACGCTGATCCTGAGCGGCAACGACACCGCGACCTGCCAGATCAGCAACATCGCCTATCTGCTGCTGACCCGGCCCGAGGAGCGCGCCGCGCTCGCGCGCGAGCCCGGGCGGTTCCCGGGGGCGCTGGAGGAGCTGCTGCGGTTCATCCCCTTCCGCAAGGGCGTGGGCATCCCGCGGATCGCGCTGGAGGACGCGGAGATCGAGGGCACCGCCATCAGCGCCGGCGACTACGTGCACGTGTCCTACCTGGCGGCCAACCGCGACCCGGCCGTCTTCCCAGACCCGCACGAACTCGACCTCGAACGGCCGGTGCACCCGCACATGACGTTCGGCTGGGGCGGGCACCACTGCCTGGCCGCGCCGCTCGCCCGCGCGGAGCTGGACAGCGCGGTCACCGGCCTGCTGGCCCGCTTCCCCGACCTGCGCCTCGACGTCTCCCCCGACGCCATCCGCTGGGACACCGGCACCATCCGCCGCTTCCCGCTCGGCCTGCCGGTCACCTGGTGAGGCACGCGACCCGGCGGCACGGTCGCCCGGTGACGCCGGGACCGGGCCGCCGGGTTGTCAACGGCCTTCTCCGCGTCCGGTGCGAAGGCCGGCGCGTCGAGCATCCGCCAGTACAGGTGGTCCGCCGGCACCTCGCTGAGGGTGCCGCAACGGCTTGACGAACGACCGCAGTGCGAGGGAGTACCGCTCGCCGTCGACCTCCGGGCGCCGCACCTGCGAGGTCCAGCCCCCGCGCAGTCCCACCACAACGCTTACGGAGTCGTGACGTGCGGGCGCGGCGGGGTGGTGCGGTGTCGGGGCGGGCCTAGCGTGGGCGTATGCGTGTACTGGTCACCGGCGGTGCCGGGTTCATCGGGTCCCACGTCGTGGAGGCGCTGGCGGCGCGCGGGCACGAGGCGGCCGTCTTCGACGTGCGGGCGGATCCGGGCGCGGACGTGCGCGATCCCGCGGCGGTCGCCCGAGCCGTGGCCGGCGTGGACGCCGTCTGTCATCAGGCCGCGATGGTCGGCCTCGGGGCGGGGTTCGGGGACGCGGTGGAGTACGTCTCCCGCAACGACCTGGGCACCGCCGTCCTGCTCGCCGCCATGGCGGAGGCGGGGGTACGGCACCTCGTGCTGGCCGGGTCGATGGTGGTGTACGGCGAGGGGCGGTACGCCTGCCGGCGCGACGGGGTCGTACGGCCGGGGCCGCGGGCGGTCGCCGACCTGGACGCGGGGCGGTTCGAGCCGAGGTGCCCGGTGTGCGGTGCGGAGCTGGCTCCGGGACTGGTCGGCGAGGACGCGCCGGCCGATCCGCGCAATGTGTACGCCACGACCAAGATCGCGCAGGAGCATCTGGCCGCCGCCTGGGCCCGGTCGACGGGCGGGTCCGCCGTGTCGCTGCGCTACCACAACGTGTACGGGCCCCGGATGCCCCGCGACACCCCGTACGCCGGTGTCGCCTCCTTCTTCCGGTCCGCGCTCGCCCGGGGTGAGGCGCCCCGCGTGTTCGAGGACGGGCGGCAGCGCCGGGACTTCGTGCACGTGCGGGACGTGGCCGCCGCCAACGTCGTGGCGCTGGAGGCCGGTTCCGCCCGGGGCGTGCTCACCGCGTACAACACCGGCAGCGGCGAGCCGCACACCGTCGGGGAGATGGCCCGCGCACTGGCCGACGCCCACGGCGGCCCCGCGCCGGTGATCACCGGTGAGTACCGCCTGGGCGACGTCCGGCACATCACGGCCGACTCCTCGCGACTGCGAACCGACCTGGGCTGGAAGCCGGAGGTCGGCTTCGCGGAGGGCATGAGGGAGTTCGCGGCCTGCGAGTGAGCCCCTGCCGGCTCGCCCGGGGGCGGGCAGAGGGGCCGGATCGGGGGCGGTTTGTCCGGTTGAAGGGTGACGCGTCCCATAGGGGCCATGTCACGTCCTAAGGAGGACCGTAGCGGCGCGCTCCGGTAAGCAGGCACGAAAGTCGCGAAATGCCTGTTTTATCTGATTTCTCCGAAGCTGGGTAGTACGTCACATTCTTGCCTTGGCCTCGGCGGGCCCCTAAACATGTTTCTCGTTGCCGCAAGCCGCAGAGCCGACCGGGCGTTGATCGCCGGACGCGCCCGCTGCGCCCTTGCAGCACAGGGCCTCACGCCGACGCCCTGCAGGCCGCGACCGGTGCCTACCGGCCGGCGCCTCGAAAGACGTCCCACAGGAGAGTCCCTTTCTCATGACCGCGATCACCGCCACCCGCCGCCTTGCCCGCCTCCGCTCCCTCGCTCTGACCGGCATCGCCACGACCGGCGCCGCGGCCGCTGCCCTCACCCTGATGCCGGCCTCCGCGCATGCCGCCGAGGCACCCCAGGGCGTCCACGGCGTCGCCGCTCCTTCGCGAGACAGCCGCACCGACTCCGCCGCCGGCGGCGCGAACAACCTCGATGGCTGGATCAAGAAGTCCCTGGCCATCATGAAGGAGAAGGGCATCCCCGGCAGTTACGAGGGCCTGCACCGCAACATCATGCGTGAGTCCGGCGGCAACCCCAACGCCCAGAACAACTGGGACGTCAACGCGCAGAAGGGCACCCCGTCCAAGGGCCTGCTGCAGGTGATCGAACCCACGTTCAACGCCTACCACGTCGCCGGAACCGCCAACAGCCTCACCGACCCGGTCGCGAACATCACCGCGGCCGCCAACTATGCCGCGCACCGCTACGGCTCCATCGACAACGTCAACTCCGCGTACTGAGCCACACCCTGGCCCGCCACACACACGGCCTGCTGGTCGGCCCGGGGCGGCGTCCGCTCGGATGCTCACGGCCGGCGATGGTCGGTGCGGTGGCGGCTCGGTGTTGTTCCCCAGTGAGTCTCCGGCGCATGCTCGACCTGGGCCCCGAGCGACTGCACGCAGGACACGGCGGCAGGCTGGGCCCCGGCCGGGTACGGCGGTGGGCGTGAAGGAGCAACGACGCAAGCGTGATACGGAACTCCTCCCGGCTTCTCACTGCCTGGAGGTGTGGCGAGCACGTGCAGAACCCCGTGGCCTGCTCGCCGAGTTCGGCAGGGCGCCTATGCTGCACTCACCATCTCAAGATCATCGCAGAAGACTCACGGGGACATGAACAAATACACAGTGACAGCCGTCGGACTCGTCCTTGCGCTCGGGCTGGTCTCGGGCTGCGGTTCCTCCGGCGGCTCCGGCTCCGCGCCCGGGCCGAAGGACGGCAACTCGGCCGGCCCGGACGGCGCGACGCCCAAGGGCCCCGCGTACAGCGGACCCGCGATACCCGGCCTCGCCGCCCGGCCCGTCTGGAGCCTGCCGCCCGCCCACGCCATCGACCTCGGTGACACCCTCCTGTTCGTCAAGGACGCCCAGGGCAAGTACGCCATCGGCCGCGGTTACGCATGGGAGCCGGTCGACGGATCCATCGGCACCCTCCACTTCACCAACGACCCGGAACCGGCCACCTTGGAGTTCCGGAATGTGAAGACCGGGCAGGTGCGCAAGACCCTCGAGGTGACGACCGATCGCGTGGCCGCCACGACCTGGCACGACGGCGTCCCGGCCGTCGCGGTGTTCGCCCGTGCCACGACCGAGTCGGACGGTCTGAGCGAGGAGAAGACCACCACCACGGTCACCGTCTACGGCAGTGACGGCACCGAACTGGGCAAGGCCACGACCGAGGGCGACAAGTTCGACGTCCACGACGGGCACGTCATCGAGCAGGACGGAGACGGCAGCCTCAAGCTCACGCCCATCGGCGGCGGTGCCGCCCGCAAGGTCACCTGCACCGGACAGCTGGCGCGGTGCTCCTTCGACCCGCGCAACAACGAGATCGACGGCGGGCAGGCCCACGCGCCCCTGATCACGGGCAAGTACGCCTTCCACGTGGAGAACGCGTCCACCTACGAGGACGAGCGCGAACAGCTCGTCATGACCGACCTGGCCACCGGCGAGAAGGCCTGGAGCACCGCGGACGTCACCCCGCCGGCGGGCGTCGAACTGGACGAGGACGGTGAGCGCACCAGCGGTGCGCTCCGGGTCCTCGACGTGCGCGACGGCCGTGTCCTCACCGCTTGGGGTGCGGGCGCCCTGTCTCCCGACACCTGGGTGACGGCGACGTACGACATCGCGAGCGGCAAGCAGGTCGGCGGCTCCTCGAAGTACTCGTACGAGGACAGCCCCACCGACACCATCAACACCGAGGGCTCCTCCGTCTTGGCCCCCGACCACACGCTGGCCGCTGCTCACACGGAACAGGGCACTGCCGTGTGGCAGCCCGCCGACGGCAAGGAGGTCTGGGCGCAGAAGGAGGGCGAGAAGGCGATGGAGCCGCTGCGCTTCTCCCCGAACGGCGTCCTCTACGGCACCACCAAGGACGACTTCGGCCCGAGCGTTTTCCTCGCAGTCGACGGCCGTACCAAGAAGGTGCTGGCCAAGAACCTGCCCGAGGAGAACATCCCGCTCTTCTCACAGCAGTCGGGGTACGGCTACATCAGCACGCAGAAGGGCTTCTTCGTGTTTCCGGCCCAGGGCTAGGCCGTTTCCCTAGCATCGTCAACGACCTCTGACCAAGCAGTGGTACGGAGAAACGCCCTGGCTAGCGTGCCGCGGGCAGGGTGACCTCGAAGCGGCAGCCGCCGGGGATGTTGTGCACGGTGGTCCGGCCCTGGTGGGCCTCGACGATGCCGCGCACGATGGCCAGGCCCAGGCCCGCGCCGGCCGGCGGGGTGCGGGCGTGGGTGCCGCGCCAGCCGGTGTCGAAGACGCGGGGCAGGTCCTCCTCGGGGATGCCGCCGCAGCCGTCCGTCACGGAGACGACCACGCCGTCGGGCGAGCGCTCGGCAGCGACGGCGACCGTGCCGTCGGCGGGCGTCCGGCGGATGGCGTTGACCAGCAGGTTCCCCAGGACGCGGCTCATCTCCTTGGCGTCGACCTCCACCGGGACCGGCTCCACCCGGTCGCCGACCAGCCGGACGCCGTGGGCGCGGGCGAGCGGGTCGGCTCCGGCAAGGGCGTCGCCGACGAGGTCGTACAGGGAGATCCGGGACGGGGTCAGCGGGAGGGTGCCGGCGTGGATGCGGGAGAGTTCGAAGAGGTCGCCGACCATCCCGTTGAGGCGCTCGACCTCGGTGCGGATCTGTTTCAGATAGCGGGCGGGGTCGTCGGCGACGCCGTCCTCCAGGGCCTCCGACATGGCGCGCAGCCCGGCGAGCGGGGTGCGCAGGTCGTGGGAGATCCAGGCGACCAGTTCCCGGCGTGAGGTCTCCAGCAGGCGTTCCCGCTCCCGGGATGCGGCGAGTCGCGCGCTGGTGGCCGCCAACTCGCGGCTCAGTTCGGCCAGTTCGGCGGTGGCCGGGGCCACGGGGGCAGCGAAGTCACCGGCCTCGCCGAACGAGCGTGCCGCCAGGGCGAGTTCGTGGCTGCGGGCGACGACCCAGCGGCCCAGCAGGAGGGCGGTCGCCAGGGAGACCACGGCCGCCATCGCGACGACCGTCGTCACCACGGTCAGGTCGTGCGGGGACAGGAACATCGCCCAGGCGACCGCGAGGGTGCCGGCGAGCACGCCCCCGACGCCGACCGCGGCGACGACGGCGAGGGACACGGTGAGCGAGCGGCGCCGCAGCAGCCGGAGCGCGGCGGCCCCCGCGAGGCCCGTGACGGCGGCCCCGGCGAAGGCGTACAGGGCGATGAGCAGGGTGTCGCGCATGTCAGCCCTCCTCGCCCAGGCCGCTCGGGTCGAAGCGGTAGCCGACGCCCCACACGGTCTGGATCAGGCGCGGCCGCGCCGGGTCGTCCTCGATCTTGCCGCGCAGCCGGCGGATGTGGACCGTCACGGTGGAGAGGTCGCCGAAGTCCCAGCCCCACACCTCGCGCATCAGGTCCTCCCTGCTGTACGCCCGCCCCGGGTGCCGCAGGAAGAAGGCGAGCAGGTCGAACTCGCGCAGGGTGAGAGCGAGTTCGGTGCCGTTCTTGGTGGCACGGCGGGCGGTGGGGTCGACGGTGAGGCCGGCGGCGGCCAGCGGTCCCGCGGCCAGGGCGGGGCGGGCGCGGCGGAGCACCGACTGCACCCGCAGGACCAGTTCCCGGGGGCTGAACGGCTTGGTCACGTAGTCGTCGGCACCGACCTCGAGCCCCAGGATGCGGTCGTCCTCGTCGCCGCGGGCGGTGAGCATGACGACGGGTACGGCGGCCCGTGCGCGCAGCCGGCGGCACACCTCCAGGCCGTCCATGCCGGGCAGCATCAGGTCGAGGACCACCAGGTCCGGCCAGTGCGCGGCGGCACGGGTGAGGGCGGTGGGGCCGTCGTCGGCCCGGTCCACGAGGTACCCGGCGCGGCCGAGGTAGCCGGCGACGACCTCGGCCACGGTGGCGTCGTCGTCCACGACCAGGACCCGGGCGGCACCGGGGGCGGCCGGCGGGGCCGGTGCGGGGGCGGCGGGGGCGGGCCCGCCGGTGGCGCTGCCCGTGCCGGGCAGGTGCGGCTGCTGCATGGTCCCAGCCTCGCACCGGGCCGTCGCGGGTGTCGCACCCGCGGCCCGCCCCCGGCCCCGACGTCCGCGTTTCGTAAGGAGCACCGGTCCGTTATGTCCGCTTCCCGTTCGTAGGGTGAACGGCGTGACCACCTCATCACCCTCTTCAGCGGCGAGCGTGGACGTGGTGCTGCCGTGCCTGGACGAGGCGGCGGCCCTGCCCTGGGTGCTCGCCCGGATCCCGGCCGGCTGGCGCGCCCTCGTCGTGGACAACGGCTCCAGCGACGGCTCGGCGGACATCGCCCGCGCCCTCGGCGCGACCGTCGTCCACGAGCCGCGGCGCGGTTTCGGTGCCGCCTGCCACGCCGGGCTCACCGCCGCCACCGCCGACGTCGTCTGCTTCTGCGACTGCGACGCCTCCCTCGACCCCGGGCATCTCGTGCCCTTCGTGCGGGACGTCCTCGACGGCCGGGCCGACCTGGTCCTCGGCCGGCGGCGGGCACGGGGCCGGGGCGCCTGGCCCGCGCACGCCCGGGCCGGCAACCTCGCGCTCGCGCGGCTGCTGCGCCGCCGTACCGGACTGCGGCTGCACGACCTGGGCCCGCTGCGGGCGGCCCGCCGGGAGCCGCTGCTCGCGCTCGGTCTGAGCGACCGGCGCAGCGGCTATCCGCTCCAGATGGTGGTGCGGGCGGCCGACGCCGGGTGGCGGATCACCGAGCACGACGTGCCGTACCTGCCGCGCGCCGGCACCTCCAAGGTGACGGGCACCTGGCGCGGCACCTGGCAGGCGGTGCGGGACATGAGCCGCGTCCTCGCCGAACCCCCGGCCGACCGGAGGGCCGTACGGTGACCACGCTGCTCGTCATCGCCAAGGAACCGCTGCCGGGGCGGGTCAAGACGCGGCTCAGCCCGCCGTTCAGCCCCGCGGAGGCGGCGGCGCTCGCCGAGGCGGCGCTCGCCGACACCCTGCACGCCGTGGCGGCCGCCCCGGCCGCCCGGCGCGTGCTGGTGCTGGACGGGGCTCCCGGGCCCTGGCTGCCGCCCGGTTTCGACGTCGTACCGCAGTGCGCGGGCGGCCTGGACGCCCGGCTGGCCGACGCGTTCGCCCGGTGCGAAGGTCCCGCCCTGCTCATCGGCATGGACACCCCGCAGGTCACCCCCGAGCTGCTCACCGTGGACTTCGCCGGGTACGACGCGTGCTTCGGGCCGGCGGCGGACGGCGGGTTCTGGGCGCTGGGGCTGGCCGAGCCCGCTCCGGAGCTGCTGCGGGGCGTGCCCATGTCGACGCGGTGGACGGGTGCGGTGCAGCGGCGGCGGCTGGTGGCCGCCGGGCTGCGGGTACGCGACCTGCCCCGGCTGCGGGACGTGGACACCGCCGCCGACGCGGCGGCGGTCGCCGCGCTCGCGCCGCACGGCCGGTTCGCCGCCCGGCTCGCCCGGTGCACCGCGCACACCGGCCCCGGGGCCGCCCGATGAGCACCCCGCCGGCCGTCGCCTGGGCCGGCGCCGATCACTACGCGGCCGCGCTGCGCTCCGGGCGCGGCCCGCTGTTCCTGCGCCGCAGCGACGGCTGGCTGCTGCCGCTGGAGGTCGAGCGGTGGTGCGCGCGGGCGGACCCGGTCGACCAGGCGCTGCTGGACCGCTGCGAGGGCGCCGTGCTCGACGTCGGCTGCGGGCCCGGCCGGCTGGTGGCGGAACTCGCCGTCCGGGGCCGTACCGTCCTCGGGATCGATGTCAGCGAGGCCGCCGTCGAGCACACCGTGCGGTTCGGCGGCCAGGCCCTCCGGCGCTCGGTGTTCGAGCCGCTGCCCGGCGAGGGCCGCTGGGGCACGGTGCTGCTCATGGACGGCAACATCGGCATCGGTGGCGATCCGCGCGCCCTGCTGGACCGGGTGGCCCGGCTGCTGTGTCCCAGCGGCCTGCTGATCGCCGAGACGGCCGCGGTGGACGTCGACGAACGCTCCGAGGTGCAGGTCGTCGCCGGCACCGGGGCGGGGACGGGCGGCGGCGCCTTCCCGTGGGCCCGGCTGGGCACCCCGGCCCTGCTGCGGTACGCGGGCCGGGCGGGCTGGCGGACGGTGGGTCAGTGGACGGCGGGCGGGCGCCGCTTCGTCGCCCTGCGCAGCCTTCCCCGCTCGCGGCTCCGCACCGCCAGCAGCAGCGCCGAGCCGCCGAACAGCACGGCGCTGATCAGCAGCCAGCGGGCGAGGAAGCCGTCCGGGGACAGGCCGGTGGCGGACCGGTAGCGCCGGTCCGCCATCCCGCTGATCAGCGGGAACCACACGAGCAGGAGCAGCCCGGACAGGGCGGCCGGGACGCGGACGTACCGCGTCCACTCCCGCCGCCCGGCGGCGCCGAGCCCGCGGACGACCGCCCGGTCCGCCACCGTGTACAGCGGCAGCAGCACGAGGTCGTGCAGCAGGGCCGCCCCCACCACCCAGAGCGCCACGGCCCGCCAGTCGCCCGCGAGCAGCCGCACCCCGGCATAGCCCGCGAGCGCGAACGAGCAGGCCAGCAGCAGGATCTGGAACGGGTTGCCGAGGGTCGGGCGCGGGCGCATCACAGGTCTCCGAAGGTCAGCCGGGCCACCCACTTGGTGTTGAGCACACCGGGCGCGGCGGGCACGATGATCCGCGCCGGGTAGCCGTGGTCGGGGGACAGTTCCTCGCCGTTGACGTACAGGGCGAGCAGCGAGCGCGGGTCGGCCACCTGGTTGGCGCGCAGGGCCGCGCGGCGGAAGGCTCCGTGCCGCTGGAGCGACTCCACGAACACGTCCGGCGGGTCGCCGTCGTGGCCGACGAGCGCCGCGAGGTCGCGCAGCCGCACCCCGCGCCACCACTGGTCGGCGGTCGACCAGCCCTCCACGCAGGCGATGGGCAGCGACGCGCTGTGCAGCGGCAGCCGGAGCAGCTCGGCGCGGCTCAGGCGCACGGTTCCGGTGCGCCCGGTGACGACGAGCCGCCACCCGTCCCGGTGGGTGTCGGCCGGGGTGATCCCGGCGTATGCGGCCGTCTTGTTGATCTGGAACCCGTTCGGGCCGCCGCCGGGGTCGGCCGCGCCGTGCGGCGCGAGCAGGGCCGTACGGCGGAAGGGGCCGCCCAGGCTCTGCCCCACCGTGGTCAGGAACAGCAGCAGCGAGCCGCCGCCGACCAGCGCCAGGGCCCCGCGCCGGGAGACGGTGGGCGCGGCGGGGCGCGGGGTGACCAGGTCGCCTTCCTCGCGCAGTCGCCGCCGCACCGCCCGCAGGGCCGTCGGCGCCTTCAGCACGGCGTGCGCCACGAACGCGGCGAAGAACACCCACGCGCCGTAGAAGTGCAGCGGATAGAAGGAGCCCGGGAAGACGTAGTCCAGCTGGACGTTGAGCACACCGGTCGTGAACTCGAACAGCCCGCCGCCGACGAGCAGCAGCAGGGAGATCCGTTCCAGCGCGTGCGCGACCGAGCGGGCCGGGGGCAGGGCGAACAGCCTCGGCACCACCGACCACAGCTTGGCCAGCAGCACCGGGATCAGGGTGATGCCGAGGGTGACGTGGACGCCCTGGGTGAACCGGTACAGCCAGACCGGGCCGGTGGGCCAGGCGAAGAGGTAGAAGCCGAGGATCCCCTTGTCCGGTGTCTGGTCGTTCACCCGGGACAGGCCGGGGTTGTAGGCCGCGTACGACACCAGCCCGGTCACGAACAGCACGCTGATGCCGACGAGCAGCACCAGACCGAGCACCGAGGTGAACCAGGGGCCGCGCAGCGGGCTGCGCCAGAAGCCGGGAGAGGAGGGGAGCCGCGGGTGGTGGTCTCGCATGGTCCGACGGTAGGCCGGAAAAACACCGGTGACGGGTCCGCCACCCATGACGAAACGCTGACGTCCGACCGCCGGTCCCGTTCTCCGCCCGGTCGCCCACCTAGCGTTCCGGTGTGACCCAGGCTCCCCTCCGTGACCGGTACGCCGGCCTGCGCGCCGACCTCGGTGCCGCGACCGCCGCCGCCCTGCTCGTCCTCGTCGCCGTGCTCGTCGGCCGGCACCTCCAGGACACCCGGCGCACCCTGTTCGTGCACTGGCCGCCGCTGTTCGCCGACTGGGACCCGCACCTGGGCCCGGGCACGCCGGCCGCCGTCGTGGTGGCGGTCTCCGTGGTGGTCTGCGGGCCGTCCGTGGCCGCCCGGCTGCCGTGGCGGGGGCTGCTCCTCGCGGCCTGGGGGACGGCGCTGGCCTGGACGTGGTCGCTGGCGCTGGTCGACGGCTGGCAGCGGGGCGTGGCCGGCCGGCTCACCACTCGCAACGAGTACCTCACCGTCGTCGGCCGCTTCCACGACATCCCGGCCGCCCTGCGCGACTTCACCCACCACATCGTCAGCGGCTCCCCCGCCCCCTGGCCCGCCCACATCGCCGGGCATCCCCCGGCGGCCACCCTCACCTTCGTCCTGCTGGACCGGGCCGGTCTGCGCGGCGGCGGCTGGGCCGGCGCCTGGTGCGTCACGGTCGGCGCGTCCGCCTGCGTGGCGGTGCTGGTGGCGGTGCGGGCCCTGGCCGACGAGCGCCTGGCCCGGCGGGCGGCGCCGTTCCTGGTCATGGCCCCGGCGGCGGTGTGGGTGGGGGCGTCGGCCGACGGGTACTTCGCGGCGGTCGCCGCCTGGTCCGTGGCCCTGCTGGCCCTCGCGGTCACCGGACGGTCCCTGGCCTGGGCGGCGGGCAGCGGTCTGCTGTACGGCCTGACCTGCTACCTCTCCTACGGCCTCACGCTCTTCGCGCTGATCGGCGCGGCGGTGCTGGTGGCGGGCCGGCACCGGGTCCGCGAGCGACCGGTCCTGCCGGTCCTGTTCCTGGCCGGGGCGGCCGTCGTCCCGGTGGTGTTCACGCCGGCCGGGTTCGACTGGTGGGAGGGGTACCGGCTGCTGGTCACCCGCTACTACCAGGGCGTCGGCGGCACCCGCCCCTACGGCTACTGGGTGTGGGCCAACCTGGCCTGCACGGTGCTGATCACCGGCCCGGCCACGGCGGCGGGGCTGCGGCGGACGGGCGCGCTGTCCGCCCGCCGTCGTACGGCACCCCGGGCCGAGGTCCGTCTCGCCCTCCTCGTGGCGGCGGCCCTGCTGGCCCTGCTGGTCGCGGACCTGTCCGGGATGAGCAAGGCGGAGACCGAGCGCATCTGGCTGCCCTTCGCGATGTGGCTGCTCGCGGCCTGCGCGTTCCTGCCACGACCGCGTGGCTGGCTCGCCGCGCAGGCGGCGCTCGCGCTCCTGCTGAACCATCTGCTGTTCACCGGCTGGTGACACCGCCCGCGGCCGCCGCGGTGCCCGGGCCGGCCGGCGTGCTGCCGGCCGGCCCGGTGCTCCCGGGTCAGGATCTGACCGGGGCGCGGATCAGCCCTCCCGGCCGGCCGCCCCGGACCGGAAGCGCCGGTACAGGACCGTTCCCCCCACCAGCGAGGCCAGGCCGGCGAGGGCCGCCGTCCAGGTGCCGTCCGTACCGGTGCGCGCGAGGGTGCCGGACGGCTGCCGTACGACGACCGGAACCGGCTTCGGCAGCGAGTGGACCGTCGGCGGGTGGTGCGGCCGGGGCGGCAGCGGAGGCTCGGAGTGCACCGGCGGGGTGACCCGCGTGGGCGGTTTTGACGCCGTCGGTGCGCTGGGCTCGGACCGGTCGCCCGGGCCGTTCACGGACGTGTTGCCGAAGACGGGATTGCCGATGCCCACCACGTTCACGGTGTTGCCGCTGACGTTCACGGGCAGATCCACCGGCAGTTGGATGCCGTTGCCGGAGATCACGCCGGGCGAGTTCTGCTCGCTGCCGTGGGCGGTGGCCCCGCCCGGCGCCGCGGCCTCTCCCTTCTGCTTCCCGGTGTCCTTCGCGGCGGTGTGGTCGCCCGCATTGGCGCAGCGGTTGCCCATCGCCGGGTTGAGCAGCCCGGCGATGTTGACGGTGTTCCCGCACACGTTCACCGGGAGGTGCACCGGCAGCTGGATGCCGTTGCCGGAGATCAGCCCGGGCGAGCCGCCCGCGGAGCCGTCCGCGGCGGAGTCGGCGTGGACCGGCCCCGCCACTGCCATCGCACCGGAAGCGGCGGCGACGGCGATCACACTGTTTCGGGTAACCCGTTTCATCGGTTCCCTGTCCTTCCACATACGGTCGCGGGCAGTCACCCGCATCCGGTGAAACGCTGGCCAAACCGAGCAAGTTATGGCTTATCAGCCTTTCGCCTGGCACGAAGTGCGTCCACGTGCGCCCGCAGGGCCGAATCCGGGCGGAGAAGTTCCGGCCGTTCCGCCCGCTTCGCACAGATGGCCGAGCGTGCCGCAGCGGTGAAGCCGGGTAGCTGGTAGCTCTCGGTGGGGCATCCGCTGCCCCCGAACGACCGAGGAACCGACCGAGACGAGGAGCGATGGCCACCACCGTGCGTGACCCCCGTGCCGACACCGCGCCCGCCAGTCTGCGACTGCCCGGGATCCTGCTGGGAGTGGGGCTCGGGGGATTCCTCGACGGCATCCTGCTGCACCAGCTCCTGCAGTGGCACCACATGCTCAGCAGCACCGACCACGACCGCATCGGCGTCCGGTACTACGACCCCCACACCGTCTCCGGGCTGGAGATGAACACCGCGTGGGACGGCATCTTCCACACCGTGTGCTGGCTCGCCGTCCTCGGCGGACTCGCCGTCCTGTACGGCCGGGTGACCACCGGCCGGCGGCAGGTGTGGGCGTCGCGGGTGCTGTGGGGCTGGATCCTGGCCGGCTGGGGGCTGTTCAACCTCGTCGAGGGCCTGGTGGACCATCAGATCCTGGGCATCCACCACGTCCACGGCGGGCCGTACCAGGTGTGGTGGGACATCGCCTTCCTGGTCCTCGGCGCGCTGCTGGTGGCCGGCGGCGGGCTGCTGCGGCGCGGCGCACGGCCCTTCGACCCGGCGGCCCCGCGTACCGGACGGGACGGAGACGCCGCCTGATGGGCCACCACCACGCCCCTCACCAGGAGAGCGGCGGTGTGCTCGGCGTGCTGCTGCCGGTTCTGGCCCTGCTGGTGTGCGCGGGCGGCTACCTGCTGCTGGTGCGCCGGGCGCGCCGCCGTGACCGGGTCTGGAGCCGCTGGCGGACCGCCGGTTTCGGCGCGGGGCTCGCCCTGCTGGCGGTGGCGCTGCTGCCGCCGCTCGCGCCCTTCGCTCACCGCGACTTCCGCGGACACATGACCCAGCACCTGCTCCTCGGCATGTACGCCCCGCTCGCGCTCGTGCTCGGCGCCCCGGTCACCCTCCTGCTGCGCGCCCTGCCCGCACCCCGCGCCCGCCGCGTCACCGCGGTCCTGCACAGCGGCCCGTCCCGCCTGCTCTCGCACCCGGTCCTGGCCCTGCTGCTGTCCACCGGAAGCCTCCCGGTCCTGTACTTCACCCCGCTCTACGACACCGTCCTCGCCCACCCGGCCGGACACTGGCTGCTGCACGCGCACTTCCTGCTGTCCGGGTGCCTGTTCGCGTACTCCGTCGCCGGGCCCGACCCCGCCCCGGCCCGTCCCGGGGTGCGCGCCCGGCTGGTCGTCCTGGGATGCGCGATCGCCGTGCACGCGGTCGTCGCGCAACTGATGTACGGCGGCTTCTGGGTGCACGTGCAGGCTCCGGCCACCGAGGTCCGGGGCGGCGCGGAGATCATGTACTACGGCGGCGACATCGCCGAACTCCTGCTCGCGGCGGCCCTGGTCGCCACCTGGCGCCCGGAACGCCCTGCGCTGCGGAGGCCGGCGGCACGGCCCATTTAGTAGCCATGTACATAGTAGCCATGTACTGTATCGGGCATGAGCAAGGTGTCCGAAGGAGCCACGCCCGGTTTCCTGGTGTGGCGGCTGTCCATGAAGTGGCGGGTCGCCGTGGACCGTGCGGTGGCCCCGCTCGGCCTGACCCACGCCCAGTACGCACTGGTGGCCTCGCTGTACGGCATGCACCGCTCCGGGGTGCGCCCCAGCCAGCGCCGCCTCGCCGACCACACCGGGCTGGAGGCCCTGTACGTCTCCAAGCTGGCCCGCAGCCTCGAGTCGGCCGGCCTCCTCGAACGCACCCGGGACCCGGCCGACCCGCGCGCGGTGCAGCTCGCGCTCACCGAGCAGGGCCGCGAGACCACCCGGAAGGCGATCGACGTCGTCCAGGGACTGCTGCGCCAGCTGCTGGCCCCGCTCGGCGGCCCCGACAGCCCGCGCGCCCAGGAGTTCACCCGGGACCTGACGGCCCTGCTCGACGCACCGCTTGACCCGTTCGGCACCACCGACCACCAGACGGAGCAGTCATGACCACCACCGCACCCCGCGCCGACGGCCGCACCATAGCCCTCGCCCACTACGCCTCGCGCGCCGTCCTGGAGCACGTCCTCACCCCGCACGGCATCGACTACCTGCAGTCCATCGCCCTGCGACTGACGGCCGTCGCCAACGGGCCGGTCGAGCGGGCCGACCTGGCGTATGGCGTCGTCAGCGCGGTGAAGGCCGACGAGGGCGACGCACGGCGCGCGATCGAGGGCCTGGCGGCCGCAGGCCTGATCGCCCCCGAGGGGCCGTCGAGCGTGCGCATCACGGCGGCGGGGCGGGAGCTGTGCGCCACGACCTCCGCCGAAGCCGCGGTGTTCTCCGCGCGGCTGTACGCGGGCATCCCCGAGGAGGACCGGGCGGCGGCCGGCCGCGTACTCAGCCTGGTCACCGAGCGGGCCGACGCCGAGCTGGCGGCCCTCCGCCGGCAGTAGAGCCTCTCCTCGGAGGTCGCAGACTTAGTGGAATATTAAACAACTGCCTTCGGTTGTGGCCGCCGAAGGAGGTCACGAGTGGAGACGCAAGTGGAGACCACGTACTACGACCGGGGCACCCCCGCCGAGCGCTGGGAGCGCGCGCGGCTGTTCTTCGACGCGAAGGACTACGCGGGCGCGGCCCGGGTGCTGGCCCGGCTGGTCGAGGAGGTGCCGGAGCAGACCGGACCGCGGCTGCTGCTGGCCCGCGCCTACTACCACTCGGCCCAGCTGCGCCGCGCCGAAGCCGAGCTGCGCACCATCGTGGAGCGCGACCCGGTGGAGCACTACGCCCGGCTGATGCTGGGCCGCACGCTCGAACGGCAGGCCCGGCACGAGGAGGCGGAGCGGCACCTGCGCATCGCCTCGGCGCTCGCGGGCGACTTCCCGCAGGAGTGAACCGGCCGGGGGCCCGGGCCCCCGGCACGTCCCAGGCCGCCCGGCCTCCGGCCCCGCGGATCACAGCGGGGCCGCCGCATGCAGGACCGGGAACAGGGTGACGGCGGAGTCCGCCGACGACACCGCGGACACCAGCGCCCCGGCGACCGCGCCCCAGACGGCCAGACACGACCGAG
>NZ_JBIVJQ010000014.1:55989-225339 GCF_044750305.1 Streptomyces sp. NPDC088810
CGCATGCAGGACCGGGAACAGGGTGACGGCGGAGTCCGCCGACGACACCGCGGACACCAGCGCCCCGGCGACCGCGCCCCAGACGGCCAGACACGACCGAGATGAACGCCGACGGCCGGGTACGGGCCACGGGCGCGGGGGCCGGCAGCGCGGCCACCCGGCGCGGCACGGGACCGGTCGCCGCCGGCGCGGCCCGGGTCGGCGCCGGAGTGCCCGGGGACAGCAGGGCCGCCTTGCCGACGGCGCGGGCCGCCTCCGTGCGCGGGTGCCGCCGGGTCGCGGCGAGCCGGGCGACCTGAGCGGTCAGTCTTCCGTACCGCCGACGTCCGGGCCGGGGATGTCGAGCAGGGCCCGCAGCACCTGCTCGTCGCCGGGCGGCAGGGCGGTGACGAAGCTGGCCAGGACCGCTTCGCGGTCCCGTGCGCCGTCCAGCAGGCGGCGCATGCGCAGGGCGGCCAGCCGGGCCACGTCGGCCGTCGGCGTCCACACGAAGGACCGGCCGTGCCGTTCGCGGGCGACGACGTCCTTGGCGAGCAGCCGGGTCAGGATGGTGACGACGGTGGTGTAGGCGAGGTCGCCGCCGAGGCGCTGCTGCACCCAGGCCGCGGTGACCGGCCCGTCCGCCTCGCGCAGCGCGCCGAGGACCTGGCCCTCCAGTTCGCCCTGGCCGCGCCGCCGGGCCCGCCCGCCTTCCCGCGCCATCGTCCCGGCTCCCCTGTCTCGGCGTCGGCGTGTCGCCCCACGCTACTTCACCCCGCCGGCACTCCCGTAGGTGCGGCGTCCGCGCCGGTGCGCGATCTCGCCGAGGACGATGTCGACGGCGAGGAAGCCGGCCAGCGGAATGCCGAGCAGCGGCACGAACCAGCCGAGCACGGCGACGGCCGCGAGCGCCGGGACGAGCAGGTACGGCGGCACCTCGGCCCAGGCGCCGCGCGGGATCGGCCGGCCGAAGGCGGAGCCCCGGCCGCGCTGCCACCACATGCGGTAACCCCACACGATCAGCAGGATCAGGGCGAGCGCGAGCAGCGCGAGGGCGATCTGGTTGACGAGCCCGAACAGGACGCCGGTGTGCAGGTCGATGCCCCAGCGGGTGAGCTTGGCGAGCACCGGGTAGTCGGCGAACCGCAGTTCGTCGGTGACCTGTCCGGTGGCCGGGTCGACGGCGACGGAGTCCTGCCGGGTGGGCCAGCCGCGCTGGACCTGCTTGACCACCCAGGCGCTGTTCGTGTCGGCCGGCGGCACGATCTCCACCGGGTCGTCGAGCCCCTTCGCGCGGGCTGCCGCGAGCACCTTGTCCAGGCCCACGCCGTGCTCCGCCGTACCGCCGGCGCCGGCCGCGGAGCCGTGGCCCGCGTGCTCGCCGCCGGCCACGGCCGCCGAGACGGACGGGGTGGCCTGACCGAGCGAGGTGCGCAGCTCGTCGATGTTCGCGCCGGCGTACGCCGACCAGGTCAGGCCGGTGGCGGACAGGAACAGGAACCCGGCGGCGGTCCAGACGCCGACCGTGCCGTGCAGGCCGAGGGTGCGGCGCCGGCCGCTGGTGCCGCGGACCCTGCGCAGGGCGCGGCGCCGGGAGAACCACAGCACCAGGCCGCCGCCCGCGATCACCCACAGCCAGCTGGCGGCCAGCTCGCTGTAGAGCCGGCCCGTCTCACCCAGATGGAGATCGCGGTGCAGTTCGTCGATCCAGGTGCGCAGCGGCAGCGCGCCGGTCGCGCCGTACTGTTCCAGCGCGCCGCAGACCTTCCCGGTGTACGGGTCCACGAACACGGCGAGGGTGTGCCCGGGGTCGACGCCCTCGACGCCGGAGAGCAGCACCCGGGTGGTGGCGCCGGCCTCGGGCGCGGGGCGCACGGCGGTGACGGTGCCCTCGGGGTGGGCCTTGCGGGCGGCGGCCACCTGGGCGGAGACCGGCAGCTCGCGCTCCCCGGCCGGGACGGTCAGCTCGTGGTCGTACACGAGCTTCTCGGCCTGGAAGGAACCCGCGTACAGCAGGCCGGTGACGGCGGCGATCAGCAGAAAGGGCGCGATCAGCACGCCGGCGTAGAAGTGCAGGCGGAGCACGAGGGGGCGCAGGGGTGCCCAGCCGGCGCGGGCGGCGGGGCGGGAGGCCTCGGCCGGGACGGTCGAGGGAGCGGTGGTCATCGGCGGGTTTCTCCGGGGGCTTGGTGCTGGAGCGGTGACGGTCCAGGAGTCGGACCGCGAAGCGGCTGAGTTCCCCGGGGTGTTGGTGACCTGTGCCACAGGGACCGGTGGGCGGGCGTGGCATGCTGACGCGATGGCACCTCCCCGTGATCACGCACCGCTCGCCGAGCGGGTCGAGGAACTCCTCGCCGCCGGCGGCCCCTTGCCCATCGTCGCGGCCGGACAGCCCGTGCTGCGGCGCGGCACCGAGCCGTACGACGGTCAGCTCGGGCCCGCGCTGCTGGCCCGGTTCGTCGAGGCCCTGCGCGCCACCATGCACGCGGCCCCCGGTGTGGGCCTGGCCGCGCCGCAGGTCGGCGTGCCGCTCAGGATCGCGGTCCTGGAGGACCCGGCGCCGGTGCCGGAGGAGGTCGCGGCGGCCCGGGGACGCGTCCCACAGCCGTTCCGGGTACTGGTCAACCCGGTGTACGAGCCGGTCGGCGCCGCCCGCGCCGCCTTCTTCGAGGGCTGCCTGAGCGTGCCGGGCTGGCAGGCGGTGGTGGCCCGGCACGCCGAGGTGCGGCTGCGCGCAGAGGACGAGCACGGCCGCCCCCTGGACGAGCTGTTCACCGGCTGGCCGGCCCGCATCGTCCAGCACGAGACGGACCACCTGGACGGCACCCTGTACCTGGACCGCGCGGAACTGCGCTCGCTGTCCACGAACGAGGCGGTCGCCGCGTTGTGGAACGAGCCGACGCCCCGGTCGGCCGCCGAGGCGCTCGGCTTCGAACTGCCCTGACCGACAGGTCAGTTGTCCCGGTACGCCTCCAGCAGCCGCAGCCACACCTCGCTCAGGGTCGGGTACGACGGGACCGCGTGCCAGAGGCGGTCGACCGGGACGCGGCCCGCGACGGCGACGGTGGCCGAGTGGATGAGTTCGCCGACGCCGGGGCCGACGAAGGTGACCCCGCGCAGGATCTCTTCCTCCAGGTCCACGACCATGCGGGCGCGGCCCTTGTAGCCGTCGCCGTACAGGCCTGCGCCCGCGACGGAGGAGAACTCGACGTCGACGGCGCGGACGCGGTGGCCGGCCTGTTCCGCCTCGGCGAGGGACAGGCCGACCGCGGCGGCCTCCGGGTCGGTGAAGACGACCTGGGGTACGGCGTGGTGGTCGGCGGTGGCCGCGTGGGCGCCCCACGGCGCTTCCGCGAGGGTGCTGCCGGACGCGCGGGCGGCGATCGCGGCGCCGGCGATGCGGGCCTGGTACTTGCCCTGGTGGGTGAGGAGGGCGCGGTGGTTGACGTCGCCGACCGCGTACAGCCAGTCGGTGCCGGTGACGCGGAGGCTGTCGTCCACGTCCAGCCAGGAGCCGGGTTCCAGGCCGACGGTCTCCAGGCCGAGGTCGCCGGTGTGCGGGACGCGCCCGGTGGCGAAGAGGATCTCGTCGGCCTCGATCCGCTCGCCGGTGCCGGTGACGGCCACGACCGTGCCGTTCTCGCGGCTGACGGACTCCACGGAGGTACCGGTGCGCAGGTCGACGCCGGCCTCGGTGAGGGCCTCGGCCACCAGTTCCCCGGCGAACGGCTCCATCCGGTTCAGCAGGCCCTTGCCGCGGACCAGCAGGGTGACCCGGGAGCCGAGGGCCTGCCAGGCGGTGGCCATCTCGGTGGCGACGACACCGCCGCCCACGACGATCAGCCGGCCGGGGGCCTCCTTGCCACTGGTGGCCTCGCGGCTGGTCCAGGGCTTGACGTCGGCGAGTCCGGGCAGGTCGGGCAGCTGGGCGCGGGTGCCGGTGGAGACCGCGACGGCGTGCCGGGCGGTGAGGGTGGTGACCGTGCCGTCGGAGGCGGTGACGGTCACCGTGCGCGGTCCGGCCAGCCGGCCCTGGCCGCGGTAGAAGTCGGCGCCGGTGCCCTCCAGCCAGGCGACCTGGCCGTCGTCGTGCCAGTGGGAGGTGTAGTCGTCCCGGCGGGCGAGGACCGCCGGGGTGTCGAGCGGGCCCCGGACCGCCTGGGCGAGGCCGGGCAGGCGGCGGGCGTCGGCCTGCGCGATGACCGGCCTGAGCAGGGCCTTGCTGGGCATGCAGGCCCAGTACGAGCACTCGCCGCCGAGCAGTTCGCTCTCCACGAGCGCGGTGGTCAGCCCGGCCGCGCGGGTGCGGTCGGCGACGTTCTCCCCCACGGGTCCGCCCCCGATCACCACGACGTCGTACGCGATGGATTCCGTTTCCGTCATGGGGTCAGTCTGGTGGGTGGTGTGCGCCGTGGCCACACGGGTACGCGCGCGGAACACAGGCGTGCACGGGTGGAATAGGCGGCCCGGCGACCGTGTTTCCGCCGTCGGCACACCCCCTACACCAGGAAGTGGGAATCACGCCATGAGCAGCACCGTGGAGCTGACCAAGGAGAACTTCGACCAGACGGTCAGTGAGAACGAGTTCGTTCTCATCGACTTCTGGGCGCAGTGGTGCCCTCCGTGCCGGCAGTTCGCGCCCGTCTACGAGAAGGCCGCCGCCGACAACCCCGACCTGGTGTTCGGCAAGGTGGACACCGAGGCGCAGCCGGAGCTGGCCGCGGCCTTCGACATCCAGTCGATCCCGACGCTCATGATCATCCGTGACCAGGTGGCGGTCTTCGCCCAGCCGGGCGCCCTGCCCGCGCCGGTGCTGGAGGACCTGATCGGTCAGGCCCGCAACCTCGACATGGACGAGGTCCGCAAGAGCATCGCCGCCCAGCAGGGCCAGGCGCAGAAGTAGCCCGTGCGGGGGCAGCGGTACCGGGTCAGCTGGACTCCCGCTGCACCACCGAGGCCCCCAGCACGGTGTGCACCTCCGGTTCGCCGCCGGGATCGCGCGCCACGCGGTCGACCAGTTCGGCGAGGGCGCGGCCCGACGGCAGCTCGATGTGGACCGTGCTCAGCCGGGGCCGCAGCAGCCGGCCCAGCATCAGGTCGTCCGCGCCGATCACGGCGACGTCCTCGGGGATGCTCAGGCCCTCGTCCTGCAGGGCGCGCATCAGCAGCATCGCGTACTCGTCGTTGTACGCGAACACCCCGTCCAGGCCCGACGCGCGCCAGCCGGCGGCCACTTCGGCGGCGGCCTCCTCGGTGTAGGCGAGCGGCAGCTCCGTCACGGCGGCGCCGGTGCCGCGCAGCGCCTCGCGGACGCCGGCGAGCCGGGGCCGCGAGTAGGCCTCGAGCCCTGACTCCGCCGGCAGGACGACACCGATCCGGCGCCGGCCGCGGTCGTACAGGTGGGCGCCCGCGCAGTGTCCGACGGCGTCGTGGTCCATCAGCAGGGCGTGCGCCCCGTCGACGCGGCCCGGGCCGAGGGTGACCACGGCCCGGGTGCCGGAGCGCTTGAGCAGGGCGACGCCCTCCGGGCCGAGGCCGGCGCCGGGCACCAGGACGGCCACCGGCCGCAACTCGGCCCAGGCGCGGGCCGCTTCGTCGCCCTGCAGGCCGACGCTGCCGTACTGCACGACGGTGTAGTCCAGCCGGCCGAGCGCCCACTGGAGTTCGTTGAGGAACCCGCCGTAGAGCGGGCCCACCGGGATGGCCGGGGCGGGCATGAGGACCATCCGGCTGTGTCCGGCGCGCAGGCTGCGGGCGGCGGCGTGCGGGACGTAGCCCAGTTCGCGGGCGGCCTCGTGCACGCGCCGGCGGGTCGCTTCGCTGATCCGAACGGCGCTGGTGTTGTTGAGGACGTAGGACACGGTCGCGCGCGAGACGCCGGCCAGGCGGGCCACATCGGCACTCGTGGGCGTGTTCGGTTTCTGCACCATGACAGACGGCATCCTGGCAGAGGGGCGGGGGCCGGGAGCGGGCGGGGCAAGGTGGTTCATCGTTCGACAAACGCGGCACATTCCAAGGTCGGTTGAACGTGTTCGTCACGAGCTTGTTCGTGACGAACATGTTCGCTACGGTGGCGGCATGAACGACGCTCCACGCTCCCGCCGGGAGCGCCCCGCCAAGCCCGCCCTGACCCGGGAGGGCATCGTCGCCGCCGCCGTCGCGATCCTGCGGGCCGAAGGGCTGCGCAAGGTGACGATGCGCCGGCTCGCCCGGGAACTCGACACCGGCCCCGCCTCGCTCTACGTGTACGTCCGCAACACCGACGAGCTGCACGCGGCCGTCCTGGACGAGCTGCTCGGCACGGTCGGCCCGGCACCGGCCGAGGGCAGCTGGCGGGAGCGCCTGGAGCGGGTGCTCACCGCCTACACCGCGATGCTCCTGGAGCACCCCTCCCTGGCCCGCTCGGCGCTGGCCGCCCGGCCGAGCGGCCCGCACTACCTGCGGCTGATCGAGACCCTGCTGGGGCTGCTGCGCGACGGCGGGGTGCCCGCCGCCCAGGCGGCCTGGGGCGTGGACCTGCTGCTGCAGCACGCCACGGCGACCGCGGCCGAGCACGCCGGGGACCAGTCACCCGACGAGTGGCAGGCGCTGATCCGGGCGCTGCGCGAGGCGCCCGCGGCCACCCATCCGCACATCGCCGCCGACGCTAAGGCACTGCTCTCCGGCACGCCCGAGGCCCGCCTGTCGTGGGCCTTCCGCGCCCTGATCAACGGCATCGAGCGGACCGCCGTACCCACCGAAGGCCAGGAGGCCACATGACCGCCACTCCCCTCCCCCACCACCCCGTCGCCGTCGTCGGCGCGGGCCTGGGCGGGCTCGCGCTCGCCCGCGTGCTGCACGTGCACGGCATCGAGGCCGCGCTGTTCGACCTGGAGGGGGCGGCCGGCGCCCGGACCCAGGGCGGCATGCTCGACATCCACGAGGACTCGGGCCAGGAGGCGCTGCGGGCCGCCGGACTGTACGAGGAGTTCCTCGCCCGGATCCACCCGGGCGGCCAGGCCACCCGGGTCCTCGACCGGCACGGCACCGTCCACCTGGCGGAGCCCGACGACGGCACCGGCGGACGCCCCGAGATAGACCGGGGGGACCTGCGCGCACTGCTGCTCGGCTCCCTGCCCGCGGGCACGATCCGCTGGGGCGCCAAAGTCACCGACGCCCGCCCGCTGGGCGGCGGCCGGCACCGGGTGACCCTCGCGGACGGCACCGGGTTCACCACCGATGTGCTGGTCGGCGCCGACGGCGCCTGGTCGCGGGTGCGCCCGCTGGTCTCCGCCGCCCGGCCCGCGTACACGGGCGTGTCCTTCGTGGAGGCGGACCTGCTGGAGGCGGACCTGCGCCACCCGGCGAGCGCGGCGATGGTCGGCGGCGGCATGCTGTTCGCGCTCGGCCCCGGCCGCGGCTTCCTCGCCCACCGCGAGACCGACGGCAGCCTGCACGTGTACGCCGCCGTGACGGCACCCGAGGACTGGCTGGACGGCATCGACTTCACCGACACCGAGGCGGCCAAGGCGCCCGTGCTGAAGGAGTTCGACGGCTGGGACGACAGCCTGCGGGCACTGGTCGCGGACGCGGACGGGGCGCTGGTGCCACGCCGCATCCACGCCCTGCCGGCCGGCCACCGCTGGGACCGGGTGCCCGGGGTCACGCTGCTCGGGGACGCCGCCCACCTGATGTCGCCGTTCGCGGGCGAGGGCGCCAACCTGGCCCTGCTCGACGGCGCCGAACTGGGCCTCGCGCTGGCGGCGGCTCCCGGGGACACCGAGGCCGCGCTGGCCGCCTACGAGGCCCGGATGTTCCGGCGCGCGGAGGAGTCCGCGACGGACTCCGCGCGCAGCCAGGACCTGCTGTTCCGCGCGGACGCCCCGCAGGGGCTGGTGGAGATGTTCACCGGGGAGGGCGACTGACCGGGCGCCGGGCAGGGTGGCCGACCGGGCGGGTGGCTCGCCGGTACGGCGGTCAGCGCGTCGGTTCCGTGCCGGTCACCCGGGCGACCAGATCGAGCCAGCCGGCCTCCAGCCGCTCCATGGGCAGCCCGCGCTGCCGGGTCAGGTGGTGGATCAGCGCCGGGTCCAGCGAGGCCAGCAGGGTGTGGGCGAGCAGGTCGCAGTCGGCGCCCGGCGCGATCTGCCGGAGCAGCACCGTGATGTGCATACGCAGGGAGCCGAACGCGGGGTGGGTGAACCGGCGGGTCGGCTCCGGCTGGGCGGCCAGCTGCAGGTCCAGCTGCTCGGCCGTGCGGTACAGCACCGCCACGCCGAACGCCCGCAGCCGCTCCAGGGGCGGCGATCCGGGGCCCAGCGGGGGCGGTCCGCTCAGGAAGTCGGCCTGGAGCTGCTTGGCCGAGTGGTCGAGCAGGGCCGTCAGCAGCCCGTTGCGGTCGCCGAATCGGCGGAAGACGGTGCCCTTGCCCACCTTGGCCGCGGCGGCCACCGCCTCCATCGTGACCCCGGCCACCCCGTGCTCGGCGATCAGCCGGGCGGCGGCCTCCAGCAGCCGGGCCCGGTTGCGGGCCGCGTCGGCGCGCAGGCACGGCTCGTCGGAAGCCGGGCCGACTTCCAGCAACCGGGGTGCGTCGAGGGGCTCCTGAGGCTTCGGGAAGGGCGGCACGGCGCGGGACATGAAGACAGCGTAAAGCATCGGGAAGAAAACTGGACCCCGGTCCGTTTAGGGTGCTAGAAAGCTAAGCGGACCTCGGTCCGGATCGTGACAGCGATGTTTCTGCCCCTTGGAGTTCCCATGTCTGTTCGCATCCTCGCGCTCGTCGGCAGCCTCCGCGCCGGTTCGCACAACCGCCAGCTCGCCGAGGCGGCCGTGAAGCTCGCGCCGGAGGGTGCCGAGGTCGAGCTGTTCGAGGGCCTGGCCGACGTCCCGTTCTACAACGAGGACATCGACGTGGAGGGCAGCGTCCCGGCCGCCGCCGTCAGGCTGCGCGAGGCCGCCCTCGCCGCCGACGCGTTCCTGCTCTTCTCGCCCGAGTACAACGGCACCATCCCGGCCGTCCTGAAGAACGCCATCGACTGGCTGTCCCGCCCGTACGGCGCCGGCGCCTTCGGCGGCAAGCCCGTCGCCGTCGTCGGCACCGCCTTCGGCCAGTACGGCGGCGTGTGGGCGCAGGACGAGGCCCGCAAGGCCGTGGGCATCGCCGGCGGCAAGGTGATCGAGGACATCAAGCTGTCCATCCCCGGCTCCGTGACCCGTTTCGCCGAGACCCACCCGGTCGACGACGCCGAGGTCGCCGCCCAGCTGACCGAGGTCGTGGCCCGCCTGCACGGCACCGTGGGCGCGGCGGCCTGAACCGTACGACACCCTGCGCGGGCCCTGACCGTACGACACCCCGCAAGGGTCTGACGGTACGGCTCCCCGCAGGCGCCTGAGCTGTACAACCCCCCGCAAGGGCCGGAGCCGCCGTGGCTCCGGCCCTGCCGTATGCCTCCGCGGCGGCACCTGCGCGGCACGGCCGGCCTGGCGGCAACCAGCTCCGCGCCTCAAGGGGGTGTGCGGGCCGGCCGGCGCTGACGACGCTCGGGCTGCTCCGGCACCTGACCGCGCGGCGCACACGGCTCCGGAAGGTCGTCGTCCGGGCGTGACGGGGTAGACGGCTGGTGACCGCGCACGCCGTGGCGGCGCACCTGACGAGGAGGTCGCCGGGAGGACGGGGTACGCCCGCCGACGGGCCGCCGCCCGGTGCGCCGACGAGTCAGACGAGTCATGGGAGGAGCCGCGATGTCCCTGGTCCCGCCGCCGTTCGATCCGGAGCTCGCCACCGTGCTGGAGTCGTTCCGGGAGGTGATCGCGCCCGGGTTCACCCCGGACGACGTGGAAGCCGCCCGGCGCGGCGCGGCCCTCGGGATGGTCGACGTGACCCTGGACGGCGCCTTCGCGGCGGAGGACCGTACGGTGCCCGGACCGGAGGGCGCCCCCGATGTGTCCCTCCTCGTGTGCCGGCCCACGGCCGCTCCCGCCCGGGCCGGGTTCCCGGTGATCTACCACGTGCACGGCGGCGGCCTGGTGGCCGGCACCAACCGGGCCGGCGTGACCGAACCCCTCGCCTGGGCCCGCGAACTGGGCGCGGTGGTGGTGTCGGTGGAGTACCGGCTGGCACCCGAACACCCGCACCCGGCACCGGTCGAGGACGTGTACGCCGGACTGCTGTGGACCGCGGAGCACGCGCGGGAGATCGGCGGCGACCCGGACCGGATCGTGGTCGCGGGCGCCAGCGCCGGCGGCGGGCTCACGGCGGCGCTCGCCCTCCTCTGCCGGGACCGCAAGGGCCCGCGCCCGCTCGGCCAGCTGCTGATGTGCCCGATGCTGGACGACCGCAACGACACGCTCTCCAGCCGTCAGATGGCCGGCCGGGGCGTGTGGGACCGCACCGCCAACGAGACCGCGTGGACGGCCCTGCTCGGCGACCGCCGCGGCGGCCCGGACGTCTCCCCGTACGCGGCCCCGGCCCGCGCCACCGACCTCTCCGGCCTGCCCCCGGCCTTCCTGGACGTCGGCTCCGCGGAGACCTTCCGGGACGAGGTGGTCGGCTACGCCTCGCGCATCTGGCAGGCCGGCGGCGTGGCCGAACTCCACGTCTGGCCGGGCGGCTGCCACGGCTTCGACGCCCTCGCCCCGGAGGCCTCCCTCTCCCGCACGGCCCGCACGGCCCGCATCACCTGGCTGCGCCGGCTGCTGGCGCGGTGACGGCCACTCCGGCCACCCGTGCGACACCGTGCCTCCGCTGCGCGAAAACCGTACGTCCGCCCCCGTCCAGAGGTTACCGTTCAGTAGAAGCCGTGCCCGGACCCTCCCGGAGGTGCCCCCCATGACGCCTGACCGTGCCGCGGGTCTTGCGGAGAGTTGTCGTGCTCTTGCTGGCGGGGAGGTGAGTTCCCGGGTGCTGGTGGAGCAGGCGCTGGCGCGGATCGAGGGGGCGCAGGCGACGCTGAACGCCTTCCGGATCGTACGCGCCGAGGCCGCACTCGCCGAAGCGGACGCGGCCGACCGGGAGTTGGCCGCCGGCGGGCGGCGCCCGTTGCTCGGGGTGCCGGTGGCGGTGAAGGACGACATGGACGTGGCGGGTGAGCCCACCGCGTTCGGCTGCCGGGGCGACTTCCCGCCGGTCGCCGAGGACGGGGAGGCGGTACGGCGGCTGCGCGCGGCGGGTGCGGTGATCGTGGGCAAGACCAACACCTGCGAGCTGGGGCAGTGGCCGTTCACCGAGGGCCCGGCGTTCGGCGAGACCCGCAACCCGTGGAACACCGGGCACACACCGGGCGGCTCCTCGGGCGGGTCGGCCGCCGCCGTCGCCGCCGGGCTCGTCCCGGCCGCGCTCGGCTCCGACGGCGCCGGCTCGGTGCGCATCCCCGCCTCCTGGACCCACCTGATCGGCATCAAGCCGCAGCGCGGCCGCATCTCGACCTGGCCGCGCGCCGAGTCCTTCCACGGCATCACGGTCAACGGCACCCTCGCCCGTACGGTCGCCGACGCGGCCCTGCTGCTGGACGCGGCGAGCGGCAACCACGACCGCGACCTGCACCGGCCGCCCGCGCTGGTGGTGTCGGACGCGGTCGGCCGCGACCCGGGCCGGCTGCGCATCGCCCTTTCCCTGAAGCCGCCGTTCACCGCCGCAGCCGCCCGGCTGCACCCGGAGATCCGCGCCCTGGTCGTCGAACTCGCCGAAAAGCTCGCCGGGTTGGGACACGTCGTGGAGGAGGCCGATCCGCCGTACGGGCAGATCGGGCTGACCTTCGTGCCGCGGGCCACCGCGGGCATCGCCGAGTGGGTCCGCGAGGCGCCCGATCCCGCCCTGCTGGACCCGCGCACCCGGGGTGCGGCCCGGCTCGGCCGGCTGCTCGGCGGGGTCCCGCTGCGGGCGGCCCGGCGGGCCGAGGCGGTGCTGCACCGGCGGATCGGCGCGTTCTTCGGGTCGTACGACGTGATCCTCGCGCCGACGACCGCCCTGCCCCCGCCGCGGATCGGTGCCTTCGCCCGGCTCGGCGGGCTGGCCACCGACCGGGCGATCATCGCCGCCTGCCCGTACGCCTGGCCGTGGAACGTGCTCGGCTGGCCGGGGGTGAACGTGCCCGCCGGGTTCACCGCTTCCGGGCTCCCGGTGGGCGCGCAACTGCTCGGCCCGGCCCACAGCGAGCCGCTCCTGGTGTCCCTGGCCGCGCAGTTGGAGGCGGAGCTGGGCTGGCACGAGCTGTGGCCGCCGCGGCGGGCGGACGCGGACAGCCCGGCCGCGTGACGGCGTTCCGCCCGTACGCTGGGGCCATGGACGACGCGTCGATGGTCGGGCTGATGGGGCGGGTGACGGGGACGGTGGGGCCCGGTCTGGTGGGCGAGGTGATCGTGCGGGTGCGCGGCGGCGCGGAACACTTCCTCGCCCATCCGGCCGACGGCAGGACCCGGATCACGACCGGGACGGTGGTGATGGTGGTGGAGCACCTGCCGCCGAGGACGGTCTACGTCACGCCGGCGTACGACAGTTGAGCCCGCGTCGCCCCAGGTGAGGGCGGCGCGCGTCAAGATTGCGACAAGGATTCGCCGGCGTCTTCACCCGGGGCCCCGGCAGGCGCACACTCCCTTCGTTCGGTGCCGAACGGGCACCATGCAAAGGGGGCGTATGCCGATGGTTGTCGGCGTCGTTGCGGGGGCGGTCGTCGTTGCCGTCCTCGTACTGATCGGTCTGTTCAAGATGATGTGGCGGGTCGCCGAGCCGAACGAGGCACTCATCATCTCCGGGTCCAAGCACCGCACCGAGGGCCTCGAGGAGGGCATGGGCTTCCGTATCGTCACCGGGCGGGGCACGCTCGTGCTGCCCGGGGTGCAGGCGGTGCGCAAGCTCTCGCTGGACCTGAACGAGACCGAGCTGCACGTGGACTGCGTGACGCACCAGGGCATTCCGCTGAAGGTGCGGGGCGTGGTCATCTTCAAGGTGGGCGACGACTTCGTGTCGATCGCCAACGCTGCCCGCCGGTTCCTGGACCAGCAGCGGCTGATGGCGGAGCGGGTGCACAACGTCTTCGCCGGTCATCTGCGGTCCATCGTGGGCGGGTTGACGGTCGAGGACATGATCCGCGACCGGGAGAAGCTGACCGGACAGACCCGGGCGGCCTGCGGTACGGAGATGGAGAAGCTCGGTCTGATCGTGGACTCGCTGCAGATCCACGAGATCGAGGACCCGACCGGGTACATCCAGAACCTGGCGATGCCGCACGCGGCGGCCGTCCAGCGGGACGCGCGCATCGCGCAGGCGGAGGCGAACCGGCTGGCCACGGAGGCCGAGCAGCAGGCGGCGGCCCGGATGTCGGAAGCCACCCGGGACAGCGAGATCCTGCAGGCCGGCTACCAGGCCGAGCGGGACAAGGCGGCGGCCAAGGCCCAGCAGGCCGGACCGCTCGCCGCGGCGGCGGCCCGGCAGGAGGTCGTGGTGCAGGAGACGCGGGTCGCCGAGCTGGAGGCGAACCGGCGTGAGCAGCAGCTCCAGGCGGACGTCCGCAAGCCGGCGGACGCCAAGGCGTACGAGAAGCGGACGCTGGCCGAGGCCGAGCGCGACGCGCGGATCTCGGCGGCCCAGGCCAAGGCGAAGGAGACGGAGCTGGCCGCGGCGGCCGAGGCGACCCGGGTGAAGACCGCCGCGGCGGCCGAGGCCGAGGCGACCAGGACCCGGGGTACGGCGAGCGCCGCCGCCACCCGGGCCACCGGTGAGGCCGAGGCGGCCGCCTCGCAGGCGAAGGGCCTGGCGGAGGCCGAGGCGACCCGGGCCCAGGGTCTGGCGGAGGCCGAGGCCATCAAGGCCCGGGCGGCGGCCCTGGCCGAGAACCAGGAGGCGGTCGTCGCCCAGCAACTCGCCGAGAGGTGGCCGGAGATCGTCCAGGCCGGCGCGTCCGCGTTCGGCAACGTCGACAACATGGTGCTGCTCAACGGCGCCGACGGCATGGGCGAGTTGTTCGCGAAGGCGCTCACGATGGGCGGCACGGGCCTGGGTCTGGCCCGCAAGCTGCTCGCCACGATGGGCGACAACGGGCAGCCGGTGAACGGCGGTTCGCCCTCGCTCAACGGAGTGGTGACGCCTCCGCCGCAGAAGGTGCCCGTGGAGCAGGAGGGCTGAGGCCGGAAGGTCCGTCGCGGCCGGGGCCCCTCACCAGGGGCCCCGGCCGTGCGTGTGCACGAGCCGGTCGACGGTCCGCGGGTCCCGCGCCGGGTTCGCGGCGGCGGCGTGGGCGAGTTCCGGGTCGGCGAGGAGTTCCGCGAGCCGGCCCGCCGGGAGACAGGGGTGCCGTGCCCCGCCGGCCGACCCTGCGGAATCACGCCGTGAGCAGGGACACTCCCAGAGCGATCAGGGCACCGGCCTTGAGGACCTCCAGGGCCACGTACCACAGATGGCTGCCTGAGCGGGGCAGTTCCTCACCCGCGAGGACCCGGTCCGACCTGCGGTTGAGGCGGGGGCGTACGACGGCCAGCTGGGCGACGAGGACCACCGCCACCGCCGCGGTCAGCCCGGCGATCCCGGCGGGGGCGCCGCCCAGGCCGACGGCGACGACCACGACGACCGCCAGTACGGCCTCCACCGCGTTCAGCGCACGGAACACCAGCCGGCCGATGCCCAGCCCGACGGGGATCGTCACCCCCGGTGCGCGGAACTTCAGCGGGGCCTCCAGGAAGGAGATCGCCAGCACCATCCCGAGCCAGACGAAGCTGACCGCACCGGCGGTGGCGGCGGAGGTGGCGTTCATGCGCGGGCGCCGGTCAAGTGGGCGACACAGGCGTCGGGTTCGGCGAAGGGTTCCAGCGCCGTGACCGTCAGCGGTGCGTCCAGCCGCGCCAAGGCGCCCTGCATCAGGCCCAGGTGGAGCGGGCACACCACACCGCTCCGCTCCTCGGCGAGTTCGAGGAACGGGCAGTGCCGCAGCCGGATCCGCTCCGGCGGCCCGCCGCCCCCGTCGGGCTGCGGTGCGAAGCCCAGGCCGTCCAGCAGGGCGAACAGCGCGGCCGTCGACCGCTCGGGGGTCGGCGGCTCGTCCGGCGGGAGCGGGTCCACCAGGAAACGCCCCCAGGCACGGCCCGTCTCCATCGCCTCGGCCCGCGCCTCGGCCGGGTCGGCGGCGGTCCACCGGCTGAGCAGCATACGGGCCAGCAGCCGGTAGTCGCGCAGGCCGCCGCGGTCCATGCCGGGGCGCGGGGTGTAGACGGTACGGGGCCGGCCGGGCCCCGAGGACGCCTCGGCCCGGCGCTCCACCAAGCCGTCGGTCACCAGGGCGTCCAGGTGGAACCGCACGGTGTTGGGGTGGAGCCCCATCCGCTCGGCGGCCTCCGCGACCCCGAGCGGCGCGGGCGCGGTGCGCAGCACCTCCAGCACCTCCCGGCGGCGCGGGCTCTCCCGCGTGGTCACGTCCGGACACCCCTCTCCCACTGCGACCCTTTTTCACGAATCTTACATGTATTAATTGTAGAGTGGGTGGGCAGTGTGGCAGGGAAACGGAAGAGCCGAGGAGAACACAGATGACGTCGCCGTCCGCGATCGACACCGCACCGGCCGGCCGCCCGGCGGCGGACCCGCGCGTCCTGTGTGACACCCGCGCGCTGGCCGAGGCACCTCCCGTACCGGCCGGCGTGCTGTGGAAGCTGGCGGAGGGCGAGCGCCAACTCGACGCCAACGTGGTCCGGTTGGCCCCGGGCGGACGGATCACGGCCCACACCGAGGCCCAGTTGGACGTGCTGGTCCTGGTCGTCGCCGGGCACGGCACCCTCGGCGACGGCACCGCGGAGGCGGCCGAGCCGCTCGCCGCGGGCGCCCTGGTCTGGCTGCCGCACGGCGCTCCCCGCAGCATCACCGCGGGTGAGGCCGGGCTGACCTACCTGACCGTGCACAGCCGCCGCCCGGGCATGCGGATCGGCCCGCGCCCCAGTTGAGGTGCGCCGATCCCGTCGATCAGGTGCACCTCGACGTGAGGGCCGGTACCGGGCTCGGGCGTAGAGCGTCTCGCCCCGCAGGAAGCCGAGTGCACACGGCTGGTCGCGTCATGCAGGACATCGAGGGCAACGAGTTCCGTCTCGACTGAGCACCTCCGCCAAGCCTTAGGGTGCCTGCGTGAGTACGTCTACCGAAGAGAACGTCCCCGGCCGTCACGGCCCGTATGCCACCACCGAAACCGATCCGCGCGCGGTCGGCCGGGTGCGCACCGAGTACTCCCCCGCCCACGACGGCGACCCTGACCCCGGGGAGATCGTGTGGACCTGGGTGCCGTTCGAGGAGAACGACGGGCGGGGCAAGGACCGGCCGGTGCTGGTCGTGGCCCGGGAGCCGGGCGGCACCCTGCTTGCCGTCCAGCTGTCCAGCAAGCGGCACGACGGTGACCGGGAGTGGGTGGCGATCGGCAGTGGGCCCTGGGACCGGTCGGGCCGGGACTCCTGGGTGGACGTGGACCGCGTGCTGCGCCTCCACGAGCCGGGCATGCGCCGCGAGGCGTGCGCCCTGGACCGGATGCGCTTCAACCTGGTCCGCCAACGCCTCCACGAGCGCTACGGCTGGACCTGACCGGCCCGTACCCTCGACGGCCGGCCGCCCGCACGGGCACCACGGCCGACCGTGACCGGCCTGCTCCGCGCAACCCCCGCTCGCGGCCGACCGCGCCCGGCCCGTGCCCCCGCAGTCCTACATCCGCACCCGACCGGCCCGCTCCCCCCGGTCCCCTTCGCCGCCCCCGGCCCCCGCCTCCGGAAACGCCCGTTCGAACGCCCCCCGCACCACCGCTCCCGGTGTCCGGTCCAGCACGCCGAACACCACGTGGCCGAACCGGTGGGCGAACCGCCCGTCGGGGCCCAGCAGGGTGCGGAAGGCGTGGGCGACCTGGGCCGGGTCGTTCTGGAAGACGCCGCAGCCCCAGGCGCCGAGGACCAGGCGGCGGTAGCCGTGGGCCGCGGCCGTCTCCAGGACGCGTTCGGCGCGTGAGGCCAGGGCGTCGGGGAGCTCGGCGGCCCGCTGCGGGACCGTACGGCGGATCACGCCCGCGTTGGGGGCGGCGGCCGTCAGGAAGCCCGCGTGGTACGGCTCGGCGAGCAGTCGGCCCCGGTCGTCGCGGAAGACGGGGACGGCCGGGGAGTGGATCACCCGGTCGGTGTAGAACGGGTCGCGGTCGGCGCGGTGGTGGTCGTAGAAGGCGCGGGCCGTCAGCAGGCAGGTGTGCAACGCGGAGGCGCGGCACAGGGCCTCTTCCTGCGCCTGCGCACCGTTGAGGTAGCCGCCGCCAGGGTTCCGCGCCGAGGCGAAGTTCAGGACGGCGACGGGGGCGTCGGCCAGCCGACGGGCCGCCTCCAGGCTGCTCTCGCCGGTGACCTCGAAGACCGCTTCGCCCGCGGGTCCTGCAGGCGCGACCGGCACCGGCGCGGGGCCGAACATCCGGGTTCCCGCCCGCGCGGCCTGAACCGCGTCCGCCACGGACACCTCCCGCCCGTCCGGCGCCCGGTACCGGCCCGCAGCGACGATACGTTCCGTCTCCGCAGCGACCCCGCGCAGGCGCGCGCTCACGGCGTCACCCCCGTCGGCGCCACGACCGCGGCCTGCGCGGTCTCCCCCGTCGTGCTCATGCAGTCATCCTGAGTGATGCTGATATGCGGTGCAACGGAGTTTCCCGTTCCCGGAACGGCCCGGTAACGCGCAAGGAAACGGAGGTGACGGATCCGGAACGTCCCGGTTGGCACCCTTGTGCGATTCGGCGGAAAGGTTTTGGGTGGGACGAGCGCCTGCCCGGGCACGACACCGGGCCGGTGGCATGGTGGAACCTCAGGAGGACCCGACATGTCCGGTACACAGACCGACGGCGGTGACTGTACGGAGCACCGCACCGCCGTCACCGAGGCCGAGGTGGAGGCCCTGGTCCGGGGCATCTGCTTCAAGACCGGCCCGCCCCGCACCCTCGGTGTCGAGCTGGAGTGGCTCGTCCACTCCCTGGAGCTGCCGCAGCTCCCGGTCACACCCGAACGGCTCGAAGCGGCCTACGCCACCCTGCGGGCCGTACCCCTGGGCTCGGCGCTCACCGTCGAACCCGGCGGCCAGCTGGAGCTGAGCTCGCCGCCCGCCGCCTCCCTGATGGAGTGCGTCGACACCGTCTCCGCCGACCTGGACACCGTACGGGCGGTCCTGGCGAAGGACGGTCTCGGCCTCGCGGGCATCGGCCACGACCCCTGGCACGCGCCCCGCAGATTCCTGCACGAGCCGCGCTACGACGCCATGGAGGCCTGCCTGGACCGCAACGGTCCGGCCGGCCGTCACATGATGTGCACCTCGGCCTCCGTCCAGGTCTGCGTGGACGCCGGCCACGAGGAGCCCGGCCCGCTGGGGCACGCCAGGCGCTGGTGGCTGGCGCACCAGCTGGGCGCGGTACTGGTGGCCGCGTTCGCCAACTCGCCGCTGCTGGGCCGGCGGCCCACGGGCTGGCAGTCCACCCGGCAGCTGATGTGGATGGAGATCGGTGCCGGCCGGGCCGGCGGTCCCCCGCTGAACGGCGAGCCACGAACCGCCTGGGCCCGGCACGTGCTGGACTCGCCGGTGATGTGCGTCCGCCGGGAGAGCGGGCCGTGGGAGGTACCCTCGGGGCTCACCTTCCGGGAGTGGACCCGCTCCGGGTCGCCCCGGCCGCCCACCCGCGCGGACCTCGACTACCACCTGACGACCCTGTTCCCGCCGGTCCGGCCGCGCGGCCATCTCGAGCTGCGGATGATCGACGCGCAGCCGGGCGAGGACGGCTGGCTGGTGCCGCTCGCGGTGACGGCGGCGCTGTTCGACGACCCGGAGGCCGCCGAGCGTGCCTACCGGACCGTGAAGCCGCTGGCCGAACGGGCCCTTAACCTGCCCGCCCCGCACAACCCGCTGTGGGTCGACGCGGCCCGGCTCGGGCTCGCCGACCCGGAGCTCCGGGAGGCCGCCGACACCTGTTTCGCGGCGGCCCAGGAGGCGCTGCCCCGGCTGGGCGCCACGGCCCGGGTCACCGACGCCGTGGCGGCGTTCCGGGACCGCTACGTGGCCCGGGGCCGCTGCCCGGCCGACGACCTGCCGGACCGGCTGCCCGCAACCGACCCGCCCCGTTCCGGCCCGGCCGGGGGCACCCGCACCGCCCACGGGAGGAAGGACATCCGTACATGACCGCCCCCGAGACCGACACCGAGACCCAGGCCGAGGAGACGGACAGCGAGGCGCTGCGCAGGCGCGCGCTGGCCGCCCTCCTCGGCGCCCGTGACCGCACCACGCTGCTGACCAGCTGCGTCGACGAACCGGATCTCACCGCCCAGCACTCCCCGCTGATGTCCCCGCTGGTGTGGGACCTCGCCCACATCGGCAACCAGGAGGAGCTGTGGCTGCTCCGGACGGTCGGCGGCCGTGAGGCGATGCGGCCCGAGATAGACAGCCTCTACGACGCCTTCGAGCACCCGCGGGCCGAGCGTCCCTCGCTGCCGCTGCTGCCGCCCGCCGAGGCCCGCCGGTACGCGGCCGACGTGCGCGGCCGGGCCCTGGACCTGCTGGAGGCGGCCGACTTCCACGGCACCCGGCTGACCGAGGCCGGCTTCGCCTTCGGCATGATCGCCCAGCACGAACAGCAGCACGACGAGACCATGCTGATCACCCATCAGCTCCGCACGGGCCCGCAGGCCCTGACCGCCCCGGACCCGGATCCGCTCCCGCTGTTCACCGGACCCGCCGAAGTCCTCGTACCCGGCGGCCCGTTCACGATGGGCACCTCCAGCGAGCCCTGGGCGCTGGACAACGAACGCCCGGCGCACCCGCGGGAGGTCGCGCCGTTCTGGATCGACACGACCCCGGTGACGAACGCGGCGTACCAGGCGTTCATCGAGGACGGCGGCTACGACACCGAGCGCTGGTGGGCTCCGCAGGGCTGGGCGCACATCCGGCGGCACGGCATCTCGGCCCCGCTGTTCTGGCGGCGGGACGGCGCCCAGTGGCTGCGGCGCCGGTTCGGGACCACGGAACCGGTCCCGCCGGACGAGCCGGTGCTGCATGTGTGCTGGTACGAGGCGGACGCCTACGCCCGCTGGGCCGGGCGGCGGCTGCCCACCGAGACGGAGTGGGAGAAGGCGGCCCGCTTCGACCCGGCCACCGGCCGCTCCCGGCGCTATCCGTGGGGCGACGCCGACCCGGCGCCCGACCACGCCAACCTGGGCCAGCGGCACCTCAGGCCCGCCCCCGCCGGCAGCTATCCGGCCGGTGAATCGCCGCTCGGCGTCCGTCAGTTGATCGGCGATGTGTGGGAGTGGACGGCGAGCGACTTCCTGCCGTACCCGGGTTTCACGGCCTTCCCGTACAAGGAGTACTCGGAGGTGTTCTTCGGGCCCGAGTACAAGGTGCTGCGCGGCGGTTCGTTCGCCGTGGACCCGGTGGCCTGCCGGGGCACGTTCCGCAACTGGGACTACCCGATCCGCCGGCAGATCTTCTCCGGGTTCCGCACCGCCCGCTCGGAGACCGTCTGATGTGCCGTCACCTCGCCTATCTGGGCTCGGAGGAGCCGCTCGGCCGGCTCCTCGTGGAGCCCCCGCACAGTCTGTACCGGCAGTCGTGGGCGCCGCGCCGGCAGCGGTACGGGACGGTCAACGCCGATGGTTTCGGGGTGGGCTGGTACACCTCCGACGATCCCGTCCCGGCGCGCTACCGGCGGGCCGGGCCGATCTGGGCCGACCTGTCCTTCGCCGACCTGGGCCGGGTGGTGCGCTCGGGCGCCGTGCTCGCGGCCGTACGGGACGCGACCCTGGCGGGGGCGGACGCCGAGGCCGCGGCGGCGCCCTTCGCGGCCGGGCGGTGGCTGTTCAGCCACAACGGTGTGATCGCGGGCTGGCCGGACTCGGCGGCGCCGCTGGTGTCCGCGCTGCCGCCGGTCGACCTGCTGTCGCTCCAGGCCCGCAACGACTCGGCGTTCGTCTGGGCGCTGGTCCTGCACCGGCTGCGCAGCGGCGACGAACCGGACGAGGCCTTGGGCGAAACGGTTCGCCAACTGGCCCGGGCCGCCCCCGCCTCCCGCCTGAACCTGCTGCTGACCGACGGAGCCGTGATCGCCGCCACCGCCTGGGGCGACTCGCTCTGGTACCGCACGGAGCCCGGCCGGAGCACGGTCGTCGCCTCCGAGCCGTACGACGACGACCCCCTCTGGCAGGAGGTCCCCGACCGCACCGTGCTGACCGCGAGCCGCGCCGGAGTGCTGCTCGCCCCCTTGGACGAACCGGCGCCCGCATCACCGAAGGAGCCCTGCCGTTGAGCCCCCTGCACGTCACCCGCACGCTCCCCGAGGACGCGACGGACGCCGCGCTGCGCGCCGACGTCCTGCACGGCCTCACCGCCACGCCCAAGTGGCTGCCGCCGAAGTGGTTCTACGACGCCCGCGGCAGCGAGTTGTTCGAGCAGATCACCGAACTGCCCGAGTACTACCCCACCCGCGCCGAGCGGGAGATCCTCGCCGCCCGGTCCGGTGAGATCGCCGCCGCCAGCGGTGCCCGCACCCTGGTCGAGCTGGGCTCGGGTTCCTCCGAGAAGACCCGCTATCTGATCGACGCGCTCCCCCTGTCGGCGTACGTCCCCGTGGACGTCAGCGAGAGCGCCCTCACCCAGGCCGGGCAGGCCCTGATCGAGGAGCGCCCGGACCTCGACGTCCACGCCCTGATCGCCGACTTCACCGCCCCGCTGACCCTGCCCGCCACGCCCGGTCCCCGGCTGGTGGCGTTCCTCGGCGGCACGATCGGCAATCTGCTGCCCGCCGAACGCGCCCGGTTCCTGGCCTCCGTGCGCTCGCTGCTCGCCCCGGGCGACGGGCTGCTGCTCGGCACGGACCTGGTCAAGGACGAGCGGATGCTGGTCCGGGCGTACGACGACGCGGCCGGGGTGACGGCCGCGTTCAACAGGAACGTGCTGGCCGTGGTCGACCGCGAACTGGGCGCCGACTTCGATCCGGACGCGTTCGACCATGTGGCCCTGTGGGACGCCGAGCGGGAGTGGATCGAGATGCGGCTGCGCTCCCGTACGGCACAGACCGTGAAGGTGCCCGCGCTGGACCTGGCCGTGGACTTCGCGGCGGGCGAGGAACTGCGCACCGAGGTGTCGGCCAAGTTCCGGAAGGAGGGCGTGACCGCTGAACTGGCCGCCACCGGGCTGGAGCTGACCCACTGGTGGACGGACCCGCAGGGCCGCTTCGCGCTGTCGCTGAGCGTGCTGCGGTGAGCCGGTTCCAGCCGGTCAGCCCACGTCCGGGGCGAGCGCCTCGGTGATCTCGCGTGCGGCGCTGCGGGCCTCGGTCGCCGGGTCCGCGCCGTTCAGCACCCGCGTCATGTACTCCTTGATCGGGTTGTCGGCCTCCACGTCGGCCCATTGAGGGGTGTGGGGGGTCGCCCGGCCGTGTGCCGCGCCAGCGGCCATGGCGGCGACCCCCTCCTCGCCGGCGACCGCGCCGGCCAGGGTGGTCTTGTTGGGCACGTAGTTCATGGTGCGGGCGAGTTCGGTGTCCCACTTGGCGCCGGTGAGCGCGCCGACGACGGCGGTCGCGGCGAACTGGTCGTCGGTGTTGCGCGGGACGACCAGGTCGGAGCCGCCGGTGAAGACGGTGCCGGGCCGTGCGGCGGTCCTGCCGGGCACCGGGAAGAAGCCGAGCTTGCCCTTCAGGTCCGGGTTCTGCCGGACGACGGCCTGGGCGAGTCCGGGTACGGCGATGATCTGCGCGACCTTGCCACCGGCGAACACCCCGGCCTGGGGCGGGTGTTCCTCGTCGGCGTCCACGGGCCCCTTGCCGAGCGCCTGGAGCCGGCGGTAGAAGTCCATGCCGCGCAGCGCGGCCGGGGTGTCCAGGGTGCCCCGCCACGTGTGGTCCTGCTCCCGGGCGAGGTCGCCGCCCTCGTCCCAGATGAAGCCGGAGAGCGTGTACCAGTCCTGTCCGGCGAGGTAGATGCCCTGTGTGTCACCGGAGTCGAGCTTCTCGGTGGCGGCGAGCCATTCCTCGCGGGTCTTCGGCGGCCGGGTCACGCCGGCCCGGTCGAACAGGTCCTTGCGGTAGATGACGACGCGGTTGGCCGCGTACCAGGGGATGCCGTACTGCTTGTTGCCGTCCTTGCCGGGCTGGGCGAGGCCGGGCAGCCACTTCTCCTTGCCCCAGTCCCGCATCGACTCCAGGGTGAGATCCGCGAGCCGGCCGCCGTCGGCGTACAGCGGCACCTGGGTGTTGCCGACCTCGATGACGTCCGGGCCGTCGCCGGAGTCCGCCTTCAGCGCGGTGCGGACCTTCTCGACGATGCCGGTCCACTCCTGGACGCGGATGTCCAACCGCAGGTCTTCGTGGGTGCGTTCGAAGTCCTCGGTGAACCGCTGCAGGAACTCCCGTGAGGCGCTGTCCTTCATCAGCCACACGGTGACGGTCGTGCGCTCGTGGTCGCCGGGGAGCATCCCGCAGCCGCTGACGAGGGAGCCTGTGACGCAGAGGAGGGCGAGCAGACGTCGTCTCACGAGGGGTCCTGTTCTGTCTGGCAGGGGTGCTGGGACAGGGGAGGGGGCCCGACGTGGGGGGACGAGCGCGGGGCTCGTACGGGTGTGCTGGATTTTGGTATGGACCAATGCGGAGGTCAAGGGCTACCGGCGGTACACCGGTGACGCCGTGCGGACGGAGCGCGGATACGGCACGGTGGAGTACGGCGTGACACGAGAGGAGCACCCGCATGTCGAACCACACCTACCGGGTCACCGAGATCGTCGGCACCTCGCACGACGGTGTCGACCAGGCCATCCGCAACGGCATCGCCCGAGCCGACCAGACCCTGCGCAACCTGGACTGGTTCGAGGTGACCCAGATCCGCGGCCAGATCGAGAACGGCCGGGTCGAGCACTACCAGGTGGGCCTGAAGGTGGGCTTCCGCATCGAGGACGGCGACTGAGCAGGCCGACACGGCTTTCTCAGGTACGCCCCTCGCGCTCCTGCGCCTCCTCCAGCGCGGCCGACTTGGCGGCCCAGCGGGCCCGTACGACGGTGAACCCGGCGCGCTCGGCGTCGTCGCACACCAGCTCGTCGTCGTCCACCAGCACCCGCACCTCCCGGTCCCGGGCGAGCCGGCGCAGGATCTGCAGCTTGGTGAACCGGGCCGGCCTGCGGTCGGCGTCGCTCCGCATGAAGACGCGCCCCTCGGGCAGCCCGTGGGCCGCGAGCCAGTCCAGGGTGTCCCGGCGGCACCGCTCGGGGCGGCCGGTGAGGTACACGACCTCGCACGCGCCGGCGCTCTCCACGGCCAGCGCCACGCCCTCCGCGAGCGGCGGGTCCTGGGGGGCGGCCGCGAAGAACCCGTCCCAGTCGCGCGGCCGGCTCTCCAGGAAGTGCTGGCGGTGGGCGGTGTCGGCCAGCGTGTTGTCGAGGTCGAACACGGCGAGCGCGCGCTTGCTGCTGTCTGTCACACCGGCCACCCTAGCCAGTCCGCGAGCCCCGGCAACCTCCGCGCCACCGGCGGCGACCGGGGTACGACCGAGCCGGCCGACACCCGGGAGACTCCATGCGCAACACGTCGATCTGGACCTGCGCCCGACACCGCTGACGCGTGGCACCGGCCGCACCGTGCGTGCCCGCGCACTGACCTCGCGTGGCCGCGGGAATCCCGCGCCCGCCAGGGCGTTGAACCCTGCGTGAGCAGCACAGTGATCAGCCGGACCCGGTTCTCCCTCCTGGACCGCTCCCGCACCCGCGAGGGCCGCCCGCCCGGCGAGGCGCTGCGGGACACCGTCGCGCTGGCCCGGGAGGCGGAGGCGCTCGGCTACCACCGGTTCTGGGTGTCCGAGCACCACGGGGTGCCGGGGGTCGCCGGCTCGGCGCCGACCGTGCTCGCCGCCGCGGTCGCCGCGGCCACCCGCACCATCCGGGTCGGCACCGGCGGGGTCATGCTGCCCAACCACCAACCTCTCGTCGTGGCAGAGCAGTTCGGGGTGCTGGAGGCGCTGTTCCCGGGGCGGATCGACATGGGGCTCGGCCGCTCCGTGGGCTTCACGGACGGGGTGCGCAGGGCGCTCGGCCGGGACAAGGGCGACGCCGAGGACTTCGCGGCGCAGCTCGGGGAGCTGCTGGGCTGGTTCACGGGCGGCTCGCCGGCCGGGGTGCACGCCCGCCCCGCGGAGGGCCTCAGGGTGCCGCCGTTCGTGCTGGCCATGGGCGAGGGCGCGCGGATCGCGGCCCGCGCGGGCCTGCCCATGGTCATCGGTGACCTGCGCGGACGCGAGAAGATGCTGCGCGGCATCGACGAGTACCGCTCGCTGTTCCGCCCCTCCCCCTGGGCGTCCGAGCCGTACGTGGTGATCTCCGGCACGGTCGCGGTCGCCGGCACCGGTGCCGAGGCGCGCCGGCTGCTGGTCCCCGAGGCCTGGTCGATGGCGTACTCCCGCACCCACGGCACGTTCCCGCCGCTCGCCCCCGCCGAGTCGGTCGAGGCCCGCGCGATGAGCGCGAGGGAACGGGACTTCTACGAGTCCGCTCTCGCCGGGCACATCGCCGGCACCGCGGAGCAGGTCGCCCACGAGCTGGAGGCGGTGCTGAAGGAGACCGGCGCCGAGGAGGTGCTCGTCACCACCAGCACCTACGACCGTACGGCCCTGCTGGACTCCCACCGGCGGCTCGCCGCGCTCTTCGCGCCGGACCGCTGAGCACCGGGCCGCCGGGCCGTTCGAGATGCGGTACCGGCCCGGGCCGGTGACCCTGGAAGGGCGAACCCGAAAGCGACGAGGAGGGCTCATGTCCTTCATGGACAAGATCAAGGGCATGCTCAAGGGCCACGAGGGCATGGCCGGCAAGGGCATCGACAAGGGCGGGGACTACGTCGACCAGCGCACCGGGGACAAGTACCGGTCGCAGGTCGACACCGGACAGGACAAGCTGCGGGACGAGTTCGGCACCCGGCCGCAGGACCGGGACAACCCTCCGCAGGCGTAGCGCACGGGGGCGGTTAGAGTATCCCCCCGATGCGCAGCCCCCACGACCCGTACGTCCGCGTCCGCGGCGCCCGTGAGCACAACCTCAAGGGCGTGGACGTGGACATCCCCCGCGACGTCCTGGCCGTGTTCACCGGCGTCTCCGGCTCGGGCAAGTCCTCGCTGGCGTTCGGCACGGTCTACGCCGAGGCGCAGCGGCGGTACTTCGAGTCGGTCGCCCCGTACGCGCGCAGGCTGATCCACCAGGTCGGGGCGCCGAAGGTCGGTGAGATCACCGGGCTGCCGCCCGCGGTCTCGCTGCAGCAGCGCCGTGCGGCCCCCACCTCGCGCTCCTCGGTGGGCACGGTCACTAACCTCTCCAACTCGCTGCGCATGCTGTTCTCGCGCGCCGGCACCTACCCGCCCGGCGCCGGGCGGCTCGACTCGGACGCGTTCTCGCCGAACACGGCGGCCGGCGCCTGCCCCGCGTGCCACGGGCTCGGGCAGGTGCACGAGACCACCGAGGAACTGCTGGTCCCGGACCCCTCGCTGTCCGTCCGCGAGGGCGCCGTCGCGGCCTGGCCGGGCGCCTGGCAGGGCAAGAACCTGCGGGACATCCTGGACACGCTCGGGTACGACGTGGACCGGCCCTGGCGCGAGCTGCCCGCCGAGCAGCGCGCGTGGATCCTGTTCACCGACGAGCAGCCGGTCGTCACCGTGCACCCGGTCCGGGACGCGGACCGCATCCAACGGCCGTACCAGGGCACGTACACGAGCGCCCGCCGGTACGTGCTGAAGACCTTCTCCGACACCAAGTCGCCCACCCTGCGGGCGAAGGCGGAACGGTTCCTGACGAGCGCGCCCTGCCCGGCCTGCGGGGGCAGCCGGCTGCGGCCCGAGGCGCTCGCGGTGACCTTCGGCGGCCGGACCATCGCCGAGCTGGCCGCCCTGCCGCTGACCGACCTGGCGGGGCTGCTCGACGGCGACGACGAGACGGCCAGGGTGCTCACGGCCGACCTGAAGTCCCGGATCGCGCCGGTGGTCGAGCTGGGCCTCGGCTACCTCAGCCTGGACCGGGCCACCCCGACCCTGTCCGCGGGCGAGCTGCAACGGCTGCGGCTGGCCACCCAGTTGCGCTCGGGGCTGTTCGGTGTCGTCTACGTGCTGGACGAGCCGTCCGCCGGACTGCACCCGGCGGACACCGAGGCACTGCTGACCGTGCTGGAGCGGCTCAAGGCGGCCGGGAACTCCGTGTTCGTGGTGGAGCACCACCTGGAGGTGGTGCGCGGCGCCGACTGGGTGGTCGACGTGGGCCCCGGCGCGGGCGAGCACGGCGGCCGGGTGCTGTACAGCGGGCCGCCGGCCGAGCTGGCCTCGGTCGAGGAGTCGGCGACGGCCGCGTTCCTCTTCGACGAGTCCCCCGGGCCGGCGCGCGCAGTCCGCGAGCCGCACGGCTGGCTGACGGTGGGTCCGGTGACCCGGCACAACCTGCGTGCGGTGACGGCCGGCTTCCCGCTCGGCGCGTTCACCGCGGTCACCGGTGTCTCCGGCTCCGGAAAGTCCACGCTCATCGGCGCGTTGACGGAGGACGTGGCGGGGGTGGGGCGGCTGGTCCGGGTCGACCAGCGGCCCATCGGGCGCACCCCGCGCTCCAACCTGGCCACCTACACGGGCCTGTTCGACGTGGTACGGAAGGTGTTCGCCGGGACCGAGGAGGCGCGGGCGCGCGGGTACGGGGCCGGGCGGTTCTCGTTCAACGTGGCGGGAGGGCGCTGCGAGACCTGCCAGGGCGAGGGGTTCGTCAGCGTGGAGCTGCTGTTCCTGCCGAGCACGTACGCGCCCTGCCCGGACTGCGGCGGCGCCCGCTACAACCCCGAGACGCTCCAGGTGACGTACCGGGGGCGGAGCATCGCCGACGTGCTGGATCTGACCGTGGAGGCCGCCGCGGAGTTCTTCGCGGACGCCCCGGGCGCCGCCCGCAGCCTGGGCACCCTGCTCGACGTGGGCCTCGGCTATCTGCGGCTCGGCCAGCCGGCGACCGAGCTGTCCGGCGGGGAGGCGCAGCGGATCAAGCTGGCGAGCGAACTCCAGCGCGGGCGCCGCGGCCACACCCTGTACCTGCTGGACGAGCCGACGACCGGACTGCACCCGGCCGATGTCGAGGTGCTGATGGAGCGGCTGCACGGGCTGGTCGACGCCGGGCACACGGTCGTGGTGGTCGAGCACGACATGACGGTGGTGGCGGGCGCCGACTGGGTGATCGACCTGGGCCCGGGCGGCGGCGACCGGGGCGGCCGGATCGTCGCGGCCGGCCCGCCGCAGCGGGTGGCGGGGGCGGAGGGCAGCGCCACGGCGCCCTACCTCGCGCGGGTCATGCCCTGAGCCGGGCGGGGCGCCGTGGGGGCGGAGCGGGGGCTCAGGTGCTCAGCAGGCGGTTGAAGAAGGAACGGTAGCGCCGCAGCGCTCCCCGGAGTTCCTCCGTGTCCACCTTCTCGCCCTCGCCCCACTGGCTCTCCAGGTCCTTCTTGTGCTGGGCGAAGGTGGAGGCCAGGGTCTGCATGACGTCCGCGACCAGGGCGTCGGCGTCGTGCACGGCCTCGCGGGGGTCGTCCACGAACCGGTTCTGGATCGCCTGCCAGCGGTCGCGGAAGGACCGCTCATCGTCGTCCGTCAGCAGCTGCGGAGCCTCGTCCTCCGAGGCCGCAGCACCCGTGGCGGCCGGGGCCCCGGCAGTCTCCGAAGCCTCGGCGCCGGCGTCGGCATCGGCTTCACCGCCGACGGCCGTGTCGCCCGCGCTCTGCGCCTCGGTGCTCGGCGTCCCGGTGCTCTCACCCGGGTACAACGGGGCTCCCGAGGGGGCTTCCTCCGTCTCGGCGCCCGCACCGGTGGCCGTCGGCTGGGCGAGGTCCTCGGTCGACAGATCGCCGGTGGTGCGGCCCGCGTCCTCGTTCCTGTGCATGCGTTCCTCCGTACGGAGTGGTGATCGCGGTCAGGACCGGGCGTGCTGCGCCCGGCCGCCGCCGTCGGAGAGCAACTCGTCGAACAGGGCGCGGTAGTGCACCATGGCGCCCCGCAGCTGTTCGGTCGTCGCCTGCTTGCGGGTGGAGAGGGCCTCCACCTCGTGCGCGGCCCGGTAGTGCTCCAGCGTGGAGCTGTGTTCCACCGAGAGGTCCCTCATCTGCTGCTCGTACCCCTCGGTCGGATACCCGCGCTCGTGCATGAGGGAGGTCACCAGCCGGTCCGCGTCGTGCACCGCGTCCTCCGGCCGGTCGACGAACTCCTCCTGGACGCTGGTCCACTCCCGCGTGTAGCGGTCCCGGGAGACGGGGGGCAGCTCCTTGATGTCCAGCGAGTCGTGTCGCCTCTCGCGTTCCCTGAGCTCACGCTCGGCGGCGAGCCGGCTGTCGGATCCCTCGACCGTCCGTTCGTACTCCGGGCCGAAGCGCTCACGGAGGTGACGGCGTCGCATCAGCAGTGAGACCGCCACAGCGGCCAGAGCGATCACCACCACGATCGGAATGATGATCGCCAGAAGCGTTCCCGTGGACATGGGCACACGCTCCTCAGGGAGTAGTGATGTGCACCCTCCGAGTTCCCTCTCCTGCCAGATCTACGCATTCCAGACATTCCCTACACTCATGTCGTGCACTACGCGTTCACGGCGGCGCGCTCTCCGGCGGCGACCAGGACCGCGTGCGTCCAGGCCGGCTCCGGGGCCACCGGCTGAGCGGCCCGGGCGAGGGAACGCCGGTCGGGGTGGGCGCCCGGCGGGAGCACCGGCCGGACCTCCACCTCGGCGACCAGGCCGCGGGCCCGGGCCACCCGCCACAGCGAGGCCGGCAGGGTGTCCTCCCCGACGAACGCCGCCGCGGTGCCGGGGCCGCCGTCCTGCCGGCGGTAGCGCAGGCTGACCGGCTGGACGGGCACGCCCGCGTCGAGCGCGGCCTGGAAGACGGCCCGGTGGAACCGGCCGCGGGCGCGTCCGCACCAGGTGCTGCCCTCGGGGAAGGCGGTCACGGCCACGCCCGCACGCAGGGCGCCGGCGATCCGGGCGACCGTGCCGGGCAGGGCGCGCAGCCGGTCCCGCTCGATGAACAGGGCCCCGCCGCGCGCGGCCAGCGCGCCCGCCACGGGCCACTGCCCGACCTCGGCCTTGGCGAGCATCCGGGCCGGGCGTACGGCGGCGAGCAGCGGGATGTCCAGCCAGGAAACGTGGTTGGCGACCAGCAGCAGCCCGCCGGCCGGCGGGACGGAGCCGGTGATCCGCACCCGCACCCCGACGGCCCGGACGATCCACCGGCACCACCGCCCGACCCACTCGGCGGGGATCCTCCCGCCGAGCGGGGACAGCGCGATCCCGGCCAGCACCAGGGCCGCGACCGCGGTCAGCCGCAGCACGGCACGGGGTAGGGCCGCGGCGGCCGGGGCCGGCTCCACGCAGGCGTCCGGGGTGCACGGCGCGGTGGGCAGCCAGCCGCTCATCAGGCCGGGACGAGGGAGAGGAAGTGCCGCAGATAGCGCGGGTGGACCCGGCGCATCGACAGCAGCACGTACAGGTCGGCGACCCCGAAGTCGGGGTCGTGCGCGGGCTCGCCGCACACCCAGGCGCCCAGCCTGAGATAGCCGCGCAACAGGGCGGGAAGGTCCGTGCGGGCGGCCGGGGCCTGGGCGTTCGGGGTCCACGGCAGCAGCGGCCGGACCCGGAACTCCGCGGGCGCCAGGTGTCTGTCGCTCACCCGCTGCCAGGTGCCGGTGGCCAGGGCCCCGCCGTCGGCGAGCGGTACGGAGCAGCAGCCCGCGAGCCATTCGTGGCCCCGGTCGGTCATGTAGCGGGCTATGCCGGCCCAGATCAGGCCGATGACGGTGCCGTCGCGGTGGCCGGGGTGGACGCAGGAGCGGCCGACCTCGACCAGGCCGGGTCGGATCGCGTCGAGCGCGGTCAGGTCGAACTCGCCCTCGGAGTAAAGCCGGCCGGCGACCGCGGCCCGCTCCGGGGGCAGCAGCCGGTAGGTGCCGACGACCTGCCCGGTCACCTCCTCGCGCACGAGCAGGTGGTCGCAGTAGGCGTCGAAGGCGTCGACGTCGTGCCCCGGCTCGGCGGTGGCCAGCAGGGCCCCCATCTCCCCGGCGAAGACCTCGTGCCGCAGCCGCTGCGCGGCACGCACGTCGGCCTCGTCACGGGCGAGGGTGACGGTGTAGCGGGTGGGCGCCGCGGGCTGCGGGGGACGGTCGAGGGTGGTCACGCCGGTCATGGCACTCTCCTGGGCACGGGCCGGGTCGGCGGCAGGGGCGGCGGGCCCGGTGGCTACGGCCCGCCGCTCCTGTTCTTCCGATGCCGGTTGGCGTGCGTGTGACCGGTGCCAGGAGCGCGGATGTGGGGGTGGTGAACGCCTTGGTCAGCCGTCCTTGGTGACGCATCCGGCGAGCAGCCGCCCGGCCTCGTCCTCGTCGAGCACCCGCTCCAGGACCAGGTCGCCCGTCATGTGCGGGAAGAAGCGGCCCGCGGGCCAGCTCCGCTGGTACGGCGGCGGGTCCAGGACGAGCAGCCGTACGCCGTCCACGACGGGGATGTCGGAGGGGGTGCCCTCGTTCCACACCCAGTCACCGGAGGGGGTGACGAGGTTGAAGGCGCCGGTGGTGTCGACCTGGCCGGGCTGGTCGCGGCAGACGGCCGCCTCCTCGGCGGACGGCGCGCTGCCGGGCAGGTGGCCGCCGCCTATGAGGACGTCGGCGAGCAGGGTGTGCAGCTGGAAGTTGTCGCCGATGCCGGTCATGCGCATCGCGTAGCCGGTGCCGGTGGGGCGGTGCAGGACGACCAGCGGTTCGTCGTCCAGCACGAGCAGCGCGTAGGCCAGGCACTTGAAGTCGTGGCCGGAGGCCTCCTCCACCGCGCGCAGCGCCTGGAAGAGGCCGGCGCGGGTCCCGGCGTCGAGGGCGGTGCGGACGGCGGCGTGGTTGAGCATGGCGACGGCGGCCATCTCCCACTGGTGCAGGGTCAGCCAGGCCACGGCCGCCTCGGGGCCGACCCGGTCGAAGAGGCCCTCGTGCGGCTCGTCGGCCTGCGGGTCGGGGAAGTCGCCGCCGCCGGTGGCCGCCCAGCGCTCGCAGAACGCGCGGGCGCCGTCGAGCGTCCCGGAGAGCCCCGCGAGGACGTGCGGCCCGCAGGCGGAGGCGTCGGCGCCGCGCTCGACGCAGGCGCCGACGATCACGGCGACGGTGGCGCGGGGTCCCGGCGGAACCTCGTCGAGTATTCCGGCGAGCCGTGGCCCGGCCTGGTGGAACTCCGCGTCGGCCGCCTCTGCGAAGTACCGGTGCATGTCCTGGAAGTACTGCTGCGACCGGTCGGCGTCCTGCTCGCGCACAGCGGCCTCGAAACCCGTGGCGGCGTCAAGGAACCGCTGCTTCCCCTTGTTCCCGAAGATCATGGGCGGAGACTACAGGGGCCCGGGACACCAGACGGGGCCGGGGAGCACCACTCCCGGCCCCGCCCGCCCGCCTCCGTCCGGCGAACGTCTTCGGGTGGTGCGCGCTACCGCTTGCCCGCCTTCCGGGCCGCCCTCAGCCACTCCTTGTTCATGCTGGTGATCGACACCAGCGGGATTCCCTTGGGGCAGGCGGTCGCGCACTCCCCCGCCAGCGTGCAGCCGCCGAAGCCCTCCGCGTCCATCTGGGCCACCATGTCCAGCACCCGCGTCTCCCGCTCGGGCGCCCCCTGCGGCAGCACGTTCAGGTGGTTGACCTTGGCGGAGGTGAACAGCATCGCCGCGCCGTTCGGGCACGCGGCCACGCACGCCCCGCACCCGATGCACTCCGCGTGCTCGAACGCGAAGTCGGCGTCGGCCTTCGGCACCGGCGTGGCGTGGGCCTCCGGCGCGGAGCCGGTCGGCGCGGTGATGTAGCCGCCGGCCTGGATGATCCGGTCGAACGCCGACCGGTCCACCACCAGGTCCTTGATCACCGGGAACGCGGACGCCCGCCACGGCTCGATGTCGATCGTGTCGCCGTCCCGGAAGGACCGCATGTGCAGCTGGCAGGTGGTGGTGCGCTCCGGCCCGTGCGCGTCGCCGTTGATGACCAGGCTGCACGCGCCGCAGATGCCCTCGCGGCAGTCGTGGTCGAAGGCGACGGGCTCCTCGCCGGAGAGGATGAGCTGTTCGTTGAGGACGTCCAGCATCTCCAGGAAGGACATGTCGGGCGAGATGTCGTCCACCTCGTAGGTGGACATCGCTCCTTCGGCGTCGGCGTTCTTCTGCCGCCAGACGCGCAGGGTGAGCTTCATGCGTAGCTCCGCTGGGTGGGGTGGACGTACTCGAAGACCAGGTTTTCCTTGTGCAGGACGGGCGCCTCGCCGGTGCCGGTGAACTCCCACGCGGCGGCGTACGAGAACGCGTCGTCCTTGCGGGCGGCCTCGCCGTCCGGGGTCTGGGACTCCTCGCGGAAGTGGCCACCGCAGGACTCGGTGCGGTGCAGCGCGTCGAGGCACATCAGCTCGGCGAGTTCCAGGTAGTCGACGATGCGGTTGGCCTTCTCCAGCGACTGGTTGAACTCCTCGCCGGTGCCGGGCACCTTGATCCGGCGCCAGAACTCCTCGCGGATCTGCGGGATCCGCTCCAGCGCCTTGCGCAGTCCCGCGTCGCTGCGGGCCATGCCACAGAACTCCCACATCAGCTCGCCGAGTTCACGGTGGAAGGAGTCCGGGGTACGGTCGCCGTCCACGGCCAGCAGCAGGTTGATCCGGTCCTCGGTCTCGGCCAGCACCTCCTGCACGACGGGGTGCCGGCCGGTGACCGGCTCCTGGTGCGGGTTGCGGGCCAGGTAGTCGTTGATGGTGGCCGGCAGCACGAAGTAGCCGTCGGCGAGGCCCTGCATCAGCGCGGAGGCGCCCAGCCGGTTGGCGCCGTGGTCGGAGAAGTTGGCCTCGCCGATCGCGAACAGGCCGGGGACGGTGGTCTGGAGGTCGTAGTCGACCCACAGGCCGCCCATCGTGTAGTGCACGGCCGGGTAGATCCGCATCGGCACCTCGTACGGATCCTCGTCGGTGATCCGCTGGTACATGTCGAAGAGGTTGCCGTACTTGGCCTCGACCGCCTTGCGGCCCATGCGCCGGATGGCGTCGGCGAAGTCCAGGTAGACGCCCTGCCCCCCGGGGCCCACTCCCCTGCCCTCGTCGCAGACGTTCTTCGCGGCGCGGGAGGCGATGTCCCGGGGCACGAGGTTGCCGAAGGAGGGGTAGATGCGCTCCAGGTAGTAGTCGCGCTCGTCCTCGGGGATCTCGTTGGGCGGGCGGGTGTCGCCCTGGGCCTTGGGCACCCAGATCCGGCCGTCGTTGCGCAGCGACTCGCTCATCAGCGTCAGCTTCGACTGGTGGTCGCCGGTGCGCGGGATGCACGTCGGGTGGATCTGGGTGAAGCAGGGGTTGGCGAAGTACGCGCCGCGCCGGTGCGCCCGCCAGACGGCGGTCGCGTTGGAGTTCATGGCGTTGGTCGACAGGTAGAAGACGTTGCCGTAGCCGCCGGAGGCGAGGACGACGGCGTCCGCGAAGTACGTGTCGATCTTCCCGGTGATGAGATCGCGCGCCACGATCCCGCGCGCCCGCCCGTCGACCACGATCAGGTCGAGCATCTCGGTGCGCGGGTGCATCTCCACGTTACCCGCGGCGATCTGCCTGCTGAGGGCCTGGTAGGCGCCGAGGAGCAGCTGCTGCCCCGTCTGGCCGCGGGCGTAGAACGTACGCGACACCTGGACGCCGCCGAAGGAGCGGGTGTCGAGCAGGCCGCCGTACTCGCGGGCGAACGGCACGCCCTGGGCCACGCACTGGTCGATGATCTCGACGGAGATCTGCGCGAGCCGGTGGACGTTGGACTCGCGGGCGCGGAAGTCGCCGCCCTTGACGGTGTCGTAGAAGAGGCGGTGGACGGAGTCGCCGTCGTTGCGGTAGTTCTTCGCCGCGTTGATACCGCCCTGCGCGGCGATGGAGTGGGCGCGGCGCGGAGAGTCCTGGTAGCAGAACTGGACGACGTGGTAGCCCTGTTCGGCGAGCGTGGCGCCCGCGGAGCCGCCGGCCAGACCGGTGCCGACGACGATGATCGTGTGCTTGCGCCGGTTGGCGGGGTTGACCAGCTTCGCCTCGAAGCGGCGCTTGTCCCAGCGTTCGTGGATGGGCCCGGCGGGGGCCTTGGTGTCGGTGACCGGCGCGCCGGTCGCGTAGTCGGCGTAGGTAGTCATGTCAGCTCACCACTCCGGTCATGACGCCCACGGGTACGGCGATGAAGCCGGCCGTGAGCAGCAGCGCGAGGACGTTCGCGAGGGTCTTCAGGGCGCGGTCGCGCCTCCGGCTGCCGACGCCGAGGGTCTGCGCGGCGCTCCAGAAGCCGTGCCGGATGTGCAGGCCGAGCGCCAGCATCGCCACGATGTAGACGACGTTGCCGTACCAGGTGGAGAAGGTGTCGACGACGTTCTGGTACGGGCGGCCCTCCTGGAAGCCGCCGGAGTGCACGGTGCCGGTGGTCAGGTCGAGGATGTGCCAGACGATGAACAGGCCGAGGATGACGCCGCCCCAGCGCATGGTGCGGGTCGCGTAACCGGCCCGGGGCTTCTTGTGCACGTACTTGCTGGGCCGTGCCCTGATGTCGCGGCGACTGAGCTGGTAGGCGGACGTGGCGTGGGCGACCACGGCGACGACGAGGACGATCCGGATGAGCCAGAGGGTCCACTCGTAGTGCATGAAGGGTTCGCCGACGGTGCGCAGCCAGTGGGCGTAGTGGTTGAACTCGCCCGCACCGAAGTAGATCTTGAGATTGCCGATCATGTGCGCGACCAGGTACAGCAGCATGATCAGTCCGCTGACGGCCATCACGGTCTTCTTGCCGACGGAGGAGTCCCACATCGTGCGCGCCATGGACGGCCGTCGGTCCGTCCGCGTTGCCAGTGCCATGGCACAGCACGCTAGGGCCGAAGGTCCCGATCGGTCCAAGACATGGTCCAGCTTGTTTCCATAGACGGAAGCTATGCTGAGTGTGTGCAGTTCCAGCAGCTCCAGTACTTCGTGGCCGTCGCCGAGACCCGGCACTTCACCCGGGCCGCCGAGCTGGTCCATGTCGCCCAGCCGTCGTTGTCCCAGCAGATCAAGGCGCTGGAGCGGGAGCTGGGCGCGGATCTGTTCCTGCGCGCCCGGGGCAACATCACGCTCACCGACGCCGGCGAGGCGCTGCTGCCGCTCGCCCGGCGCATCCTGGCCGACGCGGACACCGCCCGGCAGGAGGTGCAGGAGCTGGTGCAGCTGCGGCGCGGGCGGGTACGGCTGGGGGCGACGCCGAGCCTGTGCACGGGGCTGCTGCCGGACGTGCTGCGCGCCTTCCACGACCGGTATCCCGGTGTCCGGCTGCTGATCGAGGAAGGCGGTTCCCACGATCTGGTGCGGGAGCTGGCGCGCGGCGCGCTCGACCTCGCGCTGGTCGTGCTGCCGCTGCCGACGCCGGCGCCCGCGCTGACGACCGTGGAGCTGCTGCGGGAGGACCTGGTGGTGGTGTCCTCACCGGAGGCGCCGGTGCCCGGCCGGGACGGGCGGGCGGTGGAGATCGGCGACCTGGAGGGCGAGCGGCTGGTGATGTTCCGGCACGGGTACGACCTGCGCGAGCTGACCGTGGCCGCGTGCCGCTCCGCGGGGTTCGAGCCGGACTTCGCGGTGGAGGGCGGCGAGATGGACGCGGTGCTCGGATTCGTCCGGGCGGGGCTCGGGGTGGCCGTCGTCCCCCGGATGGTCGCCGCTCGGGCGGGCCGGGGACTGCGGGTCACCCCGCTGACCCGCCCCGGTCTGCACCGCACCATCGCACTCGCCCACCGCAGCGACGTGGCTCCGCCGCGAGCGGCCCGGGAACTGCAGCGGATGCTGCTGGAGAGATAGCGGGTGCCGGCGGGGCGGTGGCCGGGGCCGGTGGGGCGGTAGGGGGTGCCGGTAAGGCGGCAGGCCGAGCCGGTCGGCGGCAGCCGGGGCCCGCGGGCCGGCAGGCCGGGGCGGTCCAACGGCAGCCGGGGCCCGTGGACCGGGACCGTCCAACGGCAGCCGGGCTCGCGGACCGACAGGCCGCGCCCGTGAGGTGGCAGGCGGTGCCCGCGGAGCAGCTCCGTGGGCCTGTCCGGACAGCAGCCCGGGCCTGCGAAGCGGCAGGCCATGCCAGTGGAGCGGCGGGCGGTGCCCGCAGAGCAGCAGGCCTGCCAGTGGAGCGGCAGCCGGGGCCCGCGGACCGGCAGGCCGGGGCCGTCCAACGGCAGCCGATGCCCGCGGACCGGCAGACCGCGCCCGTGAGGTGGCAGGCGGTGCCCGCGGAGCAGCTCCGTGGACCTGTCGAACAGCAGCCCGGGCCTGCGAAGCGGCAGGCCATACCAGTGGAGAGGCAGGCGGTGCCCGCAGAGCAGCAGGCCTGCCAGTGGAGCGGCAGCCGGGGCCCGCGGACCGGCAGGCCGGGGCCGTCCAACGGCAGCCGGGCTCGCGGACCGACAGGCCGCGCCCGTGAGGTGGCAGGCGGTGCCCGCGAGCAGCGGCGTGGACCTGTCGAACAGCAGCCCGGGCCTGCGAAGCGGCAGGCCATACCAGTGGAGCGGCAGCCGGTGCCCGCAGAGCAGCAGGCCTGCCAATGGAGCGGCAGCCGGGACCCGCGGACCGGCAGGCCGGGGCCGTCCAACGGCAGCCGATGCCCGCGGACCGGCAGACCGCGCCCGTGAGGTGGCAGGCCGTGCCGGTCGTGCAGCAACCCGGGCCCGGTCGAGCAGGAGCCGCGCCCGGTCCAACAGCAGCCCGGTGGCCCGCGGCCGGTCAGCCCGTTGCGTCCACCAACGCCAGGTCCTGGAGCCTCTCCGGCGGGCCGGGCGGGCGTCGTACCAGGCCCGGGTAAGCAGTCCCGCTCCCCGGCCACCGCGGCACTCGTCCGGGCCGCCACCACCGTGGCCGCGGCCGCGGAGGACGACGGGGCCGGTCAGCCCGTTGCGTCCACCAACGCCAGGTCCTGGAGCCTTTCCGGCGGGCCCGGGCGGGCGTAGTACCAGCCCTGGGCCGTGTCGCAGCCCAGTATCCGCAGCTGTTCGGCCTGGGCGCCGGTCTCCACGCCCTCGACCGTGACCGCCAAGTCGAGGCTGTGGGCGAGGGAGACGATGCCCTCCACGATCTTCAGGTCGACGGGGTCGGCGGGGAACTGCTGCATGCTCTGGGTGAAGGAGCGGTCGAGCTTGAGGATGCTCACCGGCAGGCGGCGCAGGTTGGCGAGGTTGGAGTAGCCGGTGCCGAAGTCGTCCAGGGCGATGTCGACGCCCATCTCGGCCAGCCGGCGCAGGGGTTTGAGCAGGTCGTCGTCGGCGCCGATGAGCGCGGACTCGGTGACCTCCAGGCACAGGGCGTCCGGGGCGACGCCGGAGCGTTCGAGGATGTCGACCGTGTCCTGCACCAGGCCAGGGTGGCTGAGCTGGCACGGGGACAGGTTGACGTTGATCCGCAGCGGACCGGCGGAGGTCTGTTCGCCGTAGCGTTCGCGCCAGGCGCGGGCCTGGCGGATCGACTCCTCCAGGACCCACCGGCCGAGCGGCACGATCAGGCCGGTGTGCTCGGCGAGCGGGATGAACCGGTCGGGGCCGAGGACGCCGTGCTGCGGGTGCAGCCAGCGCACCAGGGCCTCGGCGCCGCGCACACTGCCGTCGCCGAGGTGGACGAGCGGCTGGTACTCGATGAAGAACTCGCCGCGTTCCAGGGCGGTAGGCAGGGCCGTGGTCAGACCGTGGCGGGTGATGGCGCGGGCGTCGGCTTCCGGGTCGGCGAGCTCGGAGCGGTTGCCGCCGGCCGATTTCGCCCGGTACATGGTGATGTCCGCGCTGCGCAGCACCTCGGCGGCCGTGCGCTCGCCGGCCGGGCCCTCGACGATGCCGAGGCTGCCGCGGACCAGCAGGTCGCGGCCGTCGATGCTGATCGGGGTGACCAGCGCGTTCATGATGCGCTCGGCGAGTTCGTCCACCGTGCGTTCGGTGCCGGGACCGGTGGTGAGGGCCACGAACTCGTCCCCGCCGAGCCGGGCGACCATCTCGCCGGGCGCGGTCGCGCAGGACTGGAGCCGGTCGGCGACCTCGACCAGCAGCCGGTCGCCGGCCGCGTGACCCAGGCTGTCGTTGACGGTCTTGAAGCCGTCCAGGTCCAGGTAGCACAGCCCGAAGCGCTGGCCCTCGCCCGCACCCAGCGCCTTCTCCAGGCGTTCGAAGAACAGGGAGCGGTTGGGCAGGCCGGTGAGGGCGTCGTGCGTGGCCTCGTAGCGCAGCCGGAGGTTGAGCAGCCGGCGCTCGGTGGTGTCCTCCATGAGGGCCAGCTGGTACTGCGGGGTGCCGTCGGCGTCGCGGAGCAGGGAGACCGTCAGGTTGGTCCACAGGACCGTGCCGTCGGGGCGGTTGAAGGCCTTCTCCACGTGGTAGTGCTCGCGGTCGCCGCGCACGAGTTCGTCGTAGAGCCGCCAGGTCTGCGGGGCGTCCTCGGGGTGGACCCAGTCCTGGACGCGGCGGCCGCGCAGGGTCTGCTCGGAGAGGCCGAACATGCGCAGCAGCGCCTCGTTGACCTGGAGGACGTTGCCGTCCAGGTCGGCGATGCCGATCCCTATCGCGGCCCCCTCGAAGACCGCGCGGAAGCGGGCCTCGCTCGCGTGCAGCGCCTGGGCCACCACGCCCTGGGCCCGCAACGCGGCCTGGGCGATGGCCTCTTGCTCGGCGAGGGTGCGCTCGCGCAGCGCCTGGGCGTAGCCGGCGGCCATCGCGTGCTGCAACCGCGAGGAGCGCATGCGCAGTTCGTCCTGGGGGCCGTCCCCGCCGCAGTACAGGACCAGGTAGGCGTCGACGCAGTCCAGGGTGCGGGCGAGCGCCTCGGGGTCGGTGCAGTGCGCCTCGACCAGGGCGGCGCCGACGGCCTTCGCCGTGTCCGCGTCGAAGCTGCGGGTCCGCAGCAGCTCGCTCAGCCGGCGGGCGAGCGGAAGGAGTTGTTCCTCGAACTCGGCTCGGGTGAGCGACGTCGAGGTCACCGGGAAGAGCGCCCGGCTCCAGATCGTCGTCAGCCGGCGCAGTCTGCCCTCCGGCTCGTCCGGCTCCGCGCTCACGCCGTACGCCCCACGCCGGCGAATCCGGAGAAGGCATACGGGTCCTCGTCCTCCGGTGCCGATTCCGGGCGCCAGTGCGGCATCGGCACCAGTCCGGGTTCCACCATGTCGTACCCCTCGAAGAACCGCGCGATCTCCTCGCGCGAGCGCATGATCAGCGGGTTGCGAATGCCCTTGTACACGTCCACCGCGCCCTCGGCCCGCTCGGCGGGCAGCGGGATTCCCTCGTACGAGGCATGGGTGAGGATCAGCAGGCTGCCGGGCGCGAGCGCCTCGCGCAGCTCGGCCACCGCACCGTAGGGGTCGTCCGCGTCTTCCACGAAGTGCAGTATGGCAACGAGGAGGAGGGCCACTGGCCGATTCAGGTCGATCAGGCGGTCCAGTCGGGGGCTGGAGAGGATCTCCTGGGGCTTGCGCAGGTCCGCCGCGACCACGTCGGCGGCGTCGTTGCCCGCCAGCACCGCCTCGCTGTGGGCGACGGCCACCGGGTCGTGGTCGACGTAGAGCACGCGGGCGCCCGGCACGGCCGCCTGCGCCACCTCGTGGACGTTGCCGAAGGTCGGGATGCCCGAGCCGATGTCGAGGAACTGGGTGATGCCCTCCCCGGCCGCGTACCGCACGGCCCGGCGCATGAACGCCCGATTGGCCTGCATGATCTTCGGAAGCCCCGGCATGTACTCCATGGCCTTGCGGGCCGCTTCCCGGTCCACCTCGAAGTTGTGCGAACCGCCCAGGTAGTAGTCGTAGATCCGCGAGACGCTCGGCACCGAGATGTCGATGCTCCGGGGGGCCCAGGCGGGGCGCTCCATGTATCACTCCAAGGCGTAGGCGACAGGGACAGGCGATCCGGTGTTCGAGCTGAGGCTACTGATCGCCCGCCAAACGGGCGACCTGAACCGGAAATTGACCGTCCGTTCCCGGTCACTGCCTGCGGCAAGTGCCCGTATGGCCCCGCTGTGTCACGGCTGTCCGGCCGGGTGCGCGCCCACCGCACACAACGATCCGCCCCCTCCGTGCGGTGCGGAGGGGGCGGATCTGCGGCCGCGCGCCGGGCCGGGCGGGACGATCGACCCTGGGGAGGTGATCTATTCGCCCGGCGCGCCGACCGGCTTGCCGTCGGGCGAGACGGCGTACCACGTGCCGCCCACGCCCTGACCGTTGGTGTCGCCCGGGGCCTTGTCCCCGGAGAAGGTGTAGATCGGCCAGCAGTTGACGGTCATCTGCTTCACCCCGTCGGGACGCGTGAACGGCATCAGGCCCTTCTTCTTCACGCCCTCGGTGTCGTCGGCCTTGACCGGGCCGACGGCCGGCCACTTCTCCAGGCACGCCCCGGTGCAGTTGGAGACGGACTTCGGCCAGGCCTGGTCCTTCATGAAGCGGTAGACGGTCATGCCCTTCTTGTCGACGACGATGTCGCCCAGCTTGGGGTCCTTGCGGACGGACAGGCCGGGCAGGTCGGACAGCGTGGCCTTCTTGCCGTTGGGGGCGAGCGCGAACCACTTGCCGCCCACGCCCTGGCCGTTGACGTCACCCGCGTTGACGTCCTTGGCGTAGCGGTAGGCGGGCCAGCCGCCGATGGTGAGCTGCTTGCTGCCGTCGGCGCGGGTGACCTCGCCGAGCAGCGCCTTGTCGATGCCGGCGCCGGCGGTGGCGTCGTCGGCGGGGACCGGCGGCCAGGTGGTGGCGCAGTCGCCGTCGCAGTTGGACTTGGGCGGGTTGGCGGTGTCCTTGTCGAACCGGTAGAGGGTGAGGCCGGAGCCGTCGGTGAGCACGTTCCCCAGGTCCGGGTTGGCGGCCACGGTGAGCTTGCCCGCGGGGGCGGCCGGGGCCGGGGAGGCGGAGGTCTTGCTGCCGTCGGCGCCGTATCCGTTGCCCGCACCGGTCGTGGTCCCGGCACCCGGGTTGCCGTAGTCGCCGGCGGCGGCCGTGGCCCCGACGTTCTGGGCCGCCGACGCGGGAGCGGTGGCGTTGTCCTGACCGCACGCCGTCGTCAGCGCCAGCACCGAAGCGGCTGTGGCCACCAGTGAGGCGGTCCGCCAGGAGGTCTTCATCGTCAAACTCCCCATTATCGCCTGGATATTGCAGCGCCTGCTGCGCCGCCGCACGGTCATGGGTACGCGGCGAAGGGGCCGCGGTGTTCAACGGCGGCCGGAATTTCTTTCCGGATCCCGTGACACGCCCGGGGAGGCCACCGGTGCACGCACCGGAACAGAGCGGGATGACACGGACTCTTCCACCCCGCAAACCTGCGATCGCCTCATCTCCCTCTTTCGGAGCAATATCGGCGTACTGCGGGGTACGGCGGCCGGTCGCGCCTCATGATCTCCGTCGTGCATGGACCCGAAGTGACCCGACGCGCGCCCACCCCACGGGTGTTGGCCCTCGTGACGCTGACCTGGGCGCTGGTGGGCTGTCCGGCCGGCAGCGCGACGGCCGACGCCTGCGCGTCCGCCTCGACGGGCCCGGACGGCACGGTGGCCGTGGCCTACGCCGGCGGCCACCACTGGCCCGACCCGCCCTGCCCGAAGCCGCCCCCGCCCCCGTGCCCGCCGACGCCCACCCCCACCCCCACCCCCACACCGACCCCGCCGCCGAAGCCGCCGCCGAAACCGACCCCCACCCCCGAGCCGACACCGACACCCACACCGACGCCGGAACCGACGCCGACGCCCACGCCCACGCCGCGGCCGCCAAGGCCCGCTCCGGCGCCCCCGGCGCCCCCGGCAGCACGGCCGACGCCCCCGCCCGCCCCGCCGCCGGCGCCCGAGCCGGCCCCCACGCCCAAGCCGACGCCCAAGCCCGCCCCGCGGCCCTCGGTGACCCCGGTGAGCTACCCGGCCTACCACCCGCACGCCGTCAGCCGCCCCACCCGCGGCCACACCTCGCCCGTCACCTACGTCCTGCTCATCACCATCCCCGCGATCGTCGCCGTCGCGGCGCTGCGCCCGCGCTGACGCGCCGGCTCGCTCACTCCTGGAGGCACCAGTTGTCGGATTGGCTTGTTCTCGTCCTCGCCATGCTGGGGGCCTGTGCCGTGGTGGTCGTCATCACGCTGCTGCGGCACCGGACGGCCTCCGAGGACGAGGATCCGAGCGAGACCCCGGACGTCATCGAGTACATGACGATGTGGATCGGCGTCATCTACGCCATCGTGCTGGGGCTGGCCATCGCGGGTGTCTGGGAGGCCCGGAACTCCGCCCAGGATTACGTCCAGACCGAGGCCCAGGCGCTGCACGAGATCTCGGAGCGGGTCCGGGTCTACCCGCCCGACGTCCGTGACCGCATCCGCGCCGACGTGGACGCCTACGTGGGGTACGTCGTGCACACCGAGTGGCGGACGATGGCGGACAAGGAGCGGGTCACGGACCACGGCGCCGAACTGCTGCAGACGGTGCGGGCGGACGTCACCGATTACCAGCCGCGCAACGACTTCGAGGCGCAGGCCTACCAGCCGCTGCTGGACCAACTGGCCACCGCCGACCAGGCGCGCAACGCGCGGGCCGACGCCACCGGGGCCACCATGCCCCCGGTGGTGTGGTGGGGGCTGCTGACCGGGGCGCTGATCACCATCGGCATGGTGTTCGCGCTCCAGATCCGGCGCACCCGGCGCGAGTTGGTCCTGGCGGGGCTGTTCTCCGCGACCATCGCCTTCATGCTGTTCCTCATCTGGGACTTCGACGCGCCCTACAGCCGCGGCATCGCGGTCACCGCCGAGCCGTTCCTCAGCATGTTCCCGGGCGCCGGCGGATAGCCCCCGGCCGCCGGAGCGGCGTGCGCCGCCCGATCGGCACGGCGGCCCCGACAGGCCTTCGCCCCCGCTTCCGCGAGGAATCGGGGCGAAGGCCTGTCGGCGTGCGCGGGTCGGGGACGGGGACGGATCCGGTGCCCTCGGCGGCGCACCGGGGACTCAGACGTGCTTCTCGTGCCGGCGGCGCAGCCAGAAGGCGCCCCCGCCGATCACGGCCGAGGCCACCAGGCCACCGCCGATGGCCATGTCGGTGGGCGTCGCGCCGCTGGTCCTGCTGCCGCCGAACCCGCCGTTGACTCCGCCGATCACGGTGAAGGCGTCCCGGCGGGTGATGGTACGGCCGTCGCAGCGGACGGTGACGTCGTAGCGGCCGCGTCGGGCGTCCCGGTCGACGGTGGCGACACCCCGCGCGGTGTCGTCGCGGAACGACTCCAGCCGGGTGACGCCGAAGGCGTCGGAACTCGCCGTGCCGCTGCGGCAGCCGTTCACGATGATGGTGACGCGGCCGCCGGCGGGCACGATGTCGGGCGTGACGAAGATGTCGCGGGAGTTGCCGTAGCCCTCGCCACGGCCCCCTTCCCCGCCGAATCCGTCCCCGCGGCCGAAGTCGTTCCCGCGGCCGAAGTCGTTTCCGCGGTCCCCGCGCCCGTTGTTGCCGCCCTCACCGCCACGGCCGTTGTTGCCGCCCTCGCGCCCGCGGCCGTTGTTGCCGAAGCCCTCGCGGCCGTTGCCGTTGAAGTTCCCGTTTCCGTTCCCGTTGCCGTTGCCGTTGCCGTTGAAGTTCCCGTTCCCGTTCCCGTTCCCGTTGAAGTGGCCGTTGCCGTTGACATTGCCGGTGCCGGGGACGACGCCGCCCCCGCTGAAGGTGCCGATGTTGCCGGTGCCGGGCACGATGACGGTGGTGTTGTCGGTGCTGCTCGGACCGCCCCCGTTGCCCATGCCGTCCGCGACAGCCACGGGGGCGGCGAGCCCGAGCACGGCGACCGTGGTGCACGCCGCCGCCAGGGCACGTTGGTTGCGCATGTGATCCTCCGCGGGAGGTCACCGGGTCCCGTCCCCGGTGGATCGGCGAGAAATCACCTCCCGTACAGACCCTCGGACGCGCGGAACACGCCCGCATGTCGAGAATGGTCCGTCCTGGTGATCCGACACACCGACGGACAACCACACAATCGGATATTGCCGCAGGTCACGGACCGTCAGAAAATTCCTGGGAACGGCAACTCGGATGGCTCACCGAGCATGCGGGCCGCCACCCGTTCGCCGATCGCCCCGTCGCCCGCCGTCCGCGCGGGACTTAGCGTTTTCCCATGCGCGACGGGCGTGGCGGCGACCGCGTCGAGAGGGGATGGCGAATGTCTGCGTCCAAGCTGGCCGAGCTGGCCGAAGAGGAGGAGCGGCGGAGGAAGCGCGCCCCCTGGGGCGTGATAGCGCTTGTTCTGCTGACCGGTCTGGCCCTGATCCGCAACGGTTCCGGGGAGTTCGACGTCGGCCCGCCGCAGCCCGCATCGGCGGCGGCCCCGGACAGCCGCGCCACCCTGGGCACGTTCGCGCCCGCGCCCACCGCCCTGCCGTTCTCCCCCGTGCAGCGGGTCCGCATCCCGGCGATCCGGGTGGACGCGCCCGTCGTGCAGGTCGGGCTGGACGCGGACGGCTGGGTCGCCGCGCCGCCGCCGGAGAACCCCGGCCTGGCCGGCTGGTTCACCGGCGCCGTGTCCCCGGGCGAGAAGGGCACCGCGGTCATCGTCGGCCACGTCGACAACAAGCAGGGCCCCGCCGTGTTCTACGGCCTCGGGGCGCTGACGAAGGGCAACCAGATCGAGGTCCTGCGCCAGGACGGGAAGACCGCGGTGTTCGAGATCTACGGAGTCGAGGTCTTCGCGAAGAACAGCTTCCCCGGCGACCGCGTGTACGGCTCGAAGGGGACACCGGAACTCCGGGTCATCACCTGCGGAGGCGGCTTCTCGAAGCAGAACGGCTACGAGGGGAACGTCGTCGTCTTCGCCCGCCTGGCCGCGGTGATGTGAACCGCCGCGGCCCGGCGGGGCGGTGAGGTCCGGGGAGCGTCAGGCGCGCCGGGGCGGCACGGTGAGGTGGTACCCGGAGTCGATCAGGTAGGGCAGCCACTCCCGGATCGCCCGGACGGTCTGCGAACGGTCGCCCCCGGCGTCGTGCGAGAGCACCACGACCCCGGGGGCGGCGCCGCTCTCCACCCGGTCCACGATGGTGTCGGTGCCCGGCTCCATCCAGTCGGTGGTGTCCACGGTCCAGGCCATCGGCTCCATGCCCATCTGCGCGCCCAGCTGGAAGGCGGCGCGGTTCCAGGCGCCGTAGGGTGCGCGGAACCACTGCGGGCGCTCGCCGTAGGCGTCCTCGATGGCGTCGCTGGTGCTCTCCATCTCGGAGCGGATCTCACGGCGGTTCAGCTCGGTCAGCAGCGGGTGCGTCCAGGTGTGGTTGCCGACCACATGCCCCTCGTCGGCCATCCGGGCCAGCAGTTCCCTGTTCTCCACGACACACTCGCCGCACACGAAGAACATCGCCCGTACGCGGTACTTGGCGAGGGTGTCCAGAATGTGCGGGGTGTACTCCGGGTTCGGGCCGTCGTCGAAGGTCAGCACCATGTGCCGGCCGCGTCCGGAGACCTGCAGGATGGGTTCGTCACGCACCTTCAGCCTGCGGGGCGCGGTGCGCGGTGGGCCGTATCCGGTGAGCGGCTGGAGCCGGAAGGCGGAGGGCTTGAGGGCCTGCCTGGCCTGGGGGCCGGCGACGGGGGCCGCGGCGGTCCGGCCGGTCTCCTCGCCGCCCGCCACGATGACCCCGGCGGTGCCCGCCGCTCCGAGAGCGGCGACGCCGGCGAGGAGCATCCGGCGCCGCGTGAACAACTGATCCTTCTGCATGACTCATCAGTCGCCCCACCCGGCTTCGGCGCACCGCGACGGCACCGGCGCGGCGGCGGAATACACCCGGACAGCGCAGTGACCGTACGTCCCGGAACACACGTCCGGGCGCGAGCCTTTCCGTGCGCGCGGGTCAGCGGCGGCGCACGAGCGGGAACGGGAGCGTCTCGCGGATCGTCAGGCCGGTGAGGAACATGACGATCCGGTCCACGCCGAGGCCGAGGCCGCCGGTCGGGGGCATGGCGTAGGCGAGGGCCTGCAGGAAGTCCTCGTCCAGTTCCATGGCCTCCGGGTCGCCGCCGGCGGCCAGCAGCGACTGCTCGGTGAGCCGGCGGCGCTGTTCGACGGGGTCGGTCAGCTCCGAGTAGGCGGTGCCGAGTTCGGTGCCGAAGGCGACGAGGTCCCAGCGTTCGGCGAGCCGCGGGTCGGTGCGGTGCTGCCGGGTCAGCGGGGAGACGTCGGTCGGGAAGTCCTTGTAGAAGGTGGGTGGTCCGGTCCGGTGCTCGACCAGCCGCTCGTACATCTCCAGCACCACGTCACCGGGTCCGTCGTCGGCGGTGTACGGCACCCCGGTGCGGTCGCACAGCCGGTGCAGCCGCAGCAGTTCGGTGCCGGGGCCGATCTCCTCCCCGACCGCCTCGGAGATCGCCCCGTACACGGTCCGGACCGGCCAGGTCCCGGAGATGTCGTACTCCGCGCCGTCCTTGCGGGCCACCGGGGAGCCGAGGGCGGCGGTCGCCGCGGCCTGGATCAGTTCGCGGGCGAGGTCGAGCATGACGTCGTAGTCGGCGTGGGCCTGGTAGGCCTCCAGCATCGTGAACTCGGGATTGTGCTTGTAGGAGACGCCCTCGTTGCGGAAGGTGCGGCCCAGCTCGAAGACTTTCTCCAGGCCGCCGACGCACAGTCGCTTCAGGTACAGCTCGGGGGCGATGCGCAGGTACAGGTCGAGGTCGTAGGCGTTGATGTGGGTGGTGAAGGGGCGGGCGTTGGCGCCGCCGTGGATCTGCTGGAGCATCGGGGTCTCGACCTCCAGGTAGCCGCGGTCCAGCAGGCCCCGGCGCAGGGCCTGTACGGCGGCGGAGCGGGCGCGGACGACGGCGCGGGCGTCGGGGCTGGTGATCAGGTCCAGGTGGCGCCGGCGGACCTTGGCCTCGGGGTCGGTCAGGCCGCGGCGCTTGTCGGGCAGCGGGTGCAGGCACTTGCCGGTGAGCTGCCAGGAGGTGCCGAAGACGGTGGGTTCGCCCTGGTCGGACAGGCCGGCGCGGCCGGTGACGGTGATGTGGTCGCCGATGTCGGTGTCGGCGGTGAAGCGGTCGAGGTCCGGGCCGCAGCCGTCGCGGGTGAGGGCGATCTGGTGGTCGCCGGACCAGTCGCGCAGCACGGCGAAGACGATGCCGCCGAAGTCGCGGACCAGCAGGACGCGTCCGGCGACGGTCACGTCAGCGCCGGGGGTGACGTCGGCGAGGGCGTGGGTCGGTGCGGGGACGCCGACCGGGTAGGGGTCGGTGCCGGTGGCGCGCAGCCGGTCGAGGGTGCGGTACCGGACGCGGACCTGGTCGGGCAGGCCCGCGTCCGGGGCGGCGGACCCGGCCTGGTCCCCTCCGTCGAGGCCGAGCGCCTGCACGGACGGCGGGACCGCCGCAGCGGCGGGCCGCCGTCCGCTACCCGGGTGCCCCTTTCCCCAGAGTTTGCGCAAGCTGGGTACGGAGACGAAGCCCTCGGCGATGCCGGAGGCGAGGCCGATGCGGGCGAGGGCGGCGGCGTCGGCGTAGCAGAGGAAGCGCGGGTACCACTCGGGGCGGTACTTGGCGTTGGAGCGGTACAGCGCCTCCAGCTGCCACCAGCGGGAGAAGAACAGCAGCAGCCGGCGCCAGAGCCGCAGGACCGGTCCGGCGCCGAGGCGGGCGCCCTCCTCGAAGACCGACCGGAAGACGGCGAAGTTCAGCGAGATGCGGCGCACGCCCAGTTTCGGCGCGGCGGCGCACAGTTCGGCGACCATGAACTCCATGACCCCGTTGGGGGCGGCCCGGTCACGGCGCATCAGGTCCAGGGAGACCCCGTCGCGCCCCCAGGGCACGAAGGAGAGCAGGGCGAGCAGCCGGCCGTCCTCGCCGAGGGCCTCCACGAGCAGGCAGTCTCCGTCGGCGGGGTCGCCGAGCCGGTCCAGGGCCATGGAGAAGCCGCGTTCGGTCTCGGTGTCCCGCCAGGCGTCGGCCTTGCCGACGATCTCCCCCATCTCGCGTTCGGTGAGGCTCGCGTGACGGCGGATGCGGCAGACGGCTCCGGTACGGCGGACCCGGTGCGCGGCCTGCCGGGTGACGCGCATCTCGCGGCCCTGCAGGTCGAAGGAGGCGACGTGCACGATGGCCTCGTCGCCGAGCTGGAGGGCGCCCAGGCCCGCGCGGGCGTAGGCGCGGGCGCCGGCCTCGGAGGCGCCGATCACGGCGGGCGCCCAGGCGTGCCGGCGGGCCACGTCCAGCCAGGCGTCGATGGCGTGCGGCCAGGCCTCCGGGTCGCCGACGGGGTCCCCGCCGGCCAGGCACACGCCGGCCTCGACACGGTAGGTGACGGCCGCCTTGCCGCTGGGTGAGAAGACGACGGCCTTGTCCCGCCGGGTGGCGAAGTAGCCGAGGGAGTCCCGCTCGCCGTACGCCCTGAGCAGGGCGCGGATGCGGGCCTCCTCGTCGCCGTGCAGGGCGGCCTCCAGGCGCTGCGAGCGGAACAGCGCGGCGGCGGCGTTGAGCAGGGCGAGGGCGCCGAGCAGGCCGAGCAGGAAGGTGATCGCGCGCGGCGGGCGGCCGGCGAAGGAGCCGGCCGAGACCAGTCCGCCGCACACCCGGTCGGCCGCCCAGGCCAGGTGCTGGCCCGCCGGGAGCGTGCCCGGGAAGAGCAGCACCAGGCCCCAGCCGAGCAGGATCGCCACGGCCAGCCCGGCCAGCAGCACGGCGAGGGCCCGCCACACGGCACCGCGGCGGGAGGCCGCGTAGAACTCGCGGCGGGCCAGGACCAGCAGGAGCAGCAGCAGCGCGCACAGCACCAGGGACGGCAGCGACGCGGCGTACAGGCCGGCGGCCGCGCCGAGCGCGTCGGTGAGGACGAGCAGGCCGAGGTAGACGACCACCAGCCACCAGGCGACCTTCTTGCGGGCGGCGGTGGCGCCGGCCAGCAGGAACAGGAAGACGGCGTAGGCGAGGTTGGCGCTGACGGGGACCAGCAGCAGGTCGAGGGTGCGGGCGACCGGGCGGAGCGGGCTGCGCAGCGGGGGGACGACCGCGAGCAGGGCGCACAGCAGGCCGAGGGCGGCGAAAAGGGTCGCGAAGGCCTCCGGGACCCAGCCGAGACGCCCGCCGGCGGGCGGGCGTACCGGGGCGGTGGCGTCCCTCCCGGCGGCGGGCTCCGCGGTGGCGGTCATGGTTCCGACTCTAGGAAGCGGCGCCGCGGCTCGCCCGTCGAGCGGTCCGGGCAGCCGCCGCTTCTTCAGGAACGGTCGGTTCCGATAGCCTCACGGCCGTGACGGAACAGCACGAGCAGCACTCGCCCGCACACCGGTTCGAGCGGGGCACGGACGGTCCGAAGGTCATCGTGGTCGGGGTGGACGGCTCCGACTCCTCGATGCGTGCGGCCGCGTACGCCGCCGGTCTGGCCCGGCGCCAGCACGCGCTGCTGGCGGTGGTGTACGTGCAGCCGGTGCTCGCCGCCGGGGCGGCGCTCGGGGCGCCGGTGGCGGAGACCACCGACGAGATCGCCGAGGACCTGGTCGCGCAGATCCGGGAGGGTGCCGAGCGGCTCAAGGGGATATTCGAGGTGCGCTGGGAGTTCCACACCTTCCGCGGCGACCCCTATAACGGGCTGGTCAAGGCGGCGGACGAGCTGAAGGCGGACGCGGTCGTGGTGGGCGCCTCGGAGCAGGCCGGCCACCGGATCGTCGGCTCGGTGGCGGTCCGCCTGGTCAAGACGGGCCGCTGGCCGGTGACGGTCGTACCGTAGGAGGCCCTAGTCACGGGCCCCCGGTCGGCCGCCGTGCGTGGCGTCTTCCCTGGGGGTCCGTGCTGAGCCATCATGATCGGCCGTCAGCCGTTTGCCGTCGGCGAAGAGGTGAGGCGTATGGCCAAGCTCCGTGCGGGTGAGGGGATTCTCCGCCGCAAACCCATCGAGCACATCGAGGAGACCGAGGTCGGCGAGGGCACCCGGCTGGACAAGTCGCTGGGGCTCTGGCAGCTGACCGCCATCGGCGTCGGCGGCATCATCGGCGCGGGCATCTTCACGCTGGCCGGCACGGTGGCGAACGGCACGGCGGGACCCGCGGTACTGGTGTCCTTCCTGATCGCCGGTGTCGCGAGCGCCTGCGCGGCGCTGTCGTACGCCGAGTTCGCCGGGATGATCCCGAAGGCGGGCTCGGCCTACACCTACGGGTACGCGGTGCTCGGCGAGTTCGCGGGCTGGTTCATCGGCTGGGACCTGCTGCTGGAGTACACCGCGATCGTGGCCGTGGTGGCCATCGGCATCTCCGGCTACTTCGGCTTCCTGGTCGAGGCGATGGGCGCGCATCTGCCCGCCTGGATGCTGGGGGCGCCCGGCACCGGCGCCGGGCACCGGGTCGACCTGTTCGCGGTCGTGCTGTGCCTGCTGATCGCGTGGCTGCTGACCCAGGGGATCCGCAGCGCGGCCCGCTTCGAGACGTTCGTGGTCGCGCTGAAGGTGCTGGTGGTGCTGCTGGTGATCGGCGTGGGCGTGTTCCACATCACTTCGGCCAACTACACCCCGTTCTTCCCGTTCGGCATCGGCGGGGCGTTCACGGGCGCGGCGACGGTGTTCTTCGCGGTGTTCGGCTACGACGCGATGTCGACGGCGGCCGAGGAGTCGAAGGACGCCCAGCGGCACATGCCGAAGGCGATCATCTACTCGCTGGTGATCTCCATGGTGCTGTACGTGGCGGCCTGCCTGGTGCTGACCGGCATGCAGAACTACAAGGACATCGACAAGGAGAGCGGCTTCTCGACGGCGTTCAAGTCGGTGGGCCTGGGCGCGCTGGCGGACGTGATCGCGGTCGGCGCGATCATCGGCATCCTCACGGTGATGTTCACGTTCATGCTGGGCGTGACCCGGGTGTGGTTCTCGATGTCCCGGGACGGGCTGCTGCCCCGGTGGTTCGCCAAGACGCACCCGACGCGGCACGTGCCGACCCGCGTGACCTGGATCGTGGGGGCGGCCTCGGCCGCCATCGCCGGGTTCGTGCCGATCGGCGAGGCGGCCGAGCTGACCAACATCGGCATCCTGCTGGCGTTCGTGGTGGTGTGCACGGCGGTGATCGTGCTGCGCTACCGGCAGCCGGAGCTGCCGCGCTCCTTCCGGACGCCGGGGATGCCGGTGGTGCCCGCGCTGGGTGTCGTCTTCTCCATCTGGCTGATCACGTTCCTGCAGTGGCAGACGTGGCTGCGGTTCGCGGTGTGGTTCCTGATCGGCTGCGCGATCTACTTCGGCTACTCCTACCGGCGCTCGGCGCTGGCCGGCCGGCAGCGCGCCGAGCAGGGCTGATCACTCCGCCATGACCAGGCCGTCCTGGGCGGCCCCCCGGCTGAGCACGACGTCCTTGATGCGGTCGCGCACCGCCTCCAGCTCGGCGCCCTGGGCGATGGCGTGGTTGAGGTCGAGGACGCGGCCGGCGTCGAGGTCGTACAACTGCGGGACGAACTCGGCCTTGGTGACCCGCCAGGCCTCGCCCGGCCGGGCCGGCGGGGCGAAGGTGAAGCGGCCGAGGGTGGACTCGTTGCCGCGCGGGTCCTGGGCGCCGTCGCCGTTGTACATCTCGCCGGCGATCTGGTCGCCCATCCCGTAGACCACCCAGGTGCCGTTGACCTTCTCGTACGCCTGCGGGACGTGGGCGTGGGTGCCGAGGATGAGGTCGATGTCCGGGTGGCCGTCGGTGGCCGAGGCGGTGAGCCGCTGGGCGACGGAGAGCTGGAGCCGGTCGGGCTCGTCCTGCCACTCGGTGCCCCAGTGCACGGAGAGCACGACCACGTCGGCGCCGCCCCGCCGGGCCGCGCGGGCGTCGGCGATCATCCGGTCGGCGTCGATCAGGTTGACCGCCCAGGGCTGTCCGGGGGGCATCGCGTTGCCGTTGGTGCCGAAGGTGTACGACAGATGGGCGACCTTGGCCGAGCCCGCCCGCAGGATGGTGACCGAGCGGGCCTCGGCCTCGCTGCGGGCGGTCCCGGAGTGCCGGAGACCGGCCTTGTCCATGGCGTCGAGGGTCCGCCGGATGCCGGCGGCGCCGTCGTCCAGGGCGTGGTTGGAGGCGGTGGAGCAGCCGTCGTAGCCGGTCGCGGCGAGGCCCGCGGCGATCTGCGGCGGGGACTTGAAGACGGGGTAGCCGGCGTAGTCGCCGTCGGCGCCGTAGACGGTCTCCATGTGACACAGCGCCAGGTCGGCGCCGGAGACGACCGGTGCGACGCCGGACAGCATGGGGCGGAAGTCGTGGCCGTTGCCGCCCGCGTCGTAGGCGGCCCGTTCGATGACGGAGGTGTGCGGCAGGACGTCCCCGGAGGCGACTAGGGTGAAGCCGCCGGGCGCGGCGGGCGCCGAGCGTCCCTGGGCGCCGGTCTCCCGGTGCTGGTTCTGGCAGGCCGCCCCGGCCGCGAGGACGGCGGTCAGGGCCAGAGCCACCTGCTGTCTGCGTCCGATCATCAACTCACCCCAAGATTGTCGTATATACAGACGAAGCCGTGACGGGCATATGGGTATGAATCTGATGTGCCGGATAAACAGCCCGGGTGGTGTCATTAGCCCGTCCGGTGTCCCGGAGTACCGCTCGTCCGACCGTTCGCCGACGCGATCGACCGTCCGTCGCACAACCGGGCCCGCCCCCTGTCCGCCGGGCCGCCCCCTGCGCTGCGATACGGCCATGACGGCCGGAACCTCACTCACCCACGGGACGACGACCGCCGAGCACGAGCTGGCCGCGCTCCAGCGCGAGCACGGCGGCCCTCTGTTCGCCCTGCTGTTCAGGCTCTGCGACGGGGACCGGCAGCGCGCCGAGGACCTCGTGCAGGAGACCCTGGTGCGCGCCTGGCAGCATCCCGAGGCGCTGCACGCCGAGGACTTCGACTCGGTACGGCCCTGGCTGCTCACGGTGGCCCGGCGACTCGCCATCGACGCCCGGCGGGCCCGGCAGGCACGGCCGCCCGAGATCGGCGACGAGGTCCCCGAGAACGCGCGGGTGACCGCCGACCACGCCGAGCGGGCCGCGGCGATGCTGGACGTCCGGGAGGCTGTGAAGACACTCACGCCCGAGCACCGTGACGTCCTGGTACTCGTGTACTTCCTCGGGGCCAGTGTGGCGGAAGCGGCGCAGACCCTGGGGATCCCACCCGGTACGGTGAAATCCCGCGCGTACTACGCGCTGCGCGCCCTGCGCCGGGTCCTTCCCGGTTACACAGCCGACCTGCGGTGAAACCGGAAGCCTGGTCAAACCTCGGTAAAGCGCCTTGCTGCGGCCCCCGTTCGGGCAATGGGCTGTCCTCATCCGCGTTCCGGTCGGGGGCGGCCCCGGGTTTCGGGTGACGCGCACGTACCGGAGGAAGGGCAGGAAGGGATGCTGCACAGAGGGCACGAGAGTACGGACGGCACCGACGGCGGTGAACTTGCCGTACCCATGGCCTGGTTGTACGCCGAGTACATCGCCGACGAGCTGCTGCGCACCGGTGATCTGATGCCACCGACGTCCTTCGAGTTCCGGGCCGGCCGGGACGCGCTGGCGCTGACCGTCTTCCTGTCCGACACCGACGGGGAGCTGTCCGGCATCCGGGTGATCTCCCAGCTGGAGAACTGGCTGTCGCTGACCGCCTACGACCAGCCGTGGCGGGACTGGGTGCGGGCGCGCATGGCCGAGCTGACGGAGCGGGCGGCCGGCTCGGACGCCCCCGACCCCGACCTGGCGCTGGCGGCCGACGCCTGGCGGTGGCTGGAGGAGACCGAGCTGCTGGCGCCGGACCTGGACGCGGTGCCGGGCGGCGGCGGGGTGTTCGGGGAGGACGACGGGCCGAAGGTGTGGACACCGGCCTGGCGGCTCGGACTGCCCCTCGGGCACCTCGCGATCCACCTCTTCTGAACCTTCCGGAATTCACACCAATCCGCGGGCCGGGCCGCTCCGAATCTCTTGTCCGCGATTCTGCGCGCGGCTTGAGTGATTCGGCGGTCGGCTGCGTACGGGTGGGAGCAAGGAGTAACCCTTCCCCCACCCTTCGGCACGAGGATTCGGCATGAGGTCCCTGGAAAGGCATCGCGACGTCGGCGCGTACGCGCTCGGCGTGCTGGACGAGGCGGAGGCCTTCCGCTTCGAGGACCACCTCATGGAGTGCCCTCGGTGCGCGGCACACGTGACCGAATTCGGGCCCGCGACCCGGCAGTTGATGCTGTACCGCCGGGCCACGCCGCGCTTCGTGCACCCCATGGCACAGCCCGGCCCCCGGCTGCTGGACCGGCTGCTCGGCGAGCTGGCCCACCGGCACCGGGCGCGACGCCGCAGGCTGCTGTACGGCCTGGCCGCCTCGGTGGTGCTGGCCGTGGCCGGCCAGGGGATCGTGGCCTTCGCCGGCCACACGGAGCCGGCCGCGTCCCAGGTCACGGCGGCGACCGACCCGCACACCGGGGTGTGGGCGCGGGTCACCTCCGCGGACCAGGACTGGGGCAGCGACCTGCGCCTCGAGGTCAGGGACGGCTCCGGGCCGCACACCTGCCGGCTGGTCGCGGTCGGCCGCGACGGCAGCGAGCAGGCGGTCGCCGGCTGGACCAACCCGGGCGACGGCACCCGGCCCACCACCGCGATGGGCGCGGCGGCGCTGCACCCGGATGACATTGCGCGCTACGAGGTCCGCACCGCGGAGGGAAAGCTGCTGGTCACGGTAGAGACACGGTAGCGGCACCGGACCTTGACCGGAGATTCATCTTAGGTGAGCCTTACCTGAGTTTGTTGTGAATCTTCCAGGAGCAGTCCGTGTCCGTACGCCCCGAACCCCCCGTGTCCCCCCAGGTGACCTCCGCGTCGCGGCTGGGGCTGTACGACACCTGGTGGACGGCCGGCGCTGCGGCGGCCGGTGTCTGTCTGAGCCTCGGGGCTTGTGCCTGGGTCTCCGTGCACCTGCGCGTGGACGCCACACTGCACACCGCCGCCCTCTTCGTCCACCTCGCCTCCCTGGTGCTGGGATTCGGTGCCGTGCTGGCCGCCGACTATCACGCCCTGCTCTGGCTGACCGGCCGCTGCTCCCTAAGGGACGCCCTGGACGGCACACACCGGCTGCACGTGCCGATCTGGGCCGGGCTCGCCGGACTGGTCGCCAGCGGAGTTCTGCTCCACCCCGACCTCGGCGCCCCCCTCACCCGTGTCAAGCTCGCCCTGGTGCTCGGGCTCGCCCTCAACGGCCTGCAGGCCGGACGGCTTGACCGGCGCATGCGCGCCCGACAGGACGGCTCCGTGGCGCCGCGCCTGCTGGTCCGGTGCGCCGGCACCGCGGTGGTGTCCCAGGTGTGCTGGTGGGGAGCGGTCGTCATCGGCTTCCGCAACAGTCAGCGCTGAGCGGGTTCACTTCAGCAGGCGGGACAGCCGGCGGTCGGCCAGCGGCTTGCCGCCCGTCTGGCAGGTGGGGCAGTACTGGAGCGAGGAGTCGCTGAAGGAGACCTCGCGGATGGTGTCGCCGCACACCGGGCAGGGCTCGCCGGTACGGCCGTGGACGCGCAGGCCGCTCTTCTTCTCCGACTTCAGCCGGCCGGCCGCCACACCCCTGGAGCGCTCGACCGCCTCGGTGAGCGTGTCGCGCAGCGCCGTGTACAGCCGGTGGGTCTCCTGCGGGGTGAGGGACGCGGCGAGCTTGAACGGGGACATCTTCGCGGCGTGCAGGATCTCGTCGCTGTAGGCGTTGCCGACGCCCGCGATCAGCGACTGGTCGCGCAGGGCGCCCTTCAGCTGCCGCCGTTCGTCCCGGAGCAGGGCGGCGAAGCGGTCCTCGTCGAAGTCGGCGGCGAGCGGGTCCGGGCCGAGGCGGGCGATGCCCGGGACCTCACGCGGGTCGCGGACGACGTACACGGCGAGCCGCTTCTGGGTGCCGGCCTCGGTCAGGTCGAAGCCCTCGCCGGTCTCCAGTGCCACGCGCAGCGCCAGCGGGCCCTTGCCGGGCTTCGGCGGGCCGTCGGGCAGCCGGTCCTTCCAGTGCAGCCAGCCCGCGCGGGCCAGATGGACCACCAGGTGCAGCCCGGCGTCCGTCTCCATGTCCAGGAACTTGCCGTGCCGGCGCACGGCGGTCACCGCGCCGCCCTCGACGGCGGTGACCGGGGGGTCGTACGTCTTCAGGACGCTGACGGCGACCGGCAGCACCCGCACCACCAGGCGGCCGACCAGGTGCTCGGTGAGGAAGTCCGTCAGCGCTTCTACCTCGGGCAGTTCCGGCATACGTCCAGAGTGCCATCCGGCACCGACAACGCCCTGTCCTCCGCCCGGCCGGCGCCTCACGGCAGCCGGAACTCGCACCACACCGCCTTGCCGCCGCCCCGCGCCTCCACGCCCCAGCCGTCGGCGAGCCGGTCCACGAGGAGCAGACCGCGGCCGGACACCCCGCTCTCCCCGGCGTCCCGGCGCCGGGGCAGCGCGCTGGAGGAGTCCTCGACCTCGATGCGCAGCCGGCGGCCGCCGCCGGACAGGGCCCGCAGGGTGACGATCGCGGAGCCCTCGGTGTGCATCAGCGCGTTGGTGATCAGCTCGTCGGCGGCCAGCTCGATCTCGTAGGCGCGGTCGCGGGCGCCCCACGCGCGGACCGCGGCGCGGATCATGTGCCGGGCCTGCGTGAGGGCCTCCGGGTCGCCGGGCGCCACATGCCGGCGGAGCCGGCCGCCGGCGGGCGCGGTCTCGGGGGCGTGGCGACGCAGCAGGAGCAGGGCCACGTCGTCGTCGCCGCCCTGTTCCTCGGACAGCTGGATCAGCCGGTCGGCGAGGCCGTCCACCTCCTCCGGGCCCTCCGCGACGAGTGCGGCGAGGCCGCGCATGCCGTCGTCGAGATCGGTGCCGGGCTGTTCGACGAGCCCGTCGGTGCACAGCAGCAGGGTGTGCCCGGGATCGAGTTCGAGGGTGGCGACCGGGTACTCCAGCCGGCCGAACTCGGCGGACAGGCCGAGCGGCAGTCCGCCCTCGACGGTGATCCGGGCGCAGCTGCCGTCGCCGTGCCGGACGAGCGGGTCGATGTGCCCGGCGCGGACCACCTGGACGACCCCGGTGGACAGGTCGGCCTCGGCGTACAGGCAGGTGGCGAACCGGTCGGTGTCGAGTTCGTGGAGGAAGACGGAGGCGCGGGCCATCACGGTGGCCGGGGTGTGGCCCTCGGCGGCGTAGGCGCGCAGCACGATCCGCAGCTGGCCCATGACGGCCGCCGCGTGCGTGTCGTGGCCCTGGACGTCGCCGATCACCGCGCCGACCCGGCCGCCGGGCAGCGGGATCAGGTCGTACCAGTCACCTCCGATGTCCCGGCCCAGGGCTGCCGAGCGGTAGCGGACCGCGATGTCGGCGCCGCGGACACTGGGGATGGTGCGGGGCAGCATGGCCTGCTGGAGCCCTTGGGCGAGGTCCTTCTCCTGTTCGTAGAGCATGGCCCGCATGAGGCTCTGCGCGATGCTGCTGCCCAGGGCGACCAGGACGGCGCGTTCCTCGGCGGAGAAGCCGCGCCGGTCGTCGTAGAGCAGCCCCATCGCGCCGATCGGGCGGGCCTGGGCGATCAGCGGCAGATAGGCGGCCGACGTAATGTGCAGGTCGGTCAGGTGCGGCCACAGGATCGGGTAGCCGGCGGCGAACTCCTCCGGGGACTCGATGAACCGGGGGCTGAGGGTGCGGACGACCTCGCTCATCGGGTACGGCTCGTCGATCCGGGTGATGCGGGTGCCGGGGACGGAGGCGCCCGCGGGCCCCTCGGCCACCAGCCGGATCCGACCCGCCTCCACCAGGCCCATCACCAGGCTGGCGGCGCCCAGATGGCGGACGCCGTGGGTGTCCTTGAGGACGTCGATGACGTCCTGGACGCTGCGGGCGTGGGCGAGGGCGGCGGAGATGACCTGCACGACGCTGGTCTGCTGCCGGAAGGCCTCGTCCTGGGCGGCCCGCAGGCTGCGGGCGGCGCTGTCGGCGAGTTCCTGGGTGGCGTCGCGAACGATGCCGACGACCCGGCGCGGGCGGCCGGTCCCGTCGCGCCGGATGTAGCCCTGGGTGTGCGTCCAGCGCAGGCTGCCGTCGCGGCAGCGGATGCGGAAGTAGGTGCCGTAGTTCTCGCTGCCGTCCTTGATCGCGCGGGCGACCACCGCGTCCAGCCGGGCGGCCTCCGGTGGCGGCACCCGTACGGCGAGGGTTTCCGGGCGCTCGTCGTACTCGTCGGGCCGCAGGTCGAACACCTCGAAGGCCTGGGCGTCCATGTGGAAGAGACCGGCGTCCAGGTCCCAGTCGAAACTGCCCATGCGGTTGAGCGCGAGGATCGGGTCCGGGTGTGCGGGCCCGTCCTCCGGGAGTGACAGGGCGCTCGCTCCCCGATCGGCCATGGGGCCCAGACTGCCAGTATCCGGCCGATTCTTCGACTTGATCGGCACGCCTGACCGGGGACTCAGGCGACGGGCCGGCCGGGCTCGGTGCCGGACGGGCCTGTCGGGCCGGGGGTGGCCGTGCCCGTGCCGCTCTCGCCGGAGGGGTCCGGAGAGGGGGCGAGGGAGAGGACGGGATCGGGGGCGGGGGGTGGCGGCTCCGTCGCGGTGGTCGCGGTGGTCGGGTCCGGGGAGCCGGTACGGCGGTCCGGTGCCGCGGGGCCGGACGGCGACGGCGGCAGTGCGCTGGGCTCCGGGGAGGCGGGCGGGCCGCTGGCGTCGGGGCTGGGCTGCCCGGTGACCGCCGCTCCGGCGTCCGCCGGATCGGGGTCGGCCGGGCTGGTGGCGGCCCCCGGGGGCGCGGGCACGACCCGGTCCCGGCGGACGTCGGGGCCGACCCGGCGCTCGATCCAGGTGCGGGTCGCGGTGTCGACGATCGTGAGGCTGCTGACGGGGCGGGACGCCGGGGCCACCACGATCACCTGGTTCGGCCGGTAGCCGGCCCACGGGGTACCGCGGGCGCCGGCCCCGCCGCGGGTCGGCGCGGGCTCGTCGAGCGGGTTGCCGCAGGCGCAGCGCACCCGGGGCACGCCCCGGTTGTCGACGAGGACGGCGGTGCCGGCCTGGAGCACGGCCTGGTAGCGGGAGGCCTCGCGGGCGCGGTAGGCGTGGTTGGTGACGCGGGTGTCGGCGCCGAGGACGACCGGGGTCAGGCCGCGCAGATAGCCGGGGAGCGCCGCCCGGGTGACGCCGGCCACCCCGGCGAAGACGTCGGCCTTGGCCTCGTCCGCCGTCAGCCGGCGGATGTGCCGCTCGACGTCGCAGCCGGCGACGCGCGGGGAGCCCCGGTACAGGCCGGGTGTCGCGCCGGACAGGGTGCGTGCCGCGCGCAGGGGCGCCTCGACGTCGCCGCGCTGCACCCGGGCGGTGACCCGGGGCGACTCGGCCGGCCTCGGGACGCCGGTGTCCGTCGACTCGGTGAAGGGCCCGGGCCCCCGCTCGGTGGCCGCCTGCAGGAGGACCAGCTCCCCCGCCCTGGTCTGCTTGACGCCGGTGCCCGCGCAGCCCGCGGCCAGGAGCGTCACGAGGAACGCGCAGGCCGTGACGATGGTTCGGGTGGGTATCCGCACCGCACACTCCGCATCACTGTGGGTGATTACGCCCTATTGTTGGCATTGCCCAGCTTTGCCTGGCAACTCGGGGACCGTCGTGACGAGACAGGCGCCGGTGTCCCCGCACAGGAGGCGCGCACAGCCGTGGACTGGTTCACCGCACCCGACTACTGGCTGAGCCGGCTGGTCCTCCAGCGGGCTCTGGCCGCGTTGTACCTGGTCGCGTTCCTGACAGCGGCCCTGCAGTTCCGGGCCCTGCTGGGCGAGCGCGGGATGCTGCCGGTCCCCCGCTTCGTCGCCCGGGTGCGGTTCCGGCGCGCCCCCAGCCTGTTCCACCTGCACTACTCCGACCGCTTCTTCGCGGCCTGCGCCTGGACGGGCTGCGCGGTGGCGGCGGCCCTGCTGGCCGGGGCGGACTCCGCGCTGCCGCTATGGGCCGGGATCCTGCTGTGGCTGGTGCCGTGGGCGCTGTACCTGTCGATCGTCAACGTGGGCCAGACGTGGTACGCGTTCGGCTGGGAGTCACTGCTGCTGGAGACGGGGTTCCTGGCCGCGTTCCTCGGCAACGACGAGGTGGCGCCGCCGGTCGTCGTGCTGTTGCTGCTGCGCTGGATCCTCTTCCGGGTGGAGTTCGGCGCCGGGCTGATCAAGCTGCGCGGTGACGCCTGCTGGCGGAAGCTGACCTGCCTGGACTACCACCACGAGACCCAGCCGATGCCGGGCCCGCTCAGCTGGTTCTTCCACCATCTGCCGAAGCCGCTGCACCGGATGGAGGTGGCCGCCAACCACGTCACCCAGCTGGTCGTGCCGGTCCTGCTGTTCACCCCGCAGCCGATCGCCTCGGCCGCCGCCGCCCTGATGATCGTCACCCAGCTGTGGCTGGTGCTGTCCGGGAACTTCTCCTGGCTGAACTGGATCACCATCGTGCTGGCCCTGTCCGCGCTCCGGCTGCCGGCGACGGCGCCGCCCGTGCCGGCGGCGCCGCTGTGGTACGAGGTGCTGGTGCTGGCGGTCGCCGCGCTGCTGGTCTTCCTCAGCCACCGCCCGGTGGTGAACATGGTCTCCCGCCGCCAGGTGATGAACCGCTCCTTCGACCCGCTGCACCTGGTGAACACCTACGGCGCGTTCGGCAGCGTCAGCCGGGTGCGCTACGAGGTGGTGGTCGAGGGCACGCTGGACGACACCCCGCACCCGGACTCGGACTGGCGGGAGTACGCGTTCAAGGGCAAGCCCGGCGATCCCCGGCACTGGCCGCGCCAGTTCGCCCCCTACCATCTGCGCCTGGACTGGCTGATGTGGTTCGCGGCACTGTCGCCCGGCTACGCCGGGGAGTGGTTCGGCGGGCTGGTGGAACGCCTGCTGGAGAACGACCGGGACACGCTGAAGCTGCTGCGCCGCTCCCCGTTCCCGCCGGACACCCCGCCCCGCTATGTCCGGGCCCGGCTGTTCCGCTACCGGTACACGAGCTGGCGGGAGCTGCGGCAGACGGGGGCGTGCTGGGAGCGGACGTTCGTACGGGAGTACCTGCCGCCGACGCGGCTGGCGGAGGCGGCTCAGAGGTCGTAGACCCGGGCCGCCGTGCCCTCGAACAGCTCGTCGCGCTCCGCCTCGCCGAGCCCCGCGGTCAGCTCCCCGGTGAGCGCGTGGACTTCGGTGTACGACATGGCCGGCGTGCACACCGGCCAGTCCGAGCCGGCCATCAGCCGGCCGGGGCCGAAGGCGTCCAGGGCCGTGTCGGTGTACGGGCGCAGGTCCGCGGGGCTGCGGGCGCCCGGGGCTGCCTCGGTGACCAGGCCCGAGAGTTTGGCGACCGTGTTGGGCAGGGCCGCGAGGGCGCGCAGACCGGCGGCCCAGGGTGCGAGGTCCCCGGAGGCGATGGGCGGCTTGCCCAGGTGGTCGAGGACGAAGGTGAGCTGCGGCAGGGCCCGGGCCGCCGCGGCGCAGGCCGGGAGCTGGTGGGGCAGCGGCCATGAACGCCACCGACGACCCCGAGGAGATCCTCGCGCACGACCTCGTCTTCCACCGCGAGATCGCGTCCGCCGCCGGCAACGAGACCATGGCCGCCATCCACCGCGCCCTCGCCGCCCGCGACCCGGAGGCGGCACGCGCGGCGGCAGCGGCCCACGTGGGCGAGGCCGAGGAGTGGCTCAGGACGCAGCTGGGGCACTGACCAGCCCCTCGGTCAGGCTCCCACCGGGGGTGGAGGCGCCTCCGGGCGCCCGCTCTGCGTCTCGGACCAGGCGCGCAGTTCGTTCGCGCCGACCTCCTCGACCACCGCCTGCAGGGCCTGCCGGGCCGCCGCGTCGCGTTCGGTCTCCGGCAGGAGCAGGTAGCGGTCGAGTGCGCGGCGCAGCGACTCCCGCGCCTGCGCGGCCAGCACCCAGCGGGAGCCGGCGCCGTACAGCTGGCGCATGCCGGTGAAGAAGACGGCACCGCCCGCGATCAGCGCGGTCAGCCACGCGGGAGCATGCAGACCGGCGGCGACGACGGTCACCGAGGTCGTGAGGAGAGCGCCGAGTTCGGTGGCGTGGTGCAGCCGCCTGGCACGGTCGGAGGCCCGCGCGTAGAACGACAGGTCCCTTCGGGCGAGAGCCAGCAGGGGATCCGGCTCCGCGGCCCAGGAGTTGTCGGGCACCCTTCTTCGTCGCATCGGAACATCATCGTCGTCGTTCCCCTGCCGGGGAAAGCCCCGGTGGTGGGCAAGGGCGGCCGCGCGGGGCTCCCTTGCCCGCCGCGGGTTCACGCCCTGCGCAGCCTCAGGGTCACGAGTTCGAACGGGCGCAGCCGCACGGTGACGCGGTCACCGTCCAGCACCGGCGGCGCCCCCTCCTCCCACGGCCGCTCCAGCAGGTCCGTCGCCGTGACCTCCGCCACCTCGAAACCGGCCGTCAGCGTGGCCCGGGCCCGGCCGCCGTGGGCCTCGTGGAAGCGGACGACCACGTCTCCGGTGCCGTCGTCGGCGAGCTTCACCGCTGTCACCACCACCGCGTCGTCGTCGACCGTGACCAGCGGGGCTACCTCACGGGCGCCGGTCAGGCGGCGTTCGGGCAGGTTGACCCGCCAGCCCTCGCGGACCGCGTCGGCGATCGAGGCGCCGGGGAGCAGGGCGTGCCGGAAGCGGTGGACGCCCTGGTCGGTCTCGGGGTCGGGGAAGCGCGGGGCGCGCAGCAGGGACACCCGGACCGTCGTGGTCGTCCCGCGGTCGCCGTCGGTGCGGACCGTGCGGGTGACGTCGTGGCCGTACGTCGAGTCGTTGACGACCGCCACGCCCCAGCCGGGCTCCGCCAGGTGGACGAAGCGGTGGTTGCAGGCCTCGAACTTGGCCGACTCCCATGAGGTGTTGGTGTGGGTGGGGCGGAAGACGTGCCCGAACTGGGTTTCGGACGCGTACCGTTCGGCGTGCAGGTCGAGGGGGAAGGCCAGCTTCAGGAACTTCTCCGTCTCGTGCCAGTCGACCTCGGTGTCGATGAGCAGCCGACGCTCCCCGGGCGGCAGGGTCAGCAGCTGGGTGACCCGGGAGGAGCCGAAGGTCCGGACGACGCGCACCGAGGCGCCGTCCTCGCCGGCCGTGACCGACTCGGCGTCGGTGAGGTCGGTGACGGTGTTGCGGTAGAAGGAGTCGACGTCCCACGCGTCCCACATGTTCGGGAAGTCCGGGTGCAGCTGGAGGAGGCCCGCGGCCCGACCGGGGGCGACGGTCTCGCGGTCGGCGGCGGGGTCGTACGCGGAGACGACCAGGCCCCGGGCGTCGACCGTGATCCGCAGCAGGCCGTTGTCCAGCGCGAACCCGCCGTCCTCGCGCGGGGTGAGCCGCGTGCCACCCGTCACGGCGGGTGGGGCGGCACCACCCGCCGGGACGCCGTGGCCGGAGTGCGGGGCCGCGTTGAAGAGCAGCTCGGTGCCTCCCTCGCCGGCCAGGGCCCGCTGCGCCGCGCCGATGATCTCGTCCAGCTCGGCGGCGATCCGCTCGTACGTCGCCCGTGCCTCCCGGTGCACCCACGCGATCGAGGAGCCGGGCAGGATGTCGTGGAACTGGTGCAGCAGGACCGTCTTCCAGATGCGGTCCAACTCCTCGTACGGGTAAGGGAATCCGGTGCGTACGGCTGCCGTGGCCGCCCACAGCTCGGCCTCGCGCAGCAGGTGCTCGCTGCGCCGGTTGCCCTGCTTGGTCTTCGCCTGGCTGGTGAGGGTGGCGCGGTGCAGTTCCAGGTACAACTCGCCGACCCAGACGGGCGGTTCGGGGTACTCGGCCTCGGCCTTCTCGAAGAAGGCGCGCGGTGTCTCCCAGACCACGGCCGGGGAGCCCTCCAGGTCGCGCAGCCGGGCCGCCTTGGCGACCATCTCGCGGGTGGTGCCGCCGCCTCCGTCGCCCCAGCCGGTGGGCGCGAGGGAGTGCCGGGCCCGGCCCTTGTCCCTGAAGTTGCGGGCCGCGTGTGCGAGTTCGCTGCCCTTCATCGAGCAGTTGTAGGTGTCGACGGGCGGGAAGTGGGTGAAGATCCGGGTGCCGTCGATGCCCTCCCAGTGGAACGTGTGGTGCGGGAACCGGTTCGTCTGCGACCAGGAGATCTTCTGCGTCAGCAGCCACTTGGAGCCGGCCGCCTTGATGATCTGCGGCAGACCCGCGGCGAAGCCGAAGGTATCCGGCAGCCACGCCTCCTCGTTCTCGATGCCGAACTCGTCGAGGAAGAACCGCTTGCCGTGCACGAACTGCCGGGCCATCGCCTCCGAGCCGGGCATGTTGGTGTCCGACTCCACCCACATCCCGCCGGCCGGTACGAACCGGCCCTCCGCCACGGCCTTCTTCACCCGCGCCCACACCTCGGGCCGGTGCTCCTTCACCCAGGCCCACTGCTGCGCCTGGGACATGGCGAACACGAACTCCGGCTCGTCCTCGATGAGCGCGGTCATGTTGGACGTCGTACGGGCCACCTTGCGCACCGTCTCGCGCAGCGGCCACAGCCACGCCGAGTCGATGTGCGCGTGCCCGACCGCGCTGATCCGGTGCGCGGACGGCACGGCCGGGGCGGACAGCACACCGGCCAGCCGGGCCCGCGCCCGGTCCGCCGTGCCGTTCACGTCCTGGAGGTCGACGGCGTCCAGGGCGCATTCGACCGCGCGCAGGATGTCGTGCCGGCGGGCGGAGTCCACGGGCAGCTCGGCCATCAGCTCGCCCAGCACCTCCAGGTCCAGCACCAACTGCCACACGGTCTCGTCGAACACGGCGAGGTCCATGCGGGTGAGCGTGTACTGCGGCTCGCTGCCGGCGGTCTCCCTGTCGCCCAGCGGGGTGGGCCGGAAGGGGTGGTAGTCGAGGACGACCGGGTTGGAGGCGGCCTCGATGTGCAGGCGCACCTCCTCGCCGCCCGCGACGGGCGCGCCGATCCGCACCCACTGGTTGCGCGGGTTGAGGCCCTTCACCGGGGTGCCGTCGGGCCGGTAGACCAGGCCCTCGCACTGGAAGCCGGGCATGTTCTCGTCGAAGCCCAGGTCGAGCAGCGCCTCGACGGTCCTGCCGGCCCACGCCTCCGGCACGGTCCCGGTCACCCGGAACCAGCTGGTGCCCCACGGAGCACCCCACCGGGCGCCCACCTCGATCGGCTCGGGCTCGGCGGCGAGCCCCTCCGCGACCGGCACGGGCTCGCCGGGCGCGTGCCACACCGCGACCCGGAGCGGCACGGACTCGGGGTACACGGCAGGGCGGATACGTTCGTCGAGGACGCGCCTGAGGCGGGCTTCCACCAGAGTGCGGTCGTCATGCATGCGGGGTGCTCCCTGCGGGTTCCGGTGTTTACCAGGGGTGGGTGACGGTGACGGGGGCCGAGGCGTTGTAGAGCTCCCCCACCGCGCGCACTTCGAACCGTGCGGTCGCCTCGCCCTGCTCGGGCCGCTGGCCGGGGACGAACCAGGCGCGCTGGCCGGTGGCGCCGAGGAAGCGGCGGGTGCCGTCGGGGAGGAGGCGGTGCAGGGTGTAGTGGCGGACGGTGCCGGGGGCGGCGTTCCAGGCGAGCCGGAGGTCGCCGCCGTTCGCCGCGGTGACGCGGGCGCCGGAGGGAGCGGCGGGCGGCGGAGGCGTGCCGTCGGGGCGGACGGCGAGGCCGCCCAGCCGCCAGCGGACCGGGCCGTCCGCCGCGGTGAGGCGGACGCCGAGGGCGTGGACGGTGCCGGACAGGCCGGTGAGCGGCACGGTCACGGTCTGCCATCCGTTGACCGACCGCACTCGGCTCGCCCTGTCGACCGGGTTCACCGGCAGATACGTGTACGGCGGGGTCGCCCCCGGCGCGCCCGGTTCGGCCGTCGCCACCGCCAGCTCGGCGTTCACACTCCCAGCCTCGCTCCGGAAGGCCAGGTCGACAACCGTGTTCACACCCATCGGCAGCCGGGTCGCGTACAGGTCCACGACCGCTGGTTGATCCAGTTCACCGGCCACCAGCACGCTGCTCCCGCCCCGCCAGGCGTCGGCGAAGTCGAATCCGACCGCCGGCCGCTCCCCCGCCGTCCGCACCACCCACCGCCGCGACGGCAGCCGGTCCTGGAGCCCGAGATGGTTCCACGGCGCCGCCGAGACGACCGCCCCCGCCTCGTACCAGCGCAGTCCGTGCCCGGTGTTGAACACGGACGCGAACGGTACCGAGGTCACCGTCGACCGGTCCGTCACGGACACCGCCGGCGCCCGCCACGGATCGCTCGGGTCCGGCCGCGCGGGGTCCAGTGACCGGCCGGTCCAGAACCGGTCGTCGGCCGCGTGGAAGTCCTCGGGGGCGCGCCGGTCGGCGGGCAGGTGGTTGCGGGTCCACTCGGGCCGGTAGAGGCCGATCGAGGTGACGTGCGGTGTGCCGGCCGGCACGATCGCGTCCCAGTTCACATGGGTGCCGGACCCGTTGGACTCGACGTCGATGCCGGCCCACAGCTGGTAGCGGCTGCGCCCCAGCCGGTCCGCCTTCGTACCGGACGAGGCCAGCGTGGCCGCGCTCCACCGGAAGTCCACGAACATGTCGTCGGCGGCCTGGAAGAACGCCTGGTTCCGGCTGTTCAGGGCGCCCTGCCAGCCGACCGTGCCGTTCACGGTCAGGGCGTCGTACCAGGTCACCCGCTGCCCTCGGGTGGCCGCGAGGGCCTTCAGCTCCTGGACGAAGCCCAGCACGGCCGTGCCCAGCGCGGTGTTCCCGCCGCTGGTCTCGGCGTTCACGAACCAGCCGTCGAAGCCGTGGGCCGCCGCGACCGCGACGAGTTGCACGGCGAGCGGGTGGTGCCCGGCGGCGTCCTTCTGCACCAGGTCCCGGGTCCACTGCAACTGCCCGCCGTAGGTCACCGGCGGCAGGAAGATGTTCCCCAGGACGGGGACGCCGTGCCGGTGGGCCGCGTCCACGACGGGGGCGTTCGGCGCGAGGATCAGCCCTTCGCCGGCCGAGCCGCCCCAGAACACCAGCTCGTCGAGGTATGCCCAGTGGGTCAGGGCGTAGTAGTCGGCGGTGGCCGAGCCCTGGGAAGGGTTGCCCGAGGTCGGCCCGAAGGAGACGAGCGCCTGGACGCGGGCCTGGCCGGAGCGGGCGGTCAGGTTCGCCGGGGTCGGGGTGAAGCGGGGAGCGAGCGGCACGCTCGCGGCGTTGAAGGCGAGGTCGGGGTCGTCGGCCGCGCGCCAGTTCTTCAGGCTGCGCCAGGTGATGCCGGGGCCGGGGCTGCCGGCGGGCAGCGAGTCCGGGTACCAGTACGCGGCGTACGGCGGGGTCGCGGCGGGGGCGCGCGGGGCCGCCGCCGCGGGCAGAGCGGGGGACAGGGCGGCGGCGCCGGCGGCGATCAGGACGGTGCGTCTGGTGGGGTTCACGAGCGGGTGCCTCCTTGGGGGGTGGGGAGTACCTGGTCGGGAGTGACGACGTCGGTGATGCCGCGCGCGGCGAGGTGGTCCTTGTCGTCGGCGCGCGTGTCGAGGACGGTGGTGGGGCGGACCCCCTCGGCGACGAGCCGGAAGAAGGCGTCGAAGACGTCGCCGCCGGGTGCGCAGCGGGAGCGCCGGGCGGGTTCGGCGGGTACGACGAGGGCCGTGCCGCGCACCGCCGGGGTGCGGTGGGTCCGGCGGGCCGCTGCGGCCAGCACCCGGGCGATCTCCTTCGGCCGCCGGTCGTTGGTCAACAGGCCGAGCGAGTACTCGAGTTCGGGGAAGTCGGCGAGGGTGCGCGGGACGTCGTGGGAGCACCACCAGGTGACGCCCCACAGGTCCGGGCAGTCCAGGACGTGGGTGAGGGTCGCCTCGGCGAAGGCGGCGGCGTGTTCGGCGGGCACCAGGGGCGCGGGGGCGCCGACCTCCTGGAGCCACACCGGCCGGTGCGGTTCGTCCGCCCAGGCCTTGCTCAGCTCGACCAGGTAGGCGGCGTGGTGCTCGGCGGGCACCGAGGTACGGCCGTGCCGCTGGGCGGTGCCGTTGAAGACCCACGAGTGTACGGCGGTGAGGTCGCCGAGCCGGGCGGAGTGGCCGGGGGTGAAGGGCTGGTCGTCCTGGTACCAGGCGGCGTCGTAGGAGGCGTGCAGGTGGAGCCGGCCGGGGGCGCCCCCGGCGCAGGCGGCGAGCATCCGGGTGAGCCAGCGTTCGGCCTCCTCGGCGGTGATCCGGTCGGGGTCGGGGTGGGGGCCGGCGGCGAACTGGTTGACCTCGTTGCCGACGGTCATGCCGAGGAAGTTGGGGCGGTCGGCGAGGGCGGCGGCGAGGGTGCGCAGATAGGCGGCCTGGCCGTCGACGACCTCCGGGTCGGTGAAGAGGTTGCGGCGGTGCCAGGTGCGGGTCCAGGCGGGCAGGAAGTCGAAGCTGCTCAGGTGCCCCTGCAGGCCGTCCACGTTGACGTCGAGGCCGCGTTCGGCGGCGGCATCGGCAAGGGCCACGAGCTGGTCGACGGCGTGCGGGCGGATCAGGGTGCGGTTGGGCTGGAAGTACGGCCACAGCGGGAAGACGCGGATGTGGTCGAGGCCGAGGGCGGCGATGGCGTCGAGGTCGGCGCGTACGGAGTCGAGGTCGAAGTCGAGCCAGTGGTGGAACCACCCCTGGCTGGGCGTGTAGTTGACGCCGAAGCGCACGGCAGCAGGCATGCGGTGTCCTTGCACTCGGGGGAGGTTCAGCCCTTGACCGCGCCCTCGCCGACGCCGCGGAAGAAGTACCGCTGGAGGCAGGCGAACAGGGCGATGAGCGGTGCCACGGCGATCATGGTCCCGGCGGCGACGAGGCGCTCGTCGTTGGCGAAGGTGCCGTGCAGATAGTTCAGGCCGATGGTCAGGGTGAACCTGGACGGGTCGCTCAGCACGATCAGCGGCCACAGGAAGTCGTCCCAGGCGCCCATGAAGGCGAAGATCGCGACGACGGCGAGGGTGCCCTTCACCGACGGCAGGGCGACGCGCCGGAACCGCTGCCAGACGTCGGCGCCGTCGACGTAGGCCGCCTCTTCGATCTCGTAGGGCAGGTTGCGGAAGGCGTTGCGCATCAGCAGTACGTTCATCGCGCCGACGGCACCGGGCAGGACGACCCCGATCAGCGTGTTGTTCAGGCCGAGTTCGCGCATGGTGGTGAACTGGGCGATGACGATGCCCTCGACGGGCACGAGCATCGCCAGCACGAAGACCAGCGTGGTCGCGCGCCGGCCGCGGTAGCGCAGCCGGGCCAGGGCGTACCCGGCGAGTGCCGAGCCGACGCAGTTCGTCACCACGCTGGCGGTGGCGACCTTCAGGGAGTTCAGGGCGTAGTCCCAGACCGGGATGGTGTCGGCGACCCGGGCGTAGTTGTGCAGGGTGGGGTGGCCGGGCAGGAACCGGGGCGGGGAGCCGTAGATGTCCTCGGTGGGACCCTTGAGGGAGGTGGACAGCTGCCACAGGAACGGGCCGACGGTCAGGGCGAGGACGGCGAGGAGCAGCAGGTAGCGCCAGGTCAGCTCGCCGGCCCGGATCCGGCGGCCGTGCTCGTCGGTGACGCCCGGCTCCCGGGCCGCGGTGGCCGGCCGCTCGGGCCGTACCTTCTCCAGGACGCTCAACGCTCCTCCTTCCGGTCGGCGCGCAGCACGAGCAGCATCAGGACGACGGTGACGGCGAACACGACGACGGAGAGGGCGGAGGCGTAGCCGACCCGGCCGGTGAGTCCGGTGCCGGTGCGCTGGACGAGCATGACGAGGGTGGTGTCCTCGCCGGCCGGGCCGCCGCTCGGGCCGGCCATCAGGTAGACCTCGGAGAACACCTTGAAGGCGGCGACGGACGACAGCGCGGCGACCAGCACCATGGTGGAGCGGACGGCGGGTACGGTGACGGAGAAGAAGCGGCGCACCGGTCCGGCGCCGTCCACGGCGGCGGCCTCGTGCAGTTCGCGCGGCACGTTCGCCAGCGCGGCCAGGTAGATGATCATGTAGTAGCCGAGGCCCTTCCACACCGTGACCGCCATGGCGCTCAGCAGGAGCAGCCATTGGTCGCTCAGGAACCCGACCCGGCCGATGCCGACGGTCTCCAGCAGGGAGTTGACCAGTCCGCGCTCGTCCAGCAGCCACACCCAGATCAGTCCGACCACGACGATCGAGGCGACGACCGGGGTGTAGAAGGCGGAGCGGAAGAACGTGATGCCGGGGATGTTCCTCTGCACCAGCAGCGCGAGCAGCAGCGGCAGGACGACGAGGGCGGGTACAACCCCGACGATGTACAGGGTGCTGTTGCGCAGGCCGGTCCAGAACATGTCGTCGTGGAGCAGCTCGCGGAAGTTGGCGAGGCCCACGAAGTGGCCGGGGACCAGGGTGCGGCGGTCGGTGAAGGAGTTCGCCAGCGTGGAGGCGAACGGGTACAGCACGAAAACGCCGGTGACCAGCAGTCCGGGCGCGGCGAACAGCCAGGGGCTGAACGGCAGCTGGCGCCTGATGCGCAGGGGGGTGGCCATGGCGGGTCAGCCCTGCCGGAGCAGCCGGTCGGCGGCGTCGACAGCGTTGTCGAGGGCTTCCTCGGGGCTCTCCTTGCCCTGGAGCGCCTTGGCGACCTCGTTGCGCAGCGCGGTCTTCATCTGGTCGCTGAAGAGCACGGGCGTGTAGTTGACCGCGTTCTTCAGGGACTTGGCGGCGGCGACGCGTACCCGGGTCTCGTCGGTGCCGTCCTCCTTGGTGAAGTACGGGTCGTCGAGGGAGCCGGCGGTGCTCGGGAAGATGGCGACCTGCTTCGCGAAGGACATCTGGTGCCGCGCGTCGGTGACGAAGTGCGCGAAGGCGACAGCGGCCGGGGTGTGCCGGGTGCGGGAGTTGACCATCACGCCCATCACGTACATGTTGACGTGCCCGGTGCTGGTGATCTGGTCGGTGATGCCGATGTTCCGGTACAGGCCCGGCGCGTTCTTCCTGAAGTTGCCGAGGTCCAGGGCGCTGCCGGGGTTCATGGCGACGGCGCCGGTGAGGAACTTCTTGCCGGCGGACTCCCCGGTGGCGGTCAGCGCCTGCGGGTCGAGGGCACTGGCGTCGTACAACTGCTTGTACTTGGTGAGGAGTTCGACGCCCTTGGCGTTGTTGAAGGCGAAGCCGGTGCCCTGCTCGTTCATGAGGGGGACGCCGTAGCGGCCGAAGTCTTCGATGGTGGGCACGTTGGCGAGGGTGGCGACCTTGCCGTCGCTCTTCCGGGCCATCCGCAGGGCGTCGGCGAAGAGTTCGTCGTACGTCTTCGGCGGCTGGTCGGGGTCGAGTCCGGCCTGCCGGAACAGCGCCTTGTTGTAGAAGAGCGGCCCGGTGTTGAGGTACCAGGGGAAGGCGTACGTGCCCTTCATGCCCGGTATCCGGTGGCTGGCCCAAGCACCGGGGAGGTACTCGGACCGGTAGCTGCCGGCGGCCTTGTCGAGGTCGAGGGCGAGGCCGGCCTTGGCGAGCGGGGCGACCAGGTCCGGGGAGACGTTGACGACGTCGGGCAGGGTGCCGCCGGCCGCGTCGGCGCTCAGTTTGTCCGGGTAGCCCTCGGCGGGCTGGTCGACCCATTTCACATGGGTGCCGGGGTACGTGTTCTCGAAGTCGGCGATCAGGCCCTCGAAGTACGGCTTGAAGTTGGCGCGCAGGTTCCAGGTCTGGAAGGTGATGTCGCCCTCCACCTTGCCGGAGGCGTCGGTCGTACCGCCGCCGTCACCGCCCGAGCCGCAGGCGCTCAGCGGCAGGACGAGGGCGACGGCAGCGGCGGCGAGGGCTCTGCGGGACATGGGCACGGGGACACGGCTCCTCTGCTGTGTGGGGATGCCGGGTGGCGTCAGAGACCTTGCCCGGGGCCTTCCGAGAAAGTCAATGGATTCACCGAGCTAAAGAAATCAGGCCTTCATTAGTCCAGGTCAGAGGGCTTTTGATGCGAAGCTTGCCGCAATTCACTAATGCGCTTTAGGGTCTTGACACATCCGCGCACTCAAGCGCATTAGCTGGACACTCCGAACGGGGAGAAACGTGCCGACCAAAAGGTCCCCCGCCCGCCGGCCCACGATGAAGGACATCGCCCGGCGCGCCGGAGTCTCCGAGAGCGCCGTGTCCTTCGCGCTCAACGGCCGCCCCGGCGTCTCCGAGGCCACCCGCGCCCGGGTCCGCCGGGTCGCCGAGCAGCTCGGCTGGCGCCCCAGCACGGCCGCCCGCGCCCTGTCCGGGGAGGGTGCGGCGACGGTCGGCTTCGTCCTGGCCCGTCCCGCCCACACGCTGGGCGTGGACTCGTTCTTCCTCCAGCTCGTCTCCGGTATCCAGGAGGTCCTGGCCGAGCGGCATCTGGGCCTGCTGTTCCAGGTGGCGCAGGACGTGGCCGACGAGTGCGCGGTGTACCGGCGCTGGTGGGCGGAGCACCGGGTGGACGGCGTCCTGGTGGCCGACCCGCGCGCCGACGACCCGCGCCCCGGCCTGCTGGACGAACTGGGCCTGCCCGCCGTGGTGATCGGGGGCGCACCGGACGAACGCCACCCCGGCCTGTCCACCGTCTGGGCGGACGACGCGGGCGCGATGGCCTCGGTCGTGGACGAGCTGACCGCCCTCGGCCACCGGCGGATCGTGCACATCGCCGGCCTGCCCGAGCTGGCCCACACCCGGCGCCGGATCGCCACCCTGCGCGCGGAGGCGGAGCGGCGCGGCCTGACCGAGGTCCGCTCGGTGACCACGGACTACTCCGACACGGAGGGCGCGGCGGTGACCCGCCGGGTCCTGGACTCCCCTGCCCCGCCCACCGCATTGATCTACGACAACGACGTGATGGCGGTGGCCGGGGTGTCGGCGGCGGCCCAACTCGGCTGTCGCGTGCCGGAAGACGTCTCCGTGGTCTCCTGGGAGGACTCGGCGCTGTGCCGCATGGTCGCCCCGCGGCTGTCCGCCCTGTCCCGCGACAGCGCCGAGTTCGGCCGCACGGCGGCCCGGGAACTGCTGGCCCTGCTCGACGGCGCCCCGGCACGGGCGGTGGGGGTGCCGGTGCCACGGCTGACGGGGCGCGGCAGCACGGGTGCCGTCCGCGCCCCGGGCGGCAAGGTGCCCTGACCGGCCGTCAGTACCGGCTCACCCGGGCGCGGCCTCTCGACGTACTCCGTCCCGCCGGGCAGAGTTCTCCTACCCGTCGTCCGTACCGATGAGTAACGAGGAGCGCCCGTGAGCACCTGGATCGGCCGGAGTGCCGTGGAGATCGCCGCCGCCGTCCGTGAGAAGCGGGTCACGCCCCGGGAGGTGGTGGCCGGGCAGCTCGCGCGGATCGAGCGGCTCGACGGCCGGATCGGGGCGTTCCGGAAGGTCCGGGCCGAGGCGGCGCTCGCCGAGGCGGACGAGGTGGCCTCCCGCGCCGACCTGACCGAACTGCCGTTGGCCGGCGTGCCGTTGGCGGTCAAGGACAACCTGGCGGTGCGCGGCGAGGCCGCCCGCAACGGCTCCGCCGCCACCCCGGACGCCCCGGCCGCCGAGGACCATGTGACGGTGGCCCGGCTGCGGGCGGCCGGTGCGGTGGTCGTCGGCCTGACGAACGTGCCCGAACTGTGCGTCTTCGGCACCACGGAGAGCCCGTACGGCATCGCCCGCAATCCGTGGGACCTCTCCCGCACGGCCGGCGGCTCCTCCGGCGGCAGCGCGGCGGCGGTCGCCGCGGGGCTGGTGCCGCTCGCGCTCGGCAACGACGGCATGGGCTCGCTGCGCATCCCGGCCGCCAACTGCGGGCTGGTCACGCTGAAGCCGGGGCACGGGGTGGTGCCGGCCGGGATCGGCAACGGCGACTGGTTCGGGATGTCGGAGAACGGCCCGCTCGCCACGACGGTCGAGGATCTGCGCCTGATGCTGGCGGTCCTCGCGGACCGGGAGTTCGAGCGCCGGGAGGAGCGGCCCCGCCTCAGGATCGCCGCCGCGGTGCGCAGCCCGCTCCCCGGGGTGAGCGTGAGCCGGCCGTATACGACCGCGGTCCGGCAGGCCGCCGGGGTGCTGGCCCGGGCCGGGCACCAGGTGCGGCGGGCCGAGCCGCCGTACCCGCTCTCGCTCGGCGTGACCGCGCTCCGGCACTGGACGGCGGGCACGGCGGTGGACGCCGAGGGCCTGGACCGGGCGCGGCTGGCCCGCCGGACCCGGGTGCACGCGGCCGTGGGCCGCCCGTTCGTCCGGCGGGTCCGCACCGGGGACGCCCGCGAACGGCTGCGGGCCCGGCTGACGCCGTTCTTCACCGAGTACGACGTGCTGCTCACCCCGGCGCTGGCCCGCCGCTCCCCGCAGGCCGGCCCGTGGCACGAACGCGGCTGGCTGCCCAACGTGCTGGCCAACACCGCCTATTCGCCGTTCACCCCGCCGTGGAACCTGACCGGGTGGCCCGCGATGTCCGTGCCGGCCGGCGCCCTGCCCTCGGGCGCCCCCTGCGCCGTACAGCTCGTGGGCCGGCCGGGCACGGAGGCCGTACTGCTGGACCTGGCGGAGGAGCTGCAGGAGCTGAGCCCGTGGCAGCGGACGGCCCCCGTGCCCGGCTGAGGCGGGAACCGGTGCCGGCCACGGGGGACGCGGTGTGAGGGTCTCTGCCGCCGGAAGAAGCGAGAGCCGCGGCCGGTCCCCGGCCGCGGCTTCTCTGAACGGCGTGGGCGCGGCGGTCACGCCCCTGCGTGCGGCGATCGCGACGGGCCCGACCCGGAGGTCAGTCCACGCTCGGCAGGATGTGCGGCTCGGCGAGGTCGTCCTCGTACCCGGCGAGGCGGATCGGGGCGGACCGGGCCCACACGTCGAGACTGCCGAGTTCTCCGGGCCGGCGGCCCACGCGCTCCGTGTGTTCCTCGGGGCGCTGTTCGCGATTCGTCTTCTCCGGTGTCACCGCGCACTCCTTATGTGTCGGTCACCCTCGGGGCGTACCGGACAGTCTGCGCTCCGGAGCTCGACGCCCGCTCGGGTCTGGATGGAAGGCCAGTTCGGACGCGGTGGCGCCGGTGTCTCTGTCGGAGCAGGCCGTTGTCGACCGGCTCACCCCGGGACGGACGATGGGTGTGGGTGGGACCCCTTAGTGCTGTCCGTCCCCTCCAGATTAACCAAATGAGCGGGCATCCGCTCGATAGGGAATGCAAACAAGCGGTAACCGATACGCGGCATCCGGCCGTTCAATACCCCCTAATATGGGGCTTTTTGAAACAAGATGCTCACCCGGACGACTCCGCGAATCACCCATGTGGCCTACCACTTGCCGGGCGCGTAGTCCTTCAGGAAGACGCCGTACAGGTCCTCGCCCTCCTCGCCGCGCACGATCGGGTCGTAGACGCGGGCGGCGCCGTCGACCAGGTCGAGCGGTGCGTGGAAGCCGGCCTCGGCGAGGCGCAGCTTGTCGTAGTGGGGGCGCTCGTCGGTGATCCAGCCGGTGTCGACCGAGGTCATGAGGATGGAGTCGGCCTCGAACATCTCCTGGGCGCTGGTCCGCGTCACCATGTTCATCGCGGCCTTGGCGGCGTTGGTGTTGGGGTGGCCCGCACCCTTGTAGCCGCGGCTGAAGACGCCTTCCATGGCCGAGACGTTCACGACGTACGCCCGTCCGCTCGCCGCCTTCCGCGCGGCGTCGGCCATCGCCGGGCGCAGCTTGCTGATGAGGATGAACGGCGCCGTGTAGTTGCACAGCTGGGTCTCGAGCAGCTCCACCGGGGAGATCTGGTCGATCGTCTGCACCCAGGTGTTGCTGTCGACGACGTCGGGGAGCAGGCCGCCCGCGTCGATGGCGGTGCCGTCGAGGTGCCGGGCGACGCTGGCGTTGCCCGCGACCAGGGCGAGGTCGGCGACCTTCTGGGCGTCGAGGCCGCTGGTGCCGAGGGGCAGCGCGGCCAGGCCGTCGACCGCGCCGGAGTTGAAGGCGCCGATCACGTGGTGGGCGGGCAGCTCCCCGGCGGGCAGCGGGGCGCTCTCGCCCTCGACCAGGGCGGCGTAGGCGGAGGGCAGGCGGCGCACGGTCTGCGTGGCGTTGTTGATCAGGATGTCCAGCGGGCCCGCCTCGGCGACCTGGTCGGCCAGCGCGACGGCCTGGGCGGGGTCGCGCAGGTCGATGCCGACGACCTCCAGGCGGTGCATCCAGTCCGCCGAGTCCTCCATCGCCTTGAAGCGGCGGATGGCGTCCTTGGGGAACCGCGTCGTGATCGTCGTGTGTGCGCCGTCGCGCAGCAGGCGCAGCGCGATGTACATGCCGATCTTGGCCCGGCCACCGGTGAGCAGGGCGCGCTTGCCGGTGAGGTCGGCGCGCGCGTCCCGCTTGGCGCGGTTGAGGCGGGCGCAGTCCGGACAGAGCTGGTGGTAGAAGTAGTCGACTTCCACGTACCGCGTCTTGCAGGTGTAGCAGGAGCGCGGACGCTGGAGTATCCCCGCGATCTTGCCGGTCTCGACCTTGGAGGAGGGCAGGATGCCCTCGGTCTCGTCGTCGATGCGCTCGGCGGAGCCGGTGGCGGTGGCCTCCGTCACGGCACGGTCGTGCGCGGTCTTGGCGGCCCGGCGCTCCTGGCGGCGGCGCTGCTTCACCGTCCGGTAGATGTGCGAGGTGGCCCGGCGGACCGCGATCGCGTCGGGGTGGTCGACGTCGATGCGGTCCAGCTCCTCGAGCACGCTCAGGCAGACGGCCAGCCGCTCGGGGTCGATACCGGGCCCGTGGACCAGCTCGTCCACGGAGGCGTCCGTGGGCATGTCCATGGACGCCGAGCCGTCCTCTGTCACCGTCATCGCGCTGCCGCTTCCCTGATCACCTGCGCAGCGCTCCGACTCGCGCCCGCTTTCGAACAGCGAATTTTACGGAGCCCGGCCCCCGGAACCAAACCGCTCCGCTCCGGGAAGCCCCTCGGCGGAGGCCGGTGTCAGCGGTCGCACACCTCCAGCAGCGTCTCCACCTCGGCCGACACCGCGTGGGCGAACCGGTCCAGGTCCGGCACGGCCTCCGCGTCGGCGACCAGCCCGTAGTGCACGCGCCCGCGATACGTGGAGATCGCCACCGCCAGCGCCTGCCCGGGTGCGAGCGGAGCCAGCGGGTACACCTCGGTCAGCTCGTGCCCGCCGAGCCGGAGCCCGAGTCCGGGCAGCGGCACGCTGGTGACCAGGATGTCGAACCACAGCCGTGCCGCCTGCCCGACCAGCGGCCCGCCGAGCCGGTGGCCGAGCGCCGGCACGTGTTCGGCGAGCAGCGCCACCGCGCCGGCGCCCCGGTTGGGCCCCGCGTCCTTGTTCCGCACCATCGCCGTCCGCACGGTCTCCAGCCGGCCGAGCGGGTCGGGCTCGTGCACCGGAAGCCGTATCAAGTACCCGGAGAGCCGGTTGCCCTGTGGCCGGCCGGTGTGCGGGCGGCGCCGGGAGACGGGGATCAGCGCGCGGGGCGCCACGCCCTTGCTGCCGTCGCCGCGCTCGTCCAGCCAGCGCCGCAGCGCACCGGCGACGACGGCGACGAGGACGTCGTTGACGGTGCCCCCGGCGCTCTTGCGCACCCGGTGCACGTCGTCGATGTCGACGACGACACCGGCGGTGCGGCGGGTGCCGCTGGGCGCGGAGGTCAGCGCGGCGGTCGGGCGCATGCCGAGCGTGGACAGGGCGAGCGAGGCGCCGATGTCCAGGGCCCGGCCCACGTCGGACAGCGCGCCCCTGACCAGCCCGGGCACCCGCGCGGGCAGCCGGCGCACGTCGGAGAGCAGGTCGCGGGGTGGCTCGATGGCGCGGGGCGCGCGCTCGGGAAGGTCGACGGGGTCCAGGACGCCGGCGGCGAGCTTCAGCGCGCGCAGCCCGTCGGCGAGGGCGTGGTGGAACTTGAAGAGCACGGCGAAGGACACCCCGTCCTCGCCGGGCAGCACATGCGCCTCCCACGGCGGCCGGCTGCGTTCCAGCGGGCGCTCCATCAGCCGGCCGGCGACCGCGTGGAAGTCGTCGGTCGGAGCGTGCAGCCGTACGTGGTTCAGCGGGTCGAAGTCCGGGTCGCTCTCGCGGGTCGCGCCGCCGAAGGCGAGCGGCTGCCAGATGTCGCGGATGCGCATGCGCAGGCCGGGTACGGCGGCGGCGCGGGCGGCGAGCAGGTCGGCGGCGTGGGCGCCGGCGGTGGGCGAGTGCGCGGCGAAGACGCCGAGCGCCCCGAGGTGCATCGGGTGCCGGTCGGACTCCATGTTCCAGAAGGCCAGGTCGAGCGGAGCGAGCAGGTCGGAAGTCAAGGGCTTGCCTCACGCGTGCGGCGACGGGCGGATCAGCAGTCAATCCCGGCAGGGCGATTACGGTCAAGTACGATCAGACTACGCTCAGTTAATGCCAGGTTAAGTCCCCCCGCCCCGGTGAGAGCGGCGGGACTCGGGAGACACCTAAAGTCACCTCAGAACGGGCGGCGCCGCTTCGGGTGACGTACCCCACTCCGACGGGCGCGGGCCGACCGTGAACGCGAGCGAGCGCAGGGAGCGCAGCGCACCGGTGGTCAGGTAGGTCCGGCCGTGCGGTGCTCCGTCCGTGTGCACGGCCTGGACGTAGCGGTCGGCGGCCGAGGTGCCGGGCGCGGTCACCGTCAGCCGGCCGCCGGGCCAGTAGCGGCGGTCCAGGGTCAGGTCGACGCGCTCGAAGACCGGGGTGGTCAGGCCCCAGGTGTCGTAGCCGGGCTGGACCGGGAAGAGCCCGATGGACGACAGGACGTTCCAGGCGGACATGGTGCCGAGGTCGTCGTTGCCGGTCATGCCGGTGGGGCTGTCGGTGAACAGGGTCAGCGCCGCGTGCACCACGTCCGTGGTCTTCCAGGGCTGGCCGGTGGACAGGTAGGTGTAGGGCGCGATGAGGTCCGGCTCGTTCATCGGGTTGTACGTGGCGGCGTTGTAGTACGCGTACGGATCGCCGTGCACCCACACCTCGCGGGCGGTGCGTTCCGGGTCGGCGAGCAGCCGGTCGTAGGCGAAGAAGGTGTCCAGCCGGGCGTTGGCCGCGTGCGTGCCGCCGATCAGGTCGACCACGCCCGGGACGTCCTGCGGGACCAGCCACTGGTACTGCCAGGCCGTGCCCTCGTGGAAGCCGACGCCGCGGGCCGGGTCGGGCGAGCCGGTGAAGGCGCCGACGGCGTCCCGGGCGCGGAAGAACCCGGTACCCGGGTCGAAGACGTTCCGGTAGTTGCGCGAGCGGGCGGCGTAGCGGGCCGCGTCGTCCGCGTGCCCGAGGCCGCGGGCCATCTGGGCGAGCATCGCGTCGGCGAGCGCGTACTCCAGGGTGACGGAGGCGCCGTGGTGGTAGTCGGAGTCGCCCATCTTGGCCAGCGGGCGGCCCTGGACGTAGGGCGCGAAACCGTGCGCGATGTACTCGGCGTTGGCCTCCCGGCCGATGCCCGGGTACTCGGCGGGCGGCACCCCGTCGGCGTTCTTCTTCAGCGCGCGGTAGGCCCGCTCCTCGAAGCCCTTGAGCAGCCCCATCCGGTAGGCGGTGGTCAGGAACGGGGTGACCGGGTCGCCGCTCATGACGTTCGTCTCGACCGGGCCGTAGCCCCACTTGGGCAGCCACCCGCCGTCCTCGTCGACCGCGATCACCGACCGGGCCATGTCCCGGGCCTCGCGCGGGGCGAGCAGGGCGAGCAGCTGGGCCTGGGTGCGGTAGGTGTCCCACAGCGACCAGTTCTGGTAGTACGTGAAGCCCCGGGCGCGGTGGGTACGGCGGTCCCAGCCGAAGTAGCGGCCGTCGGCGTCGCTGCCGGTGTTGGGCGCGAGGTACGACCGGTACAGCGAGGAGTAGAAGGTGCGGTGCAGCGCGGGCGTGCCGCCCCGCACCCGGACGGCGGCGAGCCGGCCCTCCCAGTCCTCGCGGGCCCGGTGGTGTACGGCGTCGAAGGACCGGCCGCCCTCGGCACGCAGGTTGCCGGCGGCGCCGCGCGAGTCGACGTACGACAGGGCGGTGGTCGCCTCGACCGTGCGGTCCTTGCTGGTGTCGAAGCGGACGTAGGCGCCGCCGGCCCCGCTCCGGGCGCCCGGGGTGACGGTCCCGCCGTCCCAGGTGCCGTAGGCGGTGAAGGGCCGGCTGAAGCGGGTGATCGTGTAGACCGTGTACGGGCCGGTGTCCCGGCAGAAGCCGTGGCCGGTGATCTCGGTGCGTACGGTGCGGTCGTCCAGGATCTGCACCGAGCTGCTCACCGGCTTGTGCAGCGACTGGGCCGCGTTCAGCAGGACGTTGGCCTTGTCGGTGGCCGGGAAGGTGTAGCGCTGCACGCCGGTGCGAGCGGTCGCGGTCAGTTCGGCGCGGATGCCGGAGGCGAGGCCGACCCGGTAGTAGCCGGGGCTCGCCTCCTCGTCGTCGTGCGAGAAGGCCGCCGCGTACCGGGCGTAGTCCGTCTGTGTGACCTCGCCGGTGGTGGGCAGCACGGGCAGGTCCCCGCCGATCCGGCAGCCCACGCCCGAGAGGTGGACCAGGGAGAAACCGCGGATACGGTTCTGCGTGTAGTCGTAGCCGGTGTTGTGCCCGGTGTCCGGGGAGAGTTGCACCATGCCGAAGGGCACGGTCGCGCCGGGGAAGGTGTTGCCCTCGTTCTGGGTCCCGATGAACGGGTTGACCAGGTCGGCGAGGTGGCCGTCGGTCCGCTCGGCGGCCCGTGCGGCGGGGGTGGCGATCAGCGCGGACGCTGCCATCACCCCGGCCAGGCACAGCCGCGTGCGCCGGGTCCCTCTCATGTCGGATGACCTCCGCAGGTTGGACATCGTTGCCTGCATCCTGGACGGCGGAGGCCGAAAACCCGGGCATTCGTGGATATTTCCATGAAACGCGTCGCGTGGGCGCGAGGGAATCGGGTGCTGATGGGCGCTCAGAAAGCCCGCTTGAAGCCCTCATGGCTGGGGGCGAATCCCAGCCGGGTGCAGAAGCGGTGGGCGTCCGCGCGGTTCTTGCTGCTGGTGAGCTGGACGAGTGCGCAGCCGCGTGCCCGTGCTCTGGTCATCGCGTGCTCCATCAGGGTCCGGCCGAGCCCGCCGCCGCGCCGGTCCGCGCGGATCCGCACCGCCTCGATCAGCGCCCGCTCGGCACCGCCCCTGCCGAGCCCGGGGATGTACGTCGCCTGCAGGCAGCCCACCACCGTGCCGGTGCCCCGCTCGGCGAGGACCAGTATCCGAGCACGGCGGGCAGGTCGGCACGGGTCGCCGGACGGAACACGAGTGCGAAAGCAGCGGACATGGCGCCGGCCCCGACGCCCGCTACGGCACCCGCTGGCCCTTGCCCAGCGCGATGACACCGCCCTTGGAGACGGTGTACAGCTCGGCGTCGCGCTCCGGGTTGACACCGATCGTCGCGCCCGGTGGCACTTCGACGTTCTTGTCCAGCACCGCACCACGCACGACCGCGCCCCGGCCGATGTGCACGTTGTCGTGCAGCACCGAACCCTGCACGACCGCGCCCGGATCGACCCGTACGCCCGGCGACAGCACGGACCGGGTGACCTGGCCGCGGATCAGGCAGCCCGCGCTGATGATGGACTCGCCGGCGATGCCGCCCGCGTTGAACCGCGCCGGGGACAGCTGGTAGGAGTGCGTGTAGATGGGCCACTGACGGTTGTAGAGGTTGAACGCGGGGCGCTCGGCGATCAGGTCCATGTGCGCCTCGTAGTAGGCGTCGAGGGTGCCCACGTCCCGCCAGTAGCCCTGGTCGCGGCTGGTCTCGCCGGGCACGTGGTTGTCGCTGAAGTCGTACAGCTGCGCCTCGCCGCGACCGGTCAGCTGGGGCAGGATCGAGCCGCCCATGTCGTGCACGGACTGGCTGTCCTCGGCGTCCCGGTGCAAGGCCTCGATCAGCACCTTGGTGGTGAAGAGGTAGTTGCCCATCGAGGCGAAGACCGTCTCCGGGTCGTCCGGCAGGCCCGGAGGGTCGGCGGGCTTCTCCAGGAAGCGCTCGACGGTACGGCCGTCCGGGCCCGGCGTGATCACCCCGAAGGAGGAGGACTCCGCGCGCGGCACCCGGATGCCGGCCACCGTCACCCCGGCGCCGCCCTCGATGTGCTGCGCGAGCATCTGCCGCGGGTCCATGCGGTACACGTGGTCGGCGCCGAACACGGCCACGTATTCGGGCTGTTCGTCGTGGACCAGGTTGAGCGACTGCAGGATGGCGTCGGCGCTGCCCAGGTACCAGCGTGGGCCGAGGCGCTGCTGGGCGGGGACCGGGGTGACGTAGTTGCCGAGCAGGCTGGACATCCGCCAGGTGGTGGTGATGTGCCGGTCCAGCGAGTGCGACTTGTACTGGGTCAGCACACAGATGCGCAGCACATCGGCGTTGACCAGGTTGGACAGGACGAAGTCGACGAGCCGGTAGGTGCCGCCGAAGGTGACGGCTGGTTTGGCGCGGTCCGCGGTCAACGGCATCAGGCGCTTGCCCTCGCCGCCCGCCAGCACGATCCCGAGTACGGAAGGCCCTCCACGACGCATGACCACTCCCCTCACCGTGGTTGAACCATGATTGCCCCGAGCAGGCCGGACTAAGCCTGCTTGAGGATCTCCTCGTACAGCCCCGCCGTACGGCGGGCCACCGCGTCCCAGCCGAACTCCCGCACCGCGCGCTCCCGTCCGGCCTCCCCCATCCGCCGGGCCGCGGCCGGGTCGCCGAGGACGGTGTCCAGCGCCCGGCCGAGCGCGGACTCGAAGTCGTCGTCCACGTCGACCAGGAGACCGGTGCGGCCGTCGTCCACGACCTCGGGAATGCCGCCCACCCGGGACGCGACGACCGGGGTGCCGCAGGCCATCGCCTCCAGGTTGACGATGCCGAGCGGCTCGTACACCGAGGGACAGGCGAAGACCGCCGCATGCGTGAGGAGTTGGACGACCTCCGCGCGGGGCAGCATCTGCGGGATCCAGAACACGCCCGCCCGCACCCGGTGCAGCTCCTCGAACAGCTCCTGGAACTCCCGTTCGATCTCCGGGGTGTCGGGTGCGCCCGCGCACAGTACGACCTGTGCGCCGGGGTCGATGTCCCGTACGGCGCGCAGCAGATGGGGCACGCCCTTCTGCCGGGTGATCCGGCCGACGAACAGGACGTACGGGCGGGCGGGGTCGATGCCGTGCCGGGTGAGCGCGTCGGTGCCGTGGTCGGGGCGGTACAGCCGGGTGTCGATGCCGTTGTGCACGACGTGGACCCGGGCCGGGTCCAGGGCCGGGTAGCAGGCGAGGATGTCCTCCCGCATGGCGCCGGAGACGGCGATCACCGCGTCGGCGGCCTCGATCGCGGTGCGCTCGGACCAGCCCGACAGGGCGTATCCGCCGCCGAGTTGCTCGGCCTTCCACGGGCGCAGCGGCTCCAGCGAGTGGGCGGTGACCACGTGCGGGACGCCGTACAGGAGCTTGGCGACGTGCCCGGCGAGATTGGCGTACCAGGTGTGGGAGTGGACGAGTTCGCGGCCTTCGAGGGCGGCGGCCATGGCGAGGTCCACGGAGAAGGTGCGCAGCGCGTCGTTGGAGCCGTCGAGGACGGACCAGGGGCGGTGGCGTACGACGCCGACCCCGCGCCCCTCGCCCCAGCAGTGCACCTCCAGGTCCACCAGGGCCGCCAACTCGCGGGCGAGGAACTCCACATGGACGCCGGCGCCGCCGTACACATCCGGGGGGTACTCCCGGGTCAGCAGTCCCACTCGCACCCGGCAACCCCCTGGTCTCGGCGGTACGTCCCCCTCATGGTCACCCAGATGCGCCGCCCGGGGAAGAGCGCAGGGAAGAACGCAGGGAGGAGCGCGGCGGCCGGGTGAAGCAGCAGTCGCCGCAGAGCCCGCCGCCGGGGACCCGGTAGTACAGGCAGCAGCTGCGGCGCCGGAAGGCCGTGCCGGTGCGGGTGCCGGTGGTCTCCAGCAGGGGGTGGGCGAAGAGTTCGGCGGTCAGCACACGGGTGCGGGCCGCCACGTCGGTACGGCCGTGGGCACGGGCCCAGCGGCTCAGCTCCCGGGCGGTCGCGGCGAGCGCGGAGCCCGCGTTGCCCCACAGCAGGCCGGCCGCGACGCCGTAGCGGGCCCGCAAGGCTGCCGCCAGGGGCTCCAGATGGCCGTGCAGCACGGTCGCGGCGAGCGTGGCCGCGTCCCCGGGCAGCGGACGCGGCTCGGCGAGCCACAGGTCGTCGGGGGCGGTGGCCCGGGCGTCCCAGCGCAGCAGGCGCGGGTCCAGGTCGGGCACCCTGCCGTACAGGACGGCGCAGCCGAGGGCCGCCGACCACAGCCGTGCAGCCAGGCCCTGCTGGGCGAGGGAAGCGGCGACGCGCGGCTCGGCGGTCCGCAGGCGGCCGGCGACGGTGGCGACCCGCAGAGCCACGGGATCCCGCCGAGGATCCGCTGTGCCGCCCTCGTAGCCGTCCGCGAGGGTCGGCAGCCGCCACGGCTCGCCCGCCGTGCCCGGCAGCGTGCGCAGGACGAAGAAGCCGCCGAGCGGGCGGAGCGCGGCGAGTTCGGGGTCGAGGTCCACGACAGGCACTACTACCAGGCGTGTCACCGGGGCGAGCGGGCGGGTGTGCACCCTCCGTCACCCCTCCAGGGGATGATCACCCGACCGGTGTACTCCATCGGCAGTAGGACGCATTGCGTGCTCAGGTACGACGACGGGAGGGGCGCGGGCGGGCAGAGTGTGGGCCATGGAAGCCGACCGCACGCCGCGCCGCAGCGAGCACGCCCGGGGCACGCAGAGGAGACACCGATGAGCGCCCTGGCGTTGTCCGTGCTCCTGTCGGTCGTCTCCGCCCTCGCCTACGCGGGCGGAGCGATCGTGCAGGAGCAGGTCGCGGTGGCCTCCCCCGGCGGCGGGTACCTCCCGCTGCGCCGGCCGAGCTGGTGGGGCGCGCTGGGGCTCAACGGCCTCGGCGGCGTGCTGCACGTCGTGGCGCTGGCCTGCGGGCCGCTCAGCCTGGTGCAGCCGCTGGGCGCGCTGACCATCGTCTTCGCGCTGCCCATGGCGGCACTGTGCGTCGGCCGCCGGGCCGGCGCGACCGCCTGGCGCGGCGCCCTCATGGCCACGGTGGGCCTCGCCGGGCTGCTGTCCCTGGTCGGCTCCTCCGCCGCGCACTCCCTCGACCCGGCCCAGCGGCTGGCGGTCGCGCTGGTCACCGGCGGGGCGGTGGCGGCGCTGATGTGCGCCGGCCTGGCCGCGCACCGGCATCCCGCGGTGCGCAGCGTGCTGCTCGCCACCGCCTCCGGCATCGCCTTCGGCATGTCGTCGGTGTTCACCAAGACCGTGGCCGTCGACTGGTCCCACGGCATCGGCCTGGGCGACCTGTCCTCGCTCTCGGTGATCGGCCTGTTCACGCTGGCCGGCGTCCTGCTGTCCCAGGCCGCCTACCGGGGCGGCGGCCTCGCCGCCCCGCTGGCCACGCTGACGGTGGTCAATCCGGTGCTGGCCGCCGCGGTCGGCATCCTCATGTTCGGCGAGACGTTCCGCTACGACACCACGGGCACCGCGCTCGCCCTGGGCTGCGCGGTGGTGGCGGCGGGCGGACTGATCATGCTGACGACGGAGCGGATGGAGCGTGCGGCGGCCACCGCCGAGGGAGCACCGGTCACCCTTCCGCCGGCCGCCGCGGAGGCGCGCCCGGACGTGCCGCGGCAGCGCGGGACCGCGGGCACCGGAGCGGGGCCGGCCGAACCCGCCGGGACCGGCGCCGGACCGGACGGAACGGCGCCGCGCAGGCTGCTGCCGGGCCCGCCCGGAAACGGCGCGGACGCCGACGGCAACGGACCACCGGCCGACGGCGCGCTCCCCGGGTCGTACACCGCGCCGCCCCAGGGCGTCCCCGTGCCGCTGCCGGTCCAGGACCGGCAGCGCAGCCGCGTCAGATCCTGACGCCGCCGGCCCGCAGGTAGGCGAGCGGGTCGATGTCCGAGCCGAATCCCGGCCCCGTCCGCACCTCGAAGTGCAGATGCGGGCCCGTGACGTTGCCGGTGGCGCCGGAGCGGCCGATGCGCTGGCCGGCGGTGACGGTCTGGCCGGCCCGCACGGAGATGGCCGACAGGTGGGCGTACTGGGTGTAGCGGCCGTCGGCGTGCCGGAGCACCACCTGGTAGCCGTACGAGCCGCCCCAGCCCGCGGCCACGACGTGTCCGGCCGCCGCCGCCTTCACGGAGGTGCCGGTCCGCACCAGGAAGTCGACGCCGGTGTGGTAGCCCTTCGACCAGTGGGAGCCCGCCACGTGGTAGCCGGTGCCGACGGACGCGGTCACCGGGGCGACGAGGGCGTGCCGGGCCGGGGGCGTCGTGCGGTGCGTGGTGGGGTGCTCCGAAGGCGTCTTCTTCTTCGGGGACTTGGGGGGCGCGGGACGGGTGGGGGTGCCGTTCAGGCTGAGCCGCTGCCCCGGCACGATCAGGTCGGGATCGGCGCCGATGGTGGCGCGGTTGCCGGCGTACAGCGTGTGCCAGCCGCCCGGCACGTGGTGGTCGCCGGCGATGCCGGAGAGGGTGTCACCGTGCACCACCGTGTACATCTCGGCGCGGCCGGCGCGGGACTGCGGGGTGATCTGCGGCTGCACGTCCTTGACGGAGCTGGGGCGTGCGGAGCCGGACTTCGCCGGGCCGGACTTCGCGGAGCCGGTTCTCGCGGCACGCGTGGAGCCGGTCTCGGCGTGCACGTCGGGGGCGGCCTGCCCCCGGGTGAGCCCGGCCCGTACCGAGCACACCGGCCAGGCGCCCGGCCCCTGTCCGTCCAGGACCTTCTCGGCGACGGCGATCTGCTCGGCCCGGGTGGCCTGGTCGGCGCGCGGCGCGTACCGGGCGCCGCCGTAGGCCTCCCAGGTGGACTGGGTGAACTGCAGCCCGCCGTAGTAGCCGTTGCCGGTGTTGATGCTCCAGTTGCCGCTGGACTCGCAGGCGGCGACCTTGTTCCAGGTGGCCGCGTCGGCGGCGTGCGCGGTGCCGGCGGCGACCAGCGGGAGCGCCAGGCCGGCGCCGCCGGCCGTGACGGTGAGTGAGGCGCGGTTGATCCTGTTCGGCTGGTACCGGCGGTGCCGGCCGCGTACGGCCATGTCCGAAATCCCCTCGGCATGCGTCAGGAGCGGCAAAAGTAAGCGCCACGAACAGGCCATGACAAGACAGGAAACCGGCCTCCCCTGCGGTCCAAGTGGCCGGGAACGGCCCCTGCTTGACCGGACGGGCCGGTGAGTGAGGCGGAAGGCGGCCTCGGCGCGTACACATGCGTGGCGGGTCGGATGTGCGCTCGCCGAAGCGGCACGTCAGGATGGGCGAGGACCCGTACTGACGGAGCCGTAGTACACGAGGCAACCAGGGAGCAGGCGGTATGAGCACTTCAGCGCAGATCGGTGTCACGGGCCTCGCGGTCATGGGCCGCAACCTCGCCCGGAACTTCGCGCGCAACGGCTACGCGGTCGCCGTGCACAACCGTACGGTGTCGCGGACCAAGGCGCTGGTGGAGGAGTTCGGGCACGAGGGCGAGTTCGTCGCGGCCGAGACCGCCGAGGAATTCGTGGCGGCCCTGGAGCGCCCGCGCCGCCTGGTCGTCATGGTCAAGGCGGGCGAGCCGACGGACGCGGTGATCGAGGAGTTCGCCCCGCTGCTGGAGCCCGGCGACATGATCATCGACGGCGGTAACGCGCACTTCGCGGACACCCGGCGGCGCGAGCGGGAGCTGCGCGAGCGGGGCATCCACTTCGTCGGCACGGGTATCTCCGGCGGCGAGGAGGGCGCGCTGCACGGCCCGAGCATCATGCCGGGCGGCTCGAAGGAGTCCTACGAGTCGCTGGGCCCGATGCTGGAGAAGATCTCCGCGAAGGCCGCCGACGGCGCGCCGTGCGTGACGCACGTGGGTCCCGACGGTGCCGGGCACTTCGTGAAGATGGTCCACAACGGCATCGAGTACGCCGACATGCAGCTGATCGGCGAGGCGTACCAGCTGCTGCGCGATGTCGCCGGGTACGAGCCCGCGCAGATCGCGGACATCTTCCGCACCTGGAACACCGGCCGGCTGGATTCGTACCTGATCGAGATTACCGCCGAGGTGCTGTCCCACGTGGACGAAGCCACCGGCAAGCCGTTCGTGGACGTGGTGGTGGACCAGGCCGAGCAGAAGGGCACCGGCCGCTGGACCGTGCAGATCGCGCTCGACCTCGGCGTTCCGGTGTCCGGCATCGCCGAGGCGGTCTTCGCCCGCTCCCTGTCGGGCCACGCGGCCCTGCGGGACGCCTCCCGGGGGCTGGCCGGGCCGAAGGCGTCGCCGCTGGGCGAGGCGGAGGCGGCGGCCTTCGCTGACCGGGTGGAGCAGGCGCTGTACGCGTCCAAGATCGTGTCCTACACGCAGGGCTTCCACGAGATCGCGGCCGGCAGCGAGGAGTACGGCTGGGACATCGACCTCGGTGCGGTCTCCGCGATCTGGCGGGGCGGCTGCATCATCCGGGCCGCGTTCCTCGACCGCATCCGCGCCGCGTACGACGCCCGGGCCGACCTTCCGAGCCTGCTGTCCGACGAAACGTTCGCACGCGAGATCGCCGACGCGCAGGACGACTGGCGCGAGGTGCTGATCGCGGCGACCCGGCAGGGCGTGCCGACACCCGGGTTCGCGGCGGCGCTGGCGTACTACGACGCGCTGCGGGCGGAGCGGTTGCCGGCGGCGCTGACGCAGGGGCAGCGGGACTTCTTCGGTGCGCACACCTACCGCCGGGTGGACCGGGACGGCTCGTTCCACACCCTGTGGGGCGGGGACCGGTCGGAGGTGACCGCGTAGGAGAAGCAGCCGGTCGGGGCGCGGGGGCGGGCTGTGTGCGCTGAGCCTCCCTGCGCCCCGCGGCGTTGTACCGGCCGAGGGACGGCCTGGATTCCGGGCGGCCACGGCTCCCCTGGGCGCGGCCCGTGTCTCACGGTTGGGGCCCGCCTGGGTTCCGGGCTGTGTGCGGCTTGCCTGGGCGCGGCCCGTGTCTCAGGTGAGGGGTGGGCCCGGTTCCGGGTTGGGTACGGGCTGCGCGGGCCCTCGGCGCGCTCCGTGTCTCACGGTTGGGGCCCGCCTGGGTTCCTGCCTGTGTGCGGCTTGCCTGGGCGCGGCCCGTGTCTCAGGTGAGGGGCGGGCCCGGTTCCGGGTTGGGTACGGGCTGCGCGGGCCCCTCGGCGCGCTCCGTGTCTTACGGTTGGGGCCCGCCTGGGTTCCTGCCTGTGTGCGGCTCCCCTGGGCGCAGCCCGTATCTCAGGTGAGGGGTGGCCCGGTTCCCGGTTGGGCACCCGCTGCGCGGGCCCCACGGCGCGGCTCCGGCTGTGAGCGGCTCGCCTGGGCGCGGCCCGCGTCTCAGGTGAGGGGTGGGCCCGGTTCCGGGTTGGGTACGGGCTCGGGGCCCGGTGGGATCGGGGAGGGGGGCGGCCCCGGCGGGCCCGGGTGGGGCGGGGCCGGAGGCGGGGTCGGGTCGGGGCCCGGCGCGGGCGGGGTGGGCTGCGGAGCCGGCTCCGGCGGCGGGACCGGGCTGGGATACGGATCCGGCGGGGTCGGTGTCGGGCCCGGACCCGGTGTCGGGCCCGGCGGGACCGGGTCGGGGTGCGGGTTCGTCATGATGTCCTCCGGGCAGTCACGGCACGTCGCCTCTGGACTACTCCCCCGCCTACCCTTCGCCCGCGCGACCACTCACCCGACGGCAGCACCGAAGGGGTCCGGGTGGGTGGCCGACGAGGGGACGGGGACCGGCCGCCGGTCCGGGTGGGCGCGCGACCCGCGGCCGACGGCAGGACCGGTTCGGACAGCGGAGCCATCGCGGAGACCGCCTGCCGCTCAGAACTCGCCCGGCTGGAGGCGCAGCCAGTCCGTCGTGGCCGACGGCACCCCGGATCGGCCGGCGGAGCCAGTTCGGCGACCGGCCGCACCTCAGAACCGGCCCGAGTGGGCCGCAGCCAGTCGTTCGCGGCCGAGAGCACACCTGGATCGCGCAGGAGCTACGTCCGGGCACCGGCCCGGCTGGGCCCGCAGCCCATGCTTGACGGCGAACAGCACGCCGGATCGGACGGCGAAGCCGCCTCCGGGGCCGGCCGCCCGCTCGGAATCGGTCCGGGTGGGCCCGGAGCCGATCCTCTACGGCCGACAACACACGCCCGGGCCGGACAGCGAGCCACCTGTGGGACCGGGCGGCTGATCAGAACCGGGCCGGGTGGGCGCGCAGCCAGCCAGCCCTTCGCGGCCGGCGGCTCGCCGGGATCGGCCGGCGGGGCCGGCTCGGAGACCGGCACCGTCCGTTCAGAATCGGTCCGGGTGGGCCCGCAGCCAGGCCTTCGCGGACGACAGCAGGGTCGGATCGGTCGGCGGGGCGAGCTCGGGGTGGCGTTCGGCCCACTTCACGACGTACGGACACAGGGGGGCCACCGGGACGCCCTCGCGCTCGGCGAGGGCATACAGCTCGCGGGCGAGTGAACCGGCGATGCCCTTCCCCTCGTGGGCGGGCTCGACGATCGTGTGGACGGGGACCAGGGCGCGCGCGGGCGACTCCAGCACGAAGTACTCGATGCGGCCGACGACTTCACCGCCGCCGACGGCCTCCAGGCGGCCCGCCGCCCGGTCGTCGCGGATCTCGGTCTCGCTCATGGGCACGCACGCTCCTGGTCCTCGGTCCCGGTCCGCCGGTCAGGCCCCCACGGCCTGCGGGCTGCGCTGCTGGTCCGAACCGGGCACCGGCTCGGACGGGTCGGCGCCGAGGGACACGATCCGGTTGTCGGCGTCGACGTGCACGACCCGGGGCCGCAGCTCGCGCGCCTCCGCGTCGGTGACCTGAGCGTAACTGATGATGATCACGAGATCCCCGGGCTGCACCAGATGGGCCGCGGCCCCGTTGATCCCGATGACCCCGGACCCCCGCTCCCCCTCGATGACGTACGTCTCCAGCCGGGCCCCATTGGTCACGTCGACGATGTGCACCAGCTCCCCGGGCAGCAGGTCGGCCGCGTCGAGCAGGTCGGCGTCGATGGTCACCGATCCCACGTAGTGCAGGTCGGCCTGGGTGACGGTGGCGCGGTGGATCTTGGACTTGAACATGGTACGCAACATTGGGGCACTCCCACAAGTAGGCTCCCTGCCTGCGTTTTTGCAGGTCAAGGGCTGTTTCGACACCCTACAACGAGTCGCATGTCCGGGCAGCTTTCCCCGGGTTTTTCAGGACTCATGCTGACCACTTGCTGACTTTGCCGACGCATCGTCAGGTCACTGGAGGAGGGCTTCGCCCACTCAGGCGGCCCCCACCGTGACGACGGCCCAAGCCTACGCAGCACCCCCCGAAGCACGTCCGTGATCACCGTCACTCAGGCGGTACTCGGTGAACATGGCCTCCAGGCAGGCACGTCGCTCGACGTACGGCGTCCGCAAGAGTTCACGCCCATCGATCTGTAGGGCGTCGAACACAACGAAGTGTGCCGGCAACTCGCGGGCAATCCGGGCAGCGGTCCGTCCCCCGGAGGCCGCACGCCGCTGGAGAGCCTCGAACGAAAGTCGCTCACCGGCAAGCACAACCAGCTCGCCATCAAGGACCAGGCCGTCAGGCAGGCTGCACGCCGGGCCCACCAGGTCAGGGAACCGCCCCTGGATGAGTGCCCCCCGGCGAGACTGCAGCAGCACCGGTCCGGGCGACGGACAGGGAGTGAACAAGATCGTCCTGTAGCCGTCCCACTTCGGCTGAAATATGAGTTCGCCTGGGAGCGCGCTGGCCGGGGGCAGGCTGTCGCGGGCCTGCGCCAGCATCGGTTCCACCGGCGGTCGAAGCACTATGTCACTCCGAAGCACCAGCCGCCGGTGTGGGCTCAGCGGCGCGGCAGGCCGGGCAGATCATCCGGGCATTACGACCGTATCGGTGAGTCAGCCCCTGGCAGCGTGGGCAGTACCCGACCTCGTCGGGGGCACAGCCCAGCAGGCGTGCCGCGACGGATCGGTCCGTTTCCAAGGCGACGCGCTCAAGCACCCCGTCCATAAGTGCGAATATATCCGGCCATGCGGGGGCGTGCGCACAGCGATGGTCACGCGAGATCCATACCCAGCTCGGTGTCCGGCCTGCAGAAGGCGCATGGCTCGATGGTGGGCTCGGTGAGCGCGGCTCGTGCCTCGCCTGCTCTGACCGGGTGCGGTGTGCCCTCGATCATGGAGCAGTCCGCGAGGTGAACGAGGGCAGGCTCCGGACCGGTCGGGGTGCGCTTCTGCTGCACTACGAAGCCGGTCCTCACCAGCGCTGGACGGAAGGCGGGCAGTCCCTTCACAGAGCGGCTCGGGCGTCGCGGCGGTGGCGCCGGCCGCTCGGCGCGGGTTAGCGCCTTCCGTACGGCTTCGTGCTGAAGGCGCAGGTATCTGCCGACCGTGTCGTTCTCCGCGATCTGCCGGTCAAGGTACGCGAGCATCGCCCGAAGGCGGGGCGGGTCAGGAGGCGGCTCGGACATGGCGAGCACCGTGCAGCGCTGCCCAGGCTCCGGTCCTCCGGCCCTGCCAGTACGGGTGGAACAGCACCTGCGCGGACAGGTGAATGAGCTGGCGCCGCTGAGCGGTCTGCGGTCGCGCGGCGAGCTGGCGGTAGACAGCGCGCCACTCCTCTTGTGCACGAGCGAGGTCGCTAGGGATGGGGCTCATGACCAAATTCAATCACGTGTTCGATTTGCTGCGCATGTCGGACCACGCAACTGTCCGTTTGATCTGTGACTGAGTGCTCCAGTTGGCCGCTGAGCACGATAGTTGGCCGTACTGAGCGCCGCAGTTGGCCGCACGTGATGCTTCAGAGGACCGAACGAATCCTGAGTGCGTTCGCCGGTGTCTTTCCTCGAAGCCGGGGCTGGGCCGTAGCGGGCCGGGACGGCTGCCAGCGAAGATGCCCGCTATGGCTACCGTAAAGGACCTCGCTCCCGCACATCCGACGCACGAGACGCCCTTGGCGTTCGGTGCGGGAGCGGCCATCGGCGTGCTGGGCGGGATGATCGGGCTGGGCGGCGCGGAGTTCCGGCTGCCGCTGCTGATCAGCCTGTTCGGATTCGCGGCGCTGTCGGCCGTCATCCTGAACAAGGCGATGAGCCTGGTCGTCGTCATCACCGCTCTACCTGCCAGGCTGGCCGCTGTGTCCTTCACGGGCCTGGGCGCCCACTGGACCATTGCGATCAACCTGTTGGCCGGGAGCCTGCTCGGAGCGTGGGCGGGCGCCTCGTGGGCCGTGCGAATGCGCTCGGCCACTCTCTACAAGGTCCTCGCGATCCTGATGGTCGGCATGGCCGCCGCGCTCGTGCTCACCCACAGCACCGCACTGGGATCACTCGCTTTGCCGGGTCCGGTGCAGGCGGTGGCCGGCGTGGCCGCCGGGTTCGGCATCGGCGTGGTCGCCGCGATCATGGGCGTGGCGGGTGGTGAGCTGCTCATCCCCACGATCGTTCTGCTGTACGGCGTCGACATCAAGATCGCAGGAAGCTTGTCCCTGCTTGTGTCCTTGCCCACCATGCTCGTCGCGTTCGCCCGCTACAGCCGCGACGGCAGCTTCGCCGTCCTGGGCGCCAACCTGCGCTTCACCGCGTTCATGGCCACAGGCTCGATCGTTGGGGCACTGCTCGGCGGCCTCCTACTCGGCGTGATCCCCGACATGGTTCTCCTCCCCGCGCTCGCGATTATCTTGCTGATCTCAGCGGTCAAGGTGGCCCGCCATGCCACCCCGACCGCATGACCGCTCGGTCCGGCCAACTGTGACGCTCAGAGTGGCCAAATGAGGCGCTCAGTCACACCAGCTGTGACTGAGCGCCGTAGTTGACCGGTGGGCGCGATAGTTGGCCAGCCCTAGCAACCGCCCAGTGCGATGGCGGTTCAGCGCGCTGGTTGGGTTGGCGTGTCCCGGGCCCGGTCCGGTCGTTCCCGAGAGCATCAGGAAGATCATCACCGCCGCAGCCGTCGCGTCACGGCGCTCGTCGGTCCCTCCGCACCCGCTGGCGCCGACCCGGTACCCGACACCGCCGGAGCCCTGGCCACAAGCATCGACGGGCAGAGCAAGACCAGCACCGCCGGACCGGCGCCGGAGCCGATCAGCACCGCAGTTCAGCGCGCATCGCACTCCGACGAGCGTGAACCGGGAGTCGCGTGCTGGCACGCACGCACGGACGGTGGTCGCAACGTATTCATGACGTGCGTCACAACCTCATGCCATCAGTATGTGGACTGCACGGATGGCCGCCACTTCTTCCGGGAGACCTTCTCGGGGCAGTGGAACTACCGGCTCACCTGCCCCGTTGGAACGCGCGCCGTCTGGGGCGGCAGCTGGTAGGACCACCGCCTCAGCTGGAGTTCCCTCCGGACCGTGGCGCCCGTGAGCGCGGTAGTCGGCCAGGCTGACCGCCTACCGCGCTCAGTCACGTGATCCTCGAACCGATGTCCTGTGTCATCGAAGATTGAGCGCGTGCCATCGAACTCTGAGCGGACCGCGTGAACGACCGACTGTGCTGGCGGGTGCGGCGGCCGGGACAGGCCGGGCGGTCCGTACGCTCTATCCGACGGCCACGCGATCGCGCCACATGTAGCACCAGCGCCCCAATTCGTCCTCCGCGGGTCGGCCACTGCTGATCCAGTCCGCCCGTACGTACATCAGGTGCGACTCACGGACCTCGACCCAACTGGGCACGGGTGACGGCAGCGCGTTGAACTCGGCAGGCTCCGAGCCCGACACGCGGCTCACCAGGAAGAAGGTCGGCGGAAGCCCGTGCGGCCGCAGCCTAGGGCCCTGTCTTCAAAAGATCTTCAGGACGGCGAAGAGCAGCAGCACCACCGGACCTGTGTGTTCCGCCAGTTGAGAGGCCGTCCGGCCCACCCAGAGCTGCGGAAGTCCCCGTCCCGCCCCAGGCTTGACGGAACAGGTCGGCCGGAATCGGATACGGCGGAGGATGAACACGGCACAGGGACCCCTCGGATGCCCGAAGACGAGACCCGCGACCCGGCGTCCTTTGGGCGCCGGGTCCCGCCGCTCTGCTGTCAGGACTGCTGATCGGTTGGGCCGCCTGAGCGAGCCGACGGCCCGTCGGTTTCTCCGGCGTGGCCGTTTCGGATGCGGCGGCGCCCCGCGTAGGGACGGCAGTACAGCCACAAGCCGGGACCCGACGGTGGATCCGCGCCATGGTGCAACCTCGACGACCCAACGTGACCTGGGCTTCACGTCCTGTCCCGCGGTTGCACCAATGCGCTGCTGAGAGACGATGGGAGGTGGGTGGGCCCGCCGCATGTTCCGCTACATCCGAGGCAGGAGGCGCACCATGCCCGCTTCTCAATCCGTCGCAACCCCAGTCCTGGAACCCTCTGCCCGGGAGCTGACGGAGGCCACGTCGCCACATCCGCGCATCTACGAGGTCCCGCCGGAGAACGGCCGCGAGATTCTCGATGGTCTCCAGGAAGGGAAAGGGGTGGCCAAGCCGGCGGTGGACGAGGACTGGGTGACCATCGACGCCGGGCAGTACGGCAACGTCCGCACGCGTATCATCCGCCCTCGGGGAACGATGAAAACCCTCCCTGTGGTTCTGTACATCCACGGCGCCGGATGGGTGTTCGGTGACGAGAAGACGCACGACCGGCTGATCCGCGAACTGGCGGTCGGAGCGAATGCCGCGGTGGTCTTCCCCGTCTATGACAGGGCCCCCGAGGCGAAGTACCCGACTCAGATCGAGCAGAACTATGCGGTCGGAAAGTGGATTCTCCAAAACGGCGGGGAACAGAACCTCGATGCCTCACGGATAGCGGTCTGTGGCGATTCGGTGGGCGGCAACATGTCGACGGTCTTCGCGCTGATGGCCAAGGAACGCGGAGATGTGCAACTGGCTGCCCAGGTGCTGCTGTATCCCGTCACCGACGCGAACTTCGACACTCCGTCCTACCAGCAGTTCGCCGACGGCTACTACCTCACTCGCGACGGGATGAAGTGGTTCTGGGACGCCTACACCTCGGACCCCAAGCAGCGCACCGAAGTCTATGCCTCGCCGCTGCGGGCCGACATCGAGCAGCTCCGTGGCCTTCCCACCACACTGGTCATCACCGACGAGGCCGACGTCCTGCGTGACGAAGGCGAGGCCTACGCGGCCAAGCTCCGCGAGGCAGGAGTGGACGTCACCGCGGTCCGAGTGCTGGGAATGGTCCACGACTTCCTGATGCTCGACAGCCTCCGCGACTCCAAGGCGACCACGGTCGCGCGCACACTCGCCATCGAGGCGCTGCAACGAGCACTGCACCCCTGAAGCGTGTCGTATTACGCCGTGAGGCGGATGAAAGCCTCTGCGGCCGGCGATAGAGCGCTCGCGGATCTGGGCGGCTGACTCCCTCCTTACGGCAGCGGCAGTACGTCGTCGGCGCTGTGGGGCTCTTTGCGCTCCTGGTCGTTGAGCTTGTGGCGCAGGATCGAGGAATTGCGATACACCTCTTTGTATACCCGCATGATGCTGCCGAGAGGGCGGTGTTCTGCCGTAACCCGCCACGGATTCAAGGACAGAGTGTCCAGCTTCCTCAGGTTGCCGTCGCCGGATATCTCCTGCTGCGGGATACGCAGCTTCGCCATGGTGACCGATGGGGACAGTTCCTCGGGCCATTCGACGGTGACGTCCTCACCGGCATCTGTTCCAGGTCAGCACAGAGCTGCACCTGAATGTTGAATTGGTAGGGGCGTTCATGTAGTTCGGATACGAGACCGGCCCGAAGACCTCCGGTGCCGACCCTAGGTCGAGAGTTCGCTGCACAACCTTGTCGGCGAAGGCGGGCTCTGGCGCCACGTGTACGGAACGCGCGAAGCTCCTCCCATGCCCACTCCTCGGGCGGCAGCGTTCCCTTTCCCGTGACCCAGTCGTGCAGGAACCGGTGGAAGCCGGGCTTGCCGTCGGCGAGGTAGGTCGGCGCGGTCGTGACCAGGTCCTGGATGAAGTTGTAGTGCTCGATGGTGCTGCAGAAGAAGATCGGTGCGTTGATGTTGGCGTAGTCGCAGGTGCGCGTGTCGGGCTCGTCTTCCAGCAGGGTTGGACCGTCGATGTCGAAGAGCTTCAACGCCAGTCCCGTGACGGGGCCCAGCCGGGCATCGGTCCCCAGATGGCCCGAGCCGTTAGAAAAGCGAATGAGAGCGTCGTGCCGTCCCGGTGTGGCATAGGTGCCCTGCGCGCACTCGGCCGGTAGTTGGTCCAGGATGTCCATCTCGCCCCTGACCGGCCACTGGCTGTCCTCGGACTCAACTGACCTGCGCCAACGCACGATCAACGGACTTTGCAATCCTCCTGCGCCCCCTCGACTGGCAGGGCTGTGTCAGCGGGATTTACATGGAAGTGTGCCGTGTAAGCGGGACAGCAACGGCGAGGGCCGCAGCCCCAGGAACGTCCGTTGCACCGCAGGCGTCGGCCACTTCAGTGCTTCCACAGGTGGTATCGCCCGGTGAGTGTGCCCGGGCATCTGGAAGGAGGCTTCCATGACGGCCAGCTACACCAAGCAAGATCCGAACTGCAGGTCTGACATCCTCTTCATCGGTACCACGGGGCTCCGAAAATTCGTCGTACCACCGACCAAGCCGGCGAATTTGGATGCGGAGATGTACATCGACGTCATCGTGCCAACGGCTTATAAGGACGTGGAGTTCACCGACATCTGCCTCACCCTTGAGGTCAAGGCACCAACTGGGGCGAAGTTCATGCCGAACCCGAGGATGGGAAGTAACGTCCTCTGGGGGGTACCCAGCGGCACCACATGGGACGAGACCTCTCTGTCACCCACGCCCCGCGTGCGTCTTCGAGTTCCGCACGGCAAGCTGCTTAGTGGCCCCCTCAACGGCCTGTCGTTCTGGCTGGGGGTGTCCGGACTGACTACACCTACGTTCGCCTTCACCGCAGGGGCCACAGCGGCCGAGGTCTTGGCCCACACTGCCAGTTGCCCGCTCTCCTTCAAGGACTTCGCCGTCGGCGAGCAGTTCACGGGATACCTCGGCCGCGACTAGGGAGTACGGGATCCCACTGGCGTCCATGGCGGGACTTGCCCGAGCGGTACGGTCCGGCGGGGTCCCTCTCGAAAGTCCCGCTGGCGCCACCGACGCCGGCGCTGCCCGCGGCGGTTAGCCTAGTGGCTCCGAGCGGGCGCCGACGGCCCGTGATGCGGCGAACTCGGCGCGCTGTCGGAGTTCCCCCTCCCGGCGGGCCTGGGCCTGGGCTATCTACTGCAGTGCGCGGGCCTCGATGGCGGTCGCCCTCTCGGTGCAGGTCGTCGGCGCACTGCTGGTCCTGACCCTCGTCGTGGCCCCGGCAGCCGCCGCCGCACGTATCACCGCCTCCCCGGTGCTGCTTCCGCTGCTCAGCGTGGTCTTCACCGTGGTCTCGATGAAGGGCGGCATCCTGCTCGCCCTCGGCCGCAGCATCCCCATCAGCCCCTACGTCACGACCATTTCGTTCACCCTCTACGCCGCCTGCCGCTTGGCGGGGGCCCACCGCACCCGACGGTGGGGAGCGAGGAGGGTAACGCCCCAACCGGTCTGAAGGGGTGGGGGGAGTTGCCCTGACACCCGGTCCGCTTGTGTTGCACACCTGAAGCCTGTGCTGCCGACGGCTGGACTCGCCGTCGGTTCAGGCGGGTGAAACCTCCCTATGATTGGTCAGCCTGTGCTCGGGCGATGAGCAGGGCGACGTCGTCCTCCCCGCCGGGCGGCCGCAGGATCTCCAGGATGCGGTTGCAGGTGTCATCCAGGTCGTGCCCACGGGTCGCGGCCAGGGTGTCGAGAAGGGTGTCCAGGCGGGCGTCGATGGGTTCGCTGCGGGTTTCGACCAGGCCGTCGGTGTAGAGGACCAGTTCGTCGCCGGGGCGGAAGGGGATGGTGGTGGCCTCGAAGGGGACCCCGCCCACGCCCAGCGGTGCGCCGGTGGGCATGTCCAGCAGGTGCGCCGCGTGGCCGGCTGGCATGAGAGCGGGGGGCAGGTGGCCGGCGAGGCAGATCTGGCACGTGCCCTGGTGAGGGTCGTAGACGCAGTAGATGCAGGTGGTGATGGTCTGCTCGACGCCCTCGGTCAGGTGATCGAGGTGACGAAGGGCCTCTGCGGGGGCTAGGCCGAGTTCAGCGAACGCGCGGACCGTACTGCGGAGTTGGCCCATGGTGGCGGCGGCGTTGATGCCACTGCCCATGACGTCCCCGACGACCAGGGCGGTTTTGTCCCCCTCCAGAGGTATGGCGTCATACCAGTCGCCGCCGATCTCGCTCGTGACCCCGGCGGGCTGGTAGCGGCAGGCAACGTCTAGACCCGGCAAGTGCGATGGAGGCTCAGGGAGCAGGCTGCGCTGGAGGGTGAGGGCCGCGTGGCGCTGGGCCTGGTATCCGCGGGCGTTGTCGATGCAGACCGCGGCTCGGGCGGCCAACTCCGAGGCGAAGGCGGCGTCGTCGTCATCGAAAGGCGCGGAGTTCCGGGTGCGTTTGAGGTCGAGGGCGCCGAGGACTTCGCCCCGGGCCACGAGTGGTACGGCCAGGTAGGAGTGCACGCCGGCCGCCGCAAGAAGGGAGGCTGCCTCACCATGGCGGGCGATGTGATCCAGATCCCGACGAGTGGTGCGGGGCACCAGGACCGGTTGGCGGGTGCGTACGCATCGGGAGATGAGGCGGTCGTCTTCGTAGACAGCGAGTTCCCCGGGTGGATCGGCCGCACGGACCGCCTCGGTGCGATGGGCCGCGCGGACGGCAAGGGCACGGAACCGGGCAGGGCCCGTCTGTGGCGCCGTGCGGCCCTGAAGGGCGCTGTCGAGGACGTCCACGGCGGCCACGTCAGCCAGGAGGGGTACGACGAGGTCGGCGAGCTCGCGCGCTGTCGTCTCCAGGTCGAGGGTGCTACCCACGCAGGCAGAGGCTCTGGCGATCAGTGCCAGTCGTTGCCGGGCTTGTGCGGCCTCGATGGCGGCTCGGTGACGCTCGGTGACGTCGATGACGGAGTACGCCAGGCCCAGCACCCGTCCACTTGAATCCTCCAGCCGGTAGTACGAGACGGACCAGGCATGCTCATGGTCCGGGTCGGAGGGCGGACGGCAGACGATGTGCCGGTCCACGACCGACTCGCCCGTCTCCAGGACACGGCGCAGACGGGCCTCGGGATCCGTGTCCAGGTAGCTCAGGGCCTCGCCGACCGGCCGGCCGAGACGCTCGGCGGCGGACTGGCCGGTGATGCGTTCGAGAGCAGGATTCACGGCCAGGTACCGCAGGTCCGGATCCAGAATGGCCAGCCCGACCGGGGACTGGGACACCAGCCGCATGGCCAGGGCGGCATCTCGCTCGACCCGCTCCACAGCGGCCTGATCCGCGGCAAGGCCCAGGGCGTAGACGTCACCGAGGTCGTCCAGCAGCCGCATGTTGCGGAACTCCACCAGACGGGTGCTGCCGTCCTTGTGCCGGATCGGGAAGGCCCCTGCCCAGTCGGTGCCGGATTCCATGACGTCGGCGAGCAGCTTGATCACCGCGTCCCGGTGCTCCTCGTGGACCGTCAACCCAGCCGCGTGCTGGCCCAACGCCTCCGCCGCGGTGTAGCCGAACAGTTCCTCGGCCTTCCGGCTCCAGAAGACCACCTGGCCCTGCGCATTCAGCACCACCGCGGCGACGCTGAGCAGATCGAGCAGGCCACTGGGTGGCGCAGCAGGACCCGTCAGTGACCGGCCGTCGTCCGCTCGGGAGGAGTCCGTCGTGCCCATGCCTCGTTTCCCTTCCCGCTCGGCGCCTTGGCTTGTGCCGTACCGGCGGGCGTTCTGCCTTCATCCATGGTCGGCCCAGACCGAGGAAGAACACACCCCCGACTGGATGCGAGCCTGCTCGGGATCGGCGCCCAGCCCTTCACAGCAGCTGGCGCCATAGCCAGACCGTGCTACGCGATGAAGGCATGTCGCGGGCGAACAGCCTGGGTGATCGAGTGGATCCATGGGGCCTGCAAAGGGATAATTCAAGCGATAACCGTTCCGGTTTCGCTATGGCGCAGGGGCCGGTCCGCAAGCTACGGCGGTTCTGCCAGCGGGGCACGGCATCCCAGTGGCCGACAGCAGCTCACAGCGGGGTCCGTCACAGTCCTCGGCCGGGCGCCGCGGCACGGCAGCAGAAACATCGGCTACGTCCCCCAGCCGGAGTCCCTTCCCGCCCACACCATGCTCCGCGCCCGCGACCTGGTACAGCTCGGGATCGACGGGCATCGCTGGGGGCCGTCGCTCACTCCGCGGGCGATCCGGCGACGCACTTCGCGGACATACCGATGGGCACGCTCTCCGGCGGTGAGCAACACGCATCCGCGTCGCTCAGGCGCTCGGCACGGACCCACGGATCCTGCTCTGCGACGAGCCGCTTCTCTCCTTGGATCTGCATGACCACGCCCACCCTCTCCCGGCTGTAAGGGACGCAGATCGACGTCGTGCGTCGGGGGCCGCACCGCCGCCTTCCGCTGTCGGCGTCGAGTCACACGATCACGGACACGAGCACTGATCATGCGGAGGTGGTCGTACGGTCTGTGGCGACGGGCCGCGCTTCGTCTGACCGTTCCTTGGGTACGGGCCCGTCCGGGCAGCGCCGGGCTGGTCGATGAGCGGCTGATGGGCATCCACGGATTCAGGGCACTGCGGATCTTCCCCCGCACCGGAAGCGTGGTCATCTGGATGGCACCCGATCTGATGGACGTCGACCGCCTGGATCGTGCCGCTGCAGCCCAAACCGGAGGGCAGCCCAGACAGGCTTCGCTGCGGCCTCAGGCCGCGTCCCACAGGCCGGCGTCCAGGATGCGGGCCGCCTTGGTGATGCTCCCCGGCATCAGATGCCGGTAGGTGCGATACGTCTCCTCGATCGACTTGTGGCGCATCCATTCAGCCACGTCGGTGATCGATATCCCGTTCCCGAGCGTTCGAGGCGAAGTAGTGCCGGAAGCCGTACATGCCGACACCGTCCTCTGCAGGCAGGTCCTTGAAGAGCTTCTGCACACGACGGCGTTCCATCGGCTCCGTGTAGTAGCCGCTCGGACCGTGCAGCAGTTAGCCCTCCTTCGTGGTGCCGCGCTTCTCCTCGTACCGCTCCATCGCCTCCCGCACCGAGCGCGGGCAATGGGTCTGCCTGGTGCAATCGCACTCCTTGAAGAAGGACCCCATCCCACGGGCGAGCTGTCGAGCCACGCATCAAGCCTTCCGAGCGGGCGTCGGGCGGCGCAGCAGGCCCATGCCAAAAGTGGCAGGTCAGCACACGGGACACCGTCCGGTCCGATGCTGACCTTTCGCTGACCCGGGTGCGGCCATCAGGGCCCTGACCTGCGAAAACGCCCAAACGCTAGATCCTGGACCTGAACATGGTGCGCAGCATGTTGAACTCCTGGAAGACGGCTCCCTGCCTGCTTTGTTGTCATCCTGCAGAGAACCCTGCGGTCCGAGAGGCCGCGTCCATGAACGCCGGTCCGGCCGGCCCGAGGGTGACCGGATACAGTGCGCGAGACGGCAGCCTGGTCAGGGAGGGGGAAGGGTGACCGACACCAGCAACACCCGGCCAGCCGAGGGTGAAGCGCAAGCACCGCGGCGGAGCCGACTGCACCGCCTGATGCGCTACATCCCCCTGATCGCTCCCGTCCTGCTGTGGACCGTGCCCTGTTGGGTGCTCCTGCACACGGGCCAGCACTGGCCGCTGCCCGTCACGCTGGTCGGCACCGCCCTGTTCGTCCTCGGCCTCGTCGGTATGCCGTTCGCAATGGCGCGCGGCCACGGCCGGCGTCAGCAGGACGGGGCGGCGATCGTCGGTGACACCCTGCTGGGCACGAGTTGGGTCCTGTTCATCTGGTCCGTTCTGCTCGGCGTCCTCTTGCGGCTCGCCCTGACCGTGGCCGGCGTCGGCGAGAGTCAGGACCGGGCCCGAATCGTCACCTGGGCCGTCCTCGGCGTAACCGCCGTACTGCTCGCCTGGGGGTACGCCGAGGCCCGCCGCGTGCCACGCGTGCGCCGACTCGACGTGCAACTCTCCCGGCTGGGCGCCGGGTTGGACGGCCTCCGCGTCGTCCTCATCACCGACACCCACTACGGCCCACTCGATCGCGCCCGCTGGTCGGCACGGGTGTGCGAGACCGTGAACGCTCTGGAAGCCGACCTGGTCTGTCACACGGGCGACATCGCGGACGGCACGGCCGAACGCCGCCGTGCCCAGGCCACCCCCCTCGGCACCGTGCGGGCCACCCATGCCCGCGTATACGTCACCGGCAACCACGAGTACTACAGCGAGGCCCAGGGCTGGGTCGACCTGATGGACGAGTTGGGCTGGGAGCCGCTGCGCAACCGCCATCTGCTGCTGGAACGCGGAGGCGACACCCTCGTGGTGGCCGGCGTGGACGACGTCACCGCCGAGTCATCCGGCCTGGCAGGCCACCGCGCCCACCTCGCCGGAGCCCTGAACGGCGCCGACCCCGACCTGCCCGTTCTGCTCCTGGCACACCAGCCCAAGTTCATCGACCGGGCGGCAGCCGCCGGCATCGACCTCCAACTCTCCGGCCACACCCACGGCGGCCAGATCTGGCCCTTCCACCACCTCGTCCGCCTCGACCAGCCCGCCCTCGCCGGCCTCAGCCACCACGGCACCCGCACCCTCCTCTACACCAGCCGCGGCACCGGCTTCTGGGGCCCGCCGTTCCGCGTCTTCGCCCCCAGCGAGATCACCCTGCTCGTGCTCCGCTCCCCACAACCGCCCACCTCGCCGTAGCATCCGACGGGCCCACGCATCCGCTCGCAGCAGTCCACGAACCGAGGGACGCGGCATCGTATGACGCCCAGGAGCACCTTCGGGGACCGGCACCTGCTGCACGGACGCCGAGGCCTACAGCGGCTTTGGAACGTCACCGTCCTCCTGCACGGTGACCGGTGGCTTGCCGGCACGGGCCGGCTCATGCTCCGAGGCCCTTTGCAGTTCGTCGGCGATGGCACGGCCGATCGAGTCGGTCACCGGGCCGGGTTGCCACGCCCACTGTCCGTTGGGGTTGCACTCGAGGAAGTACCAGTCGCCGGCGGGCGTGACGGCGAAGTCGAAGGCTCCGAAGACCAGTCGGAAGGTGGTGAGGTACGCGGACACCGAGCGCGCGATCCGGGCGGGGACGGCGATCGGCGAGCACTCCATGAGGGACTGCCGTTGCCGCCAGTCCAGGTCCGGGCTGTCGATGCGGACCGCGAACATCCGGCTGCCGACAGCTGTGAGTCGTACATCGAACGCCTTCTCCACCTTGGCCTGGAACAGATGCGGGCAGACGGCCACGGCCGGCGTGATCTCGTGCGGGCGCACTTCGCGAACCCACACCTGATGTGCCTTGCCGCCGATCGCATAGGGCGTGTTCCACAACGGCTTGTAGACCACGGCACCGGAGTGCTGGGCAGCGAACTCGCGGGCCTGTTCATGGTCGTTGGTGATCAGCGTGGACGGGACGGACAGGCCGCTGCGCTGTGCGGCGGCCAGCTGGGCCGGCTTGTACTCGGCCGCCCGGTTGTTCCACGGATGGTTGACGTAGTGGGCTCCGGGAAGCGACGCCAGGACGCCGCCGACGCCCCACAGAGACTGAGAGGCAGCGAACCGGCGCTCCTGACCGCCCAGTTCGGGCGGCCCCTCGTAGGGGGAGGGACGGCGTGTCCAGACGGAGCGCACCTCGGTGAGGTCGAGCTCGCGGGTCGGCGTGCGCAAGGTGCCGCGTTGATCACCGGTACGGTACGTGGCGGTGAGCGCGGCACCTGTGTGCAGGTCGGTGCCGGGGTCGAGACGGACCACCGGGACCTGGCGTTCCGCGAGGATGCGCAGGACCACGTCAGCGGTCACGTCGTGGCGGCTGGTCAGTACCAGCACCGACCCGATCGGGCCTGTCGTCATCAGTCGTGGTCGGAGTCCGACGAGCTGTCCGAGTCGTAGCTGTCGGCGCAGCTGGTACTCGTGGAGCTCGACGTGCCGCTGCCCGTCTGGTGAAGGAGCTCGGCCGCCTGGCCGTGTTCGTCGATCACGACGGCGATCTGGGTCTCCGGGTCGATAACCGTGGTGAGCAGGGGGACCGGCCGCGTCTCGGCATACGGTGCCATGCGGGTGATGCCCCAGGGCGCACCGGCGTTTCGCGTCGTCATCGTTCGTCTCCTTCGCTTCCGACTGTTCGGGGGCTTGTTTCTCCGTAGGAGGGTCTCCGGGTTCGTGCTCACTCTCGTCGCATGAAGTGGATCTGAACTAGGCGGTTCTGGCGTCCGGAACGAGTTCCTGCATACGCCAGGCATGTAACAGCCCCATGTGGATCCTCTTCGTCGTGGATGCAGGCGCGGCTCATACGGTGAGCGACGACTCCATGCTGGCAAGGGGCGATGAAATACCGGTGAAATCCCGGTTCATCGGGCGGATGCGGCGGCAGCGGTGCGGCACGGAGATGAGGAACAGCCGCTGGTGACGGATGCGGGCCTACGCGGGTTCTCCGGATGCGGTGCGGGAGCGGGCGACGGCCCGTTCGAACCGGTCGCGCGCCTGGACGAGGTCCTCCGTCGCGGCCTGGTGCCAGCCCAACCGGTTACGGATCTCGGCCTTCAGCCCGGCGCCGGGCCGTCCGCCGACCGCCGCGCGCGCCTCGGCGTGCAAGCGGGCCGCTCCGGCCGGGTTGCCCAGGCACTGCTCTGCGGCGGCGAGTCTGCCGAGGACCGCAGCGAGGAGGGGGATGTCCCCGACGCGCTCGGCGAGTTCGGCTGCCCTGGTCAGCGCTTCGGCGGCCTGCGCGTGGTGCCCGCGGTCCAGCTGGAGCGTACCCATACGGAAGAGCGTCTTGCTCAGAATCCGGGGCCTGCCGATCCTCTCGGCGAGACCGACCGCTGCCGCGTAGCACTCCTGCGCCCTGTCCTTCTCTCCCACCTGATGGTGGACGGCGCCCACATTGGCCAGGTACATCACGGCGAGCCAGTCGTCCTCCACCCCCCGGGACAGGTCAGCGGACTCGGCCAGGAGCACGGCGGCCTCGGCCGGCTCCCCTGCCGCGTTCGCGAAAATGCCGAGGGAACCCAGAGCCCGTGCCTGCTCGAGGGCATCTCCGGTGCGGCGGCTGATCCGAAGCGCTTCGCCCAGCCAGCGGCGCGCCTGCCCGTAGTGACCCTGCAGCCCGTACGCGATGCCCATGCAGGTGCGCAGTTGGGAGACCATGCGCTGGTCGGTGAGCTGCTCCGTGAGCGGCAGCACGATCTCGACGGCGGCCCGGCACTCTTGGTACCGGCCCTGCCGGGTGAAGTAGTCGCACAATCCCTCGGCGAGCCGGCCGGCGTCGTCCACATGGCCCACGGCCGCCGCCTGGGCGACCACGTCGACCAGTTCGCCGCCCGCCGCGTCCAGCCACGCCGTCGCCTCCTCCCCGTGGGCGAAGGGCGCCGTGTCGGCGCTCGGGCCGGTGGGGAACGCAACGGGGCCCCAGTCGCTCGCACAGCGGGCGGCGGCCACGTAGAGCCGGAAGACACCGGCCCGCGCCGCGGCGACTTCTGCGGGGTGCGCGGCGGCGACGCGCCGGGCGTGGACCGCGACCAGGTCGTGCAGGCGGTAGCGTCCCGTGACGGCCTCCTGGACGAGACTCGCCTCGACCAGGCTCTCCAGGACGCGCTCGGCGGCGGACGGGGTGAGGCCGAGCAGGGCGGCCAGGGTCAGCCGATCGAAACTCACGGTGGGCGAGAGACCCAGTACGCGAAAAGCCCGACGCTGCGCGCCGGGAAGCTGATCGTAGGAGACCTGGAAGGCCGCCTCCACGCTGCGGTCCTCGACCGCGAGTTCCGCGAGACGGTGCTCGTCGTCGGCCAGCCGGACCACCATGCGTTCCAGCGCCCACAGCGGACGGCTCTGCATCCGAGCCCCGACGACCCGCAGAGCCAGCGGCAGCCGGTCGCACAGGCGAGCCAGTTCGCGCAGCGCGGCACGCTCCGGATCGGACCCCGTGCCGCCGACGACACCGGTCAGCAAGGCCTCCGCCTCGTCCGTCTCCAGTGGCGCCAGTGAAATCCTGCGATCGACGTCGAGCCCGGTCAGCCGCCGGCGACTGGTCACCAGCACGAGGCTGCCCGGACCGGCGGGCAGCAGTGGGCGCACCTGTTGTGCGGCGCGTGCGTCATCGACCACCACCATGAGCCGGAGGGAGGCGGTGGCCGCTCTCCAGGACGCCGCCAGGCCCTCGACATCACCCGAGGGATCGCCGTCGCCTTCCGTGAGTTCGCCGACCGTCCGCAGCAATCGGCGCAGCACGCGCTCCGGCACAGCTGGTTCCCGTCCCTGCCGGTGACCACCCAGGTCCACGAACAAGCAGCCGTCCGGGAAACGGTCGCGGACCGCCCGCGCTGCGCGCACCACGAGCGCGGTCTTGCCGACTCCGGCCATACCGTCCACCGCACGGACTGTCACCGCCTGCTCGTCCACCGGCGCGAGGAGCGCGTCCAGCTCGTGGTTGCGCCCGGTGAAACCGGCGACGTCGACCGGCAGTTCGTCCCGCAGGCGCCGGAGGGGGCGCGCGGCCTGCGGTCGCCGGTCTGTCGATCGGGTTGCCGGCGGGGGTGCGCCGACGAGGAGAACGTCATCAGCGCGCAGCACCGCCTCGTGCACCCGCCGCAGTTCACCGCCCGGCTCCGCTCCCTGTTCCGCCACCAGACGGCGGCGCACCTTGGCGAAGACGGACAGCGCATCGGCTTGCCGGTTGGCGGCGTAGAGGGCGCGCATCAACAGGGCGGCCACGGACTCGTTGTGGGGGTGCGTCGCGGACAGAGCGAACAGCTCCGCGACGACCTCGGCGTGGCGGCCCAGCCGAAGCTGGCACTCCACCTTGTCCCGCACCAGCACGAGCCTGTACTCCGACAGCCGTAGACGCTCCGCCTCGGCGAACGGCCCGGGGAGCGCCGCCAGGGGTTCACCGTGGAACAGGTCCAAAGCGGCGGACCACGCGCTCACCGCGGTGGCCAGATCACCCGAATCCCGGGCGCTGTGGGCCTCTTCGACGATCTCCCTCAATCGGGCCACGTCGGTCCGGACGCTTCGCGCATCGAAGCGGTAGCCACCACGGTCGGTCACGATCACGGATGCGGAGGTACTCCCTGCTTCCGGGTCCAGACGCCGGCGCAGCTGGTGCACGTAGACCGGGATGACCTTGGCGCCGGTGCCCGGCGGGTCCGGGCCCCATACACCGTCGAGCAGCTGCTGCCTGCTGACGGTGGTGCCCAGCCGTAGCAGCAGCGCCGCCAGCAAGGCCTGTTGGCGTACCGGACCGAGGTCCAGCGGCACGTCGCCGCGCCAGGCCTGGAGCGGGCCGAGCACGGCGAACCGGAGCGGCCTGCCGTGCGTCGACAACTCCCCGTTGGATGGCACGCTGGGGAGTATAGGGCCGCGCTCCCCCGCTCACAGGGTCCCTGCCTTGGCTGTTGCCGCATCTCGTGCACGACGCCGAGGCGTGGGACGCGGCGCTTGGCCCGGTTCGGCGAAGCCCTGCGCCGGGGGGACCGGAAGCAGTGGGCGGCGCTCCCCCGTTGGTCCGCCGATCTCGCCGTGACTCTGACGCTGCGCGGGCGCTCGGCCCGGCTGCGGCTGGAGCGCACCGTGCGCGCAGGGGCGGCACGGAGACCCAGGCCCGGTGGACGGCTCCTCTTCACCGCCTGGGCACCGACTCCTACGGCCCCGGTCCCGCCACCTCCGTGTCACCACACCTGCGAATCCTGTGGCTGCCCGACACTGAAGTGGAGCACCTGGTGCACATGTGGGTACGGACGCCACACCTGTGGGTGGACCTCCTCGTCCAGCACGGCCTCATCCTGGAGTCCGTCACGGCGTTCACCACCCACAGGACGTGCGCCCATCGGGGAGGACGGAGAGCACAGCAGTGATCGGTACGGTATTCCGCAGCGAGGACGTACCCGTCGGCGAGCGGTTCGACCGCTGGCGGGAGTTGATCGACCAGAGCCGGGCCAACGACGCCAGCAGTCCCCATACCGCCGACTTCCGGGCCCAGTTGCGGGTGATGGAGCTGGGGCCGGTGACCGTGTGGCGGACGGCGTTCTCGCCCGCGACGTTCCGGCGGACACAGCGGCGCATCCGGCGGGACGACGCCGAGCTCTACCACCTGTCCCTGCTGACTGACGGCAGACTGACGCTGGTCCATGAGCGCGGGGGGACGGCCACGATAGGCGCCGGTGACGTTCTCGTGGACGCCAGTCGGCAGGCGTGCACCTCGCATGCGTACACCTCGGCCGCCACGGCAGAGGGCCGGCCGGGTGTGGTCGCCGGTGTGGGCGTGGACCTGCCCAAGAACCTGCTGCCCTTGCCGCAGCGGCAGGTGGAACGGGTGCTCGGGCACGGGCTGTCGGTTCGGACCGGCCCGGGGTTGCTCCTGGCGGACTTCCTCACGGGATTGGACCGGCAGGCCGAGGTGCTGCGGCCGGCCGACGGGCCCCGCCTGGGCACGGTCACGCTGGACCTGGTCTCGGCCTTCTTCGCCCACGCCCTGGACGCCGAGGCCGCCCTGCCGGCGGAAACCCGGTACGAGATCCTCGGCCGGCGCATCCGGACCTTCATCGAGCAGCACCTGCCCGACCCGGAGCTGACCCCGAGCAGGGTCGCCGCCGCGCACCACATCTCCCTCAGCCACCTGCACCGCGTCTTCGGCGAACACACCCCGGGCGAGACGGTCGCCGCCTGGATCCGCACCCAGCGGCTGGAGAGGATCCGCGCCGACCTCGCGGACCCAGCGTTGCGCGACCGGCCCATCCACGCGCTCGCCACCCGGTGGGGCATGCCCCGTGCCTCCCACTTCACCCGGGCCTTCCGCGCCGCGTACGGGCTCTCCCCGCGCGACTACCGCGCAACGGCCTGCCGGAGCGAGCAGCCGAGGAGGGGGCCTGGGACAAAGTGAGAAGACGGTGTGGACGGAACGGCAACACGGCCCGACGAAGATCGGGCAGTGCCGCGGCGGCCCGCCGACGACCTCGCCACGACGTACCCCGACCGGCTGATCCAGGTGGCTCTGGACGTCACGGACGCCACCGGCGTCGACGCGACCGTCACCGACGTGATCGCGCGATTCGGCCGGATCGACGTCCTGGTGAACAACGCGGGGCGCGCTCTGGTGGGCGCCGTGGAGGACACAAGCGACCAGGCACTCCGAGACCTGATGGAGCTGCAAGTCCGGTGCCGTGGTCCAGATGAGCAGCATGGGAGGGCGGCTGTCCTTCCCCGGTGTCGGTGCCTACTCGGCGACCAAGTTCGCCCTGGAAGGGCTGACGGAGGCGCTCGCCGCCGAGGTCGCCCCATTCGGCATCAAGGCGCTCATCGTCGAGCCCGGCTCGTTCCGCACCTCGTTCGTCGGCGGTGACGCGCTGCAGCAGACGGCCGAGATGCCGGAGTACGCCGCGACCGCCGGTGCCGTCCGTACGGGCCTGACGGACAGCGACGGCAAGCAGGCAGGTGACCCGGCGAAGGCGGCCGCCGCCATCCTGAAGGCGCTTGACAGCGAGCACACCCCGCTCCGGCTCGCCCTGGGCCACGACGCGTTCGAGGCGATCAGTGCCCACGCGGAGGCCGCCCGGGAAGAGACCCGGGCCTGGGAGTCGGTCAGCCGCAGCACCGACTTCGACGACGCCTGAGGACCCCGGCCGTACGCAGCGGTCGAACGCACACGTCGTCTGTCGTCTGCTGACCGCCTGGTCGCCCGCTGAAGGCACCCGCACCGACGACGGAGCCCCTCGCCGGAAGCCAGGGGCTCCGCGCACGCGCGCCGGGCCACGACGACAGGGGCGCTGGGCGGTCACCGGCCCGCATCGGCTCCGCCGTGCGCGGATCGGCCGCGCATCCTCCGCCACCGCGGCACGGACGTCCTGCACCTCGACGAGGACGGCCGGATCAGCTCCGTCGCCGTCTTCCTGGACCGGGCTCCCGGGGGCTTCACGGCTCCCGATCGGCCGTGAACTGCGCACGGTGTGCGGTCGCCCACTGGCGGAAGGTGCGGGGCGGGCTGCCGGTCAGCCGCTCGACGGTCGGGTAGACCTGCGACTCGTCGAGGGTGCCGTCGCCGTAGAAACCGAAGAAGGCCCGGATGTACGGCTCCGGCACGCCCGCCGCGGCCATGTCGGCCCGGCCCTCCTCGTCCGACAGCGCGTGGAAGCGCAGGTCGCGCCCGAGGACCTCGGCCAGGACGGCCAACCGCTCGGCCGGCAGCAGCGGTTCGGGGCCGCTGAGCGGGTGGATCCGTTCCTCGTGGCCGGGGTCGAGCAGGGCTCGGACGGCGACGGCGGCGATGTCGTACGGGTCGACCGACGCGACCGGCACCGCGCCGAACGCGTCCCTGACCACATCGCCCGCCCGGAGCTGCGGCAGCCAGCGCAGCGCGTTCGACATGAAGGCGTTCGGCCGCAGGACCGTCCAGGCGAGGCCTGATTCCCTGACCGCGGTCTCCGAGTCGATCATGAATTCCGACAGGACGTTGTCGGTGTCGGTGGCGACGGTCGCGAAGCTGGAGAGCAGGACGACGCGTTCCACCCCGGCACCGCGCATACGGGCGAGCAGCCCACGCATGTCGCGGTAGCCGGGAAGCAGGAACACGCCCCGTACGCCGTCGAGGGCGGGACCGAGCGAGTCAGGCTCGTTCAGATCTCCGACCACCTGGTCGGCGGGCACATCGGCGGGCTTGCGGACCAGGGCACGTACGGGCTCTCCGGCGCGGGCGAGCGCCTGGACGACCTCGCCGCCGACGTTTCCGGTGGCTCCGGTGACGAGGATCATCGCAGCGTCCGGGCGAAGTGCGCGGCCACGGTGTCGACGGCGATGGTGACCTGGGGTTCGGAGTCGTAGAAGTCGAACTGCGTGCCCTGCGTCCACAGGATGTCCTTGGGGCCGGCGAGCCCCGCGTGGAAGCGGCGGGCACCGTCGGGGATCGCGGCGTCCTCGCTGTGCACCAGCAGGGTGGGCTGCCCGATGCGGGGCGCGAGGGCGATGGCGTCGTACGTGAGCCAGTCCGCCCACGACATCACAGCGAAACGGTTCGGCCAGGCGGGGATGCCGCCGCGCGCGGGGTTGAGGTAGAAGTCGATTTCGTACGGCATGGCGGCGCGTTCGTCGGTCGCGGAGACCACCGGGACGTATGCGACCTCGCCGGTCTCCTCGTAGTGGGCGCGGGCCTCCCGGCCGGCCTTGACCCGTTCGGCGACGGCCTCCGCGCCGCCGTAGGCGTCCTCGCAGACGGCGGCGTCGTGCAGCCAGGGGGCGACGAGGGCCAGGGATCGCACCCGGGCGTCACCGGCGGCGCTGTCCGACATGTACATCGCGGCCGCGCAGATGCCGAGTGCGCCGATCCGGTCGCCGTCGACCGCCTCGTGGGCGGCCAGGAAACTGAGCGCGTGGTGGATGTCGCGGACCTTGCGGGCCGGGTCCTCGACGTCACGCGGCACGCCCCCCGACTGGCCGAAGCCGGTGAAGTCGAAGGACAGCGCGGCGTATCCGCGCTCGGCGAGCCGTTCCGCGTACCGGTCGGCCATCTGCTCCTTGACGCTGGTCCAAGTGCCGGCGACCACGATCCCGGGCAGCGGGCCCGGAATGTCCGTGTGCTCGGGAAGGTAGAGGGTGCCGGTCAGGGTGGCGTCCTCGCCGGCGAAGGCGACGTCGGTCCTGCGTGTCATGCGTACTCCTGTGTGGCGTGGGCGGTCGGTCCATCGGTGAGTCCGAGCAGGGCGCGAGTGCGAGGGTGAGGCGGGGAGCCGTGGAGGTGGCCGACGGACGGCGCCGGCGCCCCTCCGGGCGCCTCATCGCTCCCCGTCGCTCCAGATCGCGGTCATCACGACGCCGGCGATGCGCCATCCACCGCGGGTGCGGGCCAGGTCGAAACGGTAGGTGCCACCCAGCGTCCACAGGGAGTCGTCCGCCTTGCGGTGGGTGGCCTGGAAGGCGGCGGTGCACACCGCCTGGTCGCCGTCGACGGCGACCAGGTGGTTGCCGAGGAGGTGGTGGGTGGCGGTGTACACACCGAGGCCGGTCCGCCAGCCGTCGACGATCTGCGCGGGGGCGAGGGTGACGGGTTCGCCGCCGTTAAGGCTGGTGTAGTCGAGCGTCACCTTGTCGGCGAACACCCCGGCCAGCGCGTCCCAGGCACGCTGGTCCGCGTACCAGGCCATGCGGTTGCAGATGTCGATGACGTCCAGTCGGTCCATGATGAGCGTCCTTGGCACGGGTAGGGGAAGGGGTACGGGTGCACGCGCGGGCACGGCCATGAGTGCCGGGACCCGGGGCCCGTGCCGCTGTCGGGGACGGCCGCCGGGCTGCCGGCCCGGTGTGGTGGTGTGCCCGTCGCAGCGGGCTGTGCGGCGGGCCGCGCGCCGGGGCGGGTGCCTTTCGATCATGCCGCGTCGGCTCGCCGCCGGATTGACGTCGCGTCCGCGATTTCTCGACGTCGCGTCTCAGGATGAAGCGGATCCCGCTGTTCACCGCGGAGGTGCGGGCGGTAGCACCGACGGGCCCTGACGCCGTGAGCGCGGGCCGCGCGGATCGGCTTCCTGTGGGTCTCGATGAGCTGACGTGCGGTCACGCGGGGCGCTGATCCGGTGCGAAGGTTGAGCAGCCGTCGCTCTTGCGCCCCGCGCGCCGCCGGGTCAGGCAGACAGTGAGGCAGCAGTTCCAGAACGACAGCGAGAGCGAGCAGTTCCCGGCTGGAGGCCCGATCACCTGACCCCGGCAGGGGGACGCTGTGGGCCGGGATCTTCCCGGCCCACGACGACGTCCCGCATCCGGCACCCCGTGAGTTCAGCGGATGAGCCGGGCAGCCTCGGCCTCCTGGTCGAAGGCCGGGCCGCCGATGTCCGCGTCCCGGCCGTCGGAGACCCCTTGCCAGTAGCCGGTGCCCTTGAACCTCGTCGGACGGGTCTTGTTCAGCTTCGGGTACTCGGCGGCGAGCCGCGCCTCTACCACCGTCGTCCGGTCGGCGAGGACCAGAGCGACACTGCGGCCACCCGTCCCGTCCGCTTCGCTTCCCTGCTCGGCGGCGGCGCTCGCGGTCCGCTGCGCGGCACCGATCCGCGCCGTCACCTCGCGGATGAAGCCGAGCATCCAGGAGCGCTTGTAGGCGCGGGCGTCCTCACCCTCCGGGCGGTGCAGGCGGTCCGCGCGGTCCGCGCCCTCCAGCATCTGCAGTCGCAGGCTCGCGAACAGCACCTCGGTGGCCTGGATGTCGGCCTGGAAACCGAAGAGGTGGACCCGGTGACGGTTGTCCCTGCCGCCGGGGTACACCGACCGGCAGCGCATCTCGTAGCCGATCCTGGCGAGCAGCCGACGCCCTTCCTTCACGTAGGGCGGGTGGAGATCGACGATCCGGTCCACCGGCCGCTCCGCCTCGGTCACGTCGTCGAGCATGGCCTGCTCGATCCCGTACTTGGCCATGAGCTCGTAGGCCTTGTCCCGGTAGACGCGGGCCTCGTCCTCGGTGACTGCCGGGTTCTCCGACTTCCGCAGCAGCGCCCTGACCTTGCCGAGCAGCGCCTCGGGCAGTCCGTCGCGCGCGGGCCCGGGGCCCGACCCGGACCCGTCGGAGTCGGACGTCGTACGGTCATCGGCGCGCGTCCGGGCGTCCGCCGCGCTGCTCTCGTCCGTGCCGCCGTCGTCCTCCCGGGCGATCAGGTCCGCCAGGTCCTCCGGGTCCGGTACGAGTTCCGACAGCACCTTGAGCGCCCAGTGCCGCCAGGCGACGGTGTCGTCGTCACGGACCCGCGCCCGCACCGAGCGAAGACGCCGGAAACCACCGTCGGCGCGCCGCACGAGGAACTCGAGCCGCGCGTGGCCGAGTTGGGCGACCGCCAGCAGAGCGCACAGGTCGAAGGCGCTGTCCGGGGCGTAGTCGATCTCGATGCCGGGTTCGGGGTACCACTCCTCGTGCTCGTCCCCGGGGCCCCCGAAACCGAACAGGTCGGACAGCAAACTCTGGGTCGCCGCGCCGGTCGTGACCCGCACGACGGACGTCGACGGCTTCCCGGAGTAGGCCAGTGCGGCCGCCCGCTCCTCCCGGGAGGTGACGACTCGGTACCAGACGGGGACCGAGCCGAGCATGCCGTGCCAGGTGACCTCGCCCCGGTCGTGACGCTCCCGCGCCTGCTGTTCGACGTCCGCGCCGAGCCGCTCGTCCCGCCAGGCGTCCTGGCCGGGCTGTTCCTGCGCGTCGAGGAACGCGTCCAGGTAGTCGGCGGCAGAGCGCCGCGCGCCGTACTTGCTGTCACCGAGCAGGGTTCGCTCACACGCGGAGAGGGCGTCGATGACCGGCTGGAGCACGAGCGACATGTATCGCTTGACCGCTTCGGACAGCTCCGCGAGGAACGCCCGCGTGGCCTCCGATCCCGTGGCCTGATGTCTGCGGCGCCACGCTTCGAGCTGTTCGACGCAAGCCTGCTGCTGGGCCAGCCACACCAGGTGCCCCGCGCCCTGAAGGTGCTCCTCCCGCAGCAGCACCGCGTCCTGGACCGCGGCGGCGGTGCCGGGCGCGTCCAGCACGGCTTGGGCCAGAAGCCGCAGCGGCTCCGGCTCGCCGGCGAAGAACTCGGCGGGGGTGAGGAGTTGCCTGCCGTGTCGGCGTGGCATCGACTCCGGACGGTCGATCTCACCGTTCCACGGGATCTCCGCCGACCAACGCGCCCGCCACCCCGCGAAGTCCGCGGCCGGGTCGCCGGTTCGCGGCTGGACCCGCCCCCACCGCCACAGCAGCATCTCCTCCCAGCCCTCGGCGTTCCAGGACCACAGGGCCGGTTCGCCGCTCGGCGCGAGCCGGGACCGCAGTTCCCGTGCCGCTCCCTCCAGATCGTGGAGGTGTCCCCCGGGGACCAGCCGCTCCAGCCAGCGGACGGTCTCCGCCACGGGCTGGGCCCGTGCCTCGTCCGCGGCCACCCGCGCGACCGTCACCGCCGCGACCAGTGACCGGTCCCCGAGATCGGCAGGGAGCAGCTTGTACAACTGGGGGCCGGTGGTCTCCAGCACGGCGGCGAGGTCCCCGGCTCTGATCTCCAGCCAGTCCGCCCGCCGCTGCCGGAACTCCTTCTCCCACAGCCCGTCCGTACCGCTCACTGTCATGCGATCCCCTCCCGGATACGAAGGGACATCCTAGGAAGGCGGGCCGTGGGATCGGGAAGCCGGGCTGTCGGTGGCGGCCAGTACGCTGCAGGCGAGATCGGACCGGTGCGTGCTGAGGGGGAGGTCCATGGCCGACGAGTTTCCCGAGTTCCGGCTGAGGCTGCCGAACGGGAAGATGGTGGCCCGGGGGCGGCTGCTGCAGCAGAAGGGCGCGAAGGGAAGCCGGATGTTCGTCATCGCGGCGGGTTCCCCGGTCCGGGCCAACACCGTGCCTTCGTTCGCCGCGCGGAAACCACCGTCGTACTACACGCGGCAGCAGTTGATCGACGCAGGTGTGATCCGCAGGTCCGACCGCTGGCAGGGATATCTGGAGACCGTGTCGGACATCGAGTGCACCTCGCCGTCGGCCGCCGCCGAGATCCTCATGGGCTGCAGTGCTAACGGATGGGGGGTGTGGAAGTCCGCCGACGGCCGCGCGCTCATCGACCATTTCGGATCCTCCGCGGCCGTACCCAACCGCCCGTGGCTGATTAGGGGTTCGAACGTCTCGGGCCTCGACCTGGTCCGGCGTCAGTGGCTTCCGGAGGGACTCGTCACCCTCGCCGCCTCCCGTCTGCGCCAGGGCGTCCGGGAGGGTGTCGGCAAGGACGAGCTGCGCACCCTTGTCCAGGAGGACTACGAGTCCACGGCCACGTACAGCCAGCAACAGCAACTCGTCGAGGATCTGCACGCCTTCCTGTCCCGGATGAAGCCGGGCGACACCGTGTGCACCATATCCGGCGGGCACCTGTACGTCGGTGAGATCACCGGCGAGGCGGAGCAGACCCAGTCGGAGGACCGGCGGTCCAACCTGCGCCGGCCGGTGGAGTGGCAGCCCGTCGGGCACCCGTACGGCGAACTTCCGGAGGAGCTCCAGCAGAAGCTGTCCATCCAGCACGACGTCGTCGACCTCACCTCGGTCCAGGCCCACATCGAGGGTCTCGGCCTGACCGACGAGGAGCTGGTCGAGGAGGCGGAGGCCATCGAGCGGGACCCCGGCACGGAGATCCCGGCGATCACCGCCCGCCGCGAGCTCGAGCTGCCCGAGCCGACCGACGCGCTGGCCGGTGAACTCCTCGTGCACGACACCGAGTGGCTGCGCGAGGTGCGGGACCTGCTCTGGGACGACCGCCAGCTGGTGCTGTACGGGCCGCCCGGCACCGGCAAGACGTACCTGGCGCTGAAGTTCGCCGAGTTCCTCGGCGGCGGGCCCGAGCAGGTGAAGCTCGTGCAGTTCCACCCCTCGTACACCTATGAGGACTTCTTCGAGGGGTTCCGGCCCCAGGAGGACCCGCGGACCAAGGAGGTCGCCTTCCGGCTCACCGCGGGCCCGCTGCGGGAACTGGCCGACCTGGCCTCCCGCGAGGGAAACCGGCACATCCCGCACTTCCTGATCATCGACGAGATCAACCGGGCCAACCTGGCGAAGGTCTTCGGCGAGCTGTACTTCCTGCTGGAGTACCGCAACAAGTCGGTGCGGCTCACCTACTCCGGCGACGACTTCGCGCTGCCACCGAACCTGTTCGTGATCGGCACCATGAACACCGCCGACCGCTCGATCGCCCTCGTGGACGCGGCGATGCGCCGCCGGTTCGCGTTCGTGGAGCTGTCGCCGCGTACGCAGCCGACGAGCGGCCTGCTGCGCCGCTGGCTGGAGAGAGAGGGCAGGGACACCGAGCCCGCCGATCTGCTTGACGCGCTCAACTCCCGTATCGAGGACGCGGACTTCCGTATCGGGCCCTCGTATCTGATGAAGAAGGGCGCCTACCGGGAGGGCGGTCTGGAACGGACCTGGCGGACGAAGATCCTTCCGCTGCTGGAGGAGCACCACTACGGGGAAGGCGTGGACATCGAGAAGCGGTACGGGCTGGCCGCCCTGCGGGAGTCGCTGGGGTGAGCTCTGCGGCGAGTACCCCGAGCCCTGGCGAGTCCGTGGAGCTGGTGGAGCACGCGCCGGCCGTCCGCCGCGCACTCCCCGATCCGGTCGGCCGCGCGCTCGCCGCGGCCGGCATCGTGGACGCGACCCCCGACCCGTACGCCCCGGGGCACTGGTCGCTGCGGGCGGGCAGCAAGGTCGGGGCGGTCGCTGTGACCGTACCGGGCGGCGGGCAGGTCACCGTGCGGGTCACTCCCAAGGTGCCCGTCGTCCGGCTCTTCTTCCTGCTCGGCTACAGCCCTGTCCACCACAGGAGCTGGCACGACGGGCAGGTCGAGGTCGCTGAGCACCACGATCTCGTGCCCGCGCTCGCCCACGCGGTGGAGCGGCAGGTGGACCGTGCACTGCGGCGAGGACTGCTGCAGGGGTACAAGGCCACGGAGGAGAGCGCCCTCGTCCTGCGCGGACGGCTCCGGGAGGCCGACCAGATACGGCGTCGCTTCGGGGCGACACTGCCGGTGGAGGTGGCGTACGACGACTTCACCACCGACATCGCGGAGAACCGCGTCCTGCGTACGGCCGTCGAGCGTCTCCTCCGGCTTCCCGGAGTGCCGCGCGAGGTGCGTCGCAGGCTTTTGCACCAGCGCGCCCGGCTGGCCGGCGTGACCGCGATCGTGCGCGGGCAGCCGATACCCGACTGGCTCCCCACCCGCCTCAACGCCCGGTACCACCACGCCCTGCATCTCGCCCGCCTGGTCATGGACGGCATTTCCGCCGAGCACTCGCCCGGCGGGTTGCGCATCGACGGGTTCCTGTTCAACATGAACAGGCTCTTCGAGGACTTCGTGACGGCAGCCCTGCGGGAGGCTTTGCAGACCGCGGGTTCGGGTCACACCGTCCGGCTCCAGGACCCGCACCACCTCGATGAGGCCGCCGCCATCCGCATGAAGCCGGACCTCGTGCTGTACGGTCCCGACGGCACCCCGTGCGCGGTCGTGGACGCAAAGTACAAGGCGGAGAAACGGGGCGGCTATCCGGATGCCGACCTGTACCAGATGCTGGCGTACTGCACAGCCCTCGGTCTGCGCGAGGGTCACCTCGTCTATGCGAAGGGCAATGCCCCGCACGCCGCCCATCAGGTGCGTCACGCGGGCATCGTCATCCATCAGCACGCCCTCGACCTGGACCAGGAGCCAGCCGGAGTGCTCATGGAGGTCGAGGAGCTGGCCCAGTGGCTGGTGAACACCCCGCCCGATTGACCGAACCGCGGAGTGCGCGGGCGCCGCGTACAGCCTGGGCAGCGCGGCCCGGTGAGATCACGTACTCCCGCCCCGCGCCCGGGTCAGCTGCTTGAGTTCGATGATGGTCGCGACGGCGCGCAGCCAGGCGGCCGCGGTGTCGTCGGCGGCGATCCCGCCCACGAGTTCGGTGCCGGCCCGGAGCCACTCCCGGACGAGGACGGCCGCCTCCCGGCGGGGCAGGGGCTCGGGCAGCTCCGCGGCGCGGGCGAGTCCGCCGGCACGTACCGTCTCGGCGAGGAAGGCGACCGAGCGCGGTTCGGTGCCGAGGCGGTCGAGGAGGACGGCTGCGGCCGCGGCGCCGTCGCCGAACAGGGCGGTGCGGCGGGGGCCGGGCTCGGCGACGAGGCCGTACCGCAGCAGGACGGTGATGTCGAGCCGGGCCAGCTCGTCGTCCGTGCGGTCCGGCGGGTACGGGGCGGCGTCGTTCATGGCGGGGCCTCGGTGTCTCGTCTCGTCGCTCAGCGGACGGTGACGGTGTAGGTGATGCGCTCGGGGGCCTGGGAGGGGCTGGCGGAGGGTCCGGCCGTCTCGGGGGGCAGGCTGGAGGTGTTGCCCTGGCAGGTGGTGAACGTGCAGTGCAGCAGCGTGAACCGGGTGGTCCCCTTGCCCTTCGCCTCGAAGGTGAAGGTGAGCCGGCCGCCGGCACCGGGCATCGGCTCGTCGCCGGAGTCCGACGCGTAGTCCTGGCCGCGGCTGACGAGCACCGAGCGGTCGGGCCCGGGGTCGACGAGGTACCAGTACTCGCGGGTGGAGGCGTTCTGGTGGACGGTGATCGTGAAGCGCTCTCCCGGCTCGGCGGTGATGCTGGTGTCCTTCACCGGGTGGCTCGCGGTGCTCGCGGAGCCGCCGGCCGGTTCGTCGGTGCCCGGGCCGCAGCCCGTGGCGAGAGCGAGCAGCGCGGCCGCCGCGATCGCGGCACCGCCCCTGCTACCGCGGAAGATAGACACTGTACGCGTTGGGGAGATCACTGTTGGAAGCCTTGCCCATGTGGCCGTTGATGAAGTCGTCCTCGCTGACCCAGGTGGTCGAGCCCCAGGGGTTGTACACCTGAAGCTTGTCACCCTCCTGGGCGATGATGGTCATGGCGTGGGCGCCCTCCTTGCCCGAGACGTCGACCGGCACCGGCCGCCCCTGCGCCACCGACTTCTCGACCTCGGTGAGGACCGCCCTGCGGTCGGCGTTGCTGTTCAGGTCCTGGCGCTCGTAGTCACTGCCGGTGGCGCTGCCGACGTGGGAGTCGTTGATCCGTTCCTGACCCTCGGGACCCATGCCGCCCCAGTTCTTGCCGCCGTCGCCTTCGGTGTGCAGCCGGTGCTGTTCGGCCACCAGGCGCTGCTTGAAGGCGTCGGGGTCGTCCTGCTGCCCGTCGGGGCCGCCGGTGAGGTCGAGCGCGTAGAGGGGGTCGACCATGGCGCGGGAGGTGACGGTGGAGGAGGCCACGCAGGTGCCCTCGGAGCCGTCGCCGCCCTGGACCCACCGCTGGCCGTCGAACGTGACGTAGTCCTTGTTGTTGTTCGAGCCGTCCGGCGCCAGGCCCTCGTCGTTCATGCTGTCCCCGGCGGTGACCACCGGAGTGAGGTGCCGGCGCAGCCAGGCGGGGTCCTTGCCGTGGATCTTGTTCTGGAACGTCCCGATCTCGGCGACGCTGTGGCCTGCGGCCAGGGCCTTCATCAGGTAGGCCCGCTCCTGCGGGCTGTCCGACTTCGCCAGCATCCGCTCCATGGCCATCTCGTCGTCGAGGCTCAGCAGGTCCATCCGCGCCGACGCGCGCTCCAGGTCGCCGGCCTTGAGGATCTCGTTCAGCTCGGCGTCGGCGCCCGCGACGCCGGTGTCGGCGAGCATCAGCTTGTCGACGGCGGTGAGTTCGCTGGTCTCCATCTTCCCGGCCCGCGCCTCGGCGGCCCACTTGTTCAGGTCCCGGGCCGCGACGCGGGTGGCCTCCTGCGCGTCGGAGACGGCGGCGTGCATCAGGTCGACCGCGGAGGAGCCGAAGTGGGCGGCGTTCTTGCGGTCCCACTCCTCCTCGTCGTTCTCGTGCAGGTCGTCGAAGAAACCGTCCTTGCCGCCGAGCGTCTTCTTCTGCTCCAGCAGCTGTCCGCGGCCCTGCTCGTCCTTGCGCTGCGCGGCGCCGATCGCGTCGGCCAGCGTCAGCAGCACCGTCGCGCACCCCTGGAACGCCTCGCTCATCTGGTTCACGGACCGCCCGGCGGCGTTCACCACGTCGGAGGCGAGGACGCTCGTGTCGCCGACCCACACCTCCGGGAGACCCTTGCGGCCCACCCGGTCGACCTGGTCGAAGACGCTGCCGACGTGGTCGACCTGGCTGCGGTAGAGGCTTGCCAGGCCCTCCAGCACGCCCGGGTCGCCGCCCGGTTCGGGCACCGAGAGCGCGTCGTCGATCAGGTCGAGGAGCTCGTTCTTGCTCCCGGCGGCGAGCATTTTCTTGGACAGCCCGGCGAGCCACGCGAGGCGGAAGGAAGGGGAGTCGAGAGGAGAGGAGAAGAACGACACCGGCCCGTTCCTCAGTAGCTCGACAGGACGGAGGTGCGCCCGCCCTGCGTGGATGTGTCGGTGAGGCTGCTCGTGCCGCCGACGCGGACGCCGTCCGCGTGCGCCTTCACCAGGCCGTCGGTGCCGTGGTAGGTCTTCTTGGCCAACTGCACCTTGCCGCCGAGCTCGTGCAACGCCGACGCCAGTGTCTTGGCCTCCGCCTCCCAGGCCTTGACGAACGCGTTCAGCGCGGACGCGGCGTCGTCGCCGCCGACCTCGCTGTACGAGTAACTCGTGCGGGACTTGACTGCCGAGCTGACGGCGTCCATGTCCCTGCCGGCAGCGTCGAGTTGCTGGGCCTGGCCGGTCATACCTGCCGTGACCTGGTAGCCCTCCGAGCCCACCGTGCCTCCCCCGTATGCATTCGATCGTGATCGCGGGCAGGCTAACACGCACTGTATACACGGAGGATCACACGTCGTCCGCCCCACACACCTCCTCCACAGCACCCGCCCCCCGGCACCTCCGGGCACGCGTCCCGGCCCGATCGGCCCCGTCCACGCGAATTCGATTCGGCTTGCGTCGGAAATCGGCACGTGCGGAGAAAGGCCGTCCCTTTCCCTCACGCCTGTCATGAGGAGTGCTCTGCGTGTTTCACAGAGGTGTGGCCTGCTGTGCGCGACCATACGGACGCGGCACAGAACACCGAGACAGGAAGAAGGACGGGCATGTCCGCCAGTGAAAGCGAAAATCCAGCAATCCCTTCACCGACGCCCACACCCACTCGGCGGCCCAGGACGAACCGGGACTGGTGGCCGAATCAACTGGACCTCCAGGTTCTCCACCAGCACTCGCCCCGGTCGAACCCGATGGACGAGGACTTCGACTACGCGAAAGAGTTCGCCACCCTCGACGTCGACGCGCTGAAGCATGACGTCTTCGAGGTGATGACGGCATCCCAGGACTGGTGGCCTGCCGACTACGGTCACTACGGGCCGCTCTTCATCCGGATGAGCTGGCATGCCGCGGGAACGTACCGCATCGCGGACGGACGCGGCGGTGGCGGCAGCGGCGCGCAGCGCTTCGCCCCCCTCAACAGCTGGCCGGACAACGCGAGCCTGGACAAGGCGCGCCGCCTGCTGTGGCCGGTCAAACAGAAGTACGGCCGGAAAATCTCCTGGGCCGATCTCCTGGTCTTCGCCGGAAACTGTGCCATGGAATCCATGGGCTTCAAGACGTTCGGGTTCGGTTTCGGGCGAGAGGACATCTGGGAACCCGAGGAAATCTTCTGGGGGCCTGAGGACACCTGGCTCGGAGACGAGCGCTACAGCGGCGACAGGAACCTCACCGGTCCTTTCGCCGCCGTGCAGATGGGCCTGATCTACGTCAATCCGGAGGGGCCCAGCGGAAACCCGGACCCGATGGCTGCCGCCCGGGACGTCCGGGAGACGTTCGGGCGCATGGCGATGAATGACGAGGAGACGGTCGCGCTCATCGTCGGCGGCCACACCTTCGGCAAGTGTCATGGCGCGGTCGATCCCAGTTACATCGGCCCGGAACCCGAGGCCGCCTCGATCGAACAGCAGGGCCTCGGCTGGCGTAACACCTACGGCAGCGGGACGGGCCCCCACGCCCTCACCAGTGGTCTGGAGGGTGCGTGGACCACCGAGCCGACCAGGTGGGACAACGGGTACCTGGACAATCTCTACGGGTACGAGTGGGAGCTGACGAGCAGCCCCGCCGGCGCCCACCAGTGGACTCCCACGGATCCCGCGGCCCGGGACACCGTGCGCGACGCCCATGATCCGTCGAAGCGGCACGCCCCCATGATGCTGACGACGGACCTCGCGCTGAAGGTGGACCCGGTCTACGGACCGATCACGAAGAGGTTCCACGAGAACCCCGACGAGCTGGCGGTGGCCTTCGCCAAGGCGTGGTACAAACTGCTGCACCGCGACATGGGACCGCGCGCGCGTTACCTCGGCCCGTGGATTCCCGAGCCGCAGCTGTGGCAGGACCCGGTTCCCGACGTCGACCACGAACTGGTGGGGGACGAGGACATCGCCGCCCTCAAGGGCCGGATCCTCGCCTCGGACCTTTCCCTCTCCCAGCTGGTCACCACCGCCTGGGCGTCGGCGGCGAGCTTCCGCGGCACCGACAAGCGCGGCGGGGCGAACGGAGCACGCATCCGGCTCGCGCCGCAGAAGGACTGGGAGCTCAACGACGTCCCCGAGGTGACCGAGGTGCTGCGGACCCTCGAGCGGATCCAGCAGGACTTCAACGGCTCCCAGACCGGCGGCACCCGGGTCTCCCTCGCCGACCTGATCGTCCTCGGCGGGTGCGCGGCCGTCGAGCAGGCCGCGAGGAACGCCGGGCACGACATCACGGTGCCGTTCGCGCCGGGGCGTACGGACGCCTCGCAGGAGCAGACCGACGCGGCGTCCTTCGCCGTGCTGGAGCCCAAGGCGGACGCCTTCCGCAACTACCTTCCGGCGGGCGAGAAGCTGTCGCCGGAGACCCTCATGCTGGACCGCGCCAACCTGCTGACGCTGACCGCTCCGGAGATGACGGTGCTGATCGGCGGCATGCGGGCCCTGAACACGGGCTTCAAGGGGTCTCCCCACGGTGTCTTCACCCACCGGCCGGGAACCTTGACCAACGACTTCTTCGTCAACCTGCTCGACATGGGCACGGAGTGGAAGGCGTCGGCCACGGACGAGAACGTGTTCGAAGGCCGGGATCGCGCCACCGGCGAGGTCAAGTGGACCGCCACCGCAGTCGACCTGGTCTTCGGTGCGCACTCCCAGCTGCGAGCCGTCTCGGAGGTCTACGCGTCCCAGGATGCGGGAGAGAAGTTCGTACGTGACTTCGTGGCGGCGTGGAACAAGGTGATGAACCTCGACCGGTTCGACCTCGCCTGAGCCCGGCGTCCCGGTCGGCCCTCCTCGGCCGACCGGGACGACGTCTATCGGTGTTCGGGGTTCTCGTAGTCGTGGCGGCAGCCCGCGTCCCAGGCCGTGCGCTGGTTCCCGTACGCGGGGATGCCGCCCAGGTCCTTCAACGCCCGCGCCAGGTGCAGCAGGTTCCAGGTCATGAAGGTGGTGTTGCGGTTGGTGAAGTCGTTCTCCGGGCCGCCCGAGCCCGGGTCCAGGTAGGAGGGGCCGGGGCCTGCCGCGCCGATCCAGCCGGCGTCCGCCTGGGGCGGGATCGTGTAGCCCAGGTGCTGCAGGCTGTAAAGGACGTTCATGGCACAGTGCTTGACGCCGTCCTCGTTGCCGGTGATCAGGCAGCCGCCCACGCGGCCGTAATAGGCGTACTGCCCCGCTTCGTTGAGCAGGCTGGAGCAGGAGTAGAGACGCTCGATCACCTGCTTCATCACGGAGCTGTTGTCCCCGAGCCAAATGGGCCCGGCCAGGACGAGGATGTCGGCCGCCAGGACCTGCCGGTACAGGTCCGGCCAGGCGTCCCGCTCCCAGCCGTGCTCCCTCATGTCGGGCCACACGCCGGTGGCGATGTCGTGGTCCACCGCCCGTACGACGTCGACCTGTACTCCCTGCGCGGCCAGGATGGCGGTGCTGCGGTCGATCAGTCCCTGCGTGTTGCTCGTCTCCGGCGAGCGCTTGAGGGTGCAGTTCACCACCAGGGCCCGCAGGTCGTCGTACCGGGCCGGCGGTGCGTCGGTGGCGGGCGACGAAGCGGTCACTCGGTCCTCCCGGAACCTTGCTTGCCGCGCGGGGCGCGGTGAGGCGTTCACATCCGGCTCCAGCGTGGGGGCGCGGCCTGGCGGGCGCTACCGCGATGCCTCCGAATGGCCCCGGCGAGGGCGGGCTCGCCCCGGGCCGGCACGATGTTGCAGCAGGAGGAGGGCGACGTCGTCCGCGCGCTGCCCGGTCGTGCCCGCTTCGCTCACGAGTTCGTCGATGAGCAGATCCAGGTCCCGGTCGTCGGCGCGGGCGAGATGCCGGGCGAGTTCGGCGATGGAGTCGTCCAGGTCGACTCCGGGCCGCTCGACGAGACCGTCGGTGTAGAAGGCGAGGATCATCCCCGGGACGAGCGCCAGCTCGGTCACGGGGAACACGGCGTCGGGGATGATTCCCAGGAGCGGTCCGGGTGGGGCGACGACGGGCCGGGTGTCGCCGCCGGGGAGGCGCAGCAGGGGCGGCGGGTGGCCGGCGGTGGCCAGGGTCATGCTCCGGCGGGCGAAGTCGAGGCGGGCGTAGAGGCAGCTGGTGAACAGGTCGGGGCCGAAGTCGGCGAGGAGCCGGTTCGTTTTGGCGAGAACCTGGTCGGGGGACGCGCCGAGTGCCGCGTGGGCACGCACCGCGGTACGCACCTGGCCCATGAGGGCGGCGGCGGCCACATTGTGGCCCTGCACGTCGCCGATGACGGCCGCGGCGGCGGTGTCGCCGAGGCGGATCAGGTCGTAGAAGTCCCCGCCGATGTCCATGCCGCGGGTGGCGGGCATGTAGCGGGCGGCGACCGCCAGGCCGTCGACCTCGGGCAGGGTACGCGGGAGCAGCGCCTCCTGCAGGCCGCGGGCGAGCTCCTGTTTGGTGTCGTACAGCCGGGCGCGGTCGAGGGCCTGGGCGATCAGCCCGGCGAGCGAGGTCATGACGGCTCGCTCCTCGGCCGGGAACGCGTGGGGGTGGTCGTACGACAGGACGCAGCAGCCGACCGGCCGGCCGGACACGATCAGCGGGAGGAAGGCCCAGGCGTGCGCGCCGCTGATCTGCGGTGCCTTCGGATAGGTGCGCCGCATCTCCTCCCGGTCGGCGAAGAACGCCGGGATGCCGGTGCCGAGGGCGTGACCCGCCGGGGTGAGGGCGGTGTCGAGGGGCAGGCCGTCGAGGCGCTCCACGGTCTCGGCGGAGTAGCCTCTGTGGCCGGTGATCCGCAGCCGGCCGCCCTCGGCGGCCGACAGCACCAGTCCCTGGGCGCCGAAGGCGGGCATGATCTGGTCGGCGACCAGGTCGATCACGTCCTGCACGCCGACGACCTCGGTGAGTGCGGCGGCCAGGTGGGTGAGTTGGTAGAGGTGGCCGGCGCGGGCGGGTGTGGGGGTGCGCGCGGAGCGGTGGACGCGTGCGGGCGGGGGCTCCTGGCTGGTGCTGACGATGCGGACGCTGATGCCGCTGGCGTCCGGGTACAGGTGGAATTCGAGCCACTGGTCCGGCGGGCGGCAGGCGGTGAAGGCCACCGGCTCACGGCTGATCACCGCGGCACGGTAGCGGTCCTCGTAGGCGGGGTCGTCCAGCCAGCGCAGGGACTGCCACGGCAGCGTGCCCAGCAGTCGGCCGGCGTCGACACCCAGCAGTTCGCAGGCCCCGGCGGTCAGGAAGGTGAAGCGTCCCTCCAGGTCCAGCGCGCAACTGCCGCCGGGCAAGCGCTCGACGAAGTCGGCGACGGCCGACTCCGGGCTCGTGGACGGCCGGCCGGTTCCCGCGGGGACGACACGCGTGCCACCGCCGAGCGGGATCGGAGACCCGCGATCGGCCGCCTCCTCCAGCGCCCGGGCCACCCGCCGGCAGCTGGACGCGATGTTGGCGCGCTCCCGTCCGGTCATGTACGGCGGACGGGTGGCCGGCCACATCAGCAGCAGGGCACCCCACCGCCGGACGCCGGTCACGGGCGCGGCGACCAGCGCCAGCGGGTAGGGAAGCACCATCGCGGTACGCGGATACGAGCGGACCATCTCCTCCCGGCTGCCCACCCACACGAGACGGTCGTCCCGGACCGCGTCCGTCACCGGCGCCGGAGTGGCCAGCGGGAGCGTCCCCCACGGAGCGGCCAGCTGGGCCCCCACTCCGCACACCGCGTCCAGGTGCAGCAGCCGCCGGTCCGGTGCGAGCAGGTACAGGGCGCCGATGGACGCGCCCGTCCGGCGCACCGTCTCCGCGAAGACGGCATCCAGCTCCGCGCTGTCCGTGGGCGGACCGCCCGTACTGGTCACCAGGCACCTCCAGCATCGCTGGGGTCCGTACACCCACGGTCGGACATCCACCACGAGACCCGTACGGAAAGGTTATGCCCGTACGAGGGGAGGGGCACTCCCGGACCATTGTGTTGCTCCTTGCGCGGCTCTACTGTTCGGCTTTGCCTGAGTCTGTTTGATACTGATCGCTCAGGCGGTATGGAGGCCGCAGTGCGGAGTATTCGGATCGGTTCAGTAGCCGCGAGAACCGGACGCCGTCGACGGTGGAGCGCGGGACTCGCGACGGCCGCGACCATCGCCCTGGCAGCGGGCACGACCGCGCCCGCCGCGGCGCGGGACGCCGGCGGGCAGGCGCCCGCAGCCGCGTCCGCCGCCGGCCCGGCGGCGCACACGGTGAGTCTCGACGGCTACTCGTTCCTCGTGGACGGCAAGCGCACCTACCTGTGGTCCGGCGAGTTCCACTACTTCCGGCTCCCGAGTCCGGACCTGTGGCGTGACATCTTCCAGAAGATGAAGGCCGCCGGGTTCAACAGCACCTCGCTGTACTTCGACTGGGGTTACCACTCGCCGAAGCCGGGTGTGTACGACTTCAGCGGGGTGCGGGACGCCGACAAGGTGCTCGACATGGCCGAGGAGGCCGGGCTCTACGTGATCGCGCGCCCGGCGCCGTACATCAATGCGGAGGTCGACGGCGGCGGCCTGCCCGGCTGGCTGACCACCAAGGCCGGGCGCAACCGCAGTGACGACCCGCAGTTCCTGGAGTACGCGGACGAGTGGCTCGGCCGGATCGACCGGATCATCGCCCGCCACCAGCTGACCAACGGCACCGGGTCGGTCATCGCCTACCAGGTCGAGAACGAGTACTACAACGGCTCGGCCGCCGGCCGCTCCTACATGAAGCACCTGGAGGACAAGGCCCGCGCCGACGGCATCACGGTGCCGCTGACCGGCAACAACAACGGCACCTTCAACTCCGGTACGGGCGCCCTGGACGTCGACGGACCGGACAGCTACCCGCAGGGCTTCAACTGCTCGAACCCCTCGAAGTGGAACGGCGTCCCCGACATCAGCTACGACCACCCGGCCGGCAAACCGCTGTACTCGCCCGAGTTCCAGGGCGGCGCCTTCGACCCCTGGGGCGGGCCGGGCTACGACAAGTGCGCCCAGCTGATCAACGACCGGTTCGCCAACGTGTTCTCCAAGCAGAACATAGCCGTGGGCGCCACCGCCCAGAACTTCTACATGACCTACGGCGGCACCAACTGGGGCTGGCTGGGCATGCCTCAGAACTACACGTCGTACGACTACGGGGCCGCGATCCGCGAGACCCGCCAGCTCGATCCGAAGTACTACGAGGACAAGCTGATCGGGTACTTCACGCAGTCGGTCGCCCCGCTGACCAAGACCGAGGCGATCAGGGCCACGCCGCCGGACGACTCCGCGGTCGTGGACACCGCCCGGATGAACCCCGACACCAAGACGCAGTTCCACGTACTGCGGCACGGCAACTCCACGTCCACGGCGGTCGACAAGACCCACATCGCGCTGGACTTCAACGCCCGGCCGGCCGCGGACACCACCTACACCTGGGACGACCCCGACTCCGCGCTGCAGTACACCGGTTCGTGGTCGCACGTGGCCGACCAGAGCTACACCGGCGGCGACTACAAACACACCGAGTCGTTCTCCGGCAAGGCCGGTGACTCGGTCACCGTCCCCTTCGACGGCACCGCGATCCGCTGGATCGGCTCGAAGACCGGCAACCACGGCTACGCCGACGTCTACCTCGACGGCACCAAGGCGGCGACGGTCGACGACTCCGGCGGCGAGAACCAGGCGGTGGTCTTCCAGAAGACCGGCCTGACGCCCGGGGCGCACACACTGAAGATCGTCGTCAACGGAAACCACGCCTCGGGGTCCACGGACAACTACGTGTCCATCGACGCCATCGACGTGCCGACGGCCGACACGGCGACGCCCACCTACCCGGTGGTGCCGCAGCAGCCGGGCACCGCGATCACGCTCGACGGGCGCGACTCGCACGTCATCGTGGCGAACTACCGGCTCGGGGACTCGCAGCTGCGGTACTCGACGTCGGAGATCATGACCCACGCGCACATCGGCGACCGGGACGTCGCCGTGCTCTACGGCAACCCGGACAGCGACGGCGAGACCGTGCTGCGCTCCTCCTCCGAGCCCACCGTGACCACCAGCGGCGGCGCCGTCACGACCACCTGGGACGAGACCACCGGTGACCTGCGGCTGAACTACACGCACAAGGGCCTGACCCGCATCGCCGTCAGTGGCGGCGGATCGCGCCCGCTGCTGCTGCTCGTCGGCGACAAGGCCACGGCGGAGACCTTCTGGCAGCAGGACACGGCGAGCGGCCCCGTCCTCGTGCGCGGCACCCACCTGCTGCGGACGGCGACCGGCCCGGACGGCGGCCACACCGTGGCTCTGACCGGCGACAACGCCGACGACAAGAACATCGAGGTGTTCACCTCCGCCGACCACGTCACCTGGAACGGCAAGGCAGTGGACACCCGGGCCACCGACACCGGAAGCCTCGCCGGGAAGATCCCGGTGGCCGCCCCGGTCCACCTGCCGGCGCTGACGAACTGGAAGCACGCCGAGGAGTCCCCCGAAGCGGCCCCCGGATTCGACGACTCCGGCTGGCAGGTGGCCGACAGGACGACCACCAACAGCGTCACGGGCGTCCACTCGCTGCCGGTGCTCTACGCGGACGACTACGGTTTCCACACCGGCAACACGTGGTACCGCGGCCGCTTCCGCGCGAGCGGCAAGGAGACCGGCATCCACCTGGTCTCGGACTCCGGCGGGGATGCGCAGGCGTTCTCCGCCTGGCTCAACGGCACGTTCCTCGGCAGCTCCACCACAGGCAGTGCCGACTTCGCCTTCCCGGCCGGTTCGGTCAAGGAGAAGGGTGACAACGTCGTCTCCGTGCTGACCGTGAACATGGGGCACGAGGAGGACTACAACTCGACCAACGGCAACAAGGCCGCGCGCGGGCTGACCAGCGCCTCCCTCGTCGGGGCGCCGCTGACCACCGTCACCTGGCGGCTGCAGGGCGTGCGGGGCGGCGAGGACCTGCAGGATCCGGTGCGCGGCCCGCTGTCCACGGGCGGCCTGTACGGCGAGCGGGCCGGCTGGTCCCTGCCGGGCTACCCGGACGGCGACTGGGACAAGGTGTCCCTGCCGGCGGACGACACCCGTCCCGGGGTGTCCTGGTACCGCACCGACGTCAGCCTGGACCTGCCGCACGGCCAGGACACCTCGCTCGGGCTGACGTTCACCGACGACCCGTCACGCAAGTACCGTGCCACGATCTTCGTGAACGGCTGGCAGGTCGGCAACTACGTCAACTACCTCGGCCCGCAGCACACCTTCCCGGTGCCCGACGGGATCCTGGATCCGAACGGCCGGAACAGCATCGCCGTCGCCGTGTGGAACCTGGACGGCAGCACCGGCGGGCTCGGCAAGGTCTCCCTCACCGACTACGGCAGCTACGCCTCGTCCCTGCGCGTCGCGCAGAACGACAGCCCCCGCTACGACCACCACACGTACGCGATGCCCAGGCGTCCGGGAGCTGAGGTGACCCTGGACGTGCCGGACACCGCCCGGCCGGGACAGGCCTTCACGGCCGAGGCGACGGTGCGGGTGCCGAAGGACGAACCGTCCGCCTCGCGCCTGACGGCCTCGCTCTCCGCGCCCGACGGCTGGCGCGTGAGTGCCCCGAGCCCCACGTCGGTCCAGCGCGTGCGACCCGGCGGATCGGCCGCCTTCACCTGGAAGGTCCAGCCGCCGACCGGGAAGCTGCCCTCCGCCTCGGCGCTGAGCGCCACCGTGCACTACGTGCAGAACGGACGGCAGGCCGGCGGCGGTGACGAGCGCATCGTCGGCTGGATCCCGCCGGCCCCGCCGGCCGGGAAGAACGCGGTGAGCGACCTGCCGTTCCTGTCGTCCACCAACGGGTGGGGGCCGGTCGAACGGGACGGCAGCGTCGGCGAGCAGGCGGCCGGGGACGGCCGTCCGATCAGCATCGCCGGCGCCGGTCACGCCAAGGGCCTGGGCACCAACGCGGTCAGCGACGTCGCGGTCTACCTCGCCGGAAAGTGCTCTCGCTTGACGGCGGACGTCGGTGTCGACGACGAGACGGGTGGTGCGGGCACGGTGACCTTCTCCGTGATCGCCGACGGCAAGACCTTGGTGACCACGCCGGTGATCCGCGGCAAACAGGCCGCGGTGCCGGTCGACGTCGACGTCAGCGGCGCACAGGTGCTCGACCTCAAGGTCGGTGACGCCGGTGACGGCAACGGCAACGACCACGGCGACTGGGCCGTGCCGACGCTGACGTGCGATTAGACGGGGCCTCGGACGACCCGGACGACCAGCGGTCGTCCGGGTCACTGCCCGGCGGCCTCCTCGGCGATCCGGTCGAACTGGGCGCCCATGGCCTCGGCCAGTGCCTGGGCGGCGGAGAGCGGGCGCACCATCACCGTGAACTCGTCGATCCTGCCGTCGTCGTCGAAGTGGAGGAAGTCGCACCCCTGCAGCTTCTTGCCGGCGACGGTGGCGGTGAAGACGAACGCGTGGTCGCGGCCGTCGGGGTTCGCGATCTCGCGGACGTAGGTGAAGTCCTCGAAGACGCGGGACACGGCGCGCAGGATGGCCGCGGTGATCGCCTTGCCCGGGTACGGCTTGAACGCGACCGGACTGGTGAAGACGACGTCGTCGGCCAGCAGGGCGGCCACGGCGTCCATGTCACCGCTCTCGACGGCCTTGCGGAAGGGATGCATGCGCCCACCTCGCATAGTCAATTAGTTGCATAGTCTGGGTGGAGCGTAGCGTAGGCCCATGGCTTTGCGGAACGCGGTGATGGCCGCGCTGTTGGAGGGTGAGGCGTCCGGTTACGACCTCGCGAAGGCGTTCGACGCGACGGTGGCCAACTTCTGGATGTCGACGCCCCAGCAGCTCTACCGGGAGCTGGAGCGCATGGAGGCCGAGGGGCTCGTCACCGCCCGCGTCGTCGAGCAGGAGCGCCGCCCCAACAAGCGGCTGTTCTCCTTGACGGAGGCCGGGCGGGAGGCCGTACGCGCGTACACCGCCGAGCCTCCGGGCCGGCCCGCCGTGATCCGGGACGAGCTGCTGGTCAAGGTGCAGTGCGCGGACGCCGGCGACATGGAGGCGGTGCGGGCGGCCGTCGCCGAGCGCATGGAGTGGGCCACCGCCAAGCTGGCCCGCTACGAGCGGATCCGGCAGCGCCTGCTGGACGGGCGCTCGGAGGAGGCGTACTTCGCGGAGGCCGAGCGCATCGGCCCGTATCTCACCCTGCTGCGCGGCATGTCCTTCGAGCGGGAGAACCTCCAGTGGGGGGACGTGGCACTCCGCCGGCTCGACCAGCGCGGGGCCGCGCTGCGGGCCGAGGGCTAGGGCGGAGGAGGGCCGCCGGTCACCCGGGGGAGTGTGGGAGACACGGTAGGTACACCCGCACCGTTTACGCAGGTCAGCGGGTTACACCGACGACCCGGCGCGGTCGGTATGACCTGGACCACACTCCCGGCTCTTCCGTCGCGGGCGCTCGGAGCGTAGGTTCCGGTTACCCCGCGACGGCGCCTTCGGTGGCGCTGGTCCGCCACTCCCGGGGCGGCGGACCAGCGGGGGCCAAAGCTGCACAGCACATCACCGACGGGGACGCCGTACGACCGCGGCGGCGCCCCCCGCCGTGTCACCCGGCGTCGGGCAACGTCTCCCGGGCCCCGTCCGTGTCGGCCCGGTGCCGCGCCGCCAGCGCGTTGTACTCCCGGACCGCCGTCAGCCACCGCCACGGCTGGATCTCGTCCAGGGTGAGGCCCGGGCAGGCCAGCTGGTGCGGGATCCGGCACGTCGCCCCGGGCAGGGGCTCGTCCAGGCCGCCGTTCCAGGCGGTGCCGTTGCTGTCGAGGTGCCAGCGGTGGCCGCCGGGCACGAGGTGGGCGGGGAGGGTGAGGCGGGGTTCGAGGAGGACGTACTCTCCGGTGTAGGTGGGTCGGCGGTCGCCGGTGAGCCCGCAGTGGGGGCAGACCGGCGGCCGGGGCGGTTCGGGGCCGGCGGCGCCGTCCAGGGCGGCTTGGACGCGGTCGGCGGTCTCCCAGGGTGCGGGCGTGCCCGCGGGCGGCTGCCGGGAACCGTCCGGGCCGGGGCCGGGTAACGGGATGATGTGGTCGGTGTCCCCCATGCCGTCGAGCGTGCGGGCCGCCACGGGGCCTCGGGTAGGGCGCAATCCGGGCGCACCGGGAGCAGACGGGCGGGGCGCACGGGCGCCGGCCCAGGGTCTTGCCATGCGGCGAACGAACATCACCCTGTGCCTGTTCAGCGCCGAGCGCCGACTGCTGCTGGCCCAGCGGTCGCGGCCCGTGCTCCTTGCCGTGGTCGAAGAGGACGACAACGGGGTGGAGTTCCGGCGCACGGACGCCTACCGCTCTCCTCTCCCGCCGTTGCGTGCCGGGACGGGACGGGCCCTGGCCGGCCACCCGGACCGCTGGGCCCACCGCTTCGCCGCGTACCTGTTCGATGCACCGGGTGGCGCCCTGCGGCGGATGCCCGACCCGGGCGACGGCCGGGTCAAGGCGTACCGCAAGCAGGCCCGTGACGGTACGCTCCCGCCCGTCCTGCTGTGGTGGGTCAGCGGCCTGGACTGCCATCTGATCCTGGACGGTCACGCGCAACTCGCCGCGGCGATCGCCGAGTCGGTCTCGCCCCCGCTGCTGCATCTGCACCGCACCGCACCCCGCGAGGACGTGGCCGCCGGAACCGAGCGGGCGGTACACCGCTAACGGGGGAGCCGGTGAAGCCTGCGGCCCGCAGGGCCGGTGCCAGGCGGGGTGCGGGGGGTGCGGCCTGCGGGGCGAACTCCAGCCGGGGCAGCAGGCCGCGGTCACGGAAGATCCCGGTCAGCTCCGCGACCTCGTGCTGTGTGCCGCGTTCTGCGGCCTTGCAGACCCACTCACGCCTCAGCCCCGACACCGACAGCCCCCACCTCAACGTTCCACGACCGGGGCGAGCGGGCAAACGGCTTGCTGCGAGCGGCCGACTCGTCCCTCTCTCAGCCGGCAGCCGGCCGAGTGAGCCCGAGTCGCCAGTTGTTGGAGCGGATGGGGTTCCCGGGCGGGTACTCGAACGCGCACTCTCCCACGAGTTCGAAGCCCGCCTTGCGGCACACCGCGTTCGACGCGTCGTGCTGCACGGAGGGGAACGCGTGCAGCCAGCGGCGCGAGCCCTGCCGGCCGGCCTGTTCGGCGCACAGACGCAGTGCCTCGACCGCGAGGCCCCGGCCCCGGTACTCGGGAAGGATGCCGTAGCCCGTCTCGTAGACCTGCTCCCCTTCCCACTCCCGCGTCCAGTACCCGATCGAGCCGACGACCTGTCCGTCCAGCACGATGAGGAACATCCTGCCGTCGGTGAGAGCGAGGTACCGCTCGTGACGGCGCCGGAGCCGGTCCGCACTCTCCGGGCCCCCGAGGTGCTCGGTCGACTCGGCGGTGTTCTGCCGGTGGAGCAGGTCGAGCCCTTGGTCGGACCACGGTGCGAGGCTGAAAGATGTCATGTGCCCAAGCTAGCGGGCAGGTCTGACATCGGCTTCGAGGAACGAGGCGTCCCGGAATGCTCTCAGGGCCTGACTGCGGCTGACTCCCAGCCGGTCGAGGACGTCTTCCTTGGCCAGCCCCGTGCCCCGCAGCCCGACGCAGCGCCGGGCGAGGTCCAGCCGCTCCGGCTGGTCCTCGGGTGCCTCGTAGAAGAAGCCGTCCTTCAGCAGTTCGTCGACGGTGTCGGCGGACCGGCCCATGGCTCGCGCGATCTGGGCGCGCGCCATCCCGGACCTCTTGAGGGCGACCGCCTCGGCAGCTTGGCGGCGGCGCTCGTTCTGGAGGTCCTCCGGTCGCCGGGAGACGACACCCGCGGCTCTGCGCGCACGGGTCAGGGCGTTCTCGGCCTGCTTGTGGGTCAGCCCCAGCTCGGCGGCGATCTCCGCGACGCGCCGGCCTTCGCGCTGCAGCCGCAGCGCCCGTTCGTCCTGGTCGGCTCGCTGCACGAGCGACCGCTCGCGGTCCCGCTCCCGTCTCCGGCCGATCTCGGCCTTGAACGCGCGGAGCAGCTCCGACTTGACGGACCGGGCGAACCAGAGTCGCTCCCGCCGTTCCTCGCTCTCCTCCCGTATCCGCTCACGGACGAAGTAGCCGTACCAGAACGGCATCCGTTCGGTCAGGTCCCCGTCCCTCTTCGCACCCCAGCTGAACAGGGGGTGCGCGGAGCGTCTTCGCCACAGCGCCTTCACCGCGGACTCGTCGGGGTCGTAGCCCCGGCCCTCGCGCAGCGCGAGACGCTGCTCGTCGGTGAGGTCGGCCATGGCTGCTTCCCAGCCGGCGCGCAGTCCCGCGGCCTCCGCCAGGTCCAGCAGACTGCGCCAGTCCCATTTCGGCAGGGTAAGACCGAAGCGGTCCCCGCCGCCCGTGGTCCAGCGGTTCGTCTCGGCACCGGTGTACACCGCGAATCCGGCGGCGTTCCACGCCCGTACGACGTCATGCCACATCTTGGCCGAGGTCGCGGGCAGGTAGGCGACGCGCTCGCCGTCCACGTCGAGGGCGACCGCCCGGGCGTCCCACGGGTTGTGGGGCTCGGGTACCAGCTCGCACTCGACCCGCTGCTGCGCGGGCAGTCCGCTCAGCGACTGCTGGTGGTAGTACGCCCCGGACGCGTAGAACTCCCCGGACGCCTCGAAGTGGTCGTCGAGCAGTATCCGCCCGGCAGGCCTGGCGTACTCCCCAGGACGACGCGTGTGGATGCCCACCGCCCTGCCCCTCCCTCACGTGCCTCGATCACACACTCCCCCCGAGCCGTCTCCCGTCGGCTCCGGGGAAGTCCCCGCCGGCTCGGACGACAGCCGTGGTAAGGCTCCGGCCTGCGGGACTTCCGGTGATCATATGCGCACGAGTGTGCGGTGGGCTCGGCGGCCGGGAGCGTCAGGGCACTGCCGACGGCACCTGCGTCGGGCCGTCACGCCTCCGTGTCGTAGGCGCCGCTCCGCACGAAGGCCGGCACGCAGCGGTAGGGCAGGCTCGCGGTGGCCCGCTGGCTGCGCGACCTCTGCCCGCCCGCCACGGCGGGGGCGGAGCCGTACTGGGACGAGTCGCTGCCGGACGGGCCGCCGAGGAACCCGTCCTGGCGGTGGCCACGCCCCGGTTCCTGCTCGGCCTGCTGATGGAGACCACCGTAGGAGCAGGACCGGCGTGTCCTGTCCGTGCTGGCGCGGGCCGCCGACACGCGTCCGGAGGTGCGCGAGCGGCTGACCGAGCTGCTGTCCCCGGCCCTGCCCGCCGACCTGCTGGACGCAGTACCGGCGGGTGGCACGCTGTTCGGCGAGTTCCCGGTGCTGCTGGCGAAGGGCCTGGTCGAGGCGTACGAGGGACCAGGCGACGGCCCGGCGCGCGCTGGACACCGCCGCCCGCCTGGACGAGCCGGGCGACCTGCCCGCGCGGGCCGAACGGCTGCTGGCCGGGTCGCACGACTGAACTCGCGGCGAAGGCAGCCCCTCGCCCGGACCCTGCGGACCTGACCACGGGCCCCGGCCCCGGGGCTACCCGGCAGGCAGGTTCTCCCGCATCGCCTTCGCGGTGTCGGCGGGGTTGTAGTCCTCGGGGACGCCCGGGACCAGGACGATGTCGCCGGCGATGTGCCGGGAGCGCAGCGGTGCGATCTCCCGGTACGCGGGCGAGTCCCACCAGGCCCGGGCCTCGGTGATGCCGGGGAAGGAGATCACCACGACGTGCCCGGGCCATTCGCCCTCCTTGACCTCGTGCTGTGCGGCGTGCACGAGGAAGCGGCCGCCGTACGGCTCGAAGGTGGCGGTGATGCGCTCGATGTACTCGGCGATCTCCGGGTGCGGGGCGGCCTCCTGCAAGTGCGCTATGGCGTAGGCGGGCATGGTGTCCTTCCGGTCGGTCGGCCTCCGTTACGCCGACGATCGTGGCACGCGGGCGTGCGCGGATCGATGACCTGACGGGTAATCGCCCCGGCAGCCGGCCGCCACGACGGGTCAGCCTCGGTCCGCCGGCGCCCAGGTGCCGTGCAGGCCGCGGTGGCGGTCCGGATCCACCACCGCGGAAAGGCCGTTGAGGCGGAGGCGGGTGCCGCCGCGGAGGTGGGCGGTGTCCTGGCTGCCGTCCCCGGTGGGCACGAGCCAGGTGTACTGCTCGGTCCAGGTCAGGCGGGAGCCGACGGGACGGTCGGCGAGTTCGACGGTGACGAGGGAGATCCAGCGGCGGGTGCCGTCGACCTCGGCCTCGTAGACGTGGACGATCCGGGTGTCCGGCGCGATGTCCAGGAAGCGGGAGCGGTAGGCGAGGTGCTCCTCGGTGTCGCCGGAGACGAAGACGTTGCGGGCGGTCTCTTCGCCGCCGACCCGGAAGTCCAGCTCGTGCCGGGCGGTGGTGGACCCGCCGGGCAGCCGGAACCAGCGGCGCCGCAGGGACGGGTCGGCGAAGCCGCGGAACACCTCGGCCCGCGGCACCGTGAAGTCCAGATCGATCACGAACGAGCCGTGCAGCACGGGGGGTGTGGGGTCAGCGGCCGGGGAACTCCCCGTCTCCACCTGCGTGAGGTGACCTGCGTCCATGGGACGAACCTAACACGGGGCGGGGCACCGGCCGGGCGCCCCGCCCCCGCGGTCAGAGCCAGCCGTCCAGCGACTTCAGGAAGCCGTCGAGATCGTCGCGGTGGATGCAGTGCCCGGTGTCCGGCACGTACACCACCTCGAAGCCGCGCGCGCGGAGCCGTTCGGCCAGCTCGTCCGGGACGAGGTGGTGGTCGCCGGCGCCCTGGACGAGGGAGGGCACCTCGGCGCGCGCGGGGATCAGGTCCCGGTCGCTCTGCAGCCACTCGATGGCCCGGACGTCCCAGCGGGCGTACCCGGCCAGCTCCGCCTCGATGTCCTCGGGCAGCCAGCGGGGACACAGCTGCCGGATGCTCTCGGCGGTGGCCGACTTGGTGGCCTGCGCGAACTCCCGTACCTCGTCGACCGATGTGGCGCCGAGCTTCCACGCCGGGTCGCTGTAGACGACCCGGGCCGGGCGCAGGCCGGCGACCGCGAGGGCGAGCACGGGCGCGCCGAAGGAGTGGGCGAGGGCCAGGTCGACGCCGGCCGGGACGGTCTCCACGAGGTCGGCCGCGAGCAGTTCGGGCGTGTACTCGTCGGCGTGCGGGCTGTCCCCGTGGCCGCGCAGGTCCGGCATGAGCACGCGGTAGCCGCGCTCGACGAGGGCCGGCGCCACCCGGCGCCAGGTGCTAGAGGACGACATCACGCCGTGGACGAGCAGCACCGTCCGGTCGCCGTCGCCGGCCTCGTGCAGGGCGAGCTTCATGAGCGGGGTGTCCTTTCGCGACACGGGTACGGTGAGGTGCGGGCGCGGCGCGGGCCGGCCCGCCGGTGGTCAGCGGTTCGCCCCGGCCAGTTCCAGCAGGGCCCTCGCGGCCAGCCGGTAGCCCAGGGAGCCGAGGCCCACCACGACGCCGGAGGCCAGCGGGGCGATCACGGACTCGTGCCGGAACTGCTCCCGGGCCCACACGTTGCTCAGGTGCACCTCGATCCAGGGCTGCGGGTAGGCGGCGAGGGCGTCGCGCAGGCTCCAGCCGGCGATCATCAGCGCCCCGGGGTTGACGACGGCGCCGACGGTGTCGAAGTGGTGCAGGTGGATGTCGCGCACCAGGTCGCCCTCGGAGTCGTGCTGGAGGGAGAGCACCTCCCAGCCGGCGCCGCTCACTTCGGCGGCGACGGCCTTCTCGATGTCGGCGAGGGTGTCGGTGCCGTAGATCTCCGGCTCGCGGCGGCCCAGGATGCCGAGGTTGGGGCCGTTCAGCAGGAGCAGGGTGCTCATGGGGTCACCTCACTGTTGGGTGCGCCGGACCGTCCGGCGTCGCGCGGGGTCCGGCCCGGATCCGCGTCCTCCAGGCTGAGTCCGGCGTCGGCGAGTTCCTCCGCGCGGGCCATCGCGAGCCGGAGGACGGGCGGCGTCATCAGCGAGGTCACGATGGCGACGAGGACGATGATGGTGTAGGCGTCGGTGTCCAGGACGCCCAGGCGCAGGCCGGTCATCGCGACGACGACCTCGACCACGCCACGGCAGTTCATTCCGGCCCCGAGGGCGAGGGCCTCCCAGCGGTTGAGGCGGCTGAACCGGGCGCCGAGGAAGGCGCCGGAGAACTTGCCGAGGACGGCGACGGCGAGCACGGCGAGGGCGGCGGCGAGGACCTCCGGGTGGCGCAGGCCGGTGAGGTCCATCCGCAGCCCGGCGGTGGCGAAGAACAGCGGGGCGAGGAAGGCCAGTACGGTCGTCTTCAGCGGTTCGAGCTTCGCCCGGTCCAGGTCCTTGCTGGTGCCGACCAGCACGCCGCAGACGAAGGCGCCGAAGATCGCCTCCAGCTTCATGGCCTGGGTGGCCGCGGCCCCGAACAGGACCAGCACGACGACCGTCATGATCGTGGGTGCGGAACCCTCGGCGCGGCCGGCCCGGCGCAGCGCGGCACCCACCAGCAGGCGGCCGGGGAACACGGCGAACAGCACGACACCGACCGGGTAGAGCACGGAGGTCGCCATGACACCCGCGGTGAGTCCGGCGGTGGCCATCGCGGAGACCACCGACAGCAGGAACCAGCCGACGATGTCGTCCACGACACCGGCGGACAGGATCAGCTGGCCGATGTCGCGGTGCAGCAGCTTCATGTCGAGGAGCGTCTTGGCGATCACCGGGATCGCGGTGACGCACATCGCGACGCCGAGGAAGAACGCGAAGACGGTGGGGTCCACGCCGTCCGGCAGGAGGACGCCGCGCAGCGCGAAGCCGGTGGCGATGCCGAGGCCGAGGGGCAGCACCAGGCCGGCGATGCTGACCCGGGCGGCGGTGACCCCGCGCTTGCGGACGAGGCCGAAGTTCAGCTCGGCGCCGGTGACTCCGACGAGGAGCAGCACGCCGAGCTGGCCGGTGGCGTCCAGCAGGTGCATCTGCTCCGGTTGCCGGGGCAGCAGCCACTCGGAGAAGCCGGGCAGCACGTGCTGGAGCACGGACGGGCCGAGCAGCAGGCCCGCGCACAGCTCGCCGACGACCGCGGGCATGCGGAAGCGCTCGGCGAGCCGGCCCAGGACGAGGGCGAACAGCAGCAGGAAGGCGAGTTGGAGGAGGAAGACCAGGAGCGAGTGCGGGGCCATGGTGGGCACCGGGTTGGCGAGCGTCACGGGCTCTTCCCTCGTCGGGAGCGGTCGGTGGGGTCAGCGGGTGGTGTCGGCGCCCTGGCTGCTCAGGCTGCGGGACAGCAGCGCGATGACCTCGGCGCTGCGTTCGACGTGGAAGAAGTGACCGCCCGGGAAGACCTGTACGTCGGTGGGGCCGGTGGTGTGCTCCTCCCAGGCGCGTGCCTCGTCGAGCGTGGTCCGGGGGTCGGCGTCGCCGGTGAGCACGGTCACCGGGCAGTCGAGCAGCCGGCCGGGGTCGTGCCGGTAGCCCTCGATGGCGGTGTAGTCGCTGCGGATCGCCGGCAGGAACATCGCCAGCACCTCCGGGTCGGCGAGGACCGCCTGGTTGGGGCCGCTCAGGGTGCGCAGTTCGGCCAGCACCTCCTCGTCGGTCGCGTCGTGCACGTGCTCGTCGCGGTACCGGGAGGGGGCACGCCGGCCGGAGGCGAACAGCCGTACCGGGGACGGCAGTCCGGCTTCCCGCATGCGCAGGGCCACCTCGTAGGCGAGGACGGCGCCCATGCTGTGCCCGAACAGGGCGAGCGGCCGGTCGTCCAGGTGGCGCAGGGCCGCGAAGATCTGGTCGGCGTAGTCGGGGATGTTGTCGATGCCGGGTTCCTGCCGGCGCGTCTGCCGGCCCGGGTATTGGACGGCCAGGACCTCCACCGTGGGCGCGAGGGCCGTGGCGACCGGGAAGAAGAAGCTCGCCGAGCCGCCGGCGTGCGGCAGGCAGACGAGCCGTACCGCGCTGTCCGGCGAGGGGCGGAAGACGCTGACCCACTTCTCGAACTGTGCCGTTGCTCCAGGCATGCCGAAGGGCTCTCTTTCACGTCGGGGACGTCGGGGATCAGCGTCTGGTACGGGACTTCGGCAGAGTAGGCCGAGCCGGAGCGGGGCCGGTATCCCTCAACCTGATAGCCCACGGGCCGATCCGGGCCACAGCCGGTCGCCGGGCCGTACGCTCACCACGAGTCACCCGAGCAGGGCCCGTCAGCCAGGCCGCACCGAGGGGGTTTCCATGTCCGTTGTGCCCACCGACGACCCGATGACGTCCGGCGGTTCGCCGCAGCCGGAGCCGGGGACGGATGTGCTCGTCGTCGGGTACGGGCCGGTCGGCTCGGTGCTGTCCGTGCTGCTGGCGCAGCGCGGCTGGCGGGTGACGGTCCTCGAACGCCGGCGGCGGCCGTACACGCTGCCCCGGGCGACGAGTTTCGACGGGGAGACCGCCCGGCTGCTGGCCGGTACGGGCATCGGCGGGGAGCTGGGCCGGATCACCGAGCCGGGCACCGGCTACCAGTGGCGTACGGCGGACGGCAGGACGCTGCTGGACATCGAGTTCACCGCCGAGGGGCCGTACGGCTGGCCCGACGCCAACACCATGCACCAGCCGGCGCTGGAGGAGGTGCTCGCCGCCCGCGCCGCGCAACTGCCGGGCATCACGGTGCTGCGGGACCGCCGGGTCGTGGACATCGCCGACGGGCCGGACGGGGTGACGGTGACCGCCGAGGACGACGAGGGGACCGCGCGGACGTTCACGGCGCGATGGGTGGTCGGCTGCGACGGCGCCAACAGCTTCGTACGGGACCGCATGGGCGTGTCCGTCACCGACCTCGGGTTCTCCTACGAGTGGCTGCTGTGCGACGTGGAGCTGCGCGAGCCGCGCGCGTTCGAGCCGACCAACGTGCAGCTGTGCGACCCGGCGCGGCCGACCACGCTGGTCGGGAGCGGGCCGGGGCACCGGCGCTGGGAGTTCATGCGGCTGCCGGGCGAGCGGGCGGCCGACCTGAACCGGGAGGAGACCGCGTGGCGGCTGCTCGCGCCGTTCGACGTCACCCCGGACACCGCGCGGCTGCTGCGCAGCACCACGTACATCTTCCAGGCGCGGTGGGCCGACGAGTGGCGGGCGGGGCATGTGCTGCTGGCCGGGGACGCGGCCCATCTGATGCCGCCGTTCGCCGGGCAGGGCATGTGCTCGGGTGTCCGGGACGTGGTCGGCCTGGCGTGGCGGCTGGACCTGGTGCTGCGCGGGACCGCGCCGGAGTCCCTGCTCGACAGCTACACCGAGGAGCGCAGGGCGCAGGTCCGCGAGTCCATCCTGGCGTCGGTGCAGCTGGGGCGGCTGATCTGTGTGACGGACGCGGCGGCCGCGGCGGAGCGGGACGCCACGGTGCTGGCGAACCGGCGCGGGCGGGGGCCTGGCCGGCCGGACCCGGCACGGCCGGTCACCTGCGGTCTGCTGCACCGCCCGGAGGGCGCGGACGCGGACACCCGGGTACCGCCGGCGGGCGAGGTCCTGCCGCACGGCCGGCTGCTCGGACCGGCGGGGGCGCCGCTGGAGGATCCGGTGGGCCGCGGTTTCGTCCTGTTCGCCAAGGCCGAGACGGAGCCGGCCCTCACCCCGGACCGGCTGTCCTTCCTGCGGGACGTGGGCGCGGGCGTGGTCCGCCTGTGGCCGGTGGGGACGTCGTACGACGGTACGGCCGGGGCGACCGACGCGGTGGACGCCGACGGGGTGCTGCGCGCCTACCTCGACCGCTACGGCGCGACCGCCCTGCTGGTACGCCCGGACTACCACGTCTTCGGCACGGCGGCCGGCCCCGCCGGGGTGAGCGCCCTGGTGGACGACCTGCGCGCCCAGGTGACCGCGGCGGCACCGGCCACCGCGGGCCGCGCGGGCTGAGCGAGGGCGGGACACACAGGCCGAGCGACGCAGCGCACGCGAGCCGAACGCCCGGGGCACGCAAATCGAGCGCGGGCGGCACGCGAGCCGAACGCCCGGGGCACGCGAGCCGAACGACGCGCGGCACGCGAACCGACGCGTGGGCACGCAAACCGAGCGACCCGCGGCACGCGAACCGACGCTCGGCACGCGAGTCGAGCGACGGGCGGGCGAGCTGAACGACGCGTGGTACGACGCGGGGCAACGCGGACCAAGGGAGGCGGGCGTCGGAGCTGCCGGGCGGGCGGCAGGCGCAGGAGGCGGGGGCCCGGCCGACGCGGGCGGCGGCAGAAGCGGATGGACCCGGCAGGCGCGGGTGGGGAGCCGGCGGGCGGGTCCCCGCGCGGGGTCACAGCTGCCGGGCGAGCAGGACGGCGCCCCGCAAGGACGACAGGCCTCCCAGGCGGGCCGGGGCCAGGGCGGGCGTGGGGTGGCCCGGGCGGGACAGGTCGGCCAGGTGGGTCGCGAGGGCGTCCAGGAGGGCCGGGACTCCCCCGGCGAAACCGCCGCCCAGGACGGCGCGTTCGGGGTGGACGAGTTCCCCGACGCCCGCGATGGCCGTGGCGAGCGCGCGGGCCGTGCGGTCCAGTGCGGCGACCGCCCAGGGCCGCTGGTCGCTCAGGCCGCGGCGGAGTTCGCCGAAGGTGACCGGGGTGCCGCGCAGGGCGGTGGCGTGGGCCAGGGTGGCCGGGCCGGACGCGGTCGCCTGGAGGCAGCCTCTGCGGCCGCATACGCACTCGGGGCCGTCCCGGTCGATGACGAGGTGGCCGATCTCGAAGGAGCCGCGGGCGGGGCCGGGGCACAGGGCGCCGTCCAGGACGAGTCCGCCGCCGATCCCGGTGCCCACGCCGACGTAGAGGAGGTTCGGGCAGTTTGCCGCGTCCGCCTCGGCGAGGGCGCCGAGGTCGCCGTCGTCGGCCCAGGCGACCCTCGACCCGGGGAACAGCGCGCGCAGGGCGGGGCCCAGGGCCAGCCCGGTCCACGCGGGGCGGCTGGGCCAGGCGGTGATCCGTTCGTCGGGGCCGACGGTGGCGGGCATGGCCACGCCGACGGCCCGTACGTCCGCCGTGCCGGGGAACTCCTCCAGATGCGATGCCAGGTCGGCCAGGTCGCGGGCGGCGTCCCGGTGCGGGCCCCAGGTGAAGGAGGACTCCTCGATCCGGCCGTCGCCGGTCTCCGCGCGGAAGGCGACCTTGGTGCCGCCGACGTCGATGCCGAGACAGCCCGGCGCCGATGCGGCGCCGGGCTGCCGGTCCCGGGGAGCGGGCACGCTCAGTCGCCCGGTACGGCGGGGCACAGGGCGAGCAGGTCGCCGGGGCGGCGCAGCACCGCGTCGGGGCCGGCGGCGAGCAGTTCCTCCTCGTCGGGGCCGACCCACAGCGCGGCGGCCGAGGCGACGCCGGCGTCCCGGGCGCTGGCCAGGTCGGTGGGGGCGTCGCCGACCATGAGAGCCTGCTCGGGCGGCACGTCCAGCAGTTCCAGCGCGCGCCGCACGATGTCGGGCGCGGGCTTGGGCCGGGCCACCTCGTCGGAGCCGATGACGTGCGCGAAGAACGGCAGCAGGCCGAGCCCGTCGAGCAGCGAGCGGGCGCGGTCGCCGGCCTTGCCGGTGGCCACGGCCAGCCTGAGGCCGCGCACCCGCAGGGTCAGCAGCAGTTCGAGGACGCCGTCGAAGACCTCCACGCGGTGGGCGAGCCGGTAGCTCTCGCGGACGAAGGGCTCCTCCATCTCCAGCGGCAGCCCCATGATCCGCATGATGTCGGGGAAGTAGCGGCCCTGGTGGCGCACGTACTCCTCGAACGGGGCCGGGCCGTCGCCGACGACCTCCGCGTAGGCGACCGCGAAGGCCTCCCGCATGACCGCGAAGCTGTCGACGATCACCCCGTCCAGGTCGAAGACGACCGCCCGCCGGGGTGTCGTCAGGAGGCCGGCCGGGGCGGGGGGCCGGTCGGTCGAGTGGACTGTCATGGGGTCCTCATCTGCTGGTGGTCTGCTGGTACACGGGCTCGCTCGGCCCGTCGCGGCCGGCCCGGGCGGAGGCGTAGAGGCGCTCCATGAGCCGTACGGTGGTCCGTGCCTCGGCGACGGCCCGGCCCCGGCCGGCGGGGTCGGCGAGGAGGGCCGGTACGCCGTCCAGCTGCCGGCCGTACTCCGCGCCGACGGGTTCGGCGGGCACCGGCAGCCGGCGGGTGGCACCCTCGCGGGTGAGGGTCAGCACGGACTCGGGCTGCCGGTTGGGGCTGAAGCCGAAGGTGCAGCGCAGTTCGGCGGTTCCGGTGCTGCCCTCGATCCGGATCAGGGACAGGTCCGTCGCCTCGTGCGAGGCCCAGCTGGCCCGCAGGGAAACGGAGATGCCGTCCTCGCGGAGCAGGAACCCGCGGGCGGTGTCCTCGACGTCGCCGGTGGGGGCGGCGGCCGGCTGCTCGCGGCGCCAGGCCGCCGACCACGCACCGGCGTTGAGGAAGTCGTCCGAGGTGGCGCCGACGGCCTGGCGGACCGGGGACGGTCCGAGCAGCGCGGTCAGGGTGTCCACGAGGTGCCAGCCGAGGTCGACCAGGGCGCCGCCGCCGGACTCGCTGCGCCGGGTGAACCAGCCGCCCGCCCGCGGCACCCCGCGGGCCCGGACCCAGGCCAGGTCGACGTGCCGCACCCGACCCAGCTCGGGGAGCAGCTCGGCGAGTTCGCGGACGTCGGCGCGGTGCCGGGCGGCACTGCCGGCCAGCAGCAGGCCGCCGGCGCGCTCGGCCTCGGCCAGGACGTCGGCCTCGGCGCTGGACAGGCACACCGGCTTCTCCAGGAAGACGGACACGCCCCGGCCGAGCAGGCCGGCGGCGACCGTGGTGTGCAGGTGGTTGGGTACGGCGACGACGGCGAGGTCCACCGACCGGGCGTCGAGCGCGTCCGGTGCGGCGTGGGCCGGGGTGCCCGTCGCCGTGCCGACGGCCGCCCGCGCGGCGGGGTCGGGGTCGACGACGGCGACCAGGTCGAAGTCCGGGTGGGACCGCAGCCGGGGCAGCCACAGCTCCCGCCCCGCCCAGCCGAGCCCCACCACGGCGGCCCGCACGCTCATACGGCGGCCACGGCGTCCGCGATGATCTCGGCCGTCAGCTCCAGGTCCCGCTCGGCGGCGAGCAGCACCCGGTGGTGCAGCCAGACGCAGTCGCCGCTGATGGCCTCGGTGGTCGGGCAGCGCTCGGCGACCTGCTCCAGGGTCTCGTCGGGCGCGCCGACCTCCCAGAAGGCGTCGGTGCGGTAGACGGCGCGGAACCCGGCGAAGGCGGGCAGCCCGGCGGCGACCAGCCGGTCGACGAGGGCGTTGCGGTCCTCCTCGGTGATGCCCGGGAGCCGGAACATCGCCATGTAGTGGGTGTTCTGGTCGGCGCGGACGTCACCGCCCTGCGGTACGACGCCGTCGACGGCGCCGAGCAGCCGGGACAGCAGCGCCCACCGCTGGTCGCGCAGGGCGGTCTGGGCGGGCAGGCGGCGCAGCTGGGCGCGCAGCACGGCGGCGGAGAACTCGTTGAGCCGCATGTTGGTGCCGGAGACCTGGTGCAGGTAGTGCCGGTCGGTGCGCGGCCGGCCGCAGCTGTGCCGCAGGAACGCCGACTCGTACAGGTCGCTGTCGGGGAACACCACGGCGCCGCCCTCGCCGGCGGTCATCAGCTTGCCGTTCTGGAAGGAGAACGCGGCCACCGAGCCGAGTTCGCCGACCCGCTTGCCCTGCCAGCGGGCGCCCTGGGCGTGGGCCGCGTCCTGCAGGACCGGTACGCCGGTGTCGGCGGAGAGCTTGCCGAGGGCGTCCATGTCGGCCATCAGGCCGGCCATGTGCACGGGCATGATCGCCCGGGTGCGCGGGGTGACGGCGGCGGCCGCCGCGGCGACGTCGATGTTGTAGGTGTCCGGGTCGACGTCGACGGGGACGGCGACCGCGCCGATGCGCTGGGCGGCCTGGGAGGAGGAGATGAAGGTGAAGGCCGGCACGATCACCTCGGTGCCCGGGCCGGCCCCCATGACCTGGAGGGCGAGTTCGAGGGCGTGGGTGCCGTTGGTGACGGCGAGGGCGTGCGGGGCGCCGTGGAAGTCGGCGAACTCACGCTCGAAGGAGTCGACTTCCTCCCCGCCCATGCGCCACCACTGGCCCTGTTCCAGGGCCCGGATCAGTCCGGTCCGCTCGTCGTCGTCGTACTGCGGCCACTTCGGGAATTCCGGTGCCGGTCGCGCGTTCATGGTTCTCCAAATCTCCGTCGGGAACGGGCTGGGCGGGAGTGAGCGGGCGAGGCGAAAAGGGGGGCGACAGAGCCGGTCCGGACGGTGCGCGCAGTGCTGGCCGTCCTCAGACTAGGACGCGGCGTGCCGGGCCTCCCATCCCTCGGTCTGGTAGTCGGCCGGTGCCAGGAGCTAGGGCGTGTGCAGTCCGAAGAACGCACGGTAGGAGTCGACCTGTCCGGTGAGCATGTGGCTTCCGTGGTGCACGGCGAGTCCGTGGGCGGCGGCCTCGCGCAGCAGCCGGGTGTCGCGGGGTTTCATGATGATGTCGGCGACGACCGCACCCGGCGGCAGCGCGTGCGGGGCGAAGGGCAGCGGGTCGTCGGGGCGCAGGCCGAGCGGGGTGGCGTTGACGGCGATGTCGCTGTCGGCCAGGGGTGGTGCCTCGGCGGCCCGGACGCGGCCCGGCCAGTGGGCGGCGAGCCGGCCGACGAGCGTGGTCAGCTTGGGGGTGTCGGGGTCGGTGATGGTCAGCCGGTCCACGCCGGCGCCGAGCAGGGCCGCCGCGATGGCGCTGCCGGCTCCGCCGGCGCCGACCAGTGCCACGCGGGCGCCCTTGGGCTGGTGGCCGGCCCCGGCCAGGCCGGCCACGAAGCCGGAGCCGTCGAAGTTCTCGGCGAGCCAGGCGCCGTCGGGTTCGCGGCGCAGCGCGTTGGCGCTGCCGGTGATCTCGACGGTGGGGCTGCGCCGGTCGGCCAGCAGGGCGGCGGCCGTCTTGTGCGGGACGGTGACGAACAGGCCGTCGAGGTTGCCGACGCGCTGCAGTCCCCGGACGACCGTCTCCAGGTCGGCGGGGCGGACGTGCACGGGGACGAGCACGGCGTCGATGCCGAGGCGGGCGAAGAGCGGGTTGAGCAGGCCGGGCGACTGGACCTGGCCGACCGGGTCGCCGAGGACGGCGTAGAGCCGGGTGGTTCCGCTGACCAGGGTCTGCCGGGGAGTGTCGGTCATCGTCGTGCCTCCGTGCTGCGCGCCGCCCCGGTCGCGAACAACTCCGCGACCGCGAAGGCGAGTTCCATGGACTGTTCGGCGTTGAGGCGGGGGTCGCAGGCGGTGCGGTAGCGGACGGGCAGGTCCTCCTCGGCGAGGCCGCGGGCGCCGCCGGTGCACTCCGTGACGTCCTCTCCGGTCGCCTCCAGGTGGAGGCCGCCGGGGTGGGTGCCGAGCGCCCGGTGCACCTCCAGGAAGCCGGTGATCTCGTCGAGGATGTGCTCGTAGCGCCGTGTCTTGTAACCGGCGGCGGTGGTACGGGAGTTGCCGTGCATGGGGTCGCACTGCCAGATCACCTGGCGGCCGGAGGCGGTGACCTTCTCCACGATCGGCGGCAGCACCTCGCGGACCCGGTCGTGGCCCATCCGGCTGATCAGGGTGAGCCGGCCGGGCACCCCGTGCGGGTCCAGGCGGCGTACGTACTCCACGGCCTGTTCCGGGGTCGTGCCGGGGCCGATCTTGACGCCGATGGGGTTGGCCAGCAGTTCGGCGAAGGCGATGTGCGCGCCGTCGGGCCGCCGGGTGCGCTCCCCGATCCACAGGAAGTGGGCGAGGCCGCTGGACAGCAGGGGTTCGGGGCCCTCGGTGTCGACCCACAGCTGGGTGCGCTCGTAGTCGAGCAGCAGGGCCTCGTGGCTGGTCCAGATCTCGCCGAGCCGTGGGGCGGGGGCGCCGATGCCGGTCATGAAGCGCAGCCCGCGGCCGATCTCCGCGGCCCGTGCCGTGTGCGGGCGGCCGCCGGGCGCGGTGCTGACGAAGTGCCGGTTCTGCTCGTGCAGGGCGTGCGCGTCGGCGAGGTCGCCGCGGGAGAGCCGTCGTACGACGGTCATCGCCTCGCGGGCGTGGGCGTGCGCGCGGGCCATGCGTTCGGGGTCGGGGGTGCGGGCGGCGGGGGTCGCCTCTCCGGAGTTGATGATGTCGCCCCGGTACACGGGCAGTCCGTCGGCGCCGACGGCCGCGGAGCGGGGCTTGGCGTACTGTCCGGCGACGCGGGCCACCGTGACCACGGGCAGGCCGGCGCCGTGGGTGAGGACCAGCGCCATCCTTCTGAGCAGACCGAGGTTGGCCCGCAGGTGGGGCTCGGTGGTCTCGGCGAAGGTCTCCGCGCAGTCGCCGGACTGGAGCAGCAGGGCCTCGCCGCGGGCGACGGCGCCGAGCCGGTCGAGCAGCCGCCGGGTCTCGGCGGGGGTGACGAGGGGCTCGCCGGCGGTGAGCCGGCGGACCACGGCCCGGGCCCGGTCCGGGTCCGGCCAGCCGGGCTGCTGTGCGGCGGGCCTGGCCAGGGCCGCTTCGAGCCGGTCGGCGAGGATGCGCTCGACCGCCCGCCGCCGGATCCGCCCGGGGGTGCCGGGCGGCCACCGTGGGAAGTACGTCATGTCACCGCCGCCTCCGTTCCCGCGGCCCCGGCGGGGGCACCGGCGACGAGCCGGTCGAGGGGGGCGCGCTCCATCCGGGCCAGGGTGTCGGCTACGGCCCGTTCGGGCACGTCGGCGACGAGTTCGGCGCCGGCCGGGCCGTCCAGGACGAAGGTGAGTCCGGAGCGGGCCTTCTTGTCCCGGCGCATCAGCGCGAGGAGCGTGCCGGGGTCGGTGTCGTCGGGCAGGGCGGTGGGCAGGCCGTACGAGGCGACCACCGCCCGGTGTTCGCTCACCCGCTCGGGCGGGATGCGGCCGAGGGTGCCGGCGAGCAGGCCCGCGAAGACGGTGCCGATGGCGACGCCCTCGCCGTGCCGGAGGGCGAAGCCGGTGGCCGCCTCCAGGGCGTGGCCGAGGGTGTGGCCGTAGTTGAGCAGGTGCCGCGGGCCGGTGTCGCGTTCGTCGGCGGAGACGATGCCCGCCTTGAGGGTGACGCCGGCCGCGATCTGTTCGGCGAGGGGCAGTCCGTGCAGGCCCGGGGCGCCGATGAAGTGGCAGCGGGCGATCTCCCCGAGGCCGTTGCGGAGTTCGCGCGGCGGCAGGGTGGTCAGGTAGTCGGTGTCGCACAGCACGGCGGCGGGCTGCCAGTAGGCGCCGACCAGGTTCTTGCCCTCGGGCAGGTTGACGGCGGTCTTGCCGCCGACGCTGGCGTCGACCTGGGCGAGCAGCGTGGTCGGCAGGTGTACGACGGGCACCCCGCGGTGGTAGAGCGCCGCGGCCAGGCCGACGACGTCGGTGGTGGTGCCGCCGCCGACGGAGACGACGGCGTCGGAGCGGGTCAGCCCGAACCGCACGAACGCGGCGCACAGGGTCTCCACCGTGGCGAGGTTCTTGTCCGGTTCGCCGTCCCGGGCGGGCAGCAGCAGGGTTTCCGCGCCGGTGTCGGGCACCCACTCGACGGGGCGGGCCGAGACGACGGCGACGCGCCGGGCGCCGATCCCGTCGATGATCCCGGGCAGGGCGGAGCGGACTCCGGGGCCGATGAGCACGTCGTAGGACCGGTCGCCGAAGCGCACCGGGACTCTTCTTGTCACTTCCGCTTCACCTTGTTCCGTAGCGCGCGGACTCGGTCGGTCGCCCGGAGCCCGGCCGGCGGCGGCACACCGCGGCCGGGTCTCCGTGGCGGACGGGGCCCCCAAGGGCGCCGTGGGGCTACTGGCCGGCGGTCACCCGGCGGATGCGGGACTCGGCGCGCTCCTTGCGGTCCTGCTCGTCCAGGTGCGGGTAGGACGGGCAGCCGAAGACCCGCTGGAACGGCTCGAAGGTGTCCCACTCGGTGCGCCGGCGCATTTCCTGGGCGACCGCGTTGTGCTCGCTCCAGAAGTCGCCGCCGATCAGCCGGATCAGGTAGCGCTCCAGCGTGTCGCGGTCGGTGGTGCGGCCGGCGTCGGCGGCGACCGCGACCAGTTCACCGTCGTAGAAGGCGTGGATGAGCCGGATGTAGGTGTCGTAGCCGGTCTTGAAGAAGTTCTCGTACTCGGCGATGAGCCGGTCGGCGTCCTGCGGGTTCTTCAGGGCCCGGCTCAGGTTCTCGGCGGCGCGGACCGCGGTGGCCGAGGCGACGAGCACGCCGCCGGAGAACATGGGGTCGCCGAAGCAGCCGGCGTCGCCGACCATGACCCAGCCGGGGCCGGTGACGGTGTCGGTGTGGTAGCAGTAGTCGGTCTCGACCTTGAGGTCCATGATGGGGCGGGTGCCGGTCAGCCGGGTGGTGATCCGCGGCACCCGGGCGAGGTGCTCCTCGAAGACCTGCTCCGGGGTGGAGGCGCGGAAGACGTCGCGGGGCATGACGGTGCCGACGCTGATGACGTCCTTGGACAGCGGGATGGCCCAGACCCAGCCGTCGGCGTGCGCGCCGACCTGGATGTCGCCCTCGACGCCGAGGTTGTGCTGCTCGTCCAGGCCGTCGTAGTGCCGGAACACCGCGACCATGCGGAGCTTCTCCAGCGTCTTGCGCAGCCCGAACTTGTGGGCGATGCGCCCGGCGCGCCCACTGGCGTCGACCACGTACTGCGCGCGGACCTCGTGCTCCTCGCCGTCCTTGGTGTAACGGACGCCGACCATGCGGTCGCCCTCCATCAGCAGGTCGCCGACGGCGGCGCCGTAGTGCACCTCGGCGCCGGCCTTGCCGGCCTCCTCGACGAGCATGCGGTCGAACCTGGCCCGTTCGACCTGGAAGGCCCGGTCGTAGCGGCCCTCGCCCTGCTTGGCGAAGTCGGCGCGGAAGACCCCGGAGAAGAACTTGGTCTCGGTCGGGTCGATGAACTCGCCGCCGAACTTCGGGACGTATCCCCCGCTCTCCACCGCCTCCCGGATGCCGATCCGGTCGAACAGGCCCATCATGTACGGCAGCAGGGACTCGCCGATGTGGAAGCGCGGGTTCTCCTCGCGCTCCAGGAGCACCACGGAGTGCCCTTCTTTGGCCAGCGTGTAGGCGCTCACCGCGCCGGACGGTCCCCCGCCGATGACGACGACGTCGGCCGAGTTGTTGCCCATGGAATGTCCTTCCGGTCGTGTGCTGGTGACGTTGGTTCGGTTGGTCTGCCGGCCTCTCACGCGAGGTCGGCGGAGTCGAGGTCGCCGCTGAGGAGGGCGGCGACGAGCCTTCGGTGTTCGGCGTCGTCGACGACGGTGCGGACGCGTTCGCGGCCGTCGCGGACGACCAGGTACCGGCGGCCCTTGAGCACGGCCTGGCCGTTGTGGAACGTCCGGCCGCACAGGGTGCCCTGGCCGTCGTCCCCGGCGGCGGTGGCGTGGTGGGCGCGGGCCCGGTCCTCCAGTTCCTTCCAGTCGTGCCACTGGCGGGCCTGCAGCCGGAACGTGTAGACGGTGCCCCACCGGGTGACGCGTCCGCGCCGCTGCAGGGCGGTCACACCGTCGTCGCCGCGGACGAGCCGGTACTGGCAGCCGTACTGGGTCTGCACCTCGTCGCCGACGCGCAGCGGTTCGAGGTACGACGGTCCCGGGTAGCCGACGTCGACGAGCCACTCCTCGCCGTCGAGGACGGCCCGGATGAACATGTGCTCGATCTCGGTGCCGAAGTTCTCCCGGCCCTCGGCGGTGCTCGCCGCCAGCAGGGAGACCTCGTAGCCCAGTGCGGACAGCAGGCGGAAGAAGAGCCGGTTGAGCTGGAAGCAGGTGCCGCCCCGGCCCTCCATGATCCCGGTGCGGAACACCTCGTCCTCGTCGATGTCCACGAGGTGGACGCCGTCGGCGAAGCCCTGCCCGGCGACGTTGTACGGCAGGGTCATCAGGTGCTGTTTGTGCAGCGTGCGCAGGGTGTCGAGGTCGGGCCTCGGCAGCCCTGCCGTCCAGCCGATGCGGCGGAGGTAGGCATCCACGTCGAACATGCGGTCAGCTGCTCCCTTCGGGGGCGGTGCGGTGGGCGGACGCCTCAGACGGACAGGGCCACGGGCCCGGTCGCGTCCTCGCCGTACAGGCGGTCGGTCAGGTGGGCGACGATCAGCGCGGGCGTCGGATGGTCGAAGACGAGGCCCGCGCCGAGCTTGGTGCCGGTCAGCTCGCCGAGCCGGTTGCGCAGTTCCAGCGCGGTCAGCGAGTCGAAGCCGATCTCGAACAGGCCCTGGTCGGCGTCGACCTGGTGGCCGGCGGTGTAACCGAGGACGACGGCGATCTGGGTGCGCACCAGCTCCAGCAGGGCCTCGGCCCGCTCCCCGGCCGGCAGCCCGGCGAGGCGTTCGGCGAGCCGGCGCCGCTCGTCCCCGGTGACGGCGGCCCGCGCCGACTGCCGGCCCGCGCGGACCAGTCCGCGCAGCAGCGGCGGCACGGTGGCCCCGGCGCTCGCGTCGGCGCGCAGCCCGCGCAGGTCGAGCTTGGCCGGCACGAGCAGGGTGCGGTCGCTGCGCAGGGCCGCGTCGAAGAGCTGCATGCCCTCCTCGGGTGTGAGGGCGAGGACGCCGCCGCGGCGGCTGAGCCGGCCGCGGGTGAGTTCGTCGGTGCGGGCCGCCATGCCGGTGGTCTGCTCCCACAGGCCCCAGGCGAGCGACTGCGCCGGGAACCCGGCCGCCCGGCGGCGCGCCAGCAGCCCGTCCATGCAGGCGTTCGCGGCGCCGTAACTTCCGGTGCCCGCACCGAGGAACACACCGGACACCGACGAGTAGGCGAGGAACGCGTCCAGGCCGGGGGCGAGTTCGCGGGTCAGCTCGTCCAGGTGCTCGACCGCGGTGACCTTGGGCGCGAACACGCGGGCCAGCCGTTCGGGTTCGATCTCGCCGACCACGCCCGCGTCGTACAGGCCGGCCGCGTGGACGACGGCGGTGAGGCGGGGGCCGGTCCCGGTCAGGCCGGTGAGCAGTGCCGCCACCGCGTCCCGGTCGGTCGTGTCGCACGCGGGCACCGCGACCGACTGGGCGCCCAGTGCCTCCAGCTCCGCCACCAGCTCCGGTGCCCCGTCGGCCTCCAGACCGCTGCGGCTGACCAGGACGAGGTGCCGGATGCCGTGCCGGGTCACCAGGTGCCGGGCCAGCAGACCGGCCAGCGACCCGGTACCGCCGGTGATCAGCACCGTGCCGTCCGGGTCCAGCACCGGCTCCGCCGAGCCGGCCGCACGGGCCAGGCGCGGCACGTACAGCGCCACACCCCGCACCGCCAGCTGCGGTTCCCCGGTGGCCAGGACCGCGCCGAGCAACGACGCGAGATCCGCCGGTTCGTCGTCCGTGTCGAGCAGGACGATCTGGTCCGGGTTCTCGGCCTGCGCGGCGCGGATCAGCCCCCAGACGGCCGCGCCGCCCGGGTCGGTGACCGTCCCGTCGCCGCCCGCGGGCACCGCGCCCCTGGTGAGCACGACCAGCCGGCTGTCCTCCAGGCCGCCGCCGGCGAGCCAGGTCTGGACGACCTCCAGGGTACGGTCGGTCACGGCCAGCGGGGTGTCGTCCGGGCCGGTCGTCACGGCCTCCAGGACGACGGCGCGGGGCAGTTCGGCGCCGTCCGGGGTGTCCGCGGCGAGGGTCGCCACCTCTTCCGCGGTGGTCAGCCGGAGCCAGGACGGCGGTTCCGGGTCCGCGGGCCGGGGCAGCGGGATCCAGTCGACGCCGTAGAGCATGTCGGCGTCGCCCGCGGTGCGCAGTTGCTCGGGGGCGACCGGGCGGAAGACCAGCGAGTCCGCGCTCAGGACGGGGCTGCCGGTCTCGTCGGCGGCTTCCAGGGCGAGCGCGTCCGGGGCGGGCCGGGTGACCCGGATCCGCAGGGCGGCGGCTCCGGAGGCGTGCAGGGTGAGCCCGTTCCAGGCGAAGGGCAGCATCGTGCGGTGCTCACCGCTGCTGAGGAACGCCTTGGTGTGCAGGGCGGCGTCCAGCAGGGCCGGGTGGAGGCCGAACTCCGTCGCGGCCGCGTGCTGGTGTTCGGGCAGGGCGATCTCGGCGAAGAGTTCCTCGCCGCGCCGCCACACCGCGCGCAGGCCGCGGAAGACGGGGCCGTAGCGGTAGTCGTGGTCGCGCAGCCCGGCGTAGAAGGCCTCCGGTGTCACCTCGACGCGTTCGGCGCCGGGCGGCGGCCAGGCGGTGAGGTCGGGGTGGGCGGCGGGGCGGGTACGCGGGGCCGGGGTGAGGACGCCGGTGGCGTGCCGGGTCCAGCCGTCGGCGCCGGCCGCGCCGTCGCGCGCGGAGTGGATGGTGACGGTACGGGCGCCCTGGTCGTCGGGGCCGCCGACGCTGACCTGGACGCGTACGCCGCCCTGCGCGGGCAGGACCAGCGGGGCCTCGATGACGAGTTCGTCCAGGGTGGCGCAGCCGGCCTCGTCGCCCGCGCGGACGGCGAGTTCCACCAGGCCGGTGCCGGGCAGCAGGACGACGTCGCCGACGGCGTGGTCGGCGAGCCAGGGGTGGGTGCGCAGCGACAGCCGGGCGGTGCACAGCACGCCGCCGGTGTCGGGCACCTCGACCACCGCGCCGATGAGCGGGTGGCCGGCGCCGGCCAGTCCCAGCGAGGCGGCGTCGCCCGCGGCGGCGGGGGCGGGCAGCCAGTAGTGCTGGTGGTCGAAGGCGTAGGTGGGCAGGTCCACGGGGCGGGCGGCGGCCGGCAGGACGCCCGTCCAGTCCACGGGGACGCCCTTCACGAACAGTCCGGCCAGGGACGCCAGCAGCCGCCCGGGGCCGCCGTCGTCACGGCGCAGGGTGCCGGTCACCAGCACGTCGGCGCCGTCGGCGGTCTCGCTGATCGCCGGGGCCAGCACCGGGTGGGCGCCGACCTCCACGAACACGGTGTGCCCGGTCGCCAGCAGGCCGGCGACGACGGGGCCGAAGCGCACCTGCCGGCGCATGTTCCGGTACCAGTAGTCGGCGTCGAGGGCACCGGCGCCGGTGACGCGCTCACCGGTGACGGTGGAGTGGAAGGGGATGACGGGGGCCTGGCCGCGGACGTCACCGAACGCCTTGGCGAGGGGTTCGCGCACCGCCTCCACGTGCGGGGTGTGGGAGGCGAAGTCGACCGCGATCCGCCGGGCCCGGACGCCCCGGGCCGACAGCGTCTCGACGATCTCGTCCAGGACGCCGGCGTCCCCGGCCACCACGACGGAGGAGGGGCCGTTGACCGCGGACACCTGCACGCGGCCCGCCCAGGGTTCGACGGCGGCGGCCGCCTCGGCCTCGGGCAGGGCCACGGCGATCATGCCGCCGTGCCCGGACAGCCGCTCGGCGATCACCTGGGAGCGCAGCGCCACGAGCCGGGCCGCCTCGTCGAGCGGCAGGGCTCCGGCGACACAGGCCGCGGCGATCTCGCCCTGCGAGTGGCCCACCACCGCGTCCGGTACGACCCCGGCCGCGGCCCACACGGCCGCGAGGCCCATCATCAGGGCGAAGCCCGCCGGCTGGCCGACGTCGGCGCGCTGCAACAGGTCGGCTGGTGCGTCGCCGCGCAGCACGTCCTCCAGTTTCCAGTCCACCCAGGGTTCCAGCGCCCGGGCGCACTCGGCGATCCGCTCGGCGAACACCGCGGAGGTGTCCAGGAGTTCGCGGCCCATACCGGCCCACTGGCTGCCCTGGCCGGGGAAGACGAAGACGACCTTGCCGGCGCCGGCCGGGGCGGGGCTGCCGGTCACCACGGCGGGGCTGCTCTCGCCGCGGGCCAGGGCGCCCAGTCCGGCCAGGGCCTGCGCGCGGGTGCCGGCCACGACGACGGCGCGCTCCGGCAGGACGGTCCGCCGGGTCACCAGGGCCGCCGCGACGTCGGCCGGCGCGGCCTCGGTGGAGTCGAGGAACGCGGCGAGCCGCGCGGCCTGTCCGGCGAGCGCCGTGGTGCCGCGGGCCGACACCACGAGCGGTACGGCACCGGCCGTGTCCGCCGGCTCCGGCGCGGGCGGCTGCGCCGGCTCCTCGGCGGCCTCCTCCAGGATGACGTGCGCGTTGGTGCCGCTCAGCCCGAACGAGGACACGGCGGCCCGGCGCGGCCGTCCCGGGTCGGTCCACGCACGGGCCTCGGTGAGCAGGCGCACCGCGCCGGCCGACCAGTCGACCTGGGAGGACGGCGCGTCGACGTGCAGGGTGGCGGGCATCTCGCGGTGCCGCAGCGCCTGTACGGCCTTGATCACGCCGGCGACTCCGGCGGCGGCCTGCGCGTGCCCGATGTTCGACTTCAACGAGCCGAGCCACAGCGGCTGTTCCGGGTTCCGTTCCCGGCCGTAGGTCGCCAGCAGGGCCTGTGCCTCGATCGGGTCCCCGAGGACGGTGCCCGTGCCGTGGCCCTCCACCAGGTCCACGTCCGCCGGGGTCAGCCCGGCGTTCGCCAGCGCCTTGCGGATCACCCGCTGCTGCGAGGGTCCGTTGGGGGCGGTGAGGCCGTTGGAGGCGCCGTCCTGGTTGACGGCGCTGCCGCGGATCACGGCGAGCACCGGGTGCCCCTTGCGCCGCGCCTCCGACAGCCGCTCCAGTACGACCACACCGGCGCCCTCGGCCCAGCCGGTGCCGTCGGCGGCGTCGGCGTAGGACTTGCACCGCCCGTCCGTGGCGAGCGCCCGCTGCCGGGAGAACTCCATGAACATGCCGGGCCCGGCCATCACGGTGGAGCCGCCGGCCAGGGCCAGGGAGCACTCGCCGTTGCGCAGGGCCTGCGCGGCCAGGTGCAGGGCGACCAGCGAGGAGGAGCAGGCGGTGTCGACGGTCACGGCGGGGCCCTCGAAGCCGAACACGTACGACACCCGGCCGGAGGCCACGCTCGCCCCGGCGCCGGTCAGGGCGAAGCCGCCGACCTCCTCCGGCACGTCACCGCCGGAGTAGTAGTCGACGCCCATGATGCCGCTGAACACGCCGACGTCGGTGCCCTTCAGCGCCAGCGGGTCGATGCCGGCCCGCTCCAGCGCCTCCCAGGAGGTCTCCAGCAGCAGCCGCTGCTGCGGGTCCATGGCCACCGCCTCCCGCGGGGAGATCCCGAAGAACAGCGGGTCGAACAGCGGTGCCTCGTGCAGGAAGCCGCCCTGGCCGACGTAGGAGGTGCCGACGTGTTCGGGGTCGGCGTCGAAGACCGCGTCGAGGTCCCACCCGCGGTCGGTGGGGAACCCGGTCACGCCGTCGCGGCCCTCACGGACCAGGCGCCACAGGTCCTCCGGGCCGGCGACCCCGCCGGGCAGCCGGCAGGCCATGCCGACCACGGCGACCGGCTCGTCCGGGTCGTGCGCCACGGCCGGCGACGCGGCCGCGGCCGGGGTGACGCCCTGGAACTCCTCGTGCAGGTGCCGGGCGAGGGCGAGCGGGGTCGGGTAGTCGAAGACGGCGGTGGCGGGCAGGTTGAGGCCGGTGGCCTCGCGCAGCCGGTTGCGCAGTTCGACGGAGGTGAGGGAGTCGAACCCGGCGTCCTTGAACGCCGTCTCGGCCCTGACCCGCTCCGGCCCGGCGTGCCCGAGGACTCCTGCGACGTGGGTGCGGACCAGGTCGAGCAGCAGCGCCTCCCGCTCGGCGGGCGCCAGCCCCGCCAGCCGTCCGGCCAGTCCGTCCCGGCCCTCGCGTCCGGTCCCGCGCGCGGCACGGCGGCCCGCGCGGACCAGCCCGCGCAGCAACGGCGGCACGGTGGCCCCGGCGCTCGCGCCGGCGCGCAGCCCGCGCAGGTCCAGTTTCACCGGCACCAGCAGGGTCTGCCTGCTGCCCAGCGCCGCGTCGAACAGCTCCATGCCTTCCTCGGGCCCGAGCGCCAGCACGCCACCCCGGCGGCTCATGCGGCTGCGGGACAGGTCGTCCAGGTCGGCGCCCATGCCGGAGGTCTGCTCCCACAGGCCCCAGGCGAGCGACTGCGCCGGGAACCCGGCCGCCCGGCGGCGCGCCATCAACCCGTCCATGCAGGCGTTCGCGGCGCCGTAACTCCCGGTTCCCGCACCGAGGAACACACCGGACACCGACGAGTAGGTGACGAACGCGTCCAGGCCGGGGGCGAGTTCGCGGGTCAGCTCGTCCAGGTGCTCGACCGCGGTGACCTTGGGCGCGAACACCCGCTCCAGCCGTTCGGGTTCGATCTCGCCGACCACACCGGCGTCGAAGACACCGGCCGCGTGGACGACGGCGGTCAGCCGGGGCCCGCTCTCGGCCAGCGCGGTGAGCAGCGCGGCCACCGCGTCCCGGTCGGTCACGTCACAGGCGGGCACCGCGACCGACTCGGCGCCCAGCGCCTCCAGCTCCGCCACCAGCTCCGGTGCCCCGTCGGCCTCCAGACCGCTGCGGCTGACCAGGACGAGGTGCCGGACACCGTGCCGGGTCACCAGGTGCCGGGCCAGCAGACCGGCCAGCGACCCGGTACCGCCGGTGATCAGCACCGTGCCGTCCGGGTCCAGCACCGGCTCCGCCGAGCCGGCCGCACGGGCCAGGCGCGGCACGTACAGCGCCGCACCCCGGACGGCCACCTGCGGCTCGCCGGTCGCGAGCGCGGGACCGAGGTCCGTGTCGTCGGCATCGGTGTCGATGAGGGTGATCCGTCCGGGGTTCTCCGCCTGCGCGGCACGGACGAGACCCCAGACGGCCGCCCCACCGGGGTCGGTGACCGCCTGGTCACCACCGGCCGGCACCGCGCCCCGGGTCACCACGACCAGCCGCCCGTCCCCCGCGGACTCGTCCGCCGGCCAGGCCTGCACGGCCGCCAGCACCCGCCCCACCAACGCCACGGGCGTGTCACCGGGGCCGGTGCGGGCCTCGACCACGGTCGCCTCCGGCACCTCACCGGCACCGGCCGCGGACGGCAGCTCGCTCCACTCCACCTGGAACAGCGCATCGGAGCCGGGCGCACCGGCCGCCGCTTCGAGCTGCTCGCCCGAGACGGCCCGCGAGACCAGCGAGTCCAGCGTCAGCACCAGGCCACCGGCGTCGTCCACGGCCTCGAGCGACAGCGTGTCCGGGTCGGGCCTCAGCAGCCGGACCCGGATCGACGTGGCCCCGGAGGCGTGCAGCGTGAGCCCGTTCCAGGCGAACGGCAGCCGTACGACCGCCTCCTCCTCCGCCACGGCACCGTCGCTCACCTCGGCGGCCGCGTCCAAGATGCTCGCGTGCAGCGCGGCGTCGAGCAGCGCCGGGTGGATGCCGAACCCGGCGGCGTTCTCCCGCTGCTCCTGCTCCACGCCGACCTCGGCGAACAGCTCGCCGTCGCGCCGCCAGACCTTCCGCACGCACTGGAACGCCGGGCCGTACCCGTATCCCGCGTGCGTCAGCTTCTCGTAGCCGCCGGAGATGTCGACCTGCCGGGCCCCGGGCGGGGGCCAGGCGGTGAAGTCGAAGGTGTCGGTGGGGGCGATGTCGCTGCTCAGCGTGCCGCTGGCGTGCCGGGTCCAGGCGTCCGAACCGCTCTCCGTGCCGACGTCCTGGCGCGTGGAGTACACCTCCACACTGCGGGCGCCGGTCTCGTCCGGCCCGCCGACGGCGACCTGGACCCGTACGGCACCCTGCTCCGGGACCACCAGGGGCGCCTCGATGACGAGTTCGTCCAGCACCCCGCAGCCGACCTCGTCACCGGCCCGTACGGCGAGTTCGACCAGCCCGGTGCCGGGCACCAGCACCACTCCCCCGATGGCGTGGTCCGCCAGCCAGGGATGCGTGCGCAGGGACAGCCGGGAGGTGAACACCAGCCCGTCCGACTGCGGCAACGGCACCACCGCGCCGAGCAGCGGGTGATCCGCCGCGCCCTGACCGAGGGCGGTGGCGTCCAGGAGGGGGCGGGGGGCCGGGAGCCAGTAGTGCTGGTGGTCGAAGGCGTACGTCGGCAGGTCCACGTGGGCTTCGGTGGCGCCGTCGGGGAGGATCGCCGCCCAGTTCACCTTGGTGCCGCGGACGAAGAGGTGGGCCACGGCCGACAGCAGGGTCTGGGCCTCGCCGCGCTCGTCGCGCAGCGCGGGCACGCTCACCGCGTCCTCGCCCGCCGATTCCGTGATCGCGCCGCTCAGCGCGCCACCGGGGCCCAGCTCCAGGAACACCGAGCCGCCGGAAGCGGCGATCCCCTCGGCGAACCGGACCGGACGGCGGACGTGGTCGACCCAGTACGCCGGGTCCGTCAACCGGCCCGGCTCCGCGAGCCGGCCAGTCACGTTCGACACCACCGGGATCGACGGCTCGTTCCACGTCAGCCCATCCAACGCCTCCGCGAACTCCGCCAGCATCGGCTCCATCAGCGCCGAGTGGAAAGCGTGGGAGACGGTGAGCCGCTTGACCCGGCGGCCCTGCTCGCGCAGCTTCTCGGCAGCGGCGAGAACCGCCGTTTCATCGCCGGAGAGGACGATCGAACCGGGCGCATTCACGGCCGCCAAGTCCACGCCTTCGCCAAGGTGTTCGGCGACCTCCGCCTCCGAAGCGGCTACGGCGACCATCGCACCGCCCGCCGGGAGTGCCTGCATCAACCGGCCGCGTGCAGCCACCAGCGCCGCCGCATCCTCCAGCGACAGCACCCCGGCCACGTGCGCGGCGACGACCTCGCCGATGGAGTGCCCGGCCACCACGTCCGGCCGTACGCCCCAGGACTCCACCAGCCGGAACAGCGCCGACTCCACCGCGAACAACCCGGCCTGCGTGAACACCGTCTGGCCCAGCAGGTCCGCGTTGCCGAAAATCACATCCTTGACGGGGAGTTCCGCACCGAGCTGCCCGTCCAAAGCAGCACACGCATCGTCCAGCGCCCGCGCGAACACCGGATACCGCTCATACAACTCACGGCCCATACCGACCCGTTGCGAGCCCTGCCCCGGGAACACGAACACGGTCTTCCCGTCGGCAGCCGACCCCGTCACCACCAGCGGAGCCGGCTCCCCGTCGGCCAGTGCCCGCAGCCCGGAGACCACGTCCTCGCGGCTCTCGGCGACGACCACGGCCCGCTCGGACAGCACCGCCCGCCGGGACACGAGCGCCCCCGCTACGGCCCCCAGCGGGGCATCGGTGTCGGTGAGGAACTCCGCCAGCCGCTCCGCCTGTCCGGCAAGGGCAGCCTCGTTCCGTGCCGACACCACCACCGGTATCGGGCCCTCAGCGGGGGCCACCGGCTCGGTGCCGGGCTCCTCCGGTGCCTGTTCCAGGATGACGTGCGCGTTGGTGCCGCTGACGCCGAAGCCGGAGACGCCGGCGCGACGCGGTCGGTCCAGTGGCGGCCAGTCGCGGGCCTCGGTGAGCAGCCGTACGGCGCCCGCGTCCCAGTCGACGCGGGGAGACGGCTCGTCGACGTGCAGGGTGGCCGGGAGGACGCCGTGCCGCATGGCCTGGATCATCTTGATGACACCGGCGACGCCCGCGGCGGCCTGGGTGTGTCCGATGTTCGACTTCAACGAGCCAAGCCACAGGGGGTGTTCGCGGTCCTGGCCGTAGGCCGCGAGGAGGGCCTGCGCCTCGATCGGGTCACCGAGGACCGTACCCGTGCCATGACCCTCCACCGCGTCCACGTCCGCCGGGGTCAGGCCGGCCGCGGCCAGGGCCTTGCGGATCACCCGCTGCTGCGAAGGACCGTTGGGGGCCGTCAGGCCGTTGGAGGCGCCGTCCTGGTTGACCGCTGTGCCGCGCACGACGGCCAGCACCCGGTGACCCTTGCGCCGCGCCTCCGACAGCCGTTCCAGGACGACGACTCCCGCGCCCTCGGCCCAGCCCGTGCCGTCGGCGGCCGACGAGTAGGCCTTGCAGCGGCCGTCGGCGGCCAGGCCCCGCTGCCGGGAGAAGTCGATGAACAGGCCGGGTGTGGCCATGACGGTGGCGCCGCCGGCCAGGGCCATCGAGCACTCGCCGCGCCGCAGGGCCTGGGCGGCGAGGTGGATGGCGACCAGGGAGGATGAGCAGGCGGTGTCGAGGGTGACGGCGGGGCCCTCGAAGCCGAAGACGTAGGAGATGCGGCCTGAGGCGACGCTGGACGCGGCGCCGGTGCCGGTGAAGCCCTCCAGTTCGGGCGGGACGCTGCCGCCGGCGAAGTAGTCGACGCCCATGATGCCGTTGAAGACGCCGACGTCGGTGCCCTTCAGGGAGAGCGGGTCGATGCCGGCCCGCTCCAGCGCCTCCCAGGAGGTTTCCAGCAGCAGCCGCTGCTGCGGGTCCATCGCCAGCGCCTCGCGCGGGGAGATGCCGAAGAACTCCGCGTCGAACCGGCCGGCGCCGTGCAGGAACCCGCCCTGGTCGACGTAGGAGGTGCCCGTCTTCTCGGGGTCGGCGTCCAGCAGGGTGTCGAGGTCCCAGCCGCGGTCGTCCGGGAAGCCGGACACTCCGTCCCGGCCCTCGGCGACCAACTCCCAGAGGTCTTCCGGCGTGTCGACACCGCCGGGGAGCCGGCAGGCCATGCCGACGATCGCGATCGGCTCGCGCGAGGCGGCCAGCAGCTGCTGGTTCCGCTTCTTCAGCGTGCCGACCTCTTCCAGCGACTTCCGCAGCGCCTCGACAAGCTTCTCGTAGGAAGCACTCACTGTCCCTGCCCCAATCTGTCGTGTGCCGCGTCAGCCTTCGAGGGATTCGCTGTCGCCGAGCGCGAGGTGTACGAGGTCGTCGACGTCCAGGTCGGCCAGTGCCCCCTGGGTGGTGTCCGGTTCGCCGGGCGCGGGTGCGCCGGGTTCCAGGGCGGCCAGTTCGACCAGCGCGTCCAGCAGGCCGGCCTCCCGGAACCGCTCCAGCGGGAGGCTGATCAGCGCGTGCCGCAGCCGTTCCTCGTCGGCCTCCGCCGCCGGCCGCTGCCCGGTTGCGCCCTCCGGGACGAGCTCGCCGTGCAGGTGGCGGGCCAGGGCGAGCGGTGTGGGGTAGTCGAAGACCACGGTGGCGGAGAGGTTGACGCCGGTCGCCGCGCGCAGCCGGTTGCGCAGCTCCACGGAGGTGAGGGAGTCGAACCCGGCGTCCTTGAACGCCGTTTCGGCACCGACGCCGTCCGCTCCGCTGTGGCCGAGCACGCCGGCCACATGGCCGCGGACGACGTCCAGCAGCAGCGCCTCCTGCCGGTCGCGGTCCAGGCCGGCCAGCCGGCGCAGCAGGCCCTCCCCGCCGTCACCGGCGGCGGCCCGTGCCGACTGCCGCCCGGCCCGGACGAGTCGGCGGAGCAGCGGCGGCACTCCGGGGCCCGTGGCCGCTTCGGCGCGTACGGCCCTGAGGTCCAGCTTGACCGGGACGAGCAGCGGGTCGTCGCCGGCCAGGGCCGCGTCGAAGAGGGCCAGGCCCTCGTGCGGGGTGAGCGGCAGGATGCCACCGCGCCGGTTGCCGCGGGTGCGGGCCGCCGCCTCCGCGCCGGCGGTCATCCCGGTGGCCTGCTCCCAGGGCCCCCAGGCCAGGGACAGCGCGGGCAGGCCGGCCGCCCGGCGCCGGGCCATCGCGGCGTCCAGCCAGGCGTTCGCGGCGGCGTAGTTGCCCTGCCCGGCCGAGCCGAACAGCCCGGAGGCGGAGGAGAACACCGCGAACGTCGTCAGGTTCCGCGTGCGGGTCAGCTCGTCCAGGTGCCGCACGGCCGCCACCTTCGGCGCGAAGACGTGGGCCAGCCGCTCCCGGTCGAGGGTACCGATCACACCGTCGTCCAGGACGCCCGCGGTGTGCAGGACGGCGGTCAGCGGGTGCTCGTCGGGTACGGAGTCCAGCAGGGCGGCGAGCGCCTCCCGGTCGGCGATGTCGCAGGCGGCCACCCGTACCGTCGTCGCGCCGAGCGCGGTCAGCTCGGCGACGAGGTCCCGCGCACCCCCGGCGTCCGGGCCGCGCCGGCTCGCCAGCAGCAGATGCCGGACACCGCGCCGCTCGACCAGGTGCCGGGCCAGCAGGGCGCCCAGCGAGCCGGTGCCGCCGGTGACGAGGACGGTGCCGTCCGGGTCCCAGCCGGGGTCCTTGACGGTGGTGCCGGCCCGGACCAGGCGCGGGGCGCGGACGGTCGTACCGTGCAGCGCGAGCTGCGGTTCGCCGGCGGCCACCGCGGTGCTGAGGGCGGCGGCGAGGGAGTCGTCGTCCTCCGACGGCGCGTCGGTGTCGAGCAGCGTGATCCGGTCGGGGTTCTCCGCCTGGGCGGCCCGGACGAGCCCCCAGACGGCCGCCCCCGCCGGGTCGGTCACGGTGTCCTCGCCGGCGGCGGGCACCGCGCCCCGGGTCACGACCACGAGCCGGGAGTCCGCGAGCGCCTCGTCGGCCAGCCAGGCCTGCAGGACGTCCAGGACCCGGGCGGTGCGCTCCAGTGCGTCGTCGGCACCGTCGGCCGGTACGACCAGCAGCTCCGGCACGCTGTCACCGGCGAGGTCGGCGGCGGTGGCGACCCGCGCCCAGGCCGGCGCCGGGATGCCCGAGCGGGTCGGCACGGTGAGGTCGGTCCACTCCACGCGGAACAGCGCGTCCGCGCGGGGCGCGCCGGCCGCGGCCTCCAACTGCTCGGCGCTGACCGCGCGGAACACCAGGGACTCGGTCGTCAGCACCGGCTCCCCGGTCTCGTCGGCGGCCTGCACCGCCACCGCGTCGGGCCCGGACGGCGCCACCCGCACCCGCAGCGCCGCGGCGCCCGCCGCGTGCAGCGACAGCCGGTTCCAGGCGAACGGCAGGACCGTGCGCGGCGCGCCGCCGGGAGCGGTCGCGTCGGCCGGGGTGACGAATCCGTTGGCGTGCAGGGCCGCGTCGAGCAGGGCCGGGTGGATACCGAACCGGGCCGCCTCCTCCCGCTGCCCGTCCGGCAGGGCGACCTCGGCGTACACCTCGTCGCCGCGCCGCCACACCGCCCGCAGCCCCTGGAAGACCGGGCCGTAGGTGTACCCCTTCTCGATGAGCCCGGAGTAGAAGGCGTCGACGTCCACCTCGACCCGCTCGGCGCCGGGCGGCGGCCACGCGGTGAAGTCGAAGGTGCCGCCGGCCGCGGGGACCGTGGGGGCGAGGGTGCCGGTGGCGTGCCGGGTCCAGGCCGCGCTGCCGATCTCACCGGCCGCGTCCTCCCGGGCGGAGTACACCGCCACCGTCCGCAGCCCCTCGTCGTCCGGCCCGCCGACGGCGACCTGGACGCGTACGCCGCCCTGCTCGGGCACGACCAGCGGCGCCTCGATGACGAGTTCGTCCACGGTCCCGCAGCCGACCTCGTCACCGGCGCGGACGGCCAGTTCGACGAGCCCGGTACCGGGCACGAGGACCACTCCGCCGACCGCGTGGTCCGCCAGCCAGGGATGCGTCCGCAGCGACAGCCGGGACGTGCACAGCACACCGCCGGTCTCCGGCACCTCCACCACCGCACCCAGCAGCGGGTGATCCGCCGTACTCTGCCCGAGGGCGACGGCGTCGGTGGCGGGGGCCGTTTGCAGCCAGTAGTGGCGGTGGTCGAAGGCGTACGTCGGCAGGTCCACGTGGGCTTCGGTGGCGCCGTCGGGGAGGATCGCCGTCCAGTTGACCTTGGTGCCGCGGACGAAGAGGTGGGCCACGGCCGACAGCAGGGTCTGGGCCTCGCCGCGCTCGTCACGCAGCGCGGGCACGCTCATCGCGTCCGCGCCCGCCGATTCCGTGATCGCACCGCTCAGCGCGCCACCGGGACCGAGTTCCAGGAACACCGAGCCGCCGGAAGCGGCGATCCCCTCGGCGAACCGGACCGGACGGCGGACGTGGTCGACCCAGTACGCCGGGTCCGTCAACCGGCCCGGCTCCGCGAGCCGGCCGGTCACGTTCGACACCACCGGGATCGACGGCTGGTTCCAGGTCAGCCCGTCCAACGCCTCCGCGAACTCCGCCAGCATCGGCTCCATCAGCGCCGAGTGGAAAGCGTGGGAGACGGTGAGCCGCTTGACCCGGCGGCCCTGCTCGCGCAGCTTCTCGGCAGCGGCGAGAACCGCCGTTTCATCGCCGGAGAGGACGACCGAACCGGGCGCGTTCACGGCCGCCAAGTCCACGCCTTCGCCAAGGTGTTCGGCGACCTCCGCCTCCGAAGCGGCTACGGCGACCATCGCACCGCCCGCCGGGAGTGCCTGCATCAACCGGCCGCGTGCAGCCACCAGCGCCGCCGCATCCTCCAACGACAGCACCCCGGCCACATGGGCCGCGACAATCTCACCGATGGAGTGCCCGGCCACCACGTCCGGCCGTACGCCCCAGGACTCCACCAGCCGGAACAGCGCCGACTCCACCGCGAACAACCCGGCCTGCGTGAACACCGTCTGGTCCAGGAGAACCGCGTTGCCGAAGATCACATCCTTGACGGGGAGTTCCGCACCGAGCTGCCCGTCCAAGGCAGCACACGCGTCATCCAGCGCCCGCGCGAACACCGGATACCGCTCATACAACTCACGGCCCATACCGACCCGTTGCGAACCCTGCCCCGGGAACACGAACACGGTCTTCCCGTCGGCAGCCGACCCCGTGACCACGGATGGAGCCGTTACTCCGGAGGCCAGTGCCCGCAGCCCGGAGAGCACTTCCTCGCGGCTCTCGGCGACGACCACGGCCCGCTCGTACAGCACCGCCCGCCGGGACACGAGCGCCCCCGCAACGGCCCCCAGCGGGGCACCGGTGTCGGTGAGGAACTCCGCCAGCCGCCCTGCCTGTCCGGCCAGCGCACCCGTGCTCCGCGCCGACACCACGACCGGCACCACACCGTCGGCCGGAGCCACGGGCTCGGCAGCGGGCTCCTCCGGTGCCTGCTCCAGAATCACGTGGGCGTTGGTGCCGCTGACGCCGAACCCGGAGACGCCCACCCGGCGCGGGCGGTTCACATCCGGCCACTCGCGGGCCTCCGTCAGCAGTTCGACCGCGCCGTCCGACCAGTCGACCTGGGATGTCGGGGAGTCGACGTGCAGGGTGGCCGGGAGGACGCCGTGCCGCATGGCCTGGACCATCTTGATCACGCCGGCGACGCCCGCGGCCATCTGGGTGTGCCCGATGTTGGACTTCAACGAGCCGAGCCACAGCGGCTGTTCGCGGTCCTGGCCGTAGGTCGCGAGGAGGGCCTGCGCCTCGATCG
>NZ_JBIVJQ010000015.1:0-184869 GCF_044750305.1 Streptomyces sp. NPDC088810
GTTACATTCCGAACCCGGAAGCTAAGCCTCACAGCGCCGATGGTACTGCAGGGGGGACCCTGTGGGAGAGTAGGACGCCGCCGAACAATTTTTGAAAAGGTCGGATCCTGAACTTCGGTTCGGGGTCCGGCCTTTTTCCGTTGTGCGTAACGTGTCGTTCACGTTGCGAGCCCAGCATCCCAGGCATGGGAACTGCAGCAATGCTCAGGGCCGCCGGCGTCGGAGCCGGTGACGAGGTCGTCGTACCAGCCTTCGGGAACGTCGAGGTCGCCGAGGCCGTGACCCTGGCCGGCGCGCTCCCGGTGTTCGCCGACATAGACCCGGTGACCTACTGCCTGGACCCGGACGCGGTCGAGGCGGCCGTAACTTCCCGTGCTGCCGCGGTCGTTGCCGTACACCGCTTCGGACGGCGGGCCGACATCGGGCGGTTGCACGCGCTCGGGCGGCGGCACGGACTGCTGGTGCTGGAGCAGGGCGAGGCCGAGGCGCCGTACGACGAGACAGCGCAGCGCAGGCAGCGGGCCGCCTATCTCGACGCCAAGTTGAAGGGTGTACGGACGCCGGACGGTGGGTCCGGGCACACCTATCAGCAGTACGTCGTGCGGGTTCCGGGGAACGGCCGGCCGGATCGGGACGCCTTCGCGCGGGCCCTGCGGGCCAGGGGAGTCGAGTGCCGGGTGCCGGTGAAGACGCCCGTGCACCGGCTGCCGGAGTTCCGCCGGTACGTGTCGTTGCCGGAGACCGAGGCGGCCGCCGACGAGACGCTCGCGCTGCCCGTCGACGCCGCGCTCACCAAGCGGGAGATGCACCGCGTCGTGTCCGCCTGCAACGCCCTGGGCGGCCTGCTTCAGCCCGCCTTCTGACCGGGCACCGAACGAATTTGGGAACTGAGGCCTGCTCGGGGTACAGTTTCTTCGTCGCCGCGAGGGAAACCTCGAAAACGACAGGCCCCTATAGCTCAGTCGGCAGAGCGTCTCCATGGTAAGGAGAAGGTCAACGGTTCGATTCCGTTTGGGGGCTCCGACAAAAGGCCCCACCCTTTCGGGTGGGGCCTTTTTCGTGCTTCCTCACACCTCCATGTGGATTCCCGGAACCCGCATCGCCAGAATCGCCATGTCGTCGGAGGGGGCGTCCGAGGCGAAGCGCTCGACCGCGCGCATGATGCGGGCCGCGACGGCGCCCGCCGTCAGGCCCGTGCACGTCGTGAGCACGTCGGCGAGGCCGTCGTCGCCCAGCATGCGCGTGCCCTCCCGGCGTTCGGTGACGCCGTCCGTGACGCAGAGCAGGACGTCACCCGGGTCGAGGGTGACCGTCTCCTCGTACAGCTCCAGGTCCTCGATGACGCCCAGCAGCGGCTGCGGTTCGGCCGCGGCCGTCACCGTGCCGTCCTGGCGCAGGCGCAGCGGGAGCGGATGGCCGGCGCAGACCACCTTCAGCTCGGCGCTGCCGTCCTCCTGGGGGCGCAGCTCGCCGTAGAGCAGGGTCAGGAAGCGGCTGCGGTCGCCCTCGTCGAGGATCGCGGAGTTCAGGCGCTCCAGCACCGCCGGGCCGGACAGGCCCTCGCGGGCCAGCAGGCGCAGGGCGTGCCGGGCCAGGCCGGTGACGGCCGCCGCGTTGGGGCCCGTACCGCAGACGTCGCCGATGGCGAAGCCGTACGCACCGTTGCCGATGGGGAAGAGGTCGTAGAAGTCGCCGCCGACCTCGTTGCCCTCGCCGGCCGCGCGGTAGATGACCTCGACCTCGACGCCGTCGATCTGCGGCAGGCCCGGCGGGAGCAGGCTGCGCTGGAGGGACTGGCTGATGGCCGTGCGCTCCGAGTACAGCCGGGCGTTGTCCAGGGCGAGGGCGGCCCGGCGGCTCAGGTCCTCGGCGAGTTCCAGGATCTCCTGGCGGAAGTGCTCGTCGGTGGGCTTGCCGAGGGTCAGCATGCCGATGACGCGGTTGCGGGCGACGAGCGGCAGCACGACCGTCTCGCCGCCGACCGCGGAGGCCGTGGCGAGCGTCGGGCCGATGCCGGAGGAGACCCGGTGCGTGGGGCCGCCGGCCAGGCCCAGGCTGCGCATCGAGGTGCGCAGGGCCGCCTGGTGGGCGACCTCGCCGGGGGTGGTCCAGACACGGGCGCCGGGCGTCGGTACCGGATCCGGCGGGGGGACCTTCGACAACAACGACTTGATGCCGTCGATGAGTTCCTCGTCCTCGTGCAGGACGTACGACAGGTACGGCTCGGAGGCCTGGTCGGCGATGGTGTACACCGCGCACCAGGTGGCCAGCGTGGGGACCGTCATCTGGGCCATCAGGGCCAGCGTCTGGTCCCGGTCCAGGGTGCCGGCCAGCAGGTCGGAGGCCTCGACCAGGAAGCTCAGGGAGCCGCGGCGCAGCCGTTCCAGTTCGCCGAGGCGGGCCGATTCGACGGCCAGGGCGATGCGGTCGGCGGCGAACTGCAGCCGCAGCGCCTCCTCGTTGGTGTACCGGCCGGGCGCCTCGGCGGCGACGCCGAGGGAGCCGGTGAGGCGGCCCTCGACCTTCAGCGGGACGGTGACGACCGAGCGCATGCCGGTGCCGGAGAGCAGGGGGACGGCCCCGGGGACGGCGGCGAGGTCGTCGTGGACGGCGGGCATGCGGGCGGAGCCGTAGCGGCCGGGGCCCGCCTCGACGGGCACGCGCGCGAAGCGCTGGCGGGCGGAGGGCAGGCCGGTGGAGGCGCGGACCTCCAGTTCCGTCTCGTCGTCGGTGGCGAGCAGCAGGAACGCGGAGTCGCCGTCGAGCATGTCGCGGGCGCGTTCCACCGTGCGCTGGAGCAGGCCGTCGAGGTCGTCCGGGGCGGGAGAGCCGATGAACACCTCGAAGGGGTCGGTGCTCTGCCCGTCGGCGGACTGGTTCTGGTCGGTGGCCGGGACCCGGGGCGGGGACTGCAGGACGGCGCGTTCGTGGTCGCGGACCAGGAGGCAGACGGTGGAGGGTTCGCCGCCGGTGTCGCGGACCCTGAGGTGGGAGGCGTACACCTGGGCCACGCGGCCGTCGGCGCCGCGGATGCCGTAGGTGCCCTCCCAGCGGGAGAGCTGGAAGGCCTCGGCGATGCCGGTGCCGGTGCCCGGGGTGTGCGGCCAGGCGGCCAGCTCGGTGAGGGGTTTGCCGACGACGTCCGCAGCCGGGTAGCCGAACAGCTCCTCCGCGTCCTCGTTCCAGGCGCTGATGCTGCCCTTCCGGTCGACCTGGAGGACGGCGACACGGACCCGGCCGTCGGCCAGCGGGAGGAGGTCGGCGGGCAGGGCGGGGCCGGCGGTGCGGGTGCCGACCGGGCGTTCGGGCAGGTTGAGCTGGAACCAGACGTTCTTGTGGGTGGGGGTGTAGTCCACGCCCCAGCGGGTGGCCAGGGCCGCGCAGAGCTGGAGGCCGCGGCCGCCCTCGCGGTCGGGGCTGCCCATGGTGACGGCGGAGTTCTGGAGCGGTACCTCGCGCTCCGGGTAGCGGTCGGAGACCTCGATGCGCACGCCGTCCTCGGTGCGCAGGCACAGCATCTCCGCGTGGGTGCCCGCGTGGACGACGGCGTTGGTCACCAGTTCGCTGGTGAGGACGACCGCGTCGTCGACGATGTCGGCGAAGCCCCAGCCCTGGAGGGTGTCGCGGACGAAGGACCGGGCCGTCGCGACCGATCGTCCGACGGGCTCGAAACTGGCAGCCGCGCGCGCGGTGATCACAGAACTCCTCGGCCGGTCGTCTACGTGCAGGGCTGCGGGGCCGGCCGGCTCGCGCCGCTGCTGCGGCATCAGCTCGCCCGTCGGCTGTGGTTCCGGGGGCTGTCCCCCGGGGATCAGTCCGGTGGTCATGGTGTCCGGCCGCCCCTCCGATGCCCGCTCGTACTCGTGCCACCGCCCAGGCCGGTCGGACCGGTGCGGCTGGACAGCCGCATGCAAGGTTACTTACCTTCGCCGTCCGGGCGGATGCCGGTCGCAGGTGTTTACGCCCCCAGGGTGTGCGGACGATGTGCGAAGCTGCCGAACTGTTATGGCCTGGTTCGGCCGGGGTGAAACACTGGGCAGGCTTCTGACGAAGGTCGGGTCGGGCTGCGTGTGTTCCGTGTACGGCGGGCAGCAGCCCCTGGTGTGGCCGGATCTCGTCTGGCAGATAACGCAGCAGTAACCGGTACGCGGAAGCAACCGGTATGCCGATGACCGGCACGCCGGGGCCGAAGCGGCCGAGCACAGCAGTAACGGTCTACCCCTCCGGGAGGGACACAGTGGAGTCTGGCGCGGCGACGCGAGGCACGAAGACGCGCGCGAAAGGCGGACCGTCCCTGGGCAGGAGCGGCGGTACCACCGCGGTGGACACGGCTGCCCTGAACCGGCTGCTGGCGGCTCTCGTGTCGATGCGGGACGGGAACTTCCGCAAGCGGCTCACGGTGTCCGGCGACGGTGTGATGTCGGAGATCGCGGCCGTCTTCAACGAGGTGGCCGACCGGAATCTGCACCTGACCGGTGAGCTGGCGCGGGTGCGGCGCATGGTGGGGCGTGAGGGAAAGCTCACGGAACGGCTGGAGACGGGGGCCTGCGAGGGCTCCTGGGCGGCGGCCATCGACCACTCCAACGCGCTGGTGGACGATCTGGTCTGGCCGGTCTCCGAGGTCAGCCGGGTGCTCACGGCGGTCGCCGAGGGCGATCTGTCGCCCCGGATGGAGCTGCGGACGCAGGCGGCGGACGACGGTACGGGCCATCCGCTGCGCGGTGAGTTCCTGAAGGTCGGCCGCACGGTCAACAACCTGGTCGACCAGTTGTCGACGTTCACGGACGAGGTCACGCGTGTGGCCAGCGAGGTCGGCACCGAGGGCAAGCTCGGCGGTCAGGCCCGGGTGCGCGGTATGTCCGGTTCGTGGAAGGACCTGACCGAGTCCGTCAACACGATGGCGGACCGGCTGACCGCCCAGGTGCGGGACATCGCGCTGGTGACCACGGCGGTCGCCAAGGGAGATCTGTCCCGCAAGGTGACCGTCCATGTCGCCGGCGAGATGCTGGAGCTGAAGAACACCGTCAACACGATGGTGGACCAGCTGTCGGCCTTCTCCTCCGAGGTCACGCGGGTGGCCCGGGAGGTGGGCACCGAGGGCATCCTGGGTGGCCGCGCGCAGGTGCCCGAGGTGGCCGGCGTGTGGAAGGAGCTGACCGACTCCGTCAACACGATGGCGGGCAACCTGACCGCGCAGGTGCGCGGGATCTCGCAGGTCACGACGGCGGTGGCCAACGGTGATCTGTCGCAGAAGGTGACCGTCCCCGCGCGCGGGGAGGTTGCGCAGCTCGCCGAGACCATCAACCAGATGACCGAGACGCTGCGGATCTTCGCGGACGAGGTCACGCGGGTGGCGAACGAGGTCGGTGCGGAGGGCAGGCTCGGCGGGCAGGCGAACGTGCCGGGCGCGGCGGGTACGTGGAAGGACCTGACGGACTCCGTCAACACGGTGTTCCGGAACCTGACCACACAGGTGCGGGACATCGCGGCCGTGACGACCGCGGTGGCCAGCGGTGACCTGTCGCAGAAGGTCACCGTCGACGTGGCCGGCGAGATGCTGGAGCTGAAGAACACCGTCAACGGGATGGTGGATCAGCTGTCGGCGTTCGGTGCCGAGGTGACGCGGGTCGCGCGGGAGATCGGTGTCGAGGGTGAGCTGGGCGGCCAGGCGCAGGTGCCGGGGGCGGCCGGTACCTGGAAGGACTTGACGGACTCCGTCAACACTGCATTCCGCAACCTCACCGGGCAGGTGCGCAACATCGCCCAGGTGACCACGGCGGTGGCCAACGGTGACCTGTCGCAGAAGGTCACCGTGGACGTGTCCGGTGAGATGCTCCAGCTGAAGAACACCGTGAACACGATGGTGGACCAGCTGTCGAGCTTCGCCGACCAGGTCACGCGGATGGCCCGGGACGTGGGTACGGAGGGCCGGCTGGGCGGTCAGGCCCGGGTGGACGGCGTCTCCGGTACGTGGAAGGAGTTGACGGACTCCGTCAACTTCATGGCCGGCAACCTGACCTCCCAGGTGCGGCAGATCGCCCAGGTGACGACGGCGGTGGCGCGCGGTGACCTGTCGCAGAAGATCGATGTCGACGCGCGCGGCGAGATTCTCGAGCTGAAGAACACGATCAACACCATGGTCGACCAGCTGTCCGCCTTCGCCGACCAGGTGACCCGGGTCGCGCGGGACGTGGGTACGGAGGGCCGCCTCGGCGGGCAGGCGCAGGTGCCCGGTGTCGCGGGTGTCTGGCGGGACCTGACGGACTCCGTGAACGGCATGGCCGGCAACCTGACGGCCCAGGTGCGCAACATCGCGCAGGTCGCCACGGCGGTGGCGCGCGGTGACCTCTCCCAGAAGATCACCGTGGACGCGCGCGGGGAGATCCTGGAGCTGAAGAACACCCTGAACACGATGGTGGACCAGCTGTCGTCGTTCGCCCAGGAGGTCACGAGGGTGGCCCGTGAGGTGGGTACGGAGGGCATCCTCGGCGGTCAGGCCGAGGTGCAGGGTGTCTCCGGCACCTGGAAGGACCTCACGCAGTCCGTGAACTTCATGGCGAACAACCTGACCATCCAGGTGCGCAACATCGCCGAGGTGACCACGGCGGTCGCCAAGGGCGACCTGTCGAAGAAGATCACTGTTGACGCGAAGGGCGAGATCCTCGAGCTCGTCACGACGGTCAACACGATGGTTGATCAGCTGTCGAGCTTCGCCGAGCAGGTGACCCGGGTGGCCCGTGAGGTGGGCACCGAGGGCATCCTGGGCGGCCAGGCGCACGTACCGGGCGTGACGGGCATCTGGAAGGACCTCAGCAACAACGTCAACCTGATGGCCAACAACCTGACCATGCAGGTGCGCAACATCTCCCAGGTCGCCGCGGCGGTCGCCAACGGTGACCTCACGCGGCAGGTGACGATCGAGGCGCGCGGCGAGGTCGCGCAGCTCGCCGACACCATCAACACCATGGTGAAGACGCTGAGTTCGTTCGCCGACCAGGTCACCAAGGTGGCCCGCGAGGTGGGCACGGACGGCATCCTGGGCGGTCAGGCGCATGTGCCCGGTGTGGCCGGAACCTGGAAGGACCTCACCGAGTCGGTGAACCAGATGGCGTCCAACCTGACCGGTCAGGTGCGGAACATCGCCATGGTCACCACGGCCATCGCCAAGGGTGACTTGACCAAGAAGATCGACATTGACGCCCGCGGTGAGATCCTCGAGCTGAAGACGACGATCAACACGATGGTCGATCAGCTGTCGAGCTTCGCCGAAGAGGTCACGCGAGTGGCCCGCGAGGTGGGTACGGAAGGCCAGCTGGGCGGTCAGGCCCGCGTGCGGGACGTCGACGGCACCTGGCGCGACCTGACCGAGTCCGTGAACGAGATGGCCGGGAACCTGACCCGGCAGGTGCGTGCCATCGCGCGCGTGGCGACCGCGGTGACCCGCGGCGACCTGAACCTGAAGATCGACGTGGACGCGTCCGGCGAGATCCAGGAACTGCAGGACTACATCAACAAGATGATCGCCAACCTGCGCGACACCACGATCGCCAACAAGGAGCAGGACTGGCTCAAGGGCAACCTGGCCCGTATCTCCGCCCTCATGCAGGGCCGCCGGGACCTGGAGGACGTGGCCTCGCTGATCATGAGCGAGCTGACGCCGGTGGTGTCCGCGCAGCACGGCGCGTTCTTCCTGGCGATGCCGCTGATGGAAGGCAAGGGCGTCGGCAACGGCGAGGACGACTACGAGCTGCGGATGCTGGGCTCGTACGGCTACTCGATGGGCTCCATGCCGACGTCGTTCCGGCCCGGTGAGGCGCTGATCGGCACGGCCGCCCAGGAGAAGCGCACGATCCTGGTGGACCGGGCGCCCAGCGGCTACCTGAAGATCTCCTCCGGGCTCGGCGAGGCGCCGCCCGCGCAGGTGATCGTGCTGCCGGTGCTGTTCGAGGGCAAGGTGCTCGGCGTGATCGAGCTGGCGTCCTTCACGCCGTTCACGCACATCCAGAAGGACTTCCTCAACCAGATCGCCGAGATGATCGCGACCAGCGTCAACACCATCTCGGTCAACACCAAGACCGAACAGCTGCTCAAGCAGTCGCAGGAGCTGACCGAGCAGCTCCGGGAGCGGTCGGCCGAGCTGGAGAACCGGCAGAAGGCGCTGCAGGCCTCCAACGCGGAACTGGAGGAGAAGGCGGAGCTGCTGGCCCGGCAGAACCGGGACATCGAGGTGAAGAACACCGAGATCGAGGAGGCCCGGCAGGTCCTGGAGGAGCGCGCCGAGCAGCTCGCGGTCTCCATGCGCTACAAGAGCGAGTTCCTCGCCAACATGTCGCACGAGCTGCGCACCCCGCTCAACTCGCTGCTCATCCTGGCGAAGCTGCTCGCGGACAACGCCGAGGGCAACCTCTCGCCGAAGCAGGTGGAGTTCGCCGAGACCATCCACGGCGCCGGCTCCGACCTGCTCCAGCTGATCAACGACATCCTGGACCTGTCGAAGGTCGAGGCGGGCAAGATGGACGTCTCGCCGACGCGCATCGCGCTCGTCCAGCTCGTGGACTACGTCGAGGCCACCTTCCGGCCGCTGACCGCGGAGAAGGGCCTGGACCTGTCCGTACGGGTCTCCCCGGAGCTGCCGGCCACCCTGCACACCGACGAGCAGCGGCTGTTGCAGGTGCTGCGCAACCTGCTGTCCAACGCGGTGAAGTTCACCGACTCCGGGTCGGTGGAGCTGGTGATCCGGCCGGCCGGCGCGGATGTGCCGGCGGGCATCCGCGAGCAGCTGCTGGAGGCCGGTTCGCTGACGGATCCGGACGGGCTGCTGATCGCGTTCTCGGTGACGGACACCGGCATCGGCATCGCGGCCAGCAAGATGCGGGTGATCTTCGAGGCGTTCAAGCAGGCGGACGGCACCACGAGCCGCAAGTACGGCGGCACCGGCCTCGGCCTGTCGATCTCGCGGGAGATCGCGCAGCTGCTCGGCGGCGAGATCCACGCGCAGAGCGAACCGGGCCGCGGCTCGACGTTCACGCTGTACCTGCCGCTGCACCCGAGCGAGCTGCCGCCGCAGGGCTACCAGCAGTCCGTGCCCGCGCTGGAGGCCGGCGATCTGGTCGCGGCCTCCGAGGCGCGCCTGTCCTCGGAGCTGTCCGCGGCGGAGATCGAGACGCCGGCCGAGGTGAAGTCGTACCAGGAGACGCAGAACGGTCCCGCCGCGCTCTTCCGGCGCCGGCGGCGGAGCCTGCCGCAGGAGGTGCAGAGGCCCGAGCAGTGGACGGCCGTCCCGGAGCAGGAGCGCGCGCCGCAGCAGGGCGGCGCGGTGCGGTTCGGCGGCGAGAAGGTGCTCATCGTCGACGACGACATCCGCAACGTGTTCGCGCTCACCAGCGTCCTGGAACAGCACGGCCTGTCGGTGCTGTACGCCGAGAACGGCCGCGAGGGCATCGAGGTGCTGGAGCAGCACGACGACGTGGCGGTCGTCCTGATGGACATCATGATGCCCGAGATGGACGGGTACGCGACGACCACCGCGATCCGCAGGATGCCGCAGTTCGCGGGGCTGCCGATCATCGCGCTCACGGCGAAGGCGATGAAGGGCGACCGGGAGAAGGCGATCGAGTCGGGGGCCTCCGACTACGTCACCAAGCCGGTCGACCCCGACCACCTGCTGTCGGTGATGCGCCAGTGGATGAGGGCGGAGTGAGCGCGGCGGGCGGTGGGGCCGGGCCCGGGGCACATGCCGGGGGAACCTTCGGCGGGTGCCGGGAGTTGCTGCATGATGAAGACCGGGCATGCACGGAAGCCCGGATTCCGGGAACTATCCGGGGACCGGCCGCGTTTCCGGTACGTGCACAGTGACATCACGGTGACAGGGTGTGGCGACGGGCGGGGTGCGGCTACGATGACCGGCACAAGGACGGGCGGCGAAAGGGAGTCGTCCCCTGGGGCGGCGCCCGGTGTACCGCCGGGGCGAGGAGGGCGGGCCATGGTGCAGAAGGCCAAGATCCTCCTGGTCGATGACCGGCCGGAGAATCTGCTGGCGCTGGAGGCCATCCTCTCTGCGCTCGATCAGACGCTGGTGCGGGCATCGAGCGGGGAGGAAGCGCTCAAAGCACTGCTCACGGACGATTTCGCGGTCATTCTGCTGGATGTCCAGATGCCGGGCATGGACGGGTTCGAGACCGCCGCGCACATCAAGCGGCGCGAGCGGACCCGGGACATCCCCATCATCTTCCTCACGGCGATCAACCATGGCCCGCACCACACCTTCCGGGGCTATGCGGCGGGCGCGGTGGACTACATCTCCAAGCCGTTCGACCCGTGGGTGCTGCGCGCGAAGGTCTCGGTCTTCGTCGAGCTGTACATGAAGAACTGCCAGCTCCGTGAGCAGGCGGCGCTGCTGCGGCTGCAGTTGGAGGGCGGTGGCAAGGGCGGGGCCGCCGGCAAGGAGTCGGCCGGGCTGCTGGCCGAGCTGTCCGCGCGGCTCGCGGCCGTCGAGGAGCAGGCCGAGGCGCTGTCCAAGCAGCTGGACGACGACTCCGCGGACGCGGCGGCGGTGGCCACGGCGGCCCATCTGGAGCGCAAGCTCACCGGATTGCGCCGGGCCCTCGACGCACTGGAGCCGGGCTCGGGCGGCGCGGGCGCCTCGGTTCCCTCGCAGAACTGACCCGCGCCTCGGCCGCAGTTGCGGATGAGCGTGCGTCAGTTCCGGGCCCCGGCAAGCACGACACGAACGGGTGAAGCTGTGGACACACGTGTCCGCCGTCGTCTCCCCCGGTAACCTCACACCATGGCCTCACGTCCCTCCGCAGCCAAGAAGCAGCCCGCCAAGAAGGCGGCCGCTCCCGCGAAGGCTCCGGCGAGGAAGGCCGCCGCGAAGAGGGTTCCGGTCAAGAAGGCGCCCGCCAAGAAGGCCGCGGTGAAGAAGGTCGCGCCCGCGAAGCCGGCACCCAGCCCCACCGGGGGCGTGTACCGGCTGGTGCGCGCCCTCTGGCTCGGCCTCGCGCACGCCGTCGGCGCCGTCTTCCGCGGCATAGGGCAGGGCGCGAAGAACCTCGACCCGGCCCACCGCAAGGACGGCATCGCGCTGCTGCTGTTCGGCATCGCGCTGATCGTCGCCGCAGGCACCTGGGCGGACCTGCGCGGACCCGTCGGCGACCTGGTCGAGATCCTGGTCACCGGCGCCTTCGGCCGGCTCGACCTGCTGGTGCCGATACTGCTCGCGGTGATCGCCGTACGGTTCGTGCGGCACCCGGAGAAGCCGGAGGCCAACGGACGGATCGTGATCGGCCTGTCGGCGCTCGTCGTCGGCGTGCTCGGCCAGGTCCACATCGCCTGCGGCTCGCCCGCGCGCAGCGCCGGCATGCAGGGCATAAGGGATGCCGGCGGCCTCATCGGCTGGGCGGCGGCCACCCCGCTGACGTACACCATGAGCGAGGTGCTCGCCGTACCCCTGCTGGTGCTGCTGACGGTCTTCGGGCTGCTCGTGGTGACCGCCACCCCGGTCAACGCCATCCCGCAGCGGCTGCGGACGCTCGGTGTCCACCTCGGCGTGCTGCACGATCCCGAGGCGGACCGGTTCGCCGTGGACGACGAGGGCTACGACGAGCAGTGGCGCGAGGCGACGCCCGTCCGCCCGCGCAGGCGTGCAGGCGCCCCTCAGGCGTACGACCCGGAGCGCGCCGAGGACGAGGCCATCACGCAGCGCCGCGGGCGCCCCAGGCGCTCCGCGGTGCCCCAGCCGGATCTGCAGCGGCAGCTGGACGCCGTGGACGTCGCGGCGGCTGCGGCCGCCGCGCTCGACGGCGCCGTGCAGCACGGCATGCCGCCGTCCCCGCTCGTCGCCGACCTCACTCAGGGGGTGAGCGCGGGCGAGCGTGAGGACACCACCCCGGTGCCCACGCCCACGCCGACGGCCGCGCCCGCAGCGGCGCCGGTGCCGGCCGCCCGTCCCCAGCAGGAGAAGCTCAAGACCGCGACCGTCCCCGACCTGACCAAGAAGGCCCCGGAGGCGCCCCGCGACCTGCCCGCGCGCGCGGAGCAGCTCCAGCTGTCCGGCGACATCACCTACGCGCTGCCCTCGCTGGACCTGCTGACCCGCGGCGGCCCCGGCAAGGCGCGCAGCGCCGCCAACGACGCGGTCGTCGCCTCGCTCACCCAGGTCTTCACCGAGTTCAAGGTCGACGCGGCCGTCACCGGCTTCACCCGCGGCCCGACGGTCACCCGCTACGAGGTCGAGCTCGGCCCCGCCGTGAAGGTCGAGCGGATCACGGCGCTGACCAAGAACATCGCCTACGCCGTCGCCAGCCCGGACGTGCGGATCATCAGCCCCATCCCCGGCAAGTCCGCGGTGGGCATCGAGATCCCGAACACCGACCGGGAGATGGTCAACCTCGGCGACGTGCTGCGCCTCGCGGAGTCCGCCGAGGACGACGACCCGATGCTGGTCGCCTTCGGCAAGGACGTCGAGGGCGGGTACGTCATGCACTCGCTGGCGAAGATGCCGCACATGCTGGTCGCCGGCGCCACCGGCTCCGGCAAGTCGTCCTGCATCAACTGCCTGATCACCTCGGTCATGATGCGGGCGACCCCGGAGGACGTCCGGATGATCCTGGTCGACCCCAAGCGGGTCGAGCTGACCGCCTACGAGGGCATCCCGCACCTGATCACGCCGATCATCACCAACCCCAAGCGGGCCGCCGAGGCGCTGCAGTGGGTGGTCCGCGAGATGGACCTCAGGTATGACGACCTGGCCGCCTACGGGTACCGGCACATCGACGACTTCAACCGCGCGGTGCGCGAGGGCAAGGTCAAGCCGCCCGAGGGCAGCGAGCGGGAGCTGCAGCCGTACCCGTACCTGCTGGTGATCGTGGACGAGCTGGCGGACCTGATGATGGTGGCCCCGCGTGACGTCGAGGACGCGATCGTGCGCATCACGCAGCTCGCGCGCGCGGCCGGCATCCACCTGGTCCTCGCCACCCAGCGTCCGTCGGTCGACGTGGTCACCGGTCTGATCAAGGCCAACGTGCCCTCCCGTCTGGCCTTCGCCACCTCCTCGCTCGCCGACTCCAGGGTCATCCTCGACCAGCCCGGCGCCGAGAAGCTGATCGGCAAGGGCGACGGCCTGTTCCTGCCCATGGGCGCGAACAAGCCGACCCGTATGCAGGGCGCCTTCGTGACCGAGGAGGAGGTCGCGGCCGTCGTCCGGCACTGCAAGGAGCAGATGGCGCCCGTCTTCCGGGACGACGTCACCGTGGGCACCAAGCAGAAGAAGGAGATCGACGAGGACATCGGCGACGACCTGGACCTGCTGTGCCAGGCGGCCGAGCTGGTCGTCTCCACCCAGTTCGGGTCGACCTCGATGCTGCAGCGCAAGCTGCGCGTCGGCTTCGCCAAGGCCGGGCGGCTCATGGACCTCATGGAGTCCCGCAACATCGTGGGGCCGAGCGAGGGCTCCAAGGCACGTGACGTTCTCGTGAAACCCGACGAGCTGGACGGTGTGCTCGCCGTGATTCGCGGGGAGTCCGAGGGGTGAGGAGCGAAGGGCCGTTCGGCGGACGCGGGTTACGCCGGCTGGCGGGGATCGCCGTGATGCACCTGTTAGATGTCGGCGAGCAACCGTTTCCCTTTGTCGTACGTCCAGTTGAGCGAGAAGACAGGTAGGGCCCGCATCTTGGGGTACCTGCCTGTCGCGTCCTCGGGATGTCGGGCCATTCCGATGGCGTACAAAGTCCCACCGCCCGGTTGCCCCACCCTTTCGTACCCCCCCTAGACTGAGCTTCCAGCACAGGTGGCTACACGCTCGAAAGGCGCCCCCGTGTCCATCGGCAACTCCCCTGAAGACGAGCGTCCGTTCCGAGACGAGTCCCAGGAAGCCCGACCCTCCGTGGGCCGCGCACTGCACCAGGCGCGGATCGCGGCCGGGCTCACCGTGGACGACGTCAGCAGTGCCACTCGTGTCCGTATCGCCATCGTGCGCGCCATCGAGGCGGACGATTTCGCCCCCTGCGGCGGCGCCGTGTACGCCCGTGGGCACATCCGCACGCTGGCCAGGGCCGTCCACCTCGACCCCGAGCCGCTGATCGCCCAGTACGACGCCGAGCACGGCGGCCGGCCCGCGCCCACCCCCGCCGCACCCCTGTTCGAGGCGGAGCGGATCCGGCCCGAGCGGCGCGGCCCGAACTGGACCGCGGCGATGGTCGCCGCGATCGTCGTCGTGATCGGGTTCGTCGGGTTCACCGCGTTCAAGGGCGGCGACAGCTCCGGCGACTCGAAGTCGCAGGTCGCCGGGGGCACCACGCCCACCACGGTGAAGTCCGCCTCGCCCGCGCCGAAGAAGCACAAGCCCGCCGAGCCGACCGGCGAGCCCTCCGACAGCGCCATCGCCGCCGCACCCCAGGACAAGGTGACCGTCCAGGTCAGCGCCCCCAACGGACGCAGCTGGATCTCCGCCAAGGACCACAACGGCCGGATGCTCTTCGACGGACTGCTGAAGAAGGGCCAGTCCAAGACCTTCCAGGACAGCTCCAAGATCAACCTGATCCTCGGCGACGCCGGCGCGATCGAGCTGTACGTCAACGGCAAGAAGATCGAGGACACCTTCCGGCCCGGCGCGGTGCAGCGGCTCACCTACACCAAGGGCGACCCGGTGGCGGGCTGACGGGCCGGGCGCGGCGAATGTGACGGAGTCGGCCACCATCGGCCAACCCCGTCGACGTGGGCTGTCAGTGAGACAAAGTAGTCTTGAGCCCATGCCTGAACGCCGTACCGTCGCACTCGTCACTCTCGGCTGCGCTCGTAACGAGGTGGATTCCGAGGAGCTCGCAGGCCGTTTGGAGGCGGACGGCTGGCAGCTCGTCGAGGACGCCGCGGACGCCGACGTCGCCGTGGTCAACACCTGTGGCTTCGTGGAGGCCGCGAAGAAGGACTCCGTCGACGCCCTCCTGGAGGCCAACGACCTCAAGAACCATGGGAGAACCCAGGCCGTCGTGGCGGTGGGCTGCATGGCCGAGCGGTACGGCAAGGAGCTGGCCGAGGCGCTGCCCGAGGCCGACGGCGTGCTCGGCTTCGACGACTACACGGACATCTCCGACCGCCTGCAGACCATCCTGTCCGGCGGCATCCACGCCTCCCACACCCCGCGCGACCGGCGCAAGCTGCTGCCGATCAGCCCGGCCGAGCGCCAGGAGTCGGCCGCCGCGGTGGCCCTGCCCGGGCACGGCCCCGCCGACCTCCCGGAGGGCGTCGCGCCCGCCTCCGGCCCCCGCGCGCCACTGCGCCGCCGCCTGGACGGCTCTCCGGTCGCCTCGGTCAAGCTGGCCTCCGGCTGCGACCGGCGCTGCTCCTTCTGCGCCATCCCGTCCTTCCGCGGCTCCTTCATCTCCCGCCGCCCCAGCGACGTCCTGAACGAGACCCGCTGGCTCGCCGAGCAGGGCGTCAAGGAGATCATGCTGGTCTCCGAGAACAACACCTCCTACGGCAAGGACCTCGGCGACATCCGCCTGCTGGAGTCCCTGCTGCCGGAGCTGGCCGAGGTCGACGGCATCGAGCGGATGCGGGTGAGCTACCTCCAGCCGGCCGAGATGCGCCCGGGCCTCATCGACGTGCTGACCTCCACCCCCAAGGTCGCCCCGTACTTCGACCTGTCCTTCCAGCACTCCGCGCCCGACGTGCTGCGCGCCATGCGCCGCTTCGGCGACACCGACCGCTTCCTGGAACTGCTCGACACCATCCGGAGCAAGGCCCCCGAGGCCGGCGTGCGCTCCAACTTCATCGTCGGCTTCCCCGGCGAGACCGAGTCCGACCTGGCCGAACTGGAGCGCTTCCTGAACGGCGCCCGGCTCGACGCCATCGGCGTCTTCGGCTACTCCGACGAGGAGGGCACGGAAGCGGCGACCTACGACAACAAGCTGGACGCGGACGTCGTCGCCGAGCGCCTGGCCCACATCTCCCGGCTCGCCGAGGAACTCGTCTCACAGCGCGCCGAGGAGCGCGTCGGCGAGACCCTGCGGGTCCTGGTGGAGTCCGTGGACGAGGAGGAGGGCGTCTACGGGCGTGCCGCGCACCAGGCCCCGGAGACCGACGGCCAGGTCCTGCTCACGAGCGGCGCGGGCCTGAGCGTCGGACGTATGGTCGAGGCAAAGGTGGTCGGCACGGAAGGTGTCGACCTGGTGGCCGAGCCGCTGACCGGCTCGCTCGCGTGTAGTGAGGAGGCGGGCAGATGACCGGAGTCCCGGCATCCGCCGCGGGCGGCTCCCCCGGCGCGCAGGGCGCCCGGGGCGCCGCCGCCGCTGCCGACGGCGCCCGGTCCGAGGTCTCCGGTCCTGCTGCGGGTCCGGCCACGGCTCCCGACGGCGGCGGCAGGCCCCCGCGCGGCGGGAAGATCGCGGCCGCGGCCGTCAACCAGGCGAGCGTCTGGAACGTCGCCAATCTGCTGACCATGCTGCGCCTGCTGCTGGTGCCGGGCTTCGTGGCGCTGATGCTGACCGGCGGCGGCTACGACCCGGCCTGGCGCTCCGTGGCCTGGGCCGCCTTCGCCATCGCCATGATCACCGACCTGTTCGACGGTCACCTGGCGCGTACCTACAACCTCGTCACCGACTTCGGGAAGATCGCCGACCCCATCGCCGACAAGGCGATCATGGGTGCGGCGCTCGTCTGTCTGTCCGCCCTCGGCGATCTGCCGTGGTGGGTGACGGCCGTGATCCTCGGCCGGGAACTCGGCATCACGCTGCTGCGTTTTCTGGTCATTCGCTACGGCGTGATCCCCGCCAGCCGGGGCGGCAAGCTGAAGACGCTCACCCAGGGCGTGGCCGTCGGGATGTACGTCCTGGCACTGACGGGATGGCTGGCCACCCTGAGGTTCTGGGTGATGGCCGTGGCGGTCGTCCTCACGGTCGCGACCGGCCTCGACTACGTAAGACAAGCCATTGTGCTGCGCCGGCGGGGAATCGCCGAGCGCGCCGCGGCGTTGGAGGAGAAGGAAGCGTGAGTTCCGCGGCCACCGAACTGGTGCGACTACTGACCGTGAGGGGCGAGACCCTTGCCGTCGCCGAGTCGCTGACCGGTGGCCTGGTAGCGGCGGAGATCACCGGGGTACCCGGGGCCTCCCGGGTGTTCCGGGGGTCGATCACCGCCTACGCCACCGAGCTGAAGCACGAGCTGCTGGGCGTCGACGCCACCCTGCTGGGCCAGCGCGGAGCGGTGGATCCCCAGGTCGCGGGCCAGATGGCGGCCGGTGTCCGCAAGGCGCTGCGGGCCGACTGGGGCATCGCGACCACCGGGGTCGCCGGCCCTGATCCGCAGGACGGACAGCCCGTCGGGACGGTCTTCGTGGCCGTCGACGGACCCCTCACCGACCGAGCCGGTTCTGCCGGTGGCGGAAAAGTCCAGGCTCTGCGGTTGAACGGCGGCCGTGCGGAAATTCGTATGGAGAGTGTACGGAGCGTACTCGCAGTGCTCCTGGAGCAGCTTGCGGGCGAACAGACTGGGAATGAGCGGGCACAGGATACGGAACGGAACGGGGGGTTTTGATGTTTGCAGCCCTGAGTGAACACGACATCGCTCCCCGCACGGCCGCGGCGCAAGGCGGTACGGTGGGGCGAGAAGGATGCGGCTACGCGGTCCGAGGAGGGAGCCACCGATGATTCTGCTCCGTCGCCTGCTGGGTGACGTGCTGCGTCGGCAGCGCCAACGCCAGGGCCGTACTCTGCGCGAAGTCTCCTCGTCCGCCCGAGTCTCACTCGGCTATCTCTCCGAGGTGGAGCGGGGGCAGAAGGAGGCTTCCTCCGAGCTGCTCGCCGCCATCTGCGACGCGCTGGACGTACGGATGTCGGAACTCATGCGGGAAGTGAGCGACGAGCTGGCGCTCGCCGAACTGGCCCAGTCCGCCCGGGCCACCGAGCCCGTGCCCACGCCGGTGCGTCCGATGCTGGGTTCGGTGTCGGTGACCGGTGTGCCACCGGAACGGGTGACCATCAAGGCGCCCGCGGAGGCGGTGGACGTGGTCGCCGCGTGAGCTTCGTGCGCGCGGTCTAGCGATCCGAGACATGTGAAGCCCCGGCCGGCTGCTCCAGGGAGACCTGGGGAGCCGGCCGGGGCTTTTCGTCGCTCTTCACCCGTTGGGCGTCCGTTTGCCGGGGTTGGGCGGTGCGGTCATGGTGGAGGGACGTGACGGCGCCCGAGCACCGGAGGAAGCGGATGTACGTCGTGAAGAGCCCCTTGGCCGACGCGGATCTGAAGACCGTGTCCGAGGCGCTGCAGGGCGCCCTGGTCGACCTGGTGGACCTCGCCCTGGTCGCCAAGCAGATCCACTGGAACGTCGTCGGCCCCCGCTTCCGCTCCGTCCACCTCCAGCTGGACGAGGTGGTCGACTCCGCCCGCACCCACATGGACACGGTGGCCGAGCGGGCCTCGGCGCTGGGCATCCCGCCCGACGGGCGCGCGGCCACGGTGGCCTCCGGCAGCGGCATCAAGACCACTCCCGCGGGCTGGATCAAGGACACGGACGCGGTCGGGGCGATGGTGGACGCGCTGGGCGCGGTGATCACCGGGATGCGGGAGCGGGTGGAGGCGACGGGGGCGCCGGACCCGGTGACCCAGGACATCTTCATCGGGATCACCGCAGACCTGGAGAAGCACCACTGGATGTTCCAGGCGGAGAACGCGTAAGCGGCCGGCCTCGCCCTCCCGCGCCGGACGGGCTGTTCTCCTCCCGGGGCTGCATCAGTGAGCCCTCGGTGCGCCTCCCGGGCGGTCGGGGTGGCGGTCTAGCGTCCGGCTGGAGGTGGTGGCGGGCATGGTGGGGCGGATAGTGCGCTGGGTGGTGGCGCCCGGGCTCGGGGCGGTGTGGTGGTGGGCCGTGCTGCGGCTCGCCGCGGGCGGTGGCTCGGGTGTGCTGGAAGGGGCCGTCGTGGCCGGCGGGTGGGGGCTGAGCCTGCTGCCCGTGCACTGTGCGCCCAAGGGGCGCGCGACCGGGGCCGTGCCGACCGGGCGCTGGGTGACCGCCTGGCGGGCCGGGGACGTCACCAGGGCATCGCCACACCCCCGTTCGGGCGAAGTATCTGACCCGTCGTGAAGGCCGACGCGTCCGACGCCAGGTACAGCACCGCGTGCGCGACGTCGTCCGGCTCGCCGACCCGGCCGAGCGGGGTCAGCCGGGTCATCACGGCCTCCGTGTGCGCCTGTGCCTCCCGGTCGTGGCGGTCGGTCATGGGGGTACGGATCCAGCCCGGCGCGATCGCGTTGACCCGGATGCCGTGCGGGCCGACCTCGGTGGCCAGCGTCCTGGTCAGCTGCACCACGGCCGCCTTGGCCGCGCCGTAGCAGAGCAGGCCGGCGCCGCCGGTGTCGACCGCGCCCGAGGCCATGGTCACGATGCTGCCGCGGGTCCCGTGCGCGAGCATCAGACGGGCCGCCTCCTGGCAGGCGTACAGCACGCCCTTGAAGTTGACGGCCAGTACCCGGTCGAGGTCCTCGTCCCGGGTCTCCAGCACCGGGCTGCTGTGCATGATCCCGGCGACCGCCGCCAGCACGTCCAGCCGCTCGCAGGACCGGACCGCCTCGGCGAGCCGGGCCCGGTCGGTGACGTCGAGGACGTGGACGTGTGCCGTGCCGCCGCACTTCTTGATCAGCGCGGCCGTGCCTTCCAGTCCGTCCGGGTCCCGGTCCGCACAGTGCACCGTCGCGCCCGCCTCGGCGAGCAGTACGGCGGAGGCCCGCCCGATCCCGCCGGCGGCTCCGGTGACGAAGGCGGTGCGTCCGCTGAGGTCGTACGCGCTGAGGGCCATGCAGGCGACGGTACGAGCATTTCTGACGGGTCGTCAATTAGTGGGCGGTGCGGGGCGCAGGGCGGTCAGCCGGTGCGGCGGGGGTACTTGTCCCGCCAGCGCTGTGGTGAGCCCGGCGCCGGAGCGGGGCCCGCCTGGCAGGTGGGGCACCAGTAGGTCGGGCGTTCCTGGGAGCCGTCGCCCTGGTCGGCGACCCGGACGGGGGTGTGGCAGCGCAGGCACGGGCGGGGTGCGCGGCCGTAGACGAACAGGTCGTACCGGTGCAGGCCGGTGGTCTGCCGGACCGGACGGTCACGGTTCGCCTCCAGGAGCCGCTTGGCCAGAACGGGCAGCTTCTCGGCGCGGTCCGCGGGGAGCGCGCCGGCCGGCAGCCACGGGGTCACGCCGAGCAGGAAGCACAGTTCGCTCTTGTAGACGTTGCCGATGCCCGCCAGATTGCGCTGGTCCAGCAGGGCCTCGCCGAGCTGGCGGACGGGGTCGGCGAGGATGTTGGCCAGGGCACGCTCGGGGTCCCAGTCCGGGCCGAGCAGGTCGGGGCCCAGGTGGCCGACGACCCGTTCCTCATCGGTCGTGCGCAGCAGTTCCAGGACCTGCAGGCGGTAGCCGACGGCCGTCCGGTCGGCCGTGCCGAGGACCGCCCGGATCTGGTGCGCCGGCCCGCCCCGCCAGCGTTCGCCGGCGTCGTACACCTTCCACGTGCCCTCCATGCGCAGATGGGTGTGGAGGCTCAGGCCGCCGTCGAACCGGGTGAGCAGGTGCTTGCCGCGCGGGATCGTGTTCAGCACCCTGCGGCCGGTGAGGTCGACCGTCGCGTACTTCGGCACGCGGAAGTCGCTGCGGGTCAGCGGCTTGCCCGCGAGAGCCTCGTGCAGCCGCCGCGCGGCCTGCCAGACGGTGTCACCTTCGGGCATGCGTCAAGGGTGCCACGAAGGGGTGAGAGGGGTGGGTTGGGTGGTTGGGGTGCCGGTGGGGTGGTGGGGGGGAGGGGCGGTGGTCTCGGTGGCTGGGCCGGGGTGGGGGTGCGGTCCGTCATGCCGGTCATGGTGGTGGGTGGGGTGGCCTTGTGGGCGGGGACGGTGGCCGCGATGCCGGTCATGGTGCCGGGCAGGGTGGGTCGGTGGCTCACGCGGTAGGCACAGGGCTGGGTGGCAGGGTCGGTGGAGAAGGGTGGTCGCCGTGCCGGGCGGGGTCGGGGACTGGGTGGGCGGGGCCGGTGGTGGTCCCGGCGGTCGTGCCGGGCGGGAGAGGGGGTGGCCGCGATGCCGGTCGCGCTTGCCGGCGGAGAGAAGCCGGTGGCCCGCACGGCGCGTTGCGGTGTCGGGTCAGGCTCTCAGTCGCAGGCCGCGTGGTGTTGCCACGAATCCCGCTGCCTCCAGGAGGGTGCCAATGGGGGAGGTCAGGGCTTGGGCGCCGTTGATGCGCTCGACCGTGACCGTGCCGAGTGAGCCCGCGCGGGCCGACGCGGCCAGCGCCTCGGCTGCCGTACGCAGGCGTGGGTCGTCCGGTGCGGCGGTGTCCGGGGCGGTGGGCCAGGCCAGCAGGGTCTTGCCGCCGCGTTCCATGTACAGCATCAGCTCGCCCTCCACCAGGACGACCAGGGAACCGGCCTTGCGGCCCGGCTTGTGCCCGGCTCCGGTCGGCGGCTCCGGCCAGGGCAGCGCGGAGCCGTAGGCGTTCGCGGGGTCGGCCGCGGCGAGGACCACGGCGCGGGCGTCGGATGCCGGGGCGCCCGTGCGGCCGTTGCCGTAGCCGCGATGCGGGGCCGTGCCGTAGGCGGCCGGGCCGTAGGGCGCGGTGCCGCCGCCGCGGGGGCCGCCGTAGCCGGGGGAGGCGAAGGGGTCGGCGAGGTCCCGGGGGGAGGCGTGGTCGCCGTCGGCGGCCGGGTGGTCCTCAGGCGGCCAGGTGAAGTCGCCGTCCAGGCCGGGGTGGGTGAAGCCGGCGTCGGCCGCGTCGAAGGCGCCGGGGGAGGCGTGGCCGTGCGGGGTGCCGTCAGTGGTGTCGAACGGGTTCGGGAAGGCCGGCTCGGCGAAACCGCTACGGCCGGTCGGGGCGGGCAGGCCCTCGGTCCGCTCGCGGGCGTTCGCCACCGCGCGGAGGCGGTCCACCGCGCCGTCCATCGCGAACTGGGCCGCGCCCAGCCCCTCGACCACGTAACCCCGCCGGGCCTGACCGCTCTCCTCGAACGCCGACAGCACCCGGTACACCGCAGAGAAGCCGCCCTCGACGCCCTCCGCGGCGACCGCGCCCCGGGTGACCACGCCGTGCCGGTCCAGGAGCGTGCGGGCCAGGGCGTGCGCGCGCACGGTGGCGTCCGGCTCGGCCGTCGGCAGCAGGGACCAGCGGCCGGCCACGGTCGGCGGGCCGGTGCGGGAGGCGGTGCGTGCCGCGGCCGTCAGGGAGCCGTAGCGCCCGCGCGGGACGGCACGCTTGGCGCGGTGCGCGGTCGAGCCCGCCGTACGACCCGAGCCCAGTAGGGCGCGCATCGGCGCCAGCGTGTCGTTGGTGAGCCGGCCCGACCAGGCCAGGTCCCACAGTGCGTCGGCCAGTTGGGGATCGGTGACCTCGGGGTGCGTGGTCGCGCGGACCTGGTCGGCGATCTGCCGGAAGAACAGGCCGTAGCCGCCGGAAAGGGCGTCGAGCACGGACTGGTGGAGCGCGGTCAGCTCCAGCGGGTGCGGTGCCGGGAGCAGCAGCGGGGCCGCGTCCGCCAGATAGAGGGAGACCCAGCCGTCCTTGCCGGGCAGGGCGCCCGCGCCGGCCCACACCACCTCGCCGGCGGCGGTCAGTTCGTCGAGCATCGAGGGCGTGTAGCCGGCCACGCGGGAGGGCAGGACCAGCTTCTCCAGCGCGGAGGCCGGCACGGACGCGCCCTGCAACTGCTCGACCGCGCGCACCAGCCCGTCGACGCCCCGCAGCCCATGCCCCCTGCCGATGTGCTGCCACTGCGGCAGGAACTGGGCGAGCGCGGCGGGCGGCACCGGCTCCAGCTCGTGCCGCAGGGCCGCCAGGGAACGGCGGCGCAGCCGACGCAGCACGGCCGCGTCGCACCACTCCTGGCCGATGCCCGCCGGGTGGAACTCGCCCTGTACGACCCGCCCGGCCGCGGCCAGCCGCTGCAGGGCGCCCTCGGTGACCGCCACGCCGAGGCCGAACCGGGCCGCCGCGGTGGCCGAGGTGAACGGACCATGCGTACGGGAGTACCGCGCGAGGAGGTCGCCCAGCGGATCCTTGACGGGCTCGGTGAACGCCTCGGGAACACCGACGGGCAGCGCTGTGCCGAGCGCGTCGCGCAGCCGGCCCGCGTCCTCGACGGCCGCCCAGTGATCGGTCCCCGCGATCCGCACCCTGATCGCCCGGCGGGCCCCGGCCAGCTCCCGCGGCCACTGCGGGTCCGCGCCCCGCGCCACCAGCTCCGCGTCGGTCAGCGGGCCGAGCAGCCTGAGCACGTCGGCGACGCCCTCCACGTCCTTGACCCGGCGGTCCTCGGTGAGCCACTGCAGCTCGCGCTCCAGCTCGGTCAGCACCTCCGCGTCGAGCAGTTCGCGCAGCTCCGCCTGGCCCAGCAGCTCGGCCAGCAGCCGCGAGTCCAGCGACAGCGCGGCGGCGCGCCGCTCGGCCAGCGGGGAGTCGCCCTCGTACAGGAACTGGGCGACGTACCCGAACAGCAGGGAGCGGGCGAACGGGGACGGCTCCGGGGTGGTGACCTCGACCAGGCGCACCTTGCGGGACTCGATGTCACCCATCAGCTCCACGAGCCCGGGGACGTCGAAGACGTCCTGGAGGCATTCGCGGACCGCCTCCAGGACGATCGGGAACGAGCCGAACTCGCTCGCCACCTGGAGCAGCTGGGCCGCCCGCTGGCGCTGCTGCCACAACGGGGTGCGCTTGCCGGGGTTGCGGCGCGGCAGCAGCAGCGCGCGGGCGGCACACTCGCGGAACCGGGAGGCGAACAGCGCCGAGCCGCCGACCTGGTCGGTGACGATCTGGTCGACCTCGCCCTTGTCGAAGGCGACGTCGGCCGCGCCGACCGGGGCCTGGTCGCTGTCGTACTCGGTGCCGGCCTTCATCGGCTCCTGGTCGAGCAGGTCCAGACCCATCAGGTCGGCGTCGGGCAGGCGCAGCACGATGCCGTCGTCGGCGTGCATGACCTGCGCGTCCATGCCGTACCGCTCGGACAGGCGGGCGCCGAGGGCGAGGGCCCAGGGGGCGTGGACCTGCGCGCCGAAGGGGGAGTGGACGACGACCCGCCAGTCGCCCAGCTCGTCACGGAACCGCTCCACGACGATCGTACGGTCGTCCGGGACATGGCCGCAGGCCTCGCGCTGCTCGTCCAGGTACGACAGCACGTTGTCCGCCGCCCACGCGTCCAGGCCCGCCGCCAGCAGCCGCAGTCGCGCGTCCTCCCGGGACAGCGAGCCGACCTCGCGCAGGAACGCGCCCACCGCGCGGCCCAGTTCCAGCGGGCGGCCCAGCTGGTCGCCCTTCCAGAAGGGCAGCCGGCCCGGCACGCCCGGCGCGGGCGAGACCAGGACGCGGTCGCGCGTGATGTCCTCGATCCGCCAGGAACTCGTGCCCAGCGTGAAGACGTCGCCCACGCGGGACTCGTAGACCATCTCCTCGTCCAGCTCGCCGACCCGGCCGCCGCCCTTCTTGGGGTCGGAACCGGCGAGGAAGACGCCGAACAGGCCGCGGTCCGGGATGGTGCCGCCGGAGGTGACGGCGAGGCGCTGGGCGCCCGGGCGGCCGGTGATCTCGCCGGTCACGCGGTCCCACACCACGCGCGGGCGCAGCTCCGCGAACGCGTCGGACGGGTAGCGGCCCGCGAGCATGTCCAGGACCGCCGTGAACGCCGACTCGGGCAGCGAGGCGAACGGGGCCGCGCGGCGGACCACGGCGAGCAGATCGTCGAACTGCCAGGTGTCCAGCGCCGTCATGGCGACCACCTGCTGCGCGAGGACGTCCAGCGGGTTCGCGGGCACCTTCAGGGACTCGATCGAACCCGAGCGCATCCGCTCGGTGACCACGGCCGCCTGGACGAGATCACCGCGGTACTTGGGGAAGACGACACCGGTGGAGACGGCGCCGACCTGGTGCCCCGCGCGGCCCACCCGCTGGAGGCCCGAGGCCACCGAGGGCGGGGACTCGACCTGGACGACGAGGTCCACGGCGCCCATGTCGATGCCGAGTTCGAGGCTGGAGGTGGCGACCACCGCGGGCAGCCGGCCCGCCTTCAGGTCCTCCTCCACCAGGGCGCGCTGCTCCTTGGAGACCGAGCCGTGGTGCGCGCGGGCGATCACCGGCGGCGCGCCCTGGGCGGCGCCCGAGCCGCCCATCAGCTCGGCGGGGGAGTGGTGCTCGTCCAGGGTCTCCCCGGTCGCCCGCTCGTATGCGATCTCGTTGAGCCGGTTGCACAGCCGCTCCGCCAGGCGGCGGGAGTTGGCGAAGACGATCGTGGACCGGTGGGCCTGGACCAGGTCGGCGATCCGCTCCTCCACGTGCGGCCAGATCGACGGCCGCTCCCCGCCCTCGGCGGCGTCGGCCGCCGGGGCACCGCCCAGCTCGCCCATGTCCTCGACGGGGACGACGACGGAGAGGTCGAACTCCTTGCCGGACTCCGGCTGGACGATCTCCGCCTTGCGGCGCGGGGACAGGTACCGGGCCACCTCGTCCACCGGGCGCACGGTCGCCGACAGGCCGATCCGGCGGGCAGGCTTCGGCAGCAGCTCGTCCAGCCGCTCCAGGGAGAGCGCGAGATGCGCGCCGCGCTTGGTGCCCGCGACCGCGTGGACCTCGTCCAGGATCACCGTCTCCACGCCCGTGAGCGCGTCACGCGTGGCCGACGTCAGCATCAGGAACAGCGACTCGGGGGTGGTGATCAGGATGTCCGGCGGGCGCGTGGACAGGGCACGGCGCTCGGCGGCCGGGGTGTCGCCGGACCGGATCCCGACCCTGACCTCGGGCTCGGGCAGGCCCAGCCGCACGGACTCCTGGCGGATACCGGTCAGCGGACTGCGCAGGTTGCGCTCGACGTCGACCGCGAGAGCCTTCAGCGGGGACACGTACAGCACCCGGCAGCGCTTCTTCGGGTCGGCCGGGGGCGGGGCCGAGGCCAGCTGGTCCAGGGCGGCGAGGAACGCGGCCAGCGTCTTGCCGGAGCCCGTCGGGGCGACCACCAGCACGTCCGAGCCCGCCCGGATGGCATTCCACGCGCCCGCCTGGGCCGCGGTGGGCGCGGAGAACGCCCCCGTGAACCAGCCGCGGGTCGCGGGGGAGAAGCCGTCGAGGGCTCGGTGTGCGGAGCTGACCATGCGTCCATCCTGCACCCGCCCACTGACAATCGCCGTGACCTGCGCAGATGCGGAGCCGGGGGGGGAATGCCGGGCCGGCGAGCGCCGGGCCGGGACGTGCGGGGCCTACGCGGTGCCGGGCGCGGAAATGCGGTGTCGGTGTGGTTCGGGCAGGGCGGACAATGGGCGTATGGCGGGTTCAGGGGAGCGGGCGCGGCACTGGCAGTACGCGGAGTTGCCCGGTGTCGACCTGCTGCGGGCCCGGTACATCCGCAAGACGTTCGTCCGGCACACCCACGAGAACTTCGTGATCGCGGCCATCGCCGACGGCGTCGAGGTCTTCCACCACCGCGGCTCCGACGTCTCCGCCGGCGCGGGAGCGCTGGCCCTCGTCAACCCGGACACCCCGCACACCGGCCGGGCCGGGGTCCCCGAGGGCTGGCGGTACGGAGCCCTGTACCCGTCGCCCGACGTGGTCGCCGCGATCGCCGCCGAGACCACCACCCTCCGGGGCACGCCGGGCTTCGTCAGCCCCGTCCTCGACGACCCCTACACCGTCCGCCTGGTGCACCAGGTGCTGCGCGCCGCCGACGAGGGCAACGCGCTGGCCGCCGACACGCTCCTGCGGGTCGCCGTGACCAGGCTGCTGCGGCTGAACGGCGGCCCGCTGCCCCAGCGGCGGACCCGGACGGCCGGCGCGAGCATCGCCGCACGCGCGCGTGCGGTGCTGGAGGAACGGATGGCCGAGCCGCCGACCCTGCAACGGCTGGCCTCGGACCTCGGCTCCAGCCCGTTCGCCCTGCTGCGGGCGTTCCGCGACGCCTACGGCATGCCGCCGCACACCTGGCTGACGGACGCCCGCGTGCGCCGCGCCCGGCTGCTGCTCGACGCGGGGACGGCCCCGGCCGAGGCGGCCGTCGCCGTCGGCTTCACCGACCAGCCCCACCTCAACCGGCACTTCGCCCGGATCGTCGGCGTGCCCCCGGGCGCGTACCAGCGCGAGCGCACCGGCCCGGACGAGCGCAAGAACGTACAAGACGCGGGCTGAGAACCGCCCGTACCGTCCTGGGCGTGGCACAGCACATAGCTCTCATGGACCAGACCGCCGAAGGAGCGGACAAGCCGGACTCGGCCGTCGTACGGGACGCCCTGGGCGTCGGCGTCGCCGTGGGCCTGTCCGGATTCGCCTTCGGGGTGACCTCGGCCGGCAGCGGACTCGGGCTGCTCCAGACCTGCGCGCTCAGCCTCCTGGTGTTCACCGGCGCCTCCCAGTTCGCACTGGTCGGGGCGCTCGCCGCCGGGGGCAACCCGTTCACGGCCGCCGCCGGCGCGTTCTTCCTGGGCGTGCGCAACGCCTTCTACGGGCTGCGGCTGTCGCAGCTGCTCGCCCTCCCCCGCGCGCTACGGCCGTTCGCCGCCCAATGGGTGATCGACGAGACCACCGCGGTGACCCTGGCGCAGCCGACCCGGCGGGCCGCGCGGCTCGGCTTCACCGTCACCGGCCTCAGCCTGTACCTGTTGTGGAACCTCACCACGCTGCTCGGCGCGCTGGGCGCCCGGGCGATCGGCGACACGCGCGCGTGGGGCCTGGACGCGGCGGGACCCGCCGTGTTCCTGGCGCTGCTCGCGCCGATGCTGAAGACGCCCACCGAGCGCGCGGTGGCGGCCCTCGCCGTCCTGCTGGGCCTCGGTCTGCTGCCCGTCCTGCCGGCCGGTCTGCCGGTCCTGGTGGCGGCACTGGCGGCCCCGCTCGCCCTCTTCGTGGAGGGCCGGCGCCGGGGCCGTACCCGGCAGGAGGAGCAGGCAGGCTCGGAGGAGGACCGGTGAACACCTGGATCGCGATCGGCGTGACCGCCCTCGGCTGTTACGCCGTCAAGCTCGCCGGACTGCTGGTGCCGGCGCACACCGTCGAGCGGCCGTACGTGCGCCGGCTGGCCGCCCTGCTGCCGGTGGCTCTCCTGGCCGCGCTCACCGCCCAGCAGACGTTCGCCGACGGGCACGCGCTCGTCCTGGACGCGCGGGCCGCGGGGCTCGGCGCGGCGGCCGTGGCACTGGTGCTGCGCGCACCGTTCCTGCTGGTCGTGGCGGCGGCCGTGGTGGTGACGGCGGGGGTGCGGGCCGTCGGCGGGTGAGGTCCGCCGACGGGAAAGGCCGATCCCGCGCGCGAGGGTGGCTCAGCCCACGAAGCGGCCGTAGGCCCTCAGGGTGCGCAGGGCCTCGATCGTCACCAGTGGGCGGGCCTCCAGCGCCGGGGCCGGGGCCCACCGGCGCCACCGGATCGGCCAGCCGCCGTCGTCCTGCTGCCCGGCGGCCAGGTGGTCCAGCGAGCGCGTCATCTCGTCGTCCGTGAACCACGCGCGCGCGAGCGAGCCGGGGCTGCGGGCGAAGTCGTGCGGGAAGTGGTGCTCGCCCGGGGCGTAGCCGGGGGCCACCGGGAACGCGTCGAGGCGGTCCGGGTCCAGCGCGGCGAGCCGCTGCTCGCGCACCAGGCGGCCCAGCCGGTCGGCGGCGGCCTCCGCGCGCAGGCGGTCGGGAGCGGAGTCCAGGAAGGTGACGGCGGCCTGCACCTCGTAGGGGTGGGACTTCTCCAGGGACTCCACCGCCTGCCAGCAGAAGTCGGTGGCCCGGAACAGCCAGGCATGCCACACCTCGTTGCGGTGCAGCAGCCCGACCACCGGCCCGGTGGCCAGCAGCTCGCTGGGAGGGTCGTCGACGACCGGGACGAACGGCGCCGTCGGATACCCGCGCTGGCTCGGGTGGATCGCCGGCAGGGCGCCGTCCGGGGTCGAGACGGAGGTCAGATAGCGGCACAGCTGCTCCACGCGCTGCCCGCCACAGCGCCCGACGGCGTCCAGCACGCGCAGGGCGTGCGCGGTGTGCAGGGGCTGGCTGACCGGTCCGCGCAGGTCGGGCTCGAGGGCGTGCCCGTACCCGCCGTCGTCGTTGCGGTAGGCGTCCAGTGCCGCTTCCACCGCCTCCGGGCTGCCGTGCAGGAAGTGGTACGCGAAGAGATGCTGCTCCAGCACGCGCGCGGTGAGCCACACGAACTGTTCGGCGCGGAAGAGCGGGGAACGCGCCGGGGGCGTGGAGGGGAGTGGGGGAGCTCCGGTTTCGGCCATGCGTCAGACCGTAGGACGGAAAGCGGTCTCGGCAGGTGCTCCCGGGCAGGGCCCACCCCCAGGGGCGGGATACTGGAGGCATGCGGTTGACGGTCTTCTGGCAGCGGATGGCGGAACACTTCGGTCCGGGGTACGCCGACACCTTCGCGCGCGATCACGTCATGTCGGAACTGGGCGGACGCACGGTGAACGAGGCGCTGGACGCCGGCTGGGCGGCCAAGGACGTGTGGCGTGTGGTCTGCGCGGTCATGAACGTGCCGGGCGAGAAGCGCTGACCGGGTGGCCGAAATGCCGCGCTTGCCGGAGAAGAACGCGACGGTACGGAACTGATCTGTCACGAAGATCGCCCACTGGGTCCGGTTGTCGGTGGCGTGAGCGAGACTGGGCGCGTGGCACCGACTGACGAGGACCCCCTGGCACCCACCGCCGAGGACGGCGAGCCGTTCCCCCGGCAGGCAGCGCCGGCTGCCGCGCCCCCGCCCGGCCGGCCCCCGGCCTCCGGCGCCATCGCTCCGGACGGCCGGATGCCGCGGTGGCTGCCGCGCGCCATGGTGCTCGCGCTCGCGCTGATCGCCGCGTTCCAGCTGGGCAGCTGGGCCTTCCACCAGCTGACCGGACTCCTGATCAACATTGTGATCGCGTTCTTCCTGGCCCTGGCGGTCGAGCCCGCGGTGAGCCGGATGTCGGCCCGTGGCATGCGCAGGGGGCTCGCCACCTTCCTGGTCTTCCTCGGCCTGACCGTCGCCGCCGCCGGGTTCGTCACGCTGCTCGGGTCGATGCTGGCCGGCCAGATCATCAAGATGATCGAGGGTTTCCCGGACTACCTCGACTCGCTCATCAACTGGATCAACCACACCTTCCACACGGAGCTCAGACGGGTCGACATCCAGGAGGGCCTGCTCCACTCCGACTGGCTGCGCAAGTACGTGCAGAACAGTGCGACCGGTGTCCTCGACGTGTCCGCCCAGGTGCTCGGCGGCCTCTTCCAGCTGCTCACGGTCGCGCTGTTCTCGTTCTACTTCGCCGCCGACGGTCCCCGGCTGCGCCGCGCCCTGTGCTCCGTGCTGCCGCCCGCGCGCCAGGCCGAGGTGCTGCGCGCCTGGGAGATAGCCGTCGACAAGACGGGCGGCTATCTGTACTCGCGCGGCCTCATGGCGCTCATCTCCGGGGTCGCGCACTACATCCTGCTCCAGGCCCTCGGTGTGCCGTACGCGCCGGTGCTCGGAGTCTGGGTGGGCCTGGTCTCGCAGTTCATCCCGACCATCGGCACGTACCTCGCGGGCGCGCTGCCGATGCTGATCGCGTTCACCGTGAACCCCTGGTACGCGGTGTGGGTGCTGGTCTTCGTCGTGATCTACCAGCAGTTCGAGAACTACATGCTCCAGCCCAAGCTGACCGCCAAGACGGTGGACATCCACCCGGCGGTCGCCTTCGGCTCGGTCGTCGCGGGTACCGCGCTGCTGGGCGCGGTCGGCGCGCTGATCGCCATCCCGGCGGTGGCGACCCTGCAGGCGTTCCTCGGGGCGTACGTGAAGCGGTACGCCGTCACGGACGACCCCCGGGTGCACGGACACCGCGGCCGGGGCCGGGGCGGCCCCGGGATGTTCACGCGCGCGCGACGCCTCTGGACCGGCGGCCGCCCCGGCGGACAGCAGCGACCGTAGGCCCATCGAAGCCCCGCCCGTGTGCCGCGTGGTGCGCTTGACACAAAAATCGAACATCCATTCTTATGGAAGCTCAGGCGAGGCTTTGGGTTGGGGATTTCGTCCCGATTCGAGGGGGGATGTCCCTCGGTTATCCACAGGCTGGGCCTGCGTCGGGGCGCATTGTCAGTGGCAGGCGTTAGCGTCTTTGACGTGAAGCGATCGACTCAAGCAAACCGGGTGGAACCCATGGCAGGAACCGACCGCGAGAAGGCGCTCGACGCCGCGCTCGCGCAGATTGAACGGCAATTCGGCAAGGGCGCGGTCATGCGCATGGGCGAGCGGTCGAAGGAGCCCATCGAGGTCATCCCGACCGGGTCGACCGCGCTCGACGTCGCCCTCGGCGTCGGTGGCCTGCCGCGCGGCCGTGTCGTGGAGATCTACGGACCGGAGTCCTCCGGTAAGACCACGCTGACCTTGCACGCCGTGGCCAACGCGCAGAAGGCCGGCGGCCAGGTCGCCTTCGTGGACGCCGAGCACGCCCTCGACCCCGAGTACGCGCGCAAGCTCGGTGTCGACATCGACAACCTGATCCTCTCCCAGCCCGACAACGGCGAGCAGGCCCTGGAGATCGTGGACATGCTGGTCCGCTCCGGTGCCCTCGACCTGATCGTCATCGACTCCGTCGCCGCGCTCGTCCCGCGCGCGGAGATCGAGGGTGAGATGGGCGACAGCCACGTCGGTCTGCAGGCCCGCCTGATGAGCCAGGCACTGCGGAAGATCACCAGCGCGCTCAACCAGTCCAAGACCACCGCGATCTTCATCAACCAGCTCCGCGAGAAGATCGGCGTGATGTTCGGCTCCCCGGAGACCACGACCGGTGGCCGTGCGCTGAAGTTCTACGCTTCGGTGCGCATCGACATCCGCCGCATCGAGACCCTGAAGGACGGCACGGAGGCGGTCGGTAACCGCACCCGCTGCAAGGTCGTCAAGAACAAGGTCGCCCCGCCCTTCAAGCAGGCCGAGTTCGACATCCTCTACGGCCAGGGCATCAGCCGCGAGGGCGGCCTGATCGACATGGGCGTGGAGCACGGCTTCGTCCGCAAGGCCGGCGCCTGGTACACGTACGAGGGCGACCAGCTCGGCCAGGGCAAGGAGAACGCGCGCAACTTCCTCAAGGACAACCCCGACCTGGCCAACGAGATCGAGAAGAAGATCAAGGAGAAGCTGGGCGTGGGAGTCCGGCCGGAGGAGCCCGCCGCCGAGCCGGGCACCGACGCCGCGGTCACCGCCGCGGCCGACGACGCCAAGACGGTGCCCGCCCCGGCAGCCGCCAAGGCCACCAAGCCCAAGGCCGCCGCTGCCAAGAGCTGACCCGTGACACGACGAACCGACTGGGCCGAGTACGAGTACGCCACCCCCGGTGTCCCACGGGGGAGGGGCACCGGGGGCTACCCGGACTCCGCCCCGGACGGGGGCGACGAACACCGGGACGACGGACGCGGCACGTCCCGCGGAACCGACGGCTACGGGGGTGACGGAGACGCGGGCGGTGAGCCGTACGGGGGCGGTTCGCTCGGCCACCGTGGCTCCGGTGGCGGCCGTGGCTCCGGGGGACCCGGCGGCGCGCGGGGCGGCCGGAGTCGTGGCCGGCGGCGCGGGTTCGGGGACGCGCCCGGTGAGGACGAAGGCCCCCCTTCCTCGGCGAGGGACGAGCAGGGGGAGTCTTCAGGGGACCCGGCTGAGCGGGCCCGGGCGATCTGCCTGCGCCTGCTCACCGGGACCCCGCGCACCCGCAAGCAGCTCGCGGACGCCCTGCGCAAGCGGGAGATTCCCGAGGACGTCGCCGACGAGGTGCTGGACCGTTTCGAAGAGGTCGGGCTCGTCGACGACGGTGCTTTCGCGGACGCCTGGGTGGAGTCCCGGCACCACGGCCGGGGACTCGCCCGCCGCGCCCTCGCCCGGGAACTGCGCACCAAGGGGGTCGACTCGGCGCTGATCGAGGACGCCGTCGCCCAGCTCGACCCCGAGCAGGAGGAGGCGACCGCCCGTGAGCTCGTCGCCCGCAAGCTGCGCGCCACCCGCGGCCTCGACCGCGACAAGCGGCTCCGCCGGCTCGCCGGCATGCTCGCCCGCAAGGGCTACTCCGAGGGCATGGCCCTCCGCATCGTCCGCCAGGCCCTGGAGGAGGAGGGCGAGGACACGGAGTTCCTGGGGGACGGGGACTTCTGACGGGGTTCTCCCACGCGTCCTTCCGGCACGGTCTGCTCGGGGCGGCCGGTGTGAACCGGCGCCCGGGTGGGGTTAACCCCCGCAGCGGGCGGGCGGGTTGACCCCCTTCGCAAGACACCGGGCCACCGCAGTGCTCTCCACCCCCGCACCGGCGAGTCTGTACGCGCGCCCAGCGCACGACACAGCCGACGCGTACACCAGAAGAGAGCCCCGTCCCCATGATGCTGCGTTACGCCCTGCAGACGGTCCGCACCCGCAAAGCGGGGTTTCTCGGCGCCTTCCTCGCCCTGATGTGCGCGGCGGCTCTGATCACCGCGTGCGGCACCCTCCTCGACACCGGCCTGCGCGGCACCATCCGTACCGAGCGCTACGCCGCCGCTCCCGTCGTGGTCTCCGCCGACCAGTACGTGCACCGGACCACCGTCAAGCACAAGAAGGGCAAGACCAAGGTCAAGCACAAGGCGAAACCCATCGCTGAACGCGCCTGGCTCGCCGGGAACCTGCGCAGCACGCTCGCCCGCACCCCCGGCGTGGCCCGGGTGATCCCCGAACTCACCTTCGTCGCCCAGCCGTTGGCTCCGGCCGGCACCGGCGACCGTACCGCCTACGGCCATGCCTGGGACTCCGCCGCGCTCACCCCGTACCGGCTGACCGCCGGCCGGGCCCCCGCCGCCGCGGACGACCTGGTGATCGACGGTGACCTCGCCGCGCGGGCCCGGCTGCGGCCCGGCGACCGGCTCACCGTTCAGTCCACGCAGGCCCCGCGTGGCTACCGGATCACCGGTATCGCCACCCCGGCCACCGCCGTACGCCACCAGACGTCCCTGTTCTTCTCCGTCGCCGAGGCCCGTCGGCTGGCCGGACACCCCGGCAAGGTCACCGCGTTCGGTGTGCTGCCGGCCAAGGGGGCGGACCCCGAGCGGGTGCGCCGGGCGGTGGAGCGGGCGCTGCACGGGACGACGGCGCAGGTCAGCGCCGGCGACGCCCGCGGGCCCGTCGAGTTCCTGGACGCGGCCGCCGCCCGCACCCGGCTGGTCAGCATGGGCGGCGCCATGGGCGGCACCTCGCTGCTGGTGGCGGTGCTCGTGGTCGTCGGCACCTTCGCGCTCACCGTCCAGCAGCGCCATCGCGAACTCGCCCTGCTCAGGGCCATCGCCGCCACCTCCGGGCAGATCCGCAGGCTGCTCGGCCGGGAGGCGCTGATCGTCGGCGCGGCAGCGGGCACCGTCGGCGCACTGCTCGGGCTGCCGCTGGGCGGCTGGCTGCACTCCCGGTTCGTCGCCCTGGGCGCCGTACCCGACACGCTCGAACACACCGTCAGTGTCTTCCCGCCGCTGGCCGCTCTCGCCGCCACCCTGCTCGGCGCCTGGGCGGCGGCTCGGATCGCCTCGCGCAGAGTCGCCACGATCCGCCCGGCCGAGGCTCTGGCCGAAGCGAGGGCCGAGCGCACCCGGCCCGCGTGGGGCCGGATCGGCGCCGGGCTGCTGCTCCTCGCCGGCGGAGTCGTCCTCGTCGTCCTGCTCACCGTTCTGCGCACCGAGCCCGCCTCGACTCCCGTGACCTTCCTCGCCGTCGTCGTCCTGTCCACCTCCGTCGCCCTGCTCGGTCCCCTCCTGGTCAGGGCCGCCGCGCTGCTGCTCGCCGGCCCGCTCCGGCTCACCGGCCACGGCGGCCGGCTCGCCACCGCCAACCTGCGTGGGAACGCCGCCCGCATGGCCTCCGTCGTCACCCCCCTCACTCTGCTCGTCGGCATGACCTGCACCGTCCTGTTCGTCCAGGACACCCTCGGGAACGCCGCCCGCACCCAGGTCCGCGAAGGTGTCAGGGCCGACTGGGTCGTCGCCGCCCAGGGGCCGGGCGTCCCCGGCGAGGCCGCCGAACGGCTGCGCGCACGGCACGACACCGTCACCGAGGTGGTCCGCACGACCGTCCGCGTCGGCCTCGACAAATACCCCGCACAGGGCGTGACCCCCGCCGGTCTCACCCGCACCTGGGACCCGGAGGTCACGGCCGGCTCCCTCGACCGGCTCGGCCCCGGCACCGTCGCCGTGAGCGAAGTGGCCGCCGACCAGCAGCATCTGAAGCCGGGAAGCACCCTGAAACTCACGCTCGGCGACGGCACGCCCGCCACGCTCACCGTCGCAGCCGTCTACGCGCGGGGTCTCGGCTTCGGCGACCTCACCTTCGCCCACGACCTCGTGGCCCACCACGTCGACAACCCGCTCGCCTCCTCCGTCCTCGTCGGCACGACCCGTACACAGACACAACTCGCGACTACGCTCCGTGAGTTTCCCGGGCTGCGGATTCTTTCCCCGGCCGCCGCCGACGCCCTCCGGGCCGACCGGCAGCAGGAGAACGCCGAGGTCAACTACCTCGCCATGGGACTCGTCCTCGCCTTCACCGCCATCGCGGTCGTCAACACGCTGGCCATGTCGGTCGCCGAGCGTGTCCGGGAGTTCGCGCTGCTCCGGCTGGCCGGTGCGACCCGCCGTCAGGTGCTGCGCATGCTGCGCACCGAGGCGCTGTCCGTCCTGTTGCTCGCCACCTCGGTCGGCACCGGTATCGCGCTGGCCGTGCTCACCGCGTTCAGCGTCGGCATGACGGGCCGGGCCGCACCGGCGGTCACCCCGCTGCTCTACGTCGGCGTGGTCGCGGTCGCCGGCCTCCTGGCGCTGGTGGCCAGTGCCGTGCCCGGGCGTGCGGCGCTCCGGGTGCGGGCGGTGACGGTCGCCACGGCGAAGGAGTAGCACCGGTGCCCTCCTCGGGGGGGCCGCCGGCGGCGCCAGGAATCCCCGGGCAGGCCCCGGGGGTTCACTGCTCTTCGCAGCCCACGGCTCAGGCCGTCGCCGGCTCCACCGGCAGTCCCTGAGCGCGCCATGCCTGGAAGCCGCCCACCAGGTCCGTAGCCCGGTGCAGGCCCAGCTGGTGGAGGGAGGCGGCGGCGAGGCTGGAGGCGTAGCCCTCGTTGCAGATCACCACGACACGCAGGTCGTGCCCGGTGGCCTCGGGAAGGCGGTGACTGCCCTGCGGGTCGAGGCGCCACTCCAGTTCGTTGCGCTCGACCACGACGGCACCGGGGATGAGCCCGTCCCGCTCCCGCAGGGCGGCGTACCGGATGTCGACCAGCAACGCCTCACCGGACTGCGCCGCCTCGTGCGCCTGGCGGGCCTCGATGCGCTGGTAGCCCGCGCGCACCCGCTCCAGCAGCTCGTCGATGCCGGGCGGCTGCTCACCCGGCACGCCGGACGGCACACCGGCCCCGCGGGTCGCCTCGGCCACCGCCGACCGCTCGCTCGTGCCGCTCACTGCCAGTCCTCCGGGCGTTCGACCTGCTCCAGGCGCAGCACCTGGCCCGTGCGACTGTAACGGCGGATCTGCGGCAGCGGCGGGTAGTAGGCGTGCACCGAGATCGCGTGTCGCTCGCGGGACTCGTTGAGCACCTCGTGCACATGGTGGCGGCCGAAGGCGCGGCCCTGCCCGGCGGGCAGCCGGCGCACCCGGTCCACGCCGTCGGTGAGTTCCAGGGTCCTCCAGCCGTCGGTGGGCAGCCGGGCAGCGAGGGAGTACTCGGTGAGGTCGCCGGAGGCGGTGAGGAAAGCGCCGACCGAGTCGGCGTGGTCGTGCCAGCCGGTACCGGTACCGGGCGGCCAGCCGATCAGCCAGGCCTCGCTGCCGCCGGGACCCTTCAGCCGCACCCAGGTGCGGCCCTCGGGGTCGAGCGGGAGGGAGGCGATCAGCTCGGCGTCGGCCGCCGTACGCCGGACGAAGTCGAGGAGGTCCGCCTGGGTGGGCGCCGAACCGGCGGCCGGGGACGCGGACGAGGAAAGGGAAGGAGAGGGGACAGACACGTGCACCGTCCTGGAAAGCGTTCGCGGAAACGGGCGCACGACGGCGCCCGGAAAGGGAAAGGATGCGAATTCAGCAGGACGGGCGACACACGCAGCCCGCGTAGCGGACGAGGTCCATGTGGACCCTCCGCCACAGGCGCACACAGGTGTCGGTCACGATCCGGAGTACAGCATGCAGCCGCAATCGGGTCAACCGGGTGTCACCCTGTGGACGGAGGGTGAGGGAGCGCACGCCGGGGCGCGCGGAAGCCCCCCCGAGGCGAGCTGTCGGCAGGCGCGGAAGCCGGGGTGCACGGCCGACAGGGGCTGGGGTCGCCTCCCGGCAGACGGCCGACGCGCGCCGAACGTGCTCCCCGGCGTGGGGTCGGCATGCGCCGGAGCCGCGTCCCCGGCACACAGTCAGCGCGCGCCGGAGCCGGCTTGGGCCGCCGCCGTCTCCTCCTCCCCCTTCTTCTCTTCCTCCTCCTGCTGTTCCCCGCGCACAGCGCCGCCCAGCGTGGCCTCGGCCGCCGCGTACAGGTCGGCCGGGCGCACCCCGCTCAGCGCGGTGACCAGGTGGCCGTCGGGGCGCACGAGCAGCACACTGTGCGCCGGCGCACCGGGGTAGCTCTCGGCGACCAGCAGCTCGGCGGGGTGCGGCAGCGCGGTCACGGCCGCCGCCAGCCGTGGCATCACCCCGGCCGACACCCAGTGCTTGCGGTCCCAGACACCCGTACCGGGCGCGATCAGCACGACGAGCAGCGCGCCGCGGTCGAGCCGGTCGCGCAGCTGGACGAAGGAACCGTCCTCCGCCGTGACCCGGACGTCGGCGACCGGTGCGCCCGGCGCGGTCTCTACCGGGATCCGAGCCTCCAGCTGCCGGGGCGCGAGCGGCGAGTCGGCGTACGTGCCGGGCGCGCCCAGCGGACCGCGTCCCAGGTGGCCGTCGGTGAGCAGCGCGTCGTGGTTCCGGGCCGTGCCCGGGACGATGTGGCGCAGCCCACCACCGCCGCGCAGCACCGGCAGCACCTGGTCGGCGGCGCGCAGCCGGGCGGCGACCACCGCGCGCCGCTCGGTCTGGTAACTGTCCAGCAGGGCCTCGTGCGGGCCGTGGTGCCAGGCCGCGGCCAGCTTCCAGGCCAGGTTCTCAGCGTCCCTGAGCCCCTCGTCGAGCCCCTGGGTGCCGAGCGCGCCGAGCAGATGGGCCGCGTCCCCCGCGAGGAAGACCCGCCCGGCGCGCCACCGGCGGGCGAGGCGGTGGTGCACCGTGTGGACGCCGGTGTCGAGCAGGTCGTACGCCGGTGCGGGGCCGTCCGACCAGCCCGCGAGGGTCTCGCGGATCCCGGTCAGCAGGACCTCGGGCGTGACCAGGTCCTTGCCCGGCGGCAGCAGCCAGTCCAGGCGCCACGCGCCGTCCGGGAGGGGGCGGGCGGTCACCTCCCCGGCCGAGGGCCCGGACGACCGCCACGGCGGCATCCGATGGAGCAACGCCTGACCCTCCCACGGAAGTTCCACGCGCAGCGCCGCGACCGCGTGCCGTTCCACCGCCGTACGGCCCGGGAAGCGGATGTCCTGGAGTTTGCGCACGGTCGAGCGGGGGCCGTCGCAGCCGACCAGGTAACTTCCGCGCCACCAAGTGCCCTTCGGGCCACGGGTGTGCGCGGTGATGCCGGAACGCTCCTGCTCGATCGCGTCCAGGCGGCTGTCCACCGCCATCTTCACGAGCGGCTCCCCGGCGACGGCCCCGCGCAGGAAACCCGTGAGCAAGTGCTGCGCGATGTGCAGCGGGGCGGGCGCGGACGCGTCGAAGACGACCTCGCTCACCACCTGCCGGCGCCGCCGGGACCGCCATCCGGCCCAGCGCACCCCGTGTTCACCGAGTGCGACGCCGGTCAGCCGCTCCAGCAGGGCGGCCGTGTCCTCGCGCAGGACGACGGTGCGCGCCGGGCGGGGTTCGTCCTTGCCGGGTCCCTCGTCCAGGACGACGGTCGGCACCTCCTGCCGCGCCAGCGCCAGGGCGAGCGTGAGCCCGACGGGCCCCGCTCCGACGATGATCACCGGGTCCACGGTGTGGCGCCCCCTGCTCGCGGCGAGGCCTTGACGGAGACAAGTGAACGGGAAGGTGAAGCGGGGTGCACGATCACAGAACGTATGCAACCCATTGGGAGAGTTTGCGTCAAGTGACCAGGGGCAGTGGCGATCATGCCACTGCCCCTGGGTGCCTCATGTCACTTGAATGCCCGTCAGTTGTCGTGCTTGCCGCCGTGTCCGCCGCCGACGAACGGACCGCTGAGGTCGAGCCCGCCGCCTTCGGCTCCGGTCGCCGCCGTGCCCGCGATGTCCGCGACGTCCTGGGCACCGAGCACCGCGCCCGTCGACTTCTTCCCCCGCCGCAGCCGGCCCTCCAGCCAGCTCGCGAAGGAGGTCAGCGAGAAGTTGATGACCACGAAGATCACGGCCACGACGGTCAGGGAGGCGATGATGTTGCCGTAGTAACCGCTCATCGTGTTGGCCGAGGCCAGCAGTTCCGGGAAGGTGAGGACCGCACCGCCGAGCGCGGTGTCCTTCACGATGACCACCAGCTGGCTGACGATCGCCGGGAGCATCGTGGTGACCGCCTGCGGCAGCAGGATGACCCGCATCACCTGACTCTTGCGCAGACCGATGGCCATGGCTGCCTCGGACTGGCCCTTCGGCAGAGCGAGGATGCCCGCTCGGACGATCTCGGCGAGCACCGACGCGTTGTACAGCACCAGACCGGTGACGACCGCGTAGAACGGACGGTCTTCCGAACTGACGTCGGTGTACTGGGCGAAGAGCGCCAGCCCGAAGATCATCAGGACCAGGACGGGGATCGCGCGGAAGAACTCGACCACGACCGCGGCCGGGACGCGCACCCACACGTGGTCCGAGAGCCGGGCGATGCCGAGGACGGCACCCAGGGGAAGCGCGATGACCATCGCCAGCGCTGCCGCCTCCAGGGTGTTCTGCAGACCGGGCCATATGTACGTCGAGTACGCCTCGGTGCTGCTGAAGAAAGGCTTCCACAAGCCCCAGGCCAGCTGGCCCTTGTCGTCGAGAGTCTTGTACACCCACCACACGACGGCCGCGAGGGCCACCACGAAGACGGCCGTGTAAAGGACGTTGCGCCGCTTGGCACGGGGCCCCTGGGCGTCGTACAGAACAGAAGTCATCGCTTCACCGCCATCTTCTTGCCCACCCAGCCGAGGATCAGCCCGGTCGGCAGGGTCAGGCACACGAACCCGAAGGCGATGACTGCCGAGATCAGCAGCAGTTGCGCCTCGTTCTCGATCATTTCCTTCATCAGGAGCGCCGCCTCCGCCACGCCGATCGCGGCGGCCACCGTCGTGTTCTTCGTCAACGCGATCAGCACGTTGGTCAGTGGACCGATGGCCGCACGGAACGCCTGCGGCAGCACGATCAGGCGCAGCACCTGAGTGAAGCTGAGGCCGATGGCACGCGCGGCCTCCGCCTGGCCGACCGGCACGGTGTTGATGCCGGAGCGGATCGCCTCGCAGACGAAGGCCGAGGTGTAGAGGATCAGACCGAGCACGGCCAGCCGGAAGCCCCGGACCTGGAAGTCGGCCGCACCGAGCGTGACACCCAGCGTGTTGCTGAGGCCGAGCGAGGAGAACAGGATGATCACCGTCAGCGGGATGTTCCGCACGATGTTCACGTAGGCGGTACCGAAACCGCGCATCAGCGGTACCGGACCCACCCGCATACCGGCCAGCAGGGTGCCCCAGACGAGGGAGCCGACGGCCGACAGCAAGGTGAGCTGCACGGTCGTCCAGAAGGCGCCCAGTACGTCGTAACGTCCAAGAAAGTCGAACACGATCTCCCGCGCTTCCGCGTGTAGGGATGCCCCGGTGCGCCGCCGTCAGGGGCGGCGCACCGGCGGGCATTGCCTCAGCTCTTGATGTCGCCGATCTTCGGGGCGGGCTCGTTCTTGTAGTTCGCCGGACCGAAGTTCTTCTTCACGGCAGCCTCCCAGGAACCGTCGGAGACCATCTCCTCGAGGGCCTTGTTGATCTTGGCCTTGAGGTCGCTGCCCTTCTTGACGCCGATGCCGTAGTTCTCGTTGGTCATCTTGAAGCCGCCCAGCTTGAACTTGCCCTTGAACTGGGACTGGGAGGCGTAACCGGCGAGGATCGAGTCGTCGGTGGTGAGGGCGTCGATGGCGCCGCTCTGCAGACCGGACAGGCACGCCGAGTAGGTCGGGTAGGTCTGCAGGTTCGCCTTCGGCGCCAGCGTCTTCTTGACGTTCTGTGCCGAGGTCGAGCCGGCCACCGAACACAGGTTCTTGTTGTTCAGGTCCGCCGGCGACTTGATCTTCGTCTCGTCCGCGCGCAGCAGCACGTCCTGGTGGGCCAGCAGGTACGGGCCGGCGAAGTCGACCTTCTGCTGACGCTCCGGGGTGATCGAGTAGGAGGCGGCGATGAACTGGACGTCACCACGCTGCAGCATGGTCTCGCGGTCCGCGCTCTTCGACTCCTTCCACTCGATCTGGTCGGCGTTGTAGCCCAGCTTCTTGGCGACGTAGGTGGCCACATCGACGTCGAAGCCCGCATAGCCCTGCGGCGTCTTCTGGCCGATGCCCGGCTGGTCGAACTTGATACCGATGGTGATCTTCTTGCCGCCACCGGAGGAGCCGTTGTCGTCCTTCTTGTCGTCGCCGCCGCACGCGGTGGCGGTCACGGAGAGGGCGAGGAGGACGGCCGAGGCGGCGGTGACCTTGCGGAGCTTCATGGTGAACATCCTTCTGAGTGGTGAGGAACGAGTCCCTGAGGCGCGGGTGACGCGGCCCGGCGGCGCGTGCGGCCGGGGCGTTCCGTCAGTGGTGCAGGATCTTGGACAGGAAGTCCTTGGCCCGGTCGCTGCGGGGGTTGCTGAAGAACTGCTCGGGCGTGGCCTGTTCGACGATCCGGCCGTCCGCCATGAAGACGACCCGGTTCGCCGCCGATCGCGCGAAGCCCATCTCGTGGGTGACCACGATCATCGTCATGCCCTCGCGCGCGAGCTGCTGCATGACCTCCAGGACCTCGTTGATCATCTCGGGGTCGAGGGCGGAGGTCGGCTCGTCGAACAGCATGACCTTCGGACCCATCGCGAGCGCCCGCGCGATCGCGACGCGCTGCTGCTGGCCGCCGGACAGCTGGGCGGGGTACTTGTCGGCCTGGGTGCCCACGCCGACCCGGTCCAGCAGCGCCCGGGCCTTCTCCTCGGCCTGCTTCTTGTCCGCCTTGCGGACCTTGACCTGGCCCAGCATCACGTTCTCGAGCACGGTCTTGTGCGCGAAGAGGTTGAACGACTGGAACACCATCCCGACGTCCGCCCGCAGCCGGGCCAGTTCGCGGCCCTCGTGCGGCAGGGGCTTGCCGTCGATCGTGATCGTGCCCGAGTCGATCGTCTCCAGGCGGTTGATGGTGCGGCACAGCGTCGACTTTCCGGACCCGGAGGGCCCGATGACCACGACGACCTCGCCGCGGGCGATCGTCAGGTCGATGTCCTGGAGCACGTGCAACGCGCCGAAGTGCTTGTTGACGCTCTTCAGGACGACCAGTTCGTCGGACGTGGCCGCGTCCTCCTTGGCCACCGTTACTTTGGTCATCGCTCTCAGGCTCCGTCCTCCTCGGGTTTCCGAGGACAGTAGTGAGGGGCTGTGACCTGCGTCATCACATCTGAGGGAGATCTGAGCATCACGATCCGATAGCGATCGGACACGTGTCGTAGCACATGCGGCCGCCGAGCATATCGGCCGGGTAACGGAAGCGGCAGGCAACCGGAACCCTCTTGACGCCGTCCTTAACCATCAGCGTCACTGCCATGGTGCACGCGCGCGTGGGCGCGATCTGCAAGCCTGACGGAAACCGAGACCGTACGACCGCTGAACCGGAGGGGGCCGGGATGAGACTGCTGCTCGTCGAGGACGACAACCATGTCGCCGCGGCCCTGTCCGCCGTCCTCGCGCGGCACGGCTTCCAGGTCACCCACGCGCGCAGCGGCGAGGAGGCCCTCCAGGCGCTCGTCCCCGAGGGCAACGGCTTCGGTGTCGTCCTGCTCGACCTCGGCCTGCCCGACCAGGACGGCTACGAGGTGTGCGGCAAGATCCGCAAACGCACCAGCACCCCGGTGATCATGGTGACCGCGCGCGCCGACGTCCGCTCCCGCATCCACGGGCTCAACATGGGCGCGGACGACTACGTCGTCAAGCCGTACGACACCGGGGAACTGCTCGCCCGGATCCACGCCGTCAGCCGGCGCACCGCCCACGAGGACCCCACGACCGGCGGCGAGGACGCGCTGCTGCTCGGTTCGGTCCGGATCGAACTCCCCACCCGCCAGGTCAGCGTGGACGGCGCGGTCATCCAGCTGACCCGCAAGGAGTTCGATCTGCTCGCGCTGCTCGCCCAGCGGCCCGGGGTGGTCTTCCGGCGCGAACAGATCATCAGCGAGGTCTGGCGCACCAGCTGGGAGGGGACGGGCCGCACCCTGGAGGTGCACGTCGCCTCCCTGCGCGCCAAACTGCGCATGCCCGCGCTGATCGAGACCGTACGCGGCGTCGGCTACCGGCTCGTCGCCCCGGCCGCCTAGCGGGGACGGGTGCGCACACGCCTCCTCCCGCTGCTCATCGTCCTGCTGGCGGCCGTCCTGCTCGCGCTCGGCATCCCGCTGGCCGGCAGCGTGGCCGCCGCCCAGCAGCAGCGGGTCGTCGTCGACCGGATCGACGACACGGCACGCTTCGCGGCGCTCGCCCAGTTCGTCACCGACGCGCCCGGCGGCTCCCGCCGCACCACCACGGACGAGCGCCGGGCGAGCCTGCGCAGCGAGTTGGAGAGCTACCACGGCGTCTACGGCATCCGCGCGGGCGTCTTCTACCGCAACGGCTCCGCGATGGCCAACGCGCCCGACGACTGGTTCGTACCGCAGACGGGGGAGGTCCGCCGGGCGTTCGACGAGGCGCTGCTCAGCCGGCGCAGCCATGACCCGCGGCAGGTGTGGCCCTGGCAGCGCGGACGGCTCGTCGTCGCCTCGCCAGTGATCCGGGACGGGGACGTCGTCGCGGTCGTGGTCACCGACTCGCCCACCGGACAGCTGCGGTCCCGGATCCTGCGCGGCTGGCTGTTCATCGGGGCCGGGGAGATCGCGGCCATGCTGCTGGCCGTCGGCGCCGCGCTCAGGCTGACCGGCTGGGTGCTCAGGCCGGTCCGGGTCCTGGACGCCACCACGCACGACATCGCCACCGGGCGGCTGAAGTCCCGGGTCGCGGCCGCCGGCGGGCCGCCGGAACTCAGACGGCTGGCCCGTTCGTTCAACGAGATGGCGGACAACGTCGAGGCCGTGCTGGAGCAGCAGCGCGCCTTCGTCGCCGACGCCTCGCACCAGCTGCGCAACCCGCTCGCGGCGCTGCTGCTGCGCATCGAACTGCTCGCCCTCGAACTCCCGGAGGACAACGCGGAGATCGCCTCGGTCCGCACCGAGGGCAAGCGCCTCGCGCAGGTCCTGGACGACCTGCTCGACCTGGCGCTGGCCGAGCACGCCGAGGCCGACCTCCGGCTGACCGACATCGGCGCGCTGGCCGAGGAGCGGGTGGCCGCGTGGGCACCGGCCGCCCGGGCCAGGGGCGTCCGGCTGACCGGTGAATGTCCGCCCACGACCGCCTGGGCCGACCCGATCGCCCTGTCCAGCGCCCTGGACGCGGTGATCGACAACGCCGTGAAGTTCACCCCCGAGGGCGGCACGGTCGAGGTCGCCGTCTGCGTCGACGGCGACACCACCACGGTCGTCGTCACGGACACCGGGCCCGGCCTCACCGACGAGGAACTCGCGCGCGTGGGCGACCGTTTCTGGCGCAGCGGCCGGCACCAGAACGTGAACGGTTCGGGCCTGGGCCTGTCGATCACCCGCGCCCTGCTCGCGGCGGGCGGCGGCGCGATCGAGTACGCCCACCACGAACCGCAGGGGCTCCGGGTGACGGTGCGGGTGCCGCGGCACGCGGAGGCCGCCGGGGACACCAAGGGCGCCGCGTCCTAGGCCCTGGCCGGGCTTCCGCCCGCGTGGTCTAGGGCTTCACCGACCGGTAGTAGCGCCGGGCGCCCTCCTGGAGGGGGAGGGGGTCGGTGTAGATGGCGGTGCGCAGGTCGACCAGCTGCGCGGAGTGGACGTGGGCACCGATGTCGTCGCGGCTCTTGATCACCGTGCGGGTCACCCACTCGGTCAGCCGGGGATCGACGTCCGTTCGGGTCATCAGCACGTTGGACACGGCGATCGTCGGCACCTGGACCCCCTGCTGGACGTTCGGGTAGGCCGACTCGGGGATGTTGGTGGCCCGGTAGTAGCGCGCGCCCTCGCCCTGGTCGTGCAGCCGGGTGACGAGGTCGTCGTCGATCGGTACGAACCGGAAGTCACGCTTCTGCGCCAGCGCGACCAGCCCCTTCGTGGGCAGGCCGCCGGACCAGAAGAAGGCGTCGATCTTCCCCTCCCGCAGCCGCGCCGGCCCGGTGTCGATGCCGTCGGCCACCGGCGTGATGTCCTTGTGCGGGTCGATGCCGGCCGCCCGCAGCACCCGGTCGGCGATCAGCCGTACCCCGGAATCGGGCAGCCCGGTCGCCACCCGCTTGTGCCGCAGATCGGCGACGGTCCTGATGTCCGAACCGCTGGGTACGACGAGGTGCACGTAGTCGTCGTAGAGGCGGGCCACACCGCGCAGCCGCCCGGCGCCGCTGCCGTGTCGCAGCTCGTACGTCGCCACGGCGTCGGCCGCCGCGATGGTGAAGTCGGCCTGCCCGGTCGCCACCCGCTGGACGTTCTCCTGGGAACCGGCGCTGTCGAGCAGCTTGACCTTCAGGCCCGGCATGTCCTTGCCCAGCTCGGTACGGAGCCGCTCGCCGTACTCCTGGTAGACGCCGCGGGGGCTGCCGGTGCTGAACACGATCGTTCCGCTCGGCGGCTTCTCGCCCAGGGGCAGCAGCCACCACAGCAGCAGCCCGAGGGCGACGACACCGACGGCCGCGCCCTGCAGCGCTCGGCGCCTGCCGAGCCGGGGGAACACCTTGGACATGCGGGCGATCCTGCCAGGCGACGCGCGCCGCTGGCCAGGGCCGGGGTCCCTCCGGGGCCCGGCGAGGCGGACGCCGGGGGTCCACTCGGGGCGGCGGGCGTTGTCAGTGGCGGTCGTTAGAGTCGCCGTATGAGTTCTTCGCCCGCCCGTCTCGTCCGTGAGTTCCACCGCGCCTTCGGCCTCGACGCCCGCAGCACGCCGACCGAGGTGGACCCGGAACTGGCCGCCCACCGGGGCGAACTACTCGCCGAGGAGGCCGCGGAGGTCGCCGAGGTCGCGGTGGAGGGGCCGTTGGACCGGCTCGCGCACGAGCTGGCCGATGTGGTGTACGTCGCCTACGGCACGGCCCTGGTGCACGGCATCGACCTCGACGAGGTGATCGCGGAGATCCACCGCGCCAACATGAGCAAGCGCGGCCCGGACGGGAAGGTTGCCCGCCGGGCCGACGGCAAGGTGCTCAAGGGGGAGCACTACCGGGCGCCGGACGTCTCGGCCGTACTGCGCCGCCAGGGCTGGATACCGGGCGGCGCGGCCTGACGCCTCCGCCCGGGGCTACGAGGACAGGGAGCCGCCCGCCAGCTTCCACTCGCGGTGCAGCGCGCCCAGCGGGATGCTCCGCTGGACGACGGGGGTGCCGAAGACGGACAGCTGGAGCCGCAGGGTTCCGGACAGGTCCACGCCGCCGTAGACACCCCAGGTGCCCGTCGCCCTGGGTGTGCTGCCGTCGGAGGCGGCGGTGAGCGTGCCGGCGGCCTCGCCGCGCAGATACGGGGCCAGGTCGGCGGTGACGCCGACGGTGCCGTAGAGGCCGACCGTGGCCTCGGCGCCGAGTGCCGTCTTCACACTGCCGGCGGTGGTGACGGAGGCGCGTACGGGAGTGCCGGTCATGTGCGAGGAGCTGACCGGCGTCCACCCCTGGGCCAAGCCGAAGGTGCCACCGGCCTTGAAGTCTCCCTTCAGGCTCTGCTCGATATCCACGGTGGCCCGGCCGTCGGCGCTGATCTGGAGGTAGCAGGTCAGATCGAGGTTGACGACGACGGGCACCGGGCCGACCTGCAGGACGGGGTCGGCGTGCAGCTTGGCGAACGGGATGCGCAGCGGGGTGCCGGTGGCCGCCGCGGCCCGGCCCTTGACCGCCCAGCCGGAGGTCCAGTCGCCGGACACGCCGAGGTACGCGGAGCCGGGCGGGGCGTCGCTGCCGGTGCCGCCGTAGGCGAAGTCGACCTGCGGGGCGACCTGGACGAAGCCGTGCACGGAAGCGGTGGCCGACGCGGCGGAGTCCCCGGCGGTGGGCACCTCGGCGCCGACGTCCAGCCGGAGGCTGCCGAGCGGCACCGTCGCGCCCTTGGGGCCGGCGTGCACGTCACCGGTCTTCGACCACGACACCTGCACATCGGGCAGCAGTTTGTCGACGGTGAAGGACGACGGGTCGACCGGCACGTCGCCCTTCGCTGTCGCGTCGCCGAGCAGCGCGTTGAGGGTGGCCGGTTCGGTCTGCACCTCGGTGCCGCCGTCCGTCTCGCCGATCACCTTGGTGACCTTGGCGAGCAGTCCGCGCGGTGCCCCCGGCGCGGGCGCACTGGCGATCACGTCGCCCACGGCGGTCCGGTGCGGTGCGGCGGAGGAACCGGTGGACGGTGCGGGCGAGGGCGGTGAACTCCCCTTCGGATGCTCGGAGATGACGGCCCGCCGGGTGTGGTCGTCGTACGAGCTGACGGTGAGCGCCGTCCTGTGGGCTCGCTGCCCGGAGCCGCGCGGGGCCGCCGTGGCGGTCGCGGGGGCGGTGGGAGCGGCGGCGACGGTGAGCGAGTGCTCCGTGCCCTCGGCGGCGGGCTCGGTGGCCCGGATCTGCTGTTCCTGTCCGGCGGCCGGCTGCTGCGCGGCCTGCGGTGCGGGCGAGGAGCAGGCCGCGGCGAGGAACAGCGAGGTCACGGCGAAGGCGGGCAGCAGGGCACGCCTGTGCCTCATGCGTCTGCGCAAGGTGGGTCCTGTGTGGAGTGGGGGGTGGCAGAGAGGTACCGGCGCCGTTGCTACTCACGAGTAGAACCAGCCGGTAACCCGGTGACGAACATGAGCATGCCACCCCCTGGGCACGGGTCGCGCACAATCCGGCCACAGCTCAACGTGACCTGCGCCACGGGCAGTTGTGCCGGCGACGGTCGCGGCAGGGCGGGCTCAGCGCCCGGAAAGCCCCGTGCCGCCGAGGCGGGTCAGCAGCGCGGCGAGGCCGGCGATGTCCGCCGCGGGCCACGCAGCACGGGCGAAGATCTCGGCGGCGGTCTCCTCCGCCGTGGCCAGCATCTCCGTCAGCCGCCGCCGGCCCGTCGCGGTCAGCGCCGCGTACGCCACGCGCGCGTCCCGGGCGTCCGGCTCCCGGGTCACCAGTCCGATCCGCTCCAGCGGAGCCAACCCGCGCGTGACCCCGGAGGCGGTCAGTCCCAGCGCCTCGGCGAGGTCGACCCGGCGCATCCGGCCGCCGGGCGCCTGCCCCAGCCGGAGCAGCAGGGTGAAGTCGGCGAGGCTGACGCCGTGCAGCCCGCTCAGCCGGGCGTCGAAGCGTCGTACGAGCGCCGTCTGGGCGCGTACCAGCCGCAGCGCCGTGTCCAGGGCGTCACTCACTCGCCTCGCCTCCCCATCCTTGCGATGTCGTTGATTGCGATGTCCTTGACTACTCAAGTTTATGGGCGGGTTTCATGCGCCGGTGCTGCGGGCGGCGCGGCGCTGTCGCTTGCCCAGCGGCGCCTGGGAGAGGTCCTCAGCGGTGGTCCGCAGGTGCTTGAAGCCGTAGCCGCGCTCGGTCAGCCAGGCCTTCGCCGTCTCCTCGGCCCGCTCCGTCGCCTCCAGGATGTCCTCCTCCTTCTCTCCCGTCGCGGAGAAGCGGAAGACGAAGGCGGGCCGGGCGGCGATGTCGTAGGTGAGGCTCCCCTCGGGGGTGAAGGCGGCGCGCAGGACGTCGTGTTCGGCGGCGTCGGCCAGCAGGGCGGCGCGCTGGGCGTCGGTGAGGGCGTCGAAGGCGCCGCGGACGGTGATGCGGAAGGTTCGCGTACTCATTCCGCGACCTTAGGCAGAGCGGGGGTGCGTCTTCCACCGGGTTTCGGGGGCCGCCGGGAACGGGCGCGCACCTCACGCGGCAGCCACCGGGCCGGCGGACCCTTGCGCGGCGGGCGCGGGTGACCCGGGGGCAGCTTCGGAGGGCTTGGGCCGCCAACGTGGCTACCGTGATCAGGTTCGGCTGGGTGTCGTGCGCCGGGTCTGGGCGTTGGCGACCTGGTACCCCAGCCTGGGAGGGCTTGGGCCGCCGGCGCGATTGCCGTGGCGGGGGTCGGCTGGGTGTCGTGTGCCGGGTCTGGGTGTCGGTGACCTGGGATCTCAGCCTCGGGCCGCTTCGGCCGCCGGCGCGATTGCAGTGGCGGGGTTCGGCTGGGTGTCGCGCGTGGGCCTGGGTGTCGGTGGCCAGGGACCTCAGCCCGGGAGGGCTTGGGCCGCCGGCGCGATTGCCGTGGCGGGGTTTCGGTTGGGTGTGGTGTGCCGGGTCTGGGTGTCGGTGACCGGGGACCTCAGCCCGGGAGGGCTTGGGCCGCCGGCGCGCCTACCGGGGCCGGGTTCAGCCCGGTGCCGTGCGCCGGGCCCGGGCGTCGGTCACCCGGAACCCCAGCCCCGGGCCGGGCCCCCTTCGCCGCAGGCGCGGTCACCAGCCACCGGCATGCGAGCAGGTGCCGTCCGCCCAGCCGGTTCCGCCCCTCGATCCGGGCGTCCGCGGGGCGAACGTCGGGCGAGGTTCGGGACGGGGATTCACCTGGGTCGGGGCCGCTGCTTCCCTGGCATCGTGAGGAATTAAGGGGGGAGGCGGGGTGGATGTCGGGGAAGCGACCGCGCCCGTGGTCGCGGTCGTCGGAGTCGTCGGGACGCTGCTGTCCGCGCTGCTGACCCAGCGCGCGGCCGACCGCAGCCGCCGGCGCGAGCAGGAGCGCGTCGAGGAGGTGCGGGAACGGCGCCGGCACGTCCAGGAACTGCGCGCGTGCTACGTCGCCCTGAACACCTCCGCCCGCCAGTACCTGGCCGCCCTCACCGACCAGGTGCACGCGCTGGGCCGGAACGAGGAGCTGCGGACCGTGCGGCAGCGGCTCACGGAGGCGCGCGACCAGTACCGGGACGTGTACGCCGAGGCCCAGCTGCGGATGCCCGACCGGGTGCTCGACCTCGCGGGCGGCCTCAGCCACGACCTCGGGGCGGTCTACGGCATGGTCCGGCGCCTGGACGACGGAGTCCCGCGCGCGGGGGACTCACCGGCCGCCGTGCGGGACGGCATCGACGAACTGTGGGGCCGGCTGCGGCGGATGCGCCGCGAGATGCGCGCCGAACTGGCCGCGTTCCGGGCGGATTCCGGGCGGTGAGCAGGCCGGGAACGGCAACTCGCCGCCGCGCGCGCCGGGGGTCGGCATAGTGGCGGTGATCCCGGGCCGGAGCCCGGCGACACCGCCGTACGGCGACGGAGGCGGACTCGGCTGGGCACAGGGGAGGACGGCGTGAACGAACCGCGTACGGGGTCGGCCGAGCGGCTGCTCGCCCTCATCGGCGAGCACCGGGACACCATCCGCGAGGGGCTGGACGGCGAGCAGCATGCGCTGCTGCTGGTCAGGCTGAGGGCGCTTGCCACGGCGCCGCCGGACGACGACCGGGCGGTCCGCAGGGCACTCCAGGGCGTCAGGCTGGTGCTGCTGAAGCTGCCGTCGGGCCATCCGGTGCGCCGGGAACTGGACTCCCCGCGCGGGACGGTGACGCTGCCCGGACCGGTAACCGTGGCCGGTGCGCAGGAGCTGATGGCCTGGTTCGACCTGCCGTCGCCGGCGCGTGGACCGGCGTACGACCCGGACCCCGAGCAGGACCTGCTGCTCAGGCAACCGGCGCTGTCGGCCGCCGAGGCGTGGGTCCGCTGCGGCGGCGCGCCGCCTCCCGAACTGATCAGACTGCGCGCTCCGGACGACCACGACCGCTACCCGGAGTTCCAGTTCGACCCGGCCGGAGGCACCCCGCACGGCGTCGTCCTGGAGGTCAACCGGCTGCTGCTCGCGGACATCGACCCCTGGGGCGCCGCGGCCTGGTGGCTGAGCGGCAACACCTGGCTCGGCGGCACTCCCGCGGACCTGCTCGGCCGGCTCCCCGACCACCGGCTGGTCGGCGCGGCCCTGGAACTGGCGGAGGGGGAGTGATGGGCGGCTTCTTCCCCATGATCGACCTGAAGCTGCGCCCCAACCGCCGGGTGATCCCCGCGGGTACGGAGCTGTGGCGGGTGCACCTGTCCCGGTACGCGCCGGACGAGTTCAATCCGCGGCTCGCGGACATCCACTTCCACGGGGGCCGTTTCGACGGCACGGTGCTGGACCAGTACCACAGCCTGTACCTGGCGGAGAGCGCGCTGACCGCGCTGGCGGAGAGCGTGCTGCGCTCCCGGCCCTTCGACTCGCCGGCCGGCGGGCGTACGATCCCCTGCCGCGCGGTCTGGCAGCGCTCGCTCAGCTGTCTGCGCACCCGGTCCGACCTGCTCCTGGTCTCCCTGGTCAGCGGCGCCGACCTGGCCGCGGTGTGCCAGGACGCCACGCTCCTGGAGGACGAGAGCAACTACGCGCGGGCCCGGCGCTGGTCGAGCGAGATCCGGGCGCAGGCGTCCGATGCCATGGGGCTGATCTGGGAGTCCCGGCGCAACCGCTCCGAGCACGTGATGGTGCTCTACCACGACCGCTGCCCGGGCCCGGACGGCCCGCCGCTGGAGGTGCTGCCCGACCGCGGCATCCCGGACCTCGGCTCGCAGGAGGGCCGGGCACGCGCCAACGAACTGCTCGCACCGCTGTGGGCGCGGATCACCGGGCCCGAGGGGCCGTGAAGGGCGGGTGTGAGAGCTTGATGCCATGACGACGTACATCGCGCTGCTGCGCGGGATCAATGTCGGCGGTAGCGCGCGGATCGCCATGAAGGACCTGCGCGCCCTGTTCGCCGGCATGGGGTTCGAGGACGTCCGGACGTATCTGCAGAGTGGGAACGTCGTATTCCGCGCCCCCATCGCCACCGCGAGCGCCCCCGCTCCCGCTGCCCCGGGTACGCAGCGCCCCGCCGACCTCGCCGCGAGCATCGAGAAGCGGATCGCCGACGACCTCGGGGTGCCCTGCACGGTCCTGCTGCGCACCGGCGACTCGCTGGCCCGTACTCTCGCCGCGAACCCCTACCTGGGCCGGGAGGACGACCCGGCCAAGCTGCACGTCACCTTCCTCGCCCAGGAGCCGACCGCCGAGCAGGCCGCCCGCCTGGCGGTGCCGGCCGGGGAGACGGCCGTGTTCACGCTCGTCGGCGACGAGATCCACCTGCGCGTCCCCGACGGGTACGGCAGGACCAAACTGAACAACACCTTCATCGAGCGCCACCTCGGCATGCGGGCCACCACCCGCAACTGGAGGACGGTCACCGCGCTGCACGAACTGGCCACCGGGGACTGAGCCGGGGGCCGGCCGGATCAGCGTTTGGCGGCGGGCGGCTGGGCGTCGCTGGCCGGCCGGACGAGGTGGTGATCGGCGAGGGGCCGCGGCTGGAGGACCGACAGGAGCGGCCCGGCCATCGCCGTGGTCACGACGGCCATGGCGACCATCAGTGAGTACAACCGCTCGTTGAGGACGCCGAGTTGCAGACCGGCGGTCAGGATGATCAGCTCGGTCAGGCCCCTGGTGTTCATGAGGGTGGCCAGAACCGCCGACTGGCGCGCCGTGACACCGTGCGCCCGGGCGCTCAGGAACGCGCCGAGGAACTTGCCGCTGACCGCGACCAGCAGAATGAGGGCGAAGTCCAGCCACCCGGACCGCCCCAGATCCGACAGGTCGACTTTCAGGCCCACGCTGATGAAGAACACCGGCAGCAGCAGATGAGTGCTGACATGGCCCACCCGGTCGGTGATGTCCGCGCGCAGCCGCTCGGTGGATTCCTTCGGCATCACCACCCCGAAGAAGAACGCGCCGAAGATGAAATGCAGGCCTATCTTCTCGGTGACCGCGCCCGACACGAGCAGACCGGCGAGCACGGCCGTCAGCGCCGCGGGGCTCAGCCGGGAGGTGCCGTCACCGGCGGCGAGCAGCTTGCGCAGCAGCGGCCGTACGACCCACAGCATCACGCCGGTGTACGGCACGAGCAGCAGCAGATACCACTGGTGGGCGCCGCCCCCGCCGGCCAGCGCGACCACGGCCGCGAGCATGCACCAGGCGAGCACGTCCCCGATCGCGGCGCAGGCCAGCGCCAGCCCGCCGACCGGGGTGTGCTGCATCTTCCGGTCCGTGAGGATGCGGGCCAGCACCGGAAAGGCGGTCACCGACATGGCCGTACCCATGAAGAGCACGAAACCCAGCCGGTGATGCGGGGCGTTGTCCTCGACCAGCAGCAGGGCGAGCAGGGCGCCGAGTCCGAACGGCAGAAGAATGGAGGACAGCGACACGGTGGCCGCCAGTCGTCCGGTGCCGCGCAGAATTTTCCGGTCCAGCTCCAGACCCACGATGAACATGAATACGGCCATACCCACATCGGCGAGTGCGGTGAGCATCGGCCGGATATCGGTCGGGAAGAGGAAATCGGACGCCTTGTGGCCCAGTAAAGTGGGGCCGAGCATGATGCCCGCGAGGACCTCTCCGATGACCGCGGGTTGGGAGAATCGTCGTGCCACGGCGCCCAGGAGCTGCGCCAGGACGAGTATGAGGGCCAGGTCGGAAAAGAGCGCGAACAGTTGGTTCGTGGTCACCGGTCCCTGCCTTGTCGTCGTTTTGCGGGCGCTGCCCGGAATTCGATGAGGTGCCGCCGACGTGCCCCGCCATGCTTCGTTGTATAGACCCTCTTTGTCAACGGTGATCTCGCGATCCGTATGGCTTTCGATAAGAGACCGGAAATATTCTTGACGCGGAATGTGTGGGCGGGGTCGGGAAAAAGGGCGAATGCGGTGATCGCGGAAGAATGCCGGTGGGCGTCCCGGCGTGCGTCACCGCCCTGACCGCCACCGCCCGTGCCTTTCAGGCCGCCGAGTCCGCGTGGGAACCGGAGCAGTTCGAGCACGGCCGCGCCGACCGGCTCCCGGGGCGACCGGGGCGACCGGGGCGGACGCTGGCTGGAAGTCGTCTCCAGTGGATCAAGGGGCTCTAAGCTCGGAGACGTCTGGTGAGTCAGGCGATGTCGGTGATCTCGGTGAAGGGGCCTGAACTGCGGTGGAGGACAAGCGCGTTGTCGTCGTGACCGGCGGGGGCTCGGGCATCGGGCAGGCCACGGCCCGGCTGCTGGGCGAGGCGGGACACCACGTGGTCGTCTCCGGCCGGCGGGCCGAACCCCTGGAGCGCCTCGCGCAGGAGACGGGCGCGCTGGCGCATCCGTCCGACGTCGGGGACCCCGACGCGGCCGAGGGACTCGTCCAGGCCGCCCTGGCCGCCTACGGACGGCTCGACGGACTGGTGCTGAACGCCGGCATCGGACGCGGCGGAGCCGTCGGCGACATGTCGCTGCGGGACTGGGACGAGGTGATGCGCACCAACCTGACCGGTCCGCTGCTCCTGCTCCGCGCCGCCATCCCGCACCTGCTGGAGTCCAAGGGCTCGGTGGTCGCCGTCGCATCGGTGTCCGCGCTGCGCAACGGCACGAGCAACGCCCCGTACGCCACCTCCAAGGCGGCCCTGCTCCAGCTGTGCCGGTCCGTCGCCGTCGACTACGGGCGGCAGGGCGTGCGCGCCAACGTCGTGTGCCCCGGCTGGGTGCGCACCGAGATGGCCGACCGGCGCATGGCCCGCTTCGCCGAGGAGGCGCAGCTGCCCGGCGGCGGGATGGAGGCCGCCTACGAGGAGGCGACCCGCCTGCTGCCCCAGGGACGCCCGGGCGAGCCGCGCGAGATCGCCGAGGCGATCAGCTGGTTGCTGTCCCCGGCGGCGTCGTACGTCAACGGAGCCGTGCTCACCGTCGACGGCGGCGCCACCGCCCTCGACCCCGGGACCCTCGCCTTCGACTACCACATCGCGCCGCGCGGCGGCGAAAACGGCTCCGGCGCTCCCCGCTGACCAGGCCTCAGCGCGGCCGGGCCGGCGACGTCCGGTCGGGCCGGGGGAGTACGCCGGTCATGGCGGGCCACATCCGGGCGATCCCCAGCAGTGTCTCCGGGCTGCCGTGCGTCACCCCGGGCAGCGGGTGCGGGTCGGACGGCGGCACGCCGGCGAGGACGGCCCGCCGGGCCTCGTCCACGGCAGCGGCGAGCGCGGCGGACGCCAGCCGGTCCTCGCGCACCCCCGCCCGCCGGGCGTACCGGTGTGCCCTCTCGTAGGCGTCCGGGCGCACGTACTGCTGGAGCGTCAGCAGGGCGTCGTACGTCTCGATGGTCTGCCGGTGCGCCTGCATCGCCAGCGGATGGCGCGGCCGGAGCACCTCCAGGAGCCGGGTCCGCCGGGGCCTGGCGAGGGCCACATGGGGTACCGCCGTCACCAGGTCGCGCCACAGCGGCCACAGCCGCCAGATGGTCCGCAGCGCGCCGGCCGACCGGGCGAGGGCGCCGGCGGTGGGGACCAGCAGGGACGCCGCCCGCAGGAAGCCGTGCACGCCCATGATCACGGACAGGTAGGGCAGCAGCGGCGGGGCGGGGTCGTAGAGATGGAACAGATAACCGGACCAGAAGACGAGCGCGAGCACGCTGCCCGCCGCGAACAGCCGCAGTGACCAGACGAGGTCCCGCTCGGTCGTGCGCAGGCTGTACGCCCAGCAGACCACGACGGCGACGGCGTCACCGGCGAGGTGGGAGCCGATGAGGATCAGCCAGTAGGCGGACGACGCGGACGCGGGCCGCTGCGCGGACGCCGTCCCTGCGCTCGCCTGGTCCACCTGGAGCAGATCCAGGACGAGCAGCGAGACCAGGGCCGCCGTCATCCCGACCGCCACGTACCGGCGCAGCCGCGGAGTACGGCTGGGGTCGATCACGAAGAGGAGGACCAGTCCCGCGCTCAGGACGCCGATCAGGTTGCGGACCAGTGACACGGAGTGGACGTCGATCCCGGCGGACGCGAGCCGGCCGACGATCCGGGGCTGGAAGAGGGTGATGGCGGTGGTCGCGGCCAGCACGGTGAGCCAGAGCCCTCGCAGGCGGGGCTGGCGCAGCGCGGACCGGGCCCGCCAGACCAGGGCGAACCACAGGGCGAGGACGCTGGCGAGTCCGACGTGTGCCGCCAGCTCACTCACCGGCGTCCGCCGTCACCCCGAGGAACGCGCCGAGCCGTCCCAGAGGTCCGGCCACCCGGCCGGTCGTCCCGGCGCTCTGGATCAGGGTGGCGATCATCTCGGCTTCTTGTTCCTCGGTGTTCGTGTAACTCGTCCTGGCCATCAGCCGTGCGACGAGATGGGGCTGGAGGCCGGCCAGGAGGTCACCGGCCGGCTGCTCGCCGTCCTCCGTGAGGCTGCGGTGGTGATCGCACAGCACATGACCGATCTCGTGGAGGATGATGTGCTCGCGGTGCAGCGGAGCGGTCCGGGCCTCGTAGAAGACGTAGTCGGCGTTGACCGTGCCCAGCCACAGGCCGCAGGCCCCGGTGGCTGCGGCCTCCTCGGGCAGCTCCCTCAGCACGAGCGGACGGCCTCTGAGTTCCTCCACCCGCTCCCGGACGGCGTCGAGGGACAGCGACCGCTGCACCCCGAGATCGCGCAGAATCGCGGTGCATCGGCGCCGTAGCGCGGCGTACTCGCCCGTTCTCCTCACCTGCCGTGTCACCCCGTTCGGGCGAGAAAGCACTTCCCGCTCCAGCGGACAAGCCGTGGGTCACACCTAAGCAGGTCGCCCGCCCCCTTGCACACGCCTGCCCGGTCTTTCGGTCGCCCTTTGGCGAAAAACCTCCGCCCGTGGGCGGCCCGGTGAACCGGCGGCGGACGCCCGGGATCACTCGTCGAAGCCGACGTCCCGGCTGACCGGCTCCCAGGCCAGCAGTTCGGCACGGACGCTGTCCAGGTGGCCCTTGAGCGCGTCCACGGAATCGCCGCCCGGGGGCAGGCGCAGCGGTGTCCTGTCGCTGTCGAGGGCGCCGAGGATGGCCGCGGCGGCCTTGGCGGGATCGCCGGGCTGCGGGCCGTGGGCATCGCCGATGCCGGCGCGGGTGCGGCCGGCGGCCGCCTGGTACGCCGGGAGGGGCGCCGACTCGTGCAGGGCGTCGCCGAAGAAACGGGTGCGGAAGGCGCCGGGTTCGACGATCAGTACCTTGATGCTCAGCGGGGCCACCTCCTGGGCGAGCGCTTCGGTTCGCGAACGGCACATCCTGGAGCTTGCCCACAGGCTGAGAATCAGCCTGTCCCAGCCCTGCACCATCGACGGCACCGACATCGAGGTCACCGCCTCCATCGGAGTCGCGTTCGCCGAGCCGGAGCTCGCCGACGGTGAGTTGCTGCGCAACGCCGACCTGGCCATGTACCGCGCCAAGTCCTGGGGCAAGGACCGGGTCGAGCTGTACGCACCCCATATGCAGGACGAGCCTCCAGCGCCCGGCTCCTTGTACGTCTCGGGCCGCCTCCCGAGCCGATCGAACTCGAATACGCTCCAGCAGGCGGACCGCATGGTGCGACTGGCGCGGGAAAAGCGCCAGCACGCGCTCTGGATGACCGGCTTGTACCTGGGCTCCGTGATCAGCGTCACCATGCTCGTCGCCGGCACCTACGTGGCCAGGGACTCGTGGTGGCTCTCGCTCATTCTCTGCGGCCCCAGCCTGGTGGCCATGGGCAAGCTGTACGTGCTGCGCCGTAGCGACCCTGATGACGTGAAGGCTGTGTGCGCGGCCACCAGAAGCGCGACGAACGCGGGTCAGCAGGCACAGCCTCCGCCTGTCCCGTGACACGTCCTTGAGCTGGGACGCCCACGGCAACTCTCCGCGCAGGCAGCGCTACGCGGACAGAGGGCGGCAGTGGTCCACGAGAACCGCCTACCCTTGAGGAATGACCAGCAGCAGCGACCGGAGCCCGGCAGTGGACGTTCCCACCCCCAAGAGTTACGAGATCCGCACCTACGGGTGCCAGATGAACGTCCACGACTCCGAGCGATTGGCCGGGCTGCTCGAGGAGGCCGGATACGTGCGGGCCCCCGAGGGCTCGGACGGCGACGCGGACGTCGTCGTCTTCAACACCTGCGCGGTCCGGGAGAACGCCGACAACCGCCTCTACGGCAACCTCGGCCGGCTCGCCCCGAAGAAGGCCGGCCGCCCCGGCATGCAGATCGCGGTCGGCGGCTGTCTCGCGCAGAAGGACCGCGACACCATCGTGAAGAAGGCGCCCTGGGTGGACGTCGTCTTCGGCACGCACAACATCGGCAAGCTGCCCGTCCTGCTGGAGCGCGCCCGCGTCCAGGAGGAGGCGCAGGTCGAGATCGCCGAGTCCCTGGAGGCCTTCCCCTCCACGCTGCCGACCCGGCGCGAGAGCGCGTACGCGGCCTGGGTGTCGATCTCCGTCGGCTGCAACAACACCTGCACCTTCTGCATCGTCCCGGCCCTGCGCGGCAAGGAGAAGGACCGCCGCCCCGGCGACATCCTCGCCGAGATCGAGGCCCTGGTCGGCGAGGGCGTCTCCGAGATCACCCTGCTCGGCCAGAACGTCAACGCCTACGGCTCCGACATCGGCGACCGCGAGGCCTTCAGCAAGCTGCTGCGCGCCTGCGGGAACATCGAGGGCTTGGAGCGGGTCCGCTTCACTTCCCCGCACCCCCGCGACTTCACCGACGACGTGATCACCGCCATGGCCGAGACGCCGAACGTGATGCCCCAGCTGCACATGCCGCTGCAGTCCGGCTCGGACACCGTCCTGAAGGCGATGCGCCGGTCGTACCGGCAGGAGCGTTACCTCGGGATCATCGAGAAGGTGCGGGCCGCCATCCCGCACGCCGCGATCACCACGGACATCATCGTGGGCTTCCCCGGCGAGACCGAGGAGGACTTCGAGCAGACCCTGCACGTCGTCCGCGAGGCCCGCTTCGCCCAGGCCTTCACCTTCCAGTACTCCAAGCGCCCCGGCACCCCGGCCGCGACCATGGAGAACCAGATCCCCAAGGAGGTCGTCCAGGCGCGCTACGAGCGGCTGGTCGCCCTCCAGGAGGAGATCTCCTGGGAGGAGAACAAGAAGCAGGTCGGCCGCACGCTGGAGCTGATGGCCGCCGAGGGCGAGGGCCGCAAGGACGGCGCCACCCACCGCCTCTCCGGCCGCGCCCCCGACAACCGCCTCGTCCACTTCACCAAGCCGGACCAGGAGGTGCGCCCCGGTGACGTGGTCACGGTCGAGGTGACGTACGCCGCCCCGCACCACCTCCTCGCCGAGGGCCCCGTCCTCCACGTGCGCCGCACGCGCGCGGGCGACGCCTGGGAGAAGCGCAACGCCGAGGCGGCCGCCAAGCCGGCCGGCGTCATGCTCGGCCTGCCGAAGATCGGCGTCCCGGCCCCGCTGCCGGCGGCGGCGAGCGCCTGCGGCTGCGACTGAGGTCCTGGCACGCTGCCCGCCGGCCCGACTTCCCCTGGAGTACGTGACCGGTGACGGCAAGCCCGTGCAGCTCGTGCTGACGGTGATCGACGTGACGGACGTGCTGATCGAGGAGTGAGCCGGCGCCCGCCCGCGGCGGGTTACCCTGCCGATCATGCTTGTCGCCTCCGCCGTATGCCCCTGCCCGCCCCTGCTCGTCCCCGAGGTCGCCGCCGGTGCCGCACCGGAACTGGACGCCGCGCGCGCGGCGTGCACGGACGCGCTCGGCGTGCTCGCTGCCGCCCGCCCCGACCTGCTGGTGGTCGTCGGCACCGCCGAGCAGGGCCGGAGCGGTGCGTTCCCGCAGGGCAGCCCGGGCACCTTCCGCGGCTTCGGGGTCGACGTGGACGTCCGGCTCGGACCCGCCGCCCACCCCGTCCCGGAGCGCGAGCTGCCGGCCTCGCTGGCCGTCGGGGCCTGGCTGCTGGAGCGGACCGGCTGGGCCGACGCCCCGATCGAGGGACTCGGCGTGGCGGACACCCTGGAGCCGGAGCAGTGCGCCGGGACCGGGCGGGAACTGGCCGGCCGGGCCGGACGGGTGGCGCTGCTGGTGATGGCGGACGGCAGCGCCTGCCGCACGCTGAAGGCACCGGGTTACCTGGACGAGCGGGCGGCCCCCTTCGACGCGGAGGTCGCGCGGGCGCTCGGAGCGGCGGACGCGGCGGCCCTGCGGGCCCTGGACCCCGGGCTGGCCCGCGACCTGAAGGCGTCCGGCCGCGCCCCCTGGCAGATCATGGCCGGCGCCGCCGAGGACGCGCACCTCACGGGCAGCCTGCTGTACGAGGACGCGCCGTACGGCGTGGGCTATCTGGTCGCGACCTGGTCCTGAGCCCCGCACCGCCGGCTCTCCGTACGGCCGCCGGGGCGCCCCCAAGGTCACGGGACGCCCCGCGCACGGAGCCACCAGGACGGCCGCCGGCTCCTCAGGAAGTCGGCGGCGAACCCCTGCGAAGCCGGGCCGGATCTCACGAAGCCGGCGGCGGACCTTCCGGAGGTGCCGGGCGGGTCGGGGTCGTCGGGTCGTGGGGGGCCGCTCCCGGGCCGCTCTTGTGCGCGAGGCGGTCCATCGCCTCCTTGGCCTTGCCCGTGCCGGCCTGGATCTTGTCGCTGTACTTGTGCTTGGTCCGGTCGTCGACGGCCTTGGCGGCCTTGTCGAGCCCGTGCTGGACCTTGTCCCCGTGCTGCCGCGCGAGGTCCGACACCTTGTCCTTGGCCGGGCCGAGCTTGGCCTTCATGTTGTCCATCAGACCCATGGTCCACCTTCCCTCACGGGACAGTCATCTGCGGGCGTCCTCGCCGGCCTCGCTGTCGGCGGCCTCGCCGGCGGACTGCTGCCGGGGGATCCCGGCACCCTCGGACGCGTCGTCCGTACCGGAGTCCGACTGCACGGTCCCGTCCTCGGACGCGTCACCGGAGGCGTTCTCCGCCTCCGCCGACCCGGCCCGCGCCGTCACCGCCTCCGTCGCCTCGTCCTGCTCCGCCTCGGCTCCCGCCGGCTCCGCGCCGGAGTCCGCCGCTGCGGCAGACGCCTCCGGAGCCGCCTTCGACCTGCCGAGAAGCCGTGCAATTACGCCCATATCCACTCCATACGGTACTCGTGCGGGCGAATTCCCGCGTCGACCGGTGCGTACGGTTGCGCCGCCCGGGTCACCGCCTCCGGCACCCCGGCGGGCGGCACCTCGCCACGGGCAACGACCCGGGAAGCGCGCCGTCACGTAACTCGTTCGAGACCTCGCCAGGAGGTTTGCGAGACTGGTGCGGTGAGCAGCGCACCCCCCGCCCCCCGCGTCATCGCCGTCGTCGGACCCACCGCGGCCGGAAAGTCCGATCTCGGCGTCTTCCTGGCCCACCAGCTCGGCGGCGAGGTCGTCAACGCCGACTCCATGCAGCTGTACCGAGGGATGGACATCGGTACCGCCAAGCTGACGCCCGAGGAGCGCGACGGCGTCCCGCACCACCTGCTGGACATCTGGGACGTGACGGTCACCGCCTCGGTCGCCGAGTACCAGAAGCTCGCCCGCGCGCGGATCGACGCCCTGCTCGCCGAGGGCCGCTGGCCGATCCTGGTCGGCGGCTCCGGGCTGTACGTCCGCGGTGCCGTCGACAACCTGGAGTTCCCCGGCACCGACCCCGAGGTCCGGGCCCGGCTGGAGGAGGAGCTGGCGCTGCGTGGCTCCGGCGCGCTGCACGCCCGGCTGGCCGCCGCCGACCCCGATGCGGCCCGCGCCATCCTGCCGAGCAACGGCCGCCGCATCGTCCGCGCCCTCGAAGTGATCGAGATCACCGGCCAGCCCTTCACGGCCAACCTGCCCGGCCACGACTCCGTCTACGACACCGTCCAGATCGGCGTCGACGTGGCTCGACCGGAACTGGACGAGCGCATCGCGCGGCGCGTCGACCGCATGTGGGACGCGGGCCTCGTGGAGGAGGTGCGCGCACTGGAGGCGCAGGGGCTGCGCGAGGGGCGCACGGCCTCACGCGCGCTCGGCTACCAGCAGGTCCTCGCGGCGCTCGCCGGGGAGTGCAGCGAAGCGGAAGCGCGGGCCGAGACCGTCCGTGCCACCAAGCGCTTCGCGCGCCGCCAGGATTCATGGTTCAGGCGCGATCCCCGGGTGCACTGGTTGAGTGGGGCCGCCGCGGACCGGGGGGAACTTCCGCAGCAGGCCCTGGCGTTGGTCGAACGACCGGTTACAGCCTGATCACGTCATGGCATCGGGATGCGCCGCCGGTCATCGCGGCCTTCGGCGCCGTGCCATCATCGAGCTTCGATCGACCAAGTGGAGCCTAGTTGGGAGGGCGCGTGGCGATGGAGGCCGGCCCTCGCGACACCGCACAAAGTGCCGAGCACCTCACCACTGAGGGTGACGAACCGGACCGCGACGAGTCCTGCTCCGGCGAGGACCGCCCGCGGGTGAACGGTCTGTCCGACGGCGCTCCGCACGGCCACGGACCGATCCGCGACCACGGCCTGATCGGTGATCGCCTGACCGACGCGGGTCTGTCCGAGGACCCCCTGTCAGATGATCGTCTGATTGACGACTCGCTGCCCGGCGACTCCCTGTCCGACCTGTCGGACCTGTCGCAGGACAGTCTCGCCGACGACGGTCCCGACGACACCCCCGCGGGCGGTGTGACCGACGACGGGCCGGAGCCGGAGGAGATGTACCCGGGCGGTCCCGAGGTCGAGGTCGAGCTGCGCCCGCAGCGCCGGCTGCGCATCTGGCAGCTCGCCCCCATCGTGGGCCTCGCCGCCGTCGGCTCCCTGATGTTCGCCTTCCCGCTCGCCTTCGACTTCGGCGACAGCGGCGCGGTCATCGCCATGCTCGGCCTGCTGATCTGCTCCTGCGCGGCGGGCTGGGGCATGATGGCCGCCCGCCGGGTGGGCTACACCTGGCCCGGCCTGCCCCCGCGCGGCTCCGGCCGCCGCCCCGACTGGCGGGTCGTCCTCGCCTACGTCCTGCTGGTCGCCCTGGTGGTCGTGCTCGCGGTGTGGCGCGTGGCCCGGCTGCGCTAGCCCCCGCCCGGACGGGCACTGTCCTACCCACCCCGTACGATCGAGGAATGAGCACACGGATCGCCTTCCTCAAGGGGCACGGCACCGAGAACGACTTCGTGATCGTCCCGGACCCCGAGAACGCCCTCGACCTGTCCCCGGCCGCCGTCGCCGCCCTGTGCGACCGCCGGGCGGGCATCGGTGGCGACGGCGTGCTCCACGTCGTGCGGTCCGCGGCACACCCGGAGGCCCGGGAGATGGCCGCCGAAGCCGAGTGGTTCATGGACTACCGCAACGGCGACGGCTCGGTCGCCGAGATGTGCGGCAACGGCGTTCGTGTGTTCGCGCGCTACCTCCAGCACGCCGGGCATGTGGCCGAAGGTGACCTCGCGATCGCCACGCGCGCGGGCGTGCGGACCGTCCACCTGGCCAAGGACGGCGACGTCACCGTCGGCATGGGCCGCGCCCGTCTCCCCGAGGGGGAGGTCACCGTGACCGTCGGCGAGCGCAGCTGGCCCGCGCGCAACGTGAACATGGGCAACCCGCACGCGGTGGCCTTCGTCGCCGACCTCGCGCACGCCGGTGATCTGTACACCGCCCCGCCGGTCGGCCCGGCGGCCGCCTACCCGGACGGGGTGAACGTCGAGTTCGTCGTCGACCGCGGCCCCCGCCACGTCGCCATGCGCGTGCACGAGCGCGGCTCCGGCGAGACCCGCTCCTGCGGCACGGGCGCGTGCGCCGTCGCCGTGGCCGCCGCCCGGCGCGACGGCATCGACCCGGCCGTCACCGGCACCCCGGCGACGTACACCGTCGACCTGCCCGGCGGGCGCCTCGTCATCACCGAGCGGCCCGACGGCGAGATCGAGATGACCGGGCCCGCCGTGATCGTCGCCGAGGGCCAGATCGACGCCGACTGGCTGGCCCACGCGCTCGGCTGAATCGAAAACCTCAAACCTCGATTCCATCGCTCGAATGGGTGATCCGTTTCACGCTCGGCGAGAGGCGGTCGGTCGTGCGTGGTGGGCTCGGTAGCATCAAGCACCGGCACGGACGGGGGAACGTCGCCATTCCCTGAGCCGCGTATGCCCTGGGGCTCCGTCCGCCGGTCCACGAGCCGGAGGTGCCCATGAGTGCGGAGGCCACGAATCCTGCGACCGCTGGCCCGGTAGCGCCCGCAGCGCCACAAGCGCTCACAGCGTCCGTGGCGCCCGCGGCGGCGCGCAGAAAGTCCCGGCCCCGGATCGACCTGCGCCGGCTGGGCCGGGCCGCGCTGCTCGGCCCCGCCGGCCGCGACAAGCTGCCCGACGCGATCGGCCACGTCGTGGAGGCGCACCGGGCCCACCACCCCGACGCCGACCTCGAACCCCTGCGCCGCGCCTACGTCCTGGCGGAGTCCTCGCACCGCGGACAGATGCGCAAGAGCGGCGAGCCGTACATCACGCACCCGCTCGCCGTCACCCTGATCCTCGCCGAACTGGGCGCGGAGACCACGACCTTGACGGCCTCCCTGCTGCACGACACCGTCGAGGACACCGAGGTGACGCTGGATCAGGTGCGGGAACAGTTCGGCGAGGAGGTTCGTTATCTGGTCGACGGCGTCACGAAACTGGAGAAGGTCGACTACGGAGCCGCCGCCGAGCCGGAGACCTTCCGCAAAATGCTCGTCGCCACCGGCAACGACGTGCGCGTGATGTCGATCAAACTCGCCGACCGCCTGCACAACATGCGCACCCTCGGCGTGATGCGCCCCGAGAAACAGGCGCGGATCGCCAAGGTCACCCGCGACGTCCTCATCCCGCTCGCCGAACGCCTCGGCGTGCAGGCCCTGAAGACCGAGCTGGAGGACCTGGTCTTCGCCATCCTCCACCCCGAGGAGTACGAGCGCACCAGGGAACTCATCGCGGAGAACACCGCCCGCCCCGGCGACCCCCTCGCCGAGGTCGCCGAGGAGATGCGCGGGGTGCTGCGCGAGGCCGGCATCCCCGCCGAAGTCCTCATCCGCCCCCGGCACTTCGTCTCAGTCCACCGCGTGGCCCGCAAGCGCGGGCAGCTGCGCGGCACCGACTTCGGCCGCCTGCTGGTCCTGGTGAACGAGGACGCGGACTGCTACGGCGTCCTGGGTGAGCTGCACACCTGCATGACGCCGGTGGTCTCGGAGTTCAAGGACTTCATCGCCGTACCGAAGTTCAACCTCTACCAGTCCCTGCACACCGCCGTCGCCCGCCCCGACGGCCAGGTCGTCGAAGTCCTCATCCGCACCCACCAGATGCACAAGGTCGCCGAGGCCGGTGTCGTCGCCCTCGGCAACCCGTACGCACCCGCCTCCGACACCGCCGCCCCCGACTCCGCCACGGCCGGCCCCGCCACTTCCGACGCCCCGGCCGACGGCGAGCGCGCCGACCCCACCCGTCCCGGCTGGCTCTCCCGCCTCCTCGACTGGCAGCAGGCCGCCCCCGACCCCGACACCTTCTGGTCCACCCTGCGCGAGGACCTCGCCCAGGACCGAGAGATCACCGTCTTCCGCCCCGACGGCGGTACCCTCGGCCTGCCCGAGGGCGCCACCTGCGTGGACGCGGCCTACGCGCAGTACGGCGAGGACGCCCACGCCTGCATCGGCGCCCGTGTCAACGGCCGGCTGGCCACCCTCAGCACGGTCCTGCGCGACGGCGACACCGTCCAGCTCCTGATGGGCCAGGACCCGGCCTCCGAGCCCTCCCGGGAGTGGCTGGAGCACGCCCACACGCCGGCCGCCCGTATCGCCATCCAGCGCTGGCTGGCGGCCCATCCCGGCGGCGGTACCGGCACCGCCGAGCCGGGCACCCCCGCCGACTCCCTCCACCCGGCTCCGGCCCGGGACGGGGGGGCCGTCCCGGCCGAGCCCGGAGCCGCCCCCGCCGCCTCGTCCGCGCGCCCCTCGGACGGTGCACCGGCCCCGTACTCCCGGCGCGCCGACGTCCTCGTGGACCGGCCCGGCGCCGCCGTACGCCTCGCCGGGTGTTGTACGCCCGTACCGCCCGACGCAATCACCGGGTTCGCGGTGCGCGGGGGAGTGGTGACCGTGCACCGCATGGAGTGCGCCGCGGTGGCGCACATGAAGAGCAGGGGGCGCCCGGAGATCGGCGTGCGCTGGGGGGACACCACCGAATGCCGGGTCACCCTGGTCGCTGAATCGTTCGGCCGCCCCCACCTCCTCGCCGACCTCACCGAGGCGATCGCCCTCCAGGGCGCCGAGATCGTCTCCGCCACCGTCGAACCGCCCAGCCAGCAGCGGGTCCGCCACACCTACACCCTCCAGCTCCCCGACGCGGCCCACCTCCCGGCCCTGATGCGCGCCATGCGGGACGTACCCGGGGTGTACGACGTGAGCCGCGCCCAGCACCAGGCACCGGCCTCCTGACGACGGCGCCCGCCCTACCCGTTCGGGTGGGCCGGGCGCGCGTCGCCGCCGCGGGGCGGGCGCGCACTGGTAGCGGTGGTCCATGCTGCTCACCCCCCGCCCCCGGACCCAGCCTCCGCTCACCCGGCGCCGGATCCTGCGCACGCTCTCGCACCGGAAGGCGGCCCTGCTCGCCTCCGCCGTCTCCGTCTGCCTCGTCGCCGCCGCGGCTCCCGCCGAGCCGCTCGGCGTCGGCGACCGGCTCTACCCGTACCTGGGCAATCCCGGCTACGACGTCGCCTCGTACGACATCTCCCTCACCTACCCCGGCACCCACGACCAGCCGTTGCAGGCCGTCACCACCATCGACGCCTGGACCACCGACGACCTGGAGCGGTTCAACCTCGACTTCGCGCACGGCACCGTCCGGTCGGTCCAGGTCGACGGGCGTCCCGCGCGCTTCACCAGCGCCGGCGAGGACCTGGTCGTCACGCCCGAGCACCCCCTGAGCGAGCGCAGCTGGACCCGGATCACCGTGCGGCACACCAGCGACCCCGTCTACGGCAAGGACCAGCAGGGCGGCTGGGTACGCACCTCCGACGGCCTCGCCATGGCCAACCAGGCCGACGCCGCCCACCTGGTGTTCCCGTGCAACGACCACCCGTCCGACAAGGCGATGTTCACCTTCCGGATCACCGCGCCGAACGGCTACACGGCCGTGGCCAACGGCCTGCCCGCCGGCGCCGACCGGGTCGGCCGCACCACCACCTGGACCTACCGCACCCAGCACCCCATGGCCACCGAACTCGCCCAGGTGTCCATCGGCCGCTCCGCCGTGGTGCACCGCGAGGGCCCGCACGGGCTGCCCGTGCGGGACGTCGTGCCCGCCGGCGACCGCAAGGCCCTCGAACCATGGCTCGCGAAGACACCCGGCCAGATCGCCTGGATGGAGAGCAAGCTCGGCCACTACCCGTTCGAGACCTACGGCCTGCTCATGGCACAGGCCGACACCGGCTTCGAACTGGAGACCCAGACCCTCTCGCTCTTCGAGAAGGGCCTGTTCACCGAGCCCGCCTACCCGAAGTGGTACGTCGAGTCGGTCATGGTGCACGAGCTGTCCCACCAGTGGTTCGGGGACAGCGTCACCCCCCGCAGCTGGTCCGACGTCTGGCTGAACGAGGGCCACGCCACCTGGTACGAGGGGCTGTACGCCGAGGAGACGGCGCACCGGCCCATGGAGGAGCGGATGAAAGCCGCCTACGGCGCCTCGGACCGCTGGCGCCAGGCCGGCGGCCCGCCCGCCCGGCCCAAGCCCCCCGTGCCCGGCCAGAAGATCAGCATCTTCCGGCCCAACATCTACGACGGCGCCGCCCTCGTGCTCTACGCCCTCCGGCAGGAGATCGGTCGGCCGGCCTTCGAGCGGCTGGAGCGGATCTGGGTCCAGGAACACCGCGACACCACCGCCACCACCAGCGACTTCGTCCGACTGGCCACGGCCGTCGCCGGCCGCGACCTCAGGGGCTTCCTCACGCCCTGGCTGTACGGCGAGAAGACCCCGCCGATGCCCGGCCACCCGGACTGGAAGCCGCTGCCCCCGCCTAAGACCGCCCCGCCCCGAGCCCGGCGATAACCCGGTGACGAGACGGGCCGTGCCGTGCGACCATCTAGGGGTCGGCACGCGCACGGGACACGGGAATCTTCCGGGGTACTCGTACGTTGAACACGACGAGCGGCCAGGGCGACCGACCGCAGTACCGACGCCGCAACGGCAGTCCCATCGACGTAAGGATCCAATGACCTCCTCTTCTTCCTCTTCCCAGGACACCAAGCGCCTCGCGCACGCCTATCCCGAGGGTCTTCGGGCCGATGCCCTGATGGAAGAGGACGTCGCCTGGAGCTACGAGATCGACGGCGAGCGGGACGGCGACCAGTTCGACCGCTCCGAGCGCGCGGCCCTGCGCCGCGTGGCGGGCCTCTCCACCGAGCTGGAGGACGTCACCGAGGTCGAGTACCGCCAGCTCCGCCTGGAGCGGGTCGTGCTCGTCGGCGTGTGGACCACCGGCACCGCGCAGGACACCGAGAACTCCCTCGCGGAGCTGGCCGCCCTCGCCGAGACCGCGGGCGCGGTCGTGCTCGACGGCGTGATCCAGCGCCGCGACAAGCCCGACGCGGCCACGTACATCGGCTCCGGCAAGGCCAACGAGCTGCGCGACATCGTCCTCGAAACGGGCGCGGACACCGTCATCTGCGACGGTGAGCTGAGCCCCGGCCAGCTGATCCAGCTGGAGGACGTCGTCAAGGTCAAGGTCATCGACCGTACGGCCCTGATCCTCGACATCTTCGCCCAGCACGCCAAGTCCCGCGAGGGCAAGGCGCAGGTCGCGCTCGCGCAGATGCAGTACATGCTGCCGCGGCTGCGCGGCTGGGGTCAGTCGCTGTCCCGGCAGATGGGTGGCGGTCGCGGCGGCCTCGCCACGCGTGGCCCCGGTGAGACCAAGATCGAGACGGACCGGCGCCGGATCCGCGAGAAGATGGCGAAGATGCGCCGGGAGATCGCGGACATGAAGACCGGCCGCGAGATCAAGCGCCAGGAGCGCCGGCGCAACAAGGTGCCGTCCGTCGCCATCGCGGGCTACACCAACGCCGGCAAGTCCTCCCTGCTCAACCGCCTCACGGGCGCCGGCGTCCTGGTCGAGAACGCCCTGTTCGCGACCCTGGACCCGACCGTCCGCCGGGCCGAGACCCCGAGCGGCCGGCTGTACACGCTGGCGGACACCGTCGGCTTCGTCCGGCACCTGCCGCACCACCTGGTCGAGGCGTTCCGCTCCACCATGGAGGAGGTCGGCGACTCCGACCTGATCCTGCACGTGGTGGACGGCTCGCACCCGAACCCGGAGGAGCAGCTCGCCGCCGTGCGCGAGGTGATCCGGGACGTCGGCGCCACCGACGTGCCCGAGATCGTCGTGATCAACAAGGCGGACGCGGCCGACCCGCTGGTCCTCCAGCGGCTGCTGCGGGTCGAGAAGCGCTCGATCGCCGTCTCGGCGCGCACCGGCCGGGGTCTCGAGGAACTGCTCGCCCTGATCGACGACGAGCTGCCCCGCCCCTCGGTCGAGATCGAGGCGCTCGTGCCCTACACCCACGGCAAGCTCGTCGCCCGCGCCCACACCGAGGGCGAGGTGATCTCCGAGGAGCACACCGCGGAGGGCACCCTGCTCAAGGTCCGGGTGCACGAGGAACTGGCGGCGGACCTGGCGCCGTACGCCCCGGTCTCCGCGGCCTGAACCGCCTACGCACGAAGGCCCGCCACCCCGCAAGGGTGACGGGCCTTCGTCATGCTCACCGCGTCAGGCGGACCGCCGGCTCACGGTCGGCTCACCGCCCGGCGAACTGCTTGCTCACCGAGTCGTACACGCCCTTGGCCACCTCACCCAGCCGGGGACCGGCCAGCCAGCCCGCGCTCACCGGTCCGATGGACGTGTTGGACACCAGGGCGGGCTTGCCGTCCGCGCCCGTCTCCACCCAGCCGCCACCGGAGGAACCACCGGTCATCGTGCAGCCGATCCGGTACATCGTCGGGTCGGACTGCTCGATGGAGAGCCGGCCCGGCTTGTCCTGGCACTGGTACATCAGCTGACCGTCGTACGGCGCCGCCGCCGGGTAGCCGGACGCCGTGATGCTCTTGACCTGCGACACGGCCGGCGCGTCGAAGTCCACCGGCAGCGCCCCGCCGACAGTCTCCTCCAGGGACTTGCCGCCGCCGCCCTGCTCCGGCGTCACATGGATGACGGCGAAGTCGTACGAGGCACCGTTGCCGCCCGTCTGACCGCCCTCGCTGATCCACTGCTGCGAGGTCTTCGCCGCGTCGGCCCACCACACGCCGTACGGGGCGACCTCGGACCGGCTGGCGTTCTGCAGCGCGGCCGCCGACTTGCCCTGGTCGTTGTACGACGGCACGAAGGCGATGTTCCGGTACCAGCCGCCCTTCTTGCCGGCGTGCACACAGTGCCCCGCCGTCCACACGAGGTTGGACTTGCCCGGGTGCGCCGGGTCCGTCACGACCGTCGCCGAACAGACCATGGTGCCCTCGGGGGCGTCGAAGAGCAGCTTGCCCGAGGTGGCCGCACTGCTGTGGTACGGCGGCGCGACCGCCTGCGCCTTCACCGGCTGCGGTGTCGGGTCCGTCACGCCCTGGTCACCGGAGATGTCGCTGTCGTCGACGCCCTGGTCCGGGTCGTCGGCGTGACGCATCCGGTCCGGGTCCCACAGGCCCTTGATGATCGGGTTGATGAAGTCGTTGGCCTCGCGCAGCCAGTCCTGCTTGTTCCAGTTCTTCCAGGCGCCGTTCTTCCACTTGTCGACGTCGATCCCGTGCTCCTTGAGCCTCTTCTTGAGGTCGTCCGGGATCGTGATCTTTCCGTCGCCGGTGCCGGCCGCGGTCGCGGTGGAGGTCGGCTTGGCGTCGGCGTTGTCGTCGCCGTTGCAGGCGGTGGCGGTCAGCGCCAGCGCCGACACGAGGGCGACCGCCGTCAGCGAGGTGGAGGTGCGGCGACCGCCCCTCCCTCGCCGAGCGGTGAACGACGGCCGTATGGATCGCATGTTCTTGACTCCCCCTGCTGTGAAAGGAACTCGGCGCTTCGGCCCCGACACCGGCGGCGAACCGTTGGAAGGCTCATGCCGGTCTCACGACCTTCTGGGAACGGCAACACACACTATGCCGTCGCCGCAGGCAAGTTCTGACGGGAGGGCAACGGTTCCGTCACAGGGCGCCTGAACTGGGCGTTTTGCGCAGGTGGTCGTGCGGAGGTCCGGCCGGCGCTCGGGGCGGGGGCGTCGGGGCCCACCGGGTAACTCCGGTGTCGGCGTACAGCGGTTGGTGGATCCCGCGCGCCCCGCGTGGGCCGCCGGCCCACGCGCGCCACTGACGGCCGGCTGCGCGGCGGTGCTCTCCGGTGGGACGTCGAGACACGTGCCCCCCACCGTCCCGCCAAGGAACTCCGGGCGACCCCGTAACCGCCTGAACGGTCCGCGGTTGTAGCCGGTGGGGCCAGCTGTCCGTGTCCGGTCCCGAGGATCAACTCGTCCTTGAACAGCGGGGAGGACAACGCGCAGTGGCCGTTACGGAGTCGACCGCCGGAGGCACACCCGGGGAAGCGGGGGCCGGGCACGAGGGCATCCTGAGACGCCAGTCGGCGCGGGAGTCCTCTGCGCGCACCTACGCCCGCGCCCTGCCCATCGTGCCCGTCCGGGCACGCGGGCTCACCATCGAGGGCGCCGACGGCCGCCGCTACCTCGACTGCCTCTCGGGTGCCGGCACCCTCGCCCTCGGCCACAACCACCCGGTCGTGCTGGAAGCCATCCGCAGCGTCCTCGACTCCGGCGCCCCCCTCTCCGTCCTCGACCTCGCGACCCCCGTCAAGGACGCCTTCATCACCGAGCTGTTCCACACCCTCCCGCCCGGCCTCGCCGACCGCGCCCGCGTCCAGTTCTGCGGACCCGCCGGCACCGACGCGGTCGAGGCCGCCCTCAAACTGGTCCGGGCCGCGACCGGCCGTTCCGGCATCCTCGCCTTCACCGGTGCCTACCACGGCATGACCGCCGGCGCCCTGGCCGCCTCCGGTGGCGCCCGCGACATCCAGGTCGCCCGCCTGCCCTACCCGCAGGACTACCGCTGCCCCTTCGGCGTCGGCGGCCGGCCCGGCGCCGAACTCGCCGCCCGCTGGACCGAGTCCCTCCTCGACGATCCCAAGTCCGGCGTACCCCTGCCGGCCGGCATGATCCTCGAACCCGTCCAGGGAGAGGGCGGAGTGATCGCCGCGCCGGACGACTGGCTGCGCCGCATGCGCCGGATCACGGCGGACCGGTCCATCCCGCTGATCGCCGACGAGGTACAGACCGGAGTCGGCCGCACAGGCGCCTTCTGGGCCGTCGACCACAGCGGAATCACCCCCGACGTCATGGTCCTGTCCAAGGCCATCGGCGGCAGCCTCCCGTTGGCGGTGATCGTCTACCGCGACGACCTCGACGTCTGGCAACCCGGTGCCCACGCCGGCACCTTCCGCGGCAACCAGCTCGCCATGGCCGCGGGCACCGCCACCCTCGCCTACGTCCGCGAGAACGCCCTCGCCGAACGCGCCGCCGCCCTCGGCACCCGCATGCTGGCCCAACTCACGCAACTCATTCACCAGTTCCCCTGCGTGGGAGACGTACGGGGGCGCGGACTGATGATCGGGCTCGAACTGGTGGACCCGGACGCCGCCCCCGCCACCGCCCGCCAGACACCCCCGGCCGGCCACCCCGATGCCACCCCGGCCGCGCTGGGGCCCACCCGCACCCCGCACCCGGCCGCACCCGAACTGGCCGCCGCCGTACAGCGGGAGTGTCTCCAGCGCGGACTGATCGTCGAACTCGGCGGACGTCACGCGTCCGTGGTCCGGCTGCTTCCGCCCCTGACGATCAGCGACGAACAGGCGACCGCCGTACTCGACCGCCTGGCCGACGCGGTGGCAGCGGCTGCCCGCCACCACCAGACCCACGGCCCACACCAGCAACGACACCCCGGCCGTGCCCAGCGCACGGGCTGAACCCCACACACTCCCCGCCCTCATCCCGGCACCGGCCTGCAGACCACCACCCCAGTCCATCCCCTCTCCGTCCCCTCTCGTCCACGCCCCGCTCTCCACCCCGCCCGCCCTCGGCCACGAAGCAACGGCCACCGAGTGGGAGCGGACGACGCAACGCCCGCACCAGCCCCAGAGGAGCCGTCATGAACGCCACCCCCAGCCCCGACGGCCGCTCCGGCGCCCCCGACGACCAGGGAGCCTTTGGCGCTCCCTCCTCTGCCGTACCGCTCACCGAGTCGGTCCCGCAGCAGAAGAAGCGACAGGCGGACCCCACCCGGCGGACCGCATCCGGCGCCGACCCGCTGGAAGAGCCCGATCCCCGCGCCGTGGCCCAGGCCGCCGCCGTCGAGAACCTCCTGCGCTGCTGGGCCCGCGAAACCGGCCTCGCCGCTCCCACGACCGGCAGCCTCCGCATCCCACTGCCCGCCAGCGGCATCGCTCTCATCGCACCGGTCCGTTATTGGTCCCCGACCGGCTGGCACCGCTTCGGCCCACCACGCCTCGCCCACGCCGCCGACACGGCACCCCCCATCGACGCCGTCACCCTCGCCGCGCTGCTCGCCAGAGAGTCCGCCGGCAGCCCCGACAGCACCGGCCACTCCTCGGGTCACACGGCCACCGGGTCCTGCTACGGCACCGGTGACGACAGCGGCGACGGTGACGGCAGCGGCACCGGATACGGCACCGGCGACGGTGACGGCACGCCTCCTGGCTCCCGTGACGACACCGGTGAGTTCTGCCCCGGCCTTGCTCCCGGCAGTGCCACTGCTGTTGGCTCCGGCGAGGGTGCCGCCGTTGATGTCGGCATCGGCACCGCCCCCGGCAACGGCACCGCCCCCACCCCCGGCGACAGTGCCGCCCTCGTGGCCAGGGTGGCCGACTCCGTTCGCCGTACCGAAACCTTCGTCCGGCACCGGCGTGAACACCCCGCCGACACCCCCGACCTCTTCCTCAGCGCCGAACAAGCCCTCATCCTGGGGCACCCCCTGCACCCGACCCCGAAGAGCCGGGAAGGCCTCACCGAGGCCGAGGCCGACCGGTACTCACCGGAGTTGCGCGGCTCCTTCCCCCTGCACTGGCTGGCCGTCGCCCCCTCTCTCCTCGCGACCGACTCGGCCTGGACCGAGCGCGGCCGTCCCGTTCCCGCGCGCCACCTCATCCGACGGCTCGCCGGAGCCGAACTGCCCCTGCCCGACGGTTACACCGCCCTGCCGCTGCACCCCTGGCAGGCGCGCGAAGTGCACCTCCGCGCATCCGTAGCCGCACTGCTCGACTCCGGACTCCTCCGCGACCTCGGCCCTCTCGGCCCTCCCTGGCACCCCACCTCCTCCGTAAGAACCGTCCACCGATCCGGTGCCGCCGCGATGCTCAAGCTCTCGCTGGCCCTGCGCATCACCAACTCCCGCCGTGAGAACCTCCGCAAGGAACTCCACCGCGGAGTCGAGGTGCACCGACTGCTCCGCACCGGCCTGGCCCGTCAGTGGCAGGCGGTGCACCCCGGCTTCGACATCGTCCGGGACCCTGCCTGGCTCGCCGTCGACGACCCGGACGGCCTACCCGTGCCGGGACTCGACGTGGTGATCCGGCACAACCCGTTCGCCCCGGCCGACGACGCCGGCTGCGTAGCCGGACTGGTCTCACCCCGCCCGCTCGGCGAGCCGGCCGCCGGCACCCCGCCACGCCACACTGCATGGCCGATGCGGTCCCGCTTGGCCCAGCTCGTCGTAGGCCTCGCCACACGCACCGGCCGGCCCGTCGGCGCCGTGGCCGCAGAGTGGTTCCTGCGCTACCTGGAGCAGGTCGTCCGGCCCGTCCTCTGGCTGGACAGCGAGGCCGGCATCGCCCTCGAAGCGCACCAGCAGAACACGCTGCTCGTGCTGGACGGCCACGGCTGGCCGGCCGGCGGCCGTTACCGGGACAACCAGGGCTACTACTTCCGCGAGTCCCGGCGAGCCGAACTGGACGCCCGGCTGCCCGGCATCGGCGAGCACAGCGACACCTTCGTTCCCGACGAGGTCACCGACGAACGCTTCGCCTACTACGTCGCCGTCAACAACGTGCTCGGCCTGATCGGAGCGTTCGGCTCCCAGCGCCTCGCCGACGAGCGACTGCTCCTCGCGGCGTTCCGCCGTTTTCTCACCGACCTCGTCTCAGGGCCCGCCCCGCTGCGCACCTCCCTCCCCGGCCGCCTGCTCGACTCGCCCGTCCTGCGTTGCAAGGCCAACCTGCTGACCCGGCTGCACGGCCTCGACGAACTCGTCGGCCCGGTCGACACCCAGTCCGTCTACGTCACCATCGCCAACCCCCTCCACTTCTGAACGACACACCTCCGCGTACCGCCTGAGCGGACCGCACCTTCAACGAGCCGCACCGTCTCCCGCACATCCGAGGAACATGACCCACCTCGTCTCCTGAGAGGAGCGCACCGTGCCTCCCACCGACGCGAGCGCCGGAACCGGTCCCGCTTCTGCCCACCCGGACAGCGCCGGCCCCCGAGCGGACGCCGCAGGCCCGGGGAACTCTCGGTTCGGCCGGCTCACCGTCAACGACGACGACCCGGACAGCGAGGACACACTGGACCTGTGCCTGCCCGCCCAGTTCATCGCCCTCTACGCCGGGGCGCCGGGCGGCCTCCTCAGCCGACTCGCCACATGGGGTCCGGTCACGACGCCCGTCGGCTCCTTTCGACTCGTGCCCGTACGCATCGATCAGGACATTCCGCTCGTCCACCGCTGGATGAACGACCCCGCCGTCGCGGAGTTCTGGGAACTGGCCGGGCCCCGGAACCGGACGCAGGAGCACCTGCTGGCGCAACTTCACGGCGACGGGCGCAGCGTGCCGTGTCTCGGCGTCCTCGACGGCACACCGATGAGCTACTGGGAGATCTACCGGGCCGACCTGGATCCGCTGGCCCGCCACTACCCGGCCCGCCCGTACGACACCGGCATCCACCTCCTCATCGGTGACGCCGCAGGCCGGGGGCGCGGGCTGGGTTCCGCCCTGCTCCGAGCCGTGGCCGACCTGATCCTCGACCGGTGTCCCACCTGCGCAGGTGTCGTGTCAGAACCCGATCTTCGCAACACCCCCTCCGTCGCCGCGTTCCTGAGCGCCGGCTTCCGGTACGCGGCCGAGGTCGACCTGCCCGGCAAGCGGGCCGCCCTCATGATCCGGGACCGAGTCCTGCGCGATGTTCTGTAGCGCCTCGTGATCGGGCGCTCACAATGAGATACGAGTGGCGGGCCCGCGATGTTCCCGGCTCGGGAAAAAATTCGACGGACATCCGGCGGGCCCGTCCTGCGAGCCGAAGACCGGGGCCGGCACCGGCCGCGGTACAGCGCCGGCACCGCCCGTCACCGCCGTCCCGGCCAGCCCAAGCGCTGAGGTCCCGCACCGACGAGGTACCAGCGCCTTGCCCGGCACCGGCGCTTGGCCTGAGCCGCCGATGCTGCCCGAAAAGGCCGGGCGCCCGCACGTCCGAACCACTCCCCGCCGTCAACCGACTCCCAGTCCCAGCCCACCCTCGTCCCGGAGTCCCGGCCGTGATCCCACCCCCTCCCCCCGCCGTGACCACCCGCTTGTCAGTGCAGGGCCGTAGGGTGGTCTGGCTATGACGAAGCCCTCCCTCCCCGAACTCCTGCATGCCGCCGTCGCAGCCGTCGGCGGCACCGAGCGCCCCGGCCAGGTGACCATGGCCGAAGCGGTCGCCGAGGCGATCGACGACGGATCCCACCTGCTGGTCCAGGCCGGCACCGGCACCGGAAAGTCGCTGGGCTATCTCGTGCCCGCGCTCGCGCACGGAGAACGGGTGGTCGTCGCGACGGCCACGCTCGCCCTGCAGCGCCAGCTCGTGGAGCGGGACCTGCCGCGCACGGTCGACGCCCTGCATCCGCTGCTGCGCCGCCGCCCGGAGTTCGCGATGCTCAAAGGCCGGTCGAACTACCTGTGCCTGCACCGCCTGCACGAGGGCATGCCGCAGGACGAGGAGGAGGGGCTGTTCGACCAGTTCGAGGCCGCCGCGCCCACCAGCAAGCTGGGCCAGGACCTGCTGAGGCTGCGGGACTGGTCGGACGAGACGGAGAGCGGCGACCGCGACGATCTCACCCCGGGGGTCTCGGACCGCGCCTGGGCGCAGGTGTCGGTGTCGTCGCGGGAGTGCCTGGGTGCGTCGAAGTGCGCGTACGGCGCCGAATGCTTCGCCGAGATGGCCCGGGAGCGGGCCAAGCTTGCCGAGGTCGTGGTCACCAACCACGCCCTGCTGGCCATCGACGCCATCGAGGGCGCCCCGGTGCTGCCCCAGCACGAGGTGCTGATCGTGGACGAGGCGCACGAACTCGTCTCCCGTGTCACCGGCGTCGCCACCGGCGAACTCACGCCCGGGCAGGTCAACCGTGCCGTGCGCCGTGCCGCCAAGCTGGTCAACGAGAAGGCCGCCGATCAGCTCCAGACCGCCGCCGAGGGCTTCGAGCGGCTCATGGAACTCGCGCTGCCGGGCCGCCTGGAGGAGATCCCGGAAGACCTCGGCTACGCCTTGATGGCGCTGCGTGACGCCGCCCGCACGGTGATCACCGGGATCGGCGCGACCCGCGACAAGTCCGTCCAGGACGAGGACGCGGTCCGAAAGCAGGCGCTGGCCTCGGTGGAGACGGTGCACGACGTGGCCGAGCGGGTCCTGAACGGCTCGGAGTGGGACGTCGTCTGGTACGAGCGGCACGACCGCTTCGGCGCGTCCCTCCGGGTTGCCCCCATGTCGGTCTCCGGCCTGCTCAGGGAGAAGCTCTTCGCCGACCGGGCCGTCGTCCTGACCTCGGCGACGCTCAAGCTGGGCGGCGACTTCAACGGCGTCGGCGCCTCCCTGGGACTCGGCCCCGAGGGTACGGAGGGCGAGGACCTGCCGAAGTGGAAGGGCGTCGACGTCGGCTCGCCCTTCGACTACCGCAAGCAGGGCATCCTCTACGTCGCGAAGCACCTGGCGCGCCCCGCGCGTGACGGGGAGCGCGCCGACATGCTGGACGAGCTGACCGAGCTGATCCAGGCGGCCGGAGGGCGCACTCTCGGTCTGTTCTCGTCCATGCGGGCCGCCCAGCTCGCCGCGGAGGAGCTGCGCTCCCGGATTCCCGAGTTCCCGATCCTGCTCCAGGGTGAGGAGACGCTCGGCGAACTGATCAAGAACTTCGCGGCCGACCCGAAGACCTGCCTGTTCGGCACGCTGTCGCTGTGGCAGGGCGTCGATGTCCCGGGCCCCAGCTGCCAGCTCGTCGTCATGGACAAGATTCCGTTCCCGCGGCCCGACGATCCGCTGATGAGCGCACGCCAGAAGGCGGTGGAGGACGCCGGCGGCAACGGCTTCATGGCGGTGGCCGCCACCCACGCGGCCCTCCTCATGGCCCAGGGCGCCGGCCGTCTCGTCCGGGCGTCCGGCGACCGCGGCGTGGTGGCCGTCCTGGACCAGCGGCTGGCCACCGCGCGGTACGGCGGCTATCTCAAGGCGTCACTGCCGGACTTCTGGTACACCACGGACCGCAATCAGGTCCGCAAGTCGCTCGCGGCGATCGACGCGGCGGCGAAGCAGGCGGAGACGCAGTCAGCGGTGGCGAAGTGATCGCGGGGTAGCCCGACCGGCGCCGGTCGGGCTACCCCGCGAGAGAATCGGCCCCGGCCGCCCCGGCCCCACCCAGGACCACTGGTCACACGCACGGTCCGCCGGACACGTGCAGGGCCCCGGAACCGGCGCAGGGGTTCCGGGGCCCGGTCAGGGAGCGAGCGGTCGCCCGCCCGCAGCGGTCGTCACACGCGGCGCAGCACTGCGACGACCTTGCCGAGGATGGTCGCGTCGTCGCCGGGGATCGGCTCGTAGGCCGCGTTGTGGGGGAGGAGCCACACGTGACCGTCCTCGCGCTTGAAGCGCTTGACGGTGGCTTCGCCGTCGAGCATGGCGGCCACGATGTCGCCGTTCTCGGCGACCGGCTGGCGACGCACGGTGACCCAGTCGCCGTCACAGATGGCGGCTTCGATCATGGAGTCGCCGACGACCTTGAGGACGAACAGTTCACCGTCACCGACGAGCTGGCGCGGGAGGGGGAAGACGTCCTCGACGGACTCCTCGGCGAGGATCGGACCGCCGGCCGCGATACGGCCGACCAGCGGGACGTACGACGCGGCGGGCTTGCCGGCGGTGTCCGTCGGCTGCACGGTGACGGCCTGGTCGGATCCGCGCACCTCGTACGCGCGCGGGCGGTGCGGGTCGCGGCGCAGGAAGCCCTTGCGCTCCAGCGCCATCAGCTGGTGAGCGACCGAGGACGTGCTGGACAGGCCCACGGCCTGGCCGATCTCCCGCATCGACGGCGGGTAGCCGCGCCGCTGCACCGAATCCCTGATGACCTCGATCACCCGGCGCTGCCGGTCGGTGAGTCCGGAGCTGTCCGCCCGGATGCCCGGAGGTCGCCCCGGCAGGGAGCGCTTGTGTGCCTCGGGATTCGTGGCTTCGTTCATCGCGTGTACCGGCTCGACTCGGCCCTGGGAGCGGTCCTGGGCGGTGATGGTGGCACTGTCTGCGGTGGTGGTCACGTCGGCCCCTCTCGATGGTCTCCCTGCTGCACAACGGTAGTTGCTTTCGAAAGGTTGCGCCAAACACACGTTCGAGTGAAAAAGTGCGTTTTGCCTGACGCGATCATGAGTCTGGGTGTATGGCTGGCGTGACACTTGGCGGGCAAAAGCACCCATTGTTGTACTCTTCACCGCCGGGGTTGTTCGCCTCGTGGGCTGCGCCCCAGTCTGCCATCCGGAATCCCGCAGTCCGGGATCCGGGGTCCTTTCTGCGCGGGAGTGCCACGCGTCCTCCCTGTGGCGCCCACGGTATCCCCGCGAGCGCCCACGGCGACACCGCTCGGCGCCCGCGTGTCCCCCTCTGGTTGCCGCCGATGCCTGGGCCTGCTGTTTTCGCGCGACACGCGCGTGTGCCCCCGTTTGTGAGCCGAGCCCCACATGTAGTGGTTGGATGGCTACAGCAGCCCAGAAGTTGTGGTCCCCCGGGTCCGAGACGGCTCCGCGATCGCCTATGCTTAGGGCTGCTTCGCGGGGCCCCTGGGTTCAGCGAGGCTGATGAGTCTGCTGTGAGGAGGGTTGGAGAACATGCACTGCCCCTTCTGCAGGCACCCCGACAGCCGTGTGGTCGACAGTCGTACGACGGACGACGGCACGTCCATCCGCAGGCGCCGCCAGTGCCCTGACTGCTCCCGTCGTTTCACGACCGTGGAGACGTGCTCGCTCATGGTGGTCAAGCGGTCCGGAGTCACCGAGCCTTTCAGTCGTACCAAGGTCATCAATGGCGTGCGCAAGGCGTGCCAGGGGCGGCCTGTCACCGAGGACGCGCTCGCCCAGCTCGGCCAGCGGGTCGAGGAGGCGGTGCGCGCGACCGGAAGCGCCGAGCTGACCACCCACGACGTGGGGCTGGCGATACTCGGCCCGTTGCAGGAGCTCGACCTCGTCGCGTATCTGCGGTTCGCCTCCGTCTACCGGGCGTTCGACTCGCTCGATGACTTCGAGGCCGCCATCGCGGAGTTGAGGGAAGCGACGCGAGACCCCGCCGCGGACGAGAACGACGCGGGTACGGGGAGCCAAGAAGACGACCGCGGGCCCGGCGGGACCACTCAGGTCCCCGTGCCCGCCCGCGCCGCCGACTGACCGGCGGGCCGGAAACCGGGAGGAGACCCGGGTTCCGGTCGGGAGGCGGCGACCAAAGACCTGTTGCGGGCGGCAGCTGAGGGTGCCCGCAACGACAGACAGAAACACGTGCCCACGGGAACAAATGGGCACTTCAGGGCGTTTTTGCCCGTACAGGGAGGCGGCATGACAGAGACGGCGAGCGGTCCGGCACGAGGTTCCCGAGCCAAGGGCGCCAAGGCCACCAAGGGGCTGCGTGTCGAGCGCATCCACACCACCCCCGGCGTACACCCGTATGACGAGGTGTCGTGGGAGCGCCGTGACGTCGTCATGACCAACTGGCGCGACGGCTCGGTCAACTTCGAGCAGCGTGGCGTCGAGTTCCCCGACTTCTGGTCGGTGAACGCGGTCAACATCGTCACCAGCAAGTACTTCCGCGGTGCCGTCGGCACCCCGCAGCGCGAGACCAGCCTCAAGCAGCTGATCGACCGCATCGTGAAGACGTACCGGAAGGCCGGTGAGGACTACAAGTACTTCGCCTCGCCCGCCGACGCCGAGATCTTCGAGCACGAGCTGGCGTACGCCCTCCTGCACCAGATCTTCAGCTTCAACAGCCCCGTCTGGTTCAACGTCGGCACCCCGCAGCCCCAGCAGGTCTCCGCCTGCTTCATCCTGTCCGTCGACGACTCCATGGAGTCGATCCTCGACTGGTACAAGGAAGAGGGCATGATCTTCAAGGGCGGCTCCGGCGCCGGCCTGAACCTCTCCCGCATCCGCTCCTCCAAGGAGCTGCTCTCCTCCGGCGGCAACGCCTCCGGCCCGGTCTCCTTCATGCGCGGCGCCGACGCCTCCGCCGGCACCATCAAGTCCGGTGGTGCCACCCGCCGCGCCGCCAAGATGGTCGTGCTCGACGTCGACCACCCCGACATCGAGGACTTCATCGAGACCAAGGTCAAGGAGGAGGAGAAGATCCGCGTCCTGCGCGACGCGGGCTTCGACATGGACCTGGGCGGCGACGACATCACGTCCGTCCAGTACCAGAACGCCAACAACTCGGTCCGCGTGAACGACGAGTTCATGCAGGCGGTCGAGAACGGCGGCAAGTTCGGCCTGCGCGCCCGGATGACCGGCGAGGTCATCGAGGAGGTCGAGGCGAAGGCCCTCTTCCGCAAGATCGCCGAGGCCGCCTGGGCCTGCGCCGACCCGGGCATCCAGTACGACGACACGATCAACAACTGGCACACCTGCCCCGAGTCCGGCCGGATCACCGCGTCGAACCCGTGCAGCGAGTACATGCACCTGGACAACACGTCCTGCAACCTGGCCTCGCTGAACCTGATGAAGTTCCTAAAGGACGACGGCAAGGGCGACCAGTCCTTCGAGGCCGAGCGCTTCCAGAAGGTCGTCGAGCTGGTCATCACCGCGATGGACATCTCGATCTGCTTCGCGGACTTCCCGACCCAGAAGATCGGCGAGAACACGCGCGCGTTCCGCCAGCTCGGCATCGGCTACGCCAACCTCGGCGCCCTGCTGATGGCCACCGGCCACGCCTACGACTCCGACGGCGGCCGCGCCCTGGCCGGCGCCATCACCTCCCTGATGACGGGTACGGCCTACCGCCGCTCCGCCGAGCTGGCCGCGGTCGTCGGCACCTACGACGGCTACGCCCGCAACGCCGACGCCCACAACCGCGTCATGAAGCAGCACGCCGACGCCAACGGCAAGGCTGTCCGCATGGACGACCTGGACACCCCGGTGTGGGCCGCTGCCACGGAGGCCTGGCAGGACGTCCTGCGTCTCGGTGAGAAGAACGGTTTCCGTAACTCCCAGGCGTCCGTCCTCGCGCCGACCGGCACCATCGGTCTCGCGATGTCCTGCGACACCACCGGTGTCGAGCCCGACCTGGCGCTGGTGAAGTTCAAGAAGCTGGTCGGCGGCGGCTCGATGCAGATCGTCAACGGCACCGTCCCGCAGGCCCTGCGCCGCCTGGGCTACCAGGAGGAGCAGATCGAGGCGATCGTCGCCCACATCGCCGAGCACGGCAATGTGATCGACGCCCCCGGCCTCAAGCACGAGCACTACGAGGTGTTCGACTGCGCCATGGGCGAGCGCGCCATCTCCCCGATGGGTCACGTCCGCATGATGGCCGCCATCCAGCCGTGGATCTCCGGCGCCATCTCCAAGACGGTCAACATGCCGGAGACGGCGACCGTCGAGGAGGTCGAGGAGATCTACTTCGAGGCCTGGAAGCTGGGCGTCAAGGCGCTCGCGATCTACCGCGACAACTGCAAGGTCGGCCAGCCGCTCTCCGCCAAGACCAAGGAGAAGGAGAAGGCCGAGGTCACGGAGAAGGCCGAGGCGACCATCCGCGAGACGGTCGAGAAGGTCATCGAGTACCGCCCGGTCCGCAAGCGCCTCCCGAAGGGCCGCCCCGGCATCACGACGTCCTTCACGGTCGGCGGCGCCGAGGGCTACATGACCGCCAACTCCTACCCGGACGACGGTCTCGGCGAGGTCTTCCTGAAGATGTCGAAGCAGGGCTCCACCCTCGCGGGCATGATGGACGCCTTCTCCATCGCCGTCTCTGTCGGTCTGCAGTACGGCGTGCCCCTGGAGACGTACGTCTCGAAGTTCACCAACATGCGCTTCGAGCCGGCCGGTATGACGGACGACCCCGACGTGCGGATGGCGCAGTCGATCGTCGACTACATCTTCCGCCGCCTGGCGCTGGACTTCCTGCCCTTCGAGACCCGTTCCGCGCTCGGCATCCACTCCGCCGAGGAGCGCCAGCGTCACCTGGAGACCGGCTCGTACGAGCCGGCCGACGACGAGGTCGACGTCGAGGGTCTGGCCCAGTCGGCCCCGCGTGCCCAGGAGCTGAAGGCGGTCGCCACGCCGAAGGCCGAGTCGGAGGCGGCCAAGCCCGCCACGCGCCAGGCGCACACCAGCGCCGAGCTCGTGGAGATGCAGCTGGGCATTCAGGCCGACGCCCCGCTGTGCTTCTCCTGCGGTACGAAGATGCAGCGGGCCGGTTCCTGCTACATCTGCGAGGGCTGCGGCTCGACCAGCGGCTGCAGCTGATGACACGCCGCTCGTGAAGTAAGGGGCGCCGGCCCTTGCCGGCGCCCCTTACTCGTACGGGAGGAAGGCATCAGGACCGGTGCGCCCGGCCCATCACCCGGGTGAAGGCCGCCGGGTCCTCGTCGAAGCCGCGCACGCCGGGATGGAAAGTCCAGTCGGCGGCGTCGTCCCGGACGAACTCGGCGATCGTGGCGGCCGTCGACGCGAGGACCGAACCGAAGTCGTCCTCGGCGAGCACGGTGTAGCCCTCACGGACGCGTACGGCGGGACCGAGCACGTCGGCGAACGTCTTGGGCCCGGACCGCTGCTGGATGACGACACCCACCACCACGCGCGCGTAGCGGTCGCTCAGGCGGTCCAGTTCGAGCGTCATGACCTCGTCCCAGCCGAAACCCCTGCCGTCGGTGCTGTCACGGTTGAGGAGGATCGTGCCGTCCGGCGAACGGCTGTCGAAGTGCACCAGATAGGCCGGCGCTCCGTACGGGTCGCCGGACGAGAAGGTCGCGGCGACGATGTCGAGATCGGTCGGCGGGCGACCTGCCGGACTGGGGTCCCACTTGAGCGCGACCTCGACCTTGCGGATTCCCTTACTGAAGCCGGTCACCAGGCTCTTCCCTTCCCCCTGTGGCTCGCTCGAACCAACTCCCCATCCGTCGGGGTTCCTTGCCCATCGTGCCACGCGTGTGGGGGCGCATGCTCGGGCGATCTCCGCCGGAGCGTGACCGACGCCACGCCCGCTGGCCTTACGATGGCGCGGTGCTGGTCAAGTGGATTCGCTGCACCGTGGTGGACCGCCGCGGGTTCGAGCGGGGGCAGCGGAAATGGGCGGGGCTTCTGGGGGAGCCGGGTTTTCGGGGACAGGGCGGGGGCTGGAGCCGGCAGCGACCGGGGGTGGTGCACATCTTCGCCTTCTGGGAGAGCCGTGCCTTCTACGACTCCTTCATGGCTCGTTCCCACGACCGCCTGGCAGCCGCCCAGTCCGGCACCTTCAAGGACGCCCAGGCCAAGCTGTTCGAGTACCGCTTCGATGTGAAGACGGGCTTCGAGCCGCGGTTCACCGACGCGGACCTGATCCGCGTGGCGCTGTGCCGGATCCACGAGGAGCGCGTCGAGCACTTCACGCTCATGCAGGAGAAGGTCTGGAACCCCGCGATGGCCGGCTCGCCCGGCATGATCCGCGGCATGTTCGCCGAGGCCCCCGAGCAGGAGTTCCTGATCCTGTCGATGTGGCGCTCGGCGGCCGAGCACGGCAAGTACCGCACGGAGCGTGTGGAACGCCTAGCGCTGCGTGCCCAGACCGAGGCGGACGTCGCGGCGCTCTCCGGCGACATCGTGGACCTGGAGCCGTCCTGGACGGTTTGAGCCGTCCCTTGGTTTGATGAACGAATGCACCGCGGTGAGGTGCCGTACGCCAGGCCCGCAGACGGTCCCGGACACGCGAAACATGTGACCTACGCCGTATGAGGGCCGTACGAGTGCTCGACTCACCGCCGTTCGATCTAGGGTTTCGGCATGGCACGACCACGGCGCATCGTCCTTGTCCGACACGGCGAGTCAACGGGCAACGTCGACGACTCCGTGTACGAACGCGAGCCCGACCACGCCCTCGCGCTGACCGAGCGCGGCTGGCGGCAGGCCGAGGAGACCGGCAAGCGGCTCCGCGAGCTCTTCGGCCGGGAACGCGTGAGCGTGTACGTCTCCCCGTACCGCCGCACCCACGAGACGCTTCACGCGTTCCACCTCGACCCCGACCTCATACGTGTCCGGGAGGAACCCCGACTGCGCGAGCAGGACTGGGGCAACTGGCAGGACCGTGACGACGTGCGCCTGCAAAAGGCCTACCGCGACGCGTACGGCCACTTCTTCTTCAGGTTCCCCCAGGGCGAGTCCGGCGCCGACGTGTACGACCGGGTCGGCGGCTTCCTGGAGAGCCTCTTCCGCAGCTTCGAGGCGCCCGACCATCCTCCGAACGTCCTGCTCGTGACGCACGGGCTCGCGATGCGGCTGTTCTGCATGCGCTGGTTCCACTGGACGGTCGCGGAATTCGAGTCCCTGGCCAATCCCGGGAACGCAGAGATGCGGGTGCTCGTTCTGGGAGAGGACGGCAAGTACACACTCGACCGGCCCTTCGAGCGCTGGCGGGAGCCTGACCCGTACTGGGTGACCGGATAGAGTGGCAGGGCGATGACCGCTGACTCCTCTTCCCTCGGGCGCCTGGAGCGCGCCCTGGTGAGCCTCCGTGGCCTGGCCGTGGGGGACGCACTGGGCTCCCAGTTCTTCGTTCCCGTGAACTATCCCCTGCTGAAGCGCCGTGAGCTGCCCGCAGGACCCTGGCAGTGGACGGACGACACCGAGATGGCCTGCTCCGTGGTCGCCGTCCTCGCCGCCCATCAACGCATCGACCAGGACGCGCTCGCCCGCTCGTTCGCCGAGCACCACGACTTCGACCGTGGCTACGGCCCTGCAGTCAACCGGCTGCTGCGGCTGGTCCGGGAGGGCGGGGACTGGCGCGAGCTGGCTGCCGGCCTCTTCAACGGACAGGGGTCCTGGGGCAACGGCGCGGCCATGCGGATCGCGCCTCTGGGTGCCTGGTACGCGGACGATCCCGAGCAGGCGACCCACCAGGCGGAGATCTCGGCCTACACCACCCACCAGCACCGGGAGGCCGTGGTCGGCGCCATGGCCGTGGCCGCCGCGGCGGCACTGGCCGGCTCGCCGGACGGGCCGCCCACCCCCGAGGCCCTCCTGGACGGCGTCGTCGCACTCGTGCCGAAGAGCGCGGTAGGCCAAGGCCTGCGCCGCGCCCGGGACATGCTCGACTACGGCGACGCGGGCACTGTCGCGGCCGTCCTCGGCTGCGGACGCCGTACGACGGCCCATGACACCGTCCCCTTCGCCCTCTGGTCCGCCGCACGTGCCCTGGGGGACTACGAGACGGCGTTCTGGACGACTGCCCAGGTGGGCGGGGACGTCGACACCACCTGCGCCATCGTGGGCGGCGTACTCGCCGCCGGCAAGGCCGGGACACCGCCCGCCGAGTGGGTGCAGCGCACCGAGGCTCTGCCGGACTGGGTGCCCACGGGAGTCTGACGGCGTCGGCCGGCCCGGCGCCGGACCTGCACCCACCGCAGGAAAACTCTCCGTGCGCGTCGGGAACTCTGCGTGACCGTCGCCCGTTCTTCCGGTATCCGCCGTGCTTCCCGTCCGTGGGGGCGAGGGCCGGCGGAGCCGTGACGACGAGGGACGGAGGGGCGCGATGGCGATCGTCTCACCGGTGCCGGTGCTGCGCCTGGTCCCGGCTCTGTTTCTCGCCCTGTTCCTCGTTCCGGCATGTGTGCTGGTGGCCGTAGTGCGGCCGACCGGACCGCCGCGTGCGCCGTCTGCCCCCCGGCAGCGGTCCGGTCGGCCGCGGCTTCGCGCGGCCCGGCCTGGATCAGCCGAGGTGCGGGCCCGCCGTGCCCGCGAGGGAGTCGAGGTCGCTCTTGCGGACCCTCAGTACCAGCCAGGCGGTGAGGAAGGCGAGCGCGGCCATCGCGGCGGCCGGTATGAAGGCGGTGGAGATGCCGTGGGCGAGCACCTCGTGCCCCCAGGGCGCGGGCAGCTGGTGCGTCTCGGCGAACCGCGCCTTCTGCTCCGGCGAGGCTCCGGCGAGGAACTTCGGCAGCTGCTTCTTCGCCTCGTCCGTGCTGGCCGAACCGAAGACGGTCGTCAGGATGGACAGTCCGAGCGAACCGCCGACCTGCTGCATGGCGTTGAGCAGCCCCGAAGCCGCGCCCGCCTCGTGCGGGGCGACACCGGACACGGCGGTGACGGTGGCCGTCACGAAGTTCAGGCCCATGCCGAAGCCGAAGACCAGCATGGGTCCCAGTACTCCGCCCACGTAGGTGCTGTCGGGTCGGATGAAGGTCTGCCACACCAGCCCGATCACCACGAGCGCCGAGCCGCCCATCATGAACGGCTTGGGGCCGAGCACCGGCAGGAAGCGCTGCGACAGACCCGCACCCACCGCGATCGCGACTGTCACGGGAAGGAAGGCCACACCGGCCTCAATGGCGCTGTAGCCGAGCACGTTCTGCACGAACAGCACGATGTAGAAGAACATGCCGAACATCGCCGCGGCCAGGCTCAGCATGATCACATAGGTGCCCCAGCGGTTGCGGTCGGCGAACATCCTGAGCGGGGTGATCGGCTCCTTCGCCCGCATCTCGGTTACGACGAAGGCGAACAGCAGCACCACGGCCGCCCCGAAGGAGCCGAGGGTGAGCCCGTCGCGCCAGCCGTCCTCGGCGGCGCGGATGAACCCGTACACCAGCGAGGCCATGCCGACGGTGGAGGTCAGCGCACCGGTGAGGTCGAAGCGTCCCGGGTGCCGCTCGGACTCGTTGATGTACAGCGGCGCGAGCGAGGCGATCAGCACGCCGATGGGCACGTTGACGAAGAGCACCCACCGCCAGTCGAGCCAGTCGGTGAGCATGCCCCCCGCAAGGAGGCCGATGGCCCCGCCGCCCGCGGACACGGCGGCGAACACCCCGAAGGCCCGGTTGCGTTCGGGACCTTCGGGGAAGGTCGTTGTGATCAGCGCCAGCGACGTGGGCGACGCGATCGCGCCACCTACGCCCTGCAGGGCTCGTGCGGCCAGCAACTGCCAGGGTTCCTGGGCCAGACCGCCCAACAGGGAGGCGAAGGTGAACAGCAGGATGCCGGCCATGAACACCCGGCGGCGGCCGAGGATGTCACCGGCTCGCGCGCCGAGCAGCAGCAGGCCACCGAAGGTGAGCGTGTACGCGCTGACCACCCAAGTCAGGTCGGTGGTGCTGAACTTGAGAGCGTCTTGAATGTGCGGGAGCGCGATATTCACAATCGTCGCGTCGAGTACCACCATGAGTTGGCAGGCCGCGATGACGGTGAGTGCGATGCCGGGATGCCCCTCCCGGCGGGCCATGCCCGGCTTCCGGTCGTCCTTGAGCAGCTGAGAGGTCGTCACTATGGGTCCCCCCTAATGGCATTAGTGAACGCTCGCGTTCACTGTCGCGTCCACGGTAGTGAGTCCCCAACAGTGAACGCAAGCGTTCACTTAATCGCGCGTCGCGTCCCGCGTCCCCCTGTTGCTGCAGCGCGGCGCCACTGCCCCGGAATCCCCGCTTCCCACGCATGCTGGAGAAACACAGATGGTTACCTCGCGCTGGACGGCCGCGCCTGCCCGGACGGCTTCCCCTCGTCGGCGCGGTGCGGTACTGGAGCGCGCGATCCTGAACGCCGCTCTGGAACAGCTCAGTACGGTCGGCTGGAAGGGGCTGACCATGGAGGGCGTCGCGGCCGGCGCCCAGACCGGCAAGGCCGCGGTCTACCGCCGCTGGCCCTCCAAGGAGGACCTCGTCGCGGATGCCCTGGTGTCCGGACTGCCCCAGGTGGAGAAGGCTCCGGACCTCGGCAGCGTGCGCGAAGACCTGCTCACCCTGTGCCGACAGGTGCGGGAGATCATGTACTCCCGCCCCGGTGTCGCGCTGCGTTCAGTCATTCACGAATGCGACCATGTGCAAGCCGCGCGATTCGAAGGGGTCATCTTCGGGAGCGTCGTGGAGCCCACCGTCAAGCTCCTTCGTGAGGTCATCACCCGCGGGATAGAGCGTGAAGAGGTCCGTGCGGACGCGGCCAACGGATACGTCTTCGACGCCATTCCGGCCATGATGATGTATCGATCGAAGATGTGCGGCAGCGAATGGAGTGATCAGGATCTCGCGGAGATGGTCGACCAGCTGATGCTCCCGCTGCTGCGGCCCTACGGGACCTGATCGCCCGCGCCGGCTCTCCTGGCGCGGGCCGGGTGGCCGGGGTGTCGCGCGGCGATGGCGGCGGCGTACGCTAAGGGCGCCATGCCGTACGAACCCCCTACTCACACCGTCGAGCGCTCCCTGCGCGCCACGACCGGAGCGAAGGTCATTGCCGGTGTCGACGAGGTGGGGCGCGGCGCCTGGGCCGGGCCCGTCACCGTCTGCGCGGCGATCACCGGACTGCGCCGACCGCCCGAGGGGCTGACCGACTCCAAACTGCTGACCCTCAAGCGGCGCACGGAACTCGCCCAGACCCTGCAGTCGTGGGTGACGGCCTATGCGCTGGGGCATGCTTCCCCCGAGGAGATAGACGACCTGGGGATGACGGCCGCGCTGCGGCTGGCCGCGGGCCGTGCGCTGGACGCCCTGCCGGTCCGTCCCGAGGCCGTGATCCTCGATGGGAAGCACGACTACCTCGGTGCCCCCTGGCGGGTGCGCACAGTGATCAAGGGCGATCGGTCGTGCGTGGCCGTGGCGGCGGCGTCGGTGATCGCCAAGGTTCAGCGCGACAAAATGATGGCCGAACTGGGTGTCGACCATGCACACTTCGGATTTGCGGACAACGCCGGGTATCCGTCGCCCGTGCACAAGGCCGCACTGGCGGAGTGGGGGCCCACCCCGCACCACCGCTTGTCGTGGGCGTATCTTGATGCGTTGCCTCAGTGGCGGCACCTCAAGAAGGTCCGCAGCTGGGCGGACGGAAGCGTTCCGGAAATTGAGGGTCAGCTCGGCTTCGATTTCTGACGGTTCCGCTCGCACTGATGTGCCACCCGGTCATCCGCGCCGCACCAACGTTTGATAAATATCAGCTCATGCCTCTCATTCCCGAGGAGCCTCAGATTCACGAGAGTGCCCAGGGTCCCCGCGCCACTCCGGCCAGCAGCCGTACCGCGCCGACCCCCCGCCCCGTACCCGGCCCCCGCCCCGCGGCTCCGTCCCGCCCCGGTCGTCCCGGCCCTCTGCGGCCCACGCCTCCGGTGCAGCGCACGCCGCGTGACGTGGCTCCGGCCAATCCCGGCCCGGCCGCTCCCGCCGCCACCGCGGCGAGCCCGCAGATCCAGCTGATCCCGGCCTCGGCCGAGGGTGCGCTCGACGCCGCCGAAGAGGCGGTGGACCTGCTCCTGGACTCGGGCCGTGCCCCCGGTGACGTGCTGGTGATCACCACTGGTGCCCAGCACCCGTGGGCCGAGCACGAGCTGTCCTTCGGCGAAGCGTCCTACTGGGCGCAGCACGACGCCGGTGACGACGTGTTCTATGCGGACGCCGCCGTCGCCTCCCGTGCCGCGTCCCGCCCGGTGGTCGTCGTGGCCGTCAACGGAGGTCCCGCCTCCGCTGCTGCCACCGCCCTCCCGCTGGCGCACTCCCGAGCCGGTGCACTGCTGATCGTCTGCGGCGACCCGCAGCAGATCAACTCGGTGCTGGGCGCCGGCGTCTGAGCCGCGCCCGGCCCTCGGGACATCGGGGTGCCGAAGGAGCCGCTCCGGCGGAATCCGCACGGTGCGGCTTTTGGCATGCCCGGATGACGGGCTGCCGTCGTAATGGTGGTGAGGCTGCTCCCCTGGGTACGCCGGGGAGCGGCACCGGGGTTGTCCGGCGGGCTTGATCCAGCTCGCCGTGGTGGCGCGCCAAGGCCGAAGCGTGCGGCCGGCCTGCGCAGCCGTGGCGCAGACGACCGCGCCGGGCCGCTTCCGGAGCTGATTTCGTGCCGGAACTGCAGGCGCGAGCCCGTCTGTGCTCTTCGGCGCGGTTCGCGGTGCATGTCGGCTCGCCCCGGTCATCGCCACACCGGCCCCGAGCGCCGCTCGTGCCGCTGACCGGCGGCACGAGCCGTCGTACCGCCGGCCTCGCTCTCGTCAGCGGGCCGCCGCCCGGCGCAGCACATCGGAGACCGGGCCGCCGGTGCGCGGCGCCAGCGGCGGTGCCTCCGCGGTGGCGACGGGCTCCGGTACCGAGTGCGCGTTGGGCTGGCGTCCGCCGCGGCCCTCGCCGAGCACCTGCCAGCCCTCGTGCGTCAGCGTGATGTACGCCCCGCACCGCAGGCCGTGCAGTGTGCAGGCATCGCGCAGCCCCCACATCCAGGCGCCGTCCTCCTCGGTCCAACGCGCGTCGCCCTCCCGGCAGTAGAGCAGGACGGCCGTGCGCACGGGGGTACGGCGACGCAGGTCGTGGGGGATCACCCGGCGCAGCTGGGCCAGCAGCGCGTTGCGGAACATCCAGCCGTCGGCCGGGGCCGGACGGCGCGTGAACGAGGCGCTGGCCCGCAGCCGCTCGTCCGGGTCGAGAACCGCCACGATCGCCGTGAGCGGCTTCGGGTGGTGGCGGGCGTGCAGCCCGCTGACGACCTCTCGGGGGTTGCGCAGCAGAGGGATTCCGGCGGCGGCCCACTCGGCCGGCTCGAGCAGGCGACTGGCGGAAGCGGCGGACGCGGACGTCGACAAAGAGGCCGCCGAGGACGAGGCGAATCCGAAGGTCACGTTCCTCCCTTCGGCTACGCGCCCACACTGCGGGCGAGGTCGGATTCGGGGGAGCGCGCACCGCAGCGGAGCCCAACCGGATCACGGACGAGCCGTGCGGGGAGCGGACCTCAATTCTTCCTGTCGAACTTGGTTGCGGCAACGAGCAATTGGGGCCGCCGACTGTTATCAGGTGGTGCGTGGCTTATATCCCTACCCAAAGGGTTGGCTGATGACGCCTGACGTGTCCCGTCAGCGTCCGGCGACCCGCCGCGAGCGGCCACCCGGACGTCCCGGACTCGCGAGGCCCAACCACAACACACCGCTCGGTCCCGGGCGGCGCAGTGGCCACGCGCCAGTCACCCCTGAACCGCGAGGACGAGGGGCAGCACCCCGCGCGCCCCGGACTTCCGGAGCAGGCGTGCCGCGATGGCCAGGGTCCAGCCCGTCTCCGTGAAATCGTCGACGAGCAGCACCGGACCCTGCGCCTCGGCCAGCATGGACGCCAGTGCGGGCGGCACCGTCAACGCGCCGTCGAGGGCTTTCAGCCGTTGCGCGCTGTTGCTGCGCGGCAATCGGGGCGCGTCTCCGGCGTATTCCACCGAGCCGAGCAGCGGGAGCCGGCCGATCTCGGCGATTCGCGCGCCCAGGGAGTGGATCAGCCGGGGCCGGCTGCGTGAGGCCACGGTGACCACGCCCACCGGCCGGGGCCGGGCGTCGGACGCACCGGAGGCCCAGCCGCCGGGACCTCGGGCCCAGTCCGCCAGGACATCGACCACGGCTCGCGCCACGTCGTCCGGCACCTCGGCGTCCGGCGTCTGGGGCGCGAGCAGGGGTCGCAGCCGGTTGCCCCAGCCGATGTCCGACAGGCGTCCCAGGGCACGCCCCGGTGATGCCTGCTCCCCGGCAGGGATGCGGCCCTTGAGGTCGATGCCGATGGCCGGGAGGCCGGTCGGCCACATGCGACGGGGCTCCACCTCCACCCCCGCACGCCCCAGGTCGCTCCGCGCCGCGTCCAGCGCCGTGGTGGACAGGCTGGATGTGAAGCGGGGGCCCGCGCAGTTGTCGCAGCGGCCACAGGGTTTGGCACCCTCGTCGTCCAGGTGGCGTTGCAGGAACTCCATCCGGCACTCGGTGGTGGTCGCGTACTCGCGCATCGCCTGCTGCTCGGCCGCGCGCTGCCGGGCCACCCACGCGTAGCGCTCGGCGTCGTACGACCACGGCTGCCCGGTCGCGATCCAGCCGCCCTTGACGCGGCGCACCGCTCCGTCCACGTCGAGGACCTTCAGCATGGTTTCCAGGCGTGAGCGGCGCAGCTCGACCAGCGGTTCCAGAGCGGGCAGTGACAGGGGCCCGTCCGCCCGGGCGAGGACGTCCAGCGTGCGCCGCACCAGGTCCTCGGAGGGGAAGGCCAGCGAGGCGAAGTACTCCCAGATCGCCTCGTCCTCCTTGCCCGGCAGCAGCAGTACCTCGGCGTGGTCGACGCCGCGGCCGGCCCGGCCGACCTGCTGGTAGTAGGCGATGGGGGAGGAGGGCGAGCCGAGATGAACCACGAAACCGAGATCAGGCTTGTCGAAGCCCATGCCGAGCGCGGAGGTGGCGACCAGGGCCTTGACGCGGTTGGCGAGCAGGTCGTCCTCGGCCTGCTGCCGGTCGGCGTTCTCCGTCTTGCCCGTGTACGAGGCGACGGTGTGCCCGCGCTGCCGCAGGAAGGCGGTGACCTCCTCGGCGGCGGCGACGGTGAGCGTGTAGATGATGCCGGAGCCCGGCAGGTCGTGGAGATGGTCCGCGAGCCAGGCCATCCGATGCGCGGCGTCCGGGAGGCGCAGCACGCCGAGGCTCAGACTCTCCCGGTCGAGCGGCCCGCGCAGCACCAGCGCGTCGGAGGTGCCACCCGTGCCGAGCTGCTCGGCGACGTCCGCGGTCACCCGCGCGTTGGCCGTCGCGGTGGTGGCCAGCACGGGGACACCGGGCGGCAGGTCGCCGAGCATGGTGCGCAGGCGGCGGTAGTCGGGGCGGAAGTCGTGGCCCCAGTCGGAGATGCAGTGGGCCTCGTCCACGACCAGCAGGCCGGTGGCGGCGGACAGCTTGGGCAGGACCTGGTCACGGAAGTCGGGATTGTTCAGGCGCTCCGGCGAGACGAGCAGCACATCGACGTCGCCCGCCGCGATCTCGGCTTGGACGGCCTCCCACTCCTCGGTGTTGGCGGAATTGATGGTCCGGGCGTGGATGCCGGCCCGGCCCGCGGCCTCCACCTGGTTGCGCATGAGTGCGAGCAGCGGCGAGACGATCACCGTGGGCCCGCTTCCTCTGGCCCGCAGCAGCGACGTCGCCACGAAGTACACCGCGGACTTGCCCCATCCCGTGCGCTGCACGACCAGGGCACGGCGCCGGTCGGCGACCAGTGCCTCGATCGCCCGCCACTGGTCCTCGCGCAGCCGGGCGGCGCCGGTGGCATCCCCGACGAGCCGGGCGAGTACGGCGTCGGCCTGTGCGCGGAGATCCGCGTTGCTCGTGTGCTCCATGCGTCCCATACAACAGGACGGGACCGACAACCGGGCGGGCCCGGGGCGAAGCTGTGGACGACGACAGCGGCCTTGTCGTGTCCCTGATTCGACTTATCCACAGGCCCAACCGGAATCTCAAGATCCGCGAGATCGTCGGCGCATGACGAATCACAGCGAAACGACCGGACCCTTCGAAAGCAACGACATCTCGGGGCAGGAGCTGCCGGCCGGACCGACCGAACACGCCACGCAGGTCACTCTGCGCACCCCGGCCGAGCTGGCCGACGCCCTGCCCTACCTCCTCGGTTACCGCCCGGAGGACAGCATGGTGCTCGTCGCCCTGCACGACCACGCAGGCCGCGGCAGGTTCGGCGGCCGGGCCCGGCTCGGCATCCCCGCGAATGACGAGGACTGGGAGGCCGCCGCCCGGCAGCTGGCCCGCGGGCTGGTGACCGGCAGTGAGCGGCGCGGCGGCCGGCCCGAGCGGATGGTGGCCTACGTCTGCCAGGAGCCGGGCCCGGGGGAGTCCGGCCGGGACGTCAAACGGCGGCTGGAGAGGCTGACCCACCTGATGCGCACCGAGTGCGGCAACCTCGACGTGCCGGTCATCGAGGCCCTGTGCATCTCGGACGGCCGTTTCTGGTCGTACTGCTGCCCGGTCGAGGGCTGCTGCCCCGAGGACGGCTCGCCGATGGGCCTGCCCGGCACCTCCGTGCTCGCGGCGGCGGCCACCTACGCCGGCATCCAGGTGCGCGGCACCCTACGGGAGCTGCGCGCCAGGCTCCAGCCGTGGGAGACCGGCGCCGCCCTGGAACAGGAGATCGCTCTGGACGCGGCTGGCATGACCCTGGTGGCGCGCATGCTGGACGAGACGAGCCGCCTGGAAGTGGCGGAGGAGACCATCGCACTCGCCGAGCGGATCATCCGCCGCTACGCCACGGCCACACCGGTCTGCGGCACCCACCCCGCGGACGTACGCGACGACGACCTCCTCGCGGACGACGAGGCGGCGACCCTGATCCTCGGGCTCCAGGACCGCACGACCCGGGACAAGGCCGCCGCCTGGATGGAAGGGGACGAGGCCGGTCCGGCGCTCCGCCTCTGGCGCGCCCTGGCCCGCCGCTGTGTCGGACCCTACGGCGAGCACGCCGCCGCACCGCTGACCCTCGCGGGCTGGGTCGCCTGGTCCATGGGCGACGAACTGGAGGCGCGAGAAGCACTGGCCATGGCCTTGGCCGCGGACCCCGACTACCTCTTCGCCCGCCTGCTGCACCAGGCCTGCAACGAAGGACTCGACCCCGAGGCGGTCCGCCGCTGCCTGCGCGCGGAACGGGCGGAGGCCACGCAGGCACAGCCGACGACCCCGGCACCTCGGACTGCTCACTCCGAGCCCCCGCAGGCCCCGCCCCTGGCCTCCGGAGCCAACACCCAGGAGAGCGACCAGCGTGCCGAACCCGGCTCCAGGAAGGGCGGGCAGCGACGGCGCCGTACACGCAACGAGCAGGAAGACGGCCGCCACACGGCCCGGACGAAGCGAGACCGACGGAGGCCGGCCGACTCCCGCCCCCGAACGCCCGCCACCGGCGCCACCGGCCCCGGCACCCGCGGCCCGGCCGCCACGCGCACGCGTGCGGCGGCACCGGGCGAGGCCACGCCTGGCGGCGTCCCGTCGGACAGCCGACAGCCCGAGGTCGACGGATGAGCGTCGGCCGGTGGGAGTGGGAGGGGCGGGCTTCATCGGAACGGCCGTCGCCAGCCGAGGCCGCCGGGCCGGGCACCCGCGGTCCGAGTGCCGCGCGCATCCGTGCGGGTGGGCGGCGCCTTGTCGGCCAGCCGGCACCTCCGGTCCGAGGTGCACGGACGAGCGTCGGCCGGTGCGGGCCCGGCGAGCGGGGCGTCCTCGGCCGGTGCGGGGTCCACGGGGCGCGGGGTGCCGGCGGGCTGTCCGGTTCCGGGCTCGTAGGCGACCTCGCAGCGTTCGGTGCGCAGTTCGGTGACCCGCTGCTGGAGCAGGTCGAGCAGCTGCTCGACCGGGCAGGGCTCGGCCTCACGGGAATGGGTGTCGCTCGCCGATGCCGCCGGTCCCGGCGCCCGCGGCTCGGCCGGCACGCACCGCGGCGGCTTGTGGCGACGCCACGACCGGCGGTGTGCCGTCGGACAGCCGGTACCCGCAGCCTGTCGGATGAACGCCCCCGGCACGACTCCGGGCCGGCGTCGGCGCTCACCGGAACGGCCGTCGCTCCTGAGGTGGAGACCGGAGACGGCACCGCACGCCACCGGAGCGCGTTCCCGGCGCAGGGCCGAGGCCGGCGGGCCGGCCGCGCCCCGACGGCCACCCCAGCCGACCGGTCAGGCCGCCGTTCGGTCGGCTTCCGCAGAGCGAGCCGTGACCCGGGCGAGTCCGCTTCCGTTCACCTGAGTGGCGGAACGCCTGGACGGGCGCTGCCGCCGTACCTCCCCTGCCCTTCGGGGCGATGCACCAGCCGCCCAGCACGTCCGAGGCGCATCGAGCGCAGAAGAAGCGACGCCATGCACCAACAGCCGATTCCGCCCTCCGCCACCGGCGAACGTCCGCCCTGGAGCAGGCACGAGCCGTTCCCGGCGGCAGGCGCCCGCCACGGCACACCGACGACGGCCACCGATCCACCACCGCCGTCGTCCGCGGAACGACGTCCCCCGTCCCCGGCCAAGGGGAACCCCCCGCCCCCCGCCACCACCCGGCTCCGCCGTCCCACCGTGGCACCGCCGCCACGCACACCCCCGGCCGGCCGCCCGGCACCCGAGCTGCCGCCCACGCACACCGCGCTGATCTGTGTGGCTCTGCCCGGCCTCGTCATCTCCGGCCAGCCGGGCCAGCTGGCCGGCCGGGGACTGGAGGGCTACTACCGAGGCGGCAGACGGCTGCTCTCCCGGTGCCAGGTCCGGGTGGCGGGCCGTGAACCGCTGCCGGTGCAGGCCAGGATGACCGGCGCCGACAGCGCCCGCTTCGTGGGAACGCTGCGCGCTTCACCGGCCGCCGGCCCCGACCCCGATGTCGTCGTCGAGCGGACCCGCCACGCCGACGGCACCGAGCGCATCACACTCCGCAACGCCGCCCTGCGCCCGCTGCGCCTGCCCGTCGAGATCGCCCTCGGCACCGACCTGGCGGAACTCGCCGCCATCGCCGCCGGTGCCGCAGCCCCCGAACTCCCGGCCAGCGTGCACGACTCGGGCCTGCGCTGGGCCACGGCCGACGCGGCCGCCTGCGTCACCGCGGCCCCGCCGCCCTCCGACGCCCTGGCGTCCGCAGGACTGCTGCGCTGGGAACTGGATCTGCCACCGGCCGGGACGGCAACGGTGGAACTGCGGGTGCGGCTGGAAGGCGCAGGCCCCCTGCGACCGGCCGGACAGGCGGCCACCAGCCCCCTGGCCCCGGCGCGGGCGGCGGGCGACGACCCCCGAGTGGCCCCGCTGCTGCACTCGGCCGTCGCCGACCTCCAGGCACTGCTGCTGCGCGATCCCGCACACCCCTCCGACACCTACCTCGCGGCCGGCGCCCCCTGGCGCTGCGGAATGGCTCCCGCCGAGGCGCTCGCCGCCGCCCGCATGACGCTCCCCCTGGGCACCCGCCTTGCCGCAGGCACCCTGCGCACCCTGGCCCGCACCCAGCTCCAGCAACCGGGCCACCGGGCCGGCATGATCCCGGGCCCCCGGCGCGACGCCGGCCCGCATCTTCCACCGAGCTGCACCGGAACGGAGGCCACCCTGCTCTTCCCCGTCGTGCTCGCCGAAGCCCGCCGCTGGGGGCTGCCCGAGCAGGAGACACAGGAACTGCTGCCCGCGGCCGAGCGCTGCCTGACCTGGCTGCGGACCACCGTCGGCGACGGCACCTACCTCCCCGACCCACACCCCGGGGGTCCGGCCCGCTGCGAAACTCAGGCCCACGCGTATCGCGCCGCCCTGATCGGCGCCGATCTCCTCGACGCCTACGACAGACCGGGCGCCACGGAGCTACACCAGTGGGCCCAGACACTGCGGACCGCCTTCCGGGCCGATTTCTGGGTGGAGGACCGTGGCGGCGGACGCCCGGCCGCGGCCCTGGCCCCCGACGGCCGCCCCGTGCCCCATCTGTCCGCCACCGCCGTCCACCTCCTCGACACCGGTCTGCTCGGCGGCGGCCGACTGGCCCCCGGCCTGCTGGACAAGGTGCACACCGAACACCTCGCCCGGCTGCTCGGTACCCCCGCCATGGACGCGGGCTGGGGACTGCGAGGTCTCGGTGCCAAGGAGGCGGGACACAATCCGTTCGGCCACCGGACCGGAGCCGTGCGGGTCCAGGAGACCGCACTCGCAGTCGCGGGACTGGCGGCGGCCGGCTATGAGAAGGAGGCGGCCGGCCTGCTGAAAGGGCTGCTGGAAGCGGCGGAACACTTCGGTCATCGGCTGCCTGAGATGTTCGCCGGCGAACAGCGCTCCGCCGGCGCCGCGCCCCTCCCGCACCCCGCCGCCTGCCGCCCGGCGGCCACCGCCGCGGCCTCCGTGGTCCTGCTGCTCACCGCTCTGGCCGGTATCCGTCCCGACGTCCCGGCCCGCACGGTCACCCTGCGGCCCGTGCGGAGCGCCCCGCTCGGCGAACTCAACCTCAGCGGAATACGTGTCGCGGGCGCCCCCTTCGCCGTACGGATCAGCCGACTGGGACTGGCCATGGTGGAGGAGGCGGCGGACGGCCTGCAACTGGGCTCGTGACCTCTCCGCCAGGCTGGTGACCTCGAATGACACCACCGGTCTGGCCAACCGGGAGCCGGCCCTGCGCGCCGTACCGGAACGAAGCGGAACCACCAGTGATGCGCCCGATGGAGGGAGTGTTTATCGTCAGGAAGACGACTATGATCGCGGCATGCCCTACGACCCGTCAGCCTTTCCGCCCTTCGCCGTCACCGTGGACCTGGTCGTGCTGACCGTGCGCCGCGATGCCCTGTGCGCGCTGACGGTCCGCAGGGGCGAGCCCCCCTTCCAGGGGCGCTGGGCGCTGCCCGGCGGCTTCGTACGGGCCGACGAGGACCTGTCCCAGGCGGCGGCGCGAGAGCTGGCCGAGGAGACCGGGCTGTGTGCCCACGACCCCTCGGTCCCGGCCCAGGACAACGGAGCCCACCTGGAGCAGCTCGCCACCTACGGCGACCCCAAGCGGGACCCGCGCATGCGCGTAGTCAGCGTCGCGCATCTCGCGCTCGCCCCCGACCTGCCCGCACCGCGCGCCGGAGGCGACGCCAGCAACGCCCGCTGGGCCCCGGTCGAGGAACTGCTCCAGCAGGGTGGTTACGGCCGCGACGGCGAACCCGTGGCACCGCTCGCCTTCGACCACGCCCAGATTCTCGCCGACGGAGTGGAACGCGCCCGCTCCAAGATCGAGTACTCGTCCCTGGCCACCGCCTTCTGCCCGCCCGAGTTCACCGTCGGAGAGCTGCGCCGGGTGTACGAGGCGGTGTGGGGCGTGGCACTCGATCCGCGCAACTTCCACCGCAAGGTCACCGGAACCCCCGGATTCCTCGTCCCCACGGGCGGTACGACCACACGCCAGGGCGGCAGGCCGGCCCAGCTCTTCCGCGCCGGCGGCGCCACCCTGCTCAACCCGCCGATGCTGCGCCCCGAGGTCTGAGGGGCGCCGCGGCGGGCCTGCCGTACGACCGGCGCGCCGGTCGCCCCCGCCGAGCGCAAGCTCCATCGAACGGCGGACAGATGAGGCGACAGATCACGCGGCTTATGCTCACAAGACGCCTTATACCGGAAAAACCGGATATGTCGCGCTATCTTGCTGCAGGTGATCCAGGCCTTCGGACTGACCAGCAATCCCCGCAAGGCGCATCCGCCCGCCGTCGACGACGTCTCCTTCGAAGCGCGCGCCGGGCATGTCACCGCGCTCCTCGGGAGCCCCGGCGCGGGCAAGACGACGGCGCTCAAACTGATGCTTGAGCTCCAACAGGGGCGCGGCATCACCTGCTTCCGAGGTCGGCCCCTGCACCTGATCGCCCATCCCTCGCGGGAAGTCGGCGTACTCCTCGGCGACGTACCGGGCCACCCGGCCCGCACGGTCCGCGGGCACCTGCGCATGCTGTGCGCCGCAGCGGGGGTTCCCGCGCGACGAGCCGACGAGGTCCTCGAAGTGGTCGGTCTCGTCAGCCTCCGTGAAGAGCGCCTCGGCACGCTGTCCCGCGGGATGGACCGCAGGCTGGGCCTGGCCTGCGCCCTGCTGCCCGACCCGCACACGCTCGTCCTGGACGAACCGACGGACGGTCTCTCCGTCCGTGAGGCCCAGTGGCTGCACAGCATGTTGCGGGCCCACGCCGCCCAGGGCGGCACGGTGCTCTTCACCACGGCCGACACCAAGGAGGCCGCACGCACCGCCGACCGGGTCGTCACGCTCGACGGCGGCAGACTCGTCGCCGACCAGGAGGCCAGGGCCTTCGCCCGCACCCGGCTGCGCCCGCGCGTGGCCGTCCGCAGCCCCCACGCCGCCCGCCTCGCGGCCCTGCTCACCAAGGAGGCCCGCACCGCCCGCCGCTCCGTCGAAGTCGTACGCGAGGGCGGCAACCGCCTGTCGGTGTACGGCACGACGACCGCCGACGTCGGCGAGATCGCCTTCCATCACGGCATCCTCGTCCATCAACTGGCCGACGAAGTCGGCGACATGGGGCCGGGCGCCGGTACCGAGGGCGACGACGGGAAGTGTTCCGCCGGGCCCCAGCAGGCCGTACAGGACGCGTCGGCGGACCGGGAGGCCTCCCCGGAACACGGCCCTGCGGAACGGGACCCGGCAGCTCTGGACAACTCGCACGGGGAGCGGGAGCGCGCCTCGGCCGGCCGCGCGCGGGCGGGGGGCGAACGCGTGGCCTCCGGTGTCTCCACACTGGAATCAGGCCCCGCCGCGCTCGGCGGCTCACCTGCGGGTCCGAGCCGAGGCGTGGACGAGTTTCCCCCGGCACCCGCGCATGCAAGGGCGGAAGTGTCGCAGGAGCCCATGACTGCCGGCTCCCCGGCGGCGATGCCGCACATCACGGGTCCAACAGTGGAATCCCGCGCCACGGCGCCCGACCCGGCAGCGGCCGAACCGCGCACCGATGCCCTCGGCCGGTCCGCACCGGATCCGGACACCCCGGCGCCGGAGCCCGACCGGGCTGCGGCCGGCCCCTTCCCGGTCGATCAAGAGGGACCGGAAGCCGCCCTCTCTGCGCCGGAGCGGGCGCGGACCGCCGACAGCGAGTGGTCTGCACCGGGCCAAGCTGTCGATCAAGAAACCGCGCCGGACCGTCCGCCGGCCCACGACGCCTCACCGGCCGCCACGACCTCGCCGGAGGACGGTACGGCGCACAGCGTGACCGCATCCGGCGAGAAGGGCACGGCCGGTGGTGGCCCCGGCGAGACACCTGTCAGAGCCGTCGCCGGCCGGTCCGGCGGCCCGACGGCCACCCCGGACAGTGGCCTGGGCGCAGTGGTGACAGCCTCCGAGCCGCAGACCGGCAGTACCCGCACCCCGACCAAGACCGACGCCGGCACCCGCACCTTCCTCCCCGGAGCCAGGAACCCCGACGCCCGGCAGTGGCAGGCCCACCGCGCCCCCCGCTCCGACGGTGTCCGCCCCCTCGCCGCCGCCTCCCCCCTCCCGCCCCCCATCTCCGTCCGCCCTGCCCGCAGCCCCCTGCGTCCTCTGCGCTACGAGCTCCGGCGCGCCACCGGCATCGGTACCGGCTTCCTCACCTGCGGTGCCGTGCTGGTGTTGTCCGCGCTCACCGCCGTACTCCTGGCGCGGCTCGGTCACACCCCGAAGGAGCGGCTGTTCGCGGCATGGCCGCGGGAGCTGCCGCTGCCGCCCGCGGCGCTCGCGGCAGGGCTGCTCGGCGCACTGGCCTTCGGGGACGAGTTCCGCCACCCCGCCCTGGCGGCGGACCGCGGCACCGTCCCCCGCAGGCTGGGGCTGCTCACCGCGAAACTGCTCGTCTCCGGAGCCACCGCGGTGCTGCTGGCCTTCCTCACCGTGGGCTGCGACGCCGAAGTGCTCTACATCGTCTACGGACGGGAGCTGACGCAAGTTCCCGCGGACTGGCTTTCGCTCACCGCGAGTTGGTTCGGGCTGGTCGTCGGCTGCGCCTGGGCCGGTGTACTGGCGGCCGGTGTGTTCCGGTCCACGACGGCCGGACTGGCCGCCGTCCTCGCCGTACCCGTCCTGGTCGTACCCCTTCTGCACAAGGCCCTGCAGGGCCCGGCCGTGCGCATGGCGGCCGACTTCCCGGGGCGGTTGCGGGAGGTCTATCTGCTGCAGTGGCCGTTCGGAGGGGAGCGGTACCTGCTCGCGGGCGCGCGGGTCCTCGCTCAACCCGTGGGCGGAGCACTGGCGTTGTCGCTCACGGCGCTGCTCTGTGCCTACCTGCTCACGGCACTGCGCGCGCGGTTCCGATGACTACGGTCCGTACGGATCCGGATTCGATGTGCACACAACTCCCCGCAGAAAGCCCATTTCTTTCCGATAAGGCGTCAATTGCGACGGCGTGAGCGATCACCCTTTCGTGTGCTTTTCACCAAAGACCTCAAGGGAGTTGGAGGCGACGCCGACAAAGGATCCGTGAGTACCCTTGCGCACACCATGATGACCGCCGCCCGCTCCGCAGACTCTGGTCTGGCCGGCCCGGGCGAACTCGACCGCTACCCCTACGCCGAGGCCCCGGTGGCCGACCGCGTCGGCGCGCCCCACTGGGACACCGGGGAGCCGGAGCTGGGCCGTGTCGGCCGGCGGGCCGCGGGCAGCCGCGGACGCGGACTGCACGGCCAGCTCGTCCAGCAGCTGGGACAAATGATCGTCTCCGGTGACCTGGGGGCGGACCGCCCGCTGGTGCCGGAGGAGATCGGCCAGCGTTTCGAGGTGTCCCGCACCGTCGTCCGCGAGTCCCTCCGCGTCCTCGAGGCCAAGGGCCTGGTCAGCGCCCGCCCGAACGTCGGCACGCGCGTACGTCCCGTCAGCGACTGGAACCTGCTCGATCCGGACATCATCGAATGGCGGGCCTTCGGGCCGCAGCGCGACGACCAGCGCCGGGAGCTGAGCGAGCTGCGCTGGACGATCGAGCCGCTCGCCGCCCGTCTCGCCGCCGGGCACGGGCGCGAGGAGGTGCAGCAGCGCCTCTGTGACATGGTCGAGATCATGAGCCACGCCATGGCGCAGGGCGACGTGCTCACCTACTCGCGCGCCGACACCGAGTTCCACGCGCTGCTCATCCAGATCGCGGGCAACCGCATGCTGGAGCACCTCTCCGGCATCGTCTCGGCGGCGCTCCAGGTCTCCGGCGGCCCGGTCACGGCCTGTGACCGGCCGAACGAGGCGTCCCTGGCGCAGCACGCGCGGATCGTGGACGCGCTGGGTACCGGCGACGGCACGGCGGCGGAGACGGCCATGCGCCAGCTGCTCACGGTCCACCCCGAGGTGGAGCGCGTGGTGCCTGCCCCGCGCGAGCACTGACCCCGCGAGGGGTGCGGTGCGGTCGCCGGTGCGCGGCGTGCTCGTGGTGCTCATGGCCGCGCCGGGCCACGGGCGCCGGCCGTCGCCGGACCCCGTCGGACCTTCTGGAGTCCGGCGGGTCCGGCGGGTCCGATGGTGCGACGACAGGACCTGGTAGCGGGTGTGGCCGGGGCCGAGGCCAATAATGTCGCCATCTGCGTACGTCTGACCGCTTTTGACCGCTTACGGGGTGTGACTCGGGCCACGTAGATTGGGCGTAACGCTCGTGGAGACAGCGCGATGACCTAAGAGGTGATAGCCGCGGAGGGAATACGGACGCCGTACCAGGCGCTGTGCATCTTCCCGGCCCCCGCCCGCGCCGTCGGCCCATCCCCAGGCCGGTGGTCGGCTCCTGTCCGCAGTGGACGGTGCCGGAAGCCGTTTTCCAACGTTCCGAGAGGTTGTTCGTGTCGGCCAGCACATCCCGTACGCTCCCGCCGGAGATCGCCGAGTCCGTCTCTGTCATGGCGCTCATTGAGCGGGGAAAGGCTGAGGGGCAGATCGCCGGCGACGATGTGCGTCGGGCCTTCGAAGCTGACCAGATTCCGGCCACTCAGTGGAAGAACGTACTGCGCAGCCTCAACCAGATTCTTGAGGAAGAGGGTGTGACGCTGATGGTCAGTGCCGCAGAGCCCAAGCGCACCCGCAAGAGCGTCGCAGCGAAGAGCCCGGCCAAGCGCACCGCCACCAAGACGGTCGCGGCGAAGACGGTGACCACCAGGAAGGCCACCGCCGGCCCGGCCGCCCCCGCGGCGCCCGCCGCCCCGGCCGTTGCCGAGTCCGCCGAGGAAGCCGCACCCGCCAAGAAGGCCGTCGCCAAGAAGACGGCCGCCAAGAAGACGGTCGCCAAGAAGGCCGTCGCGAAGAAGACGGCCGCGAAGAAGACCACGGCCAAGAAGGACGACGTCGAGCTTCTCGACGAAGAGGTCCTCGAGGACACCAAGGTCGCCGACGAGCCCGAGGGGGCCGAGAGCGCCGGCTTCGTCCTGTCCGACGAGGACGAGGACGACGCGCCCGCGCAGCAGGTCGCCGCGGCCGGCGCCACCGCCGACCCGGTCAAGGACTACCTGAAGCAGATCGGCAAGGTCCCGCTGCTCAACGCCGAGCAGGAGGTCGAGCTCGCCAAGCGCATCGAGGCGGGCCTGTTCGCCGAGGACAAGCTGGCGAACGCCGACAAGCTCGCCCCCAAGCTCAAGCGCGAGCTGGAGATCATCGCCGAGGACGGCCGCCGCGCCAAGAACCACCTGCTGGAGGCCAACCTCCGACTCGTGGTCTCCCTGGCCAAGCGCTACACCGGCCGCGGCATGCTCTTCCTGGACCTCATCCAGGAGGGCAACCTCGGTCTGATCCGCGCGGTCGAGAAGTTCGACTACACCAAGGGCTACAAGTTCTCCACGTACGCCACCTGGTGGATCCGCCAGGCGATCACCCGCGCCATGGCCGACCAGGCCCGCACCATCCGTATCCCGGTGCACATGGTCGAGGTCATCAACAAGCTCGCGCGCGTGCAGCGCCAGATGCTCCAGGACCTGGGCCGCGAGCCCACCCCGGAGGAGCTGGCCAAGGAACTCGACATGACCCCGGAGAAGGTCATCGAGGTCCAGAAGTACGGTCGCGAGCCCATCTCGCTGCACACCCCGCTCGGCGAGGACGGCGACAGCGAGTTCGGTGACCTCATCGAGGACTCCGAGGCCGTCGTCCCGGCCGACGCGGTCAGCTTCACACTCCTGCAGGAGCAGCTGCACTCCGTACTGGACACCCTCTCCGAGCGCGAGGCGGGCGTGGTCTCCATGCGCTTCGGTCTCACCGACGGTCAGCCGAAGACCCTCGACGAGATCGGCAAGGTGTACGGCGTCACACGCGAGCGCATCCGCCAGATCGAGTCCAAGACCATGTCGAAGCTGCGCCACCCGTCGCGTTCGCAGGTGCTGCGCGACTACCTCGACTAGGTCCCGCGTCCACGACGCCGAAGGCCCGGTTCCCCTCGCGGGGGCCGGGCCTTCGTGCTGCGCGCGTGCGCAACGTGGATCACTCTGGGTGTCCCACGAGCACAGCGGAGTGAGGAGCATGCATGCGCCGTCCCATTGCCCGGGCACTGATCCGGCCGCTGGCCCTGGTGGCCACCCTGACGGGGATATCCGTGGCGAGCACCCCTCCCGCGGCTGCCGGCAGCGTGGTGGTCGGGGGGTTTCCGATAGACGTTTCCCAGGCTCCGTGGACGGTGGCCCTGGCCAGCCGTGACCTGTTCGGAGGAATGCGGGCGGGCCAGTTCTGCGGCGCAGTGGCCATCGGACGCAGCACGGTGGTCACAGCGGCCCACTGCCTGGCCGAGGAGGTCCTCGGGACACCGCCGGACCGTCTGCGCGACCTCAAGGTCATCGCGGGCCGCACGGACCTGCTGTCGGGGCAGGGCCAGGAGATCGCCGTACGGGAGATCCGGGTCAACCCCGCGTACGACCTCACGACCAACTCCGGCGACTTCGCGGTCCTCGGACTCGCCGGCCCCCTGCCGCGGAGCGCGGTGGTCCCCATGGCGGGCCCGGGCGACCCGGCCTACGCGCCGGGCACCGAGGCCCTGGTGTCGGGATGGGGTGACACGACCGGCGCGGGAACGTACGCACGCCGGCTCCGCGCCGCACGCGTGCGCGTGCTGCGCGACGAGGTCTGTGCCCGTGCCTACCCGGGCGGTCCCGACGGCGCCTACCGGGCCGGCACCATGCTGTGCGCCGGTGAGGCGAACGGCGGCCCCGACGGCTGCCAGGGCGACAGCGGGGGGCCGCTGGTGGCCGAGGGGCGGCTGATCGGCCTCGTGTCGTGGGGGAGCGGCTGCGGACGGCCGGGACTCCCGGGCGTCTACACGCGCGTCTCCGAGGTCGTACGGGCGCTCCAGCCGACCACAGCGGCCGGGGTGCAGCCCTCCAAGCCCGCGTAAGCGCGTGTGGGCATGAGCACGGGCGGCCGCTCCCTGGTGAGGAGCGGCCGCCCGTTCACCGGCCTGTGCCGGGGCTGGCTCGTCGTAGGTGCGAGATTCAGCGCTCTTCTTCCGAAACGGTGTTCGGAACGGAGGTCAGCCGCTCCGTCTCGTCCTGTATCTCAGCGGCGATCTTCTTGAGTTCCGGCTCGAACTTGCGACCGTGGTGGGCGCAGAAGAGCAGTTCTCCGCCGCTCAGCAGGACGACGCGCAGGTATGCCTGGGCGCCGCAGCGGTCGCAGCGATCGGCGGCCGTCAGCGGGCTCGCGGGGGTCAGAACAGTAGTCACGTCGCCTCTTCTCTAGCTCGACGAGCTGTCGTACCAGGGTCAACATCCAACCAGCCCGAAAACGTTCCCGCTCGTGGCTTTTCCTCGAAAAAATCTTTCCGGGGCGGCTGTCTGCTGCCGGTTGGCGGCGAATGTGCCGTATTGCGTCTCTTGTGTGCGTACGGGTTCGCGCTGTCTTGCTGTCTCGGTCCTCCCGGCCGGGTTGCCGGTTGTTCATGAGGACGTGCCCGGAGCCTAAATGGTTCATGCCTCGAAGGGAACGTGATGTGTACTTCACTCCATCGAGGGATCGAACGTGTATGCGAGTGTGGACTAGTGTGAGTTGCCGACGAGGGTGGCGTTACACCAGCTCTACCAGGGCTCGGTACCCTCTGAGCGGCGACCGAAGCCGCCCCCTTACCCACAAGGGGGCCACCTGAAATTCAGCGAGGAGCGAACCGCGTGACCGCCGATACGTCCGTGCCGTCCACAGCGCTGCTGGCAGGAGCAGACCGCGACGGTTCCAACTACACCGCGCGGCACCTGCTCGTCCTTGAGGGCCTTGAGGCCGTGCGCAAGCGCCCTGGCATGTACATCGGCTCGACCGACAGCCGCGGTCTGATGCACTGCCTCTGGGAGATCATCGACAACTCGGTGGACGAGGCCCTCGGCGGCTACTGCGACCACATCGAGGTCGTCCTTCACGACGACGGCTCCGTCGAGGTGCGCGACAACGGCCGCGGCATCCCCGTGGACGTGGAGCCGAAGACCGGCCTGTCCGGCGTCGAGGTCGTCATGACCAAGCTCCACGCGGGCGGCAAGTTCGGCGGCGGCTCCTACGCCGCCTCCGGCGGTCTGCACGGCGTCGGCGCCTCCGTGGTCAACGCCCTCTCCGCCCGTCTCGACGTCGAGGTCGACCGCAGCGGCCACACCCACGCCATCAGCTTCCGGCGCGGCGTCCCCGGCGCCTTCGCCGCCGACGGCGCCGACGCCAGGTTCGAGGCCAAGAGCGGTCTGCGCAAGGCCAAGAAGATCCCCAAGACGCGCACCGGTACACGGGTGCGGTACTGGGCCGACCGGCAGATCTTCCTCAAGGACGCCAAGCTCTCCCTGGAGAACCTGCACCAGCGCGCCCGGCAGACTGCCTTCCTGGTACCCGGCCTGACGATCGTCGTCCGGGACGAGTACGGCCTGGGCGAGGGTGGCAGCAAGGGCGAAGAGTCCTTCCGCTTCGACGGCGGCATCAGCGAGTTCTGCGAGTACCTGGCGAACGACAAGGCCGTCTGCGACGTCCTCCGCTTCTCCGGCAAGGGCACCTTCAAGGAGACCGTTCCCGTCCTGGACGAGCACGGCCAGATGACCCCCACCGAGGTCACCCGTGAGCTGGGCGTCGACGTCGCACTGCGCTGGGGCACCGGCTACGACACGACCGTCCGGTCCTTCGTCAACATCATCGCCACGCCCAAGGGCGGCACCCACGTCGCCGGCTTCGAGCAGGCGCTCACCCAGACGATGAACGATGTGCTGCGCGCCAAGAAGATGCTGCGCGTGGCCGAGGACAACATCGTCAAGGACGACGCGCTGGAGGGCCTCACCGCCGTCGTCACGGTCCGTCTGGCCGAGCCGCAGTTCGAGGGGCAGACCAAGGAGGTGCTCGGCACCTCGGCGGCCCGCCGCATCGTGAACAGCGTGGTCAGCAAGGAACTGAAGGCGTTCCTGACGGCGACCAAGCGTGACGCCGCCGCCCAGGCCCGGGTCGTCATGGAGAAGGTGGTCGCGGCTGCCCGCACCCGGGTCGCGGCCCGCCAGCACAAGGACGCCCAGCGCCGTAAGACGGCTCTGGAGTCCTCGTCCCTGCCGGCCAAGCTCGCCGACTGCCGCAGCGACGACGTCGACCGCAGCGAGCTGTTCATCGTCGAGGGCGACTCCGCGCTCGGTACGGCCAAGCTGGCGCGGAACTCCGAGTTCCAGGCCCTGCTGCCGATCCGCGGCAAGATCCTCAACGTGCAGCGGTCCTCGGTGACCGACATGCTCAAGAACGCCGAGTGCGGCGCGATCATCCAGGTCATAGGGGCGGGCTCCGGCCGCACCTTCGACATCGACCAGGCCCGCTACGGCAAGATCATCATGATGACCGACGCCGATGTGGACGGCTCTCACATCCGCTGCCTGCTGCTCACGCTGTTCCAGCGCTACATGCGGCCCATGGTCGAGGCCGGCCGGGTCTTCGCCGCGGTGCCGCCGCTGCACCGCATCGAGATCGTCCAGCCGAAGAAGGGGCAGGACAAGTACGTCTACACGTACTCGGACCGCGAGCTGCGCGACAAGCTCATGGAGTTCCAGAGCAAGGGCATCCGGTACAAGGACTCCATCCAGCGCTACAAGGGTCTGGGCGAGATGGACGCCGACCAGCTGGCCGAGACCACGATGGACCCGCGCCACCGCACGCTGCGCCGGATCAACCTGTCCGACCTGGAGGCCGCCGAACAGGTCTTCGATCTGCTGATGGGCAACGACGTGGCACCGCGCAAGGAGTTCATCTCCAGCTCGGCGGCGACGCTGGACCGGTCGCGCATCGACGCGTAACCGCCGCGCTGGGCTTCGGCCGACGGGGGCGGGGCAGGCTGGGGAGTCGCTGGGAGGCGTGTGCTTCAGGTAGGCGGGCGTTGCGGGGTGGCCGACGGGGGAGGCAGGGCTTGCTGGTGCGGCGGCCGACAGCGCCGCTGCCGGGGTGAGCGGGTTCGGCCTCGGTGACTCAGCCCCGGCGGCGTACGAGTGGATCGCCTGGCCAGGCCGCCTCCTGGAGCGGCCGGCCGCCACGGACCGGGCTGCTTGCCAGTGGCTTCCTGCCGTGGCCAGGCGCCATGCTCGTGGGCCGTCAGCCGTCAGCCGTCAGCCGTCAGCCGTCAGCCGTCAGCCGTCAGCCGTCAGCCGTCAGCCGCTTGCCGGGAGCGGGCCAGCGGCCATGCCCGTGAGCCGGGGGCAGGCCAGCCCTGGTCCGGCCGTGGCAGGGACCCCTCCGACTAGGCGTGTCCCCCTCACGACCCGGAGAATCCTCCACCCGTGGGTGGAGGGCAGGCGCTCCGGAGATTCCACCCTTGATCCACCCTGGCTCCGATCTCCTGGCCTGCGGATTTCCGTAGCTTCGAAGGCGTCGGCAGCACTCGCTTCCGGCACCGCCTTCTCGCTCACGGGGGTTCTGATGTCCGGGCTCGTCAACGCGCTGGTGATCGTGGCCGTCGTCGCCATAGTGATCGCGCGGCAGTTCCGCGCCCGGGTGATCGGCACGGACCGTCGCTGGTGGCTGCTGCCCGTGGTGCTCGCCGTCGTCGCGCTGCGCGAGCCCGGCGTCCTCGACTCCGATCACCGCATCGAATCCGGCGCCCTGCTCGCGGTGGAGCTGCTCATCGGGCTGGCCACCGGCGTCGGCTGGGGCTGGACCACCCGGATCTGGACGGAGCCGGACGGCGTCACATGGACCAAGAGCACGAAGGCGAGCGGCGCCGTCTGGGCCGTGGGCATAGCCCTGCGGGCCGGCGTCTTCGCCCTCGGCTCCGCACTCGGCCTGCACCAGGACAGCTCCGCGCTGATGCTGGGCCTCGCCGGCACCCTGCTGGTGCGCGGCGGGATCCTGGCCTGGCGCGCCCAGTCCGCCGGCGTCGTGGGCCGTCCCGCCCCGGCGTACGGTGACGACGAGCGGTCGGCCTGGAAGGAGCGCGCGTGACAGAGAACGCCTGGACACGCTGGCCGTCACGGGAAGCGCTCGGCCGCGCGGGAACCACCCGGGCCCGGCGCGTGCTCGTCTGGGCAGTCCGACTGCTCGTGCTGGCCCTGCTCCTCTGGGGTGCCTTCAGCCAGCGGCACGTCGGCATCTGGGGAGGGGTCGCGGCAGCGGCCGGAGTCATTCTCGCCGCTCTCGTCTCCTGGGCCTTCTTCCGGACCACCTACGAGCACCGGCTGGTGCCCTCCCTGGCGCTCATCGGCGTCCTCCTCGGTATCGCGGTCGCCGCCGAGGCCACGGGATTCAGAGGACCGGCCCTGGTGATCTGGTGCGGTTGCGGCGTCGGCGCGCTGGAGCGGCTGCCGCTCGGCGCCGCGGTCCCCGTCGCGTCGGTGGCCCTGGCCTCGTACGCCGCGTTCACCAATGACGTCTGGCTGTCCACGGCCGCCACCGTGGCCGGCATGGCCCTTGCCGGGTACGTGCTGCGGCTGGACGCGGAAGCCCGGGGCAATGCGCAGCGGCTGCTCGCCCAGGAGCGCGCCGCCCGCCTGGCCGAGGCCGAGTCCGCGGCCCTGGCCGAGCGGGCCCGCATCGCCCGAGAGATTCACGACGTGCTGGCCCACAGCCTCTCGGCGCAGCTCGTTCACCTGGAGGCGGCCCGGCTCCTGATCGAGAACGACGCGGACCGCGAACGGATCCTGGAGCGGGTGGTGGCCGCGCGGGGCATGGCCCGCGACGGGCTCGCCGAGACCCGGCAGGCGCTGTCCGCTCTGCGGGGAGAACTGACCCCACTGGAGGACTTCCTCACCGAACTCGTCAGCTCGGCCGACGGGGCCGAGGTCACCGTCACAGGTGAACGCAGACCCCTGCCGGCCGAGGCGTCCCAGGCCGTACGGCGGGTCGCGCAGGAGGCGCTGACGAACGTCCGCAAGCACGCCCAGGGCGCCAAAGTGGCCGTACGGCTCGACTACAGGGAGCACGAAGTGACGCTGAACGTCCGGGACTCGGGCGGACGGCCGGGCGAACTCAACGGAGCTGGAGGCGGGTACGGTCTGCTGGGCATGCGCGAGCGCGCCGAACTGCTGGGCGGTTCACTGGACGCGGGGCCGGACGAGGAGGGGTTCGTGGTGACGCTGAAGGTGCCCGTATGACGGAGGCGGAAGGAGAGAAGAAGCCCGCACGGGTGGTGGTGGCCGACGACCAGACGGTGGTCCGCGAGGGCATCGTGATGCTGCTCGGGCTGTTGCCGGGCGTGGAGGTCGTGGGGGCCGCCGGAGACGGTGAGGAGGCGGTGCGGCTGGTCGGCGAACTGGCTCCGGACGTCGTGCTGATGGACCTCAGGATGCCCCGCTGCGACGGCGTGGAGGCCACCCGGCGGATCCGGGCCCGGTACCCAGGAACCCAGGTCGTGGTGCTCACCACCTTCGCGGACGACGAGTCGCTGTTCCCGGCGCTGCGGGCCGGTGCCCGGGGATACCTGACCAAGGACGCCGGCGGCGACGAGATCGTACGGGCCGTGCACAGTGTGCTCTCGGGGGACGCGGGGCTGTCGCCGAGTGTCCAGCGCCGGCTGCTGGAGCGGCTGTCGCAGCCCGAACCCGAGCCCGTGCCGGCGGCCGGCGAGACGCCCGACGGGCTGACCGCGCGCGAGACCGAGGTGCTGGTGCTGATCGCCGAAGGCCTCAGCAATCAGGAGATCGCCCGCAGACTGCACGTATCGACCGCGACCGTGAAGACCCACATCAACAACCTCTTCGCCAAGACGGGCCTCAAGGACCGGGCGCAGGCCGTGCGGTACGCCTACAGCAAGAGGCTGGTGCGGCCACCCACCGGGTGAATCACCTGATGGGGTGAAGAGCGCGAGGAAGAAGAGTCAGGGATCTTCCCGTTCTGTCCATCCTTGGGCATGCAGTCAAGCAACGGTCGCCCCGGGGGCGCCGGGGACGGTCCCGAGAGAGCGGCCGAGAACCAGGAAGACCATGCCACGCCCTCCCGGGACGTGACGTACGAGGACCCTTGGTACGACGCGCTGGCCTCGGGCTGGGGTGAACTGGACGGCACCGGCAGGCCGGCGCCGGCTGTGCCGCCCGCGCACGGTGAGCCCGGTGCGACGGCGGCGGACGCCCGCGAGGTGTACGTCCAGGTGCAGCGCAGTCAGGCGTTCCAGGAGGTACGCGGCAGGTACCGGCGGTTCGTGGTGCCGGGGGTGGTCGGCTTCCTGGTCTGGTACGTGGGGTACGTGGTCGCCGCGACGACCGCGCCGGGATTCATGGCCCGGCCCGTGGCGGGGGCGGTGAACGTGGGGATGCTCGCGGGGCTCGGGCAGTTCCTCAGCACCTTCCTGCTCACCTGGGCGTACGCCCGGCATGCCCGGCTGCGCCGGGACCGGGCCGCGCTGGAGCTGCGCTGGGACACCCAGGAACTGGCCCGCGGTGCGCGAGGAGGCGCCTCGTGAGCGGTGACCATCAGACGCCGGCGCTGCTGTTGTTCACCGGGTTCGTGGCGGTCACCCTCGGGATCACGACTTGGGTGAGCCGCAGGCGGCACGGTTCGGCGGAGGAGTTCTACGCCGGCGGGCGGCTCTTCTCCCCGATGGAGAATGGTTTTGCCATCGCGGGCGACTACATGTCGGCCGCCTCCTTCCTCGGGATCGCCGGGCTCATCGCGCTGTACGGGTACGACGGGCTGCTGTACTGCGTGGGGTTCCTCGTGGCGTGGCTGCTCGTGCTGTTCCTGGTGGCGGAACTGGTGCGCAACTGCGGACGGTTCACCCTGGCCGACGTGGTGGCCGCGCGGATGCGCGAGCGGCCGGTGCGGATCGCGGCGGGAACCTCCTCGGTCACGGTGTCCGTTCTGTATCTGGTGGCGCAGATGGTCGGCGCGGGCAGCCTGGTGGCGCTGCTGCTGGGGCGGACGGGCGGCGCGGCCCAGGCGTGGACGGTCATCGGCGTCGGCGCGCTCATGGTGATCTATGTGTCGTTGGGAGGGATGCGGGCCACCACCTGGATCCAGATCGTGAAGGCGGTCCTGCTGCTCGGCGGGACGGTCGTGCTGACCGTGCTCGTCCTGCTGCGCTTCCACGGTGACGTCGACCGGCTGCTGTTCACGGCCGCGGAGCGCAGCGGCCACGGGAAGGCGTTCCTGGCGCCGGGCCTGAGGTACGGCGGGGACTGGACCGACCGGTTCGACTTCATCAGCCTGGGACTCGCGCTGGTGCTGGGCACGGCCGGACTGCCGCACATCCTGTCCCGCTTCTACACCGTGCCGACCGCACGGGCCGCGCGCCGCTCCGTGGTGTGGTCCATCGGTCTGATCGGCAGCTTCTACCTGATGACGATCGTCCTCGGATTCGGTGCGGCGGCGGTGGTGGGGCCCGAGGCCGTACGCGGATCCAACGCGGCCGGGAACACGGCGGTGCCGCTGCTCGCCCTCGACCTGGGCGGCGGGTCGGGCTCCACCGGTGGCACGGTGCTGTTCGCGGTGGTCGCCGCCGTGGCCTTCGCGACGATCCTCGCGGTGGTGGCGGGCATCACGCTCGCCTCCTCGGCCTCGGTGGCCCACGATCTGTACGCGTCGCTGCGCCGGCCGCACGGCAAGCCTCGCAGCGAGGTGGCGGTGGCCCGGTGGGCGGCGGTCGGCATCGGCGTCGTGGCGATCGCGCTCGGCCTGCTGGCCCGCGATCTCAACGTCGCCTTTCTCGTCGGCCTCGCCTTCGCGGTCGCCGCGTCGGCGAACCTGCCCGTCCTGCTCTACTCGCTGTTCTGGCGCGGCTTCACGACGCGTGGCGCGGTGTGGGCGGTGTACGGCGGGCTGCTCCCGGCGATCGGGCTGGTGCTGCTGTCCCCGGTGGTGTCCGGCAGCCCGGACTCCCTGTTCCCGGCCGTCGACTTCCAGTACTTCCCGCTGGACAACCCGGGCATCGTCTCCATCCCGCTCGGCTTCCTGGCCGGCTGGCTGGGCACGGTCACCTCGGACGAGGTAGCGGACGAGGGCAAGTACGCCGAGACGGAGGTGCGTTCGCTGACCGGGGCCGGAGCAGCGTAGCCCGGCCACGGTGTGTCGCTACGGCGCCACCCAGGCGTACCGGTGTTCCGGGCGGCCGGTGTCGCCGTACTTCAGGGAGAGGCGGAGCCGGCCCGCCTGTTCCAGGTGGCGGAGGTAGCGCTGGGCGGTGGAGCGGCTCAGGCCGGTCCGGGCGGCCACCTCGTGGGCCGAGAGCGGATGGCCGGCACGGTGCAGGACGCCGCAGATCAAGTCGGTCGTGGGCTCGGAGTGGCCGGTCGGCAGGCCGGGTGTGGAGGGGGCGGGGGCGGTGCGCAGGGCGCCGAAGATCCGGTCGACCTGTTCCTGGCCCGTCAGGCCTCGGCCGCCGACCCGGTCGACCGTGCGGCGCAGGGCGGCGTAGGAGTCCAGGCGGGCGCGCAGCGCGGCGAAGGTGAACGGCTTGACCAGGTAGTGCAGGGCGCCCAGGCGCATCGCCTGCTGGACGGTTGTCACATCGCCGGCCGCCGTGATCATGATGACGTCCGCGCCGTGTCCCTGCTCCCGCATGCGGTGCACGAGTTCCAGGCCGGTCCGGTCCGGCAGGTAATGGTCGAGCAGGACCAGATCGATCCCGCCGCGTTCGACGGCGGCCAGGGCCTGGGCGGCGCTGTGTGCGCGGGCGGCCACCCGGAAGCCGGGAACCTTTCCCACGTACTTGGCGTTGATCTCTGCGACGCGGAAGTCGTCGTCCACCACCAGGACGTCAATCATCAGGCCTCTCCTTCAAGGCCGGCGAGCATCGAGCCCGTGTTCGGCTCCGCAGTTGTAGCGCGAGCAAAACGAGCACAACAGGTCCCTGCGAGCAAAAGAACGGCTTGTGCTCACAAGACTGCTGCTGTGGCGGGGGCCACACCTACCGTCCCGGCCCATGAGCGCACACACCAGCCCCGCCATCGAGCTGCGGGGCGCGAGCAAGATCTTCAGAACCCCGTCCGGAGGGCTGCACACGGCCGTGCGCGGCCTGGACCTCACCGTCGGGCGCGGCGAGTTCGTGGCGGTCGTAGGACCGACGGGCTGCGGCAAGTCCACCACGCTGACCCTGGTCAGCGGCCTGGAGGAGCCCACCGAGGGCGAGGTGCTGGTGGCCGGGGAACCGGTCGACGGCGTCGGCGACAAGGTCGGCTTCGTCTTCCAGCAGGACGCCACCTTCCCCTGGCGGACGGTCCTGTCGAACGTCATGGCGGGCCCCCGCTTCCGGGGCGTGCCCAAGGCGGAGGCGAAGCAGAGGGCCCGCGAGTGGCTGGCCCGGGTGGGACTCACCGCCTTCGAGGACCGCTATCCGCACCAGCTGTCCGGCGGTCAGCGCAAGCGCGTCGCCCTGGCGGCCACGTTCGTCAACGACCCCGAGATCCTGCTGATGGACGAGCCGTTCTCCGCGCTCGACGTGCAGACCCGGGCGCTGATGTCGGACGAGCTGCTGGAGCTGTGGGAGGGCACCGGCGCCTCCGTCGTCTTCGTCACCCACGACCTGGAGGAGTCCATCGCGCTGGCCGACAAGGTCGTCGTGATGACCGCCGGGCCCGCGACCGTGAAGCAGGTCTTCGACATCGACCTGCCCCGCCCGCGGAAGGTCGAGTCGGTGCGCCTGGAGCCGCGGTTCATCGAGATCTACCGCGAGATCTGGGAGTCCCTCGGCGAAGAGGTCCGCATCACCCGCGAGAGGGGTGCCGCCCATGTCGCCTGAGGTTCTCAGCACTCCGGTCGTCGACACCGCCAAGACACCCGGCCGCGCGCAGACCCGCGCCCAGGCCGCCCGCCGGCGCAAGGTCCTCGTCGGCGTCGCGCGCGTGGTGCTGCTGGTGGTCGTCCTCGGACTGTGGGAGACGCTGTCCCGCGCCAAGGCCATCGATCCGTTCAACTTCTCGATGCCCTCGAAGATCTGGGACCAGATCTACACCTGGGTGGCCCACGGGACGGCGCTCGGCTCCCTGGGCGAGCAGATCTGGTACACGCTCCACGAGGCACTGCTCGGCTGGGTCATCGGTGTGGTCGCCGGTGTGCTCCTCGGTATTGCGCTCGGGCGGATCAGATTGCTCGCCGAGATTCTTGGTCCGTACATCAAGGTGCTCAACTCGATTCCCAGGATCGTGCTGGCGCCCATCTTCCTCATCTGGTTCGGCCTCGGTCCGTCTTCCAAGGTGGCCTCCGCCGTCGTGCTCGTCTTCTTCCCGGTGTTCTTCAACGCCTTCCAGGGCGCCCGCGAAGTGGACCGCAACCTGGTGGCCAACGCCCGCATCCTGGGCGCCAGCGACCGCCGGGTGACCCTCCAGGTGGTCATCCCGTCGGCCACCTCCTGGATCTTCACCAGCCTCCACGTCAGCTTCGGCTTCGCGCTCATCGGCGCCATCGTCGGCGAGTACATCGGTGCGACCAAGGGCATCGGCCTGCTCGTCGCGCAGTCGCAGAACACCTTCAACGCGGCCGGCGTGTACGCCGCGATGGTCATCCTCGCCGTCGTCGCCCTCGTCGCCGAAGGTCTGCTCACCTTCGCTGAGCGGCGCATCTTCCGCTGGAAGCCCAGCGGTTCCGACAGCTGACCGGCCCCCTCGCATCCCCGCTCCTTCCTCCCGCACCGCCCTCTCACAAGGACGTGAACCGCATGCGCAAGACCGCCAGATACGCCTCCCTCGCCGCCGCCGGACTGCTCGGCCTCTCCTCCCTCACCGCCTGCGCCAACGACGCGGCAAGCTCCACGGCCGACACCGGCAGCGGTGGCAGCGGCAGGGGCGAGAGCGTCAAGATCATGGTCGGCGGCCTGGACAAGGTCATCTACCTGCCCGCGATGCTCACCCAGCGCCTCGGCTACTTCCAGGCCGAGGGCCTGAAAGTCCAGCTCCTGAGCGAGCCCGCCGGGGTCCAGGCCGAGACCGCGCTCGTCTCCGGCCAGGTGCAGGGCGCGGTCGGCTTCTACGACCACACCCTCGACCTGCAGGTGAAGGGCAAGGCGGTGGAGTCGGTCGTGCAGTTCTCGCACGCTCCCGGCGAGGTCGAGGTCGTGTCCGACAAGGCCGCCGGCGACCTCACCTCGCCCAAGGACTTCAAGGGACGCAAGCTGGGCGTGACCGGCCTCGGCTCCTCGACCGACTTCCTCACCAAGTACCTGGCGGTCAAGAACGGAGTGAACGTCAGCGAGTTCACGCCGGTCGCGGTGGGGGCGGGACCGACGTTCATCGCGGCGCTCCAGAACGGCGCGATCGACGGCGGCATGACCACCGACCCGACCGTCGCGACGCTCCTGGACAAGAAGGCCGGGAAGATCCTCGTCGACATGCGCACCCCCGAAGGTTCGCAGGAGGCGCTCGGCGGGCCGTACCCCTCGTCAAGTCTGTACATGCAGACGGACTGGGTGAACGGACACAAGAACACCGTCCAGAAGTTGGCCAACGCATTCGTCAAGACGCTCAAGTGGATGTCCACGCACAGCGCCGACGAGATCGCCGCCAAGATGCCCGCCGACTACTCCCAGGGCGACAAGGCCCTCTACGCGCAGGCCATCAAGAGCACCCTGCCGATGTTCACCGACGACGGCGTGATGCCCCAGGGCGGTCCCGAGACCGTCGAGAAGGTGCTCAAGGCGTTCAACCCCAACATCAAGAACGCGAAGGTCGACTTGAGCAAGACGTACACGACGGAGTTCGTCAAGGCGGTCAAGTGATTGCTGCATGAATCAATGCATCGCGCTCAGGCGCGGGTCGCCCACACGTAACGGTGTTCCGGGCGGCCCGCGTCGCCGTACTTGAGGGTCAGCCGGGCCCGGCCGGTGCGCTCCAGCAGCTTCAGATACCGCTGGGCAGTCTGCCGGCTGACCCCCGTCCGCTCGGCGATCTCCTGGGCGGAGAGCGGGCGTTCGGCGCTCAGCAGCGCCTGGCGCACCAGTTCGGCCGTTGTGGGGGAGTGCCCCTTGGGCAGCCCGGGCTCCGACGGGGCGGACAGGGCTCCGAAGATCCGGTCCACCTCCGCCTGCTCGGCCTCCCCGCCACCGTCCAGGGTGCGCCGCAGCTCGGCGTACGCCTCCAGCTTCGCCCGCAGACCGGCGAACGCGAACGGCTTCACCAGGTACTGCAACGCCCCCTGTCGCATGGCCGCCTGCACGGTCGACACGTCCCGCGCCGCCGTCACCATGATCACGTCCGTCTGGTGGCCGCGCCGGCGCATCTCCTGGACGACCGCGAGCCCCGTGTCGTCGGGCAGGTAGTGGTCCATCAGGACCAGATCCAGCCGCGGCAGGGTCTCCACCTGGCGCAGCGCCTCGGCCGCGTTGTGCGCCTCGCCGGCCACATGGAAACCGGGGACCTTCTCCACGTAGGCGGCGTTGACCCGGGCGACGCGGGTGTCGTCGTCCACGACCAGGACCTCGATCATCGCGCCTCCTCCTCGGCGACGGCAGCGGCCCCGCGGGGCTTCTCGGGCACCGCGGGTTCCAGCTCCGGTTCGGTCAGCGCCTCGGGCAGGATCACGGTGAACTCCGCGCCACCGCCGGGCGCCGTGCCCACGGTCGCGCTCCCGCCCTGCCGTTCGGCGAGCCGGCGCACCAGGGAGAGCCCGATGCCCCGCTTGCCGTGCGCGGGCGGCTGCTTGGTGGACCACCCCTCCGTGAAGATCAACTCCCGCTGGTCCTCGGGGATTCCAGGGCCCGTGTCGTGCACCGTCAGGACGACCGTACGGCCCTCCGCGCGCAACTCGACCTCCACGCGCGCGTGGAGGGTGCCCGCGACCGCGTCGAGGGCGTTGTCCACGAGGTTGCCCACGACCGTGACCAGACCCCGGGGATCGATCAGCCGGTCCGGGAGCCGGGTGCGCTCCGACACCCACAGGGCGACTCCGCGTTCGGCCGCCACGGTCGCCTTGCCGACCAGCAGCGCGGCCAGGAGCGGGTCCTGGATCTTCTCCGTGACCTGTTCGGCGGTGGCCCGGTGGTCCCCGACCACCTCGCCGACGAACTCCACTGCGTCGTCGTACATCTCCAGCTCCAGCAGCCCCAGCAGGGTGTGCATGCGGTTGGCGTACTCGTGGTCCTGCGCGCGCAGGGCGTCGATCAGCCCGCGGGTGGAGTCGAGTTCGCGCCCCAGCTGCTCCAGTTCGGTGCGGTCGCGCAGGGTGGCCACGGCGCCGCCGTCGCCGGTGGGCATGCGGTTGGCGACCAGCACGCGCTGGCCGCGCACGGTGAGCAGATCGGTCCCGGTCACCCGGCCGGCCAGCACGTCCGTCGTACGGCCCGTGCCGAGCGCCTCGTCGGGGGTCCGTCCGACGGCCTCGTCGCCGATGCCCAGCAGCCGCCGCGCCTCGTCGTTGAGCAGGCGGATACGGCCGCCCTGGTCGAGCGCGACGACGCCCTCCCGGATGCCGTGCAGCATCGCCTCGCGCTCGGCGAGCAGCGCCGAGATGTCGGAGAAGGCCAGGTCCCGGGTCTGCCGCTGGACCCGGCGGGAGATCAGCCAGGCTGCCAGCGCGCCCACCGCGAGCGCACCGCCGGCGTACGCGAACAGCCCCGGGATCGCGCTGATCAGACGCGCCCGCACACTGTCGTAGGCGATGCCGACCGAGACCGCGCCGACGATGCGGTGGTCGGCGTCGTACAGCGGCACCTTGCCGCGCGCCGAGCGTCCCAGGGTGCCCTTGTCGATCTCCATGACCTCCTTGCCCGCCAGGGCGTCGGAGGGGTCGGTGGAGACGGGCCGGCCGATCTCCGAGGGCGTGGGGTGCGACCAGCGCACCCAGTCCCGGTTCAGCACCACGATGTACTCGGCGTGCGTGGCCCGCCGGATCCGCTCGGCCTCCCGCTGCACCGGGCCGTTCCTGGTCGGCGGGGTGGTGAGGACCCCCTCGGCGATCTGCGGGTCCTGGGCGGTGGTCTCGGCGATGGCCAGCGCGCGGCGCATCGCCTCCTGGTCAAGCTGCTTGCTGAGCGGAGCCAGGAAGAGCCCGGTCGCGAGCACCGCGACTCCCGCGGCGATCGCCACCTGCATCAGCAGCACCTGGGAGAACATCCGCCGGGGCAGTCCGAGGCGCAGACGGCGGGCGGGGGGAGTCGGACTCATACCCACGACGGTACGTGGGGCCGCCGGAAGCACCCCAGGGTGTGTGGTGTGGATCTCTTGATCCACCTGTTGATCAATGGTGGACGGCATGCGTGACGGCACCGGTGCGCGGCTAGCTCGCCAGCGCCGTCGGCCTCAGCTCGCGCACCTCGACCACGTCCATCCGTGCGGGCGTGCCGAGCACCGCCGCGCCACAGCTCTCCGGGCGGGGCGGCAGCGACGCCCCCTGCGCCACGGTGACCCGCCACCGGCGGCCGTCGGTGTGCACGACGGTGACCTCCCAGCGCGGGGCCGTGCCGGCCGTCCGTACGACGCTCAGCACACCCGTCCGGTACTCGCCCGCGGCCGACCGGACGGCCAGCTCCGCCGCCTGACCGGGCCGTTCCCACGCGGAGCACCCCCGGCACCCCTCGACGACCACGCGCCCCTCCTGGACGCCGTGCAGGGCCTCCTTGACGGTGTGCGCCTCGGCGCGGCCGTAGGCGTAGCCGTACGGCAGGACGAGCACCGTGGGCGCGAACCGGTGTCCACCCAGATGGGTGACCTCCCAGACGCCGCGCACCCCGGAGGCGACCAGCTCCGTGGCGAGGGGACGGCCCAGGAGGGCACAGCAGCGGTCGCGCTTGCCGTTGGTGCACACGAGCGCCAGCGGGTCACCGCGGTGCGGCTGCCCGCCGAGCACCGCGCCGAAGGAACGGTGGTCGCCGGTCCCGAGGCCGGCGAAGTCCAGTCCGAGCAGCCGCTCCGGATCGCGGGTGGTGGCACTGTGCAGCCATACGTTTCCCGGAACGGTGTGCGCGGCGTACACCCGCCGGACCGGGGGCGTGCCGGGGTCGGCGTGGCGCCCCGGGCGCCGGATCAGCGCGATGCGCACGCCGGTTCCGTCGGCGGCGGCCTCCAGCGCCCGGCCCAGCGCGGGGTCCAGGTGACTGGAGGTGAGCGCCTTGACGCCCCACGGACCGGGCTGTTCCAGCAGCAGCCACGTCGTCGCCGTGGCAGCAGTACCGGAAACCGGCTCGTCGAGGCTCCGGGAGACGGTCGCACACCTACTCACAGAGGTGAGCCTAACCTGACTCTCCCCGGGGGCACTTCCGGCCGGTGCCGTGTCCTACTCCGGGAGGGGCTGCGGCGGGCGCGGACCGACGTAGTGGCCGCTGGGGCGCATGCGCAGCGGGCGCTCGCCGTACTCCTCCAGGGCGTGGGCGATCCAGCCCGCGGTGCGGGCGACAGCGAAGATCGTCTCGCCGGCCGTGGCCGGCATGCCGGAGGACGCGGTGAACACCGCCAGGGCCAGGTCCACGTTGGCGTGCAGCGGGGCGTGCCGGGCGGTCGTGGCCACGATGTCGCGGGCCGCGAGCAGCGCGGACTCCGCGCGCGGGAGGTGTTCCAGGAGGCCGAAGAGCACCCGCGCGCGGGGATCCTCGCCCGCGTACAGGCGGTGGCCGAGGCCGGGGACGCGGCGGCCGGCGCGCAGTTCGGCGGCGATCACGGGGACCGCCGTGCCCTGGTCGAGCACGTCCAGCAGCATCCGGTGGGCCAGGCCGCTGGCGGCGCCGTGCAGCGGACCCTCCAGCACGCCCAGCCCGGCCGAGACGGCCGCGTACGCGTGCGCGCGGGCCGAAGCGGCGACCCGTACCGCGAGCGTCGACGCGGCCAGGTCGTGGTCGGCGAGCAGCGCCAGCGCGGTGTCCAGGACGCGCAGGGAGCCCTCGTCCGCGGGGCGGCCGGTCAGCCGGGTCCACAGGCGATGGGCCAGCGGGCCGTCGTCCTTGCGCTCGTACGCGGCCGGCGGCAGCGCGGCGACCAGGGTCGGGATGAGGATGCGCGCCGTGCTCAGCACGGCCTCCTCGGACAGGTCGAAGCGCAGCGGGTCCTCGGCCGCAGCGGCGATCGCCGCCACCCGCAGCCGGTCGGCGGGGGAGGCGTGCTCGGACAGGGCGTCCACCGCGCGGCGGGCGACCGCCACCGTGGTCTCGGGTGCGGAGAAGGCCGCCCCGGGGCTCATCCGGCCCGTCCACAGCCACTCCGCGACCTCCTCGTAGGGGTGGCGGGCGGCCAACTCGACGGCGTCCACGCCCCGGTAGAAGTACCGGTCCTGCTCGATCAGCGTGATCCGCGTGCGGACGGACAGGTCCCCGCCGGAGCCGGGACTCCCGGCCGCCTCGCGCCGGTTGCGGCGGGCGAGGGCCTCCACCTCCTTGGCCTCGAAGGTGCTGGCCCGGCCGCCGGGCTCGCGTCTGCTGCTGAGCAGGCCGCGGCTGACGTACGCGTAGACCGTCTCGGGCTTCACGCCGAGGAGTTCGGCCGTCTCCTTGGTGGTCAGCCGGCGCCCGGGCCGGTGGGGAGGGGTGTCGTGATCGCGCATGGGCGCCACGGTAGTCGTCTCTGCACACATTGATGACAGCACATTGATTCAATCAACATTGACAAGAAATCAGTCAAGCATGGACAGTCGGATCAAGTCCAGGGAGGAAACCAATGGCCATCAACAGGACCGCCACCCCGCTCGTCGACGCCCCGCGCGGTCTCGCGGGCGTCGTCGTCGCCGAGACCGAGATCGGTGACGTCCGGGGCCGGGAGGGCTTCTACCACTACCGCCAGTACTCCGCCGTCGACCTCGCCCGCACCCGCAGCTTCGAGGAGGTCTGGCATCTCCTCATCCACGGCACGCTCCCGGACGCGCGACGCGGCGCCGCGTTCGCCGCCGAGACGGCCGCCCTGCGACGCCTGCCCGACGGCGTCCGCACGGCCCTGCCCGCGATCGCCGGGGCCGGCCGGCTCTCCGGTCCACTGGCCGGACTGCGCACGGCACTCTCCCTGCTGGGCGCCGCCCAGGGCTTCCGGCCGGTGTACGACATCGACCCGGACCAGCGGCGCGCCGACACCGTGGCCGCCTGTGCGGCCGTACCCACCTTGCTCACCGCGCTGTACCGGCTGGGCCGGGGCCTCGATCCCGTACAGCCCCGCGAGGACCTCTCGTACGCGGCCAACTACCTGTACATGCTGACCGGTTCGGAACCGGATCCGCGTCGGGTCCGTGCGGTCGAGCAATACCTGATCTCAACCATTGATCACGGATTCAATGCGTCAACCTTCACCGCACGCGTCATCGCGTCCACCGGCGCCGACGTCACGGCCTGCCTGACCGGCGCCGTCGGCGCCCTGTCCGGCCCGCTGCACGGAGGCGCGCCCAGCCGGGCCCTGGACACGCTGGACGCCATCGGCACACCCGACCGGATCGACGCCTGGATCCGCGCACGGGTGCTCGCCGGCGACCGGATCATGGGCTTCGGCCACGCCGTCTACCGCACGGAGGACCCCCGTTCCCGGATGCTGCGCGAGATCGCGCTCGGCTTCGGCGGCCCCCGGGCCGAGTTCGCGGTGGAGGTCGAGCGCCGGGTGGAGGCGATCCTCGCCGAGCTGAAGCCCGGCCGCGAACTCCACACGAACGTCGAGTTCTACGCCGGTGTGGTCATGGAACTGTGCGGCCTGCCCCGGGAGATGTTCACCCCCACCTTCGCGGCGGCACGCGTGGTCGGCTGGAGCGCCAACATCCTGGAACAGGCCGCCGACCCGAAGATCATCCGCCCGGCGGCGCGGTACGTCGGCCCGGATCCCCAGGTGACGGTCGCCTCCGGCCGATGACGTGAGCCGGCGACGCGGCCGGCGGGCACAAGGACCGTTCCCTGCCGCTCGTATCCTGGACGACCAGTCCACGCCCGTCCGTGCGCCGGGCCGCGAGCCGGTGCACGCTGGTACGTCAGAGAGGTCGCCCGTTGGGGAACAGCTCGGTAGACAGCGGAAGTCCGCAGCAGATCCCGGTCGTCGTGCTCGCCGGTTTCCTGGGCTCCGGGAAGACCACGCTCCTCAACCACCTGCTGCACCGCAGCGGAGGCAGCCGGATCGGGGCCATCGTCAACGACTTCGGGGCCATCGAGATCGACGCCATGGCCGTCGCGGGAGCCCTCGGCGACTCGACCGTCTCCCTGGGCAACGGCTGCCTGTGCTGTGCCGTCGACGCCAGTGAACTCGACCTCTACCTGGACCGGCTCGCCGCGCCCGCCACCGGCATCGACGTGATCGTCATCGAGGCCAGCGGCCTGGCCGAGCCGCAGGAACTCGTACGGATGGTGCTGGCCAGCGAGCATCCCGGCATCGTCTACGGCGGTCTGGTCGAGGTGGTCGACGCCGCCGAGTTCGACGACACGCGGGCCAGGCACCCCGAGATCGACCGGCACCTCGCCCTCGCCGACCTGGTCGTCGTCAACAAGCTCGACCGAACCGACGACGCCGACCGGGTGCTGGGCCTGGTCCGCTCGCTCACCGACCGCGCCGCCGTCGTCCCCGCCACCTACGGCCGCATCGACCCCGAGTTCCTCTTCGACTGCCGGCCCAGCGAGGAGCGGGTCGGGCAGCTGTCCTTCGACGACCTGCACGACCACGGCGCCGATGACCACGCCGGGCACCTGCACACCGGCTACGACAGCCTGTCCTTCACCGCCGACGTTCCGCTGGAGCCCCGCCGGCTCATGCGCTTCCTGGACAGCCGGCCCGAGGGGCTGTACCGGATCAAGGGATACGTCGACTTCGGGCCGTACGACCCGCTCAACCGGTACGCCGTACACGCCGTCGGCCGGTTCCTGCGCTTCTACCCGGAGCCCTGGGCACCCGAGGCGGCCCGCCTCACCCAGCTCGTGCTGATCGGCTCCGGCATCGACGCGGACACCCTCGGCAAGGAGCTCCAGGGGTGCAAGAACGACGCCCCGCACGCCGACGAGCACGGCATGTGGGGCGTCCTGCGCTACGTACAGGGCCCGGACGAACCGGAAGCCGAGACGGAAGCGGACCTGGAGGATCCGCCCGCCTAGACCCGGGCCGCCCGGCTCAGAACACCGGCCCCGCCACCACGGCCACCGTCTTCGGCAGCGAGGTGCCCGAGCCGTCCCGGCGCGGGTCCACCTCGGGCAGCTCCACCGGGGTGCCGTTCTTCTGCGCCGCGCGCGCGGGCAGCGGGCCCGCCCAGGCCAGCGACAGACAGTCCTCGCCCTTCAGGAACCGCTGGCAGCGCACACCGCCCGTGGCCCGGCCCTTGCGCGGATACTGGTCGAAGGGGGTCAGCTTGGCCGTGGTCTGCACCGAGTCGTCCAGCGTGCCGCGCGAGCCCGCCACCGTGAACACCACCGCGTCGGCGGCCGGGTCGACCGCCGTGAAGGAGATCACCTTCGCACCCTCGGCGAGCTTGACGCCCGCCATACCGCCCGCCGGGCGGCCCTGCGGCCGGACGATCGAGGCCTGGAAGCGCAGCAACTGCGCGTCGTCCGTGATGAACACCAGGTCCTCCTCGCCGGTGCGCAGCTCCACCGCGCCGACGATCCGGTCCCCCTCCTTGAGCGTGATGACCTCCAACTCGTCCTTGCTGGACGGATAGTCGGGCACCACCCGCTTGACGACACCCTGCTCGGTGCCGAGCGCGAGACCCGGGGACGACTCGTCCAGCGTGGTCAGGCAGACCACCGTCTCGTCGTCCTCCAGGGAGACGAACTCCGCCAGCGGGGCCCCGCCGGAGAGGTTCGGCGCGGTCACCGGCTCGGGCAGTTGCGGCAGGTCGACCACGTTGATCCGCAGCAGCCGGCCCGCCGAGGTCACCGCGCCGATCACCCCGCGCGCGGTCGCCGGCACCGCCGAGACGATCACGTCGTGCTTGACGCGCTTGGCGCCCGCCGCCTCCGGGAACGGCTCCGCGGTCGCCGTACGGGCCAGCAGCCCTGTCGAGGACAGCAGCACCCGGCACGGGTCGTCGGCCACCTGCAGCGGCACCGTGGCCGCCGGGGCGCCCGCGGACTCCAGCAGGACCGTGCGCCGGTCGGTGCCGAACTTCTTGGCCACGGCGGCCAGCTCGGCGGAGACCAGCTGGCGCAGCTCCGCGTCCGACTCCAGGATCCGGGTCAGCTCCTCGATCTCCGCGGTGAGCTTGTCCTTCTCCGCCTCCAGCTCGATCCGGTCGTACTTGGTGAGCCGGCGCAGCGGCGTGTCGAGGATGTACTGCGTCTGCACCTCGCTCAGCGAGAAGCGCTCGATCAGGCGCTCCTTGGCCTGCGCGGAGTTCTCGCTGGACCGGATGATCCGGATGACCTCGTCGATGTCGACCAGCGCGGTCAGCAGGCCCTCGACCAGGTGCAGCCGGTCGCGCTTCTTGCCGCGGCGGAACTCGCTGCGGCGCCGGACCACGTCGAAGCGGTGGTCCAGGTAGACCTCCAGCAGCTCCTTCAGGCCCAGGGTGAGCGGCTGGCCGTCGACCAGGGCGACGTTGTTGATGCCGAAGGACTCCTCCATCGGCGTCAGCTTGTACAGCTGCTCCAGGACGGCCTCCGGCACGAAGCCGTTCTTGATCTCGATGACCAGGCGCAGGCCGTGCTCGCGGTCGGTGAGGTCCTTGACGTCGGCGATGCCCTGGATCTTCTTCGCGTTGACCAGGTCCTTGATCTTCGCGATGACCTTCTCGGGGCCGACCGTGAACGGCAGTTCGGTGACCACCAGGCCCTTGCGGCGGGCGGTGACGGTCTCGACCGTGACGGTGGCGCGCATCTTGAAGGTGCCGCGGCCGGTCGCGTACGCGTCCCGGATGCCGTCCAGGCCGACGATCCGGCCGCCGGTGGGCAGGTCCGGGCCCGGGACGTGCTTCATCAGCGCGTCCAGGTCGGCGTTCGGGTTCCGGATCAGGTGGCGGGCGGCGGCGATGACCTCGCGCAGGTTGTGCGGCGGCATGTTCGTCGCCATGCCGACGGCGATGCCCGAGGAGCCGTTGACCAGCAGGTTGGGGAAGGCGGCGGGCAGCGCCACCGGCTCCTGCTCCTGGCCGTCGTAGTTCGGCGCGAAGTCGACCGTGTCCTCGTCGATCGACTCGGTCATCAGGCTCGTCGCCTCGGCCATCCGGCACTCGGTGTACCGCATGGCGGCCGGCGGGTCGTCGTTGCCCAGCGAGCCGAAGTTGCCGTGGCCGTCGACCAGCGGCACGCGCATGGAGAAGGGCTGCGCCATGCGCACCAGGGCGTCGTAGATCGACGCGTCGCCGTGCGGGTGCAGCTTGCCCATGACCTCGCCGACGACACGCGCGCACTTCACATAGCCGCGCTCGGGGCGCAGGCCCATCTCGTTCATCTGGTAAACGATCCGGCGGTGCACCGGCTTGAGACCGTCACGGGCGTCCGGCAGGGCGCGCGAGTAGATGACCGAGTACGCGTACTCGAGGTAGGAGCCACGCATCTCGTCCACGACGTCGATGTCGAGGATTCTCTCCTCGAACGAATCGTCGGGCGGCGGGGTCTTCGTGCTGCGGCGGGCCATCGCTGCCTGGCTCCTTCTGATCTGGTCGCTCGCCTACGGGGCGCTCGTGCTGCTGAAGCGTTTGACGGATCTGACGCGGACCATTGTGGACCTAGGCACTGACAACCCGTGCCACCACCCGGTCGGGGCGGGCCTCGCCGGACCGGCGGAGCAGAGTCCGACGCAGGCTACGCGATCCGCTGTGGGCGTACGTCCCGCGGGAACTTCGCCGAGGCCCCGCACGCTTTGCATACAGTGGCAGGAACGGCAGGAAAACCGCGGTTTCCATCAACCGCCTCCGCTCGCGAAGGGACGTACATGCCCATGGGTCACACGACCACAGCCGAGGCAGGCTCCGGGGGCCTGACAGCGACCGAGCACCGCCTGGCCAACGGTCTGCGCGTGGTGCTCTCCGAGGACCACCTGACCCCGGTGGCGGCGGTCTGCCTCTGGTACGACGTCGGCTCCCGCCACGAAGTCAAGGGCCGTACCGGCCTGGCTCACCTTTTCGAGCACCTGATGTTCCAGGGCTCCGCGCAGGTGAAGGGCAACGGCCACTTCGAGCTGGTGCAGGGCGCCGGCGGCTCGCTCAACGGCACCACCAGCTTCGAGCGCACCAACTACTTCGAGACCATGCCCGCCCACCAGCTGGAGCTGGCGCTCTGGCTGGAGGCCGACCGCATGGGCTCGCTGCTGGCCGCCCTGGACGACGAGTCGATGGAGAACCAGCGGGACGTCGTCAAGAACGAGCGCCGCCAGCGCTACGACAACGTGCCGTACGGCACCGCCTTCGAGAAGCTGACCGCGCTCTCCTACCCGGAGGGCCACCCCTACCACCACACCCCGATCGGCTCCATGGCGGACCTGGACGCGGCCACCCTGGAGGACGCCCGCCAGTTCTTCCGCACCTACTACGCGCCGAACAACGCGGTGCTCTCCGTGGTCGGCGACATCGACCCCCAGCAGACCCTCGCCTGGGTCGAGAAGTACTTCGGCTCCATCCCGTCCCACGACGGCAAGCCCGCGCCCCGCGACGGCTCCCTGCCGGACGTCATCGGCGAGCAGAAGCGCGAGGTCGTCGTGGAGGAGGTCCCGGCGCGCGCCCTGATGGCCGCCTACCGGCTCCCGCACGACGGCACGCGCGCGTGCGACGCGGCGGACCTCGCGCTGACCATCCTCGGCGGCGGCGAGTCCTCCCGGCTGTACAACCGGCTGGTGCGCCGGGACCGTACGGCTGTCGCGGCCGGCTTCGGCCTGCTGCGCCTGGCCGGCGCGCCCTCCATGGGCTGGCTGGACGTGAAGACCTCCGGTGACGTCGAGGTGCCGGTCATCGAGACCGCCATCGACGAGGAGCTGGCCCGGTTCGCCGCGGAGGGTCCCACTCCGGAGGAGATGGAGCGCGCCCAGGCGCAGCTGGAGCGCGAGTGGCTGGACCGGCTCGGCACGGTCGCCGGCCGCGCCGACGAACTGTGCCGGTTCGCGGTCCTGTTCGGCGACCCGCAGCTCGCCCTGACCGCCGTCAAGCGCGTCCTGGAGGTGACCCCGGCGGAGGTCCAGGAGGTCGCCAAGGCCCGTCTGCGGCCCGACAACCGCGCGGTCCTCGTCTACGAGCCGAAGTCCCCGCAGGCCGCCCCGGACGCCGAGGTCCCCGAGGACCCGGAGCAGGAAGCCACCGTAGAGGCCGGCAACGAGAACGAGGAGACGGCCAAGTGACCGAGCTCGCCACCATGGACTTCCACCCCCAGCCGCAGCCGGGCGAGGCCAGGCCCTGGGCGTTCCCGGCCCCCGAACGCGGCACGCTCGACAACGGCCTGACCGTGCTGCGCTGCCACCGCCCCGGTCAGCAGGTCGTCGCCGTCGAGGTGCTGCTGGACGCGCCGCTGGACGCCGAGCCGACGGGCCTCGACGGTGTCGCCACGATCATGGCGCGGGCCTTCTCGGAGGGCACCGACAAGCACTCCGCCGAGGAGTTCGCCGCCGAGCTGGAGCGCGCGGGTGCCACCCTGGACGCGCACGCAGACCACCCCGGCGTCCGGCTCAGCCTGGAGGTCCCGGCCTCCCGCCTGGCCAAGGGCCTCGGGCTGCTCTCCGACGCCCTGCGCGCGCCCGCCTTCGCCGAGAGCGAGGTCGAGCGGCTGGTCCGCAACCGCCTGGACGAGATCCCGCACGAGCTGGCCAATCCCTCCCGCCGGGCCGCCAAGGAACTCTCCAAGGAGCTGTTCCCGGCGACCTCGCGCATGTCCCGGCCGCGCCAGGGCACCGAGGAGACGGTCGAGAAGATCGACGCCGCGGCCGTACGCGCCTTCTACGACCGCCACGTGCGGCCGGGCACGGCAACCGCGGTCGTCGTCGGCGACCTGACCGGCACCGACCTGGACGGGCTGCTCGGCGACACCCTGGGCGCCTGGACCGGCACCCCGGGCGAGCCCCGGCCGGTGCCGCCGGTGACCGCGGACGACACCGGGCGCGTGGTCATCGTGGACCGGCCCGGCGCCGTCCAGACGCAGCTGCTCATCGGCCGGATCGGCCCCGACCGGCACGACCGCGTGTGGCCCGCCCAGGTGCTCGGCACGTACTGCCTCGGCGGCACCCTCACCTCTCGCCTGGACCGCGTCCTGCGCGAGGAGAAGGGCTACACCTACGGCGTGCGCTCCTTCGGGCAGGTCCTCAGGTCCGCGCCGGACGGCACGGGCGCGGCGATGCTCGCCATCAGCGGCTCCGTGGACACGCCGAACACCGGCCCGGCCCTGGACGACCTGTGGAAGGTGCTGCGGACCGTCGCGGCGGAGGGCCTGACCGACGCCGAGCGGGACGTCGCCGTGCAGAACCTCGTCGGCGTGGCGCCGCTGAAGTACGAGACCGCGGCGGCCGTCGCGAGCACGCTGGCCGACCAGGTCGAGCAGCACCTGCCCGACGACTTCCAGGCGACGCTGTACCGGCAGCTGGCCGCCACGGGCACGGTGGAGGCCACCGCGGCCGTCGTGAACGCCTTCCCGGTGGACCGCCTGGTGACCGTCCTCGTCGGTGACGCGGCCCAGATCAAGGCGCCGGTGGAGGCGCTCGGCATCGGTGAAGTGACCGTGGTGGCGGCCGAGTAACGGCACGCGCGCGTGGGCCCTGGCGACCTTCGGGTCGTCAGGGCCCTGCTGTTCCACTCGTTCCCTCAGATGCCCGTTTTGGGGCGGAGGTTGCCTGTCTGCCCTGTGGGATGCGCTACAAAAGCCCCGCTGCGTTTGAGGATTGAAAGCGCGCCGCCGTAGCGTCATCCGGGCTGTTCGTCAGGCAGTGCGCCGCACCCGCGGCACCGGACAGTCATCGCCGAGTCCCCGTACGGCGCGAGCCAGGGGAGCCGGGGACCCACCGTCCCTGGGGTGAATCGGGCGCCCGCGCGGCTGCGAGGGGGCCCGTAGGAGACCTTCCTGCTCCGAACCCGTCAGCTAACCCGGTAGGCGAGAGGGAAGGAAAGGACCAGCCACTTCATGGCGTTCATGTGCGCCACCGGGAAGCACCGCAAGCCCGGCCGGGTCAAGCGGACCACGGCCCAGGCGGCCGGCGTCGCGGCCCTCACCACCACCGGCGTGATCGGCACCCTCGCCGCCTCCCCGGCGCTCGCCGCCGAGAGCCCCACGGAGCAGACCGGCCTCGTCCCCGTTCTCACCGTGACCGAGGACGTCCCCCGGCAGATCGACGCGCAGGCCACCGCCCAGCAGCAGGCCGCCGAGCAGAAGGCCGCCGAGGAGGCCGCGGCGAAGGCCGCCGCCAAGCGGGCCGAGGAGGTGCGCGCGGCCAAGGCCCGTGCCGCCCGCGAGGCCGAGCGCAAGCGGCTGAACACCTTCGTCGCCCCCATCGGGCACTCGTACGTCTCCACGGGCTACCAGGCCAGCAGCTCCCTGTGGTCCTCCGGTTCGCACACCGGCATCGACTTCCATGCGGCCAGCGGCACGGCCGTCCACGCGGTGGGCTCCGGCACGGTCGTCTCCACCGGCTGGGGCGGCGCGTACGGCAACCAGATCGTGATCCGGATGGCGGACGGCATGTACACGCAGTACGGCCACCTGTCCTCCATCGGCGTCACGGTGGGCCAGAAGGTCGTCCCGGGCCAGCAGATCGGCCTGTCCGGCGCGACCGGCAACGTCACCGGCCCGCACCTGCACTTCGAGGCCCGGACCACCCCCGAGTACGGCTCGGACGTCGACCCGATCGCCTACCTCCGCAAGCACGGCGTGAACGTCTGACGCCCCGCGCACGACCCTACGAAGCCCCGGCTCACCTAGCCGGGGCTTTCGCCGTTTTTCGCAGTGTCCGCCGGATCCGCTGACCAAAAAATATCCATGGATTACGACCCGCCGTCGGAAATTCCGGCTCATTGGAATAGAGTCACGGAACACACGTCCATCGTCGACGTTTCACGGGGATTAAGGCGGAGGTCGGTCATGCGTATTCCGGCGCACTCGGTGTGCACCGCTGTCCGGGACGACATCGTCGCGGGTGTCTACAAGCGCGGCAGCCGCCTCACCGAGGAAGTCCTGGCCCGCCGGTACGGCGTCTCGCGCGTCCCCGTGCGCGAGGCCCTGCGCACCCTGGAGGCCGAGGGCTTCGTGGTGACGCGCCGGCACGCGGGCGCGTGCGTGGCCGAGCCGACCGAGCAGGAGGCCGCCGACCTGCTGGAGATGCGGATGCTGCTGGAACCGCTGGGCGCCGCCCGGGCCGCCCAGCGCCGCACCGAGGCCCACCTGAAGGTGCTGCGCGGCCTGGTGCGGCTGGGCCAGGAGCGGGCCAGGCGGGGCGGCAGCGACGATCTGCGTTCGCTGGGCGGCTGGTTCCACGAGACGCTCGCCCAGGCCTCCGGCAGCCCCTCGCTCACCTCGATGCTCACCCAGCTGCGGCACAAGATCGCCTGGATGTACACGGTGGAGGCGCCGGCCAGCCCGATGGAGTCCTGGACGGAGCACGGCGCCATCGTGGACGCGGTGGCGCGCGGGGACGCCGAGCGCGCGCGGGCGCTCACCACGCTGCACGCCGAGCGCGCGACGGGCGCGCACCGGCTGCGCTTTTCCGGTGCCGCGGAGCGTGTGAGGACTTCGCAACAAGCCGTAAACATGTCGGGCCAGCGGCATTAACACGGGCGCCGTATACAAAGAGGGGTTATTCCGGGGCGGAGTGTTTTCTGCTGCCCGAATTCATGGTGCGGTAATTCATGCGGTTTTCCCGGGCCGCCGGTGAATCGACGGCACCGGGCGGACGCGCATACGGCGAAGCCGCGCCGCCCCGAAAGGCGAACGCGGCTCCGGCGCTCTGTGCGGTGCTCGCTCAGACGGTCTCGGGCAGCTCCTCCAGGCCCTCGGAGACCAGCTTGGCCAGCCGGTCGAGTGCGGCGTCCGCACCCTCGGCGTCGGAGGCGAGGACGATCTCCTCGCCGCCCTGGGCGCCCAGGCCCAGAACGGCGAGCATGGAGGCCGCGTTGACGGGGTTGCCCCCGGCCTTGGCGATCGTCACCGGGACGCCTGCGGCCGTGGCGGCTCGGACGAAGATGGAGGCGGGGCGGGCGTGGAGGCCCTCGGCCCAGCCGACGTTGACGCGGCGCTCAGCCATGTGTTGCTGCCCTTCGGTGTTCAGGGTTGTCTAGACCAGTTTCCCATATCGTGAAGCGTGCCCGGAGGGGACGTCCGTCCCCTTCCGCCGTGGCGCCGGACCGCGGCCTCGGTCCGGCTTCCCGTCCTCCACAGACTGCCTCGCGCCGTTGTCGTACGCGAGCCGTACTCTGGGGCCCATGCAGACCTCGGCGGACCGGCAGGACCGGCACCAGTACCCCGCCCACTGGGAGGCGGACGTGGTGCTGCGTGACGGGGGCACCGCACGCATCCGGCCCATCACCGTTGATGACGCCGACCGCCTGGTCAGTTTCTACGAGCAGGTCTCGGACGAGTCGAAGTACTACCGCTTCTTCGCGCCGTACCCACGGCTCTCCGCCAAGGACGTCCACCGCTTCACGCACCACGACTTCGTGGACCGGGTGGGACTCGCGGCCACCATCGGCGGCGAGTTCATCGCCACCGTACGCTATGACCGCATCGGCGCCGACGGCATGCCCGCCTCCGCGCCCGCCGACGAGGCCGAGGTCGCCTTCCTCGTGCAGGACGCCCACCAGGGCCGCGGGGTCGCCTCCGCCCTGCTGGAGCACATCGCGGCCGTCGCACGCGAGCGGGGCATCCGCCGCTTCGCCGCCGAGGTGCTGCCCGCCAACACCAAAATGATCAAGGTGTTCACGGACGCCGGGTACACACAGAAGCGCAGCTTCGAGGACGGTGTCGTCCGCCTGGAGTTCGACCTCGAACCCACCGACCGCTCCCTCGCCGTGCAGCGCGCGCGGGAACAGCGCGCCGAGGCCCGCTCGGTACGACGGCTCCTCGCGCCCGGCTCGGTCGCGGTCGTCGGCGTCGGGCGCGCACCCGGCGGAGTGGGCCGCAGCATCCTCGGCAACATCCGCGAAGCGGGCTACACCGGCGGTCTGTACGCCGTGAACAAGGTCTTCCCGGAGGACCTCAAGGAGGTCGACGGGGTGCCCGCGCACCGCTCGGTGCGGGACATCGGCGGGCCCGTGGACCTCGCCGTCGTCGCCGTACCGGCCGAGCAGGTGCCCGCCGTGGTCGCCGAGTGCGGCGACCACGGCGTCCAGGGACTGGTCGTGCTCTCCGCCGGATACGCCGAGAGCGGCCCCGAGGGGCGCGAACGGCAGCGGGCCCTCGTCCGCGCCGCGCGCGCGTACGGCATGCGGATCATCGGCCCGAACGCCTTCGGGATCATCAACACCGCCCTGGACGTCCGGCTGAACGCCTCGCTCGCCCCCGAGATGCCCCGCCCCGGCCGCATCGGCATGTTCGCCCAGTCCGGCGCCATCGGCATCGCCCTGCTGTCCCGGCTGCACCGGCGCGGCGGAGGCGTCACCGGGGTCACCGGCGTCTCCACCTTCGTCTCCGCCGGCAACCGCGCCGACGTCTCCGGCAACGACGTCCTGCAGTACTGGTACGACGACCCCGAGACCGACGTCGTCCTCATGTACCTGGAGTCCATCGGCAACCCCCGCAAGTTCACCCGCCTCGCCCGGCGGACGGCGGCGGCCAAGCCCCTCGTGGTGGTGCAGGGGACCGGCACGGCACCGCAGGGCCACGCGGTACGGGCCACGCGGCTGCCGTACGCGACCGTCTCCGCGCTGCTGAGGCAGGCCGGCGTGATCCGGGTCGACACGATCACCGAACTGGTCGACGCGGGGCTGCTGCTCGCGCGCCAGCCCCTGCCCGCGGGCCCGCGCGTGGCGATCCTCGGCAACTCCGAGTCGCTGGGCGTGCTGACGTACGACCGGTGTCTGGCCGAGGGGCTGCGGCCGGCCCGGCCCGTGGACCTGACGACCGGGGCGACCGCGGAGGACTTCCACCGGGCGCTCGCCGCCGCGCTGGCCGACGGCACGAACGACGCCGTCGTCGTCACGGCGATCCCCGCGATCGGGGAGGGCTCGCCGGGCGACGCCGAGCTGGCGGAGGCGCTGCGGTCGGCCGCGGCCGCCGTGCCGGGAAAACCCGTGCTGGTGGTGCACGTGGAACTCGGCGGACTGGCCGAGGCCCTGTCGGCCGCGGCGAGCACCGCCCCCGGGGCCGGCGACAGGGCGCCCGGCCCCGCGGGAGCGGCCGTCCCCGCCGCCCTCACCACCCCTCCCGAAGGCACCCACCTCATCCCCGCCTACCCCGCCGCCGAACGTGCCGTCCGGGCCCTCGCCGAAGCCGTGAAGTACGCCGGGTGGCGGCGGGAGGCGACCGACCCCGGGAAGGTGCCGGAGTACGACGACGTCGACGAGAAGGGGGCCGCCCGGCTGATCGGCGAGCTGCTCACACGCGGGCAAGGGCTCACCATCTCCGACGCGGAGACCTGCGAGCTGCTCGGCAAGTACGGCATACCCGTGCGCCGCGCCCTGCCCGCGCCGACCCCCGAGGCCGCAGTCGAGGCCGCCCGCGCGCTCGGCTACCCGGTCGCCCTCAAGGCCACCGCCCCGCACCTCAGGCACCGCGCCGACCTCGGCGGGGTCCGCCTCGACCTCGCCGACGAGGATCAACTGCTGCGGGCGTACACCGAGTTGACCGAGCTGTTCGGGCAGCCGGAGGAACTGCGGCCGGTGGTGCAGGGCATGGCACCGCGCGGCGTCGACACGGTCGTACGCGCGGTGATCGATCCGGCGGCCGGCGCCGTGCTGTCCTTCGGCCTGGCCGGCGCCGCCTCCCAGCTGCTCGGCGACATGGCCCACCGGCTGGTCCCGGTCACCGACCGGGAGGCGACCTCGCTGGTGCGGTCGATCCGGACGGCACCGCTGCTGTTCGGCTGGCGCGGCTCCACCCCCGTGGACACCCCGGCCCTGGAGGAACTGCTGCTGCGGGTGTCCCGGCTGGTCGACGACCACCCCGAGGTGGTCGCGGTCACCCTGGAGCCGGTCGTCGTCGCCCCGCACGGCGTGAGCGTCCTCGGCGCCACCGTCCGGCTCGCGCCCCCGCCGGCCCGCGACGACCTGGGCCCGCGCACGCTGCCGGCCTACTGAGCGGGACCAGGGGGGACGGATGGAAATCGCCGGACGGAAGCTGCCCGAGGGCAGTTGGTGGGACTGGGAGATCATCGCCTGCGACGCCGGGCAGCTGCGCCTGGCCGCCGGGTACGACCTCGCCCACCACCACGGACTAGAGGTGATCTTCACCGACCCGCTCTTCGTCTCCTGCCCGCCGGCCTTCCAGGACCCCGTCTTCCGGCCGCCCACGACCGAGGAGACGACGCGTCTCGCGCGGGTCCTCGGTGAGGAAGCGCCCCTCGTCGTCGCGTTCGAAGCCGACGCCGGCGGCCGGGAAGCCGTCCGCTGTCTGGTCGCCGCCGGACGGCTGGACGTCCGGCCGGGGCTCGTGCGCAGGCACCCGCGCGCGGATGCACAGGCCGCCCCCGGTCCGCGCGACTGGCCCGGACCGCCCTTGCCCACGGATTAGGATGGACGCCATGGCCAAGACCAGTACGACGACCCAGGGGCTGCGCGCGGCGATCGAGCGCAGCGGCTACTACCCGGCCCTCGTGGCCGAGGCGGTGGAGGCCGCGGTGGGCGGCGAGCCCGTCCGGTCGTACCTGGTCCACCAGGAGACGACGTTCGACCAGAACGAGGTGCGCCGGCACGTCACCGTGCTGGTCCTCACCGGCAACCGCTTCATCGTCAGCCACACCGACGAGCAGGCCGCCGACAGCACGTCCCCGACGCCGTACGCCACCACCTCCACCGAGTCCGTGAAACTCGACCGGATCTCCTCGGTCGTGGTCAGCCGGGTCGTCGCGAACCCGGAGCAGTACACGCCGGGCACGCTGCCCCGCGAGGTCGTGCTGACCATCGGCTGGGGCGCGGTCAGCCGCATCGACCTGGAGCCCGCCGCCTGCGGCGACCCCAACTGCGACGCCGACCACGGGTACACGGGCAGCTCCACGGCGGACGACCTCAGCCTGCGCGTCAGCGAGGCCGGGGACGGCCCGGAGACGGTGCGCCAGGCGCTCGCCTTCGCGCAGGCCATCTCGGAGGCGACCGCGGACCTCACGCGCTGATGTCCCAGCTCTCCGCCTGGGACCACCCGGAACCGCTCGCCCTGGACACCGCGCCGCTGCCCGAGTACGGCACCGGCTCCCTGGCCGACCTGCTGCCCACCCTGGCCGCCGGCATGGGCGTGCCCGGTCTGACCGCCACGATCGGGGAACTGACCGCCACCGACCGGGTCTGCGTCTTCCTGATCGACGGGCTCGGCTGGGAGCAGCTCAGGGCCCACCCGGACGAGGCTCCCTTCCTGACCTCCCTGCTCGGCAGCTCGCGCGGCGGCACCGGCCGCCCGCTCACCGCCGGCTACCCGGCGACCACCGCGACCTCCCTCGCCTCCGTCGGCACCGGCCTGCCGCCCGGCCTCCACGGCCTGCCCGGGTACACCGTGCGCAACCCGGGCACCGGCGAGCTGATGAACCAGCTCCGCTGGCAGCCGTACACGGAACCGCGCTCCTGGCAGCCGTACCCCACCGTCTTCCAGCTGGCCCACGAGGCCGGGGTACACGCCGCCCAGGTGTCCTCGCCCGCCTTCGAGCACACGCCGCTCACCAAGGTGGCGCTCAGCGGCGGCAGCTTCCACGGCCGGCTCACCGGCGAGGACCGCATGGACCTGGCGGCCGAGCAACTGGCCGCCGGGGACCGCTCGCTGGTGTACACGTACTACTCCGAGCTGGACGGCGCCGGACACCGCTACGGCATCGCCTCCGACACCTGGCGCGGCCAGCTCATGAACGTCGACCGGCTCGTCCAGCGCCTCGCGGAGCAGCTGCCGCCGCGCAGCGCCCTCTACGTGACCGCCGACCACGGCATGATCGACGTGCCGTTCGACGAGCAGCACCGCATCGACTTCGACGAGGACTGGGAGCTGCGCGCCGGCGTGGCCCTGCTGGGCGGCGAGGGCCGGGCCCGGCACGTGTACGCGGTGCCGGGCGCGGCGAACGACGTCCTGACCGTCTGGCGCGAGGTGCTCGGCGAGCAGTTCTGGGTGGCCTCGCGGGACGAGGCGATCGCGGCCGGCTGGTTCGGACCGCAGGTGGACGAGCGCGTGTATGCGCGGATCGGGGACGTGATCGCCGCCGCGCACGACGACGTCCTGATCATCGCCTCCGAGCGGGAGCCCAAGGAGTCGGCGCTGGTCGGCAACCACGGCTCGATGACCCCTGCCGAGCAGCTGGTCCCGCTGCTCGAAGTACGCTCCTGAAGCGTTCCGCCCCTCCCGACGACTCACCGAAAGGTGCTCAACCCCTCATGCCCGAGCTGGTGTTCTTCTCCGGAACGATGGACTGCGGGAAGTCGACGCTGGCTCTGCAGATCGAGCACAACCGCTCCGCGCGCGGACTGGCCGGCATGATCTTCACCCGGGACGACCGGGCGGGCGAGGGCAAGCTGTCCTCCCGGCTGGGCCTGGTCACCGACGCGGTGGAGGTGGAGGACGGCCAGGACCTGTACGCCTACCTCGTGGACCATCTCTCGCAGGGCGGCCGGGCCGACTATGTGATCGCGGACGAGGCGCAGTTCCTCGCGCCCGAGCAGATAGACCAGCTCGCGCGCGTGGTGGACGATCTCGGCCTGGACGTGTTCGCCTTCGGTATCACCACCGACTTCCGCTCCAAGCTGTTCCCGGGCTCGCAGCGGCTGGTGGAGCTGGCCGACCGGATCGAGGTGCTCCAGGTGGAGGCGCTGTGCTGGTGCGGCGCCCGGGCCACGCACAACGCCCGCACGATAGGCGGCGAGATGGTGGTCGAGGGCGCCCAGGTGGTCGTCGGCGACGTCAACCAGTCCGCGGGCGAGGTCGGCTACGAGGTGCTGTGCCGCCGCCACCACCGGCGCCGGATGACCGCCGCGTCGGCCCGCGCGGCGGCCCTGTCCCCGGACGTACTGCCCGTCTCGGCCTCCTGAGGGCTCCTGCGGACTCCCGAGGTCACCTGAGGGCTCCTGAGACTGAGGCAGGGCTCCGGCGCGCAGGACTCAACGCGGATCCTGGACCACCGAGAACTCGGCGCCCTCCGGGTCCGCCACCGTCGCCACCCGCCCGTGCGGGCTGTCGTGGGCCGGCCGGAGGATCCGCCCGCCCAGCCCGGTGACCTGCCGCAGCGTCGCACCGATGTCGGCGACCTGGAAGTACGTCCGCCAGTACGGCCCCCGGTCCCGGGGCAGGGCGTGGCCCACGCCGTGCAGCCCGGCCACCGGCCGGCCGTCCAGGCGCAGGGTCAGGTAGTCGAAGTCGGCGGAGACTACGGGCTCCTCCTCGTAACCGAACACGCTCTTGTAGAACTTCGCGACGCTCTCCGTCTCGAAGGTGACCAGTTCGTTCCAGACGGGCGTGCCGGGCACGCCGCTGATCGCCGTGCCGAAGAGCGCGGAGCCCTGCCAGATCCCGAACACCGCCCCGGAGGGGTCGGCGGCGATCGCCATCCGCCCGGCCTCGGCGGCGTCCAGCGGGCCGACGGCCACCGTGCCGCCGCACAGCCGTACCGTGTCGGCGGTCTGGTCCACGTCGTCCGAGGCGAGGTACGGCGTCCAGGCGACCGGCAGCCGGCGGTCCGGCGGCAGCTGGCCCATGCCCGCCACCTCCCGCCCGTCCAGCAGCGCCCGCACATACGGGCCGAGCTGCTGCGGGCCCGGCCGGAACTCCCAGCCGAACAGCTCACCGTAGAACTCCTCGGTGGCATCCAGCCCGTGCACCATCAGGCTCACCCAACTGGGCGTGCCGGGCACGCGCCGCGCGTGCGGACCGGCCGACTCCCGTGCATCGGTCATCGATCACTCTCTCCCCGGCCCCTCGCGGTGGCCGTGTCGCTTCCGCTCCCCGGAAGGGGTCCACGCCGCTGGCGCGTACGCCCGTGCCGGTGCCCGCATCCTCCGGCGGTGCCGCGGGGCCGTACCGCGCCGCTCGGCCGTCACTCCGGGAGGATGCCCGATCTGCCGTCTTTCGCCGCTTCCTGACGATGGCCGACGGGTGTCCGTCGGCTGTACAGCACGTGCTCGATCCGGTACGCCCGGTGATCGAGCCTGTCCGGCCGAGCAGAGTAGCCGGACCTGGACGCGGCGGCCACCCCTGACGTATGGATGGACGCCATGACAGCCATCATCACCGCATCCGATCTCGCCCACGAGCTGACCGGGGACCACCCGCCCACGCTGCTGGACGTGCGCTGGCAGCTGAGCGTGGCGAAGGCGGCGGGCGCGCCGGCCTTCGACGGCAGGGCCGCGTACGCGGCCGGGCACATCCCCGGCGCGGTCTTCGTCGACCTGGACCGGGAGCTGGCCGCCGCGCCCGGCGCGCGGGGCCGGCATCCGCTGCCCGACCTCGCGGATTTCGGTGCCGCGATGCGCCGCGCGGGCGTGTCGGCCGGGCGGCCGGTCGTCGTGTACGACGGCGGGCAGGGCTGGGCCGCCGCGCGCGCGTGGTGGCTGCTGCGCTGGACGGGTCACCCGGACGTGCGGGTGCTCGACGGCGGGTTGCCGTCCTGGCGGGGCGAGCTGTCCACCGAGGTGCCGGAGCCGGCCGAGGGCGACTTCGCCCCGGCGCCGGCCGCCGCGGGGCTGCTGGACGCGGACGGGGCCGCGGCCCTGGCCCGTACGGGTGTGCTGCTGGACGCGCGCGCGGGGGAGCGGTACCGCGGTGAGGTGGAGCCGATCGACCGGATCGGCGGGCACATCCCCGGCGCGGTGTCGGCGCCGACGACGGAGAACGTGGGCCCGGACGGCCGCTTCCTGCCCGCGGCGGAGCTGAGGGACCGTTTCAAGGCCCTGGGGGTGTCCGAGGACACCGAGGTGGGCGTGTACTGCGGTTCGGGCGTCTCCGGCGCCCACGAGGTCCTGGCGCTGGCGGTGGCGGGCATCCCGGCGGCCCTGTACGTGGGTTCGTGGTCCGAGTGGTCCTCGGACCCGGCGCGGCCGGTGGCCGTGGGGGCGGATCCGCAGTAGCGCACAGCCCGAAGAGGGGGCACGCGCGTGCCCCCTCCCGAGTCCGTACGGAGACCTACTCCTGCTTCTTGCGGCGGGTGCCGAACACGATCTCGTCCCAGCTCGGCACGGCGGCACGGCGGCCGGGGCGGACGCCGTCGGCCTCGGCCTGCCGGTCGGTCGCGCCGATGAGCCGGTCGCGGTGGCTGCCGACGGAGCGCGGCATGAGGACGTCCGCGTAGGCGGAGCCGGCGGAGGCGGCGGGCGCCGGGGGCTCCTCGGCGGCGGGCTCGTCGTCGGGCTCCTCCGAGGGCTCCGCCGGACGTTCCGGGACCACCAGGTCGCCCCGGAAGCTCGGTACGGCCTCCAGCAGGCTGGTCAGCGAGTCGCGCTCACCCGTGCTGTCCTCGTCCGGTTCCGACGACTGCGCGGGCAGGCTGGGCCGCTCGCGGTCGACCCGGTCGAGCGCGCGGTCCATCGAGCGCTCGCGCGGCAGCCGGGCGATGCGCGGGACGAACGGGAAGCTCGGCTCGGGCACGGCCAGGTCGTCGGTCTCGCCGATCAGCGAGCGCGCCTCCTCGTCCACGGCCTGGACGAGCCGCCGGGGCGGGTCGTACGTCCAGCTCGCCGAGTGCGGTTCGCCCGCGACCCGGTAGACGAGGAGCACCTCCCACGTGCCGTCGTCGCGGCGCCAGGAGTCCCACTGCACGGTGTCCTTCTCGGCGCCGCGCAGCAGCAGCCGCTCCTGCACGGCCTCGCCGAGCAGCGGGCCGGCATTCTCGCCGGGGCGGCGGACCGGGGTCTTGCGGGCCCGCTCGGCCATGAAGGCGCGCTCGGCGAGCACCGGGCCCTCGAAGCGCCGTACCCGGTCGACGGGGATGCCGGCGAGCTGGGCGACCTCTTCCGCGGTGGCACCAGCCCGTATCCGCGCCTGGATGTCACGCGGGCGGAGATGGCTCTCGACCTCGATCTCGATCTGGCCGAGGCGGGGACGGTCGCCGCGCACGGCGGCGCGCAGGCGTTCGTCGATCGGAAGCGTGTACTCCGTAGAGTCGGCAGCCTTCAGCACCAGCCGTGTGCCGTCATTCGAGACGGCCACGACACGCAGTTCGGGCATGGGGACCTCCCGGGTGGTGCCTGCCGACGTCACGTGCGTCGCTGCTTCCGCTAGTCGAGTGTGGCCTGCCCGGGTGCAGCCTGCCACAACCTTGCCGAGTTGCCCGGCGTGTCGGGCACGGGCCCGGGACCGCCGTTATGGCACGGTTACCTGTTCACAACGCTAAGTGACCAACTCCGTCACCCTGTGCAACTAGCCCCCTCCCGGCGGTCCTGCAAGGCCGCGGGCACCCTGGTGGGAGACCGGACCCAGGGCTCGCAACAGTACTCCATTCGGGCCACCTGCGTGGATCGGCGCGCCGCCCAACTTCTGGCAAGGCATGGGACTTGGCCCTCCGCAACCGGTTTTGTCGATCATGCGCGTGGCGAACTTCACGCAATCACCAGAAACGGAACTAATGGTTTCGTGGGCCTACGCCCCCAACACCCTCCGCAGGTAGTCGTTCTGGAACAGCCGATCCGGGTCCAGACGATCCCGCAGTGCGGTGAACTCGCCGAAGCGCGGGTACACCCGGGCGAAGTACTCGGCATCCCGCGTGTGCACCTTGCCCCAGTGCGGGCGCCCCTCGTGCGCCGTGAAGATGCGCTCGGCGGCGGTGAAGTACGCCTGATAGGACGTGCCCCGGAACATGTGCACGGCGATGTAGGCGCTGTCCCGGCCGGAGGCGGTGGACAGGGTGATGTCGTCGGCCGGGGCGGTGCGCACCTCGACCGGGAAGCTCACCCGCAGACCGGAGCGGTCGACCATGGCCTTCAGTTCGCGCAGCGTCGCCACCAGGGCCGCCCGCGGGACGGCGTACTCCATCTCCACGAAGCGCACCCGGCGCGGCGAGGTGAAGACCTTGTAGGGAATGTCCGTGTACGTGCGCGCGGACAGGGCCCTGCTGGAGACCCGCGCGATCGCCGGAACGGTCGCGGGGGCCGCGCGGCCGACCCACTGGGCCACCTGGAAGACGCCGTTGGAGAGGAACTCGTCCTCGAACCACCCGGCGAGCTGTCCCACCGGCTGTGCGGGGCCGGCGCTGCGGTTGTTCCGCTTGGTGTTGGTGCTGCCGGTGTGCGGGAACCAGTAGAACTCGAAGTGCTCGTTCTCGGCCCACAGTTGATCGAACTCGGCGAGGACCCGTTCGAAGGGCATGGGTTCCTCGCGCGCGGTGAGCAGGAAGAGCGGCTCCACGGCGAAGGTGATCGCGGTGACGATCCCCAGGGCGCCGAGGCCGATGCGGGCCGCGGCGAACACCTCCGGGTTCTGCTTCTCGGAGCAGGTGAGCAGCGAGCCGTCGGCCGTGACGAGTTCCAGCCCCTTGATCTGCGCGGCGATGGAGGCGGACGCGCGGCCCGTGCCGTGCGTGCCGGTGCTGGTGGCCCCCGAGACGGTCTGCTCCATGATGTCGCCCATGTTGGTGAGCGAGAGGCCCTCGCGCGCGAGAGCGGCGTTGAGTCTCTTGAGCGGGGTGCCCGCCTCCACCGTGACCGTCATGGAATCCCGGTCGATGCTGCGTATGCCGGTCAGCAGTTGAGGGCGTATCAACACGCCGTCGGTGGCGGCGATCGAGGTGAAGGAGTGCCCGGTCCCGACCGCCTTCACCCTCAGGCCGTCCTCCCGCGCCCGGCGCACCGCCGCGGCCAGCTCCTCCACCGAGGCCGGCGCGACCTGCCGGGCGGGCCGGGCGGAGACATTCCCGCCCCAGTTACGCCAGGTGCCGTTCTTCCCGCTCGCTGTGCTGCTCAACGGTGCCTCCCCGACCCGCGGCCGGCCTGCGCAGCCGGCGGTACCCGAGGAAACCGACCGCGACCGCGACGGCTCCGGACACGGCCGGAACCCCGTACCCGGCCCGTGCTCCGGCCGCGTCGATCACCCAGCCGGCCACGGAGGAGCCGACCGCGATGCCGACGGCGAGGCCGGTGCTCACCCAGGTCATGCCTTCGGTGAGCTGCGCGCGCGGTACGTGCTCTTCGATGAGGGACATCGTCGTGATCATCGTCGGTGCGATGGACAGCCCCGCAACGAACAGCGCCACGGCCAGAAGCGGCAGGTTTCCGACCAGTAGGAGGGGGATCATACTCACGGCCATCCCCGCCACGCCCAGCAGCCAGCGGCGTTCCGGCGCACCGCTGAAGCGCAGCAGTCCGAAGACCACGCCCGCCACACAGGAACCGGCCGCGTACAGCGCCAGGACCACGCTGGCGGCGCCCTTGTGACCGCGCTCGTCGGCGAAGGCGACGGTGACCACGTCCACGGCCCCGAAGATCGCGCCGGTCGCCACGAAGGTGGCCACCAGCACCTGGAGCCCCCGCGCGCGCAGGGCGCTGCCGCCGCCGTGCCGCTCGCGCGGGTGCGGCTCGGGCTCGGTGGCGCGCTGGGCGGTCAGCCAGAAGACGCCGGCCGCCAGGAAACAGGCGGCCAGCAGGGGGCCCGCCTCCGGGAACCAGGCCGTGGACAGGCCGATGGAGATGATCGGCCCGAAGATGAAGCAGACCTCGTCCACGACCGACTCGAACGAGTAGGCGGTGTGCAGCTTCGGAGTGCCCCGGTACAGCGCCGCCCAGCGGGCCCGGATCATCGCGCCCAGGCTCGGCACCGTGCCGATCCCGGCCGCGCAGACGAACAGCACCCAGTCCGGCCACCGGAGGTGGGCGGCGAGCAGCAGCCCGCCCGCCGCGACCAGGGCCACCAGGGTCGCGGGGCGCAGCACCCGGCGCTGCCCGTGCCGGTCCACCAGCCGGGAGATCTGCGGCCCGACCGCGGCGGCGGACAGCGCCATGGCGGCCGACAGGGCGCCCGCGAGCCCGTACCGCCCGGTGAGCTGGGAGACCATCGTGACCACGCCGATGCCCATCATCGACAGGGGCATCCGGCCGATGAATCCCGCGGCGGAGAAGGCCTTGGTGCCGGGCTCGGCGAACAGGGCTCTGTAGGGGCTGGACACGTGGTCTCCGGAGCGACTCGGTAAGGCGCGAATGCGGCTGATACAGCTTACGAGTTAGGGCACCCTCATTGCACCCGGTGCGACGCCCGAAGAAACCACCCCGAACCGGGTGGAACCCGACTCTTCGCCCCGCTGATTCCCCGCTGTCAGTGCCGGGTGGCAGGATCGACTCATGCCAGACGCGCTCGATGCCACCCCGTACGACGCCCTCCTCCTGCTCTCCTTCGGCGGCCCCGAAGGCCCGGACGACGTGGTCCCGTTCCTGGAGAACGTCACGCGCGGGCGCGGCATCCCCACGGAACGCCTCAAGGAAGTCGGGCAACACTACTTCCTGTTCGGCGGGGTCAGCCCCATCAACGACCAGAACCGCGCCCTGCTGGACGCCCTGCGCAAGGACTTCGCCGACCACGGCCTGAACCTGCCGGTCTACTGGGGCAACCGCAACTGGGCGCCGTATCTGACCGACACCCTGCGCGAGATGGTCGCCGACGGCCGCCGCCGCATCCTCGTCCTCGCCACCAGCGCCTACGCCTCCTACTCGGGCTGTCGCCAGTACCGGGAGAACCTCGCCGACGCGTTGGCCGCCCTGGAGACCGAGGGCCTGGAGCTGCCGAGGATCGACAAGCTGCGGCACTACTTCAACCACCCCGGCTTCGTCGAGCCCATGATCGACGGCGTGCTGCGCGCCCTGGAGGACCTCCCCGAGGACGTCCGCGCGGGCGCCCACATCGCCTTCACCACCCACTCCATCCCGACCTCGGCCGCCGACACCTCCGGCCCCGTCGAGGCCCACGGCGAGGGCGGCGCCTACGTCGAGCAGCACCTGGACGTGGCCCGGCTGATCGCCGACGCCGTCCGCGAGCGCACCGGCGTCGACCACCCCTGGCGGCTCGTCTACCAGTCCCGCTCCGGCGCCCCGCACATCCCGTGGCTGGAGCCCGACATCTGCGACCACCTGGAGGAGCAGCACGCGGCCGGTGTGCCCGCCGTGGTCATGGCCCCCATCGGCTTCGTCTCCGACCACATGGAGGTCCTCTACGACCTCGACACCGAGGCCAAGGCCAAGGCCGAGGAGCTGGGCCTGCCGGTGCGCCGCTCGGCCACCGTGGGCGCCGACCCGCGGTTCGCCGCGGCCGTCCGCGAGCTGATCGCCGAGCGCGCCGCCGTGGAACGCGGCCAGGAGGTCACCCCCTGCGCCCTGGGCGCGCTGGGCGCGAGCCACCACCTCTGCCCGGTCGGCTGCTGCCCCGCCCGTGCGCCCCGCCCGGCCGCCGCCGGTGCCGACAGCCCCTACGCGTGAGGAGACCCGTGACCGACGCCCTGCACCGGGACCTGCTCGCGCTCGCACAGGAGGCCGCCCGCCGCGCCGGCGAGCTGCTCCGCGACGGCCGTCCCGCCGACCTGGCCGTGGCCAGGACGAAGTCCAGCCCCATCGACGTGGTCACCGAGATGGACATCGCGGCGGAGAAGCTGATCACCGACCTGATCTCCGGACAGCGCCCGGACGACGGCTTCCTCGGCGAGGAGGGCGCCTCCGTCGAGGGCACGAGCGGCATCCGCTGGGTGATCGACCCGCTCGACGGCACCGTCAACTACCTGTACGGACTGCCCACCTGGGCGGTGTCCGTCGCGGCCGAACAGGACGGCGAGACCGTCGTCGGAGTGGTCGCCGCTCCGATGCGCGGCGAGACGTACCACGCCGTGCGCGGCGGTGGCGCGTGGGCGACCGGCGCGTGGGAGGGCGAGCAGGCGCTCGCCTGCCGTCCCGCGCCCCCGCTGGACCAGGCCCTGGTCTCCACCGGATTCAACTACGTCACCGAGGTCCGCACCCACCAGGCCGAGGTGGCCGCCCGGCTCGTCCCGCTGCTGCGGGACATCCGGCGCAGCGGCTCGGCGGCGGTCGACCTGTGCGACGTGGCCTGCGGCCGGCTCGACGGGTACTACGAGCGGGGTCTGCACGCGTGGGACGTCGCGGCCGGGGACCTGATCGCCCGGGAGGCGGGCGCGCTGACCGGTGGGCGGCCCGGAGAGCGCCCCTCGGGGGACCTGACCGTGGCGGGGACGCCCGGGGTGTTCGAGCCCCTCCAGCGGCTGCTGGAGGACTTCGGCGCCTGGCACGACTGACGGGGACACCGGCAGCCGCACGCAAAGGGACCCCGGCGCTGGATTCGCCGGGGTCCCTTCTTGCGCTTTCGGGCCGATCAGACGCGTGACGCGCCGACCTCCACACCGTGTTCGGCGGCGAGGCGTCGCAGGTCGTCGAGCTCTGCCTGCTCCACCTCGACGAGGAAGTCGTCGCCCTCGTCACGAGCCCGCGACAGGTCGGTCTCGGTCGCCCTTATGCGCTGCAGAAGTCCTGCGGTGAAAGCGTCCATGCTGCGCCCCCTCGTCCAGGGTCGTGGGTCGGGTGGCACGGGGGTGTGCCGTAGGGAAGGGGCGATCACGTCTCTCGCAGGTGCCCAGCGCTGCCCGGCCGGGCGGCGACGGTGCCGGACACCCACGCCCGCTCTGCGAAGCGGATGGCGGGGTACCGCATGGTGCTGCGGCACATGCAGAGCGTGATCGCGGGGTGTAAAGCCGTCCTCCCCCCGCTCCCTTCCGTGGAAACCTCAACCCGCGGAGAAATTCGCGTATTCCCGCCCCGGAAACCCCTTCCTGCCGCCCGGACCTCGCCTTACAGCCGACTTATGGCCGAAAAGGGCAGGATGGGGGTCACACCCACGGACATCCCTGCCCGCACGCGCTCACGGCGCGCTACGCGGGTGGACATGAGGAAGGACAAGCGACGTGCGCGTACTCGTCGTCGAGGACGAGCAACTGCTCGCCGATGCGGTGGCCACCGGACTGCGCCGGGAGGCCATGGCCGTCGACGTCGTGTACGACGGTGCGGCCGCCCTGGAGCGCATCGGCGTCAACGACTACGACGTGGTCGTCCTCGACCGCGACCTCCCGCTGGTGCACGGCGACGACGTGTGCCGCAGGATCGTCGAGCTGGGCATGCCCACGCGCGTGCTGATGCTCACCGCGTCCGGAGACGTCAGCGACCGCGTCGAAGGCCTGGAGATCGGCGCCGACGACTACCTGCCCAAGCCGTTCGCCTTCAGCGAGCTGATCGCGCGCGTGCGCGCCCTCGGCCGCCGCACCAGCGTGCCGCTGCCGCCGGTCCTGGAGCGCGCCGGCATCAAGCTCGACCCCAACCGCCGCGAGGTCTTCCGGGACGGCAAGGAGGTCCAGCTCGCGCCCAAGGAGTTCGCGGTGCTGGAGGTGCTGATGCGCAGCGAGGGGGCCGTGGTCTCGGCGGAGCAGCTGCTGGAGAAGGCCTGGGACGAGAACACCGACCCGTTCACCAACGTGGTGCGGGTGACGGTGATGACCCTGCGCCGCAAGCTGGGCGAGCCGCCCGTCATCGTGACCGTCCCCGGCTCCGGCTACCGGATCTGATCCCCCGTGGCCACGACACCCGCCCCGCCCCAGGCACCCCCGAAGCCCACCTGGGACCCGAGGAGGCCGCAGCCCCCCTTCCCCTGGCTGCGCCCGACCATCCGGATACGGCTGACGCTGCTGTACGGCGGCATGTTCCTGATCGCCGGCATCCTGCTGCTGTCGATCATCTACCTGCTCGCCGCCCAGGCGATCAGCACCGGCAACCAGCCGCTGTTCAAGATCGTCAGTGGTTCGGCGATCAAGGTCACCAGCGACAACTGTCCCGCGGTCACCGCGATCAACACCGGCCCGGTGCCGCTGTCGGACTTCAACGACGCGATCGCCCACTGTGTGGACCAGCAGCGCCAGGGGGCCCTGGACAACCTGCTCAGCCGCTCCCTGCTGGCCCTGCTGGGCCTCGCCGTGATCGCCTTCGCGTTCGGCTACGCGATGGCCGGCCGCGTGCTGTCCCCGCTCGGCCGGATCACCCGCACCGCCCGCCAGGTGGCCGGCTCGGACCTGTCCCGCCGGATCGAGCTGGACGGCCCGGACGACGAGCTGAAGGAGCTGGCGGACACCTTCGACGACATGCTGGAGCGGCTGGAGCGGGCCTTCACCGCCCAGCAGCGCTTCGTCGGCAACGCCTCGCACGAACTGCGCACCCCGCTCGCGATCAACAGAACGCTCCTCGAAGTGCATCTGTCGGATCCGAACGCGCCGGTGGAACTCCAGCAGCTCGGCAAGACGCTGCTCGCCACCAACGAGCGCAGCGAACAGCTGGTCGAGGGGTTGCTGCTGCTCGCCCGCAGTGACAACCAGATCGTCGAGCGCAAACCGGTCGACCTGGCCGAGGTCGCCACGCAGGCCATCGACCAGGTGCACGCCGAGGCGGAGGCCAAGGGCGTCTCGATCCGCGGCGAGCGCAAGCCGGCCGTGGTGCAGGGCAACGGTGTGCTGCTGGAGCGGATCGCGCTGAACCTCGTCCAGAACGCCGTGCGGTACAACGTTCCCGAGAAGGGCTGGGTCGAGGTGACCACCGAGATCCGGCACGGGCAGGCGGTGCTCACGGTCACGAACACGGGACCGGTGGTGCCGGCGTACGAGATCGACAACCTCTTCGAGCCGTTCCGGCGGCTGCGCACCGAGCGCACCGGCAGCGACAAGGGGGTGGGTCTCGGTCTGTCGATCGTCCGGTCCGTGGCCCGGGCGCACGGCGGTCACATCCTGGCCCAGCCCCGGGAGGGCGGTGGTCTGGTGATGCGCGTCACCTTCCCGGTGTGACCGAAAACGACACACGCGGAGGATGTTCGCTTTACGCGGAATTTTTGGACGGTAGGACGGGGTTCTTCCTGTGTGATCGATCACATGGGCGGAATTCCGGCCATGTACGCACAGTGATCATGATGGAAGGTGGAAAGCCGGGAAAGTCCTGGTTTTCAGGGCTCTTGATCACGGGAAGTACACGGTGAGGCGCCTTTGAGGTGCGGCATTCGAACCGTGTACGGTCCTCACCGCCAGCCAAGCCGATCACTCCTGAGGGGTCGGGTTGGGTGTCGATTGAGTAACAGACCTTGATGTGAGGCAAAATCTCCGCCTCAGGTCGGGCACAAGTCCGGCCTCTCACGCGTTACGTGCGCTGGAGACACCGCAGACACCCAGAGGGGGAGAGCGATATGGCAACCGATTACGACACTCCACGCAAGACCGACGACGACGTCGACTCGGACAGCCTTGAAGAGCTGAAGGCCAGGCGGAACGACAAGTCCACCTCGTCGGTGGACGTCGACGAGTTCGAGGCCGCCGAGGGCCTCGAACTGCCCGGAGCCGACCTCTCGAACGAGGAGCTGGCCGTCCGGGTGCTGCCCAAGCAGCAGGACGAGTTCACCTGCATGAGCTGCTTCCTGGTGCACCACCGCAGCCAGCTGGCCCGGGAGAAGAACGGTCAGCCGATCTGCCGCGACTGCGACTGAGGACGGGTCGGCCATGTCTGGCTCGACCCCTCCCCGGAAGCGCCGCTTCCCTCTGCGGAAAGCGGACCAAGGGCCGAACGACGGCCCGCACGGCACGCGTGACGACGAGCGGGGCTCACCCGGAGCGGGAGCCTCGCTCGGGCCGGCGCCCGACCGGGACGAGCTGCCGGCGCCGGCACACCACCCCGCCCCCGTCGCCCGGCGCCGGGCGGCGGCGATCCGTGAGAAGGCCCGGGAACTGACCCGGGAAGGCGCCCGCAGGGGCGGCAGCCGGGCCCGCGCGGGGCTGGGGTACCTCGCGGACCGCCTCATCGAGATGGCCCCGCGCATCCCCGTACGCGACCTCGCGGCCCTGCGCAGGCAGTTCCCCGGGCTCGGACCCGAGGAACTCGCCGACAAACTGGTGGCGGGCGCGGCGGCCGGCACCTCCACGGTCGGAGCCGGGATCGGAGCGGCGGCGATGCTGCCGGTGCCGCCGGCCATGCCGACCGAGCTGGCCGCCGAGATCACCGGGGTCGCCGCGATCGAGCTGAAACTGATCGCCGAACTGCACGAGGTCTACGGGGTCCGCCCGCCGGGCAGCCTCAAGGAGCGCACCGCCGCGTACCTGTCCTCCTGGTCGGAGGAGCGCGGGATCGACGTGATGAAGCCGTCGACGTACGACACGGCCCTGGGCGGCCGGATGAAGCGCCAACTGCGCCAGCAGATCATGAAACGGATGGTCCGCGACCTGCCCAACCTGATGCCGTTCATGGTGGGAGCCGCGGTCGGGGCGGTCATGAACCGCCGGGACACCAGGAGACTTGCGGGCCGCGTCCGGGCCGACCTGCGCAAGATCCAGGTGCCCTGGGACGCGCTGCCGGAGCTGCCGCCCCTGGAGAAGCCGGCCGAACCCCTCGAGCTGCCCGACGAGCTCTAGGCGCGCTTCAGGCCTGCGCCGTCCGCGCCGCCTCGATGGCCGCGGCCAGCCGCTCCGGCTCCCGCGTCGACAGGTACAGGTACGGCGTCGGGTCCTGCGGGTCCGTGACCTCCACCCGCAGCGCCGTCGGGATGTAGGCGCGCAGCAGCAGGAAGGCACGGGTGTCGGCCTTGTACGTCCGCCAGGCGCGGGCCTCCTCCGCGTCCAGCACCTCCGTCGCGCCCAGCGCCGAGACCGGGATCTTCGCCTCGCCCGCGATGAGGGAGTCGCCCACGACCCGGATGCGCGGGGAGCCGTACGCGCTGGCCACCACGGCCGCGGCCGCCGTACCGCCGACCAGGCCGCCGAGCAGCGGCAGGGTGCCGAAAGGCAGCAGGATCAGGGCGAACGAGACACCCACCAGAAAGCTGATCAGCCACCACGAGCGCGGGGCGGTGAGGCGTTCTTCGTAGGGGGTGGCGGAGAGCTGCATGGAGCCAAGCTTGGCACGGGATCCGCAGAGGTCCGAGGCGCGGGTAAGGTCTGCGGCTGTGAGTGGTAGTTCCGCAGCTCTTCAGCCTCCCGCCGACGCGGGGAAACCGGTACGGCACCCCGACGCGCCCGCGCCCGGGGAGCTTCTCGGCGCCCACTACGAACACTGTTTCGGGTGCGGCCCCGGGCAGCCGCACGGACTGCACCTGGAGGCCCGCGCCGGCGAGGGTGTCTCGCTGACCGCCGAGTTCACCGTGCAGCCCGCCCACCAGGGCGCCCCGGGCCTCGCGCACGGAGGAGTGCTCGCCACGGCCCTGGACGAGACCCTCGGCTCGCTGAACTGGCTGCTGCGGACCATCGCCGTCACCGGACGGCTGGAGACGGACTTCGTACGGCCCGTGCCCGTCGGCACCACGCTGTATCTGGAGGCCGAGGTCACGGCCGTCGCCGGACGGAAGATCTACTCCACCGCCACCGGGCGCCTCGGCGGCCCCGACGGGCCGCTCGCCGTGCGCGCCGACGCCCTCTTCATCGAGGTCAAGGTCGACCACTTCATCGACCACGGCCGCAAGGAAGAGATCCAGGCCGCCATGAGCGACCCCGACCAGAGCCGGCGCGTCCGCGCCTTCGAGGTGAACCCGTGAGCCGTGACCCGCTGAACGTGCTGATCCGGCGCGTTGACCCGGACGTACCGCTTCCGGCGTACGAGCATCCCGGGGACGCCGGAGCCGATCTGCGCACCACCGAGGCGTGCGAGCTGAAGCCCGGCGAGCGGGCCGTCCTGCCCACGGGGGTGTCGATCGCCCTGCCCGAGGGGTACGCGGCCTTTGTGCATCCGCGTTCCGGCCTCGCCGCCCGCTGCGGTGTCGCCCTCGTGAATGCCCCGGGGACGGTTGATGCCGGGTACCGTGGGGAGATCAAGGTGATCGTGGTGAATCTCGACCCTCGCGAGAGCGTGCGGTTCGAGCGCTTCGACCGGATTGCCCAACTGGTCGTCCAGCAGGTCGAGAGGGTCCGCTTCCAGGAGGTCGCGGAGCTTCCCGGCTCGGCGCGGGCCGAAGGGGGCTTCGGGTCCACCGGCGGCCATGCCGCGGTGGGCGGCGAGAGCGGCACAAGCGGTCAGGCCGCCGAGGGCGGTCCGACGGGTGGGAATCGATACGCTGCGGTCGTATCCGACCGGGAAGGACAGTGACGTGTTCGGACGTCGCAAGAAGAAGGGTGCCGCCGAGGACGCGGCCGGCGAGGCCGAGCAGGTCGTCGACAGCGTCGACACCGAGGCGGACGAGGAGGCCGAGCGCGAGCGCGTCCGGCTGGAGCCCGGGCCCCGGCCCGACGGTCCGTGGGACAGCAGCGAGGTGCGCGACCCGGCCGAGGGCCGCGTGGACCTCGGCGGTCTGTTCGTGCCGGGCGTCGACGGCATGGAGCTGCGGGTCGAGGTCGCCGGCGACGCGATCGTCGCCGCGACCGTCGTGCTGCGCGACAGCGCCATCCAGCTCCAGGCCTTCGCCGCGCCCAAGCGCGAGGGCATCTGGGGCGAGGTCCGCGAGGAGATCGCGTCCGGCATCACCCAGCAGGGTGGCATCGTCGACGAGGTCGAGGGCCCGCTCGGGTGGGAGCTGCGCGCCCAGGTGCCGGTGCAGCTGCCCGACGGCACCGGCGGTTTCCAGGTCGTACGGTTCGTCGGCGTGGACGGTCCGCGCTGGTTCCTGCGCGGTGTGATCTCCGGCCAGGGCGCGGTGCAGCCGCAGGCGGCCGGGCTGCTGGAGCAGATCTTCCGGGACACCGTCGTGGTCCGCGGCGAGGGTCCGATGGCCCCGCGCGACCCGATCGTCCTCAAGCTGCCCAACGACGCGCAGATGGTCCCCGAGGGGGTCCAGCAGGAGGAGAGTTCGCGCTTCTCCGGTGGGATGGGGCAGTTGCAGCGGGGGCCCGAAATCACCGAGGTCCGCTGACGGCTTCAGCAGCGATACACGGGCCGTGCCCCTCAGGGGGTGCGGCCCGTTCTCGCGCGCGGGACGGGCGCGCCGTTGGAGGTGCCTGGCCGTTGCCGGCTGCGGGTCTTCCGTGGTTGCTCACGCAGTTCCCCGCGCCCCTTACGGGCGCGACCCTGACCGGTGATACTGATGCGCGGTCGACTGGGGGAGGGGACATGAGCGACGTGGTCACCGAGACCATGGTGCGGGTCGAGGGCGTGCACAGGTCCTACGGGGCGGGGGCCGCTGCCGTGCACGCGCTGCGCGGGGTGTCCTTCGAGGTGCCGCGGGGGGAACTCGTCGCTCTCAAGGGGCGGTCGGGGTCCGGCAAGACCACCCTGCTGAACATCGTCGGCGGGCTCGACACGCCCGACCGGGGCCGGGTCGAGGTGGAGGGCCGGGATCTCGCGCGGCTCGGGGAGAGCGAACTGCTGCGGCTGCGGCGGGACCGGGTCGGATTCGTCTTCCAGTCCTTCGGGCTGATCCCGATCCTGAGCGCGGCCGAGAACGTCGGCGTACCGCTGCGGCTGCGCCGTGCCGAGCCGCGCGAGCGGGAGGAGCGGGTCGAGCTGCTGCTGTCCCTCGTGGGGCTCGCCGGGCACGCAGCGCAGCGGCCGGGGGAGTTGTCCGGCGGCCAGCAGCAGCGGGTGGCCATCGCCCGGGCCCTCGCCAACCGGCCGGCGCTGCTCATCGCCGACGAGCCGACCGGCCAGCTCGACGCCGAGACCGGGCACGCCGTCATGGAGCTGCTGCGGGCCGTCGTCCACAGCGAGCAGGTCACCGCCCTGGTCGCCACCCACGACGCGACCCTGCTGGACCTGGCCGACCGGGTGCTGGAGCTGTGCGACGGGGAGATCACCGAGCACTGAGCCCCTGCACGCCCGCGCTGCCCATCAGGGTTGCGTCAAAGTTGCCCGCTGCTCGCACTCCTGTCCCGATCGCCGTGTGCCGCCGGCCGTAAGGTCGACGCTGCGCAGGCAACAAGGCACGGGAAGACAATGGGGCCATGGCACGCGGCAAGCTTCGGATCTACCTCGGCGCGGCGCCGGGCGTGGGCAAGACCTACGCCATGCTCGCCGAGGCGCACCGCCGGGTGGAGCGGGGCACCGACTGCGTGGTCGCGTGGGTGGAGCATTACGGCCGGCCGCGCACCGAGGTGCTGCTGCACGGCCTGGAGCAGGTGCCGCGCCGGCAGCTGGAGCACCGGGGGGCCGCCTTCGGCGAGATGGACGTCGACGCCGTGCTGCGCCGGGCGCCCGCCGTCGCCCTCGTGGACGAGCTGGCCCACACCAACGTCCCCGGTTCCCGCAACGTCAAGCGCTGGCAGGACGTCGAGGAGCTGCTCGCCGCCGGCATCGACGTGGTCTCCACGGTCAACATCCAGCACCTGGAGTCACTCGGCGACGTCGTGGAATCGATCACCGGGGTGCGCCAGCGCGAGACCGTCCCCGACGAGGTCGTCCGCCGGGCCGACCAGATCGAGCTGGTCGACATGTCCCCGCAGGCCCTGCGCCGCCGCATGGCGCACGGCAACATCTACCAGCCGGACAAGGTCGACGCGGCCCTGTCCAACTACTTCCGCCCCGGCAACCTCACCGCCCTGCGCGAGCTGGCGCTGTTGTGGGTGGCCGACCGGGTCGACGAGTACCTGAACGCGTACCGCAGCGAGCACCGGGTGTCGAAGATATGGGGCTCCCGGGAGCGGATCGTGGTCGGCCTGACCGGCGGTCCCGAGGGGCGCACCCTGATCCGGCGCGCCGCGCGGCTCGCCGAGAAGGGCGCCGGCGGCGAGGTCCTCGCCGTCTACATCGCCCGCAGCGACGGGCTGACCTCGGCCTCCCCGAAGGAGCTGGCCGTCCAGCGCACCCTGGTCGAGGACCTCGGCGGCACCTTCCACCACGTGGTCGGCGACGACATCCCGGCCGCCCTGCTGGACTTCGCGCGCGGGGTGAACGCCACCCAGATCGTGCTCGGCTCCTCGCGCCGCAAGGCCTGGCAGTACGTCTTCGGGCCCGGCGTCGGCGCCACGGTGGCCCGGGACTCCGGCCCCGACCTGGACGTGCACATCGTCACCCACGAGGAGGTCGCCAAGGGCCGCGGGCTGCCCGTGGCCCGCGGCGGCCGGCTCGGGCGGGCCCGGATCGTCTGGGGCTGGGCGGTCGGCCTGACCGGACCCGCGGTCCTCGCGGTGCTGCTGAACGGCGTCGACCTGGGCCTCGCCAACGACATGCTGCTCTTCCTGGCCGTCACGGTCGCCGCGGCCCTGCTCGGCGGTCTGCTGCCCGCGCTGGCCTCGGCGGCCTTCGGCTCGCTGCTGCTGAACTACTTCTACACCCCGCCGCTGCACCGGCTGACCGTCGCCGATCCCAGGAACATCGTCGCCATCGCGATCTTCTTCGGGGTCGGCATGGCGGTCGCCTCGGTGGTCGACCTCGCCGCCCGGCGCACCCACCAGGCCGCCCGGCTGCGCGCCGAGTCCGAGATCCTGTCCTTCCTCGCGGGGAACGTGCTGCGCGGCGAGACCAGCCTGGAGGAGCTGCTGGAACGGGTCCGCGAGACCTTCGCCATGGAGTCGGCCGCCCTGCTGGAACGCGAGAGCGACGTGGCGCCCTGGACCTGCGCGGGCCGCGCCGGCTGCGGGCCGCCGCTGGAGCGCCCGGAGGACGCCGACGTCGACATGCCGGTCGGCGACCACATGGCGCTCGCGCTCACCGGCCGGGTGCTGCCCGCCGAGGACCGCCGGGTGCTGGCCGCGTTCGCCGCCCAGGCCGCCGTCGTGCTGGACCGCAGGAGGCTCCAGGAGGAGGCCGACCGGGCGCGCGCGCTCGCCGAGGGCAACCGCATCCGCACCGCCCTGCTGGCCGCCGTCAGCCACGACCTGCGCACTCCGCTGGCCGGCATCAAGGCCGCCGTGTCGTCCCTGCGCTCCGACGACGTCGCCTGGTCCGAGGAGGACCAGGCGGAGCTGCTGGAGGGCATCGAGGAGGGCGCCGACCGGCTCGACCACCTCGTCGGCAACCTGCTCGACATGTCCCGTCTCCAGACCGGTACGGTCACGCCGCTGATCCGGGAGATCGACGTGGACGAGGTCGTACCGATGGCGCTGGGTGGTGTACCCGAGAACAGCGTCGAGCTGGACGTGCCCGAGACGCTGCCGATGGCCGCCGTCGACCCCGGGCTGCTGGAGCGGTCGGTGGCCAACCTGGTGGAGAACGCCGTCAAGTACAGCCCGCGCGGGCGGCGCGTCCTGGTGGCCGCGAGCGCCATCGCCGACCGGGTCGAGGTGCGGGTGGTGGACCGCGGACCGGGCGTGCCGGACGAGGCGAAGGATCGTATCTTCGAGCCCTTCCAGCGGTACGGTGACGCTCCGCGCGGTGTCGGCGTCGGGCTCGGCCTCGCCGTCGCCCGGGGCTTCGCCGAGGCCATGGGCGGCACCCTCACCGCGGAGGACACGCCGGGGGGCGGCCTCACCATGGTGCTGACCCTCCGAGCGGCCGGATCACGCCCCGAGCCCCTTCCCGCCGGGGCAGGCATCGCAGAACCAGAAAGGCAGACCCTATGACCCGGGTGCTCGTGGTCGACGACGAGCCGCAGATCGTGCGCGCCCTCGTGATCAACCTCAAGGCGCGCACGTACGAGGTCGACGCGGCCCCCGACGGCACGACCGCGCTCGAACTCGCCGCCTCCCGCCACCCCGACGTGGTCGTTCTCGACCTGGGTCTGCCCGACATGGACGGCGTAGAGGTGATCAAGGGCCTGCGCTGCTGGACCCGGGTGCCGATCCTGGTGCTGTCCGCCCGCCACTCCTCCGACGAGAAGGTCCAGGCGCTGGACGCGGGCGCCGACGACTACGTGACCAAGCCGTTCGGCATGGACGAGCTGCTGGCCCGGCTGCGGGCCGCGGTCCGCCGGGCCGAGCCGGCCGGGCCGGGCGAGGACGACCTGACGACCGTCGAGACCGCGGGCTTCACCGTCGACCTCGCCGCCAAGAAGGTCAACCGTGGCGGCAAGGACGTGCGGCTCACCCCGACCGAGTGGCACCTGCTGGAGGTGCTCGTCCGCAACACCGGCCGGCTGGTCGGACAGAAGCAGCTGCTGCAGGAGGTGTGGGGGCCGTCGTACGGGACCGAGACCAACTACCTGCGGGTGTACATGGCCCAGCTGCGGCGCAAGCTGGAGTCGGACCCCTCGCACCCGCAGCACTTCATCACCGAACCGGGGATGGGCTACCGGTTCGAGAAGTAGGGCCGTCGGCCCGGGACCAGCGGGCTTACGGTCCTGCCGACGGTCCCCGGTACGCTTCAGATATGACTGCTGTTCCTCGTTCCGAAAAGCCGGCCGGCCGGTTCCGGCGCATGCTCGACCGGCTCTCCTCGTCGCAGGAGGACCTGGAGTCCGAGGAGCTGCGCGAAGACGCCGAGACGGCAGGCTGCACGAAGATCGGCGACTGTCACGACCGGCAGATCGTCACCGTTACTGGTACCTTGCGCACGGTCACCCTGCGTCCGCGCGCCGGAGTCCCGGCCCTGGAGGCCGAGCTGTTCGACGGCTCGGCCGCGCTGGACGTGGTGTGGCTCGGCAGGCGTTCCATCGTGGGCATAGAACCGGGGCGCAAGCTGATCGCATCGGGCCGGATCTCGATGAGCCGGGGCCGCCGGGTGCTGTTCAACCCGAAATACGAACTGCGACCCCTCGGACGGGAGTAGCCGGTGACGTCCCTCGACAAGCCGACCGAAGACACCGACCAGACTCAGCCCGACGACGCCCGCGCGGTGACCGAGGCGGCGCTGTTCGAGGCCTTCGGCGGGGTCCGCGGCATGGTCGAGACGGTCCTGCCGGGCCTGCTCTTCGTCACGATCTTCACGGTCAACAAGGACCTGCACCTGTCCGCGATCGCCGCGCTGGCGGTCTCCCTGGTGCTGGTCGTGGTCCGGCTGGCCATGAAGGACACCGTCAAGCACGCCTTCAGCGGTGTCTTCGGCGTGGTCTTCGGCGTGGTGTTCGCGATGTTCACCGGCAACGCCAAGGACTTCTACCTCCCCGGCATGCTCTACACGCTGGGCATGGCGCTGGCCTACATCATCACGACCCTGGCGGGCGTACCCCTGATCGGCCTGATCCTCGGCCCGATCTTCAAGGAGAACCTCTCCTGGCGCACCCGCAACCCCGGCCGCAAGAAGGCCTACGCCAAGGCCAGCTGGGCCTGGGGCCTGATCCTGCTCGCCAAGTGCGCGATCCTCTTCCCGCTGTACTGGTGGGCCGACACCGCGCAGCTCGGCTGGGTCCTGGTCACCCTGAAGATCCCGCCGTTCCTGCTGGCGGTCTGGCTGACCTGGGTCTTCCTGGCGAAGGCGCCTGCGCCGATCGACGTGTTCGCGGAGCTTGAGGCCGAGGAGAAGGCCGAGAAGGAGCGCCAGGCCGCGCAGGCCGCGGAGAGCGGCGAGGCGACCGGGGGACGGCACCGCCGGGAGGCGTGAGCGGTCCGCCGTACGACGCGGAAAGGGCGCCCCTGGCAGCAAGGGCGCCCTTCTCTCGTACGGTCAGTCCTCGCGCCGCACCGACAGCAGATCCTCCAGCTGCTCCTCCCGGGCCTGCGCGGCCACGAACAGCAGCTCGTCGCCCGGCTCCAGGGAGTCCTCCTTGGAGGGCGTCAGCACACGGGTGCCGCGGATGATCGTGACCAGGGAGGTGTCCTCGGGCCACTCCACGTCGCCGACCTGGGTGCCGGCCAGGGCCGACTCCTCCGGCAGGGTCAGCTCGACGAGGTTGGCGTCGCCGTGGCTGAAGCGGAGCAGCCGGACCAGGTCGCCGACGCTCACCGCCTCCTCGACCAGGGCGGACATCAGGCGCGGGGTGGAGACGGCGACGTCCACGCCCCAGGCCTCGTTGAACAGCCACTCGTTCTTGGGGTTGTTGACGCGGGCGACGACGCGCGGGACGCCGTACTCCGTCTTGGCGAGCAGCGAGACGACCAGGTTCACCTTGTCGTCGCCGGTCGCGGCGATCACGACGTTGCAGCGCTGCAGCGCCGCCTCGTCCAGGGAGGTGATCTCGCAGGCGTCGGCGAGCAGCCACTCCGCCTGCGGGACGCGCTCGACCGAGATGGCGGTCGGCGCCTTGTCGATCAGCAGGACCTCGTGGCCGTTCTCCAGCAGCTCGCCCGCGATCGAGCGGCCGACCGCACCGGCCCCGGCAATGGCGACCCTCATCAGTGACCGCCCTCCTCTTCCGGGCCACCGGCGAACGCCGCCTCGACCTTGTCCACGTCGTCCGTACGCATCATCACGTGCACGAGGTCGCCCTCCTGCAGCACCGTCTGAGAGGTGGGCAGGATCGCCTCGCCCAGGCGGGTCAGGAACGCCACCCGGACGCCCGTCTCCTCCTGCAGCTTGCTGATCTTGTGGCCCACCCACTTCGCGGAGGCGTGCACCTCGGCGAGCTGCACCCCGCCGGTGGGGTCGCGCCACAGCGGCTCGGCCCCGGAGGGCAGCAGCCGGCGCAGCATCTGGTCGGCGGTCCAGCGGACCGTGGCCACCGTCGGGATACCCAGGCGCTGGTAGACCTCGGCGCGGCGCGGGTCGTAGATGCGGGCGGCCACGTTCTCCACACCGAACATCTCGCGCGCCACGCGCGCGGAGATGATGTTGGAGTTGTCCCCGCTGGAGACCGCGGCGAAGGCGCCGGCCTCCTCGATGCCCGCCTCGCGCAGGGTGTCCTGGTCGAAACCGACGCCGGTGACCCGGCGGCCCCCGAATCCCGGGCCCAGCCGGCGGAAGGCGGTGGGGTCCTGGTCGATCACGGCGACCGTGTGGCCCTGTTGCTCCAGGGTCTGGGCGAGAGCGGAACCCACTCTCCCGCAGCCCATGATGACGATGTGCACGACCGTCCTTCCGGTGTCCAAAAGTTACTGCTCAGCATCAGGGTCTCAGACCGACGCCCAAAGCTACACACGGGCGCCACGCGGCGGGCACCCCCGTGCCGGGGCCGGTCGCAGGCGCCGGCGAGTGATGCTGCGCACGCTGCACAGGGTCAGGATTCCGAGGCCGCCGAGGGCGAGCAGCGCCCCGATCAGCTCCGCGGTCGCGGGCATGGAACCTCCGAAGTGCGATGACAGGCGGGGTTTGCCATCTAGGCACGGGGGGCACACGGACCACCGATTCCGCAGTTCCATGCGCCCTTGATTTCACTCGGGAGGCATATCCAGCACGCCGGGTGGGCGGGTGCCAGTTCGAAGGCTTACGATCCTCTCTCGTGTCCAAACTGACCGACGTGCCCAAACGGATCCTGATCGGGCGCGCACTGCGCAGTGACCGGCTGGGGGAAACGCTCCTGCCGAAGCGCATCGCACTCCCCGTCTTCGCCTCCGACCCGCTGTCCTCCGTCGCCTACGCGCCGGGGGAGGTCCTGCTGGTTCTGTCCATCGCGGGCGTGTCGGCGTACCACTTCAGCCCCTGGATCGCCGTCGCGGTCGTCGTGCTGATGTTCACGGTGGTCGCCTCCTACCGGCAGAACGTGCACGCCTATCCGAGCGGTGGCGGCGACTACGAGGTCGCGACCACCAACCTCGGCCCCAAGGCCGGCCTCACCGTGGCCAGTGCGCTGCTCGTCGACTACGTCCTGACCGTCGCCGTTTCCATCTCCTCCGGTATCGAGAACCTCGGCTCCGCGATCCCCTTCGTGGTCGAGCACAAGGTGTTCTGCGCGGCCGCCGTGATCGTGCTGCTGACGCTGATGAACCTGCGGGGCGTGAAGGAGTCCGGCAAGCTCTTCGCGATCCCGACGTACGTCTTCGTCGGCGGCGTCTTCATCATGATCGCGTGGGGCGCCTTCCGCGGAGTGGTCCTCGGCGACACCATGCGCGCCCCGACGGCCGGCTACCACATCAAGGCCGAACACCAGGGCCTCGCCGGCTTCGCGCTGGTCTTCCTGCTGCTGCGCGCCTTCTCCTCCGGCTGTGCGGCCCTCACCGGCGTCGAGGCGATCTCCAACGGCGTCCCGGCCTTCCGCAAGCCCAAGTCGAAGAACGCGGCGACCACCCTCGCGATGATGGGCCTGCTGGCCGTCACCATGTTCTGCGGCATCATCGCGCTCGCCATGGTCACCAAGGTCCGCATGGCCGAGCACCCGGCCAGCGACCTGCTGCGGAACGGCGTCCCGCTCGGCTCCGGCTACGTCCAGAACCCGGTGATCTCCCAGGTCGCCGAGGCGGTCTTCGGCAAGGGCAGCTTCCTGTTCGTCCTGCTCGCCGCCGCCACCGCGCTGGTGCTGTTCCTGGCCGCCAACACGGCCTACAACGGCTTCCCGCTGCTCGGCTCGATCCTCGCCCAGGACCGCTACCTGCCGCGCCAGCTGCACACCCGCGGCGACCGGCTCGCCTTCTCCAACGGCATCGTGCTGCTCGCGGGCGCCGCGATGCTGCTGGTGTTCATCTACGGCGCGGACTCCACCCGGCTGATCCAGCTGTACATCGTCGGTGTGTTCGTGTCCTTCACGCTCAGTCAGACGGGCATGGTCCGGCACTGGAACCGCCACCTCGCACTCGAGAAGGACCCGGCCAAGCGCAGCCACATGATCCGCTCCCGCGCGATCAACGCGTTCGGCGCCTTCTTCACCGGCCTGGTGCTCGTCGTCGTCCTCGTCACCAAGTTCACGCACGGCGCCTGGGTGGCCCTGCTCGGCATGTGCATCTTCTACGCGACGATGACCGCGATCCGGAAGCACTACGACCGGGTCGCCGACGAGATCGCCGCGCCCGAGGGCCCGAGCGACGACATGGTCCGCCCGTCCCGCGTGCACTCGGTCGTCCTGATCTCCAAGATCCACCGTCCCACGCTGCGCGCCCTGGCCTACGCCAAGCTGATGCGCTCGGACACCCTGGAGGCGCTCACCGTCAACGTCGACCCGGCCGAGACCAAGGCGCTGCGCGAGGAGTGGGAGCGGCGCGGGATCGACGTGCCGCTGAAGGTCCTGGACTCGCCGTACCGCGAGATCACCCGGCCGATCATCGAGTACGTCAAGGGCCTGCGCAAGGAGTCCCCGCGCGACGCGGTCTCCGTGATCATCCCCGAGTACGTGGTCGGCCACTGGTACGAGCACCTGCTGCACAACCAGAGCGCCCTGCGCCTGAAGGGCCGCCTGCTGTTCACACCGGGTGTCATGGTGACCTCGGTGCCGTACCAGCTGCAGTCGTCCGAGGCGGCCAAGCTGCGGGCCCGCAGGCGGCAGGAGTGGAACGCACCCGGTGCGGTCCGTCGCGGTCCGGCGGTGGAGCGGCCGAAGGAGCCTTCGGCCAAGGACTGAGGCGCGGCGGGGAGGCCGTAGACTGGTGGGCTGTTGTCGGGCCCGCCGGTGCGGGCCGTCCCCGCTGCCGATCTGGAGTCACCCCACCATGCCCGCAGAACCGAAGAAGTCGCTGGTGGGGGAGGAGTACGAGGTCGAGGTCGGCCCCGTCGCCCACGGCGGCCACTGCATCGCCCGTACGGCCGAGGGGCAGGTGCTGTTCGTCCGGCACACGCTGCCCGGCGAGCGGGTGGTGGCCCGGGTGACCGAGGGGGAGGAAGGCGCCCGCTTCCTGCGCGCGGACGCCGTACGGATCCTGGAGGCGTCCAAGGACCGCATCGAGGCCCCCTGCCCCTTCGCCGGCCCCGGCCGCTGCGGCGGCTGCGACTGGCAGCACGCCAAGCCGGGCGCCCAGCGCCGGCTCAAGGCCGACGTCATCGCCGAGCAGCTCCAGCGGCTCGCCGGCCTCACCCCCGAGGAGGCCGGCTGGGACGGCACGGTGGTGCCGGCCGAGGGCGACAAGCTGCCCGCCGGCCAGGTTCCGCAGTGGCGCACCCGCGTCCAGTACGCCGTCGACGCCGAGGGCCACGCCGGTCTGCGCCGGCACCGCTCCCACGAGGTCGAGCGCATCGACCACTGCATGATCGCGGCGGCGGGCGTGAGCGAGCTGGGCATCGAGAAGCGGGACTGGACCGGCATGGCCTCCGTCGACGCGATCGCCGCGACGGGGTCCCAGGACCGCATGGTGATCCTGGAGCCGCGCCCCGGCGCCCGGCTGCCCCTCGTCGAGCTCGACAGGCCCGTCTCCGTCATGCGCGTCGACGAGCGGGACGGTGGCGTCCACCGCGTCCACGGCCGCGCGTTCGTGCGCGAGCGCGCCGACGACCACACCTACCGGGTCGGCAGCGGCGGCTTCTGGCAGGTCCACCCGAAGGCGGCCGACACGCTCGTCACGGCGGTGATGCAGGGCCTCCTGCCCCGCAAGGGCGAGATGGCCCTCGACCTCTACTGCGGCGTCGGCCTCTTCGCCGGCGCCCTCGCCGACCGCCTCGGCGAGCAGGGCGCGGTCCTCGGCATCGAGTCCGCCAAGCGGGCCGTGGAGGACGCGCGGCACAACCTGGCCGACTTCCCGCGGGTCCGCATCGAGCAGGGCAAGGTCGAGTCCGTCCTGCCGCGCACCGGCATCACCGAGGTCGACCTCATCGTCCTCGACCCCCCGAGGGCAGGCGCCGGCCGCAACACGGTCGCCCACCTCGCCTCCCTCGGCGCCCGCCGCATCGCCTACGTCGCCTGCGACCCCGCCGCGCTGGCCCGGGACCTGGGGTACTTCCGGGAGGGCGGGTACCGGGTGCGGACGCTTCGGGCGTTCGATCTGTTTCCGATGACGCATCATGTGGAGTGCGTGGCGATTTTGGAGCCTGCTGAAAAGGGACTCTGACCTGCTGTTTTCCTGATTGCCCAGGATCCCGGTCGGCCGCGTCGACATGTCCTTGATGGTCTTCCCTATGGCCGCTCCTGCGCGTGCGCCGGAGACGGGCCGTGACGCTTGGCAGGGTCAATATCTGTGCCCGCGAGCTGAGATTTCAACGGAACAGGCAGACAGATTCTCTGCCGCATTAAGTGGAGTGGGATTCTTTACCGCACACAGGGCGCTGCGGCGTGCTACTGTCGGTGTCAGTTGCAGTTGTGGTTCCCGAAACGCGCTTTTGTTATCCGGTTCTTTTTCCGGGCGGGGTGATCATTGCGGCGACACGGGGTCCGCGCAGTGCGGATCCCGATGCACTGCCCCAAAGGAGAAATGACATGGCTGCTGGTACCGTGAAGTGGTTCAACGCGGAAAAGGGCTTCGGCTTCATCGAGCAGGACGGTGGCGGCGCTGATGTGTTCGCCCACTACTCGAACATCGCCGCCCAGGGCTTCCGTGAGCTGCTGGAGGGCCAGAAGGTGACCTTCGACATCGCGCAGGGCCAGAAGGGCCCGACGGCCGAGAACATCGTTCTCGCCTGACGCTGCCTGTCGCGTACTTGTAGCTGGGGCCCGCGTCCTTCGGGGCGCGGGCCCCAGCTACTCGCATATTCCCGCAGTGGTTTCGCCTGCGGACCGACAACCAGGAAACCCGTAGGCTCACCGCATACGGAGCATCCTTCAGGGGTGCACGCATCCCTTATAGCTTCATCGCGGCGGACGCCCGAACACTGCGTCCGCTTCAAGCCGCTCATCCCAGCTCCTGTGAGATCTGTTTTCCCATTTCACCGGTCCATGCTGGCAATTCTCTGTGCTGCTGATCGCTGCGGGAATTCCTTGATATGTGCCGCATCGAGGAAGGTTCCCCATGAACCGCACACGCACGAACGACCGCTTCGCCCGCCCCCGTGACGGCAGTACCGACTCCGGCAGGGGCGCCAGCCGATTCGGTTCGTCGGCCAGGAACCGCTCCGGTGGGCCGAGCCGTTCCGGTGGTTACGGCCGCAGTCCCGCCGCGGTCCAGGGGGAGTTCGCGCTGCCGAGGACGATCACTCGCGCGCTTCCCGCCGCAGAGGGCTTCGCCGATCTCGACATGCTCGGGGCACTGCTGGGCGCGCTCGGCTCGCAAGGCGTGAACTCCCTCGCCGGCCGGGACGTAGTGGCCGCACCGGCTCCGGCAAGACCCTCGCCTTCGGGCTGGCGCTGCCGGCCCGTACGGCCGGGCGGCGCGCCGAGGCCAGGCAGCCGCTGGCTCATCCACTGCTCGTCTGCGACGAGGACGGGATGTGCACCGGCCTGGTCACCCGGGCCCGGCTCACGGCCGTTCGTGACGGCTCCGGATGCACGGACCGGATCCGCCTGCGTGACATCGCCGACGTCATCGGGCCCTTCGCCTCGCCGCTGACCACGAGGGCGGAAGTCGAACGCGCGATGCACTGCCGCCGGCTCGGGGAGCCGCCCGTGGCCGACGAACACAGCAACGCTCGGGGCGTCCTCGCCCTCTCCCGCTGAACCGCCCTCACCTCACCCGGCTTCGTCTTCTCTTCCCCTGGAGGCATCATGCGCTGTGTCATCGCCCGCTTTCCGTTCGACCTGACCAAGAGCGGCGTGGTGGAATCGATGAAGGGCGTCACACCCGAGCCGGTCACCGGTGAGTTCGTCATCATCGGACGACGCCACTACCCCGCCAAGCAGGTCGGCCAGGTCATCACCCGCCAGGACCGGCGCGATTTCAGCACCGGTGAAGTCCTCAGGGCCATGACCCGACTCGGCTTCACCTGCCGCACCCGCCCTACCGGCGCGTCTGCGCCCATGGCCGGCCCGTCCGAGCCGGCCTCCGCAACGCTCGGCGCTCCCCCTGTCCGCCTGACGTACGGGCAGGTGTGAGCCGAACCGAGCAGTGAGGCCCCACCGGCGTGCCGGTGGGGCCTCACTGTGTGCCGGGGGTCGGTGGGTCAGTGGCCGGAGTAGCTGAAATCGCCCACGGTCCAGGCACTGACGTCCTCGATCGCAACGCGGTACATTCCGCCCGTCTCCGGGATCCCGACCGTACCCTGCAGGATCCGGGCGACGTGGAAGTGCAGATGCGTGGGCGGCCCGTCCTTCCTCGCGGGGGTGTCGAAGAAGGCGGAGAACTCGCCCAGGTCGGCGGAGTCCGTCGGCACCGGCTGCCGCAGGTCTTCGGTGAACCCTTGTGCGGTATCGCGTGCGTCGGCGACGGCCGCGTGGAACGGGCAGCTGTGGCGTTGACGGACATCGTGTTCATCAGGGTCACCCTCGTCTGCGGATCGTTCATGCCCGGGCCTCGTCCACCCGACCCTGGGCCCAGCCCGCCAACCCACCGAGCCGGATCTCATCCGTGCGTCGGACCTGCGCTGCGGACGGTCCCCAGCAGTCACAGATCGGCCCAGCGGGAGACCTCATCGTCGACGCGGAGCAAATCTGTACTCGCTGGAGTAGACATTCGATGTCTTCGCGATTATGGTTTCTTTCGTAGTCGAGATCGAGCAGGCCCGGCAGACACGAACTGCCGGGCAGTAGTCCACGCATGACGGTGCGGTGGTGGAGTTTCGAAGCCAGGTTGTTGTACGGCGGCGACGGGACTGACGACCGGACCGGGTGGCCTGAAGTGACGAGGGGCCGCCGTGAGCAGGACCGCGGTTGACGCGGTTGCAGTACCAGCAGTACGCAGTACCTGTTTGCAAGTGATTGGTTCCGAGGGAAGAACGGAGGAGTCGAGCACCATCAGGATCGCCCGGGCAGAAGACGCGAGCTCGGGTACCGCAGGACATCGATAGGTAGGTGGTCTCCGGTCACGCATCAGCGATCCCCGCACCCCCGTCGGAGTATCAGGCGGCTGGGCGGAAACAGAAGGCCGGCGCAGCACTAGGGCCGGCAGATGGTGTTGCAGTTCCTTCGGGGCCTTGGTGCCAAAACGGCACCAAGGCCCCTCAACGCGTTCCACAGAGAGGTGAGATGACAGCAGCCGAGTCGCTAAGCCGTCTCGACGACGACGACTACCCCGCCTACACGATGGGCCGGGCCGCCGAGTTGCTCGGTACCACTCCCGGCTTTCTCCGCGCCATCGGCGAAGCGCGACTGATCACACCACTGCGCTCCGAGGGCGGTCACCGCCGCTACTCCCGTTACCAACTGCGCATCGCGGCCCGCGCGCGTGAGCTCGTCGACCAGGGCACCCCGATCGAAGCCGCATGCCGCATCGTCATCCTCGAAGACCAGCTCGAAGAAGCCCAGCGCATCAACGCCGAATACCGCCGCGCCGGCGGATCGTCCAGTCCATCGGCCGCAGCCTGAGGTGAGCGGGCCCGCCGGTATCGGCGGGCTATCACACCCACCTCCCCTCCAGGCCCCCCACACGGCCCCAGTCGTTGATCGGGCCGCGAGTGCGGCGGCGACCGGGCGGCGTACCGGGCCGGCACACGCAAGGATCCGAACGGTGGAAGGCGACGGTCAGTAGTCCTTGCCGAGAGGACGGATTCGTCGTGGCACGGCCGCGGCCGTGGGCGTACGGGCTCGCCGCACCGTCCTGGTTCCTGAGCGCCGACGGCGACACTCCGCTGACCTGCGCACAGGGGGCCGGTGACGCCGCCTACGACCCGTACCTGCGGGGCGGGGCCGTCTCGAACCTCGGGTACCTCGGTCTCGCCGTAGCCGACGATACTCGCACGGCTGACCCACCGAAGGCGGTACCGCCTTGACCTCTCATGTCCGGTCCCTGTCCGGCCGCCGCCGTCACCCGGTCGTCCCGGAGGAGCCGCTGCCGGTGCCCCGCTCCGTTTCGGGAAGAAGAGATCACACAGGGAATGGATCATCCCGTCCCACTCTCCGGGTACCGTCAGGGTATGAGTCATCCGCACCCAGAGCTGAAAGCCGCCCCGCCCCTTCCCGAAGGAGGGCTGCGGGTCATCGCCCTGGGCGGCCTCGGTGAGATCGGCCGCAACATGACCGTCTTCGAGCACGCCGGCAAGCTGCTCATCGTCGACTGCGGCGTGCTGTTCCCCGAGGAGACCCAGCCCGGCGTCGACGTGATCCTGCCGGACTTCACCTCGATCCGGGACCGGCTGGAGGACATTGTGGCCGTGGTCCTCACCCACGGCCACGAGGACCACATCGGCGGCGTGCCGTACCTGCTGCGCGAGCGGTCCGACATTCCCGTCGTCGGCTCCAAGCTGACGCTGGCGTTCCTGGAGGCCAAGCTCAAGGAACACGGCATCCGGCCGCGCACGGTGCGGGTACGCGAGGGCGACCGGCGCAGCTTCGGGCCCTTCGACTGCGAGTTCGTGGCGGTCAACCACTCCATCCCCGACAGCCTCGCGGTCGCGATCCGCACCCGCGCCGGGATGGTGCTGCACACCGGTGACTTCAAGATGGACCAGTTCCCTCTCGACGACCGCATCACCGATCTGCGCGCCTTCGCCCGCCTCGGCGAGGAGGGCGTGGACCTGTTCCTCACCGACTCCACCAACGCCGAAGTACCCGGCTTCACCACCTCCGAACGTGAGCTGAACCCGGCGATCGAGCAGGTGATGCGGACCGCTCCGCGCCGGGTCATCGTCTCCAGCTTCGCCAGCCACGTGCACCGCATCCAGCAGGTTCTGGACGCCGCCCACCAGCACGGCCGCAAGGTCGCCTTCGTCGGCCGGTCGATGGTCCGCAACATGGGCATCGCCCGTGACCTGGGCTATCTCAAGGTGCCGTCCGGTCTGGTCGTGAGCACGAAGGAGCTGGAGAAGCTCCCGGACCACAAGATCACTCTCGTGTGCACCGGCTCCCAGGGCGAACCCATGGCCGCGCTGTCACGGATGGCCAACCGCGACCACATGATCCGCATCGGCAAGGGCGACACCGTCCTGCTCGCCAGCTCCCTCATCCCCGGCAACGAGAACGCCATCTACCGGGTGATCAACGGGCTCACCCGGTGGGGCGCCCACGTGGTCCACAAGGGCAACGCCAAGGTGCACGTCTCCGGACACGCCAGCGCCGGTGAACTCGTCTACTGCTACAACATCGTCAAACCCCGCAATGTGATGCCAGTCCACGGCGAATGGCGCCACCTGCGGGCCAACGGCGACCTCGCCATCCGTACCGGCGTCGACCCCGAGCGGGTCGTCATCGCCGAGGACGGCGTCGTCGTCGACCTCGTCGACGGGCGCGCGTCCATCACCGGCAAGGTCCCCGCCGGCAACGTCTACGTGGACGGCATGGAAGTCGGCGGCGCCACCGAGGCGTCCCTCAAGGACCGCCTCACCCTCGCAGAGGAAGGCGTCGTCACGGTGGTGGCGATCGTCGACGCGGACACCGGCGCCCTTGCCGAGGCCCCCGACTTCCTGGCCCGCGGCTTCGTCCACGACGACGCCACGTTCGAGCCGGTCGTCCCCGTCATCGAGAAGACCCTGGCCACCGCGGCCAAGGAAGGCGTCGGGGACGCGCGTCAACTCGAGCAGCTCCTCGCCCGCGCCGTGGCGAACTGGGCGTTCCGCACCTACCGCCGCAAGCCCCTCATCATCCCCGTCATCATCGACGCATGAGCCACAGCCCGGCAGGCGTCCGGGGTCGGACGCCGATGTGCACGAGGTGACACTCGGCGACGAGTCGTTGCTGATGTCCAGCCTCGTCACCGGCCACCGGGTCGGCCCCTACGAATCGCGCCCGGGTTCCGCCCCGGACGCGCCCGGGGCGGCCCGGTGGCGGGAGCGCTGCGCCGGGCATCCGCAGCCCCTCCAGCAGCTGACCTGCCGCCCGAGCAGCAACATGACGGCCACGGGGATCGGAAACGCGGACAGCCCGGTGTACCGGCCGGGGAGGAGAGAAAATTCGTCAGTTATGACGCTCCGGCCGCCTCACAGCCCGTGCGCAAGGCAGGGTGGCCTGCGCTTTCAAGGGACCGGCCTGGCTATGGCTCCGACCGTGCACCGGCACCCACATGCCGCGGTGGATGTGGCTGACCAGCGAGCAGGTGGTTTCCGCAGCCCTGAAGGACATGGAGCGTGGTCGCTTGATCAGTACCCCGAGTCTGCGTTACCGGCTGCTGTCCCAGGCGCTGCGTCACCTGCCCCGCGCAGTGACCACACGCTTCAGCCTCGACCGCGGCCTGCCTCCGCGTGGACACGACGGCCTCTCCCTTCGTGACACCGCCGGAGGTCCGCAGATGACGGCTCACCGGCCGACACAACGGGGCCCCAGGTACTGACGGTGCCGCCGTTCGACGCCTGGGCCCGGGACCGCCTCGGCCACCTCGCCACCCTCTTCGAGCTGTCATCCGTCACCCGCGGCCGCGTCATGCCCTACGCCACACCGGCCGGGACTGAGGACGTCGGCTGGGCGGCCCGACGTTGGCGCTGCTACGGACGGACGTGACGCTCGTTCGACACTTCGGGCGTCCGCGGAGTTCGCCTACCCCGCGGGCATGGGATTCCGTATCCCGTTCGGCACGGCCGTGACCCTGACGCCTTTGCGCCACCCCATGGAAGCAGTGACGCACGCCCGGTCCCGCGGAAAGCCGTAGGACAGCTTGAAAGCCGCGTGTGCCGACTTTCTCCAGCAGGTGCGCGGCTTTCTCACCGCGGAGCGGCACGCGGCGCCCGAGGCCGGTCGGCAGGCATCGGACCTGCCTGTTCTCGGCCATCCCGGTGTCGTGGCTGAATGTGCGGCCGGTGCAGGTCTTGTGCATGGCTGGAATGCGACCCTTGAGGACCTGGCGGGACTCTCGGCCAAAATGCGTGCGACTCGTTCGGGCCTGATCGCATAAGGGCTAGGCTCACGCGCCGAGAGGCGGCGTGAAAGGAAATGGCGATGACCGAAGATGTGCAACGATGGCTCAAAGAGAATGCGCTGCTGCTGAAGAACTTGCACCCCGAGGCGTCGGAACCGGGCCACGGTGACCTGGAGCCACTGCGCGAGGTTCTGGGCGACGTACGTGTCCTGGGTATGGGGGAAGCGACGCACGGGACATCCGAGTTCTTCCGGCTCAAGCATCTGTTACTGCGTTTTCTCGTCGAGGAGATGGGGTTCACCGCCCTGGCCATGGAGGCCAGTGTCTCCGCTGCCCAGGCGGTCGATGACTATGTGCTGTACGGAACCGGTGATGCCGCCGATGCATTGGCCGGTCTCGGATTCTGGACCTGGCGAACCCGGGAAATGCTCGGCGTCATCGAGTGGATGCGCGACCACAACCGAACGGTTCCGCAGGACCGGGCCGTACGCTTCGTCGGCATCGACCCCCAGCGGTGCGGTCCTTCTCTGGTGGCGCTGGCCGCCGTGCTGCGCACGCTGGCACCGGAACGGGCGGACATCACCGGCGGCCTGCTCGGCACACTGGCGGAGGCCAGCACGGGTTCCCTCGCGGCCCAGCGCCCCCAGCTCCTTGCCGAGGCAGGTGACCTGGAGCGATTCCTCCAGGAGGAGCGCCCCCGGCTTGCCTCGCGCATCGGGGGCGCGGCCGTCGATCGCGCGCTCCGGCATGCGCGCATGGTCGTCGCCGCAGCCGACGTGGCCTCCCGGCCGCCACGCGGCGAGGGTGGGGAGACGGGCGCGCTGGCCGCCCGGGACCGCCACATGGCCCAGGAAGTGATCTCCCTGGAGGAGGGGACCGCCGGGAAGGTGGCTGTCTGGGCCCACAACGGCCATGTTTGCACCGACTGTTACGCGCAAGACGTACCCGCCATGGGACAGCACCTCAAGGACCACTACGGTGAGCGCTACTACGCTCTGGGCCTGCTGTTCGGCGAGGGGGCCTTCCGGGCCCGCCCCGGAAACTCCGCGACACGACCGCCCAGGAAGCACACCATCAGTGCGGCGGGTCCGCGTTCCGTCGAGGCCCAGCTCGCCTCGGCCGTCTCCGAGGACCACCTGATCGACCTCCGCGCCGGCAAGACCCGGCCCGCCGTCACCCAGTGGCTGGAGAGCCCGCAGTTCATGCGGTCCTTCGGCGCCGGCGTGCCACGCGTGACGTACCGCTTCTCCATGACTCAAACGGTGCTCATGCGCGAGTACGACGGATTGGCGTACGTGGCCCGCTCGACGCCCTCGGTCCCGCTGAGCTGAGGGACGTCGGCGAGCCAGGTCCAGTCCTGTGACGCCTTTCCCTCATGCCGAGCAGATCGCATGGCTGCCGACGCCTCCCCTTCGCTCATTGCTGCCTGACGGTTGTCGGGGGCATGGTGCGGCGGGACCGGTTGGTGACGCCCGGCCGCCCTGCCGCGTCATCACGCCGTGAAAGCGTGGATAGCTGGGTGAGACGGCAATCCGCGTTCACTAGGGGCTGTCCGACGGGTCGAGTGACTCACCTGGCGGTGGCTCGTTCCGGCTGATGTGGGGCGGGGTGATCTACCGGACGACGAGTGGGCTCGACTCGAACCGCATCTGCCGAAGAACTAGGGACGGGGCGGGAATTGGCAGTGCCACCGGCGCGTGCACGCAGTCCCGCTCACGGAACCAGCGCAGCACGAGGACCGCCTGCCGGAACGTGCCCAGTGCCCGTGAGCCCCGCGCGGTGCCCAGACGACGGCGATGCGCGGCAAGCAGCCGGGGGAGGTGCACCACGATGTGGCGCGGGACATCGGGCGTGCCAGCATAGGCGAAGATGGCCGGCGAACGAGCGGCGCACGTATGCGCTCTCGTCCCGGTAGAGGGCGTCCAAGAGAGGCAGCGTTGCTCGGGGGCGGGCCATGATGCCGGGCACCCGTGTCGCCCAGGGCAGGTAGGGGCGGGTGCCTTCGGAGGCGAGCCTGACGCGCCTGTGATCCCACCGGGCCGGCACCATGTGGCGGATCATGTGTGGGGTCTGACGAATCGCGAGCGGCCGCCCCGTGGACGGGTGATGATGCAAGCGACAGGTGATCAGATCGGTGCCGTGCGAGTACGGTGGAGTGGCCTGCCCGGATGGACTTGGGGGAATTCATGACGTTCGAGCAAGAATGGACTGAACTGCGCGCGGCGGCGGCCAAGCGGACTGCCATGCAGATCGACAGCATTCCGGCCGACGGCGGCGGCGGAGGTGGTGGCGGGAACGACCTGGTGGTCAATCGGGACGACCTCGGCGCTATCGGCAATGACGCGTATGAACTGCTGGGTCGGCTGGCGAAGGAGGGCGACATCGCCCGTTCCTCCACGTTCGACGCGGCGACGGCGCTGACCAACGGGAACTTCGTGAGCGGTTCGGCCGTGCTGAAGGTGCATGACTTCTGGCAGAACCACCTGAAGACGCTGCTGGACGCCTGTGCGCAGATTTCGAATCACCTCGATTACAGCAAGGCCCAGCACGCCAAGGACGAGGCGAAGATCGAGGGAGATCTCACGCGGATATCCGTGCTCACGGAATACATGAAGTAGGGCTCGGGGGAGCGCGCAACATGCTGAAGTACGAGGACATCATCGACGCCCCGGTGGCGAAGCTGAAGGCCGCCGTCGACGACTGGTCGGAGATGGCGGGGAAGCTGGACAAGCTCGCCACCGACGCCGCCGACGGGATGAAGGCAAAGGCGGACAAAGCGGCCTGGGAGGGCGTCAACGCAGGGGTCACCAAGGCGTTCATCGGTAAGACGGCCAAGGAGTTCGCGGACGCCGCGGCCGAGGCCAAGGGTGTGAAGCTGATCCTGGAAGAGGGTCACGCGGCCATCAAGAAGGCCAAGGACGACCTGATCAACATCCGGGACCACGAGGGGCCCGCGGCCGGCATCCGCGTGGACGGCAACGGCAAGGTCACGGCGCGGAACCCGTTGTCCGAGATCCCCGCGGCGCGGCACGACCCCGACTACAGCGAGCTGCTGCAGGAGGAGAAGCGGAACATCGAGTCGTGGCAGAAGCGGATCGACCTCATCGTCGACAACTGCAACGACACCGACCTCGCCCTCAAGAACACCCTCGAAGCCAACGTCACCGACCGCAAGGACTTCAGCGCTCCGACGTACACGAAGCTGGACCAGGAGGAGGCCGCCCGCGCCGCCGCTCTGGCGGCCAAGGGCCGGGACCTCACACACACCGAACTTCAACAGCTCAACGAGCTGCTGAAGGACAACAGCTCGTCGGTGGAGTTCTCCAAGGGCTTCTACGAGAAGCTCGGCCCCGAGAAGGCGCTCGCGTTCTTCGGCCAGCTCTCCACGGACACGTACGAGTACGGCAAAGTCGACTCGGAGCGCCTCAAGGACGTCCAGGAGCTCCAGAAAAACCTCGGCCTCAACCTGGCCACCGCCTCCCACGACAAGGACTTCACCGACAAGTGGGGTCCGGAACTCCGCAAGTTGGGTACGGAGCGCATTCCGCTGGCCAAGCACGACTACGGCGGGCCGTTCGGATACCAGCTGCTCGGCGGGATCATGCGGTACGGGAACTACGACGCGAAGTTCCTCAACCCGATCGCCGAACACGTGGCGCAGCTGCACGCCAAGGACCCGTACATGTTCGCCGAGAACAAGGTGGTGAACAGTCCGTTCAAGAACCCGTTCAACCCCTCCGGCGTGAACGGGGCCGGCTACGACCCGGCCACCGCCATGCTGGAAGCGCTCGGCAACAGTCCGGAAGCGGCGAAGAAGTTCTTCGCGGACCCCCCTACCGCGTACAACGAGGACGGCACCGTCAAGCACGGTGCCACGGCCGACCTCGGAAAGAACAAGGACGGCGAGGCGATCGACAACTACCTCGACTTCTTCGGCAACGAGAAGTGGGAGTCCTTCCCCGACGTCAACTCGCTCGACGAGAAGGAGCGCAAGGCGTCGCTCGACCAGATGCCCGACGCCCTCGGCCACGCCCTGGAGGCAGCGACCCTCGGCTACCCCGTCGGGCACCCGGACGCCGGCGTGGTGCGCGACGCGGACAACGCCGCGGTCATGCAGAAGGTCATGGAGAAGTACGGTGCGGACCCGGGTCTGCTCAAGGAGCACCACCAGGCGATGGCCGACAGCCTGGGCGTCATGGGCGCCGGCTACATCGACGACATCAACTGGGCGCTGGACAAGAACGATCCGGACAGCGTGTTCGCGCCGGGCAAGAACCCGGACGGGCACCTCGACTTCGCGGACACCGCCGACGGGAACGGGCGGAGCGTCGTCCGGGGCTTCCTCAGCACCCTGGGCCAGCACCCGGACGCCTACGCGACGGTCTCGACCGCGGAGCAGGTCTACACCCGCAGCGCGCTGGAAGAGACAGCGGGCCCGGACGGAAAGATCAACGAGGGCGCTGCCAGGGCGACCGTGCGCGTGGGCGCCGAGGTGCAGGGCATGCTCGACCAGTCCCGGGCCGACCAGGTGGAGGCGACGAACCTCAAGACCCACGAGGACTACGAGAAGGCGGTCGCCAAGCGGGCGGGCTGGGTCGAGTTCGGGGCCACGGCGGGCATCGCGGCGGGCGTCGCCTTCCTGCCCGCGACCGCGGCCGTGGGCACGGCCGCGGTGCTCATCCCGCTGGCGACCGATACCGCCAGTGGTGCTGCCGAACAGGTCATCAGCCAGATGGTCGGCGACATCTCCGACAACTCGGTGGATGAGCACAAGGAGAAGATGGAGGACCTCACCGAGGAGGAGAGGAAGAAGATCTACTCCGGCGGTGAGAGCATGGCCGAGTCTCCGATGGAGGAGTTCCTGCAGCATCACGGCGTGGACCCCGGGAAGGACGAGTTCGCGCAGGACCTGCGCGAATCGATGCTGATCGGCTACGGGACCGGTAACGACAGGGAGAACCAGCAGGGCAACGACCCGGAGACCGGCTGATGTTGTTGGACGGCTGAGGAGACACGAGGATGCGGACAGTGATCAGTCGTAGGTCGGTGCGCGGGGGGCTCCTCTCCGTGGCGACGGCCGGCTCGTTGTTGCTCGGGGCCACCGGTTGTGGTGGGGACGGAGATGAGGGCGAAGCTCCGAAGGACTACAAGGTCGTAGCGGGGACACGACTCTGCGGTGGCGATGCCCTGTCCGCCGACGCGTCCAAGGCACTGAAGACGATCACCGGGTCGTCGCGCTTCGAGGCGTCGGCGAAGAAGTACACGGTCGCGCAGGCCGCGGCGGACCTTGTCGAGGCGTTCCCGATCTCCACCGTGGCCAAAGACGCCTGCCGTGTCTACACGCCCCTCGGCACGCCGGAATTCGAGCTCAGAATCACCTGGAGGCTGGCTGACGGTGCCCCGACGGACGAGCCGGCGGCCCCGAAGTTCACCGTGCTGAAGATGGGGGAGGAGGCCCTGGCAGCGGCGGACATGGCGTACGTCCGGTTCGCGTGCAGGAGCGACAGGTTGTCCCACTCGTCGGGAGTGGCCCACATCGACATCGGCGTGCAGCGCTGGGGTATGCCGAAGCCACCCGAGGGAGACGTCAAGGCGTTGAAGGACGCCTACGCGACCGTGGCCCACTCCTTCTCGCTGGCCATGGCCAAGGAACTGCGCTGCGAGAAGAACGGCGGGCTCCCCGCGCGGCCCGTGCTGGATCCCGCGTAGCCGCTGACGTATTCGCCTCTCGCGTCAACCGGGCAGGTACGTCGTGTCCTCCAGGACGACGTCCGTCAGGACGAGGCTCTCGGCCGCCCCTCCCCGTCCAGGAAGTCGCCGACAGAGCCTGACATGCGGCCATCCATGCTCGTGCAGGTCATCGCCGCCCCGGACGGCTGGCCGCTGTGGGTCTCGCCAGTCGGCCCCGGCCGCGAGCACGACACTACCTGCGCCCGCGCGCACGGCCTGGTCGGTGAACGGGCCAACGCCCTGCTGAAGGTCACCTTCAAGGCCCTGTCCGGAACCCTGGGCTCGCAGCTCTCGTCACGGAGAGCTGCGAGCCCAGGGTGCACTCGGGGTTCAGCCCATCAGCTTGCGGATCTCGGTGATGAGACCGACCAGGGCCTCACGCTCCGGGGCGGTCGTCTCCGGGTGCCACAGGTCGACGAGGAGACAGGTGCGCGGCCTGTCGCCCTTGTTCCACGCCTCGTGCTCGAAGGAGTAGTCGAAGAGCAGGCACTCGCCCTCCTGCCACTGCCGGGTCTCGCCGGCCACCGTGATGCCGCATCCCTCGGGGATGTCGATCGCCAGGTGCAGGTTGATGCTGAAGTTCCACAGGTCGCAGTGCGGGGCGATCGAGGCACCGGGCAGCAGCGTCGAGAAGTGGCTCTCCAGGAGGGGACAGAGCTTGCCTTGCTCGACGACCTCGCGGGTGAGGATGGTGTACGCGGTGGGCACCAGAGCGGCCGAGGACTCCACCGGCCCGCCGTCGCGGAAGAGGTACAGCGCCTGCCAGTTCTCCTGGCGGGTCAGGTAGTGCTCGTAGTCGGTGAAGGCGCTGTTGCGGTCGGACCAGGCGGCCGCGAGCTCCTGCTTGATGGCGCCGTGGCCGGCTTCGAAGGCGCGGACGACGGGCTCGATCTCCGGGTGCTCGTAGGGATCGTGCCACGGCTTCTGGGAGATCCCCGGCATGATCCACTTGGCGTCTTTCTGCAGCGGATGCCGCTCCTGCCGCTTGGCGTACACCATCTCCTCGACGCGGGTGATGGAGTCGGCTCCGTGCCGGTCCTTCACGGCCTGGAAGATCTCATCGATTTCGGGAGTCATGTCTCGCTCCTTCTGGGCGGGGTGGTGAGGTGGGTGGAGCGGTGGCGGTCAGTGGGCCACGGTGTTCGCGCTGCTGGACGGAGTTGCTCGCTGCCGGGCCGCCAGGCGGTCGATCAGGGTGAGTGCGGGCGCGGTCAGCACCGTGGTGACCAGCGTCATCACCACGAGCATCGCGAACACCGTGGGCGTGATGATCTTCGTCTGCAGTCCGACGCCGAGCACCACGAGCTCGGTCAGCCCCCGGCAGTTCATGAGTGCGCCGAGCGAGAGCGACTCCCGCCAGCCGAGCCCGGCCAGTCGGGCCGCACCGGTGCTCCCGGCCCACTTGCTGACGGTCGCGACGGCGACGATGAGGGCGCACCAGCCCCACAGGCCGGGCTCCGCACCGAGCAGTCGGAAGTTGGTCTGCAGTCCGGAGTAGACGAAGAACAGCGGCAGCAGAAGCACCACGGTGACGCCTCGCACCTGTTCCACGGCTGCCGTCTGCGCCGCACCGCGCGGAACGATGGCGCCGAACAGGAACGCTCCGAACAGCGGGTGGATGCCGATCCAGTCAGTGGCGAACGACGCCAGCAGGATCCCGGCGAGGATCACGAGCAGGAGTGCCGTACCCCCGCCCAGCCGATCCGCGTGACGCTCGGCCAGCCGGACCAGCACGGGGCGCACTCCGTACATCATCACGGAGATGAACACAGCAGTGAGGGTGACGGTGGTGACCACCGCGGTTAGCGAGGTGTTCCGTCCCAGTGCGGTCGCCAGGGCGAGCAGGCACCAGGCGGTGATGTCGTCGACGGCCGCGCACGTGAGGGCGAGTGCCCCCACGGGGGTTCGGTCGATCTTCCGGTCCGTCAGGATCCGCGCGAGCACCGGGAACGCCGTGACGCTCATGGACAGGGCGATGAAGAGCGCGAACGCCGGGAACTCGATGCCGGGTTCGGCGAACCGCCCGTACATCACGAGTGCGAGGAGGATCCCGCCGAAGATGGGCACGGCCACGCTCACGTTGCTGACCAGCACCGCGACCCTGCTGCGGCCACCGACCTCCCGCAGGTTCAACTCGTACCCGATCAGGAACATGAAGAGGACCAGGCCGACCTGAGCCAGTGCGTTGACCACGGGCAGCAGGCCCGCCGGAAAGAGCCACCGCTGCCCCGCCGGCCAGACGGCTCCGAGCAGGGACGGGCCCAGCGCGATGCCGGTCAGGATCTCGCCGATGACCGGCGGCTGCCCCAGCCGCCGGCAGAGGCGGCCGGCGACATGGCAGCAGACCATGATCAGGGAGAGCATCAGGAAGAGATGGGATATCGGAGACACGGCGGGCAGATCAATAGCCACGGCGAAACACCAGTTCTGTGAGTTCTTGCAGGGACCTATCGCGCATTCGTCCGAGCGATGTCCCGCCATATTTCGGCCAGCGAGTCCCGCCGAGCCATTTCCGCATGACTGCAGGCAATGCTCGCGACGTCGAGCCGGCCCGACACGTATGCGCTCCAGGCAGTCGCCGCGTGCAGGTCAGCAGGCCTGCCGTGTTCCGCCTCGTAGAATTTGACGTTGCCGTCGAATTCACCGGGGATGTGCTCCGTCATGATGCGGTGATTGTTCTCGTAAATCGCGGCGATGTCTGCGAGATGCCGCTCGGCAAGCTCGGTGAACACGCTCCGGTCCCGGCGCAGTGCCGCCACGATCCCGGTCATGGTGAGTGGCTCCTCGCCGTCCTCGGCCTGGACTCCGAAGAACTCGGCAAGTCCCACCACCACGTCCTCGTCCGTGACCGGGAGCGGATCCTCGGTCGTGTCCACGGGGTAGGAGTCCAGCAGCGCGAGGGTCTCCACCTGCTCGCCCTGGGCCCTCAGCTGGACGGCCATCTCATGGGCGACGACACCACCGAAGGACCAGCCCATCAGGTGGTACGGACCCGATTCCTGCACAGCACGAATCTGCTGGACGTAGTCGGCCGCCATCTCCTGGATCGAAGCCGGGAGTGCGTCCTCGCCGTCCATGCCTCGTGCCTGGAGGGCATAGACAGAGTGTTCCGGGGAGGCGATACCGGCCAGCGGCGAATAGCACCAGCCGATTCCGCTCACGGGGTGGACGCAGAAGATGGCCGAGTTGCTGCCGCCGTGGTCCTTGATGGGCAGGAGAACCCCGAACGCCTCCCCGACCGAGGACCGGCCCAGCTGTTCGGCAAGAGTGGCGGGCGTGGGCGCGGCAAAGAGAGCTCGAATGGCGAGCGTGTCGCCGAGGACGTCCCGGATGCGGCCGATCAGTTGGACTGCCAGCAGGGAGTGGCCGCCCAACTCGAAGAAGCTGTCGTCGATTCCGACCGCCGGCACGCCCAGGACCTCCGCGAACAGACCGCACAGGATTTCCTCCCGCGGGGTCCGCGGACCGCGTCCGGCCATGTCCGCCTCGTACGACGGCGCAGGCAGGGCCCGGCGGTTCAGCTTGCCGTTGGCGGTCAGCGGCAGCGCCTCCAGCACCACGAAGGCGGAGGGCACCATGTACTCCGGCAGCAGACCGGCCGCATGGGTGCGCAGGGCCTCGGTGTCCACGGTGTCGCCGCCGGCCGAGGCGACCGCGTAGGCGACCAGGCGCTTGTCGCCGGGCCGGTCCTCGCGGGCCACGACCGCGACCTGGGAGAGGCCGGGGAAGCGGCCCAACACGGCTTCGATCTCGCCGAGTTCGATGCGGAAGCCGCGGATCTTGACCTGGTCGTCGACCCGGCCCAGGTACTCCAGCAGTCCCTCGTCGGACCAGCGGGCCAGGTCACCGGTGCGGTACATCCGGCTGCCGGCCGGGCCGAACGGGTCGGCCACGAACCGCTCCGCGGTCAGGTCAGGACGCCCGAAGTACCCGCGGGCCAGGCCCTCGCCCGCCAGGTAGAGCTCCCCGGCCACGCCCGCCGGAACCGGCTGCAGATTGCCGTCCAGGACGTAGGTCCGCGTGTTGTGCAGCGGGCGGCCGATCGACGGCGCCTCCGTGACGGGGGCGTCCGTGGACCACACCGTGGCGTACACCGTTGCCTCGGTCGGGCCGTAGACGTTGTACACGCGCTCGGCCTGGAGTTCCGCCTTGACCTCGGCGGCGGCCTGGGCCGTGAGGGCCTCGCCGCAGAACACCACGGTCTCCGCAGTGGTGCGTACGTCGCCCTGGGACACGATCCGGGCGAGCGCGGACGGAACTCCGCTCACCAGGACCTCCGAACGGTCGTCGGCGTCCCGGTCGCCCAGCGCCAGCAGGTCACGGAGCACTTCGATGCAACCGCCGGTCAGCAGCGGGCCGAACATCTCGAACAGGGAGACGTCGAAGTTGAGCGACGTGGTGAACAGGACGTGTGCCAGCCGCTGTTCGCCGAACTCGGCACGGGCCCAGGCGACCAGGTTGGTCACGTTGGCATGGGTGACGACGACGCCCTTGGGACGGCCGGTCGAGCCCGAGGTGTAGATGATGTACGCCGGGTGCAGCGGCTGCAGGACGCTGCCGCGATCACGGTCGGTCGGGTCGGTGGCGGGCCGGCTCTCCAGCGCGGCGACGACGTCGGGAGCGTCCAGGACCAGGCGCGGAGTCCGGGAGCCGTCCGGGATCACCTGCTCGGTCTCCTCGACAGTGAGGACGAGTGCCGGCTCGGCATCCTGCAGCAGGTAGGCGATCCGGTCCGCCGGGTACGCGGGGTCGACCGGCAGATAGGCGGCTCCCGCCTTGAGGACGGCGAGCAGCGCCACCATGGTCTGCGCGGTACGCGGCAGAGCGAGAGCGACGAACTGCTCAGGGCCGACCCCGTGCGCGATCAGGTGGTGGGCCAGGCGGTTGGCCCGCTCGTTCAGCTCGGCGTAGCTCAGGTCGGCGTCGGCGGCCAGGACGGCCGGGCGCCCGGGCGTCAGGGCGACCTCCGACTGGAAGAGCGCGGGAACCGTCGCGTCGGTCAGCTCGGCCCCGGTGTCGTTCCACTCCTCCAGAACCTGCCGCCGCTCCGTCGCGGAGAGGATCTCGATCCGGCCGACCGGCCGGTCCGGATCCGCGACCACCGCTTCGATCACTCGCACCAGCCGGGTCACGAGGGCCTCGACGCTCTCGTGGTCGAACAGGTCCGTCCGGTAGTGCAGCAGGCCGCCGATTCCGTCCGGACGGCTGTCGATCCCGGTCTGCTCGGTGAAGTTGAAGCCCAGGTCGAACCTGCTGTACTCGAACGGGACCAGCTCCTGAGCCACCGTCAGGCCGGGCAGGCTCAGCGCACTGCCGCTGGTGGCGTCCACGCCGAAGATGACCTGGAACAAGGGGTGGCGGGCCAGTGAGCGCTGGGGGTTGATCGCTTCCACCAGTCGTTCGAACGGGATGTCCTGGTGGGAGTAGGCGGTCAGGTCGGTCTCGCGGGTGCGGGCGAGGAGTTCGCGGAACGTCGGGTTGCCCGAGGTGTCGTTGCGCAGGACGAGGGTGTTGACGAAGAAGCCGACGAGGTCGTCCAGTGCTTCGTCGGTGCGTCCGGCGACGGGGGTTCCCAGGGGGATGTCCGAGCCCGCGCCGAGCCGGCTGAGCAGGGTGGCGAGGGCGGCCTGGAGCACCATGAACAGCGTGGTGTTGGTCTCCTGGGCCAGGCGGAGGAGCGCGCGGTGGAGGTCGGCGTCGATCCGGATCGGGACGGTGTCGCCGCGGTAGTCGGCGATCTTCGGCCGGGGGCGGTCGAAGGGCAGCTCGAGCTGGTCGGGAATTCCGTCCAGGGCCCGCTTCCAGAAGGCGAGCTGCTTGTTCGCCAAGGAGTCGGGGTCGTCCTCCGTGCCGAGGAGTTCGTGCAGCCACAGGGTGTAGTCGGCGTACTGCACCGGCAACGGCGACCATTCCGGCGCCCGGCCCTGGAGCCGGGCGCGGAACGCGGTCTCCAGATCGTGTCCGAGCGGCCCCATCGAGGCACCGTCGCTCGCGATGTGGTGCACGAGCAGCAGCAGGACGTGCTCGTCGGGGCCGACGGTGAACAGCGTCGTCCGGAGCGGGAGCTCGGTAGCCAGGTCGAACACGTACTGTCCCGCGTCGCGCAGCGCGGCGTGCACCTCGCCTTCCCGGCAGATGACCTGATGCAGCTTCACCTCGACGGCGTCCGTTCCCAGCACCGTCTGGGCCGAGCTGCCGTCGATCTCCTGGAAGACCGTCCGCAGGCTTTCGTGCCGTACCACCACATCGTTCAGAGCCTGCTCGAGAGCACCCGTGTCCAGGTCCCCGGTGATCCGGAACGCCACCGGGACGTTGTACGTGGCGTTCGCGCCCTCCAGCTTGTTGAGGAACCACAACCGGTTCTGCGCCGGTGACAGCGGAATCCGTGCCGGGCGCTCCATCGTGGTCAGCGCGGTCCGGGCCGAGCCTGCCTCGGTGATCCGGGCGGCGAGCGTGGCGATGGTGGGGGTTTCGAAGAGGGTGCGTACCGGCAGTTCGATGTCGAGGGTGGTGCGGATGCGGCTGATGAGGCGGGTGGCGAGGAGGGAGTGGCCGCCCAGTTCGAAGAAGTTGTCGTCGATGCCGACCGCCGGCACGCCGAGGATGTCGGCGAACAGGCCGCAGAGGATCTCCTCGCGCGCTGTTCGCGGGGCGCGTCCGGTGCCGGCGGTGGGCTGGTCGGGTGCGGGCAGGGCGCGGTGGTCGACCTTGCCGTTGGTGGTCAGCGGGAGCCGGTCGAGCACGACGAACGTGGAGGGGACCATGTACTCCGGCAGCAGGCCGGCCGTGTGTGCGCGCAGCGCTTGGGTGTCCAGGGTGTCGGTGTCGGTGACCACGTAGGCGACCAGGCGCTTGTCGCCGGGCTGGTCCTCGCGGGCCACGACCGCGACCTGGGACAGTCCGGGGAAGTGTCCCAACACGGCTTCGATCTCGCCGAGT
>NZ_JBIVJQ010000016.1:0-172883 GCF_044750305.1 Streptomyces sp. NPDC088810
CCGGGCCCATTCCTCGTTCGTGAGATCTCCCCGCCTCATGAGCATGCCAACGTGCCGGAGTGCGAGAAGTCACTTGATCCGCCGGACAGGCCCTAAGGGCTGTCCCGTAACTGTGGTTGCGGGACAGCCGTCAGGCGCTCGGGTTCCTCCACAGATGCCGCTCGTCCAGAGTCCCGAACCGCACGTCTCCGCGTTCAAGGTCGACGAGGATGGGCCAGCAGTCCAACAGCTGCTCTCTGGCATCACGCGAGGCGAGGTACTGCACGGAGTTGTAGGGCACGATCAGGAGCCCGTTGCTCTCACGGACCCGCTCTGCGTCGATGGCCAGAGGCGGCTCGTCGTCGCGCTGACTGCGGGCGAGAAACGTCACCGCGAGTTGCAGGGCCTCGTTCTGCTCCATGATCCGTCTCCAGTCCGTCGGCTCGAAGACGGCACCCTAACCGGCCTGGGATGATCTTGGTGTGGCTGGTGTGATCACAGCGTCGGAGCCGACCTGGATAGCCCCGTTCACGGGGCTCAACCCACGGCAGTTCGGGAAGCTGGTGACGGTGCTGCGACGCGCAGGTGCGGACGCAATCCGCAGAGGCCGGCCGTGGAGTCTTCCGCTGGAGGACCGGGCTTGCTCGTCGCGGCCTACTGTCGCACGAACCTCACTATGCGGCAGCTCGCCCCGCTGTTCGGGGTGTCCAAGTCGGCGGCGGACCGGATCATCGACCACCTCGGGCCGATGCTCGCTCTCCAGCCCCGCAAGCGGTTCGCCAAGGACACCGTGCTCATCGTCGACGGCACTCTGGTCCCCACCCGCGACCACCCCATCGCCGAGCGGTCGAAGAACTACCGGTACTCCACCAACCACCAGGTCGTCATCGACGCCGACACCCGCCTGGTCGTCGTGGTCGGCTGGCCGCTCGCCGGAAACCGCAACGAGTGCAAGGCATGGGCGGAGTCCGGCGCCAAGGCCGCCGTCGGCAAGACCCTCACGATCGCCGACGGCGGATACCCGGGCACCGGACTCGTCATCCCGCACCGTAGAGAGCGCGGCCAGAGTGACCTCCCGTCCTGGAAAGAGGAACACAACCGGTCCCACAAGAAGGTCCGCGCTCGCGTCGAGCACGTCTTCGCCCGGATGAAGACCTGGAAGATCCTCCGCGACTGCCGCCTCAAAGGCGACGGCGTCCACCACGCCATGCTCGGCATCGCCCGCATGCACAACCTCGCCCTCCTCGGATAGACCAGCGGGCCACACGGCGGCCCACCATGCCCTAGACGCCTCGAAGATCATTTACGGGACAGCCCTTAGCGGCAACGGTGCGGACGGCCTGGTGTGAAGGGGCGTGCGCGGGCGATCAGTAGCGCGACGTCGTCGGGGTTGTCGGGGTGCCGGAGGCCGTGAAGAAGCCGGTCGCAGGTCTCTTCCAGCGGGGAGTCGGGTGTCTCGAGCAGGCGGAGGAGGGTGTTGAGGCGTCCGTCGATGGGGTCGTGACGGGTTTCGACGAGTCCGTCTGTGTAGAGGATCAGTTGGTCGCCAGGGGCGAGGCGGAGAGTGGTGGTTTCGAAGGGGACGCCGCCGACGCCGAGGGGGGTGCCGGTGGGCAGGTCGAGCAGTCGGGGGCGCTCACCGCTGTGGACGAGGACGGGGGGCAGGTGGCCGGCGTTGGCTATGCGGCACATACCGTCGTGCGGGTCGTAGGCGGCATAGAGGCAGGTGGCGATGTACGGCTCCAGCCCGGAGGTGATCGCGTCGAGCTGCTCGAGGACCCGGGCAGGGCCGAGATCGAGTCGGGCGAAGGCCGCGGTCGCGGTGCGCAGACGGCCCATGGTCGCGGCGGCGTCGATACCGCTGCCCATCACATCGCCCACGACCAGCGCTGTCTTGTCCCCGCCGAGGGGGAGGACGTCGTACCAGTCGCCGCCGATCTCGTAGGCGACCTGCGCGGGCAGGTACCGGGAGGCGACCTGCAGGCCGGGCAGCTCGGGTGGGTGATCTGGCAGCAGGCTACGCTGCAGGGTCTCGGCGGCGTTGCGCACGCTCTGGTGTGTGCGGGCGTTGTCGATGCACACTGCGGCGCGGGAGGCCAGCTCCGTGGCGATGGCGAGATCGTCCTCGTCGAACGGCCGCGGATCGCGGGCCCGGGTAAGTCCCAGGAAGCCGAGGACGGTGCCACGTGCGGCGAGCGGGACGGCCAGGTAGGAGTGCACTCCCGCGCGGGCCAGCAGCGTGGCGGCCTCCTCGTCGCGGGCGATGCGCGTGAGGTCGTTTCCATCGGCGTGCCGGATCAGGATGGGGCGGCCGGTGCGCACGCATCGGGTGGCCAACCGGCCGGCGTCGTAAGCGGCGGTCTGGCCGGGCGGGTCGGCGGCCTGCAGGGCTTCGGTGGGGTAGGCGGCCTTTACCGCCAGCGCGCGGAAGAGCGCTGGGCCGTCTGTCGTGGCGGGGCGGTGCTCGTCGATGACGGAGTCGAGCACATCGACGGCGACCACGTCGGCGAGCTCGGGCACGGTCACCTCGGCCAGCTCCCGGGCCGTCTGCTCGACGTCCAGGGTGGTGCCGATGCGTGCGGAGCCGTCGGCGATTATGGCCAGGCGCCGTCGGGTCTCGGTGGCCAGCGTGGCCGACCGGTAGCGGTCGGTGACGTCCACCACCAGGTCGGCCACCCCGAGAACGCGGCCCTGGGTGTCCTCCAGCCGGTACAGCGAGATCGACCAGGCGTGCTTGTGTTCGGGATCGGCCGGGGAGCGGCCGACGATGGTGGACTGGTCGATCAGGGCGATCCCGGTCTCGAGGACCTGTCGCATCGCGGCCTCGGGCACTTCGAACTTCGATTGCTTCATGATTTCGCGGTAGTGGCGGCCGAGGTGCTCTGTCGCCGGAATGCCATGCATGCGCTCCAAGGCGGGATTGACGGCCACATAGCGCAGGTCGGTGTCGAGGATCGCGATCCCGATGGGGGACTGGGCGATCAGCCGGGTGGACAGGGCGACGTCCCGCTCCAGCGCGCGCAGTGTGGGCGAGTCGGTGCCGAGCCCGAGGGCGTAGAAGTCACCCAGATCGTCGAGCAGCCGCATGTTGCGCAGCTCCACCGGCCGCGTTATGCCGTCCTTGCACCGGATGGGGAATGTCCCGCCCCAGCTCTGTCCGGTCTCCATGACCTCGGCGAACTTCTTGACCACCCAGTCCAAGTGCTCTTCGTGGACGAGCAGCCGTGCGGCGTACTGCCCGAGCGCCTCCTTGGCGGTGTAGCCGTAGAGGGCCTCGGCCTGCGGGCTCCACAGGACGATTCGGCCTTCGGCATCCAGCAGCACCGCCGCGACAGCGAGAAGGTCCATCAGCCCGCTCGGCTGCGACGGCTCCCCCTCCCGGCGGTTGCCCGCCCGGTCGAGGTCCGCGGGAGGCCATCCGGCTTCGCCCATCGCGGCACTCCCTCCCGCCAGCCGGCACGGGGTCATCCGCCGGCCTGGCTGGGTCGGCAGGTGCTTCGCCTCCATGGTCCCCCGGACCGCCGGAGAACACATACTCCTGTCAGCACGGTGCCACCTGGGCGCATTAGCGGCATCCAAGCCGACGCCCCCGGCACCGCTCGCGGGCCTCTTGCTGCAACCCTCCTCCACGCGTCTGCACCCGTCGTGGCTGAAGCCCTCGAAGAGCATCAACGGACAGCAGCCCGGCGACCCCGCCAAGCTCGCCCACGCCCTGCTGACCCTCGCCGGCCAGGACCAGCCGCCGCTGGGGGCTGCTCAGGTTCGCCGGCGGTGCTCGCCACGGGGCGCTCCTCCCGCCGTCCTGCGCCTCGAATTCTCGCTGGTCGCCGTCGGATGGCACGGGCGCGGCGGCCCCCTTCCGATGCGCCACTGGCTGAACGCGGGCAACGCGCGCCCGATCCCTGGAGGACCACCACCTGGTGAGGATCGAATCGGTCCAGGACGGCCAGCGGCAGGTGCGGGTACTCACCGCCCGGGGCCGGTTCCGGGGCACCGTGGCGCGGCGTAGCCGGTTGGCGATCGCCGGTCCCAGTTCCTGTTCCGCTGGCCGGCGGGGTGCAGTACATCGGCCGTCGAAGCGACCGCTGCGGCACGGTCGTCGTACCCGGTGCCGAGCAGCTCCCCGGTGACCGGGGCATACTCCTCCTTGCGCGGCACCGAACCCGTATGCCCTTCGGTTCACGCTGCACACCCGTTTCCGCGCGTGGGCCACGGACGGCACGTTCGAGCGGATGCTCCAAGCGGCCCAAGCCCAGGCGGAATGCCGCCGGATACATCGTCTGGCTGGTGTCGGTCGACTCCACGATCGTGCGGGCCCACCACCATGCCGCCGGAGCCCAAAAAAAGGGGGGCTCCGAGCACTCGGACGTTCGCGAGGTGGCCTGACCAGCAGGATTCATCTGGCCTGTGATGCCTTCGGCCGACCGCTCGCCCTGGTGGTCACCGGCGGCAACACCAATGACTGCACCCAGTCACCACGGTGATGGACACGATCCGAGTGCCTCGCATCGGACCGGGCCGGCCCCGGACCAGGCCGTCTCATGTCATCGGCGACAAGGGCTACAGCTCGAAGGCGATCCGCGCCTGGCTCCGTCGGCGCGGCATCACTCACACGATCCCCGAGCGGGCCGACCAGGTCCGCAACCGCCTGAAGCGCGGCAGCCGCGGCGGTCGGCCACCCGCCTTCAACCAGCAGCTTGGAAAGCGGCGCAACGGGTGGAACGGTGCTTCAACCGGCTGAAGCAGTGGCGCGGCATCGCCACCCGCTACGACAAAACCGCCGAGTCCTACCAAGCAGCCGTCACCCTCGCGTCCCTGCTGATGTGGGCCTGACATTTGACGACAACCCCTAGGCCGAGGCGGCTGTCAAGGTCTATGCAACGCCCAGTTTCCCGTGAGCAGCGCAACGAGAAGCCCGCTGCCCGTAGGGGCTACCGCTACCAGCCGGATGCCATGTCGCCACCACAGCTTTGCACGGCCCTGGCAACCCCGAATCACTCGGCTCGGGCTGTGCTGTTGCGCTGACGTGGTCAGGTTGCCCCAGCACGGATCCTGGGGCCGGATGCGGTCGTCCGAGCCAGCCGCTGTCTGAGTCGATGTCGTCTACCGAACCAGACGCGTCCGTCTAATGGACGGCTGATCGAATGGCGGAGTTCTGGACGGGGTAGAACGGATGCCGGGCGTCTTGTCGTGGTGGAAGACGCCGTTACTCACCCCGGCCGGTATCAGCGAGATCGAAGGACGCCCGCCCACCGACGCGGACGTCCGTCTGCCCGTGGCTCTCACCCTGCGTACGCTGACCGCCTGCGGGCCCGGTTTCACGGCCACACTGGCCACGCCGAAGGGCCCGGCAGCGGTGCGCGAGCAACCAGCGGACGCCCTGCTCACGCCGCTGCGGAAGGCGGGCTGAGCATGCCCGGCATGGTGGCATGCCCCGCCCTGGCACGGCCGCCGGAGCCCGGCGCACCGCACGGCTCACAGCGAACTTCTGGGGGTCGCGCCCGCGCCAGCCGACGCGCAGCACGACGCCTCTGGAGGAGACGGCGACACCCCACCCGCTGCCCGCCCCCGTGCACGTTCCGGTAGGGGCGTTTAGCCCTTGAGCTTCTCCGGATCCATGACCTCGCCGGCCGGCGGGGCCGTGACCGTCACAGGCTTGTTGAAGGCCGAGAAGTCGAACGAGCCGGGCTCCTTGCCGCCCTCAGCGGTCAACCTGAGCGCGTAGGGCTCGCCCTTGGCGGCCACCAAGAGGGTGTGGGTCGCGGCACCGTCCTTCCCCTTGAGCGTCACGGCGGGCGTGCCGTTGACGTCGGTGTCCGCCTTCCTGGTCAGGTGGCTCTCCTTCTCGTCCTTCTCAAACATCGTGCCGATGTCGCAGAAGGGGAACTTGTCGTCCGCCTTCGCGTCCTGCGCCGGCATCTTGAACCAGCGGCCGTTGAGCATCTCGATGAGGGCCTCCGTGTCCTCCGACGAGGAGCCGTCCTCGCTGCCCATCTCCCGCCAGAACTTCTTGTCGCCCTTCATGTAGGCGGCGTCGCCGATCTGACGGAACTCGGCGGACGCATCCCCCGTGCCGAAGGTCCCCTGACAGTCACCCCTCTTGGCGACGGCGAAGTCGAAGGTCATGTGCTTGCCGTCCGTGGTCATGCTGCCCTTGACCCTGAACGAGTCGAGCTTCGTCATCGCCACACGGGCCTTCTCGGAGATCTGATCCGCGGTCAGGCCCTTGAACGCCTCCGCGGTGGCCGAGGCGGAGCCGCCGGATGCCTTCGGGTCGTCCGACTTGTCCGTACCACAGGCGGTCAGGGCCATCAGCGACGACACACCGAGGCTTGCCGTGACCATGAGAGTCCGATTGCTCATTTTTATTCTCCCCATAAACAAGACCGTCCGCTGATCGGACCCGGGACGGACGCAAAGGGATGCGAAGATCGGCACGTGATCCGCCTCACATGAGGTGAGGGCCCACCGAGGGACATGGGGTGACCGTGCCGACCGATACCGGTTCACAGTTCGTCAGGGAAGCCGCACGCCGCATCGTGGATCTCGTGCTCACCGAGGACGACGTCTACCTCGACAGCCTTCCGGACGAGGTCGAGGCCTCCATCGCGGTTCCGTTGATCGAGGTGGCGAGGATGCTGGACGAGCCCGCCGGCAACAAGGAGTTCCGGGGCGGCGTTCCGGCAGCGTTACGAACAGCTCGTACGCGGCGCGTGCCGAGGCGGACGACGAGCTGCCGCCGCCGTACTACCGGCCCAAGCGGATCCACTCTGGCGGCGGCCGGCTCCGATATCCCACCATGAAAACGAGGCCGACGATGACCACGCCCTGGCCGCCCCGGCGCACCGCCCGCCGTCCGCTCGCCCCGGGCGTCGCCGTGCCACGCGAGCCGGTTGACCCGCCCGCATCGGCCGCCGCGTCGTACGCCGCAGGCCAAGGGCATCGACAACGGTGCCATCGCGGCGGCCCTCGAGGACACCCGGTTCTTCGCGCGGCACGCGGACACCCTGCGGTTCGTGCTGTTCGAGGCCAGACCGGCGGGTCTGCTGTTCCCTCAGTGACCCGCGCCAGCGGGCTGTCCCCCAGCCAGGTCAGGTCGGGGCTGGCGGCATTGCGCGACGTCATCGCCGAGAACGGCTGGCCACCGCTGATCTGGACGAGGGCCGACGGCTACCAGCTCGGCGCCGAACGGGCCGCACTGGAGGCATACGAACGGGCCGTACTCGCCGAGAAACTGACCGAGTTCCGCAGGTTCATCACCGGCACGGTCGCCCCGCACGCCGCCGCCCACCCGGGCGACAAGCGGGTACGCCAATCGTCGCCCAGCTCAACTCCATCGAATCCACCCTCGACCTCGTCGTCTCTTCCTGACCGCCACCGAGGGGCGCCCGGCCTCCGGCCGGGCGACCCTCCCCTTGGATCTGGAGGGAAGCCCGCCGCCATGCGTCAGCGTCGCTATCCCTCCGACACCATGAACGCGGAATAAGCCCTGATCGAACCGCTGTTGCCGGAGCCGGCCTGCGAGACCAGCCGCGGCGGACGGCCCGAGAAACACCCCCGGCGGGAGATCGTCGACGCAATCCGCTACGTCGCCGACACCGGATGCACATGGCGGGCTCTACCTGCTGGCTTCCCACCATGGCGCACGGTTTGGGGGTTCATGGCCCGCGGGGCAGCCGCCGGAGTAATCGGCCAGATCCGCGACCACCTCACCAGCCGGATCCGCTGCGACATGGGCAAAGGCCCCCGAGCGGTCGCCACCGTGATCGACTCCCAGAGCGTCAAGGCCGCCGAAACCGTCGGCAAGGACTCCCGCGGCTACGACGCGGGCAAGAAGATCAACGGCCGCAAGGCGCCACCTCGTTGTTGACACCCGCGGCCTTCCCTTGTTCGTGAAGGTCACCCCCGCTGACCTCCACGACAGCCACGCGGCCAAGGAAGTCCTCTTTCGGCTCCTCCTCATGCACCCCGAGATCACCATCGTCTGGGCCGACTCCGCCCTACGCCGGAAAGCTCGTGACCTGGGCGAAAAAGCACCTGGGCCTCACGATCAAGACCGTCAGCCGCCCGAAGGACACCTCCGGCTTCATCGACACCGCCCACGTGCGGGCTAAAAAAGGAGCGAACACACAGGTCCGAGCCCCGTGGACCGAGGCAAGCCGGTTCCAAGATGCACATCCTGTCGGACGCGAACGGACTGCCCCTCCTCGTCGGCGTCTCGTCCGCCAACACCCAAGACAGCGAAGGACTGAAGCCGATGGTGGAGGGTCACCAAACGAGACACGACCCCCACCGCGGCCGGTATTTCAAGCCCCAGCGGCTGCATGCGGACAAGGCTTACGACCGGGCTGATCTGCGCAGATGGCTCCGCGGGAAGCGCATCGGAGTACGCATCGCACGCAAAGGCATCGAGTCCAGTGAACGATTGGGGCGACGCCGCTGGGTCATCGAGCGGACGATGTCCTGGCTGTCCGGCTACCGCCGGCTCAACCCTCGCTACGAACGCAATCCCCGCAACTACCTGGCCTTTCTCGGCCTCGCCGCCGCCCTGTGCTGCTACAAGCGACTCATCGGCCTCACCACGTAGGACACGGTCTAAGCCCGGGACGTGACGAGTACGAGGTTCATAGCCATAGATGCGTTCTGTGCTTCGCACGACCAGTCCGGAGCGGGGACCGTGCATTCGAAGCTTGCGCAGGGTTTCACACACGGCCCCCACGAGACATGCTGTGTAGAAGAAAAAGACCTGCGGGGGACACGGTCCCCCCACCATGACGGGGTGCACGGTGCGTCGTCGCCCTCGCTGGCCACGAGGTCATACAGACCGGTAGTGGTCATGCGCTCCCTCCGGTGTTGGCGTTGGCCGCCTTGAGGACGATGCGGGCCCGGACGGGTGCGGCGAGAGCGTGCTGCGGGTTCTGGTCGTGGACGACCATCCGGTGTTCCGGATGGGGATGGCCGCGCTGCTCGGCTCCCTTGCCGGGATCGTGGTGGCGGGCGAGGCGGACACCGCCGACGGCGCGGTTGCGGCGGTCACAGCGCTGCGGCCCGACGTCGTGGTGATGGATCTGCACCTGGGCGAGCCGGCCGCGTCCGGTGTCGAGGCCACCCGGGAGATCCTGCGGCTGCGGCCCGGCACGGCCGTCCTGGTCGTGACGATGCTGGACGATGACGCGTCGGTGTTCGCGTCCGTGCGGGCCGGGGCCCGCGGATACCTGCTCAAGGGCGCGGGCCCCGCCGAGGTCGAGCGTGCGGTGCGGGCGGTCGCCAACGATGAGGTGATCCTGGGTTCGGCGGTGGCCGGCCGGGCCGTGGCCTACCTGACCGGGGCGGCGGTTCCCGCGCCGGATGCGATGGGCGCACTGACCGCACGGGAGCGGGAGGTCCTGGACTTGGTGGCCAGGGGGCTGGACAACCGGGCGGTCTCCCGGCACGTGGTCCTCAGTCAGAAGACCGTGCGCAACCACCTGTCCAACATCCTCACCAAGCTTCAGGCCGCGAGCCGGGGCGAGGTCATTGTCCGGGCCCGGCGGGCGGGCCTGAGCGGCCCCTGAACAACCGCGGACGCGGACACGGCGTACCCGTCCCTGCCGGGACGGATGCCCAGGCGGCTTCGGGACAGCTGCCTCATGAATGCAGGACACCCCTGTTGCGACAGTGGTCACGCATCACTGGGAACGCATCACCGGATCAGGGGGAACCATCCACATGCGTCACAGCAACGCAAGCAGCAGAAGCCGTGTCAGCCGGCGGGCCCGCATCCTGGCTGTGGCGACCGCGGCCTTCGGTCTCGTCGCCGCGCCCGCCGTCACCGCCTCGGCCGTGCTCGCCTCCGCGGCCGACGGCGGGACCGCCCTCACGAGCACCCTGCGCAAGGCGGTGATCAGCGGGCCGTTCGTCATCCGCGACGACGAGGGCTGGTCGCCGGGCACGTACCGCAGGGGCGAGATCAACGCGGTCCGCTGGACGGACGGCGTGTACGGGCCCAACGAGTGGTGGCGACCTAGTGCGGCGGCGAGATCCGCGTGGAACTGCACGCGTTCGCGCAGGTGGTGGACGACAAGGGCACGCTGCTGTTCGGGGCGGACGCCCTGTTCTACGAGGGCACCAAGGACACCACCACCGATCTGGACGACGATGTCCGGGACCTGCGGTTCCAGGTGGCCGCCGGGCAGTCCGTGTCGCACACGGTCTACCTGAAGAACAAGGAGAACGGCGGCAAGGACTACGCGACGCTGGAGCTGACCTTCACCAACGCGAGCTGACGGCGGGACGCCGCAGTGCTGTGGCGCTCCGCGAGCACCACGACACCTGCGTCAGACGTGGGCGCCGGCCTCCCCGGTGCAGGTCGGCTCAGCAGCCGGTGGCGTTGTAGTTCCAGAACGCGGTCATGGTTTGCGTTCCGGCGATCCCGCCGGGGGTTCCGGCGTTGTAGCCGACGGCGTTCAGGAACTTCTGCAGCGCCCTGATGGTGTCGGGTCCGACGACCCCGTCGACGGTACCGGCGTCGTAACCCCAGGCGTTGAGCATCCTCTGCGCTGCCTTCCAGCTGTGGGTGCCCAACTACCCGTCGACGGTACCGGCGTTGAAGCCCCGGCGTTCAGACAGCTCTGCCAGTTCTTGGCCCTGGCCGTACCCAGGCGAGGTTCTCCACTGCCAGGACGGAGGCGTGCGGGCTGCTGACCGCGGGCCTCGCACCCTGCTGGGGGGCCGCAAGGCTCGTCGGATCGTGAGGCTGAAGCCAGCGCAAAATCGGTTCAATGCCGCATAGCCGTTCAGGCCGGTGGCAGCGTCTGCCACGTGTCCGGCCCCCCGCCTGCACGCGGGCGGAGAGGACCTGAGCCGCCGCCGACATGGGGCAGGACCCGCCGGGCATGTTGCTTCTCGGGCTCTACCAGCGGCCCGCAACGATCCGTCCTCATGGTCGAACGGGAGGAACGACGTGATCCTCGGCACTGGACCGGCAACCCCGGAGCGTGTCACCACGTCCGGCGCGGCGGCACGCAAGCAGCGGCTGCGCCGCCGTCTGGAACGGCTGATCGGGGTGGCCGCCACCGAAGGCAACGATCTGCTGCCCCTGCGCAACGGCGACGAGATCTTCCCCGCGATGCTCAGGGCGATCCGGTCGGCCCAGTACACGATCGACATGATGACGTTCGTGTACTGGCGTGGTCAGATCGCCCGGGACTTCGCCGTCGCTCTCGCTGACCGGGCCCGGGCGGGCGTGCGCGTCCGTCTGCTGCTGGACGGCTTCGGCGCCAAGGACATCGAGCAGCGGCTGCTGGATCTCATGGATGCGGCCGGTGTGCAGGTGGCCTGGTTCCGCAAGCCCGCCTGGCTGTCGCCGTTCAAGCAGAACCACCGCTGCCACCGCAAGGCTCTCGTCGTCGATGAGCAGACCGCCTTCACCGGCGGCGTCGGTATCGCGGAGGAATGGTGCGGTGACGCCCGCAACCCCGGGGAGTGGCGCGACACCCACGTGCAGGTGCGCGGACCGGCCGTGGACGGCATCGCGGCCGCGTTCGCGCAGAACTGGGCCGAGTGCCACGACCAGCTCTACGACGATCGCGACCGCTTCATCGAGCACTCGCAGGCCGGCTCGTCGGTGGTCCAGGTCGTACGCGGCTCTGCCAGCATCGGCTGGCAGGACATGCAGACGCTCATCCGCGTCATGCTCACCTCCGCCGAGGAGCGCTTCCGCCTCGCCACCGCCTACTTCGCCCCCGACACCTACTTCATCGACCTGCTGTGTCAGACCGCCCGCCGCGGGGTGCGCGTGGAGATCCTGCTTCCCGGGCCGCACACCGACCAGCGCGCCTGCCAGCTCGCCGGCCAGCGCCACTACACACGGCTGCTGGAAGCAGGCGTGCAGATACGCCAGTACCAGCCGACCATGATGCACGCCAAGATCATCACTGTGGACTCGGTCGCCGCCCTGATCGGATCCACCAATTTCAACCGCCGGTCCATGGACCATGACGAGGAGGTCATGCTCGCCGTCCTGGACGAGACGTTCACCGCCGAACTCGACCGGGACTACGACGCGGACCTGCGGCGCAGCGTCGACATCGACCTCACCCGATGGAGACGGCGGGCCATACTGCAGCGCGCCGAGGAAGCCGCCGTCGCTCCGATCCGGCGGTTCCTGTGACGCATCTGCCTCAGCGCGCGCCGCTTCCCCGCCGATCGCCGCTGGGGGCGCCCCGGGCCGGGTACAACCCCGGTGGGGTCCGCCGGCGCGGGCGGGCAGGGGGGTGCCATGGGTGCCGTGCACTGGCTGGCTGCGCGGTGCGTGCCGCGCAAGGTGACCGCTGTGGCCCGGGAGCGCGGGCTGGGCGCCTACGCCGGCAGCGACCGCTGTGCCCCGAAGCTGGTGTGGGTGGTGTGTGCGATCACCGGGTGGTACTGGCTCATCGTCCCGCCGGCCTTCCTCGTCCGCCTGTGCCTGAGGCTGTGGGACGAGCGCACCGCCACGATCGCTCCGTGGCGCTGGCGGGGCCCTTGCTGTTCGCGCTGGGCGTCCCCATCGGCCGGCACCGGGGCGTGCTGTACCGCTTCGACGGGGGCGTGGTACTGCGCAGGTACTGCCTCCGCGACGATCGCGTACGCCGCTCCGGCCACCTGCCCCGGCACCTGCCCCACACCGTTGTCACGCACCGTCACGGCGAGCCCGTCCGCCTCGTACCGCATCACCAGTTCCTTTCACGGCCCCTGCAAGGCCCAGCTCGGCCAGGACGGGAGGGACCAGGCCGCGCGCCAGCACCCGGACGTCCTCCGCGCTCGCCTCCACCTCCGCGCGCAGCCGCACCAGCAGGGCGCCGGCTGCGTCCGGTCCGTCCCGGAGCAGGTCGCGGGCCGCCGCCAGGCCGAGCCCGATCCCGGCCGGCGCCGGACCGATCCGGTCGTGCAGTTCGCGGCGCAGGGCACGCCGTTCGTCGTCGCGGGCGGCAGCCAGACGGCCCCGGGACTCGCGCAGCGCCCGGGTGACGGCGGCCAGCTGCACGGTGGTCGCGACGACCTGGGCCACCTCCTCCAGGCAGGCCCGGGCCCGCCGGCCGAAGCGTTCGCCGGGGCGGGCGGCCACGCTGAGGACGCCCACCCGCCGCCCGCGCACCGCCAGCGGGATGTCGACGCGGTCCGTGCCGTGACCGGACGGATCCACGACGACCGCCAGCGGCTCGCCGACACTGTCCAGCACCCGCACCGAGCCCAGGTTCAAGGACGCGGCGAGACTCGCGGCCATGCCGGTCAACGCCTCCTCGTCACTGGCCGCGTGGCCCTGGTGCCGCCCCACACGGCTCAGCGGGGGCGCCGTCCCCTCGCCGTGCACGAGCCGGTCCACACGGCGTTGCAGCCAGCCGCGCGCGGGCTGCGTACCGGCCGCCAGGGCTGCCGTCGTCGGCACCCGCACCGCCGTGCCCTCCCCGGGCAGCGCCCAGACCAGCACCGCCACGACCAGGATGGATCCACCCACCAGCATCCCTGTCAGCAGCCACCAGACCAGGGTGCGGCTGACCGCGAGATCGATGCCCCACAACCGCTGCCGCAGCACGGCGACGAGGACGGCCGCGGGGAAGAACGCCTGCGAGGCGAGGTGGGCGAGCGGTGTGAACAGCAGGACGACCTGCCCCGTGCCCTCCGGCCGCACCGCCAACGGAGGAACGTCAGGGCGATCAACGCGGTGCCGATCGCCAGCCAGCCCAGCCCGCGCGCGGCCACGTCCCGGCGGCGCCGCAGGGCGGCGTGTCCCGAGGGCAGCAGTCCGAGCACCACCACGGCCGCGAACAGCCACCGCAACGCGGGACCGGCCGACTGCGCCCACCCCTCATCCCGTACGGCCAGCGGCGCGAAGGACTGCCCGCCGTCCGGCCAGGGCCACGGGTCCGTCAGGCGCACCGCCACCACGGCCACGGTGACCCCCGCGCCGACCAGGACCGCCGCCCGCGCCGACCAGGACCGTCGCCCGCGCCGCCCGACCAGGACCGTCGCCCGCGCCGCCCGCCCGGGCCGCCGCCCGCGCCGCCCGCCCGGGCCGCCGCCCGCGCCGCCCGCCCGGGCCGCTCCGCCGACACCAGGTAGGGCACCACCAGGACCAGCGCCAGGGTCCCCGGCACCCACGCGACGTTCTGCAGCACGGCCCAGGACGGCGGTACCCGCCCCCGTCCGGCATGAGCAACTCCCCGGGCGGCGCGGTGACCGCCGCCACCCCGCCCCCGATCGCCGTCAGCGCCACCAGCCACGCCACGGGGTGGGCACGCCGGCTCAGCACCACGCCCGCCACCAGCCCGTACACGACCGCGTCGGCGGCGTCCACGACGAGATACCAGCGGCCCGCGGTCCACGGTCCCCCCGCCGCCCCGGCCAGCACCCCCGCTGCGGCAGCCAGCCCCCAGGCCAGCACCACCACCGCGACCGCGGCCCGGCGCCGCCCCCCGGACCACCCCTGCCCCCCGCCGTCCTGCCCATGCGCCCAGAATTCCAGGACCTCCGAGCGAAGTCACCGCCCAGGACCTCGTGCAGGGCGTACGCGGCCCCGGCCGCCCCCGGCCGGCCGGGAACTCCGGCCTTGGTACTGGTGGGCTCGCGTATTCAACTGTCGCGAGTTGTCGGTGCTGCTGAGCGCGGCAGTGACTTTCCGTGATCTCCAGCGGGTTCCCGTACTGTGGGGCCCCGGGGTTTCCCGCGGCCCGGTCGGCGGCGATGATGAAGGCCATGATCGTCGCAGCCACCCAGTTCGCCCCGGTCGCCGGGGACATCGACGCCAACGTCCGTACCATCGCCGGGCTGATCCGGGCCGCCGGGGCCGACGGCGCCCGCCTGGTCGTCTTCGCCGAGCTCGCCGTGACCGGCTACGAGCCGACGCTGATCCGGGACATCCCCGGCCTCGTCCTCACCGAGGACGACGCCCGCCTCGAACCCGTACGGGATGCGTGCCGCGCCGTCTCGGCGGCGGCGGTCGTCAACGGTCCCGTGCACACGGCAGAGGGCCGGCCCACGGTCACCTCGCTCGTCATCGGTCCGGATGGCGGACTCCTCGCCCGGTACGACAAGCAGCACCTGTACGGCATCGAGCAGGAGGTCTTCGCAGCGGGCGGCCGGGACGGCCGCTTCGAGCTGAAGGGCACCCGGTTCGCGCTGGCCACGTGCTACGACAACCGCTTCCCGGAGCTCGCCGAGCGGGCGGCCGCCGACGGCTGCACGGTCTATCTGGCGAGCTCGGTGCTCTCCGCCGACAACGACTCGTTCGAGAAGGTCTATCCGGTGCGGGCCCGGGAGTTCGGTCTCCACGTGGTGCTCGGCAACGTCCTCGGCAACAACGAGGACGGCGTGGGCTGCGGCGCCGCCGGCGCCTGGGGCCCGGACGGCGAACGGACCGCCGACGCGGGCACCGAGGTACCGGGCCACGTGCTCGCCGAGGTCGGCTGAACCGGCGGCCTACTGGTGGCTCGCGTATTCAACTGTCGTGGTTTCCGGAGGGACCCAGCCCGCCGGTGACCGGGTGTGGTCGCCTGCGGCGTATCGGCTCCAGGTCCCGCCGGTCTCTCTGAGGAGGCGGCTGGTGGTCTTGTCGTGGTAGCCGAGGGCGTCCGCGACGACGGGGGCGGGCAGTTCGAGGAGCTGCTGCCGGATGGCGGCGGCGCGGGCGGCTGCGATCGGGACGCCGATCTCGCGCAGGAGTGCGGACATGTGGTCGGGACGGGCTGGCCGTCCGACCCGGCGGCCGGGGAAGAGCCAGCGGGATGCCTGGTTGGTGGCGGTGTTCATGTTGTCGCGGTCCGCGATGTATGCCAGCAGCAGGGCTGCCACTGGCGCGGGGACGGGAGAGGCGGGCTCCCCGAGCCGCAGAAGCGTGGTCTTCCCGTCGTGGAGCACGTCGTCGACCGTCAGCTGGACGATCCGGGTCAGGGGTTGCGCATAGAGGAGAACGATGACGCCGGCGACACGGAGGCGCTTCGGTGTGTCTGTGTCGGTCAGCAGTCGGCCGAGTGCGGCCAGGCGTTCGTCCTCGCTCAGTGCTGGTCGTCGAGAGACCTTCATAGCGGGGATGGACAGGGATCGTGGACAACGGCAGCTCCGCCTGGCCCAGTTGAGGAAGGCCCTCAGGCAGGTGCCACCGTGTTCGGTGTTCTCCGCGAACCAGGCGTCGATGTCGAGCTGGCCGCAGGATTCGAGGGTGCCGTCCCGGGTGCTGAGCCATCGCAGGAAGGTGGTCGCGTACTTGATCTGCTCGGCTGCGAAGCGGCGGACGCTCGGTGTGATGTGGCTCCGATCGGCCCGTTCCCGTAGGTGGGGAAGGACGTGCCAGGTCGCGAAGAGCTTGATCGTCTTGACGTGTTCGGGATCGGCGATGTCGGCCAGGTGACCGGGCAGCCATCGATGGAAGGAGCAGATGTACTTGTCGACGGCGGGCAGGACTCCGCTGGCCATCAGGAGTTCTTCCAGATGAGCCGCTGCCCGCCAGGGCTGGAGTTCATGGAAAGCGTCGTGGGCCAGAGGTAGCTGTCCGAGACCGAGCCGCCGCAGCATCTGGGAGGCGTTTCCCGGCTGGCCGCGGCGCATCGCGAGCCAGGCCAGGCCGCTTCTGGGCACATCCATCCCGACCAGCAGGTTGAACAGGGGCGTCAGCGCGGGGCGGACGCGGCCCGTGCCGTCGTCAAGGAGGATGGTCAGCCGGTCGGTGAGTGTGCAGCGTTCGCAGAGCCGTCCGCCAAGGAGTTTGCCCTCGAAGCCGCAGCGCGAGCAGTCGAAGGTCTGGGAGAAGCCGGCGCAGGTCGTGCAGATCGCGGAGCCGTCGATGGGGTGGCGCCCGGGGAGAGCACGGTCCTGGCCGCATCCGGGGCAGGTGCCTCGTGTTCGCACTGCGCGGTCCGAACAGGTCCGGCAGACGTATCCGTCCGGCCAGGTGCCGGCCTTGTGCCTGCGGCGGCCGCAGCGGCAGCACTCGGCAATGAACCAGCGTTCGTGCTGCTCGTCGGTGGCGTAGGGGCGACTCATGCGTCGGGCAGGATGCGGGCCGCGCGGGGCCGCAGGTTCGCGACGTTCGCCGGCGGGGCGGGCAGGTCGCCGGTGGCGGTTTTGGGGACACCGGCGTTCTCGGCGGTGGTGGCCACCAGGTCGGCCGGGGTGCAGGACAGGATGTCGCAGAGCGCAGACAGGACCTGCAGCGACAGCCGCTCGGGCGTTCCGGAGACCAAGCGGTGGACCTGGGAGGCTGACAGGTCGATGCCCCGCTCGCGCAGCAGCGGCACCAGCTCGGTTGCGGTGAAGACGTGGTGCTGGGCCATCAGCTCACGCAGCCGCCAGGTGTAGCCGACCTTGCGCTTCATGCCCGTCCCCCGCTCTGGGCCTGGAGGGCGGCGGCGACGGTGGCGTCCAGGTGCCGGCGCAGGGTGCGGGTGCGGAAGTCCGAGGAGACGCAGGTGTAGATGGACGTGGTGCTGGCGTGCTCGTGGCCGACCTGTTCCTGGACGAAGCGCGGGTCCCAGCCGTCCTCGATCAGGTGGGTGACGTAGGACCTTCGGAAGGAGTGGTAGTCCAGCCCGTCGTCCAGGCCCAGGGCCTTGCGGTAGGCGATGAAGCGGGAGTTGATGTGCTGGCAGCCGATCCGCAGTCCGCGTTCGGAGGGCCAGGCCGCCGGGTTGCCGTCGGTGCCGAGCAGCGGGCGGACCTCGGTGAACCACTCGTCCAGGACGTCGGGGGTCCAGTCGAACACGCTTAGCACGCCGCGGCGTTTGGGCGGTGAGCCCTTCTTGGCCTTGCCGAACCGGACCTGGCAGCGGCCGAATTCGCCGTACTCGGCGCCGTGCGGGTTGCGTCCGAAGTCGGCGGCGTCAAGCATCCGCGTCTCGTTGCGCCGCAGCCCGTAGGCGTAGGCGGTCTTGAACAGGGTGGCGTCGCGGAACGCGGGCAGCCAGCCCTTGTGACCGAAGGCCCGGATCCGGGCGACCTCGTCGTCGCAGTGCTCGAAGAACGCGTGAAGTTCGGCCTTGGTGAACGCCCGCTTCTTCGCGTCGGCCTCGTTGTCCTGTACGTGCACCGCAGTGTTCCACTCGTGAACGACCTGGACCGGGTGGGTGCCGAACCGCTCCTCGCACGTTGCCGCCCAGTCGTAGAGCGGGTCGGTGATGAAGTGGCAGAACGCCCGGACCGCCTCCGAGTAGGACCGGATCGTGGAGCGTCTCAGGTCCCGCAGCGATCGCAGGTCACCGAGCCACTCGTCGACCATCGCCGGCGTCCAGTGCCACGGGTAGGTGCTCACATAGGCGGCGAACGCCTTGACCGTGTTCTCCCTGCCCTCCACCGTCGTTCGGGCCAGGTTCCGCGCGAGCTGCTGATGCGCGAACCCGGTCAGCATCGCCGTGAAGACCTGTTGCTCCGGCCGCAGCAGCGCGACCCCGTCCACCAGATGCAGCCTCGCCGCACCTGGGACCGACCCGTTCAACCCCACTGGTCCACCCTCCGTCACTCGCATCACATGCGAGAAAACCGCATCTGATGCGAGTCGACGGACAAACCGCAGGCGAGTCATCCGGACGAGTGACACCGACTGGCGCCATCATCGAGCCCGCCGCTACCGTCACCACCAATAGACCGGGCCAACTGCGCTGGTCAGCGGACTGATTGTCACCGCTGCCCACGACGATTCGCGAACCGTCGCGAGTTCGCATCGGATGCAATTGGCGGCGCTTGGAACATCGGTACAGCGGTTATCGGTGAGAATGATTTTGGTCTGGTCGCGCTCGGAGCGGCCCCGGAGTGTCTCGGGAGAATCCACCGTTGGCCGCGTGGCTGATGGGGTGAGTGCGAGGAGAGCCGCGGGTGGGCGGAGACCGCCATCGCCGGACTGCACATCCGTGGCGATGGCGCCGCTGGGATACGTCTTCTCGGCTGGGAGGGTGACCTGCCGCTCTCGGTGGTCGGGACGGTCGTGGTCGGGGCACTGGCCGGACGACCGTCCGTTCCCGGACCTGTGAAGGTTCGGGGCGTTGACGTGGCGGCCAGGTCACGCACTGCCCCCGCCGTTAGCCGTGGGGCCGCCGGCACCACCGGGACCGGGTTTCTGCTCGTACTGCGGCGCGCTGCTGCTGGGCATCCGCCGGCGGGTTGATGCGGCGTACTGCTTGGGGAAGTGACGCACACGGGCGTGGTGTGACCTATCAGAGTGAAAATACTTGCCGGACCGTTGCCTGCCTCGGGCTGTCTTCAGCACGCTCTGTGACACCAGCTCACGAAGGAATGAGATGAAGAAGATCAGGCGCATGGTCGGCGTCACCGCCGCAGCGGCCGCCTTGGTGGTATCCGCCTTTGCAACCCCCGGGGCGGCGTCTGCCGACGACGGCCCCTACCCCAAAGCCGGCGAACACTGCACCGGCTGGGAAGAGGTCTATGGCCAGGGCGGCTACACCTTCACTGCATTCCGCACCTGCGTATATGTCTACGACCGCGCAGGACGGTCTGCGATGTTCATCGAGACTGACAAGAACACTTACTGGTGGGGTGGGGCCTGGTACAACGCCACCCCCCTCTACAGCGCCAGCGTGTTCGCTACGGTCCACATGGGCGCCAACGTGGCCCAGGGCGGCCCGGCGGTCACGGCAAGGAACTCCTGGACTCAGAAGTCCCGCAGCAGCAAGTTGAGCCTGGGGTCGATCGGGATCATCAAGTGCGGTATCCGCGACCTTGACGTGTCCTACACGCAGGTCGGCGGTTACTACGGCGAGGACCGCAAGATCGACGTGAAACGGTCCTACGACGACTTCGTCATTCCCTGCTCCATGGACTGAACGTGGGTCAGTAATCGGCCTTGGGGAAGAGCGGCAGCGGACTGCATACCCGGGGCGATGGCGGTTCGGGGCGTTTGACGCGGCGGCCGGGCCCGTGACGTCGGGGCAGCAGGCGCGTTGAGCCGGTGGACGCGCGCGTGTCCCTCGAACCGGCACTCGTGTTGACGGTCCCCCCGATTCCTGCCCGGCACCGGGGGGCCGTCGTGTGTCGGGGTGGGGGAACATCGGTACGGCGGGGAAGGCCCTATCGCAGCTCGGTGTTCGGGTGGGGCTGGGACTGGAGCCGGTCGCGCAGGTCGGTCTCCTCGGCGGTGAGCGGGTCCTTGGGCCTGCGGATGCGGACGGGCTTGGGCCGCAGCGGTAGGCCGTCGTCCACCGCGGCGGCTTCGGCTTCCGCGAGGGCCCGGTACAGCGAGGCGACCGAGGGGGACTTGCCCGCGTTCTTGCCGGTCTTGATGGTGAGCTTCTTGGCGATCTCGGGGACGGGGACGCCCTTGTTTTTAAGCGCGACGGCGAAGGTGAGCATGTCGTCGTCGATTACCTTGGGCCGTCCGCCGTGGTTGCCCTTGGACGCGGCGATGACCTGGCCTTCGAGGGTCTTTTCCCGGATGTAGTTGCGCTCGATCTGCCCAGTGACCGCGAGGACGGCGAAGAACATGGCGCCCATGCCGTTGGGGTCGTAGATCCCGGTGAGGAGTTCCAGCTGGATGCCGCCGGCCTGGAGCTCGGCGGACAGCGTCATCAGCTCGGCCGCATTCCTGGCCAGACGCTTCAGCTCGTGCACGGTGAAGATCACCGACGTCTCGGGGGCGGCCTCCTTGAACTGGTGGGCCAGGGCGAGCGCCTTCTCCAGCTCGGGCCGGACCTTGACGCGGGTGCTGATCTGTTCCTTGAACACCTTGTGGCACTGCGCGCGGTGGAGGGCTTCGAGCTGGCTCGCCAGCTCCTGGCGGGCGGTTGAGGTGCGGGCGAACGCCGGATCGACGCCTCCCGATGCACCGTCGTCCCCGGCCTGTGGGACTCCCACACCCACCCGTACCAGAACATCTGGTCCACTTCGGCGGCCACGTCGTCGCCATGTACGGCTACGACCACCACAGGGCCTACCTGGTGGACACCGACCAGCAGGGCGGTGCGGTCTCCGTCAGCCTGGACGGCCTGGCACGGGCCAGGGCGGCACGGGGCCCGATGACCGCCAGGCACCGCTCCTTCACCCTCACCGCGCCGCGGGACCCGCCCGACCCGCACGGACAGATCGTTCCCGCCATCACCGCCGGCGCCGACGCGTTCCTGAATCCGCCCATCGCCAACCTCGGTCACCGCGGCATCGAGAAGGTCGGTCGGCTGGTGCGCACCTGGCTCGAGCGCACCGGCCACCCGCAGCGGGACCTGCCCCAGGCCGCCCTGCTGATGGAGAAGGCCGGCACCGGTGGCGCCCTGTTCCGCAACCTCTACCGCGACTTCCTCGCCGAGTGCACCGAATGGCTCGACAGCCGCCACCTGCGCACCGGCCACACGCTGTACACCGAGGCGGCCGGCCTGTGGACGGACGCGGCGGCACTGATCGCGAAGGCCGGTGAAACGGGCGATGAGCAGTGCCTCGCCCAGGCCGGCTCGATCCTCGCCGACATCGCCCGGATCGAACGCGAGGCCATGCGCGCACTGACCCGCCTGGGCAGTGAAACCCCGGCGTGAACCGACAGATGTCTGTCCGCCCCCGGGCCGCACCCGCCCCCGGGCCGCACCCGCCCCCGGGCCGCACCCGCCCGGGGCCGCACCCGTGCCGGGTGCTACTCGGCCCGCCCTGCGGGGCCGTCGTCGGCCAGGGCGGCGCGCATCGCCCGCAACCTCCGGTCCTGCACGTTTCCCTGATACGCCATCCACCCCACGAAGACCACGGTGAGTACCCCGAAGCCGATGGACTGCCGGGCGTCCCCGGTCAGCGCCAGGAGCACGGTGAGCCCGCCGAACAGCACCCCGAGGAGCACCAGCCCCGTCCGGCGGTGGCGCATGCGGTGCAGGCGCTGCGCCACGAGATCACGCATCGCCCGGCGCTCCGGGGGAGCCTCGGGCACCTCACCGTTGCGGAGCCTGAGATCCAGGGACACCAGATCGTCCGCGGAGCCGCCCGTGGCACGCCTCTCCTTGCGCCGCCGCGCGACCAGCACGGCGATCGCCCCCACGGAGGTGACGGCCGTGCGGAGGAGCACGGACGCGAACGACCGCCCCGGGAACAACAGCATGATCAACGCGCTGGCGGCCAGCAGGGACAGGACCACCTGCAGCCATAAGTGCCGGCCCAGGAAACGGCCGACGCGCCCGGCCGTGGGCGCCCGGCCGGCGGGACCGGTGTTCTGCACTCGCTCGCTCTCGGACAGGGCCACGAGCCGCTTCCTTTCCCCGTTGAACCGTGCCATGTGGCTCATCGGATACCCCGCGTCGGCGGGGACAGCCGCCCCGCGCGCGTCAGCACGGGTCACGGGCAAGCAACGAAATACGCCCGGCGCAACCACGGGCCGTCCGAAACCGTCCGTCCCGGCGACTGACACAGCCCGCACACAGGGTGCGCCTGAACGACAAGGAACGATCCGCCGTGACGATGACCAGGACGACCGAGGACCACCACAGACCCGGCGCCGTTGTCCGTACGACCGCGACGAGTCTGGCCGCCGCCCTGCTGGCCCTGACGCTCGCGGCGTGCAACGGCGACGGCGACTCCACGGGCTCCGCCGCCGGCACGAAGACGGCCACGGTGCAGGCGGCCACGACGCAGCCCTCCGGCAGCGACCCGGCGACCGGTTCACCCACAGCCGGCGCCGCGCCCGCGGGCAAGTCCACCGCCGGCGGTACTACGGCCTCCCCGGCCAAGACCGCCGCCCCGACGCCACCGGCACCGGCGAAGCCCGCCGCCTCCAAGACCGCGGGCAGCGGCAGCGGATGCGACCACAAGATGCCCATCTCGCCCGACGAGCTGGCGGTCTACCGCTACACGCCCGAGGGGGGCGCCCTGCACCTGATCGTCAAGTACGGAGCCTGGGGCTGCGCACCCGCGGACTCCGACGGCGCCCCGTTCGAGACGGTGGGCAAGGAGATCCCCGTGCCCATGAACCAGGCCGCCTACGTCACCGTCACCAACCCCGTCGTGGCGAGCACGGAGAACCAGCACATCGGCGTGCAGGAGTTCCTCGACTGGCTCGAGGCGCACCCGAACAGCGGACTGGTCTTCAAGTACCACCTCGGTGCGGACGGGGCGATCGACAAGCTGGAGGAGGAGTTCACCCCCTGAACCCCGCCCTGCCCCGCCCCGCCTCCGCCGCGCCGGACGTCCGTCCGGGAGCTCACGGAGCCGTAGCCGGAGCGGCCGAGGCGGGTGGAGGCGGGTCATGCCAGGGCAGGCTCACACTGGCGAATCGAACTGCGGGACGTACGCACGGCAGGAGGCAAGACGCGGCAGGCGACACGCCTACGAGAGCCTCGATCCGATGCGTACCGCGCTGGTCGTGATCGACATGGTGCCTCTCTTCGCCGAGGCCAACCCGTACGTCCGTGGCATCGTGCCCAACATCGGCCGCCTTGCCGGGGCGCTGCGTACAGCCGGCGGCCCGGTCGCCTGGGTGCTCCCAGCGAATGAGGCACCGCTGGGGCGCCTGAGCGGCGAGTTCTACGGTCCGGTGTACAGCGAGACGTTCGCGACAACGGGCGCGGAAGCCCCGCTACGTTCACGTCTGTGGCACGCCCTCGATGTCCGACCGGACGACCTTGTGGTGGAGAAGACCGCATACAGCGCCTTCTTTCCCGGCTGCTCACCACTGCCCGGACTGCTGGCCGAGCGGCATGTCGACACCATTGTGATCACGGGCACGGTCACGAACGTGTGCTGCGAGTCCTCAGCCCGGGACGCGGCCACCACAGGCATGCCGGGAGCTCATGGTCGCCGACGCGAACGCAGCCTAATGCGACCAGGAGCACAACGCCACGCTGCACTCGATCTACCGGTCCTTCGGCGACGTACGCACCACCGACGAGGTGATCGACCTGATCGGAACAACCTCCTGATGCCGCATCAGGCAACGCCCGGCGGTGGCGCCGACGTTCGTGACTGTGTCGGTGACCGCGCCCACCTGAACTCCGCCCACGTCAATCTCGACACCCACATCGACGACGTACTCGCCGTACTCGCTACCGAGGAGATGGGCGACGCCGTTCTCGTCGGGCACAGCTACGGCGGCATGGTGATCACCGGTGCCGCCGACCGTGCCCCTTCCGGCGTGGTGCGCCGCCTGGCCTACTGCGACGCCTACGTACCCGAGGACGGCCAGTCCTGTTGGGACCTGACCAGCGATGCCTACCGCAGCCTGTTCCTGGACGGCGCGGCGGCGAACGGATACGCGGTCCAGCCGCCGTCCGGCAGCGACCCGCGCGTGAGAGCACATCCACTGGCCTCTTACCTGCAGCGGATCCGGCTGGACGCGGCCGGCCTGCGTGACGCCAGCACCCGGGACGACGTGTATCTGTCCGGGTGGGACGGCACGCCCTTCACCGCAGTCCGCGACCGGCTGGCCAACGACCCGACCTGGCGCGTCCACACCCTGGACAGCGGCCACGACGTCTGCAGGGATGCCCTGCAGGAGTTCTCGGAGATCCTCCTGCTGGGCGAATAGCCACGACGCGGTGCGCGGACGTCGTCATCTGCCGCGGCTGAACTTTTCCGCTAGAAGGCGTGGAACTCCTCGAAGGGCGGCTCGAACGGCGGATCAGGCAAGCGCATGGCCTGGCAGCGCGTCGCCGGTGCGGTCCGGCCATCAGCAACCGCCGTCAGAGTGTCACCAGGAAATGCACCGGGAACCACCGTCCACCCCAGGTTCCGCTCGTAGTAGCGCACAGCGGTCAGCACGGACGGTGCCCCCGCGTCGTCCATGACGATCAGCCCGCCAGGCCGGACGATCTTGCGCAGGAAATACAGATCGACGAAAACTTCATGGAACCGGTGACTGCCGTCCACGAACGCCGCGTCGGCCACAAGGCCTTCGGTGAGCAGTTGCGGCAATGCTATCGACGAAGGAGCCGCCACCAGCGAGGCGATCGAATCCAGTCCCGCGGAGCGCAGCAGGTCCCAGCCGACATTGGACCAGTCGCGTTCTTGGAACGGGTCGATGATGATGTGCCGGGGACGCGGCGCGTTGACCGCAACCAGCGCCTCACCGATCGCCAGCGCGGAGCTGGCGTAGGCGAGACCGACCTCGACAACCGTCTGCACGCCCTCAGCGATCAGCAGGTCACGCAGCTGGTCGCACTCGCCTTCGGGCACCGTGACCGTCTCGAAGTCCGCCGCGCGATCCCGCGTCCTCGGCGGCCCCGACTGCGCGAGCCGCCGGCGAACCTCCCCGATCCGCGCCCTACGTTCGTCCGAGTTCATGTCGGCCACCCCTACACGCTAAAGGAGCAGTCGCCCGACTCCGTGCCGGTCCGCAGCAGCAACTCCCCGTGCTGCGCCGAAACTTCCGGCTCACTGGCCTGCAGCGCACTTTCCGACGGCCACGCGCTGCAAACCCTCCCGGCCGACCTCGCCGGGTCGACCCGCACCTACCGCCGGTCGCCGTCAGCGCCGGATATCGGCGCGCATCCGTTCCTGCGGGGTTGCGATGTCCCAGTAGCGGACGGTGCCCCGCGCGTTGTCGTAGACGCCGGTGCCGCCGGTGATCGCCATGTCGAGCGTGCTCGATCCGCCGGTCCACAGTGACTGCATCGTCAGCGAGCCGCGCTCGAGTTCCAAGGTGATCACGCACTGCGTGGTGCGCTTTCCGCCCTCGATGCGTACGACCTGGCATGAGCCGCCGCCTTGCCCGACCCTCCGGCCGTCCTGGACTGTGGCGCCGGAGTAGACGTCCATGTCGCCCAGGCTCGGCCCCTCGGGGCCTAGATCGACGCCGGAGTACTGGTCGTTCTCGATTTCGAGTTCGAGGACTTCATATCGGCTCCGCTCGCCGGTGTCGGCGTCGGCGCTGTTCATCGACCAGACGCCGAGCAAGGCGGAGGCGACTGCCACCGCGGCGAGCCGCGCGCCAAAGGACACGGATTTTGTACTGAGACTGCCATCGACCACGGGGGTCCTCCTCACTTGAGCTCCCTGCGAGCACCTAGAAGCTATGCCGACGCAGTCATCCTGTCTAAGATCAATATCGCTATAGAGTTATGCTGGCGGAGGCATGATGGACCTGAACTCGCTCCGGCAGTTCCTCGTCGTGGCGCGGCTGGAACACCTCAGCCGTGCAGCCGACGAACTGCGCGTCGCCCAGCCGTCCCTGAGCCGCACCATCGCCCGGATGGAGCGCGACCTGGGCACGCCGCTGTTCGACCGGGGCGGTCGGCTACGGCTGAACGCCGCGGGCCGCCTTTTCCGGGCTCACGTCGAACGCGCCCTCGGCGAGCTCGAAGCCGGACGCCGTGCCGTCGCCGAATCCATCAGCGAGGGCGCGGGCAGCGCCAGGATGGCGTCGGAAACCTTCCTCACCCTCACCGGCCCCCTGACGGCCTACAAGCGGGCCCATCCCTCCGTGGAGCTCGAACTGCATTGGTCGCCGAGCGAGGACATGGCCCGCCTCCTGCGCGCCCGGCATGTAGACCTGTGCGTCTCCTCGCAGCCGATCCACGCCGAAGGAGCGGAGACAGTACGGCTGTTCGACGAGGAGGTCGGGGTGGCCGTACCGCTGGATCACCCGCTCGCGGGCCGCACGTCCCTGAGCATCCACGAACTCGCCGACCAGCCCTTCGTCACCGCCCCCCAGGGACACTGGCTGCGCCGGCTGCTCGACCGGCTCTTCGCCGCCCGGGGGCTCGTTCCACGGATCGTCTGCGAGAGCGACGAACACGGCGCCATCGCGGATCTGATCGGCGCCGGACTCGGCATCGGTCTCGTCCCCGCCTTCGCCCGCCGCAAGGGCGAGCATGTCCCCGCCGCTTGGATTCCCGTCGACAGCCCCGACTGCCGCCGCACGGTCACGCTGAGCTGGGACACCGGCAGCCTTCTCACGGCCGCTGCACGCCAGTTGCGCGCCACCCTCATCGACTGGGACTGGAACCAGGACCGGGGTGCCGGCGAGGGCGAGGACCCGTGAAGTGCCGCGCCCACACGCCACCGACCCAGGGGCAGGCGGCGCGCCTGCCGCTGCTCGGAGGCGTCTCGCTTCGGGCATCGGTCGAGTGGGGAGACCCGCCACGCAGGAGGTGAATGAGTGCGGAGTCTCGGCGTTTCCTACGGGGCCTCAGGGGCTTGCCGCGACCATCCCGGGTCCCGGTAGCAGGGGGCGGCGACGCAATCCTCCGGAGCGCGCGACCCGGAGAACCCGATGTCCGGCACCACGATCACGCCGGCAGCTGGGTGTCCACGCAGGAACCCGACCGTTCTGCCATGCCGTGCCCTGCCGGGTGTTCTGACCTACGCCGCCGTCCACGTGCCCCAATTTACGACGGCGCGGTGTTTCGCGCCGTCAGGGCGGCCGTCCGCCGGACTTCGATCAGTGGCGCGGTCCGGCCATGCGAACCGGCACACGGGCCCTCGCACATCAGGCCGCGTTCCACGTCGCCGGGGCGTCCTCATCCGGGCACCACGATGACCAAGGGCAGAGGCACTCTAGGAACCGGGCGGCTTGGGGAGGGCATCGCGTAGGCGCTCGAGGAAATCCCGGGCCGCGGGGCTCGAAGGACCGTCGGCCTGCCAGGCGAGCGCGATGCGGGCCCGCATCTCGGGCCGGACGATCCGCAGGGTGCGAAGCGGTCCGTCGAGTGGGACTCGTCCTCACCGGCAGGTAGCACGGCGATGCCCAGGCGCCGCGTGGCAAGGTGCAAGAGCACGTGCGGGGCTGCCGCCTCGAAGGTAATCCGGGGCCGGAACCCTGCCTGCGCGCAGCCGCGTTCGAGTGCCGCGCGCACCCCGGTGCCGCGCGGCAGGGCCTACGGCCGCAGACTCCGAGACGGCAAGCTCCGAGGAGCACCGGGCAACCGCTTCACCCAAACCGCCAAGAAAGCATGAACCGCATGCGCAACCGTCTTCTCCTGGGCCCGTCTCTGCTCTCCACCGGTCTGCTCGCCGGAGCCTTCGGCTACGGCGCTGCCAACCTCGTCCCCACCTTCAACTCCGTGCCGCTCGACCTGAGGCTCGACTTCCACACCGAGCTGATGAAGATGAACGGGATCACCATGCAAGGGGCAATGGCGGTCTCGGGGCTCAGCACCCTCGCCCTGGCCGCTCTGACACGCGGGCGGGTCCGGTCTCTCGTGGCCACGGCGGGGCTTCTGACCGTCACGTCCTTCCTGATCACCCGGTTCGGGAACGTCCCGATCAACGGTCGCATCAAGCAGTGGGCCGCCACTGCGCCGCCGGCTGACCATGCGAAGATCCTGAGCCGCTGGGAACTGTTCAACGATGCCCGTACCTGCACTGCCATAACCGGGTTCGCCATCCTGATCGACGTCGCTGTGCACCAGGCAGGCGAGCGAGCGGCCGAGCACCACGGAACCCACCACGGTCATCTCGGAAGCCGATGCGTCGATCCCGGCCAACCCGAATAAGCGCTGCGATCCGTGCCACTTCGCATTGCACGGCCTGGGGTATGGGGCCGGGTCTCCAGGGACGTGGGGATCTCAAAGCGGGGCGGCACCTGGGCAAGGATCCCCGTCCAGTTCCAGCCGAGGCGTCTACCGGGCCCACCAGCACACCGCAAGAGCGGGACCGAGCCGATCGAGGCCCAGTTCGGCCCGCTGCAGCAGCTCGTACCGGAACGCCCATGCCGACCGCGGATCGTTCTGAGGGCTGAGGTGCGTCCGACTTGCGGGGGAGTGGACCCGGCCGTGGTGGATGATGCGACCGGGTGCAGGGCGGTGACATCGTCTGCCGGGTCGGTTCCCCTTGCCCTGGCCGGAGTCCATGATGCTGCTCACCCAGTCCTCGTCATCGTTACCGGATGCCCGCCGCGCCGCGCCGCGGTGGTCGGTGTGTGCGGCTTGGGCGACGGTGCTGTGCACTGTGCCTTCATGCGTGTGGCGGCTGTGCCTCGGGTTCGGGGTGGACGTCGGTTTCACCGGACGACTCGGTTCTCTCTACACCGGGACCCCGACCATGGTGTACGTGCTGATTCTGTCGGTGGTCTCACAAGCTGCCGCCTGCCTGACGCTCGGCCTGGTGAGAGCCTGGGGCGAACGGGTGCCGCACTGGGTCCCGCGGTTGGGTGGTCGCCGTATCCCACCGCTCGCGGTGGCCGCACCCGCCGCGCTGGGCGCCTTCGCGGTCATGGGACTGTGTGCCGCGGTCACGCTGATACCAGGAGGGCCGCTGGACAACCCCGACTTCCCGCACGGCACGGCAGGCGTGATCATGGACATCTGCTACGCCCCCCTGCTGGCCTGGGGACCGCTGGTCGCCGTCCTCACCATTGCCTACACCCGACGCCGCCGAGCGGGCGAACAGGCGGGGCGCTGAACAACGCGCCCTGGGGTATACGGCTGCGCATGGCACCGAAAACCGAGCGCATCATGTTCCTACGGGCCGTGCGGCAACTGCACCGGGTCCGCTCCTTCTACGCCGGGGGCACCCTGTTCTGGGCGGTGTGCGCCACGTGGACCAGCCTGCAGGCGCCGGGGAGCCGGCAGATGTGGGTGTCCGTCCTCCTCCTGGCCGTCTTCACCGGCCTCCTCGTCACCGCCGCTGTGTCCCTGCGGCGTCTGGAAGTCCCCGAGACGGGCCGGCCCGCGCATCACGCAGCTTCGAATAAGGCAGCAAGTCCTCGTCACGCTCACGCCTGAGGCTCCGCCCCCGTGCGAGCCGCTCGCGCCGAGCGGCACCGGCTTCCAAGCGTTCCTACGTCTACGGTGGCGGTGGCCGGGCATACGGGCTTCACCCCCTTGGAAGGAGCTCGCTTCATGCTCGGCATAGTCGCGGCGGTGCTGTTCTTCGTGTCTTTTTTGATCAACGCCACGGACCTCAGCACCAATGATGTGTTCTCTTCGACGAACGTGATGCTGCTGGGGCTGACTGCTCTGGCGCTGCACGTGGCAGGGATCGGCTCCGGCTGGGCCCGCAGACGCTGACCGTATGAAGCAGGCCTGATGACAACCCATCACCAGGCCTGCCCGAACCCCGGACGGCGCAACCGGAAGAACCATCATGGCGGGGGCCGACGCACGCTTCCTGGAAAGCCTGGACTACGTCGGCCTGGACTTCTTCCCCGACGTCTTCCGCCCCATCGCCGCCGCCCAGTTGGCCGCAGCTGTCACCGCGGTCCTCATCGGCTTCTGGCGCACCGATCTGCCCAAGGCCGGCATCCCGGACACCGTCCCGATCCGCATCCGCGAGAACGGCTGGCCCACCGGCCCCGACCGCCCCGAGCAGCGGCAGTCCGCGGTCCTCGAAACCGTCGTCCGGACCGTCGCCACCCTCGCGGCCGGCCTCTACATCGACGGCTACGGGCCGCCACGGCCGTACTGCCAGCTCCCGGACGGTGCATGGCGGTAGCCGAAGGTGGCGGACTGGTGGGTCAGCGTGCCGGAGCTGCAGTACGCGTCGAATCGCCCGTCGATCACGTAACCGGTCGGCCCGTTGGACCTGACGGTGCCGCTGAATCGGGCGTCGTACTTGATGTTGCCCAGCCCGTCCTTGCTGACGTAGGAGACATGAAGGTCACGCGTAACGGCGTGTGCGGGGACGGTGCTGACGAGGGGAAGCGAGAAGGCGCTGGCAGCGGCCATGACCGGGGCAACGCGCCGGGCCCAGGGAAGCCCTGAAGCAGGCGCAGTGCCCGCAGTGATCTTGTTCATGACCTGGTCGACGACGGGTCGATGGCTGGGTAACTGGTAGGACTGGCCGCTCATCCCCGGTTGGCGCAGGCGTGCGTTCTGGCGGTGGCGTCAACCCCAGGAGTGGCGGACGTCCTCCTCGCCTCCTCCAGCGCACCGCACCGGAGGCAGTCGCGGGAGATCACCGGTGTCCTCGCCGCCGAGTAGGTCACGCCAGCGGCGCCCGTGGACAGCTTCCCCAGGAGTCCGTTGACCACTCGGCGGCGGACCCGCACCGGCCTGCCCGTCCGGGGCGGAGAGCCGGCAACGGCTCGATCACCGCCCATGACTCCTCGCTCGACTCACGACGTCGCCCTGCGAACAGACCAACGGGCAATCCACTTTGCGGACACGGCCCCGGGCCTCACCTATTGCCTGCGGGGACGGGATACGGGCTGGTGGGTGCCTTCCGTTGCACCCACCCGGTGAGGGCGGCCGGTCCGCGCTTGAACGCCTGCTGCGCCGTGCTCGAGCCCTTGGCCGCAGACGGGGCCGCCGGGACGACAGAGGGGGCCGCCGGGGCGGCAGACGGCGTCCCGAGCAGCTTGACGCCCAGCACGATCAGTCGCTCGGGCGCGCGAGAGGGCTGGAGCAAAGCCGGACGCTCGACCACGAACACCGTGGTCGTCGCCGACGCGGCAACCGGCATGCAGCGACGCACCTTCTCGCGCCCTGGCCAGGCCTGGGCAAGACCCACTGGATCCGCTAGGAGATACGCGCTGATCTTCGCCCCGGACTCCTTGTACGACCGGTCCAAGCACGCGAGGTCGTCCGGGAAACCGGCCGAGTCGCTCGCGAGGTCAGTACTCGAGGTACGGCCAACCAGTCGACCTGCCCGCCCTCTGGTTGGGTACGAAGCGAGCCCTCCCGAGATGCCGGCCGTCCGCATCACCTGGTGGCACCTCACCCGCCGACAGATGGCGGCGGGCACCACCATGCTCACCCCAGTACAGGACGCTGCTGGCGGCCATGGCGAAGCCGATTCCGGCGCCTGCCAAAGCGCCGAAGACACCTCCCGAGGCGAAGCCCAGCACAGCTCCGGTCAGCAATCCCACCAGCGAGAAACGGATGAAGTACCTGCGAATCCTCTCGTCCACGGAATCACCGCCTTTCACAGGGCCCCCTGCCCAGCCCTACAGCGACTAACCGGCGACTCGTCACATAGGGTGAATAAGGGTCCACCCGACAGCGCGGGAAACGGCTGGCCAGTCACCAGGTAGCTCCGCTTCGGAATGTCGGCCGCTGCAAGGGGAACGCGCAGCCGGCCTCACGCCCCGTCGTGCCAGGTGGCGATGCGGGTCACGGCGACCTGGAGATGACGGCGGCCCCCGCCCGGGCGTGGACGTTCTGGGCGACGTCCAGCGCCCGCCGGCCCGCGGCCAGTGTGCAGCGCACCTCGATGTGCCATCCCGGACCACCCGGCGCTCGGTCGGCGCGGATAGCCGTCTCGGGCGGTGTGTGGGGCGGGCGCGGCGACTGCCGCGAGACGGCGGGAGAGACGGGTCGCAGGCCGTTACGCCCGGAACCGCGAGGGCCGCCTCGGCGGAGCGGATCCGGCTCCAGGAGGTCGACCACGGTGATGTCCACGGCCGTCACGGCAAGACCCAGGTCCTGTACGGCAGAAGTGGATGGAACAGGCCCTCGACGCGGCTCCGGCCACGGACCCGCACTTCGTCCGAGACAGCCGTATCCGGAGTCCGGGAACGTGGGGGACCGGCCCGTTCGACAGCGACCTCGCCGCAGACTTCGTCGATGAACTCGAGGGACTCACCCATCAGCAGATCATCGACGTGCTTGCACGCGCATTCCAGCGAGTCACCGACTCGGGAGAACGGGTCGATGGCGGAGACGGGGCCGAAGCGGTAACCGCCGGCGCCCTGGCCGCCGGCACCCTCTCGGACAGCCCCCTGATCGACCCCGGCGGGCCGCCGGAACCCGGCTGTGAGCGGCGTGGAGTCTTGCCGTTTGCCGTTGGCGCTTTAGGCGCTGGGCGCGAAGCTCAGTCTCGCTGGCCCCAGTCCAGGCGGTCGGCCAGTCCGGCGGCGGTGAAGGCGGTGACCAACTCGTCGCGGCCTTCGCTGAAGTGGGCCCAGCTGTCGTAGTGGACGGGGACCACGCGGCGGGCGCCGAGGAGTCGAGCGGCCTCGGCAGCTTGGGCGCTGTCCAGGACGATCAGCTGGTTGTCGAAGAGTTCGGGAAAGCGGGGGGCGCCGGCGAAGAGGAGGGCGGTGTCAATGGGGGCGAAGCGCTCGGCGATCTCCTTGACCACGTCGAGGGAGGCGTTGTCGCCGCTGACGTAGACGCTCGGCAGATCCTCTGCGGTGAGAACGAAGCCGACGACCTGTCCGGTCACCGGCTCGACCTTCTCACGCGGGCCTGGGCCGTGGACGGCGGGGACGCCGGTCACGGTGATCGTGCCGCCGTCGGGGCGGTCCAGCTCGACGGATTCCCAGTCGGCCAGGCCCTTGGCCCTGCCCCCAAGGCGCTGTTCGCCGCCGGGGGTGGTGAGGGTGAGCGGGACGTCGGCAAGCAGGGCCCGGCCGGAGGTGTCGAGATTGTCGGGATGCTCGTCGTGCGAGAGCAGAACCACGTCGGTGGAGCCGAGATCGGCGGGGGCTCCGCTGGAGGGGGCAGTCTTGGTCAGAAACCGGCCGTCGGGACGGGCGTAGTCGCCCGGGGCGTCGAAGGTCGGGTCGGTGAGGAAGCGCAGGCCGCCGTACTCGAAGAGGGCGGTCGGGCCGCCGAAGACCCGGACGGGAAGCGGGTTGGTCGTTGCGGGAAGAGAAGACATGCAGCACCTCACGGATGAGAGTCTTTTAACCGTGATGTGACGGTAGCCGCTACTCACGGATGCATGCAAGCCGTACCATGAGGAACATGAAGGAGCCCTTGATCGACCAGCCCGGCCTGCCGCCCGCTCAGGGCGAGGAAGAGCACCTCTCCCTCGCCCTTGCCAACAGCGCACTCGCGCTGACGGGCGGGCACACGGTCGATCTTCTGGGCACTCCCGCACAGGCGAACCACTGGCTGACAGAACGCGGTCTCGCGCCGGTCGACGCCGGCATGCGGGAGATGTGCGCGACACAACTGCGCTCGCTGCGCGAACAGATCAGGTCACTGTTCGCCGCCCGCGCCGAAGGTCTGCCCGCCCTCCCCGCCGCGGTCCGGGCCATCAACGACGCGATGACCCGAGTCCCCACCGCCCCGTTGCTGCAGTGGGACGACAAAACCGGCCCCTACCGCGCCACCCCCCACCCCACAACCGCAATCCTGGACCACGCCCTGGCCACCCTCGCCGCTGACGCTGCCGACCTGCTCACAGGCCCCGACGCGGACCGCCTCACGGCCTGCGGCTCTGCCCCCTGCAACCGCTACCTGCTCCGCTACGGCCGCCGCCACTGGTGTTCCACCCGCTGCGGCGACCGCGCGCGCGCCGCCCGCGCCTACGCCCGTCGCACCGCCTCCCCATGACGCGCACCCGGCGACCACTCGTGCTGAAGCGAACAACGCCAGACCCACTGCCGCTCAGACTGCTGCTCGAAGATGCACCTGATCACCCTGACGCCACCCTCAGCCGCGTTCCCCATATCAAAGCGAACGGCAAGCGCCTGCGACGCGACCAGCTCTGCGTGCCCGACTCGTTCGGCGCGGGCGTGATCACGTATCACCGGACCGGGAAGCGGCTGACCCCGGACGCGTCACGACGCCGCCTTCCGGAAGGGGTGACCCAGACGTGCGGCGGAAGACCGTCCGGTAGGCGCTGGGGCGGTGGCCGGTGTGGCGGACGAAGAGAGCAGTGAACGTGCCGGGGTCCCGGTAGCCCACGGTTGCGGCGATCGCGGCGACGGTGCGGTCGGTGGCCTCCAGGAGGTGGCGGGCGCGACGGACCCGGGAGGCCTGTAGGTGGGCCAGCGGGCTGCGTCCGGTCTCTTCGGCGAAGCGGCGCAGCAGCGTGCGGGTGCTGACCTGGAAGGCGTCCGCGAGCGCGGCGAGGTCGTAGGGCTCGGCGAGGTTCTGGTCAAGCCGGCGCATGACCTGCTGGGAGAAATTGCGGCCCGGTTGGGGGAGGAGCCGAGGGTCGACGTACGGGGTCTGTGAGTTTCGTGCCTCGTCGAGGAGCGCCAACCGCGCGGTGGTACGGGCCACCCGGGCGCCGTCGTTCCGGCGGATCAGGTCCAGCGCGAAGTCGTACATGGCACTGAAGGCGGCCGTCGTCGTCACACCCGTGTCGGTGACGACCAGGTGCTCGGGCCGCACGTCGGCGCCCGGACAGCGCCGGGCCAGTTCGCCGGCGTGCAGCCAGGACGTGGTCGCCTGGCGCCCGTCGAGGAGTCCGGCCTCGGCAAGCAGGAACGCACCGACGCACAGGGAGACGACGGCGGTGCCGGCACTCGCCTGTGCGCGGATCGCGGCGATCTCTGGGGCGAGCGGCGCGAGCCGCGCGTCCAGGTCCGTGTCCGGGCGCACTTCGAAGCCAGGGACGACGAGGACGTCGACCTCCGGCACGGGATGCACCTCCAGGCTTGCGCCCCCCGAGGCGGTGACCCGGCGGCGCGGCGAGACCACCGACACCCGGTAGCCGGACGCATCCGGCCCGGCGACATGCCCGGCCATCGTCAACAGGTCGGGCACACCGAACACTTCGGAGGCGAAGCAGCCCGGATACGCCAGAACCCCCACCCTCAGCGCATGCCGTCCGGCGTCCGGCTCCGTGCCGTCCCGCTGCGCACCCCGTCCGGCGCCCGGCCCGGTGCTGTTGCGCAGCGCGCCCCGCCCGGCGCCCGGTCTCTTACCGTCCCGTGGCGCACTCTGCCCGGTGACTGGACCCGCGCCGCCTTCCGCCTGTCGCGCGGCCTCCGCCTCCGCCATGGCCCGGCCCCCCGTCTGCTCCGGCCCGGGGCACCGACCGTGTGCCGCCCGCCACCCTTCGCGTATGGCGAGATTACCCCTGGCCTTGGCGATCCCGCCCCTCACCCGGTGGCCGGGCCTGGACCAGGCTGGTCCCGTGAACTACGACGATCCGATCACCGACTTCACCCGCCGCAGCGTGACCGTGAAGGGGGTGACGAAGACGGTGTACGTGGCCGGGGCCGGGCCCGCGGTCGTGGTGCTGCCTGAGATGCCCGGTATCAGCCCCGACGTTCTGCGGCTCGCCCGCTGGGTGCGTGACGCGGGCTTCACCGTCCATGTGCCTTCCCTGTTCGGGACGGACGGCGCCTTTCCCACGGTCGAGGGCGGCCGAGAGGTCGTCCGCAGGGCCTGTGTCAGCGCGGAGTTCCGCGCCTTCGCCGGGGGCGGCACCAGCCCGGTGACGCTCTGGCTGCGCGGTCTGGCACGCCAGGCCCACACCGCGTGCGGTGGGCCGGGGGCGGGCGCCATCGGCCTGTGCTTCACCGGTAACTTCGCCCTCACCATGGCCCTGGAGCCGGCCGTGATCGCCCCGGTGGTCAACCACCCGTCGCTGCCGCTCGACGACCCCGGCGGACTCGAACTCGACGCGGCGGACGCGCGCGCGGTGCGCGACCGGCTCGACCGCGACGGACTCACCGTTCTCGCCTACCGCTTCGAGGGCGACCGCTGGTGCACGGGGCAGCGCTTCGCCGCCTACCGTGCGCTACTGGGCGACGCCTTCGACGGGCGCGTTCTGCCGGACACTGCCGCCAACCCGGCCCCGCCACCCTTCTTCGCCGACCTGGTCGGCACCCCGCACAGCGTCGTCACCGCCCATCTCGTCGACGAGGCCGGCCACCCCACGGTCCGGGCCCGCGACGAGATCCTCTCCTTCCTCACCGAACGCCTGCTCCCGCAGGCGCACCGGCCGTTGCCCGCCACCTGACCGGGCCCTGGCCCGGTCCAATGGCCCTGTGTCGTTCCTCTTGTGGGTCGGGGATCTCGATAAAGGCCAGGGCTGCGGGGCGCCGAACCTCGGACCCGCGGGTAGCCTCGGGGGGCGAATCCGGCTCGGCGGATCGCGGTCGAGCCGCCGCCGAACGCCGGTTACGCCCGACGGGTCTGCCGCTGCTGGACCGACCCGGCCCGGCGGACCCTGGCCGGGTCGGCACCGGGTGCCGGGCCAGCCCACCGGTGACTGTCCATCGCCGTCGGCGGCGGTGGTCGCCCGTGCACGGGCCGTACTCCACGAAAGATGCACCCTTCCGCGCGGGCCGGACGACCACGGACGGACGGCTCCCTACCCGGCCGTCCACAGGGGGCGTACCTCGAGGGTCTCGGGGGTCGGCCACGTCCTGGCGACGTCGACGGCGCCGGGCCGGTCCGCGACCTCCACGCGCAGGTAGCCGCCCAGGGTCTCCTGACCGGTGGCGAACGGGCCTTCGGTCACCTCGGTGGTGCCGTCGGCGGCCCGGCGTACCGTGACCGGCGGCGTGACCTCGGTCTCGAACGCCTCGCCGCCGACCAGGACACCGGCTTGGGCCTGCTCGCCCATCCATGCCTCGATCTTCTTGCGGTAGGCGAGGCGGTCGTCCTGGATGCTGCGCCTGGAGGCGTCGTTCTCGATGACGACGATCGCGAACCTCATGAACGTTCTCCTTGTCGTGACGTGCGGAAGTGGGTGAGGGGAGGGCTGTGTGGAGCTGCGCGATATCGAGATCTTTCTGACCCTGGCCGAGGAACTGCACTTCGGGCGGACGGCCGAGCGGTTGCACGTCACCCAGGTCCGGGTGAGCCAGGCCGTCGCCCGACAGGAGCGGCGCCTCGGCGCCGCGCTGTTTGAACGCACCAGCCGCCGGGTCGCCCTGACCCCCATCGGCGAGGGGCTGCGCGACGACCTGAAAGCCGGGTACGAACGCATCCTCAGCGGTCTGCACTCCGCGAGACAGGCAGCTCGGGGGCGCAGGGGCGACTGCGGCTCGGCGTGTTCGGCTCTCTCGCACACGAACTCGCGCCGGCCACCGCGCTGTTCCGCGAGCAACACCCAGCCTGCACGCTCTCCTTCCACGAGGTGCATTTCAGCGACCCGTTCGGGCCGCTGCGGGCCGGGCAGGTAGATCTGCAGCTGTGCTGGCTGCCCGTGCGGGAGCCCGACATCACCGTCGGCCCGGTGGTGCTCTCGGGACCGTTGTCCCTGATGGTGCCCCGTGCCCATCCGCTGGCCGGGCGCGCAAGCGTCCGCCTGGAAAACCTCGGAGACTGCGTATTCCCGGCTGTGCCATCCGCAGCCACCTGCGGCGCCGGGGAATCCGTGCGGTCATCCCGCAGCCCTCCGACCAGGCCGCCCGCCAGGCTTCGACCGCGAGGCTTACAAGCAGCGGAACACCGTCGAGCGGTGCATCAACCGCCTCAAGCAGTGGCGCGGCCCGGCCACACGGCGACAAGCTTGCCATCGCCTACGAGGCCTCGCTCCACCTCGCTGCCATCTCGACCTCATCTGGACACGGCTCTGACCAGGAAAAGGTGAGCATCAGAGCACCCGCAGCAAATGTTGCCTTGACAACAGTTGTCGCGGCATTCACGATGGAGGAGTGATGACGTCTTCCACCAGCGGCTTGCGCGACCACCTCGGCTACTGGCTCCGCCGGCTCTCCGACGAAGTCCACGGCCGCTTCGAACGGGAACTCGCCGAGCACGACGTGACCGTCTCCCAGTGGGCGGTCCTGATCACCGTCCACCGCGGCGACGCCACCACCACCCGGGAAGTGGCCCGGTACATGGGCATCGATGCCGGCGCGGTCTCCCGCCTGGTCGACCGACTGGCCGCCAAGGGCCTGATGACCCGCGAACCGGACCCCGCCTCCCGCCGCACCCTGCGGCTGGCACTCACCGACACCGGCCGCGACCTGGCCCCCCGGCTGGCCGAGATCGCCGACCGCAACGACGCCCACTTCTTCGCCGCCCTGGAACCGGAGCAGCGCCGCCAGCTGGAGTCCTGGATACGCCACCTCGTCGGGGAGGCCCACTCAGAGCCACCCGCACCACCCACCCCCTGAAGGGCACCACCGTGAGCACCGCCCCCACCACCGCACGCTCGGTCACCAAGACCGTCACCATCGAGCGCCCCGTCACCGATGTCTACGCCTTCCTCGCCGACGCGGCCAATTGGCCCGCCTGGGCGATCGTCAACATCAAGGCCATCGAGCCCACCGACGAGCCGGACTGGTGGCTGATGACCACCCCGCACGGCCCGGCCAGGCTCCGCATCCGCGGCAACGCCGAACTCGGCATCCTCGACCACGACTACGTCGAGGACGAGGCATCCTGGCAGGTCCCCGCCCGCGTCGTGGCCAACGGCACCGGCGCCGAATTCATGATCACGTTCTTCCAGCCGCCGGCCTTCACCGACGCCTTCTTCGACGAGCAGGTCGCCCTGGTCGACACCGAGCTCGCCACCCTCAAGCGCATCTTGGAAACCGGCGCGTGAGCCTGCCCCACTCACGACTCGCCGAGGCGGCCGACCGGCTCACCGAGCAGTTCGCCCGCCTCGGCACCCCCCAGCCCACTCCCACTCCCGCACCGGATGGACCGCACCGCGTGCATCCGGTGAGCCTCCGCCAACATGAAGTCGCGGGTGAAAGCGCTGGCGTGACCGGTTCTCGGGGTGCTCACTCCGTCCATGAACGGCTGTCTGAGGAGTAGATCATCCGTCAACGGCTGACGTGGCCGGATGTCGTCCCGATGCTTTGTTACTGCTCGTAGTCGCCGTTTGGCGATCTGTAGATTGCGCTGGTCTCTGCTGCCGCAGATACCTCTGCCGGCCCTGTGACCACGGGTGCGGATGCGGCAATGCCCGGACAACCGGGCTGACATGGGCGTCGTCGACGCCCGTAAACGGGAGGGATCTATGCGTTCGCGCTTCAAAAGGACGGCGTTCACAAGCGCCGCCACACTCTGCATATTCGGCTCTGCACTGGCTGGTGGCGCCATGCCGATCCTGGGCCTGCGCCCAAAGCAGCGCTTCTCAAGCGAGGCTTCGGATCATGTCGAACGACGAGTACGTCGCGCGCTTCGGTGTGAAGAAGGACTGGTCGACAGTCGACCGCGAACACCGCGACATCCCGACGCGCCACGAGAAGAATCTGTAGCAGCCTGCCTTATCAAGGGAACAGGCGACGGCTCTCCTGTATCGCCCGAGTCGGACGCGGCGCTGGCGCCACGGTCTGTCCGCCATCGTCAGCGCGCCGTCCGTACCTCTCGACCCTCCGTTATCCGATGCTCATTTGTGGTAACGCCAGCTCAACAGAAAGGGCTCGGTTGCGCGCTGCGCAATCGCATGGAGAGCTGCTGATAACAATTCGGTCGCACACCCAGGAAGGCTCTGAGATTACTTGTCAGTAGTTCTCTCACGGGACTTCTGCAGAGCGTGAGGAGCGCTTGAGGAATCCCTGCCAGAGGTCGCGAAGTGGTCATTTCCTCCCGCCGCTACGCCTGGCGTGCGGCCTCAGGGGCCGGGCGCAGGGGAGTTGATGGCTCGTCAGGGAAAGATCATGGTCAGGATTGTTGGAGCAGGTGGTTCTTTGTTCGTTTGTTCGGTGCATGGTGATGATGCACGCTGTCCCCGCGCTGCGAACACCGCACGCACAGCACTTGCCGCCAGCAAGAATCCCAACCGGCGAAGGCGCCGCCCCGGGGGCCGCGTCCGGAATTCGCCCGACCCTTTTCCATGGAGACAGGCGCATCCGCCGTCGTCCCCGTCGGCGGGCCAGACCAGCTGGTCAGCAACAAGAAAGGGGACGACATTCGTGCTTGATCCCTCAGACACTCATCCTCTGGGGCACGACAGATCCCTCCGGCCGTCAGACATGTCTCTCGCGGAATATCTCACAGGAAGTCACGGCCCCGCATCGGTCAACCGCTCCGTGACAGAACTGATGACCCGGCACTGGGACGCCGTACACACCTACGCCACGTTGTGCACCGCGTCCGCCGGCCACGCCGGAATCCTCACCGCAGCCGCCTTCATGCGGAAATTCGGCAGCGCCCATCGCGGGTCAGGTCCGGTGTGCGCATGGCGCCCCGCTCTGCTGAACTCCGTCATGCGCATCGCGCTGGAGTGGGACACCACCGGCAGGTCCCAGTTGTTGCACCCGGGCTTGCGCACGGGCGGCGGGCACCCGCACCCCGCGCCCGGGGCCCATCCGCCGGACAACCGCCGTCTGATACACCGTGCCTTTCACCAGTTGCCGGAGCTCGCCCAGTGCCTGTTGTGGCACACGGTGGTGGAAGGCGAGGACATCAGTGGGCCTGCCGCCTTGGTGGGCCTCGATCCGGAGCGTGCCGGCCACGAACTCGACCGTGCGTTGAAGCTGCTGCGCATCTCTTGCGTTCAGGCCCACCTCACCCTCGCCGCCGACGAACAGTGCCGTCGCTACAACCGGCTCATCGAGGCCGTCACCCGCACAAGCCACCTGCACCACCTCCCCGACCTGCGTCGCCACAGCCGTCAGTGCTCCCACTGCCGGCATGCGCTGGACCAGCTAGACCACTCGCGGCAGCAACTGCCGCTGCTCCTCGCCGAGGGTGTGCTCGACTGGCGGGCCGACGACTACCTCGCGGCGCGGCGCAACGGCACAGCCGACGCCCTGCGGTCCGCGGGGCGGCGCCCGTCCACCGGGGGACCCGTGCCGAAGAAGCGCGACGCCCGCCTGTGGAACCGTTCGATGGGATGGGCGGTGGCCACGGTCATTCTCCTGGCCGCGGCCGGCACCACGATCCTGGCCTCCTTGACCGGCGGAACAGCGACCCGCGCTGCCGGGGAGCCGGGTCCGTCCAGTGCCGCACCTCGCGTTGCCCCGCCCCCGTCCAGTGCCGCACCTCGCAGCGCGCCGTCTCCGGACACGCCGAGTGGTGTGCATCGGACGCAGCCGAGCACGGCGTCGTCGCGGCTGCCCCAGCTCCCCTCCACGGCACCGCCCGGCGACACCACCGTCCACGCGAGCGCGCCTGCGCCACCGCTGACGTGCCGGTCGGATAACAAGCCGGAGGCCGCGGCCCGTCGGCACACCGTCGCGCGCCAGTACGACGAACCCCGCTCTCGCCACTGCGACCTCCCCGACAACGACCGGGACCGTGCAGACGCCGGGCCGCGCCACGATCCCGACCGCTGCGAACCCCGCCAGGGCGAGGACAGGCGCCACGAGCACGATCCCTGTGACCGTCAGCTGGACGACGGTGACCAGCAAGGTCCCGGCGAGCACGACGGCCGGGACCGAGAACACGGCCGCCACCAGCACGCCGACCACCGGCGGCAATGGAGCCACCACCCGCACCTGAGCGACTCTCCGCCGTACGCAGACGGCACCGCACCCGCTCAAAACGGCGAGTCGGCGCGCTGATTTCGCGAGCCGGCCGCAGCCGGCCAAGCGGGCCGGCTGCGGCTGTTCACCTCCATGCGCCCGCGGTGCTGAAAGAAACCAGCCAGTGCCGGACAGAGCGGGGGTGTGGAATCCATGACGGAACAACAGACGTCCGGGGAGCTGCGGACGCGCTTCGAAGCACTGGTGCACGTGGTGGCAGAGCCGCTGCACAGGTTTCTGTTGAGACGGGCGGACGCCGACGCTGTCGAAGACATCCTGTCGGAGACGCTACTGGCGCTGTGGCGTCGCATCGACGACCTACCGGCGCTCGCCACGGGCTCGGAGGTCGATCCAGACACCGTACTGCCCTGGTGTTACGGCGTGGCGAGAGGCTGCCTCGCGAATGCCCGCCGGGCGGACGGACGTCGGCGTCGGCTGATGCAGCGGTTGACCCTCGCGCAGCGACCGCTCCCGGCGGCGGGCGCCGACCACACCGACCTGTACGCCGCGCTCGGCACGCTCCGCGAGCTGGACCGCGAACTCGTGCTGCTATGGGCCTGGGAAGGACTGGCGCCGCGCCAGATCGCGGAGGCGACCGGCCTGACCCCCAATGCGGTCAGCATCCGGCTGCACCGGGCCAAACGCAGACTCGCCGTGCAACTCGAGCGAAAGACCAGACGCCGGACCGGACATGACAGAGGTGAAGGAAGGAGCGAAGGGTGAACGACGACGTACTGCTGGCACGGCTGAGGGCTGCAGACCCGGCACCGACCTCATCGACTCCGCCCCCCGACATCGACCGCCTCATGGAGGCCGCCTTGACCACCGACACCACATCCAGGGCCGCGGAACTTGCGCGCGGCAACGCCAACCCTGCCGTCCGGACCACGATGCGAGGGCGAGGCCGTCGCCACCTGGGGCTTGCCGCAGCCGCAGCCGTACTCGTCGCGGGCGGCGGTGTCGTCTGGCAGGTTGCGGCGGACAGCGGTCGACAGGGCCGGCAGACACCGATCAGCGCGCCTGTGACATTGACCCCCGAGGCGGTGGACCCCGAAGCAGCCGCCGCCCAGTGCGTGGAACCCACCGTCGAGACCCTGCGCAAGTACCCCATCGCCTTCAAGGGCACAGTCACCTCCCGGAACGGCGACGGCGTCGCTTTCCGCATCGACCACTGGTTCCGCGGCGGGAACGCGGCGTCTGCCCGGCTCATCAGCGACCAGGGCAACGCCGACGCATGGACCTTCGAGGTCGGCCGGTCCTACCTCGTCACCGCAGACAACGGCGTCGTCCCGGCCTGCGGCGGCACCGACCACGCCACCAAGAAGGCCGAGAGGCTGTTCCGCCTCGCCTTTGAGAACTGATGCTGCCAGGCCGCTTACAGGGGCTTGGGTGGGTGAGCTCCGGGCGGGGTCGGCTGGGGCTGTGCCGACGAGGGGTGTGCCGTTGGCGCGGAAACGGCGGCCACCACCTGGTCGGCCCGCTCCAGGCGTAAGGAGTCCGGATAGTCCGTCACCGGGCGCCGCCGGGTGCCGGGTGCCGTGCTGGGGGGCGACGACGAGGGTGACGCCCGTCGGCCCGTCCCAGGCTTCCACGTCCACGTTTGACCGATCATCGTGTCTGTGCCGGTGAAGATGGCGAGCCGTCCGGTCCTGTTGAAGTAGTGCATGCCGTCACCGTCCCTGCCGCCGACCGGACGCATGGGCAGGAGGTGACCGCCCCGGCGCCACGAGGATCTCCCCGTGTGCCTCTCCCGCCGCACGCGGGCCGTCCCCGCAACCCAGGACGGCATCTCATGCACACCACGTCTTTGCACGTCAGGACGGGTGGGATGGTTGCGTCGTCGCGGATGGGACCGAGGTTGTTGCGGTGGTCTCCCGGCGTCTTCGAAGCTGTGGGTGTCGCACCGGCCGGGTCGATCCGAGGACCTCGTAGCGGACCGGTGACGACTCCCGTCCCGAGCCCGCGTACCGGGCATCCGTATGCCCGCAGGGCCCGGATGACCGACGTACGGCGTCGTCCCGGGGCGGGTGCGCGCGGCGGAGAGCCGGCGCGGGCCGCACCCACGGTGTGGGGAGCGGCCCCGACGAACCACGACACGAAGGAAGTCACGACATGAGCAGCAACACCCACACCCGCCGTCGTCCGGGCCGCCGCGCGGCCGTCGCCGCAGGGCTCCTGCTGGCCGTCGGGCTCGGCGTGTCGGCGCAGGCGACGGCGCAGGCCGCCCCCGCTCCCGCCCCCGTCCAGGCGTCCGCCGCGGCGCGGTCGGTGACCGGCTACAACGGCGACGTGGTGACCCAGATCGCCGACTTCTACGGCGCGTACGTCGACGCCAAGGACGACGCCGCCGGCCCGGACTCCGCGCTGGCGAAGGCCCTGCGCGCGCACTACCTCACCCCCGCCTTCGCCAAGCAGCTGGCGGCCTGGGAGCGGACGAACAGGGCGGACGGCGTCCTGCGCGGCCAGGATGTGCCCGTGGAGTGGACGGTGACCCAGGGCACCACCGGCCTCGACGCCGTCGTCACCCTCACCTACGGCGGCGGCGAGTCCCTGACGACGACCACCCGGCTCGTCGTGAAGCAGGAGCCGGCCGGCGGCATCACCGACATCCGCGTCACGAGCACCGCCCGCCCCAAGGCGCCCGCCGCGGCGCGGTCGGTCAGCGGCAGGACGGGCGACTCGGTGACCCGGGTCGCCGACTTCTACGGCGCGTACGTCGACGCCAAGGACGCCCCCGTGGGCCCGGACACGGCCCTGGCCATCGCCCTGCGCACGCACTACCTCACCCCGGCCTACGCCAAGCGGCTGGCGGCCTGGGAGCGCACCAACGGGGCGGACGGCGTCCTGCGCGCCCAGAACGTGCCCGTGGACTGGACGGTGACCGAGGGCGCCCGCACCGGCGAGGTCGCCGTCACCCACGCCTTCGGCGGCGGGGAGACGCCGACGGTGACGACCCGTCTGGTGGTCAGGCTGGACCCGGCGTCCGGTGATGTCGCCGACATCCGCACCGTGGGCGCCCGCTGACGGTGCGGCTGCCCCGTCAGGCCCCCTTCCGGCTGCGTCCGGGGGCGGGCTCGGCGGTGTCTCTGCGTCAGCCGGCGGTGGCGTCCATGTTCGCGGCGGGGATCGGGACCCAGCGGCCGGGGCGGTAGGAGATGCGGTCGTACCGGTAGCCCGGCAGCCCCTTGGAGCTGGTGCTGTGGAACGGGCGGCCGTGGTCGTCGATGCGGACCGTGCCGGTACGGCCCTGGGAGGACCAGGTGAGGTCGAGGTACCAGTCGCAGGTGCAGGACTCGGTGCGCGCAGACACCATCAGGACCTCGGGGTCCTGCAGGGACACCCGGTAGGGGAAGCCGATCGCGGGGACCGGCGTGCCCGCCCCGTCGTCGCCGGGCATCGAACGCGCCACGGGCTGGTACGCGTCGAGGTTCACGGAGAAGAAACGGGGGGTGATGCCGGCGCCGCAGCCGTCACTCAGGGAGTAGACGGTGCCCCGGCCGGCGGCGGGGGTGGCCCGGTTGGTGACGCGCACGTGCAGCGCCTCCAGGACGACGGCCGCGGAGCCGCGTCCCTGCACGGTGATCCGCACACCGGCCGTTCCCGCGTGCACCGCCCGCTGGGAGGTGGCCCACGCGGCGATGTCCTCGGGGTGGGGCGGCGGCGGCACCTTCTGCGGCGGCTGGGCGACGACGTAGTCCTCGCCGCAGCTGCTGAGCCCGAGGGTGTGGTCGTCGGCGGTCCAGGTGAGGGGGGCGGGGACGGTGGCCCTTGCCCGGTGCGGCGCGGGCAGGTGACCGGCGGTGGACGCGGTGAGCCCGAGGAGCGCGGCGACGAGGGCGAGGGCGAGGGCGACGGACCGGAGGGAGCGGCGGCGGGACCACGGCCGGTGCCGGGGTCGGTATTGGGGCCGGGGCCGTCGGTCGGGGACGGCTGCGGGGACGGGCCGCGCGGGATCGGCGACGACCGCGGGACCGGTGTCACCGCCCGGAGCAACCGCTGCCCGCCGTCCCTCCTGCGGACGGGGTTGTCTCCGGGCCGCGTCGGCCACGACCCACCGGCGGTGCAGCTCGGTGCGCTCCTCGACGGACGCACCGCACAGCACTGCGAACCGCTCGACACCGGCAAAGTCCTGCGGGACCGTTTCTCCGGTGCAGTAGCGGTGCAGGGTGGAGGCGTGTACGTCCAGCCGCCGCGCCAGCGCCGCGTAGCTGCGGTCGGTGCGCTCCTTGAGCCGCCTGAGCAGTAACGCGAACTCCGCTACGTCATCGTGAACTGCAGCCATGTGGTCCGTACTCGTATCGTCCGTCGGCCCGCGGGCCCGTCCCGAGGGAGCACAGCTATCCGGTGCTCCCCCTCATGTGCACGCTTTGCGGGCCGGGGACGGTTCCACAGCGCGAGGCAGGGCAGTTGCCGACGGCACAGGCCGTCGCCGTCGCCGGCAGGGCGTTTCGTCAGCGACCACATCTGGCCTGCTTTGGGCACCCTTTCGGTTCCCGTATGGGACCCCCTCGGCGTCGCCCGTGCCCGACTCCGGCGGGCACCGAGTCATGTGTCACCAGCAAACGTCGCATTCCTTCACGACCTGGGGCCGACAGCCTGTCGGATGAACTGCTCCGCCCTCACTTCGCACTGCCTCGTGCCGTCATCCACGGCGACGCCCACGTCGGCAGCATGCTGCGCGCACCCGAGGGACACGCCGTCCTGTGCGATCTGGACTTCATGTGCCTCGGGCCACCCGAGTGGGACCTGATGCCCGAGTTCGTCGGCTACCTGCGCTATGGGCGCCCCTGGGCTGACTACCAACGCCTGTCGGATGCCTACGGCTTCGATCCGCGCACCTGACGAATTCGTCGACAGTAAAGGCGTCGACACCAGCTCCAAGCTCTACCAGGACACTCAAACTCGTCTCGACATCTACAGCGCGCTCAACGTTGCCGGAGCCGTCCGAACACTCGGCAAGAAACTCCTCAAGAACGCTGGCAAAGAGATCGACATTCCGCTACCTGACTGCGAATGCTTCCTTGCAGGCACAGCTGTCCTCCTAGCTGATGGCTCCACCAAGGACATCGAAAAGGTCAAGCTCGGCGACAGGGTCCTGGCAACCGACCCCAAAACCGGAGAAACGGCCCCCCGGAAGGTTACTAGCCTGATCCGGACAGACGGAGACAAGCACTTCAACGAACTGTCCATCGCCACCAAGGACGGCATCGAGAAGCTCACCGCCACCCATGAACACCCCCTGTGGTCTCCCCCCGGCATGACTGGGTCCCGGCGGGAGAGCTCGTCCCGGGCATGACCCTGCGCACCGACAAGGGTGAAACGGTCATCATCACCGACAACCGTCCCTTCACCCGGCACGCACGCACTTACAACCTGACGATCGACGATCAGCGGTGCATCAACCGCCTGAAGCAGTGGCACGGCATCGCCACCCGCTACGAGAAGCCCGCGACCATCGGTGCGGCGTGGAACGGATGGGCGAGCAGACGCTGACTGACGCGCTCGACGACCCCGACGGCGATGCCCTCTACCGCCGCCAGGCCGCGCAGGCCGAAGTGGAAGAGGAGCGGCGGCGGGCCGCAGAACGGGAAGCGCGGCGGCCGTTGTGCAAGCGGTGAATCGCTACGGAGATCGCCTGGGTGGTAGGGATCCGCTGGCAGCGGCGCGGCATCGCCACCGAAGCTACCCATGGACTCGTCGCATGGCTCCGGAAGTATGCGGTGCACACGGTCACCGCCCACATCCACCCGGACCACAAGGTATCCGCCGCCGTCGCCACCGCAGCTGGCCTCACCCCCACCAACCAGTGGCATGACGGAGAGATCAGATGGCAGCTGACGACCAGCTGACCACACGCATCCAGAGGTCTTGACGATTACTCAGCCGCAGCAGGGTGAGCGCGAAGGGGTCAGGGGGTGATTACGTCGTAATCACCGACGGTTGGTGCGTCTGGCCACCGTGTCCTGCTCCGACCCACAGCAGGGGCGACTGAGGTGGTGACACCGGGTGGTCGAGCCGCAACACGGCACTCCGTCATGCGCCGTTTCCACTGGGAACGCAAGAAGGGCCCTGCCCTCCGGTGACTGGAGGACAAGGCCCTTCGACGCGAACACGGAGACTGGCACGTCGGTGCCCGGCGTCATCTGTTGAACCGCTTCCTCGACCAGGTCCACCACTGCTTGAAGACCCGGCAACACCACGAGCAACGAGCGTTCGCACACCTTCTCCCAGCGCCAGCCTGACCCGGCAGCGCGAGCCAAAGACAGGGTTGCCATGATGTCGATCATGCCTTCTCTGGTCACCGCCGTCATGCCTCATGGCACGCTCAACACCTCTGACCAGCCGTCGTTGCCGATCGACAGCGACTTGCTGCTGCGGCCCTGGTTGCCTTCCGACGCAGCCGCCGTCGCGCGAGTGTTCCAGGACCCGACGATCCAGCACTGGCACCTGCGCAGAGCTGACTCCGAAGACGAGGCCCGTGAATGGATCGAACAGTGGCGCTGCGGCTGGGAGAGCGAGACCGCCTGCCACTGGGCCGTGGTCGATGGTGACGACGAGACGCTCCTCGGACGGGTATCCCTCCAGTCCATCATCATGGCCGGCGGCCAAGCAGAGATCTCCTACTGGACCGCCCCCGAGGCCCGCGGCAATGGCGTCTGCACCCGGGCAGTGGCCCGAGTGTCGAGCTGGGCACTGGAAGAGGCCGGCTTCAACCGACTCGAACTCGGCCACTCCACGGCGAACAGTGCATCCTGCCGCATCGCCGAGAAGACCGGATACACCCTGGAAGGAGTACGGCGGCGGGCACTGCTTCACGCTGATGGCTGGCACGACATGCATCTGCACGCCCGCGTCCATGAGGGCTGACGAAGAGAGGGCCGTACCAAGTCGGACCGAACTATGCCTTAGCAACCCACAGGAACCGAAATCATGCAATTATGCCCATCGTTCGCGCTCATGAAACAGAGACAGCTTGACTTCTTAGCCCCCTGAGATGTTTCGGAGGGGGCCGGGGGGAGTCGGGTGATCTTGCGGTGTGTGGGTGGGGGCTGATGGGTGGGCCGTGGTGCACTCCTCCCCGGACGGGCGTCACGAGGGCACCACGGCCGCCGCCGAGCCGCCAGGCCGGGCCGCTTCGCGGTCGCCTTCGGCAAGCCTGGCACCCCGACAACGCCCGTGGTAGGGCTGCGCCTGCCCCACCGAGGAGGGAGCACCCCCTGACAGGCCGACCTACGGCGAACCGCGGGTCAGTCGAGACGCATACAGCTCTGCCTCTCCAGCAGAGACGACCCGACCCAACCGGCTCTCCCCGCCTTCAGCCCGCTGGCCGAATCCCTCGCCAGACTGACACAGAACCGGCCCCGCTGAGCTTGTCGTTTATCCCGTGCGGCGGGGTTTCGTGCCGGCCTTGTGGTGGGCGGGTCGGCTGTATGTCTCGCCGGTCGCGAGGACTCTGCCCACGTCATGGCGAGTGGCCGGGCGATGGTTCTTCGAGCCCGGTGGCCGGCCGGGCCCGGGGTGGGACGGTTTCGGCGCACCGGCCGGAGAGCCGGTCTTCGCGCGCAGGTTCATGAACCCCCGCCGGACACGGGCGGGCGTCAGCCTGTTCGGCTCGGTTGGTTTCTCCCAGGGGCACCGCAGGTCAGTGGCCCATGGGCGTGCGAGCCGGAGCTGGGCATAGGCGGTGATCACCAGCCACGTCCACCGGTCGGCCGCCTCCGAGCTGCGAAGCCGCGGCCGGGTCCATCCAAGCGTCTGCTTGAACAGGCGAAACAAATGCTCGATGACGAAGCGTCGCAGAAAGGCCTGCCAGCAGCGGTCGAGGTCCGCCTCGGTGACGGCGGTGCCAGACCACCACAGCCAGAGCCGCTTGTTCACCCCGCCGCTGGGCAGTTACTCCACGGTCAGGCGGATGACGGTTCCCTCGATGATGGGCAGTGGCCCCTCGTGGTCCATCCAGGCCGCCCACCGGGTCAGCCTCGGATGGAGCCGGTCCCACGCCTGTGCGGTCGCCTTCCCGCAGAGGCGGGTGCCGGTAACTGTCACGGCCTGCTCGGCGCCCCAGGTGGCCGGATCACCGAGGATGAACTCGCCGCCGTGCTTGGGCGGCCGGCCTCCCTGCGGCAGTGAGATCCACGGCACCGGGACCGGTTTGCGCATCACCCGGTCCGAACGCAGCCGGCCGAGGACCTCGACGGGCAGGTCGCCCAGCAGGTGGGCGATGCGGGGCGCGTCGTGTCCGGCGTCCAGCACGACCAGGACCTCGGGGGCGCCCGGCTTCCACTGGCAGCGGCGACGAGTTGCTCGACGACTTCGCGGAGCTGGACCGCGGCCACCGCGGCGACGTCCGCGCCGGGCTCCAGGCGGACCGCGTCCAGTACCGCCGTCCACGAGGTGCGGCCGGTTTCGAGCGCGGCCACGATCGAGTAGGGTCAGCCAGGGATCATCTGGTGCTTTGCCCCGCCGCGACCGAACGTGTGGCAGAAGGCCCGGTAGGGGCAGGTGTTGGCGTCTGGACGCAGCCACGGCGAGACGTCCGCGGCCAGTACGATCCGACCGTCCGCCGCCCTCGGCAACGGCATCGAGGCCAGTGCGCGACGGAGCCGGGCCACATCGATCCGTCCTTGGTTGAGGCCGCCGTAGAGGGCTCCGTGTCCCCGGCGGTGTTCCGGCGCCAGTGCCAGGTCGACCAGCGTCCGCACCGGCCCGTCCGTGCACAGCAGCGCGTCGCATAGCTCGAACAGCGCGTCGCCCCGCGCAGTCATACAGGCATGGACCTCGCTCCGGAAGCGGGACAGCATTCCCACTCCTTCGTCCCGCGAGCCATGCTGTGCAGTGCCCGCTTGATGGCCTCCTCGATGATGCGTGTCGGGCTCACTTGAGGATGGGGAGAAAGCAGACCCAAGGTGGGGAAAACCTAGGAAGGCCGGAGGCTTGGCGCCCCGATGGGGTACCGCTGAACGAGGCGTGGGGGAGCAGATGGAGTGGGCTGCGCTCGTAGGCACTGCGCTGGGTGCTCTTACAACACTGGCTGGCACATCATGGTCGGAATACCTACGTGCCCGACGCGACCGTCAGACACGCGACGGGTACCAGAAGCAGGAGGTGCATGTCGCGTTCGCGCTCGCGTGCAATGCATCTCATGAAGAACTGCGGCGCATTGCGCGTAGCGCGACTCACACTGATCGGTGGAACACCTGCCGCGACGCCCGGCTGGAAGCTGGGTTGTTCGCACAGAGGGAACGTCTGCTGGTCACGGCTTCACCCCCCGTGGTCAGCGCAGCAGAGACCGTCCACCGGCATTTGCTCGCCATCCGAGACCTCATTGGCTCGGGCGCGAGTCTTGAAGGCGATGCCTACAAACAGGCATACGCGAGCTATGCGACCTCGCTGTGGCAGCTCCGGCAGAGTATGCGTGCGGACGCCGCACCCCCCTCTTGGATCTTTCAGATCCGGCCCTGATCCGTGAGAAACTACCTGTCAATGAGCCCCGACGGCATGATGGTCAAACGACAAGCTGAGCTTGTTCTTTAACCTAGCGCCGGGTCGGACGGTCGCGCGGTGGGGAAATTGGGGTGCGTGTCGAGGGCAGACTGGTCAGACTCGCGGCATGACAGCGAAGATCAGCCGCATCAACCCCGATCAGTTGCATGAGACGCCGGGCTACCACCACATCACCGTGGTGGAGACCGGCCGAACGGCTTACCTGGCGGGGCAGTGCCCCCTCGACCAGGGCGGCTCTCTCGTCGGCCCGGGCTCCCTCGAGGTGCAAGTCGATCAGGTTGTCGTGAACGCACTTGCTGCCCTTACGGCGGTGAATGCTCAGCCGCAGCACGTGGTGCGTTCGGTGATCTACGTGCGGAGCGGTGACAGGGACGACCTGGGCCTCGCCTGGCACCGGCTTACCGCTTCCGCCCTCGGGCCGGCCTTCACGTCCGCCAGCACGCTCCTGGGGGTTGCGCAGCTGGGCTTCGCAGGGCAGCTGGTCGAGGTGGACCTCACCGTCGCGCTGCCCGACTGAGCGGCCCTCACGCCTCGAACAGCGTCTCGAACTGCTTCGCCCGCATGGTCATGTGCCGGACGCCGAGGCGGCCACCGTCTGATCATGTGCTCCGACCAAGGTGCACTGACCACGACGAAGCCCGTGAGGGTGAGTCTGCTGCCTGAAGCCGCTGTGGATGAGGCGTTCGCGGAAGCGTCCCGCTTTCGGGACGAGTTGTACGCGTGTCTGACCGTGCGGGGCGACGAGCTGTTCGAGCTGACGGATGCGGTGTTGTGTGCGCCGGGTGCGGTGCACTCGGCGGTGGAGTTGACGCTGCTGCCCGAGCACCGGCGCGGGCATGGCGCAATGTACGACGCCCTGAACCGCGGCCGGATCGACACCGGGCGGCTGCGGTCGCTGCTGGCCGACCTGCCGCTGCCCCGGTTCCCGGACGGCCGTCTGGTACTGGCGGTGGACGTCTCGCCGTGGCTTCGCTCGGACGCACCGTGTTCACCGGACCGGTTGTTCTGCCACGTCTATGGCCGGGCGAAGACGGCCTCGCAGTTCATCCCGGGCTGGCCGTACTCGTTCGTCGCGGTGCTGGAGATGGGTGCCACGTCCTGGACGCAGATCCCGGACACGGTCCGGCTCGGTCCGGCCGACGACGCTACGGCAGTCACTGCCGCTCAGCTCCGCGACGTCGTCGAACGGCTCATCGCCGCGGGGCAGTGGCAGCCCGGCGAGCCGGACATCGTCATCGTCACGGACGCCGGATACGACGTGACCCGGCTGGCCTGGGTTCTGCGGGATCTGCCCGTCGAGCTGATCGGGCGGATCCGCAGCGACCGCGTGATGCGGTTACCGAAGCTGCCGCGAATCTACGCCCCCAAGGGCGGCCGACCGCCCAAGCACGGTCCGGAGTTCCGCTTCGCCAAACCGGAGACCTGGCCCGACCCGGCGGTTACCACCGGCACGGCCACCGCGAACTACGGCAAGGCCGTCACACCGGCGTGGGACCGGGTCCATCCGCGACTGACCCACCGGGCTGCCTGGCTGGACCACAAAGGTGAACTGCCCTTGGTTGAGAGGACGTTGATCCGGCTGGAGATCGAGCACCTGTCGAAGGACCGTGAGGCGCCGGCGGTGTGGCTGTGGTCCTCAAAGACGGGCTCCTAGGAAGTCGCTAGAGGGTGATTACGTCGTAATCACCGACCGTCGGTGCGTTCGGCCACCGCGCCTTGCCTCGACCTGCAGCAGGGCGAATAGAGCCGATGGCGCCGGGTGGCCGGGCCGGTGCGCGACGCTCGGTCCCGCGCCGTTGCCACTGGAATCGAAAGATGGGCCCTGCCCTCCGAAAGCCGGTGGGCAGGGCCCTTCTGGAGCAGCCCGGATGGCCGTCAGCTGATGAGGGAAATCGGCATGAAGAGGTACTGCAGCGCCTGGACGTTGCTGCCACGCCCACCGAGGACCGTCAGCTCGATGGCCGTGGACCGAATCGGACGATCAAGGTGCGGCCGACGTCCAAGGCCCCCGGGTGCGTACGCCGGCGAGCATCCCTCGGAACTTATCGACGGCTGCCTGGTCCTCGGGGAAGAGGGCGTGAACGGATCCTCGGGTAGTCTCCTGCTCGGTGCTGGTGCGAGAGCCCAGCGGGCCCTTTTCAGCACGCGCGGCAGATGGACGTACAGATGCTCGACTTCGATCTTACGGCTCCCGTCCCGGAGCGCTCGGGTGGCAAGACCTCCGTTGTGAGAGGCAGCCGCGCCGGGGGATGCTGACTTGTGGCGCCACGCGCCAAGCCAGAGAACCGGGGGAGACCATGGCTGCTGGGGGGAGTGACGTCCTTGAGGCATCGCAGGTGCGGATCTACTCGGCCGCCAGTGAGGTGATGGGTGCAGGGTTCCTCGTAGCCGCCGATGTGGTGTGCACCTGCGCCCATGTCGTCACCCGGGCACTCGGGGCGCCAAATGACGCAGAGCAGGCCCCCGGCAAGCCTGCGGACTTTGACTTTCCGCTGCTGAACGGCCGCCTCCGGGCCCGGGCGACGTAGTGTCCTGGCGGCAGGGCGGGGTGGACGTCGCGCTGTTGCCGCTCGACGCGACAGTCGAGGGCGCCCGGCCAGTGCCGCTCGTCGACGGGGCCGGCGTCTGGGGGCACGCGTTCCGGTCCCCGGCTACTCCGCCGACGCCGACTGCGGCATATGGGTCTCGGGCACACTAGACGCCGGACAGGGCTCGGGCTGGGTACAGATGGGGCCCCGGGCCGAGGCCGTGCATCGTGGAAAGGTTCAGCGGGGCGCCGGCTTGGGACGACGCGCAGGACGGCGTCGACGGGATGACGGTCGCCTCGCGTGGTCATGCGCTCCCTCCGGTGTTGGTGTCGGCCGCCTTGAGGACGCGCGGGAGATGGACGTGGAGGTGTTCGACGTCGACCTGGCGGCCGCGGGCGCGCAGTTTGCGGGCACGGAGTTCGGTGAGTCCGGCTGCCCTTTTCCGGCCTAAGGGCAGACGGCCGGAATAGGAGAGACACGGGGCGGACCCGCACGTATCCTCCGGGCCGTGAGACCGACATATGTGCTGGACGGCAAGCAGATCAGAACGCTGGGACACCAGTGTCGAGCAGTTCGGATGCGCCGGCGGTGTTCAGAACGACGGCCTGGACGCGTGGGTGAGGCCATCGAGGTCGAGGATGTCGGGGGCGACTGCCGGGTCGCGGAGTCGCCTGCGGACGTCTTCGACGCGATCAGCGGCCGCAAGGATCGGACTACCGTCCGGGGCCGCGGGCAGGTGCGGGTAGCCGAATGAGATCAGGCGTATCGGGTGCATGATCGGGGTCTCCTGATTCCCGCGGTGAGGGTGCTTGGTCGGTGAGGAGGTCGACCAGCTGCGGTCGGAGGTCCTTGTCGGCGACGGAAACCAGACCGGCAAGAACGGCGCCGTGGAAGGCGAGGAGTAAGGACGCTTTGCCGTCCGTACGTCCGAAGGTGCGCGGGTTCCCGGAATGCTGAGCGTTGGGAGGGCGGAACCTGTATGTCAGCTGATGGCTGTCGTGGTCCTGCGCGTGGGTTCACCGTGATTTAAGGGCTTTGGCCTCCCGAGCGTTCGCCGTGCCGCATCCGAGTGGCTATCTCGCAGGCCAGTGTGGGTTCGGCGTGCCGTCATCGCTCATGTGCGCCCGCTGCCAGATCCCGTTCCAGTTGAATGGGGTCATCGGTACGAGCCGGTGCCGCTGGCCGCACGGACATGGCGCCAGCACCCATGCGCACCCACGCAACAGCGCGACCCAGTCATGCCCGGTCGAGCTCAGTACTCGCGGTCCCTCGTCCCCGCAAGCCGGGCAGCCGGGCAGATCGGCGCCGTCCAGTAGCGCGTTCTGCCGCCGGACGTACGCGGATAGTCGCAGCAACGGGTGGCGAAACGGGTCTTCGAACCATGCACGGTCTGGGCTCTCCCACCAGTTCCGCAGCCACCACGGACGAGGATTCGGTACAGCCCGCCGCCCGGCCTGCTTCTCCGCCCGACGCTGCACGGCATACTCCTCTGCCCGCACGAGCCACAGCGCCCGCGCCTCGTGCAGTTCCTCCACCGCCCGTGCCAGCGCGTCCGGGTCCGCCTCCAGCCGTCGGGGGATCGCGGCGCTGAGCGTGAGGTGGTGGTATGTCGCCCGCAGGCCGTAAGGGGCAAAAACGGTGAGGCATGTGCGCAGCGCGCTGTGCCGCCGGTGGACGGGGGGCCGGGCGTCGTGCACAAGCGCCCGGTGGGTCAGGAAGCTGGTCATTCTGTGAGCTCTAGGTCCAGTGCCCGGGTCAAGGCGGCCGTGACGGCGGCGGTGTGTGTCGGCAGGTGTTGTTCGGCCAGATTCCGGCAAGGCTGTGGAAGTCCCGCAAGTCCGCCTCGGCACCGGTGACGAGCGCGCGCACCTGGCCCACCGGCAGTTCGATCACCCGGCTTCCGTCCTTCGCGTCGGCGTCGAACGTCAGCCGGACGTTGTCGCCGACACGCTCGGCCGCTGAGGACGGGTCGTGGCCGAAGTAGGAGCAGCCGGCGCCGTCTAAGCACCTCCCGCCAGTCCCGCCACGCCCTTGCGATCGAAGCGCAGGTCCCTGAACGCCCTCACCCAACGCCATCCGGATCTCCGCAACGAGTTCCACGCCCGCGTCCAGGAGCGAGGCGCTGTCCCCGACGTAGAAGCCCGACTCCGCTCGACGATCGTGAAGCTCAAGGAGACCATTGCCAATGGGAGCGAGGAGCTTGCCCGCTTGCGTGAGGGCGTCCCTGCACTCGTCCGCGTACTCAGTCAGCTCACCGCTGAGAACGAAGCACTGCGCCAGCAGCTCCAGCTGCCGGCACCGAACGTCATCCCCCTCCGGCCCTGACCGGCAGGCGTGGGCAGCCAGCATGGCAGGAGAACTGGGCCGCCGGGTGGCCGAGGTATCAACCGGATGCCTGCCGCAGCAACGGATCGGGCCGGCCCACCGAAAGCGGTGGACCGGCCCGATCCGTTCAGGCGCGAGCTCGTACGTCTACACGTCCGGGGTGGCAGCGGGTTACTCGGTGACGCCCAGCTTCTCAGCAAGCCAGGGTCGACCAGGGACGTGCGGTTTCCAGTCAACCCTGATGTTCGTGCAGGTCAGCGGCGGCGAAGTGCTGTATCGACCTCTTCTCTCGCCTGCACAACTATGCCTCGTCGTCGAGATCGCGCTGCCTGTCAGCGAGGTACTCCCGGACGAGGCGGCCGAGCACTTCACCCTCGTGCGCGCGCTCGTTGAAGACGGCGCGCTTGGAAGGCTTTGACCTCCTCCCGCTCCAGGAACGCGTGCAGGAGCCTCGCCTGCGGATGGAAGTAACCGCAGCAGATCAGGCGCGTGCAGTGCCCCTTCAGCTCCCTGACCTTCGGGGTCCGCCATGGGTAGTGCGGGTACCCCTTGAGCTCCGCCTTGCAGCGATCAAGGATCTTGAACAGCTCAGTCTTGTTTCCCCACTTCTCCTCGCCGTAGTGCAGCTCGAACCACTCGCGGCGATCCGCGTCGGCTATCTCTCGCTGGACGCGTTCCACGCGCCTTGTGATGCCGGCGAAGACCTTCGGGCTCATCCTCCACTTGGAGCGCGTCAGCTCCGGATACCGGTGGCAGATGTCCATATCTGCAACCCAATGCGCGGCGCTCTCGTGCTTGCTCTTCCGGAGGTTGCAGGGCTTGCAGGCAGGGACGAAGTTCCACCAGATGTCGTGGCCTGCCCCGGCGATCGGCCTTTCGTGGTCCAGTGTGGTGGACGGGGAGCGGCCGCAATACACGCACAGGCCACGTTGCGCAGTCAGCACCATCAGCCACACCCAGGCCTTCTGCTTGCCTCTGTCGCCTCGGCGAATAGCTTCCACTGCACCCCTCCTGCCCGTAGCTGGCTAGGCGGGATCGTAAGACAGGGCGCTGACAATCCGTAGCCGTCGGTCGATCGTCACGCGGTTCGACGGGGAGGCAAAGACGTCGCGGCGGGTCAGCGCACGGTGCAGCTGCCCCAGGACACACACCACGTAGGCGTCGCGGTCCACCGCGCCCTCAGGCAGCGCGGTGTTGGAGTACACCGCCTTCTTCCACGCCGGCGGCACCAGCTCGGCGTCGATCTCCTTGGGCAGAAGCGGGCGCTGGGCCACCTTGCGCCGGGCCAGCACCGGCAGCCGGCACACTGCCTTGAGCACCCGCCGACCGCCCTGCGCGGCGCCCAGCGCCCCCGGCACCACGCCACGCAATGATCCACTCAAAGGGGCGAACTCCGCGCACGCTGTGGCAAGCCATGGTGGATACGGACCTCGAGTTCGGGGCGCCTGACTCAACACGCTGACTTGCCAAGGAAGACGAAGCCGACCGGGTAGAGGTGATCGTCGGTGGGGTCGTCGATGCCGGTGACGTACAGGCCGCGATGGACGATGCAGCCGTTCTCCACCGCGTCCTCGCCCGGCGTCCACAGCTGTTCGGCGGGGTGCATGGTGCCGTTGTCACCCTCGCTGGTCACGAGGTCGTACAGGCCGGTGGTGGTCATGCGCACGCTCCGGTGCTGGTGTCGGTCGCCTTGAGGACGCGCGGGAGATGGCAGTGGAGGTGTTCGACGTCGACCTGGAGGCCGCGGGCGCGCAGTTCGCGGGCCAGGAGTTCGGTGAGTCCGGATGCCCTGTGCCTGCCGCCTGTTCTCTCGCTTATTGCGAGCTATTGCTTCCGATGCCAGTGGCCGTTGTTGATGCAGTCCACGACATGACGAAGACGCTCCGTAGTCGTGTGCGATCTGAATCTCCGCAGTGCGTGGTTCTGTCGGTAGTTGGTGACGTCAGTTGTTCGTGAAAGCTGACCGCACCAGGTGATGGCCCAGAAAGATGTTCGCGAATTCTGACGTCAGCATCGGGGTTGCGGTGTCAAGCTGGATGTGCTCAGTAAAGGAGCACCCCCGATGCTGCCTGGCCAGTCGAAGGTCGAGTTGTACGCCGCACTGCGGCGCGACTCCCGCGATGGCATGTCGAACCGGGCGTTGCAGTGCAAGTACGGCGTCACCTGGAGCACGGTCAACCGGCCCTGACCTCGGCTGGGCCGCAGCCACGCACGACAACCGCTTCGGCGCGGCCGTCGAAGATGGATCCGTTCACGCCGCTGATCGACGAGATCCTGCTCATTGATCTGGATGCGACCAGGAAACAGCGCCACACCGTCACCCCGGATCTACCGTCGTCTGATCGACTAGCACTCCTCGTCCGAGGCGTTGCGTTGACCACTTCAACCCGCACCGATGAGAGGGCGCAAGCGTCCTGCGAGCAACCGCGCGGTCCGGCCAGGGACTGAGAGTCCGGTGTTTATACCTTGCTCGCGACCACCATGTAGTTCTCGGCCTCAAGATCGAACGTGCTCAGTTCCGTCTGGAGTCCGACCCGGTGCAGCTCGACTTCGAGTTCCTCGTACCGGTAGGGCCAGCAGGACAGCAGTTCTGAGCGGACAAGAACCAATCCGGTCGCATCAACTTGCGCGATCGCAATCTCGATGTGGTGCTCCTCCTCCCAATGCGGCGCAATCTCCCAGCGGTAGACCACGATGGCATCGCGACCGTTCCGGCGGACGAGTCGGTCACTGATCTCTAGCCGGGAACCTCTGGCCCTCACGAGTTCCCAAGTGCGGGATGTGAGTACCAAGCGTCCGCCGGGGCGCAGAAGCCGTGACATCGACTCCAGAGCAGCACCCCTGCCTGTCGCGCCCGTGGCATGGTGAAGCGAGTTGCCAACGCAGAACACCATGTCGAACGTGTTGTCCTGGAAATGGTCGGGCAACTCTTCCCAGTCCGCCCGTACGGTCCGGACGGATGCCCCGAACTCCTCAGACATCTCTGCAGTCCGACGAACCATCGCCTCGCTGGCGTCAGTTGCGACAACCTGCATGCCACGACCGGCGAGGCCAACCGCCAACTGTCCGGTTCCGCACGAACAGTCAAGGACCTGAGCGTTCGACGGCAGGAGATTGAGGACGTCGTCGAACGACGCAGCGAACTCGGCTGGAGGCAACTTTGCATCCGAGATGAGCCATTCGTACACCTCGGCAAGCACGTCATAACCTGTCACAACCACTACCTCCGTCACGCGACTCACGGTAGGACGTCAGTCCATCAGCGGAGCAAGCCGGGCACCAATGGTTTTCGCAAGGATGGCTCTGACGGTGTTTGGGGTTGTCAGTTGTCCGTCTGAGAAGCCATCCGCTTACCGACAAACGGGCTTGTCTGGTCGAACGAGGGCCTTGGTCGGGTGATCGCGGTGGGGTCGGCGCATGAAGGCAGGGCCTCGCGGTAGCTCGTGGGTTGTCGAAGCCAACGAGCGGTTCCGGGAGGCCCTGTTGCCGCAGTCTTTCGCGCTCGCGTGTGTGGAGTCCAACTCGTCGTCTCCTGCGTGTGACTGCCTTGCGCACAGGTTCGGCAATGCGGCGGACGGCCCAGACCGTGCCCCTTGCTACGGCTCGGACATGACGGAGGGGGAATGGCAGATTGTCCGGGCTTTGCTGCCCGTTCCGGCCTGGCTGCAAGGGCGGGGCGGCCGCCCGGAGGGGTATTGCAACCGGCAGATGATCGATGCAGTCCGCTATGTCGTGGACAACGGAGTCAAGTGGGCGAATCTGCCCTGCGGCTTCCCGCCGTTCAAACGGGTGCACGCCTTTGCCCGCCGCTGGCAGATCCAGGGCCTGCTCACCGAACTCCGCGACCGGCTGCGTGACCGAGTTCGGCAGAAGGAGGGCCCGCGCGGTGGACCCTAGCGCGGGGATCGTGGACTCGCAGTCACTGCGGGCGGCGGCGAACATCCCCCGCTCGACGTCCGGCTGGGACGGCGGGAAGAAAGTGGCCGGCCGCAAGCGGCACCTGGTCGTCGACTGCCTCGGCCTGGTCCTGGCGGTGATGGTGACCGCGGCGAGCGTGCAGGACCGGGACGCGGCCGTGACGCTGCTCGAGCGGCTGCGCAGGCTGTACTTCTCTGTCCGCCTCGTCTGGGCCGACGACGGTTACACGGGCCGGCTCGTCGACTGGGCGGCCGAGAAGCTCCAGCTCACCCTCGACATCGTCAAACGCTCCGACGACCCCGGCGGGGACGTCGCCGGTCACCAGTCCCTTTGACGTCCTTGGGCAGGCCGCGACTGCCTCGCGCGTCAGGTGATGCTGGTGGGGAGGCTCCGGACGGGACTGCGCTGGCTGCTGGTGTCGGTGCGCCGGTCCAGCTCGGTGCGCAGTTCGTGGATGACCTGGGCATAGACGGCGACGCGGTCGCGAAGCCGGGCGTTGTCCTCCCGCAGGGCCTGGGCGGCGGCTTCGGCGTCGATGGCGCGGGCGTGCAGATGCTGGAACGCGGGTGGGATGCCGGTGAGGGGCGGGAACGTGCGGAGCGCCGCGCCCGGCCGGGAAGGGCGGGGCGCGGCCCTCGGAGTGGTGCTACTCGGTGGTGGTGTCGGTGACCACGAGGAACTGGTCGGTGCGCAGGTCCATGACGACCTGAGCGTTGGTGCCCTGGGCGCGCTGGTTGGCGGCGAACTCTTCGGCCGGCCAGGAGCCGCGGGGACCTCCGGCGGGGAACCGCTCCAGGACCGTGCGGGTCTGCGTGCTGGTCGTGGCCATCAGGCGTCACCGCCGTTCACGCGCTCGTGGATGTCGATGAGGGTGGCGATGGCGTCGGGGTTGTCCGCCTCGCCGACCCACTGCCCGAGCGCGGTGAAGACCGGCACCTTCTCGCGGTCGGCGTCGAAGATGACGCAGTAGTCGCCGTAGCGGTCCATCACCATGTCCCGCAGGAAGTGCGCGGTATTGCATCCGATGCACGATCCGAATGGGCTTCAAGACTCTGAACTCGGACAACACTCGACGACTCCGCCACCGTACAGCAACCCTCTGACCTGGTAGCCTGCCTACAACTTCCCGTTTAATGCAAGATTCGTGCACTCAAAGGGAGGGGGCTGAGGGTGTCGAACGGTGCAAGACCGCCCATCGAGGGGGCGGCTCGGCTGGAGCTGGTGGACGGGGTCGCACTGTTGCATCCCCAGGACGCGGTCTTCGAGGCGATGCTCAGTGGGTTCGCCAAGCAGCAGCGGGGCGGCCGGCGGCTGACGGCGAAGACGGTCGCTGGTCGGGACGGGCAGTTGCGCCGGTTCGCGAAGTTCACGAACGAGTACCCGTGGCAATGGACGGCCTCGCACATGGACGAATGGATGGTGTCCCTGATCAGCGAGAAGGGGCTGGCCCACTCGACGCTGCGGTCCTACCAGCTGACGGTGCGGCTGTTCTGTGACTTCCTGGTCAGCTCGGCCTACGAGTGGGCGGCCGAGTGCGAGAAGCGGTTCGGCACGCACCCGGTGCAGATCTGTCACGAGTGGAACACCGTTCAGCACCTGACCGACTATGAGGGCCAGGGAGAGAGACGGCCGTTCACCCGGGAGGAGCTGCAGAAGTTCTTCGACTACTGCGACGACCGAATCGACGTCGCGGCCCGCAGCCGTCGCAAGGGCGCCTTGGCCGCCTATCGCGACGCAACGCTGTTCAAGGTGCTCTACGGGTGGGGCCTGCGCCGCAACGAAGGCTGCAAGCTCGACCTGGTGGACTTCCACCGCAACGCGGCAGCACCTGAGCTGGGCCGGTACGGGATGCTGCAGGTCCGCTGGGGCAAGGCGACGAAGGGCTCACCGCCGAAGCGACGGAACGTTGCCACGGTGATGCCCTGGGCGGCGGAGGCCGTTGAGGACTACGTGATCAACATCCGGCCGCGGTTCGGCGCCCCGGACCACCCGGCACTGTGGTTGACCGAACGCGGGGGCCGTCTGCAGCCGCGCGAGGTCAACGACCGGTTCACCACCTACCGGCACGCGATCGGCCTGCCGCCCGAGCTGACCCCGCACTCCCTGCGTCACAGCCACGTCACGCACCAGATTGAGGATGGTGTGGACCCGAGGTTCGTACAGGACCAGGTCGGTCACCGCTACGCGAGCACGACAGCCATCTACACGGCGGTCAGCGGTGACTTCATGAACACAATGATGCGCAAGGCCCTGGACCGGGCCTTCGAACGGGACGCGGACTTGGGAGGTACCGGATGACGGCCAAGCTGGACTACACCTGGCGACTGCGCGAAATCATGGCCGGGAAGGGCATGTTCACCACTGCGGCCCTGCAGCCGCTGCTGGCCGAGCGCGGGGTGAAGCTGTCCACGAGCCAGGTCTACCGGTTGGTGACGGAGAAGCCGGAACGGCTCAGCTTGAAGGTGTTGATGGCTCTGATCGACATCTTCGGCTGTCCCATGGACGACCTGATCAAGCCGACTGCCGCCGCCAAGGCCACCCGCGCCAAACCCGCGGCCGATGGCACCGAGGCGGGCGTCGGCACCTTCCGCCCGAAGAGGGCACGCATCACCGGCCCGGAGAAATGACCTCTGCATCTGCTGCTCCGCTGCCCGATCCGGACGACACCGTCGTCTCTGTCATGGCCGGCATCGAACCGGACCTGGCCGAGGAAGCCGTCCGCCAGGCCGTCGCCGACGCGGCGGCCTCCCGGGCCAAGCGCCGCCGCCTGGCCAGCGCTCTTACCGATGACCCGGACCTCCTGACCTCCGGCCGTCCCGAGGGGTCAGGAGTGATCGGCGACTTCACTCGGGCCCTGCTCGCGCACGGTTCCCGCCGGGCCGTCTTGCCGAAGTGCGCCGACTGCTCCAGCACAAAGAAGCTGACCAGCTTGCGGGACGACGGCAAACGCATCTGCCAGCCCTGCGACTCCAAGTCCCGTGTTGCATCCTTGAGGTGTGTCGAGTGCTCCCGGCCGGCCCGGGACTATCGCCGCACCCGCACCGGTGAGGCGATCTGCCGCATCTGCTGGCGGCTACCCGACGGCGACCCCGTCCGCCTGATCGCTGCGGCCGTCTCCTCCGTCGCCCCGATGCCGACCCCGCGGTCGTCCGCCAGGTCATCGAGTCCATCGCCCCAGTCGGCAACGTCTACCCGATGTTCCGCCTCCTCTGGGAGATCGAGGACACCCCGGGCCTGCTGACCGGCGAGGGCGCCAAGGCATCAGCGAGGGCCGCCCGGCTGATCACCGCGCTCATCGACGTCGGCGTGGCCGTCGCCGCGCCTGCTTGCAGCAGCTGCGGCGAGGTCCGACCGCTTACGCACGTGGTCGACAGACTGCGGTGCTGCCTGCCCTGTTACCGCAAAGCCCACTCGACGGCCTGCGGACACTGCGGACATGACCAACCCGTTGCGTCCCGCCGCCCAGACGGAACTCCGCTGTGTTCGTCCTGCACGCGCTACGAGGCCGACCCTGTGATCATCTGCGTCCTCTGCGACCAGGCCCGTCCCGTCGGGCGACGCACCAAGGACGGGCCGCTCTGCCGTGCCTGCTACTGGCCGACGCTGCGGATCTGTTCGTTCTGCGGGAGAGGCCCTCAACGCTGCTACCGAGCCGCGACCGGCATGCCCCGATGCGACACCTGCTCACGCACTCGCCGCACGTGTGCGAGCTGCGGCAAAAACAAGTACGCCCTCGCCCGGACCGAAGCCGGTCACCTCTGCGGGGACTGCTGGCGAAAGAACCCGGTCTCACACAACCCCTGTCGGCTCTGCGGGACGGTCGAGTACCTGCACAGCTACGGACGCTGTCACAGCTGCGTCCGTGATCAGCAGGCTCGCGATGCGCTCTGCCGCGACGGCGCGATACGTCCCGATCTGCAGCCGGTGTACGACGTCCTGGTCGCCGACGGAGCGAAGGCCGGACTGAAGCGGCTGGGGCAACCCAGCTTCCGCATAGTCCTTGACGCGCTCGTAGACGGCGGCTGCCCCCTCACCCATGAAGGCCTGGACACGTTGCTGCCGAACAAGTCGGTGGCCTTCCTGCGGGCCGCGCTCGTCACCGCCGGAGTGCTCTCTCCACGCGACGAGCAGTTCGCAGCCCTGGAACGGTGGATCGCCTCGACAACCGAGGCCGTCACGGACGACAACGAGCGCAAGCTCGTTCGGCGCTTCGCGACTTGGCACCACCTGCGACGTCTCCGGCGCGAATCCGAGAATCGCCCCCTCAGGCCAACCCAGGCCGCGACCGCCCGGGCCGGGATCCGCGCCGCAGTCGCCCTGCTGGCCTGGCTCCGCGGGCAGGGCGCCAGCCTCGGGCAGTGCACCCAGGCTGGACGAGTGGATCGACAGCGGCAAAACGACCCGTTACAAAGCTCGCGGGTTCATCGAGTGGTGCCGCAAGAACCGGCACATCGGCAAAGACCTGGCGATCCCGGCGTTCGAGACGTTGAGCCATGTCCGGCCGACGGACGAAGACGAGCGCTGGGCCATCACCCGCCGCCTCATGCACGATGAGGACCTCGCCATCGAGGACCGGTTCGCCGGCCTCCTCGTCCTGCTATATGCCCAGCACATCACCGTTGTCTCTCGGCTGCCGACCACGGCAGTGACGGTCGAGGGGTCACAGACATTTCTGCTGCTGGGCACCACGCCCTTGCTGCTGCCAGATCCTCTGGACAAGCTCGCCCGAAGGCTTCTCGCCCGACGACGCGGACACACCACGATCGGCGCCACATCCGATTCGACCTGGCTCTTCCCCGGTGCCTATGCGGGCGAACACCTCAGCAGCCATCACCTGGGAGTCCGGCTGAAGCGTCTCGGTATCTACTCTCGTCCGGGCCGGACGTCCGCCTTGATGGGGTTGTCCACTCAACTGCCGGCGGCGGTCCTCTCAAAGCTTCTGGGCATCAGCCCCGAGGGAGCCACCGCATGGACTCAGTCAGGAGGCAACTGGGCTCGATACGCCGCAGGACTCCAGGACCGCCCTCCCCCCAGGCTTCACCACACAACGGATGCGAGCGAAACCCCGGGCGCTTGATGGCCCAGTGGTCCTATCGTCTCCGCCATGGAATCAGAGCAGTTGAAAAGTTCATCTCAACGATGGATGAATGCCGCCCTTGCGGCCTTCGCCGAGGGCCCCGACAGCTACGACTTCGCCGTTCACCACGCTGGAGTCGCTACAGAGCACCTGCTCAAGGCATACCTCGCCGGGATCCATCCAGCTCTGATCGTCGATGGTCGACACTTCGACTCGTTGCTTCATGCCACGGGCCTCGGCTCTCATGCGGCTCCGCTGACCAAGGCCAAGACCATCGGCCTGGCCGACGCTCACGAGCGGGTACTCAAACTTCTTCCCAGGAAGATCCCGATCGACAAGAAGGCTCTCGAACCGCTGGCGGATGCCCGCAATGGAGTCGCCCACAGTGCGATACACGACTCGACCCAAGCGGAAGCGGTGTTCACGGTCTGCCTGCGCTTGGCTGACCCCATCCTCGAAGAGCTGAAAGTCGATCCGGTTAGCTACTGGGGCCCTTACCGGGTCCTGCACGACAAGCTGGTCGATGAGCAAGTACGACAGGAACGCGTCGCGGCAGAAGCCCTACTGGTCAAGGCCCGCTCACTGTTCGAGCAACGCTTCGGGCACATGCCACCCAGGGAGCGCGATGTGGTTCTGGCCACAATCACCAGCAAGCCGATGATCACGATGAGCTATGAGGCACCGAAAACGTGCCCAGCCTGCGGCGCTCAGGGCTGGGTGGCTGGTGAGGTGAACGTCCAAGGAATCCCCGCTCACGAAGGGGCCTACCTCATCCCCTACGGATTTCACTGCGCGGCATGCGACCTCGAAGTGGACAGCAAGCTCCTCCCTCACTTGGGAGACCTGGATGAGGAAATCTTCCTGGACGACGATCCCTACGACTACCTAGGGGACGAACCGCCAGTGGACGAAGACATCTACAGAGGCCGCTGACCCACCTCACCTGACGGCACTCCGCAGGTTCTGTTATCCGCAGTTACCAATAACCGGGATGAGTCCGGTGTCCAGGACCTCCAGGGCGTCGACAGTGAGCCGGGCGTTCTCGCCGGGCGCCGGCGGCTGGACCAGGGTGCCGGTGACGCGCAGCAGATCGCCGGGCTGTATGCCGTTCAGCAGCTCGTGAGTGATCCGGGGGTCTCCGCTGGTGCAGGTGACGACCGTGTCGGGGGCGTCGTCGGCGAGCGCGTCGATGTCGGCGGGTCGGACGATCAGGTCGAAGGTCGCGGTCCCGATGCGCGGGCCGGGGGCGGGTATCGCGTCGACCCAGCCGTCGACGGCGCAGTGCTTGTTGTCCATCAGCTAGTTCTCCGCCAGGGTCTCGATGGGGCGAGGGGAGCGGGGTCGGGCGGTGCGCTGTGCGATGTCCAGCAGCTCCCGGTTGCGCCGCTGCTGGGCGGGCGTGAGCGGGCGGGCCTTTGCGCCGTGGCGGTGCCAGAGCGGGGAGGCGGGCGGCTCGGGGTAGGCGAGGGCGCGGTCGACGTCGGGCTTGGTGCTGCTCATGGAGGTCCTCCACGTGGAGGTCAGGCGTGGTCGCCATGGCCCTTGGACTTGGGCTTCGGCGCGAGGTCGGAGGCGAACCGCCCGAGGCGGGCCTCAACGGGGTTGGCGGTGATCCAGTCCTGAGCGCATGCCTTGTGCGCGGCTCGCCGGAGTGGGAGCGCATAGGCGTGGGCTGGCCGCACAGCGTGCAGGGGAGGTCCTGCCAGCGGTTAAAGTGCTGGCCGTCGCGCCAGACGAGAAGCTCGCCGGGAGCCGGGATCAGACCCGGCTCGAACGGCGGCTTCTGCTTCGTGCGTCCCGCGCGGGTCACGGCCGGAAGGCGGGCAGCTGCTGGAACACGCGGTCCAGAAGTTCCTCGGTCGGCTTCCACGGCCCGAGCTGCCCGGCGGCAGGAACGGGCAGCGGCAGCTCCTGGAGGACCAGGTGCCAGGTGCCGGCCTGCGCCCACGGCGTGCAGGGCTCGGAGCCCTCGGGGTACTGGTGACAGTCGAACAGGGCGGGCCACGCCGATCACGGCTCCGGTGGTCAGCTCCCGGCCGCGGATCGCGCGGGCGATCAGCGGGACGCGCAGGGCGACCCGGTCGATCCGCTGGCCCACGTGCAGGGCATCCAGCCGCCAGCTCCAGGGCCTGGGGCGATTCTCAATGCCCTTGGCGCCGGTGGCATGCGGCTGCTGAACGCTGATGCCGCGGATCCAGTCGCCCTGCAGGAGCGTCGCATTGCTCATGCTGCCCGCCCCCATACGGCCGTTCCCGGACGCCCAGCGCGGCGACCGTAGATGGACGGCACCGTGGTGTGCGCGGACGAGGCAACGGCGGCGCGCCCCGAGTGTTTGCCGTCGTACAGGGCGGCGTCGGCGGCCCGCTGCAAAACGGACAGGTCGCGGGTGCCGAGGACGTCGGAGGTCGCAGCGCCGACCGAGGCGGCGACGTCGACGGTGCGGCCGTCGTCCAGGACGACCGGGGTGTGCAGCATCCGGGCCAGCTGCTTCAGGCGGTGCGCGCGGCCGTCGGCGGGCAGGTCCAGGACCACGGCGAACTCATCGCCTCCGAGGCGGCCGACCGCAGCGCGCGGGGCCGCCCAGGCGGTAAGCCTGGCGCCGAACGCGGCGAGCAGAGCGTCCCCGGCCGGATGTCCCATCGTGTCGTTCACGGCTTTGAAGTGGTCGGCGTCGACCATGACCACGGCCACGCTGTCGCCGTGGCGGGTAAGGATGCGGCGGGCGCGTGCGGTGTAGGCGTCGCGGCGCAGCAGCCCGGTCAGCGGGTCCTTCCGCGTGGCGGCGAGCCGCTTGTGCAGCGCGATGGCGTGCACTGCCCAGCCGGTCAACGGCATGGCGGCGGTGGTCAGAAGGAGTGTGCGCGAGCCGATCCGGCCCCGGTGGTGCAGAACGGAGTCCATACTGAGGATCCTTAAGAATGGACCCGGTCCGGGAGGACCGGGTGTGGCTGATACTGGGATGCCGTCGAGGGCTCTGGGAGAATGGCCGCCCGGTTCTCCGGGACGCTCCGACTGCTGATTGAGAACTGCGGACATCGCTGGTTAAGGACCCGTCGGCGGAGTGCTCCTCGGACCATGGAAGTGCTGGTCGGGGAGACGGAGTAACGGGCGTGAGCACGCCGCAGGAACGCATATGGGTCGGCATCGACGCCGGCAAGGGACATCACTGGGCTGTGGCCTTGAATGCCGAAGGCGAGAAACTGTTCTCGACCAAGGTGATCAATGACGAAGCGCAGATCCTGGCACTCATCGAGACAGCACGTGAGCGTGCCCACGAGGTGCGATGGGCCGTGGACATTTCTGGTCGTGCCTCGACGCTGCTGCTGGCCCTGCTGGTGGTCCACGGGCAGCAGGTGGTCTACGTCCCGGGTCGTACTGTCAACCGCATGTCCGGGGCTTACCGCGGGGAAGCAAAGACCGACGCCAAGGACGCCAAGGTCATCGCTGATCAAGCGCGGATGCGACGGGACTTCGCTGCGCTCAGCACACCACCAGAGCTGATCACCACGCTGCAGCTGCTGACCAACTACCGGGCAGACCTCATTGCCGACCGCGTCCGGCTGATCAACCGCCTTCGCGACCTGCTCGTGGGCGTCTGGCCTGCGTTGGAGCGGGCCTTCGACTACTCAGGTGCCAAAGGCCCGATTGTCATGCTGACCGAGTACCAGACGCCGGCGGCCCTGCGCCGAATCGGAATCAAGCGGCTGACTTCCTGGCTGGAACGCCGCAAGGTTCGGGGCGCTGGCGACATCGCCACCAAGGCCATCGAGGCCGCGCAGTCACAACAAGTCGCCCTGCCAGGCGAGAAGCGAGCCGCAAAGCTGGTCTGCGACCTCGCCCACCAGCTGCTGGCCCTCGACGAACGGATCCGGAGCAACGATCGGGAGATCCGCGAGACCTTTCGCGCCGACGAACGCTCCGAGATCATCGAATCACTGCCCGGTATGGGCCCCATCCTGGGTGCTGAGTTCGTCGCGATCGTCGGCGACCTGACCAGCTACAAGGACGCCGGCCGCCTCGCCTCCCACGCTGGCCTGGCTCCAGTTGCCAGAGACTCCGGTCGCCGCACCGGCAACTACCATCGACCCAAGCGCTACCACCGGCGTCTACGGCACGTTCTCTACCTGTCCGCACAGTCCGCGATGATGCGCCCCGGCCCGTCCAGGGACTACTACCTCAAGAAGCGAGCCGAGGGCCTGCACCACACCCAAGCCCTGCTGGCACTCGCGCGCAGAAGGGTGGATGTGCTCTGGGCAATGCTACGAGACAAGCGGCTTTTCACCACCGCTGCACCGACCACGTCGGCGTAGCTACGTGCCTGAACAGCCCTTCGACAGCAGCCCTGCACGCAACCGAAGTTCTGATGGACTTACACCATGACGACACTGGCGCCCCGCGTCCTCCGCGCACTTCAGCAGTTCCATGCCGACCATCCCTGGGACCACAACGCCCACTGTCACCGGTGGATCCTGCGGCGACTTCCGAGACGCTTCGACCACGCCTTGGATGTCGGATCCGGCACCGGTGACCTGGCCAGGCTCTTGGCCACCCGTACCAAAACAGTGCAAGGAATAGACGCAAACCCCGCCATCGTCGCCCAGGCGCGCAAGCTCACCGCTCCCGCTGCCCCAGTGGCGTTCACCGTCGGCGACGCGCTCAGCGACATCCCACCTGGCCCCTACGACGTCATCACTTGCGTCGCCACCATTCACCATCTGCCGTTCAGCGACGCACTCACACGCTTTCGCCAGTGCCTGGCACCTGGAGGGACCCTGATCGTCGTTGGTCTTGCCCGTGCACAGTCTCTTAGCGATCACCTGCTGGGGGCGGCCGCCATCCCGTCGAACGTCGCCATGGCCTTGATGAAGAACAAGGGCCGCAAGGCCCCACGGCCAGCATCAATGACCGCCCCAACCCAGCCAGCCACCATGAGTTTCCCCGACATTGTTCGCGACGCCCGCCAGGTGTTGCCAGGTGCGCGGCTACGCCGCCGACTGTTCTGGTGCTACACACTGGTCTGGCACCAGCGCTAAGCGCCGGTCCAAGGCCTCTGACCGTCCGCCACAAGCAGCGCCCTGTACCGTCGGAATTTCCTCGAGCCATGCGGCTGGTTTGACACAGTCATTGAGATTCTCCCTCTCGTCTCGTACGGGTTGGGTGGGCCCGGGGCAGAGCTACAGCTCGAAGGGGCTGGAGTTGAGCCAGCTGTACGGGCTCCTTTAGGGGCCGGCCTTCGTGGCGGGCCGGTCGAGCTCCCAGCCGGGCCGGTATCCGCAGGTGCCCCAGCCGTCCGGGCGCCCGTGGGGAATCTCGAGTCCGGCCTCCGCTGCGGCGCGTGCCGCGTCGTAGACCTCGTGAGCGGCCTTGATGGCGGCGCTACGGCTGTCGGCCTGGCCGGTGAAGACGTGCACGCCTTCCAGGTATGACTGAGCGCTCTAATTGTCCAGTGAACGTTGGGCTTGGCCAGCTGAGCTCTGAGTCGCCGAACTGATCGGCGGGCGCGTTGATGGAACCCGCGTCTGCCCACTTGCGACGGTTGGGGAGCTGTCGGCGGGTAAGTCATGGGCCGCCTGGAGAGCCTGCGGGCTAATTCTGGTCGTGGCCTCTCGCGCTATCGCTCTACTCAGGATGCAGGCCAGGCACGCTTGCATTAGCGTGTGGTTGGTGCTTCAGGATTGCAATGCTTCTTCCGGCAAGTAGAATTGAGTGCCAACATGAACGTATATGCTCCGAGTGATTTCGTGGCCAGGTTGGCGAACAGTGAGCTGACGGAACATGAAGCTGGGCAATCCGTTGAGTCTAAGGGTGCGGAAGCTCTAGAAGTCGTCGGCGTTGTGAAGTGCATTGAAGGCTCTTCCGCGCTCATCGGGTTCTCCAGAGCGCTCAGCTGTCCTAAAATTGACTGGATCCCTCTACCGATCGAGCTGTTGGAATCTGTTACGCATCTCAGGTTCCTCTTGTGTGAAACAGTTAAATACTCAGCCGTTCGGCTCAGATTCAAGAAGCCAGGTGATCAGCGCCAGGATGTGGAGTTCTTGTTGGGCCTGTGCACCCAGCTTAAGTCATCTGCGGCTCGCGCCTTCGAGCTTTCCGGAAAGCCTCTCCCGAGTCGTAGGTTCGATGGGGAGTTGACCGAAGGCTGTGAAATCTTGGAGTTCGACGGCGAAGTTTACATTTGCTGCGACGGCGAATGTGGCGGCCTCGTCTGATAGGCATTGCACACCTAGTTGTCCAGTGAGTGCGCAATCTGGCCAGTTGAGTGCCCGGCGTCGATCGCTGCGGACAGGTGCTTGGCGTGGTTGTCGAGCGTGCACTTGAGGGCTGCGTAGCCCGTACTGCCTCCGAGTGTGAGGTAGTGCCGCCCTGGGTCGCTCCGGGACAGTGTGCCGAAGAGGGCCAGACGCTCGGTGGTGAGACGGGGCATGCTGGGAGGTCTCCTGATCTCGAAGAGGGTGAGGGAGCGGGGTGGCCGGCCCTTTGCCGATGCGTGGCCACCCGGCGGTCCCGACCCGGCCGGTGTGGCCGGGGTCGGGTCGTTCAGAACGGGGGTTCGTCCGGCCAGGCCGGGACGGACAGGAGCGGGATGCGCAGCTCGCGCCGGTCCGACCAGCAGCCGCACGCCTCCATCTCCGGGTTCGCGCTGCCGACCCACCAGCCGCCCGCGCCACGGCAGTCGGGGCAGGAGCGGCGGGGCCGGGGCGTCAGCTCGATGCGGTACCGGTCGGCGCACAACTGCCAGCGGCCGGCCTTGAGCGTGAGGACGACCGCGCCGACGGCGGTCGCCAGGAGCACGGCGATGCGGGAGCGCGCGGTCAGGTCCGGGCCGGGTGCGGCTGGACCAGGAAGCGGGTGCCCGTGCCGCTGGCGCAGGGCTCCGCGGTGACGAAGTGCGGCTCGCGATGGGCGAGCTGGCGCATCGTCTCCTTGATGAAGTCGGCGGGCCGCTGGAGGGCGACGCGGTCCGCGTGGAAGTCGCTTAGCATGACGGTGTGGGTGTGCGTGCCGTGCTGGCGCAGGATCCAGAGCCGGTCGCGGACGATCGTCGCGGCCTCGGTGTCGTCGGGCGCGGCCGGGACGCCGCTGTTCATCGCGCGGCAGCTGGCGGCGTGGGCGTTGGCCGCCTTGGCGGCGTCCTGCTCGGACATCGGGTTGTGCGCGACGGTCTGCGAGGCGCGAAAGGTGCAGCCGAGGCAGACGGCGGCGTAGCGCGAGGTGCCTCGGTCGCCCTCGGCCGTGTAGACGAGGACGATCGCTCCTTCCCGCTCTCCGAGGGTGTTGCGGTAGCGCTGGACGACGGTCGTGCCCGGCGGCGTCCAGGTCGCGGGGTCCTGCACGTCGAGGCGGCGGGTGAACAGGCTCATGGGTGACTTCTCCTTCGGGGGACTCGTTGATCAGGCGGCCAGCCGGTGGACGACCGGGGCCGTGGACGGCAAGTAGGTGTCGGGGCTGGGCTCGTAGCCCCTGGCGCACGGGTCGCAGCAGCCCTGGGTGCGCAGCGGTGTTGGCGGAGTGCACTTGTTCCGTAGCTGCGGTATTCCAGTGCTAAGGCACCACGGAAGCCACGTGTCATCGCCTGTCCTCGGGAAATTGCTTCGTAGACTTCCCTGGTCACCACCCATTCGTCCCGGACGCCGGCGAGCGGTTGGCCCTTGATGAGCTTGCCCGTGAGCCGGTAGCGGAAGAGGCCAGTAGCGATCTCCTGGGGCGGTTGGCGGCAACCGACGACCAGTTCGCCCAACTCACAGTGCCGCATCCCGACGAGTGCGGTCAGCGCCAGGCCGCAGGCCGTGGCCAGGTATCCGACCAGGAACTTCAGTTCAACCGAGAAGAGTGGCTCCGTCCAAGCGGCGTGGCCCTGCCCGTCGGCGCGCTCTACCTCGGCTGCGTGGCGGCCATATGGAGCGCAAGCCCCGACAAGAGCAAGGGCCCGCTCCAGGTCGCCGAAACTGCTTGGTCCCACACTCCCGAGCGAGTGCGCTGAGGGAAACACCGGCCAGTGGGTCGTGCTCCTCGCGCAGTCCACGAGCACGCGCCTCCTTCGCGCCGACCTGTGTCATCAGTTCCAGGGGTTCTCCGCTTTCAACTCGGCGCTCCAGATTGCGCAAGAACGCCTCGTGTCCGGGATGGGTGGTGGCGGTGAGGCTGCGGTCCGCGGCCTGACGCTCTCGTTTCGAATCGGCTTCTCGCAGGATGTGCGGGGCCAGCGTTTGGATCATGTACAGCACCGCGGCGAGGAGGGGCTGCTGAGCGTCGGACGCTAGCGGCTGCACCTTGTTCGCGCCGGCGAGTTCGGCAGTACGCCCCGAGCCCCCAGCGGCACTCGCGCCGTTGAAGGGACGCAGGCCATCTCGGAACCTCTGTCGAGTGAACAGCTCCCGGTACTGCGCGAGCCCGATCACCGCGCCCATCGCGACGGCCCTGGTCGACGGGGAGTCAGCGACCACTTCACCGTCGTCGCCGAGCCGCTCACCACGGAAGTCCACATACGCGGTGCAGTGGTAACTGGTGACCTCGTCCAGATCGGCGCAGGACAGGCAGCAGCGCGTGGGGCACCTGGCCGGTGCCGGTCGTCCCCACGTCCAGCAGGACGGGGCCGGGGACGCCGTGCTGGGTGGCGGCCAGGAGGTGGATTGTGGCGTCGGGCAGGCCGGGACGGTAGCGGGCGTCGGCGGCCTCGGACCCGAACAGGGCCTCGTCCGAGACCGCCGCGGAGGCCGCCTGGTGGGGGCGGGTCATCGTGAATCTCCAGGAGTACTGGGAAGCTGCCAGCTCAGGGCGCCGTTCGGGCTGGTGGCGAGCGGGTGGGGCGGGGGCTCAGCGCAAGACGTCACGGAGCACCTCCTCGGCTTCTTCCAGGCGCTCCCACAGCACCGTCGCGGCCTCGTGCCGGGCGCGCCCGTACGCCTCCAGGGCCAGAGTGAGCGAGGCAGGGTTGTCCGGCGGCTCGGACAGGGGAGAGACCGAGCAGGCCAGGTACCCGGCGGCGACGCGCGGCACGGCGAGGAGGTCCTCGGCCGGAAGCTGCGGGTTCGCCAACCGGTAGGCGCCAACCGCGCGGGCCAGGCCTGGGATCCAGTCGTCCGGGCGGGCCAGCACGGTGCGCGGGTCTAGCACGATACGGCCGAGCTCCCAGACGGCCACTGCGATGCCCTGGGGGCCGGAAGTCGATCACCGCGGCGACTTCCTCGCCGCGCAGCAGCAGGTTGGGCGCGGCGAGGTTCCCGTGCACGATCTGCGCCGTCAGTGTGACCGGCAGCTTCTCCAGGCGGGCCGCCACCTCGGGGAGGGCGGCAAGACGCTGTTGCGCGGTGCGGTGCGCCCAGGCGGCGAAGCCTTCCGGTGCTGGTGGCGCGGCGGCCCAGCGGTCGAGCAGTTCCTCCAGCCGCCGTCCGGCCCGCGCGACGTCGCAGACTTCGCGGGCCGCCCCACGGGCCGCCGGGACGGAGGCCGGCTGGTCCTGGCCGAGGCCCGCCCCAGGATGGCGGCAACACCCGGCTCTGTCGGAGGCGGTCGCTAGGGTCCACCGCATGGGAATCCACTTCACGACGGCTGTCGTGCCCGCGGCGCGTTCCGGCGCGGACACCGACAACGCGGTCCTGATTTTCGCGGCCGACACCCAGGACGACATCCCGAATCTGCCGTTGCCGGTGGCGCTGCACGTCCAGGACAACGAGCTGTGCTGCTTCGCTCCGCACGGACAGATGCTCGGGGCTCCACTGCGGGTCTCGGACGACTGGGTTACCGCAGCCTCGCCGACCGGGCCCTACGACGCCCAGGCCCGGGTGTGCGTGGTGCTGGAGCCTCTGCCCGAAGAGGCCGGGACGTCCCACGTTCCGCAAGGCGAGGGAGTCACCGAACAGGGCCTGCCCTCGTGGGTGGGGGACGTCGTCGCAGGCCGGTACAAGATGGCGCTTCGCTCGGTGCGTGTTTCGATCGGGGACCCGCTCCTGCTCGACGCCGCCCTCGGCGCATCGACGCAGCTTCCTGAGTGGGCGCAGATCATGCACACCCCGTAGTCCGGCGCGCCAGTCCCCGTACTGCGCGGGCGCCCTACCCGAGCCGCCACCGCTGGCGGGGGAGGGCTGGGCGCCCCAGCCCGGTCCTGCGCGGGGTGCGGGCGGACTGCCCCATGCTGCCGGCGCCGGAGCAGGGGCTGTCGCATCGTCGACAGGGCCGTACCGCTCAGGCGTTGCCCCAGGCCTCGAAGAATCGCGTGCGGTCGTCCTGAGTCTCGTGCAGCCGGCGCTTGGCGAGCAGCACGTGCCAGGCGGTGGTCTCGGCGTCCCGCAGCCACAGCTGCCCGAGGTAGCGGCCGTCTGCGACGAGCGTGTCATGCGCCAGTGCGTCGCCGATCACCTTGGTCACGGCGTCGCGCTGCTGGTCGTTGAGTTCTGCCAGGAAGCTGAGCACGCGGTCGGCGATGCCCGCTTCGTTTCCCCTGGCCAGGCGGTCGAAGGTCGGGCCGCCCATGTTGCAGGGGTCGATGTACAAGGCGGCAGTGCCTCCCGCCTCCTCCAGTGCGCCCCAGAATGCGTTGCCGTCGGGCGTGCCCGGCAGGGGGAGGGCGCCGAAGAGGTCGATCAGATGACCGTTGGCTGCCTGGTTGTACGCGACGTCGCAGGCTGCCGCAGAAGCGATCTTCGCGACGTGCCCGGTGGTCAACCCTGCGCCCTGTGGCCAGTCCAGTGGAGTGTTGAGCTGCTGGGCGAGGTGCTGGGCCAGCTCACCGTCGTTGTCGAGGAATCGCCGGATGATCACAAGTTCCCCCAGGTCAGTGCCAGTTGGCGTACAGAGGCGGCTTTCATCGCCTGTCAGTCTGCCGAACCGGGCGGTGATCCGCTGGGGTGTGCGGACAACGTCCGGAAAGTGCTTGTCCGGCGCCGGCGAGATCGGTGCCTTCCGGGCCTGAACCGCCGTACGGCGCCGGGCAGCTGCTCACATTCGTACGACAGACGTCACCGCGGCCGTACGCGAGGGACTGGCCAGAGGGCGTACGGGCGAACCACCAGCGCGTCGCTGCCTCACCGGCGCCGCATTGACGCAGACACTTTCTGTCGTGTCTCTGGAACCGCCGCAGGGCCCCCTCGGAGGGCCGGCCGCCGCAGCCCCACATGAGCCAGACCTCAACGGATACCTGACCGGGCACGAACGCGCGGCAGCCCAAATCCTTGCCACGCACATTGCGCGCATGACCCACCAGCACATGGCCAGACGGATCAAGCGCCTCGCTGAGAACTTCCCCGACCGGCCACAACGCACATGGGACATGAAGAAATGGCTGGTCACCCTGCCGGAGAAGCGTCTCAAGCTCTATGCCGAACTCTCGGCATTCGAAGCCGCCCTGCTCACCATGCCGCCAGCCCGCGTTTGCACGGCGAACTGGCAGGCAGCGGCGATCCTCGCCGACACCTACCCCGGCCGCTTCCCCGCCCCCACCGACCAGATCGCTCGCGAGCTCCTCGCCTTGCGTGAACTGGCACGTGATCGCCTGCGCGCCGAGAACCACAGCCGCCCGGTCAAGATCATGGTCCCGGAGCCCACACCGCTGTCGGAACCCAGACGCGGCCGCCGAACCGCAACACGGCCCGCCACCACCATCTCCTCGGTCTGATCGACAAGGACAGGAGGGTGGCTGGCCGCGCCGGCGGGCCAGGACCCGGCGTTCAGCCGGGCGCAGCAGGTCGCCGCGGCCGGCCGCCCGGCCCTGGACGCGCTGCTGGGCCTCGCGCTGCGCCACGGCGGCGTCGTCGGCGCCGCGGCGGTGCGCGCCGTCCTCGCTGACACCGCGCGGTTGCGCGCCAGCTTCGGTCCGGCGGTGGGAACGAGGCTGCGCCTGGCGGCCCGCTGGGCCCGGAGTCGACGACGAGCACGCCGGCTACCTGAGCCGGCGTGCCGTCACCGAGCGCGTGGCCCGCCGAGAACGCTGCCAAGCCGCAGGCCGCGGCCGGAGATCCGGCTGGAGCCCAAGCAGCGATGGCGGCCGTCCTGGTCCAGGAGGAGAAGCTGCGGGAGCAGATCACCGAGGAGGCCCCTGCCCGGCTGCCCGACTCCGAGGTGGTGGCGTTGCTGCGTGAACTCGTAGCGACGGCCTACCCGGACGGCCGCGGCAATCCCGCGCACTGGGACGTCGCGGTGATCCGGGCGGTGCTGGCCGGCCTGCTCGCCCGCGACGTCGCATTGCTGCCCGCGGCTTCCCGTCCGCTCGTCTTCCGCGGCGACCTCGATGAGGTGCACGCCGGTGATCCGGCCGCATACGGCGGACCTCGCCTGGCGTGATTCCATCCGTTGATGGCGTGCTGGACCTGCCCGCCCACAGGGTCGTTCGGCGCCCTGCGCGGGGGACACGCCCTTGTCCACGGAGTTACCGGGCAGCAGGCGGGTGGGCCGGTAGGTCACGCGCTGAAGCAGGACCCGCCCTCGCCGGTTGGGGATCAGCACAGAGGTGCCGGCCCACAGGGCGTGCGAGGCGCGCAACGCCCCGTACGCCTCCTCGTTCATCGCGACGCTGGGAGGCTCGTCGGGTGCGGAAGGCGTCGTCATCCTTCTCCGATCAGTGAGTGCTTGCTCGTGGGCGGTGGAGGGGTGGCAGGCACGGGGCTGGGGTGTCAGATGGTCAGCTGGTGCGGGTTGCCCTTTGCGGGGCCGAGCGTGAGCCGGGTGAAGTGCTCGGTGCGGATGATCTGGGCGCGGTCGGCTTCGGGGAGGCGGGCGAGGATGCCGGGCAGGGTCCGTTGGCGTGCGACCTCGCCGTCGTGCGCGAGGATCGCGCGCCACTTCACGTCGGCCCAGGGAGTGACGTCGACGCTGGTGGTCACGTAGGAGCCCGGCACCGCGAGGACGCTTTTGCCCACCCCTTCGAGCAGAGGGCGGAGCAGGTCGATGCCGGACTCGGGGTGCGTGGCGGCGTACACCGCGGCCGGTTGCCACGGTGCGCCCGCTTCGGGGTGCAGGTGGGTGAGGCTGGCGGCTTCGACGGCGAGCAGGGTGATCTGGTGGGTGCGTACGTGGTCGGGGTGTCCTGTCAGCTGGCCGACCGCGTCGTGGGTTACCACGATCTCGGGCTTGAAGTCCCGGATGTGGGTGACGAGGCGGCCAATGGCTTCGTCGAGGGGAGCGTCGACGAGCCGGGGCTGGTCGGGCGCGGCTTCGGGGTTTCGGGCGTCGTTGTAGCCGAGCATGCGTGGGGCGCCGGCGCCCAGGACGGTCAGGGCGGCGGCGAGTTCGGGTGCCCGGCGGCTGTCGGGGGCCCAGGTGGCAGTGACGACCGCAGTGCGGGCCCCGGCGGCATGATGCTGGGCGAGGACGCCGCCGGCGAGGATGGACTCGTCGTCCGGGTGGGCGAAGACGGCAAGCAAGCTGGGCAGCACGGGGATCTCCAGGGCGGTCACGGGACGGGGACGGGGGCATTGGTGAGGTGCCCGGCGTGCCGGGTGAGACGGGGAGCGAGGCCGGGGTGGCCGCCACGCGCGGCGACCTGGAGGAGCTGGGCGAGCGCGATCAGCTCCCCGGCCCGTCCGGCGGGCGTGTCCAGGATGTAGGCAAACTCGGCGCGGATCCGAGCCGCCGTGGCCGGGCGGGTGAGGCTGTAGGCGTGTAGGAGCCCCACGTCGAAACCGACGGGAACCAGGCCCCACTCCTCCCAATCGAGCATGACCAGCGGCGGGCCGGTGAGGTTCGCCCAGTGCAGGTCGCCGTGTCCCGTGGTCCAGGCGCTGACCCGGAAGGCCGGAATGCCCAGGAACCGGGCGAGGTTCTTGTCGACCCACTGCTGCCCGTACGGCCTGCCGGTCGGTCTGGACGGTCGACGTTGCCTCCAGCGCCAGGCGCAGGTCGGCCCACCATGCGGACGGCAGATCGGGGTCCGCGGTGAGGACCGGGCCGCCGGTCTGGAGGGCGGGCAGCGGCACGTACTCGGACAGCTCCGCGCGGTAGGCGTGACCGTGGGCGGACCATTCGAGCACGTCGTGGAGCCGCGGCCGGGGCACGGTCGGGGGCAGCGCCTGGTCAGCCGTGGCCGTTCCCTCCCACAGGCGCAGGTTGAGCTTGTCCTGCGGCGCGCAGACCAGGCGGAGCCACCACTGGCCGGCCCGGCGGCCCAGGGTGGGGCCCTGCCAGCCCCACACGTCCGGGCCGGTCGGTGCCACATTGAACATGCGGGCCGCGGCAGCGTGGGCGTGACGCATCCTGACCTGGTCGTCGCGGGCGTGCGGCGGCACGAACACCGCCGCGGACGGGGCCCCGGCCGCGCGGCCGGCCGTCGTGCTCACGACCGCGCTCCGCGTGCGCGGCCCGGGCCGATCGCGGACGGGCGCCGACGGCCGTGATCGCAGCCCGGGACGGCGTGGTTGGTGGCGGTCATGCCTGTGATGTCTCCGGTGATCGGGGCCGTGTGGGGACTGGGAGATGCAGGTGGTCGAGGGCCGCGTGCAGGGTCTGCTCGGGGGTGAGGGTGCCGGTGTCGATGACGTGGCCGTCGGCGTGCATCCAGCCGGTGGCGGCCTGCTGGTAATCGCGGGCGTCTGCGACGGTAGGCACGTACGGCTTCGCTGCGTTCGGCGTCGTCGGGGAACTCCTCGCTGGCTGCACCCGGGCGAGGGATTCCTGCGGTGGAGGGGTTTGCTGGTTCGGGCGATCGAGTGCAATTCGGTGTCAGCCAACGGCTCGGAGGCGTTCGAGGGGTTCGCCGACGCCTGCGGTGCGCGTACGGCGACAGCGCCGCAGGCGTCAGCTCCAGCTCGCCGTACGGCGGCCGACCCGGACCAGGGTCAGGTCTGCAGTCGCATCTGATCCTTCTCCGTCACCGCATAGCCAGGGACGGAAGGCCACCGAACGGTCAGCACCACCGACTCTTCCTCTGCGAACCATGAGTGATCGACTCCGCGTCCCCATACGACGTAGTCACCCTGCCGTTCCAGAAGGACACTCCGACCGGGGAATTCAACACGGAAGCGTCCGCTGATGAGAACCAGGAGGGCTGTACGTTCCTCACCTTGCACCCACTGCAATCGCTCATCGCCGCGGGGATGGACACCCCACTTGATCTCCACAGCCTCGCTGTGACGCGGATCGTCAATGTCCTTAAAGTGCCCCAGCAGCCAGCCCCGGTCCAGTGCCGCATCCTTGCCTGCATTGCCCACGTACACGCTGTCATTCACACGGAACGACGCTAGCAGCAGTCGTGAGCGCCATCAGCACTGTCGACACACAGCCGCGGCCGACAGGAACAGGCAGGTTTGCATCTTAGTCGCACTGTCGTTAAAGGCAATCACTTTTTAGCCAACCTGCGCGAGGCGGCGAGGGCTCCAACCTTAGATCGGACATAGGTGTCCAATGCCACCTTCCATTCAAATGGCCGGTACATGTTACATCTTAGTCAGCCACAAGTTTGCTGAATATTTACCGTCTTGACATCTCCTCGCCTCCTTGGTCAGGATGATCAAGCCCGACCGGCAGGAGGGAGTGGCCGGCCAGGTGGACTGTGCCATCTGGCGGATGGCGCCGTGCAGGCTTGCCCAGAAGTTGGAGTGGGTGTAGTACGCCTGGTCGACAGCCCGCTGGGCGTCAACGTCCCCCGCCGCGGCGCGCTGCTGGTAGAGGGTCATCATCCTGGCGGTGACGGCGTCTGCTGTGGCTTGAGCCCGGTCGGCGCCGGGGTATGCCTGCAGTCGCTGCTGAATGTCGCCGAGCCCGCCGGACAGCAGGGCCTCGTAGGCGTCGCCGAGCCAGGCTGCCTGGAAGTGGTCGGGCTTGAGCCAGTAGTGGGGCTCTCTGCGGTTCCAGTCGACAAGTTGGTTCACCGTCGAGTTGTCGCGCAGCAGGCTGCTGACGACGTTGAGCTCGTGCTGCGGGGCTCCGTACTGGTCGTTGTTCACTCGGCCCCCGCTTCGGGCTGGACCAGCGGCGTCTCGGCTGGCTCGGCGTCAGCCTTCCTCGGGGGCTCTTCGGGGGCGGTGGCCGCGATCGCCGCGCGGTAGCGCTCGGCGTGGAGGTCGAGGGGTTCTTCGAGGGCCACGTCCACGCTCTCAACGTGCTGGGCGGGGTGCCGACCGGGAAGGTCCGCTACGACTGTGAGGATGATCAGGTGCCGCTTCGAGCGGTGGCCTGACTCGCGCTACGACTGGCCTCGTGCCCTGAGTGTTGATCTGTCGGCCACCGCCCGGAGCGGTATCGGCTGCCGCCGGGCAGGGGATGTGTCCCGATAGGGGCCTTCGCATCAGGCACCGTCACCAACTTGACCTCCCAGGCCCGGCGCCGGCCACCGGTTCCGAGGAGATCAGGAGACAGGCGACCGTGCCCAGCATCACCCAGTTCTCTGCCCCATGTCACGTCTCGGCCGACGCCGCGGAGGAGGTCCTGCTCGGCGTCGACACCCACAAGGACTTCCACGCGGCGGCCGTCGTCACGGTCCTCGGGGCTGCCCTGGACGGCCGCACCTTCCCGGCCACGACCGATGGCTACCGCCAACTCATCGACTGGGCCCGATCCTTCGGAGTACTTCGCCGCGCCGGGGTCCAGTGCACCGGTTCCTACGGTGCCGCGCTGGCCCGTCACCTACGAGCCGAGGGCATTGAGGTGACCGAGGTCAACCAGCCCGACAAGGCAGCACGCCGACGCCGTGGCAAGACCGACGCCATCGATGCCGAGGCAGCGGCGCGCGCCGTGCTGTCCGGACGCGCGACCGCCACCGCGAAGGCGAGCGACGGCCCGGTGGAGATGCTGCGGCTACTCAAGCTGGCTAAGGGGTCCGCGATCAAGTCCAGGACCCAGGCCATCAACCAGCTCAAGAGCGTCCTGGTCTCGGCCGACGCCGGCCTGCGCGAAGCGCTGGCAGGGCTGAGCAACCCGCGCCTGTTCAAGCAGTGCGCCGAGCTCGACGACACGGAGGCCACAGGGCCAGCGGGCACCGCCCGGCACGTCCTGAAGCTCCTGGCTCGGCGCATCCAGCACCTGACCGGAGAGATCGACGACCTGAACAAGCGCATAGCCGAGGGCGTCGAGGCCAGCGTTCCCGGTCTGCTCGACGTCCGTGGCATCGGTCCGGACAGCGCCGCGACCCTGCTGATCTCGGCTGGCGACAATCCCGAGCGCCTTACCAACGAGGCGTCGTTCGCCGCGTTGTGCGGCACCAGCCCCGTCGAGGCGTCCTCCGGCAAGACTCAGCGGCGCCGACTCAACCGAGGCGGTGACCGCCAGGCCAACGCGGCCCTCTACCGGATCGTCCTCAGCCGCCTGCGCTGGGACGACCGCTCCCAGGACTACCTGTGTCGGCGGTTGGCCGAGGGCAAGACACGTCGAGAGATCATCCGGTGCCTGAAGCGGTACGTCGCGCGCGAGATCTTCCGGTTGATCATCCCCGCCAGGACGGCTGCTGACCATGCAGGCCCGGCCGGAGCTGTGAGTTGACATCCATAGGGGCATCAACCTTAGGGCCGCGGTCGCCCAGGTGCTGGGCTTCTCCCGGCATCGCGTCGAGGCCGAACGCTGGACCGCGTTCCGCTCCCACTACGGCCTGGAAGCTCTCTACTGCCAGCCCGGAATCCGCGGCGCCCACGAGAAGGGCGGCGTCGAGGGCCAGATCGGCTGGTTCCGCCGCAACCACCTCGTGCCAGTGCCCGAGGTCGCGACACTCGCCGAGCTCAACGCGATGATCGACCGATGGGACCAGGAGGATGAAGCCCGCCGGATCCGGGCTCGTCCTCGCACGATTGGCGAGTACTTCGCGGCCGAGCAGCCGCTGCTGACGCCGCTGCCGGAGGAGCCCTTCGAGACGGGTCGGCTCTTCACCCTGCGGGTCGACCGCTACAGCCAGATCAGTGTCCGAACCAACCGCTACTCAGTGCCGGTCCGGCTGATCGGCCGGAACGTCCGAGCGATGCTGCACGCCTCCGAGCTGGTGGTCTACGACGGCCGGGACGAAGTCGCCCGGCATGAGCGGCTGATCGCCAAAGGCGGCACCCGCCTCGAACTGGACCACTACCTGGAAGCTCTCGTGCGCAAGCCCGTGCCCTGCCGGGAGCGACCGCGCTCGACCAGGCACGCTCCGCAGGCCGGTTTACCCCCGTCCACGACGCCTGGTGGGACGCTGCCGACAAGGCCCACGGCTAGAGGGACGGCACCCGCGCGCTCATCGAGGTCCTTCTCCTCGGCCGGCACCTGCCGCACGAGCACCTGGTCACCGGACTCGCCGCCGCCCTCAAGACCGGGGCGCTGCGGCGGACGCCGTCGCTCTTGAAGCCCGCAAGGCAGCAGACGCCGACACTGCCCCTGCCGAGGCCCCAGAACCCTCAGCAGGAAACCGGACCAGCATCGCGCCGTTGCCGGCTGCCGTCCGAGCCCGCCTGCCACCGGACAAACGGCCTCTGCCGTCGGTCGCTCACTACGACCAGCTCCTGCGGCTCCGCCGCGACCGCCCCACCCCCTGAAGGAGAACCGCGTGTCCATCCCCCGCCAGCGAGGACTCACCGAGCAGGCCGCCACGGCAGCGATCGACCAGGCATGCCGGATGCTGAGGCTTCCCACCATCCGGTCCCAGTTCCCCGAGCTCGCCGAAGCCGCCGGCCGCGAGCAGATGTCCTACCTCGGCTTCCTCTCCGAACTCCTCTTGGCCGAATGCGACGACCGGGCCCGCCGCCGGTCCGAGCGCCGCATCAAGGCCGCCGGCTTCCCCCGCGACAAGTCGCTGCGCAAGTTCGACTTCGATGCCAACCCGAACATCGACGCGGCCATGGTCCACACCCTCGCCAAGTGTGAATGGATCAAGAAGGGCCTGCCGCTCTGCCTCATCGGCGATTCTGGCACCGGCAAGTCCCACCTGCTGATCGCGCTGGGCACCGAGGCCGCGATGGCCGGCTACCGGGTCAAGTACGTCCTGGCGACCAAGCTGGTCAACGAGCTCGTCGAAGCCGCCGACGAGAAGCAGCTGACCAAGACCATCGTTCTGACGGAGCGCGAGGAGAAGAACAGCGTCGCAATCGCCTCCAACGAGTCGTTCTCCGGCTGGACCAAAACCTTCACCGACCCCCGGCTTTGCGCTGCGATCGTCGACCGCCTCACCTTCGGCGGCAACATCATCGAGACCGGCACCGACTCCTACCGCCTCGCCACCACCCGGGCTCAAGCGGAACGCGCAGGCGTCTGAGCACAATCCGAGTGGCTATCGAACTGGCCCGCACTCATCGACGATCACGGTCGGCTCTAACAGGAAGACATCCCGGTCGACGGGGCCGTAAGCGATGTTGAATGTGTCGAGCCAGTACGACCATCCGCGGATTCCCAGGGCGCTGGTGAACCGGTAGTTCAACTGCCAGCGGACCCACTGTCCGGGAAGCAGTCGAACTGCCGGCGGCCTGCGCGGCCGAGGTGGCAACCCGAAGAGCGGCTCCACACGAGCGAGTACTCGGAGCCGATCACCTTCGTCCCGCAGGCTGACACCGACCTCGCGATGGTCCTTCTGGCTCGAACGTGGCTCGAAGCCGTCACGCTCGGACATCTGGACGAAGTGGGCAAACTCCGAGGGAACCTGGGGCAATGAGAAGCCGACCGGCACCGCGTTCCTGCGGGCAGCGGCCTCCCCGCCCCGAGATTGCTTCGTCCAGGAAGTCTTGATCTGTTGCACCGTGATGTCCACTGCACCTGCCTTTCGCCGAGAGCCTACGGTCAACATTTGCTTGACGTCACCCAGGCTCCGACGCAACTGCCTGCTGCCAGTTCTCAGCAACATTCCAGAGGTTCAGAGACCCCGACCGCTCTCGAAACCGCCTACAAGTGCTCTCCGATTTCACCTACGCAGCCAACCGTGCTCTCCGCACGCCGCACCCGGGGTTCAATTCGGCTCGGGCAGCACCCGGTCAACGAGATGGTCGAGACGAGCAGCGAACAGCTTCCCCGCGTCCGGCGTGATGGTCTGCAGCGCGACGAGCGTGCTTACAGCGACGTCGATCAGTTCCTTCTCCACGTCGTCCCAGGTGTGGGATGCCCCCTTGCGGGGGTTGGTGCCCAGCGCGCCATGGACCGCCTCAGCCACCTCCCCATCTCCTCGGTAATCTTCAGCACGCGCAGCAGCCGCACGTCACTGCTCGATGCCGACGGCGTCTCCTTGTTCAGCCCGGCACAGGCGGCCGATCTGCTGCCAGGTGTGAGCGTCCACCAAGTTTTCCTTGTTTCTTTCGGCCCAGCCAGTCCGCAGACGGGCTACCAGCGAATGGACTGTCCTTGCGGGCCCACGTGCACGGTGAGCTCGTCCACCTCGGGCGCACCGTCGGCGCGCCAGTGGGCGAGCTGGTCCTCAACGGCGTCCCACAGCGCTGCCGGCCCACCCTGGCGGACGACCCACCGGCCGGCCTCTCGGTGGAGCGCGGCCCAGGCGCCCAGCTCGACGTCGATCAGAACGTCCTCGGAGACCCCGTCGCGGTCGAGCGTGAGCCGCTGCGCCCGCGGTGCGACATCCTGCACGAGGAACCGGATCACCCAATCGTCTAGCGCGTTGGCCACGACGGAGGTCCCCCGCTCGGTGCCTTCGCTCAGGTCGGGCAGCAGGCCGAGCGGAGGCGGCAGGTGCGGGCGGGCCAGCATGAAACTGACTCCGCCGCCCAGGAACGGGCCAGACGCCGTACCGTCCTCGTGCACGGTCAGCCGGGCGAGTTCGGACGCGCCGAGCCAGCCGCCGACGGTCGCCAGGATCAGTCCGCCGGGCCGGGTCTGCTCGAGCCACGCCGCGGGGACTTCCCGCACACCGCACGTCGCGATGATCCGGTCATACGGCGCGCGTTCCGCGTGCCCGAGCAGGCCGTCGCCGACGACGAGCGTCGGGAACATTCCGACCTGGCCGAGGGCCGCCCGGGCGCGCGTCGCCACCTGCTCGTCGTACTCGATCGAGGTGACCGCGTCCTCACCCAGCCGGGCGCACATCACCGCCGTCGAGTACCCGGTACCGGTTCCGATCTCCAGCACCCGCGAGTCGGGCTCGACGTGCGCGTCCTCCAGCATGCGCAGCACCAGCGACGGCACTGTGCTGGAGCTGCTCGGCGGCTGCATGATCTGCCCGCGGATGTCGGCGGGCACAACCGTGTCCGCGATCTGGGTCACGAGCGACTCGTCGGCGTAGCAGCCGGCGAGCCAGCCCGGGTCGCCTTCGTGGACCGCTTCCCACGCCGTGGGCGCCGAGCCCGGCACCGGCCGGAAGTACCCACCGCGCAGAAACTCGTGCCGGGGGACGGTCTCGGCGGCGCGCCTCCACTCCGGGCTTGGCAGACTGCCGCTCGCCGCCATCATGTCGAGCAGCTTCCTGTGGAGTACTGCTTGATCCGTCACGTCTTCCTCTCCAATAGGTCCGCGAGCGCGGCGCACATCGGCAGACCCGTTTCGGTCTCCAGCCAGTACCACTGGCCCGAGGGGTTGCACTCCAGAAACCACCATCGGCCGTCCTCGGCCACGCAGAAGTCGAAAGCCCCGAAGAGCAGCCCGAAGCGCTCCATGTAGCGGTGCAGCGCAGACTTGATCCCGGCCGGCGGTTCCACGGGCGTGTAGGTGAGCCGGCTGTAGTCGGTGCGCCAGTCCAGCAGGTCCGAGTCGATACGGACGCAGAAGACCTCGGCGCCGATCACGGTCACCCGCACATCGGCCACCTTGTGTACGCGCTTTTGCAGTAGGTGCGCCGTACCGGCAACGCCCTCCCCGATGTCGGCCTCCGCCACTTCCGCGATCTTGACGACATTCGAGACGCCGTCGATGCGGTAGATGGGGTTGTAGAACGGCTTGTAGATCACAGGGCCGTGCTGCCTCACGAACCTGCGGGCGGCGTCGGGGCTGGACGTGATCAGGGTGGGCGGCACCAGGAAGCCGGCGTCGACAGCGGCCGCGAGCCCGGACGGCTTGAACTCGGCGTCGCCGATCCGGTGCGGGTGGGAGACGTAGCGGCAGCCGGGCAGAGACGCCAGGACGCCGCCGAGCCCGTACCGGGCCTGGGTGACTGCAAAACGCCCGTCCTGCTCGTCGAGGTGCGGGAACGCGAAGCCGGTCGGCCGACGGTAGTAGAGGGCGCGGATGCGTGCGAGATCAGCGGTCCGAGACGGCGTGGTCAGAGAGCCTTTGACGCCGTGCTCGGTGATCTCAGCCTGAACCGACAGTGATGCGGGGAAGTCCCCTGAGTCGAACCGCACGACCGGGACGCCCCGGCCGTGCAGCTCGCGAATCACCACGTCGGCGGTTGGGTCGTGCAGGCTGGTGACGACCAACACCGGACGTGTGTCTGTCACTGGTCGTTGTCGCTGCCCGTGTCGGAGTCGGTGTTGCCCTGGCTCTGCCCGTCGGGGCTCGTGCCGGTCGACGGGCTCGTTCCGGTGCTGGTGCCGTGGCCCGGCATCTCCATGGTCTGTCCGCTGCCGTCGAAGAAGACAGCCGTCTGGGTGGTCGGGTCGAGCTCGACGCGCTCGTACTCGGGCGCCATGGTCGGGTACGGCCGCATCCGGCTGACGCCCCACGGCCGGGGGGTCACTGGGTTTCCGATCACGTAGCCCGGCAGTGCGCCGTCCCGCCGACGGAGACGTCCGCCGTCGGCGGTGCGGGCAAGAGCCGCGCGCCGTCCGGGAGACCGAGCGGCCCTTCAACACCACCGGCTACAAGATCCAGGTCACCGTGCCCTCGCGCTGAGTACCACATCCACCCCTTCGGTCAGCCCCACCAATAACCTGGGCTTCGGCTCGGGCATGACCTGCTGGCGACGGTTGCGGGACGGGAACGAGGCCGGCGTCTGGCAGCGGCTCCAAGAGGTCCTGCTCGCCGAACTCAATGCGGCCTCACGCCTGGACTGGTCCCGCTGCGTGGTCGACTCCTCCCACGTCAGGGCCCTAAAAGGGGGGAGCCACACGGGCCCCTCGCCAGTCGACCGAGGCCGTGCCAGCTCGAAACCCCACCTCAACACCGACGGACACGGCACCCCGTAAACCCAACTCGCTCTTCGCCGACCGCGGCTACGACCACGACATCTACCGCGACCAGGTCCGCGAACGCGGCATCGTGCCCGCCATCGCCCGCCGTGGAACACGCCACGGCACCGGACTGGGCACCTACCGCTGGGTGATCGAAAGAAGCTTCGCGTGGCGGCACGGCTTCCGACGCCTGCGGATCCGCGGGGAACGCCGAGCCGACATCCACGAAGTGTTCCTCAAACTCGCCTGCTGCCTGATCACCCACCGACAACTCAGCTCATCGTGTTAGCCGGTGTTAGTCGCTCACCGGTCTGGCGGTATCAGCCATGCCAAATCCTGGGAGAGCTGTGCGGGATCCCTCATGATCACCGTGTGAGACACGTACCGAAGTGGGCTGGACTGCTCTACGTAGTGCTGGTGGCGGCATTCCTTTCGTGGTACGTCACCCACGGTCACCAGGTCGACTATCTGGTCACCCTTGTCACCGCGTTCACCACTCTGGTCGCGCTGCCTGCCGCGGTTATCGCCGTGCTCCGCCCTGGCAAGACCGCCCCGGCACCCACCGCGCTCGTCAGCGACCAACTTGCCCAGGCGGTACGCCAGCAGTGGGAGACAGAGGCGCAGCTGCGCCGCCTCAACGACCCCTTCCCACTGCCCGTCGAATGGACGGCGGCCGACGCGGACCTTGTCGAGTCGTGGCCGCGCTTGAAGGAGCTGGCCGAGGACTGGCCCGGCCATTCGCGGGGCAACTCCACTTGGGCCGTCAGCCCGAGAGGACTGGCCGGCAAGGGCGGCGAGATCGCCAAGGTCTTCGAGCGCGTCCCCACCCGGCGTCTGATCGTCCTGGGCGAGCCCGGTTCCGGCAAGACCATGCTGCTGATCCGCCTCCTGCTGGCGCTGCTCGAAGATCGCTCTCCCGGTGGTCCGGTACCTGTCCTGTTCTCCCTGGCCTCGTGGAGTCCAGCCGGGCAGGACCTATACGCATGGATGGCTGATCAGCTCACCCGGGATCACCCCGCCCTGGGTGCTGCCGTCCCCGCCCATATCGCGCAGACCGCCACCAGCACCCACGCCCGCGCCCTGCTCGAACAGCGACTGATCGTGCCTATCCTCGACGGCCTGGATGAACTTCCTCAAGGCATGCGCGCCCGGGCCCTGCACGCCATCAACCAGGTACTGCCGGCCAGACAGCCACTCGTGCTTTCCAGCCGCACCGCCGAGTACCGCGACGCACGGACCACACCAGCGGGCATCACCGTGCTCCTCAACGGAGCCGCAGGCATCCGCCTCCTTCCCCTGGATCCGACGAAAGCAACTGCCTACCTGGAACGCGACGCCGGAGGCCGCGGTACCCAGTCCGCAGCCCGCTGGAAGCAGGTCACCGCCTCGCTCGGCACCGACTACCCCGTCGCCCAAGCGCTGAGCACTCCTCTTGGGCTCTTCCTGGCCAGCACGATCTACAACCCGCGCCCCGACGACTACACAACCGACCTGACCAGCCTCGCCGAACCCGACGAACTTCTCGATCAGACCCGCTTCTCCACCCGCCACGCCATCGAAACCCACCTGTTCGCCGCCTACATCCCCGCCGTCTACCGCGCTCCCACACGTTGGGACCCTGAGCACGCAAAACGCATTCTCACATTCCTTGCCAATCATCTGGAGCACACCCGACATGGCACCCCCGACCTGGCCTGGTGGCAGCTCCAGAATGCCGTGCCGAAAGGCCCGTTGGCACTGGTGACCGGGTGCACGACCGGACTCGTGCTGATGATCCCGACCGTACTCAGCTTTCTGGTGGGCGGCGATTATACAGTAGAATATTGGGCTTTTGCTCTCATTTTCGGGCTAACCGTGGGACTTGGGTTCGGATCTGCCTTCGGATGGGCGATCTATAAAAGTCCCTCATTCGAAAGAGACCAAGAACCCAATGAGCGAATCTCCTGGAAATTCAACCGAAGGGTAATTTCTGAATGGGTTCCGGCTGTTGCAATGGGCATGGGGATCGCGGCAGGCGCAAAATCCGGCCTCGCGGCAGGATTCGCAGCAGCATTCGTGAGCGGCTCCTTGGCCTGGCTCGCGGCCGGCATCACTACAGTTCCCCCGGACCCAGCTGCCACAGTCAGACCGCGGCAGGTGCTGACCCAAGACCGCCGCAACTTCTGGATTATCACCCTGCTGACCGGCTCAGTTAGCGGGCTTGCCGCCGGACTGCTGGCTGGTATCGCAACCGACCCCATCTTTGATCGGATCTTCATCGGCCTGATTGCCGCGCTCCTGGTGGGCCTCAGCTTCGGGTGCACCTTGTCAGGATGGTGGAAATTCGTTCTGGTGCGCCTCACTCTGGGCGTACTCAGAAAGACACCCCTGCGCCTGATGGGTTTTCTTGCCGATGCGCACGAGCGTCGCGGTGTCCTACGGCAATCGGGAGCCGTATATCAATTCCGTCACCGAAATCTCCAACGCCACCTGGCTGCATCAGCGCCCACCACCAGAGGGGTACGACGTCGAGCGTGATCACCCGGGCACACTCTGAGACCGTGTCCCTTCCGGCGATTCGGTGCTGGATGCCGCGTGCCGCGTCATTGTGCGGTCACCGGCCGGGAGCAAAGCGGGCGGATCACCCGTTTTCCCCGGCCTGCTCCGCCCCGCCGGCCGCCCGGCGATGTTGCGGGGCTTGCCCCGCGCCCCGTCAGGGTGCGGTCCGCCGGCCGGATAGGGGCGGTGACCACCACGGCGTCCCCGTCCGGCGCACCACCGACCGCGGCCAATCCGGCTGCGCACACCGCGTTCGAAAGAACCTTCCGCATGTCCATATCCCCCCGCCGCGACCCCCCGCCGCTCTCGCCGTTTCCGAGGCCCCGGCCGTCGGTGCACGCAGAGCGCCCCGCTGCCGGCAGATCCCGGCCCAGGCGGGCAACGCCAACGTCCGCGCTTCCCTGGCCCGGAACATCCACCCCGCCAGCTGACAGCGCCCTGGGCGCCGACTGCGCTGCGTCTTCGCCTACCGCATCCAGCTCCCCACCCCCGACCGGGACCGGACGGGCAACAGCGAGGCCCCAACCCGCGAGCATGTGAAGTGCGCGAAAGCCCCGATCAGCCGCCGCGGCTGCCGGGGCCCCGACCTGCGCCTGGCCACCAGCGACCGGCCCGCCACCCCCGCCTGCACCCTGCACTGCACCCACACGGACTGGCCCTAAGACCCCCGGCCACGACCAGACCGCTGTCGACGCGATCGGATCGGGCCGCGACCACGCCGACGACCGGGGAGTCTTTGCCGTGTACCGGATCTTCGGCGTCGACCTTGAGCACCGGCGTATCTGGGTCGAGCTCGACGCCGAAAAGGTCCCCCATGCCGCCGCTCCCGGCGGCTACATCGTCCGGCCGCCGTACTACTCGCGCCCGGGCAAGCCGCACCTGTACCGGTTCTGGACCGACCTGGCCCGCCTGCACACCGCCCAGCTCACCCACGCCACCCGTGCGGACGCGGGGGAGTGCACGCACGAGCTGGTCCGTGGCGGCCGCGTCCTGATCGGCCAGCCCGGGCACTGACCGCCCCACTCCGAGACGCCTACTCCGCCGCCCGGTCCCGGCCATGCGGAGGTTGATGTCATTGACCCGATAGGGTCCCCTATGCCAGCACACCCATGCCAGCTGGATCGACGTCGACGCCGCCACGCACCTGGTGCCCAGAGAGCGACGAGCTGTACTGCTGGAAGTGATCGAAGCCGCCGACTGGGTGCCGGTGCACGGCACCCACCCGTTCTCGCAAGGCTACGCGCTCCGCACGGCGCTGACCCGGATCCCCAACGCCCTCGAAGACAAGGTACTCGCAGACGTGGGCCGCACCGAGGCAGGGGCAGCGGCGCTACATCATCATCGGTCTGCGGACCTCCCGGCAGGAGCTGTTCTTCCTCGACGGGGACAGCGCGATGCGAGGCATGCTGATCCGACCCATCCGCAAGGCCAGCTGATCGCATCGCCCCGGCCCCCGACACCTCCCCAGGCGTCGGGGGCCCACCCATACCCGGCGCGCTCCCACTCCACGTCCTGTTTGCGGGCGTTGCCAGTGGCCAGGCCATCGTGCCCAGCAATGGCCTCGGTGAAGCCGGGCGACACCCCGCCCCGCTTTCCGAGCAGCCCACCCACCCTGTCACTGAAGGAGCCCGTCATGGACGCTCACCCCAACCGCTACGTAACCAATGACGAAGGCATGCCGATGCTGTGCACCTACGTCCCCGACCATGCACACCGTGGCGTCAACGCGACCACCCGCCTTCCCGCGGGGCCCATGGGCTCTGTGCCAGCTTGCAGCGACTGCCGGGCCAACTGGGCCCGGCACGCGGCACGCCTGGCGGAGATCACCGCAGGCGCCCGCCCCGCCTCGGACACCGCCGCCCACCGCGTGCGCGCATGGACCGACGCGATGGTCTGCGAACAGCGCACCACCTACAGCATCAGCGGCCTGCGCGAGCCCCTCATGCTGGACGTCGCAACGGTCCGCGCCCTGGCCGACGGTGTCACCGCCCTCGCGCAGCACGAACAGCTCTGCGCGTCCATCACCATGTTCCTGACCCACACCGACGGGGAGCCGCGCACCCTCGCCCCAAGCCGCACCCCCCGCCCGCCGCTGTTCACCTACGACGTCCTGGTCCTCCTGGACCAGCACGAGGAGTCCACCGACGGCGAGGACGACGGTTCGAGGTGCCCGAACGGCAACCGCCCGCCGGAGTGCACCGAGATCGACCCGTGCGAAGCATGCACACAGGACGCCGACGCAGAGGCAGCAGCGATCGAAGCCTCCATGGGCCTTCCGAGAGGACCACTGACGGTAAACGCCCCAACTCCATGGACGTCTTCGAAGTGACCGTGGTCCGCACCGAGATGATCACCTTCACCCTGCGCGCCGCCTCCGGCCAGGACGCTGAGGAGCGCTACCTCATGGACGGCGAAGAGACCGGCAGCGAGACCGTCGAGCTGCGCGTCGACTCCACCCAGCGTCAAAGCCCCACCGCCGCTTGACGCTAGCCCGCTACACCGATTGCGCCCCGTATCCGGCTCTCGGTCCCGCCGAAGTGCGGGACCGAGAGCCGGATACCGGCAGTGTGAGCCGTAGCCAGTGCACTGCCGCGGAGCAGCCGACGGCCCGGCACCGGTCAACGTTCGGCTCCGGCGTGGTGGTTGCGGCGCTACTCTTCGGCGGTCATGGCCATCGTGCCCGCCGCGGGAGCCCTGTCGAACAAGGGACGTTTCCAGCGGGCCGCTCCGCCTGAACCGAGCCCCAGCCCGCCTGGCATCCGGTCTGCCGTCCAGCGCGGTCCATGGATGTTCCATGCCCGGCTCCTCCCATGCTGTGCGCCGAGATCTAACCTCACCCGGTTGGCCGGCCAGGGTCGCCGTGCACTGGGGTCGGTGGGTTGCGGAGCTTGCACGCCGCCATACCACCATCCAACCTGCCGGACGAACACCGGGCTTCTCGTGCAGCCCGCTCCGGCCGGCTCCTCAACCCACATTTTGGAAGGACCGGTTGCCCCATGCCCAACGTCCGTCTCAACAAGGACACCCCCGCCAACAGCACCCCTCAAGCCGTCCCCGGGGCCCTAGCCGTGATCTTGTGCCTGGCACTGTTCACGGTACTGATCACAACCACGCATTCCCACGACGACCGTCACAGCACCCCGCCGCACTGCCCGGCACGGCTGACCGCTACCCACCCACCGCACGCGGCTTCCCCCAACCCCGCCCCGTGCCCGACGCACACCACCACCTCGCTGCCCGCTCACCCCGCCACGTCAACAGGCCACCACTCCCGCAGCCTGCCCACGAAGGCCAACCAGCCCCTCCAGAAGCCCCGGGCCCCGAAGGCGGTGCCGCCCGCGCCGAAACCTGCACCGCCCGCCCCGAGGCAACCCGCCGCTCCCAAGGCGCCCGCCCCGGCCGCGCCGCCCAAGATTCGCTGACCCCGACCAACGCCCCCAGCCCTGCGCGAACTCCGCGCCGAGCAGGATTCCTGCCCCGTGAAGCGGCGGCGTCTACACCACCCGGGCCGGTATGAGTGAGGCCCAGACCGCCCCGTGATCGCGTCCTTACGACTGTCGCTCTCCGTGCCGGCCCTCCAGCAAGGCGAGTTGTCCGGCCTCGTCTCCCGGCCACGGTCGAGCTCCGCCCCGGAAGGACCGGAGGCAGTGACAACCCTCCCGCCCCGGCCCACCTCACTCCACACCGACCCACCGCAGGTACCCGCGCTCCCGCCCCACCCGCGAGGGCGGGAGCCATTGCATCCCCCTGCACGCTCACCAACCCGCCAGGTCACCCGCCCACCGAAGCAGCCGGGGCGGGTTGGTGTCACTTGCCCCTTAAAGCACGACGGTCAGGTCGGCCGGTTAGCGCCCCGCACGGCTTTCGCTCCCCGTGAGCTGCGAGCGCGCGGTCATGGGCGGAGCGACGCCGGCCACCCCTGCACCCGACCACTCTTCACCTCCCACACAGACGGAGCCCCGCCATGCCCCGCATCCCCAGTCAGCCGACCCGGCCCACCACCAACCGGTCCTGCCGAAACCACCACTGCCGATCCCCCTTCCACCCCCGGCCCGACGACAGCTGTGACACCTACTGCCCGGTCTGTGCCGACTTGGCCGACGACCACCACCAAGGCGCCCACGATTACGACAGTCACGAACACCGCCCCGCCTGCCAGCCCACCTGACTGCCCCGGCGCGCCCAGGGAATGCAATCGCCGCCGTGCCACTGACCAAGTCGCCAGCCTGGGCAACGGACGGCACCGTGCATGATCTGCGCCGGCGCCGCGGCCCGCGAGGTGCGCCGTCACCTCGTGGGCCACAGTCTCGCGCTGGCTAGGGCGAGGACGGGTGGACCGGTTCAAACTGACTGGGCTGTACCCGCACCGGTGCGGCACAGCACCAGACCGCCCAGGAGATTCTTCATGCTGCCGCTCGTGCCGTACCTGCCGCCGATCGCTCGTGCATCAGCGACCTGTGTATGTGGCGCGACACGGTGGGTCGTCGAAGAGGTGATGTGTCCGCCCTGCCGTGGCAAGGCCGTGGAAAGGCACGGTGACCGCCTCACCCACCTACTCGCAGACATCTCCTACAATCACCGCGGAGTTCACCTGGCATGGTCCGATGCCTGTGCAGATCCGGGGGCGTTCAACCCCCACGTCGTGTTCACGGCTCCCGACGTCACGGATCCTCATCGCAAGCAGATCCAGTTGCGCTGGTTCCACTACTGGGCCGATGACATGCTCGTTGCCGCCTGCGCAGCCGGGGCCGGCGACGAAGAGGTGCTTGCGCTTGCGGTGGCCCAAGCCCACTACGCCATCGCCACGCTCGCGGTTCACGAGGTGGGCGAGTGGTTCACCTTCCGCGGCGAACAGGTCTTTCCACCCCACCGGTGCGATCCCGGCCTCCCGAACGACGAGGAGAACGGCCCGGACGGCAATGGAGCAGTGGTGCTGTGGCTGAGGTACGGCCGCGAAGCCACCGCTCACCCCCCAGCCGCCTCGACAGCGATACGTGACCATGCCGCATACCTGGCCGACATCACCACCCTGCCTGGCCAGAAGCCGCGCGCCGACACTGCCGGGATCACCGTGGAGGGCCCAGGCGATGCACCGGCGACACATTTCGCCTGGGCCGACGCCACCACGGCCGAGGCCACAGATGACCGGTCACGGATACTGCACGCTGTGCACCAGGCCATCGTGGCCTCTGAGCTGACGGTGGTCGCACGGCACCTGCTCGTGGGCGGCCAGCCCGTGCTTGCACCGTCACCACCTCCCGCCAGCCGTGGAGTGCCCTGGCAAGCCCATCTGACCTACGACGGATGACCAGTTGCCTTCACCGTGCGGAGGCCAGCCCTGCCCTTCCCCATCCTCGCTGAACGCTTCTTGGACAAGGATTCGCAGGACGCGATCCGTGTCCAGGAAGAAGCTCAGACTAGGCGTCCTGACCCACGCTCCTGTGCGATCCTCACCTTCTCTCCGTCCTTTCCAGGAGTAGCTATCCATGACCCTCGATGCAGACCGCACCTCGCCGCCTTCCGAGCGCCCAAGCGGTGACGAGACCGAGCACGACGAACGGGTCCGTGCGCAGCTGGCTGAGCTAGCAGAAGAACGCGGCACGTCGGTAGAGGTACTCCTCGAGGCGCTGAATGCGGCGATGACGTCCGGGGAGCCTCCGCTCGCCGATAACCAGGGGGAGCACGAGGCAGATCCCACCGGGCTCCCCAGCAGCCCGAAGCGCGCTACCGTTCTCCGACAGCGGGCGGCGGACGCGGTCTGGGGCGTGACGACGTTGGAGTATCAAGGGCCTCGACAGCAGGTTCGGGTGCCACTCCTCCACCGCCGAAGCACCACGAGTCTGCGCCGGCTGGATACTGCGCGGGGCGTCCGGGAATCGGCAAGTGCAGGATCTGCTGAGGTCGCAGCGTATGCAGGCGCCGACCCTCCCAGAAGGCGTCGAACTGTACGACGACTACGCGGAGGTGGCTGTGGCCAACGGTGTGGCAGAGGACGACCCAGCGCTGGCCCCGCTTCTGCGGGACCGGCCGCAGCGTGAGCGCGCAGGCGAAGAGTTCGTGTCGCTGGCGGACCTTTTCGCTGCCGAGACCCAGGATCGGCATGCGGACGGTTCCAGGTGACAAGCGACGAAGACCCGACGGGCGAAACAGCGGCCGACACGCTTCAGAAGTGGATCGATCCCTACCGGCAGTTGCCGCTCGGCGACGCCTCATGGGCCTACACCAGTTTCGCGGACCTCGTCGCGCAGCACGGGCGTTCGTACGAGCCGGCTGCCTGGCCCATGCGCGAGGGCCAGCTCATGGGCCACTGCTTCAGCACGTCCCGCCGCTGGGCGGCAAAGACGGGGTGGACGTACGTAGAAGGCTTCGTGCTAGTCCCGTCCGCGATTCCGTTCAGCGGCTTCGACCACGCCTGGTGCCTGCAGATGAAGGCAGGGTGGCCGACCCGGCGCTGCCGGACGGAATGGCCGCGGCCTACTTCGGGGTGCCCCTCTCAGACCGCTTTTGCCAGGAACAGCACGCTCTTCGCGGAACGGATGCGGTTCTCACCTTCGACCCGGTGAAGCCCTGGCAGGGGCCGAACACAGCCATCCTGCGCGACGGATTGCCCTCGCACGCGCTAACTGATCGTTTTAGGACTCAGGCCTAGAGCAGCACTTCAGCCGGCACTTGCCCATGCCAGGCACCTGCTCGGCGAACGTCTCGCGCGGGCAGGAGCCCTCCGCGTATACGAACCGGCGCACCCGCAACGACATGACGACGAGCTTGCCCGACGTGGGTAGATCTCGGGGAAACCGCAGGTAAAAGCCGTGTATGCGACTCGACCAATACCCGCAGCCCGGACAGGCCGCCCGCCTGGCCCTGGACCGGCCCTCCACGCTTACGACAGGTGTCAGCCACGTTGACCGACTCCACTAACATGTTCTCCACCGCCCCGGACAGCAGCTCTTCCAGCTGCGGCCGCACGTTATTCACGGCGCAGAACTGTCGACGCCATCACCCTCCGGCAGGAGGATCTTCGGGCGACCTCAACCGCCGTCGAAACGACGACCAACCGTCACGCTGCCCTCGCGACCATAAGAAGTGGATTAGAGCTCCTCGAAAGTGACGCTGCCACGCCCAACTCAGGCGCCGGCGTGGAGGTAGGCGGCCCATAGGAAGGGGACCTGCGTTCGGTCGTATTGGCCGGGCAGGTCGTGGCCGTCGCGCAGACTGCGCACGGCCTGATGCAGAGCCCAGGCCGCCCGGTCTGGATCAAGGGTCCCTGCGGGGGTCCTCAGGTGGGTGTAGAAGGCGTCGGCGACGGTGACGGAGGCCTGGTCGTCGATCTCCCAGAGGGTGCCCACCACATGAGGGAACCCGGCCAGTTGGAAGGCGGATGTCAGGTGAATGGCCTCATCGGCCAGATCAGAAGTGTCGATGGCTGCGGTACGGCAGGCCGACAGGTAGGCCAACTGGGCGTGGTCCAGGTGGACGGGTGCGAGGCTGGCGACGGTGAGTGGGTCAGTGGCGTAATCGTGCAGTAGTAGCAAGCTCTGCGAGGGGTCGGTAGGGTCGCTGGCGCCGTGGCAGGCGAAGTGGGCGATGGAACAGTCGCGCAAGTGTTCCAGGACGGCGGCCTTGGTCGGCGTGTGCGGGGAAAGACCGTCTGGGCCGGTGGGGTCGGGTTCGCGCAGCAGCACGGTGCGCGGCAGGTGACGGTGCACCAGCTTGGCCTCTGCGCCGACGTGGTGCAGACGGCCGTGGTCGAACAGACCGGGGGTGGTGGGCATCGCCACGACGAGCCCCCTGTTTTGGGCGTCCGGGACCCGGGTGTGCTGGCGAGCATAGCGCAGGGCTCGGACAGTGGGGGTGTAAGAGGAGATGACGCGGTCCATGACGCTGCGGCGGTGCGCGTCGTCAGCAGGGTCGGTGTGGTATCCGGCGGCGTGCAGGGGTAACAGTCCCAGCAGCCCGCCCGGTGCCCACCACACCCGTGGCCAGTCGTCCTCCTTCGACGGCTGGTGGTGATGACCCAGAACGTCCAGCACGGGCCCTGCGGCGGTGTCCCACAGCCATTGCAGGACCACAGCCAGGACCTCCTGCGCTCGGCGCCGCTGTTCTCTACTCACGCCCGAGGTGGTGGTGTGCAACGCCTGGTGGAAAGCGTTGATCTTTTCGGTCAGGGAGTCTGCGGTGATTTGGCGGAGTTCCAGGTGGGTGATGCCATCTTGGGTGAGCAGAAGGGCGTCGCTGCGGTAGTGGCTGATGTTGAAGACCACTACTGGGCCGTGGGTCGCCTCGACGAGGAGTTCATCGGTGGTGGGCGGGGAAGCGAAGGAGGCGAACCCCTCCAGACTGCGGATCTCGGCCAGGGTTTGAGCGAAGTTGCGGGCCAGTCGGTGCTGGTCACGTACAGTGCGGTCCGAGTGCATCCCGGCAGCGTCCGCATCCTGGTCCTCGACGGCGGTGGCGGTGTCCGCGGGCTGGTCGAGCTGGTCGCGCAACTGGACGAACCGCGTGGCCAGCTCGGGGTGGCGCTGGCTCAGGTCAGTGAGATCACTACGGGCGTCCAGAGCTTGACTGAGCAGCACTGCCCGCCCGGCCTCCAGCAGCCGCAGTGCCCGAGTCGCGCGCTCCTGCGGACACCCACGAGGGTCCGCCAAGGCCAGCGCGGCGGCATCTGATGCCAGGCCGGCGAAGCTGCCGAGCGCGTACTGCTGATCACCGCGCCTCAACTGGCGGGGGGTCACCTCGGGCAGCAGCCGCACCGCAGCCTCCGCCATATCCGCCGCCCGCCCCGCCGCAGATCCCGCGACCAAAGCAGCCGCCGCCCAGCCAGCCTGGATCCGGAGCGAAGGTGCCGCCGAAACTACCTCAAACGCTGCGCTGCAGGCGGACACTGCCGCGTCCAAGTCCGCTGGGTCCCTCGAATGTTCGAAGCGCTCCCGCAGGGCAGGCCCCAGGTTGGCCAGGTACAGGGCGTGGTTGGGGTGGTCGGTGGGGGTGGTCCGCACGGCTTCCCGCACGGTCGCGATGGCCTCGTCCAGGTCCGCCCCGTCGCCCGAACGTTCGAACCGGTCCCGCAGCGCGGCTCCCAGGTTGGCCAGGTACAGGGCGTGGTTGGGGTGGTCGGTGGGGGTGGCCCGCACGGCCTCCCGCACGGTCGCGATGGCCTCGTCCAGGTCCATACCGTCGCCCGAACGTTCGAATCGAATCCGCAGCGCAGTCCCATAGTTGGACAGGTACAGCGCGCGGTCGGGGTGGTCGGCAGGGGCGGCCTGCACCGCCTCCCGCCCGGCAGCGACAGCCGCATCCAAGTCCGCCCCGTCCCCCGTACGCCAGAACCGGCGCAGCAGCGAGCCCTCCAGGTTGGACAGGGAACCCGCTCGGGCGGGATGGTGGGCAGGTGCGGCGTGCACCGCGGCCTGAAGCTGATCGCTGGCCTCGTCCAGGTCTGCGCGGTCCCCGGTCTGCGCGAACCGGAATTGCAGCGCGGTCCCCAAATTGGACAGGCGCTTCGCGCGGTTGCGGTGGCCGATGGGGGTGGCCCGCACGGCCTCCCGCCCGGCGGCGATGGCCGCATCCAGGTCCGCCCCGTCGCCCGAACGTTCGAACCGGATCCGCAGCGCGGCCCCATAGTTGGACAGGTACAGCGCGCGGTCGGGGTGGTCGGCGGAGGCGGCCCGCACGGCCTCCCGCCCAGCAGCGACGGCCGCATCCAGGTCCGCCCGTTTCCCGATGTGCCGGAACCGGGCCTGCAGCGCGATTCCCAGGTTCGACAGGGCCATCGCTCGGTCGGGGTGATGGGCAGGGAGGGCCCGCACCGCAGTCCGGAAACGGTCAACAGCTTCCTCTAGGTCCGCGCGGTCCCCGGTGTGCTCGAACCTGACCCGCAACGTGCCCCCCAGGTTGGTCAGGTACAGCGCGCGGTCGGGGTGGTCGGCGGAGGCGGCCTGCACCGCCTCCCGCCCGGTCGTGATGGCCGCATCCAAGTCCGCTTGGTCCCCGGTGCGCTCGAACCTGACCCGCAGCGCCTTCCCCAGGTTAGACAGATGCATCGGGCATTCGATGTGGCCGGCGGGGGTGGCCCGCACCGCGGCCCGGAAGCACTCGATGGCCGCATCCAGGTCTGCGCGGTCCCCGGTGCGCTCGAACCGGATATCCAGTGCAAGCCCCAGATGGGACAGATACCGTGCATGGTCGGGGTCGTCGGCCGGGGTGGCCCGCAGCGCGGCCTGGAAGCACTCGATGGCCGCATCCAGGTCTACACGGTCCCCGGTACGCCAGGACCGGACCCGCAGCGCGAGCCCCAGGTTGGACAGGTACGCCGCACGGTAGGGGTGGTCGGCGGGGGTGGCCTGCACCGCCTCCCGCCCGGCGGCGATGGCCGCATCCAGGTCCGCCCTGTCCCCCGTGCGCTCGAATCTGGCCTGCAGCGCGACCCCCAGGTTGGACAGGGCACCCCCTAAGGCGTGGTGATCTGCAGGGGTGGCATGCACCATGCGCTGCCACAGGTCTATGGCGGAGGACAACAGGGCAGGATCAGCGGAATCAAGCGCCTGATCGAGAAATTCGGTGGCATGCTCAGACACAGCCACGGCGAGCGGCAGCAGCAGGAATTGAGGGATATTACCGGCACCAGTGAGAAAGAGGGGGACGAACGCCTCCACTGCGGCATCCCGGTCCGGACCGTCTTCGCCGTCGGAGAGCGCTAAGGACCGAGCCGCGTGGAGCCAGCCGAGCGCCTGCCGGACTGTTAAGTCGCCAGGGTTGTCGCGGAGCAGTGCGGCGAGTTGTCGGGCTTCAGTGAGTGCTTGGGGTTCAAGCACTAGGGAGGGATTGTCGGTATCGGTCATCCGCCGCAGTCGGGCCCATACCGCAGCCAACTGTTCCTCTCGCACCCCTGCCCCCCTTCACCCGCCACCACCGTGACAATCATTGCACCATCCTTAAGGCACATGGGAGTTGTGTCGGTACGCTCGCCGTGTCAGAGCCGGGCACTGCCGCACCGCACAAGAAGCAACGGGAGGGGCCTGTGGCACGCTTCAGTGGGGAGGGACAATGACCGACGAGCCTGCGGCGCGAGGTTCAGCGGAGAGGCTGGCCGCGGTCTGCGCGCATCTGGAAGAGATCCGCCGACATCTGCGCGAGGGGCCAGGCGAGGGCCCGGTGGAGCGGCTGCTGGACGCCGCACGCGACGGCCAGGATTTTGCCGGCCCGCTGATGCTGCTGCATGCCGTCCTGCAGGCCGGCGGCGACCCGCAGGGGCTGGACGGCTACGCCGACACCGGGTCGGCCACCCGCGGCGTGCGGTCAGTCGGAATCAGCGTCCAGCCGGGCGAGCGGGTGTACCTGTGCCCGGACGGCCGGTGCGCGCGCTACTGGTGGCCCCAGTCCACCGGCGAGGTGCCACGCTGCGCGATCAGCGGCAACGCACTGCAACCGGAACGGCTCTGAACCAGTGGGCGGCCTGCTGACAGAACTTGGCAAGAAGCTCGCCGAACGCTGGCTATCCCTACTGGTCTTGCCAGGTGCTCTCTACCTGGCCGTCGCCACCGCCGCCATGGCCCTCGGCCAAGCTCACCCCTTCGACCTGCCCCGCCTCACCGGACAGATCACCGCCTGGGCTAACCGCCCAGCCGTAGACACCGCTGGCGGCCAGGTGATGGCGCTGACCGCAGTGCTGGCTAGCGCTGCAGCAGCCGGTCTGGCAGCCCAGGCCCTGGGCTCCCTGATCGAACGGCTGAGCCTTGCCGCTGACTGGCCCGCCTGGTCTGCCCCCTACCACCGCCTGGCTGCCTGGCGCACCGCCCGCCGCCGCTACCGCTGGAGTGCCGCCGCCCACGTCTGGCATGATCACCGCGAACATGCCGCCCGCGCCCGGTCTCTCGGCCAGCAGACCGACCCGGCATCCCGGCAGGCCGCTTACCGAGCCATGATCCGCATCGCTCCGGAGGAGCCCCAGCGTCCCACCTGGAGCGGGGACCGGCTCAACGCAGCAGCCGTCCGCCTGGAGCGCGACCTGCACCTCGACCTGGCCACTGTCTGGCCTCATCTGTGGCTGACCCTGCCCGAGGAGGTCCGCACCGAAATCACCACCGCCCGCCAAAACCTCACGCGCGCCACCACCCTGACCGCCTGGGCCCTGCTCTACCTCTCTCTCACGGTGTGGTGGTGGCCCGCCGCCCTCGTCGCTGCCACCCTCGCCCTCGCTGGCCGGGCCCGCACGCACACCGCCACAGACACCTACGCCCTGCTGCTGGAAGCCGCCACCCGCCTACACGCCCGCCAGCTCGCTGACCATCTTGGCCTCACCCCCACCGATCCGGCCGACTCCAATAGCCCTGACAGCCTTACCAGGAATCTCACCCCCGAGTCCGGCGACACCCTCACCCGCTACTTGACACCCAGTCCTCCTCCGCGCCCTCCGGCCGCCGGATAATTGCCCCTGTACACAGGCCAGCCCTAACGCGGACGCCTGGTAGTTAGATCGGGTGGTCGCCCGACGCTTGTCGCATACGGATGGGGCCTCCTGACCATCGCTGGTGTCGAATCACCGAGCAACATGAGGAAGCCCTGGTGCCGCCGCACTCCCTGTCCAACGGGCCTGAACACCAGCGACCACTACACTAGTAGCTTCCGTGCTCCGAGCCTGCATGACGGCGCGTCCACCTACACCGAGCCGGTCTCCGGCCCGTGGCTGCGCCAGCTGGCCCGGCAGGCCGCCCGCCCCCGCACCGTGAGCGTCCACCTGGAACTGCCCACTGGCATCGTCACCCTCCACTCCCGCCTGGTTGGTGACATCTTCTTCTACCTCGCTGCCCCGCCACCCCGGCTCTCTGCGTCTGACGCCCGCGTCCCGGCCCCGTTCCGGCGCTGCGGTCACCCTCCCCCCGGGGGGCGGGTGACCGCCACCGCGTCCCCGGGCGGCCGCGCACCTGACCCAAGCCCCACAGCAGCCTGCACACGATCTTCGAAGACTCGGCATGACCGCCACACTCCGAGCCCACCGCGCCCACACCGCTCGCTCGTTGGGCACCGCCGACCGCCGCTCGGCCGGCCCGTGCTCGATGAGCCGCACCGTCGGCGCTGCCCGCCTTCGTCTCGCCCGCTCACAGGCGTGCGGGCTGCGCTGCGCCGGAGGGCGCCGTGGCTTAAGAGGAGCGTGGTGAGAGGGGAGTGGCGGCACTGTGTGCCAACGTGGACGGGCCAGCTCCGAGTCGAGCACGCTTCGTCCTGCCCAGGAAAAAAGCGTTCGCCGGGGGAGTGCGGCGGACAGCGCGCACCCTGCTGAGGCGCTATCCAGCAGGCGCCTTCGGTCCGATGAGCCCTCCGCAGCAGGCGGCGCTTATGCCCGCGCAGCCCTCAGACGTCGGCGTCCCGGCGTACATGGTGGGCATTCCGGAGGCCGGCGCGTCGTGGCCACGGCCGTGGCGGCGGCTCGTCGCCATGGACGAGAACGCGCCAGGAGGAGGCGACTGCGTTGGTGACTGGCTGATGCAGCCCTGATCGTGGTGTGCGATCCCGCCACCGACAGCCGCAGCAGGTGAGTGCGCATCCTGCGCGTGGGACGGTACGGGCGGCTCGTGAGAGAAAGGGATTCCGTACTTCGCTGGTCGGCCGGGTTCGGCCCTTCGGTTCGCGGGACGATGCGGCGACTGCTGGAGAGGTACCCGCCACCGCGCACGGGGCAGGCCTGGCAGTGACCTGAGCGTGCGGCCTTGTCGGTGCAATACGGGCACGAATCGGGTGACTGCTCTATGCCGCACGCCTGTTCCATGCCCGCGGAGCCCCGGCCACCCGCCGTGGCCGGAGGGCTACGTGCGTTGCAGGCAACGACGCAAGAAGCAATACAGCGTATGTCCGTAGAACATCCGTACGTTTGCGGATTGTCCTGCCCGGACTGAGTACGGCGGCGGGCGTGACTGTCATGCTTCCGATGGGCAGACAGCGGCACTTGCGTCCATCACGGGCTCCGGTGAGTTCGACGGCCCAGCGCAGGCGGCCTGCGTGAGCCCGAGAGGGCTCACGCAGGCCGCTGTTGGCGCGGGTCAGATAGCGCCGTTACCCCAGGCGCGTACGCCGTTGTAGTAGGTACGGGCCCAGTCGTAGCACTTGGCCCGTCGGGAGAAGCGCATGCCCCGGGGGCCGATGTCGTAGCCCGTGACGGCGGCGCAGATGCGTTCCTTGAGGATGGTGTAGAACACGGCGTCGACGGCCGTGCGCTGGGAGTACGGGGGACGCCAGCGCAGGCCGTTGATTTCGCCGTTCTTCCGGTTGCGAATGAGGCCGTAGCCGTAGTCGTGCGCGTCACAGGCGGCCTTGAAGCTAACACCGCTCATGGGGCTGTTGGGCACGATGGTGCAGCCGTCGTTGGTGATGCCCATGACCGAGCCACCGGTGAGGGTTCCCTTCCAGAAAGGAGTACGGAAGACCTTCACCGCGGGGTCCTTCTCCACATCGACCCGGACTCTGCACTTCCCGCGCAGCAGGTAGTCGGAGGCGTAAGGCGCGGGACATGACTCGGCGGCGGCCGTGGCACCGAAAGTCGTGGGAGCAGCGACAGCGGACGTCATCTTGCCCGGGCCCGAGTAGGTAAGCGTCCAGGTGCCGTCCTCTGTTGTGGTCAGATTCTTGATGTTTCCTTGGGAGTCGTAGGTGTAGGTGAATTGGCGCACGGGATCGCCGTCGGTCTGACGCGTGTCCTCGACCTTGCGTAGTCGCTTGGCGGCGTCGTATTGGTACGAGATGGCCGTCACCGGTACGGGGTCGCCCACGGCGTCGTAGACGATCGCCTTGAGCTGCCCGGCTACGTCACCGAGGGCTGAGGAGGTCGCGGTCGTCGTCGTGGCGTATTGGAAGGTTGCCGTGGAGCAGGCGGCAGGCGTGCTTACGCAGTCCTCCGCTGCGGGGGGCGAGAGGATACGGCTGAACCGCCCGGTGGTGTCGTACTGGATGGCCTGCCTGCCGTCACTGCGACTGCCGATGGCGGTTACCAGGTATTCCTGGCCGATCTTCGACCAGGTGTAGGTAATGTCGGCGTCCTGCAGGGTCTGCGTGAACGTGCCGTCGGCGTTCTTCACCAGCGTGCCGCCGCCGTCGGCCGAGGCGAAGGTGCCGTCGGGGTTGGCCTGGAACCGGTAGGACTCGGTGCCGACGTTGAGGGCGATCTCGACGTAGCCGTTGGTGCTGTAGTCCTTGAGCCGGTGGCCTAGCACACCCCCCAGGGGCTCCAGCTGCCAGAGGGGGCCGAGCACCTGCTCGTTGGGACGAGTGACGTCGAGGCGCTGACCGGCGGTGTGGTTGCGGGTCACCAGGAGGCCGTCGTCGGACAGGTCGATGGCGGACGTCATCCAGTTGCCGGTCGGAGGGTCGACGTGCCCGGGTTTGAAGTCCGCCGGCCCCGGGTCGGCGGGGTCCTCCCCCTCCCCGGGGGTGATCACCTCGTCCGAGGTCACTTCAAGGACCGGAGCAGCCAGCCCGTCGGTGTTCTCCGCGGCCGCGAAGACGCGGTAATTGGCTTGCGCGGTCTCGGTCGGGGACTGCAGAACCAGGCCGTGGTTGGCGGTTCCCGCTGCCCACTTGGCGACCATGGCGGTGACGTCCCAGGTCATGGTGCCGCTGCCGCAGGCGCCGAGCTGAGAACCCTCGGTGGAGACGACGGCGTCTTCGATGGTGCTGGTGGGCTGCGGGGCCCAGGTTTGGGTGGTGGCGTCCCAGTGGCTGGTGACACGGCGAACCTGGATGCCCGCCGATACGGCGGGGCCGCAGGCAGGCGCGCCGAGGTTGGTGAGCTTGAGAACGGCCCTGGTGGGGGTTTTCAGGCCGCGGGTGTCGAAGCGCAGGTAGGTGCGGGCCTTTTCGCCGTCCGCTTCGGTTCCGGCCTTCAGATAGCTGCCGGATACGTTGTTGCCGTCGAAGACGCTGTTGACGTCGGTGTCGTTGCTTAGTGGGAGGACGACCGACGGGTCGACGGTGACGGGGTAGGTGGTGGCCGGATCGGCCAGGAAGGCGGCCGACGGCTTGAGCAGAAGGGTTTTGCCACCGCCAGCGGCATCGGCGAGGGTGGCTGTGATGTGACCGGTGCGGGCCTGACTGGCTTGGCTGCCACGCTGACGCTTGTTTTCGCGCTGGGCGCGGGCATGGGGGGAGCGCGCGTCGTACATCACTGGCGTGGAAGAGGTGGCAAGGACCGTGTCGCCGGACTGGATGCTCAGCCGTCCTCCGTCGGCCTCGCCGAGCGTCAGGCCCTTGGCGGTCACGGGGACCTTCACCTCGACGGGACCGGTCGGCCTTCGGTTGAGCACAACGTCGAAGCGCAGCCCGGCCGGCAGGGCGGTAGCGACCAGATCTCCTGCACCGTCTGCGACGACACCCCGGTAGACGGCCTTGCTGCCTTTGATGACCGGCCGGGGCAGCTTACCGTTCCAGCCCAGCTCCAGGAGACGGCCGGAATTGAGCCTCAGGCGAGCGAAAGCTCCCTTGCCACCGGCGGAGAACCTCGTGTCGCCCACAGCAGCCCTGGGCCGCACAGCGCCGCTCTCTTCGACCAACGCCGTGTCGATGTCGGCCCATCCGCCACCGGCCCGTCGCACCCGGATCGGTGCGGAGTGCAACTCGGTGACGGTCCGACCGTCAGCGAACCGATACGTCGTCGACGTCTCGGTGCGGTCGACGACGGTACGTGCCAATACCGATAGCGAAGACGGCTGAGCAGCAGAGCTCGCGTGAGCTGCCGTCGTGGTGACCAGTCCCGCCAGCACGCTTAACGCGCAAGCTACGGATAACCGCCTGGAACGTCTCATTGCAAACACTCGACCACTCCCTATTCCTCTCCAGCGAGGGCGCTCTGCACAAAGCGCCCTGACCGCGCTCCAAACCCACCATGGCTGCTGCCTCCACAGATCTCACCGGCGATGCGCCTGGCCGAATAGCGCTGACGAACGACAGGTTCGGCACACTTGCGCGGGCAGGCACGACCTGCTCGGCCTGCTCAACAGCATCTGGTGGAACGCCATAGCCGCCGTGAGCAAGGCGACACGTTTCCCGACTCCACCGCCCCCGGGCAGCCCAGCTCCGCGGCAACCTCCTGGACCTACTCAAAGCGTTACCGCTGCACCACTTCTCCTGTCCGTGGACAGCCCCGGCAAGCGCTGTTCTGCCCTGCCACCCCCTAGGAGACGAGGAGGAGCTTCCTGATGGCCTTCCGGCCCGACCGCTCAGCGACAGTAGTTGTGGCGCGGAACCTGGTGAGACCGGCCTTGCGACGATTACCTACGCCACAGGGACGCCCAGCTGGCAGGAACAGTGCGACCCTTCCTCCTTCGGTGCCAAGACTGCGGGCTTGAAGCCTGTAAGGGGGAGCTGAGTGTCCTCCAGGCCCCGCCGCCTCGCGCCTTGCTGACCATGCTCCCGCCGGCCAGCGACAACCGCCAGGCCTTTCAGTCGTAGCCAAAAGGGTCGGCGATCGGCATCATCACACGCATGCTGCGTATCCATTTCACCGAGGCCGACCTACGTCAGACCAGTGTCGCCTCAGTACCCAACGCGCTACTCGAAACGGCCCTCAGCGTGCGCTACTTACGTACGGGACCGACCGGCACGCTCCGGTCGCGTCCCGGCCTCACGAAATGGCGGACGACGCTCGTCCGAACCCTGGCGCCTCGGGCCGGTGTTCTGCTGAACCTGGACCCACGCCAGGGGGGCCTGCTCGATTTCTTCATCCATCCCTCAACCCCCGAGCTGCACGCCGGCGTCGAACTCGCCGCCAGCACACCGGTTCAGGAGCTAGCGACAGAGATCGCCTTCCTCGACCACCGTGCCCGCGAGACCTCCCCGCTGCGGGAACTTTCGGAAGGCACCGACAACGGCCGCCAGACCCTGGCACACGACACGCTGCGCTACTTCGACTCCACCCTCGCTCCCCTGTGGCCGCACATGCAGTCCACTGCCGTCGCCGACCGCGCCCTGCGCGCCGAGACACTGCTGCGCGGCGGCGTCGATGCTCTGCTCGCCACCCTCGTCCCCGGCTGGCACTGGCAGCCACCAACCTGGCACGTCCCCTCACCGTGCGACCCCACCGACGTACATCTGGACGGCCGCGGCCTGATTCTCATCCCGTCCTACTTCGCCCAGAGCCCCATGTACGGCCGCCGGACCGGCGAACCGTGGACCCTGACCTATCCCCTGCACACCGCCGAAGAGCACCCAGCCCACGCCGGCGACAGCCTCGGCCCTCTGCTGGGACGCACCCGTGCCGCCATCTTGGCCAGCCTGCGCCACCCCGCCACCACCACTGAAACAGCCGAGCGCGTTGGCATCTCACTTCCCTCAGCCAGCCAGCACACCACCGTCCTACGCAACTCAGGACTCATCACCACCACCCGCACCGGCACCGCCGTCCTTCACGCCCTCACCCCCTTAGGAACAGCCCTCCTCCAAGGCGAGACCTTCATCAGATAACCACTGCACCGCGCTTCGCGGCAGGGAGTGACTCCACTCGACTCAGCTGCGGCCGGGTCGGGTGTTAGCCGGTGACGACGCGGATCGCGGCGTCGTACTGCTCGACTCATAGTCGAGTCCGTCGGCGGTCGTCGCCCGCCGCTGCCGAAACCGGACTCCGCTGTGCCGCAGTGCCGGGTCCGCCGGTGCGAGGGGTGTGGGGCTGAAGCGTGTCCTCCGATCGCGATGTGGGAATAACCGAACTGCCGAAGCGAGTGCTCTGCCGAGCGGATCAGCAATTGACTAGTCTGCCCTGGTCAGATGGAACTGGGGGGCTTGGAGTGCCAGCGTCGAGTGTGCCGTTACCGCCCGGCCAACCTCTGACCGAGCCCATAAACTGGCCGCTCTCGGCACGGGAGTTCCGCGATGACGCCCACAGTCGACAGACCACCCTTAGCTCGTGAACCCGCCCGACGTGCAGGCCATCGAGATGCGCTGCGTACCCTCTGCGCGCGCGTGATCAAGTCGCCGACTCGGCGTCGGCCGCGGCGGCCTGCTCCCGTTTCGCGTCCTCGATGTCGAGGCGCCGCATCAGGAAACTGGCGAACGCCAACATCTCGCCGGCCTCGTCGGGGTCGTTTTCCCGGTCCGGCCCGTGACTGCGAGGGTTGCGCAGTGCTTGCACGGCACCCTTGAACAGTGCCTGCATGCCGTTCTGCTCACTCTCCAGGGAGCCGTCCGTGAACCGAGTCACTGTGATCATCGGGGGGCCCGGGTTGGCGTTGAAGGCCATTCCCATAAGCCTTTCACCGACGAGGTTGGTCGGGCCGACCAGCGTGTGTACCCGGTGTTCCACCGCCTGGAACGCACTCCTCACCGCGTCGCTGTAGGCACCGCGGTCGTACCGCTCGGCAGCGACCTCCGCGATCTTCGGATGCAGGATGCAGGTGACAGACATGGGTTGTGGCGAACCGTGGGCGGGGGCGACTGGCGTCGGCGACGCTACCGGCGCGGGAACCACGTGCAATGCGGGTCGCTTGCCGAAGGGCCGTTTATCGGCCTCGGTCCGCTCGGGCCCCAGCACCTGCTCGCGAGTGCGCCAGTAGTCCTCCAGCCGCTGCACGTCAGCGAACCGCCGAATGTCCCGGTCGAAGTTGAGCGACCAGTCCAGCCCCTCTCGGTTGAAGCTTCCACCCCGGAAGCAGGCTTCCCGCTGCCCGATCGCGGCGGCGGCGAACGCGGCCTCCGCGAAGAGTTCCTCGGCTCTCAGGCTCGTCGGGAGGCGGATTCCAAGGTCTCCGGGCTGCATCCATGGCAGCTCACCGCGGTCCGCAGGCAGCCAGGCAAGCTCCAGTTCGGCTGCCTTCCGTGCCATCCTGACAAATGCGTCGATGGTCATTCCGGTGCCGGTGCAGTTCGCGGCGCCAGCGATGGTCAAGCACAGCTCCTGAGAGCCCTGTGGCGTCTGCGAGAGGTCGTGGGCAACTCCGAGCAGCAGTGCGGGGCACAGCTCCTGGACGACCTCCTCGAACTGCAGGCCTTGTGCGTACAGCGTCCGATCGACGTTGTCGAAAGTCGGCCAACGACGGTGCTCGCTGAAGTATGCCCAGATTGTCTCGAGAAGGACATGTCCATCCTTCCCGGTGGGGCACGGCATTCCCTCCGGCGCGATGGTGCGGACGATCACGTGCTGCCCCCCGGCATCCGGCCTGCATGATGCCCGAAGATTACAACTCCGCAGCCCGCCTACGGTGCGGGTACGTCAGCGCAGGCGTGCATCCCCTTTTCGTACGCCAGGCCCTTCTGCTCTGAGTCGAGCAGGTTGTCCTATGCGGCCTGGCACGTCGACCCGTCTGCCCCCCGGCGGGCCGGTCGGCCCTCCGTTCCGCCGGCCCAGGGCGCCCCGTGTGGGTGGTAGTTGCCGGGCTAGTGCTCTGACCGGGAAGGTTCGCGGGGTTGGTGGTCGCGGCGGTTGGATGTCCGGTGACGTACGTTCGTCCGATCGCTGGGGGTGTGGTGGCTGAGCCTGTCCGTGTGCGCAGGTTGACCGACCAGGAGGGGCAGAAGCTGCAGCAGATCGTGCGCCGGGGCAGCACCAGTTCGGTGCGCTACCGGCGCGCGATGATGCTGCTGGCCTCGACCGGCGGGAACCGGGTCCCGGTGATTGCCCAGCTGGTGCAGGCAGACGAGGACACCGTCCGCGACGCGATCCACCGGTTCAACGAGATCGGCCTGGCCTGCCTGAACCCTCAGTGGGCGGGAGGCCGTCCCCGCCTGCTCAGTCCTGACGACGAGGACTTCGTCGTCGCGACGGCCACCACCCGCCCGACCAAGCTCGGCCAGCCCTTCACCCGCTGGTCCGTCCGCAACCTTGCCGCCCACCTGCGACGCGTGCACGGCCGGGTGATCAGGATCGGCCGCTAGGCGTTACGGTGCCTGCTCGCCCGCCGCGGCATCACCTTCCAGCGCACCAAGACCTGGAAGGAATCACCCGACCCCGAGCGGGACACCAAGCTCGACCGGATCGAGCACGTCCTGGGGCGGTTTCCGGACCGGGTGTTCGCGTTCGACGAGTTCGGCCCGCTCGGCATCCGCCCCACCGGCGGTTCCGGCTGGGCCCCTGCCGGCCACGCCGAGCGGCACCCCGCGACCTACCACCGCACCCACGGCGTCCGCTACTTCCACGGCTGCTTCTCGATCGGCGACGACACCCTGTGGGGCGTCAACCGCCGCAAGAAGGGCGCCGCGAACGCCCTGGCCGCGCTGAGGTCGATCCGCGCGGCCCGCCCGGACGGTGCTCCGATCTACGTCATCTTGGACAACCTGTCCGCCCACAAGGGCGAGACGATCCGGCGCTGGGCCAGGAGGAACCGGGTCAAGCTGTGCTTCACGCCCACCTACGCATCCTGGGCCAACCCGATCGAGGCCCACTTCGGACCACTGCGGCAGTTCACCGTCGCCAACTCCAACCACCGCAGCCACCCCACCCAGACCCGGGCCTTGCACGCCTACCTGTGCTGGCGCAACAAGAACGCCCGACACCCCGACGTGCTGGCCGCCCAGCGCAAGGAGCGTGCCCGGATCCGCAGCGAGAAGGGTGGAGGGTACCGGCGGCGAGGGGACCGTGAGGTGCTGGCCGCCATCATCTTCGTGGCCACCTCAGGCTGCACCTGGAATCAACTGCCACCAGGCTTCGGACTGTCGGGCGTGACGGCCTTCCGCCGCTTCACCGAGTGGACCGAGGCCAGGGTGTGGGCCAAGCTTCACCGCCTGGTCCTGGATGAACTCGGTGCCCGAGGTGAGCTGGACTGGTCGCGGTGCGCGATCGACTCGGTCAGCGTCCGGGCCCTCAAAGGGGGCAGCTGACGGGACCGAATCCGACCGATCGTGGCAAGAAGGGATCGAAAATCCACCTCATCGTCGACCGCCAGGGCCTGCCCCTGTCGATCGGCATCTGCTCCGCCAACCTCCACGACAGCCAGGCCCTCATCCCGCTGGTCCGCGGCATCCCGCCCATCCGCTCACGTCGCGGCCCTCGACGCCGGCGGCCCGCCAAGCTGCACGGCGACAAGGGCTACGACTACCGCCACCTGCGGCAATGGCTTGCTTCTCGCGGCATCCGGCACTGCCTTGCCCGCAAGGGCATCGAGTCGCAGGGGCGGCTGGGCCGGCACCGCTGGGTGGTGGAGCGGACCGTGTCCTGGCTGTCCGGCTGCCGCCGCCTGCACCGCCGCTACGAGCGCAAGCCGGAACACTTCCTTGCCTTCACAGCCATCGCCGCGACCCTCATATGCCACCGCCGACTGGCCAAGTGAAATGACGTCTAAGCCCGGCCGGCATGGCGATCAGCGCCCTTGCGTCCGGGCCAGGGTCCGGGCCGTCCGGAATCCCAGCGCAGGAGGCCCCGGGCCCGCGCAGGGCAACCGCTCCGCCACCCCGATCCCGTCCCGTGCCACCGACCGTGATCACCCAGCGGATACGGCCGTCTCGATTGGATCACGGGTGAGTCCATTGCGTGGAGCCTGCTCCACTACTTGCCCCCCACTCCGGGTGTCGCCGTCCACGACGTCACCCCGGCGGTTGTCGCCTGGCCTGGGCAGCCCGTTCGGCACCCTCCATAACGTCTTCCGACGGTGCGAGCGGTGGCAGAGCGACCTGCCCCAAGCGGTCGAGCACTCATCACCTGCTGTTGGCCGCAGGACGCGGCGGAAGGCCGTCCTCGCCAGGGGCGCGGCAGCCGGGTGCCTGGAGGTGGCACCGCTTCTGCTCGCCCCCTGGAGGCCTCTGCGGGCGACGTTCTCGCGGTGCTGCCGCATGAACCCATCGTCCTCAGCCGGTCGCAGCGTGGCGCACTTCGAGGTCGCTTCCACATTTGAGCAGCAGCCAATCGTGTTGATCATCACGCTGTGTTGGAGTGATCGATTCCACTATCTTTCAGATCGTGACTGACTCTCAACTGCACTCCTTAGAAGGAATGACTGCAGACTTCACGCGCATTCTCTTCGGGCCTCGCGCAAAGCAGATTCACGAGCCTTGGAGGCGCCTGTTCGACGACCCTCGGTTCGCCTTTCAGGAGGGTTTGAGCTCACAGGAGCGCATAGCACTGTCGTATGAGCGACTCCGCTTCATCAACGAAGCGCTGACGGACCCGGTGGGTTTGTCCTCGGACATCGAGTCGCTCACGGCGATGCACGAGTGGGCCGGAGTGGTGGACGCGGGCATGGCGACGATCGCAAGTATCCACTGGAACCTGCACATCGGCAGTCTGCTTGACCACGACCCTGGTGGGCGGGACCTGTACCCGTATGCCCGCATGGAGACCGTTGGGACCTTCCTGTGCACCGAGTTGGACCATGGGAACGACGCCGCGTCGCTGGAGACAACAGCTAGATTCGATCCCGAAACGAGCGGATTTATCCTCGACACTCCGAGCCCTGGCGCGTGCAAGTGGATGCCCAACACCTCCGGCACGGGTGGCGCCAAGAACGCCGTCGTGGCGGCCCGTCTGGTCGTGGACGATGTCGACCAAGGCGTGTTCCTCTTTCTCGTCCCGCTCACTGACAGCGCCGGCCGACATTACCCAGGCGTGGACGTACGGCCTCTGCCGCAGACCGCCAGCGCGCCTGTCGACCACTGCGCCACCTCCTTCCACGGCGTGCTGCTTCCCTTCGAAGCCCTGCTGCAGGGCGAACAGGGCCGCCTGTCACGCGACGGCACGTTCGTCAGCACGCTGGGCAATCCGCGCAAACGATTCCTCAAGTCCATCCAGCGCGTTCACGCCGGCAAATTGTGTATGAGCGCCTACAGCCTCGGAGTGACACGACACGCCCTGGCCGTCGCCATGAGGCACTCTCACCGGCGACTCACCTCTGGAATGACGACCGGCCGCAAGGTCTCCCTCATCGAGCACCGCAGCCACCACGCCCCGCTCCTCGCCGCAGTGGCCACCACCTACGCTGCGACCTTGCTGCACCGCGACGTGGTACAGCGATGGACGAGTAGCGGTGAGGCAGAACATGAAGAGATTGAGCGTCTGGCGGCTGTGGTCAAAGCCTGGATCACCTGGCAGGCCAGGACGGTGATGACCGAATGTCGTGAGCGCTGCGGAGCACAAGGCCTACTGCTTTCGAATGGTATCGCTTACCAGCTGGCGGCCAATGAGGGAACTGTCACCGCTGAGGGCGACAACCGTGTGATCTGGGTGAAGGCAGCCGGCGAGATGCTCACAGGCGGGTTTACTCCAACGCCGCCTTCCGAGGTACCCGCTGGCAGCCGCTCACTGGAGAACTCCGATCACCTGCAGGAACTACTCGCAGACGTCGAGCGCATATGGCATGGCAGGGCCCGCAGCCGACTGCGGAGCGGCCGCCGGGGCGACCCCCTCGCGCGGTGGAACGGAACCGTGACATCGGCCCTGCAGCTTGTCGAAGCTCACGTGCACCGCCTGGCGGCGGAAGCGCTGCTGGGCGCTGTCGGCAAGGCGTCCGACTCCCAAGCCCGGGCAGTCCTCGAGCGGCTGCACCGTCTGTTCGCCCTGCGTCAGGTAAAGGCGCACAGCGGGGATTTGCTGGCCAGCGGCTACATCACTCCCGATCACATTCATCAACTGCTCCACACGGAGGAGGCACTGATCGAGGCGCTAGTGCCGCATGCTCTGCAGCTGACGGAGGGCTTCGCTGTACTGGATGGCGTGATGGGTGAGCATCCGATGCTTCACACCGCGGAGGCCGCTGCCGAGATGGTGCCCGTGTAGCTATACGGCTGGGACAGTCAATGGCTGGTGCTGCTTGCCGTCCTCGACACACCCTGTTTTCACGTTGTATACAGTGCGCGGTGCGTGGCGTAGGTAAAAATGTCATCACCGCTGAGAATCCCGACAACCGTCTCGCAGTGATCGCGATACTGTCGCTCCTGTTCGGCGTCGAGCGTGAGGACGGTCACCGGCCCTAGTGGTGCTACACGGCGAATGGCTGCCAGCAGTTCTGGGGGAGATGGCAGACGAAGGACTTGCAGGACGCGACGAAAGATGGCCGGCGTGCGGTTCACCGGTGCGGGGAGCGCGGCGTGTTCGGCGGCAGCACGCGGGCACCGGCGGCACGGACCAGTGGAGCTACACGACGTACACCCGCTCGAACTGCGCCCTGACGACATCTTCAGCCGCTTCCACACCGGCCGCGGTCTGTTCTGGGCCCGGACGGACAAGGGCGTTCTGTCGTTCCTCCCGCAGAGGAACGCCCTGGGCTACGAGATCGGGTACAACGGCGGCGGCCCGCACGCCCTGGCCGCCTACCTCACCCAGGTCGCCACCACCGACGGGCACCACACGACCGCCGGCGCCCAGTACGAGGATGCGCACGCGGCGATCCTCGCGTGGACGCAGAGCAAGGCGGCGGACCGTGGCACGAACGAGCTGTGGCTCAGCGACCTCCAGGCCATGATGGCGAGCTGACCGCCGACAGCTGACCGCGCCGGCGCCCACGGACCAGATGTCCGTGGGCGCCGGCGCTTCGCATCCTCGAGGGCACCGGAGCCCTCGTGCCCGTCTCATGGGACGACGGGCGAAGCGCCTGGAGCGCCTGTCGGGACGGGCGTCGCGCGAGCGCCCCCGCAGGCGACGCAGCAGGCGAAGGTGCAGGGGAGCGAACCCACCGAAGCACGGAGGCCCTATGGTCCACCCGACCCCGCCGCACCTCTCGCCGGAGCAGCGTGAGCGCCTGGAGCAGCTCGCCGACGCGGCCGGGCTGCGCACGGCGCTGTACCCGTCACCGAAGCCGCCGCCGGTCCGGCGCCGCTCCGGCAGTTCCCCGGCGGCCGGCCGAACCCGTGGCGCTCCGTGCGGGGCCGCCGCTGGGGATGAGTCCTACGGCCACCGAATTCTTGAAACGTCGTCACAAACGTTCATGATCACGGTGGCCGTACCCGTACCCTCATCCGGCCCCTGCAGGCAGCTGACCAGCACAGACACCGAAACTACAGCTGCCGTGTCAGTGCTCGGAGATACTAAGCAGGGTCTCCAAGAAGTCATAGATCACCGTCGAGTGGTTGATCTGGATGAACCAGCGGGCTCCTTCTTCGATGTGCCAGCCAGCGGCGCGCAGGCGGGCGGCGAAGGGCTGGTCGAGGGAAAGGGGGGAGGCCGCGTTGAACATGACGGTGGCGCCGTGCGTCCAGTCTGCTCCCGGTGCCGAGTGCAGGGTGTGCGGGTGGGTTAGGTCCTGGTCGGTCAGATGACAGGCGATGATCGTCACGCCCTGGGCTGAGATGCTGGCCAGGGCCTGGGAAGGGTCCCCATCGGTGGACTGCCCGTCGCTGACGAGCACGAAGGTGGCAGGCGCTTTCGCCGGTCGGTTGGCGAGTTCGGCCTCGAACCGGCTAGCGATGCGCTCCATGGCCTGACGCATGGGGGTGCTGCCGTACACGAATTCCTCGATGCCAATGCCTCGATGGCTCGAGGCGTCGAGTCGGCGCAGCCGGGTAAGCACCTCCTCCACGGGCAGGGTGGTGTCGATCGCGTCGGCGGCCTCGAGCACAGTGGCCGCCACAGTGCGCCGTATCTCCTGGAGGGTCTGGGCCGGGGATACGTCCGGGTCCGGCGGGGTCGCGAGACGTTCCAAGAGGGTGCGTGCCTGTCGCAGGTTGGATCGGACGCTCATCAACTCGCCCCTGTTGGAGTGCGCCATGCGCGCGGTGACCAGGGGATGCTCGACATAGGCGGTGCCAAGGTGCTTGCCCTGCTGGCTGTCGCGCACGCTCTGGACGGCCAAGTTGATCTCCCTCTGCGATGCGCGCGGCACCAGTTGTGCGAGTTTCTCTGCGAGCCAGGGCTCGGCACGGAGGCGTAGGACGAGTCTCTTGATCTGCTCAGGCTCGGGGAGGAGTTCGCGGGCCAGTAACTCCCAGCCACCTCGGCCGTGCCGGTTCGCGATCTGTGCCAGCTCGTTGTCCCAGTCGGTGACCTCGGGTTCGCGGGCCAGCGCCGGCGCCGCAGACTCCGGAGAAGGGAAGGAGGCTGACTGATCGGAATCGGCGGTAGCCGCTGCAGCCGGTGCCTCGTCGTCGCAGCCCTGTACGGTGGCGAGTACGGATAGCAGGTCGCAGACGACGGGGAACGTTTCATGCGACGCATTGCCGCCACCGAACGCGTGGAAGATCGCCTTGAAGACATCAATGACACTGCGCACCAATGCAGCTCCGCTGCCATCGTCTGGCACTCGCAATCCAAATGCGTACGCGAACACGTCCATGGACGTCGACATGCCGGACGGGTAGGCGGCGTCGAGGGCCGTGAGTCCGCGCGTCCGGAGGCGCGCGACGAGGTCCTGCAGAGCGCCGACCCCCGTCGTCTGCTGCGCATCGCTGTTTTCGATGCTCTCTCTCATGGATGCAGACACGTCGAAAGCGAGACCGAGCAAACCGGACAGTGGAAGCTTCTCGGGTGATCCGCCTGTCATAGACTTCCTTTGCGTCCTGTTGCGGCGCCCATCCTGACGGCGTTCTGTGCGAATCGGCTCAGTCGCAACACACAGGGGAGGCCATGAACGAGTCACGGCGATCGACGACTGAGCCATCGGTCGAGCACCCTTTGGTTCTGGGGCTGTTGATCGATGTCTCGGCTTCCATGCGTACTCTCATCGTGGGACCGGGCGCGGGGCCGGGTCAACAACGCATCGAGAGCGTAAGGTCGTCGATCGACCAGCTGATCGAACGAGCCGCCGCGTACTGTACGACGGAGGCCGGGACGGCGATCGCTTCACGCATCAGCCTATTCGCCTACGGATTCGGCTTCGGGAACCCGCTGTCGTACCTGACAGGGTGGAAGGGGCCGGCGGTGCAGGACCTGCTTGCCCTGCCGAAGGCATCCGAACCGTTGATCGGTATCGACCGGCTGGCCCGCGACTGGCGGTCCCACCAGGCGCACATCACCTCTCTGGGGCGACACATGTTCGGCGCCACCCCCATGCTGGAGGCATTCCAGACCGCGCAGGAGCGACTGCGCGTGGCGCGGGAAATGAAGTCCGTCGCTGACCAGCCAATCCTGTTCGTCTTCTCCGACGGCGAGCCCACCGGCCCCGGCACCCCCGACGACATCGCCGCGACCGCGCAGGAACTGAAGGACACTGGTGTGTTGGTTGCGTGCTGCCTGCTGACCTCCACTCCGGTGGGCACCCGGCGGCGACTGCACGGCACCATCCAGCCCAACTGGCCTCCCGCGGCCCGCCTGATGTTCGCCTGCGCCTCGGTGCTGGAGGAGTCCTCGCCCTACGCGGACCATCTGCACGAGCACCGCTGGCAAACCGAACCCGGCAGCAGGCTTTTCACTGCCGTCACTAACTCTGAAGACCTCTCCAACTTCCTCGACCTCACCCTCAGCCGCCTGCGCCCCACTGAGGTCGCCACGCCCACACCGCACGGGACCGGTGTGCCACAGCATTCGACGACACAAATCACGATCCACGGCCCGGTCAACGCGATCCAGACCGCTCCCCAGGACCCCGCGACTTCCCTCACATCACCGGAGCGGCTGGCCCCCACCAGGGGCGGTCCGACCGAGAACGCCATCAGCGACGGCACCTTCTATGGCCCCGTGGTCCAAAGTGGCACCATCGGTCAGGTCTCGTTCCATCTCCCGGCAGCACCGAAAACCGACGAGGACGGCCATGGGGACCAATGATCCCCCCAGCGGGTCTTCGTGGTCAGGCCACCGCAGGACCGGCCGATGGCATGATGGGCCGGTTTGCCGGGCCCCGTTACCTTCTTCATGGCCTCCACCACATATGGAGGCCTTCGCCATGTTCAATCCCGGCCGCGTTAACAAACGCTCGTGATCAAATACACCTAGATCACCACGCGGAAGAACATCCCGCCGCTCACCGAGCTCGATACGTCCGCGGTGCTGCCTGTGTCCCGCCCGGTCACGTCGGTCAGCCCTGCGTGGGCGGAGGGGCTGTACCGTTGCCAGGCGCGGTGGGGGGCGGGCTGGGAAAGGTGATCTCGGAGAAGTCCCTGCCCATCAGCACCGGTCCCGAGAACGAACCGCCGCTGATCGTGCTGTTTACCTCGCCGTCACCGGTACGCACCCGCTTCGCCTGCTCGTGCCAGTCCTGGAGCCGCGTGGCGAAGTCATCGTCGACGACGGCGCGTACCGCCAGCGCTGTACTCAGCGCCTGCGCCCGAGCCGGGTCGGCCGGCGCCTCTTGCAGCCGGACCAACTCCGCCTCTCCTGAACTCGGCAGCGACGCCGGACTGCTGGGGGAGTCGTCCTGAGAACGCTGGAAGGGGCGCTGTACCAGAGCGCTTAGCCTCGTCCAGGCCTGTCGGCCTGCCTCACCACCGAAACCACCTGCCAACGCCGCCAACAGCGCCACCGAAACTGGATCCACTTGTCGCCCCCTGTACGCGCACCTTTACCAAGAGTGGACACACTACGAGTGCTCCTGGTTCCTCCGCAGGCTGGTTGCAATCGCCCGCGACGTAAGTTCATTGAGTTGCCGGACCGCATGCACGCTTGATCGGGTCGCGGGTGACGCGGCCCGCGGCGCGCAGAGGACGCCTCTGCGCGCCGCCGTTCCCAAGGGATGGCGCGTGGCGCGCGACGGCCGCCAGGAGTCGGCTCTACGCTCCACGCGTGGGACAGACCCCGGCACAGAAGGCCGCGAAGGCGGCACGCGGGCAGGAGCCGAAGAAGCGGCCCGGCAAGGCGCAGCGCGAGGCGATCAAGCGGGCGCAGGCAGCGAAGAAGAAGGCGGGCGGCGGGAAGCCGGCCGCGAAGAAGACGGCGTCGAAGAAGGCGGTGCCGCTACCGCGCGGCTCGGTACGCGCCGCGTACCCCGGCACCTGCCCGGCCTGCTTCAAGGACTGCGCCAAGGGCGAGGTCATCACGAGGGTGACCGACGGCTGGGGACACCCCGGCTGCGCGCCCCGGCAGATGTCCGCAGCCGAGCGGGAGTTCCCCGGAACAAGGCCCGGATCGAGAGCGGCGAGACGTTCCGCGGCCAGAAGCCCTCGGACTGCCGGCGCGGAGCCTCGCCGTCCAGTACCCGTCCCGCCCGCTGAACTCCGCCCGAACGTGTGGCGTCGGCCACAGACAAACCAATCCTGCAAGGGATGGTCAAGGCGATAACGGACGCCTGCCGGGTCTGGCCGTCAGACCGCGGACAAGGAGTCCTTCCTCAGGTGGCCCCGGCCCGTGCGCACATCCGCGCGCGGGCCGGACGACCACCGACCCGGCCAGACCGTGCCCGCCCCCGACCGACCCACCCTTTCCCGCCGCCCCGCGGCCGCGATCCTGGAGTCCCACCCCGCACGCCGTCGCCGCCCGGCCCGACCGCGCCCGTCGCGTCGGCTGCTGGGCAAGCCCCCGTGAGGCCCTGCCGCCGGCGTTTGCGTTCCCACTGTCGAAGCCACTTCCGTGCCCGGCAGCCGCACACCCGGTGGTTCCCCTTGTCACACGGGTTTTCGGGCCCGCGCCGAATCGTCACAACCCTCTTCTCTCCTCTCGTCCTTGAGTTGGTTGTCGGTGGTGGGGGAGATCATCGGGTCCGGGGGCCCAGTCCCCTCCACGGCCGGGGGCCGGCGACTGGCCGCTGGCCGGTCGCGGACGACGGGAGGGCGAGCCTGATGGCGGGCAAGGGCAAGGAGAACGAGGCGGGATCGAGCAACGACCTGCGCGCGGATGTGCTGCGCGTCCTCGGGGTGCTCAAGGTCGCCACCGCCGACCAGATACAGCGGCTGTCCTCGCCGCACCTGACCTACCGGCACACCCTCAAGCCGACGGCGGCCAAGCAGAAGGAAGCCCGGACCGCCTCCCACCGGGCTACGGTGAACGACCTTCGGCGCCACGGCCTGGCCGTCGACGGCGGCCGCACGCGGGGAGGGGAGGAGACCCGGCTGCTCACGAAGGACGGTCTGGCCGCCGCCGCGATCGACCTGGACCGCGAGATAGAGGAGATGGGCGGCATGCCCAAGAGCGCGGGCCGCTCCGGCGCCTCGCACCCGATGACGGTGAACGAGACGGTCATCGCGCTGATCCGCCCGAAGCCGAACCTGAACAAGGTCATGCGGGAGCCGGCCGAAGCGGTCGCGGCCGCGCGGGTGGCTTTGTTCACGAGTTGCGTCGTCAGTTGTTCACGGGTTTGGGAGGCACCCAGATCCACGGTCGGGTGATGTTCACGAGTTTTGAAGTCACTGGGGTCCTTGCCACGGGAGCATTGAGGTGCTCCTGGTGAAAGGCCCTGGTCATGCCGCAGATGTCGAAGGTCGAGCTGTACGCCGCGATCCGGCGCGACCACCGCGGCGGCATGACGATGCGGGACATCGAGCGCAAGTACAACGTGCCGTGGCGGACGGTCCGCAAGGCGGTGGACTCGGTCTGGCCGGAGCCGCGGAAGAAGCTGCCGCCACGCCCGACCGCGCTGGACCCGTTCAAGCCGGTGATCGACGAGATCCTGCGGGCGGACCTGGATGCGCCGCGCAAGCAGCGGCACACGGTCACGCGGATCTTCCACCGCCTCGTCGAGGAGCACGGCGCCGATGTCTCCTATCAGATGGTCCGGCGCTACGTCGCGGACCGGAAGCCGAAGATCCTGGTGGAGTCGGGTAAGGCCCCGATCGAAGCGTTCGTGCCGCAGACCCACCAGCCCGGCATGGAGGCCGAAGCCGACTTCGGTGACATCAGCGTGCGCCTCGCCGGCGAGTTGGTGACCTGCTATCTGTTCTCCTTCCGGCTGTCGTATTCGGGCAAGGCCGTCCACCGTGTGTTCGCCTCCTGTGGTCAGGAAGCCTTCTTCGAAGGGCATGTGCACGCCCTGCAGACGCTGGGCGGTGTTCCCCGCAGCAAGGTCCGCTACGACAACCTGAAGGCCGCCGTCGCTCGGGTGCTCGGACTGAGCCGGGCGAGGGTGGAGACCCGTGGATCGCCTTCAAGTCGCACTTCGCGATCGAGAGCTTCTACTGCCGGCCTGGCATCGACGGCGCCCACGAGAAAGGTGGAGGCGAGGGCCAGATCGGGTACTTCCGCCGCAACCACTTCACCCCGGTGCCCGAGGTCGAGTCGCTGGCCGAGCTGAACGAGTTGGTCGAGCAGTGGGATCGGCATGACGGCCGACGCAGGATCGGGTCCAGGCCGCGGACGATCGATGAGTACTTCGAGGTCGAACGGCCGCTGCTGATACCGCTGCCGGGGGAGCCGTTCGAGACCGGGCGGGTGTTCACACCGCGGGTCGACCGCTACAGCCAGATCGCAGTCCGCACCAACCGCTACTCGGTGCCAGTGAGGCTCATCGGCAAGCGGGTCAGGGTGATCCTGCACGCGTCTCACCTGGTGGTTTACGACAAGAACGTGGAAGTGGCCCGCCATGAGCGGCTGATCGCCAAGGGCAGCTGCCGCCTGGAACTGGACCACTACCTCGAAGCCCTGATCCGCAAGCCAGGTGCTTTCCCCGGCGCAACCGCACTCGAACAAGGCCGGCTCCGCTGGCAAGTTCACCCCTGCCCACGATGCCTGGTGGGCCGCAGCGGTCAGGGCACACGGCGACACTGAGGGCACCCGGGCCTTGATCGAGGTGCCTTTGATGGCCCGGCACATCCCGCACGAACACCTGGTCGCCGGGCTCGCGACTGCGTTGCGGGCCGGGGCCCTGACCGCGGACGCGGTCGCCTTGGAGGCCTGCAAGGTCGCCCCGACCGAGAACGAACCCGCTCCTGCCGCTCCGTCTGCGCTGGCCGCTGAGCAGCCGTCGGCCACCGTGACGTTCCTGCACGAGTGGAAGCTGAACCACCTGCCGCCCGACACCAGGCCACTGCCCTCGGTGACGCACTACGACCAGTTGCTCCGACGTCGTCGCGCCAGCGGCGGTGACCACCGAGAGGGAGAAGCACAGTGACTCTGCCCCGCCAGCGAGGATTGACCGAGCAGGCCGCCACCACCGCCATCGACACCGCCTGCCGTCTGCTGCGGCTGCCGTCGATCCGCAACGAGTTCGCCGACATCGCCGACCGGGCCGCCAAGGAGCAGCTGACCTACCGCGGCTTCCTCGCCGAACTGCTGATGGCGGAGTGCGACGACCGGGCCCGCCGCCGCTCAGAGAGGCGGATCAAGGCCGCCGGGTTCCCGCGGGAGAAGTCACTGCGGACCTTCGACTCCAACCCCAACATCGACGCGGCCACGATCAACACGCTCGCCAGCTGCGAATGGATCAAGAAAGGGCAGCCCCTCTGCCTGATCGGCGACTCCGGCACAGGCAAGTCCCACATGCTCATCGCCCTCGGCACCGAGGCCGCCATGAAGGGCTACTGCGTCCGCTACACGCTCGCCACGAAGCTGGTGAACGAACTGGTCGAGGCCGTCGACGAGAAGCAGCTCAACAAGACCATCGCCCGCTACGGCCGCGTCGACCTTTTGTGCATCGACGAACTCGGATACATGGAACTTGACCGGCACGGCGCCGAGCTGCTGTTTTAGGTTCTGACCGAGCGGGAGGAGAAGAACAGCGTCGCCATCGCCTCCAACGAGTCGTTCGGTGGCTGGACGAAGACGTTCACCGATCCCCGCCTCTGCGCGGCCATCGTCGACCGCCTGACGTTCAACGGCACCATCATCGAGACCGGCACCGACTCCTACCGGCTGGCCATCACCCGAGCCCGCGCCGAGCAGGTCGAAGCCGGCTGACTGACGTCTCCATGCTGGTCCGCTGCCCGTTGCGGCGGGCCAGCCAAGCTCACGGCCCCGTTCATTCAAGGAGTGCGAACGACGCCCGCTCTTGCCACTTCGCACCGTCATGCACCATGAGCTCAACTGACGAGACGCGCGCGGTGAAGGGGAGTCTGCCGAGCAGCTCGGCCTCAATCTCATCCAGAACTGCATCGTCCTGACCGTCAGCGACGGTCAGGTGGGGCACAATCTCGGCGAACTGGCCCCCATAGGGCGGGGCCTCGGGCCACCGATCAGCGATCACCTCAGTGAGCCGCCGCAACTGAGTGCCTGGCTCAGGAGCGAGATACAGCACCCCCGGAAACCGCCCACAGCTCTCAAACCGCAGGTCAAAGGCATGATGACTGCCGAGCGTGTCAGCGAGAGCCGAGCAGACACGCGCATCTATTCGGCTCTCGTCGAGGAACGGGAAAAGCACCGTTATATGCGCTGGCACGCCTGCTTGGGCTGACGGATCGAACCGCTCACGCCATGCGCGGACGGCCGGCTCCGCATCCGGGATCCTGACGATGAGTCCCGTCTGGCCTGCCTGAAACCTACTTGTGCTGTCATCTGCCATGACACGGCATGCTGCCACCTCAGAGCCGACGGCAGCACTCATTATGCGTCCATGATCACGACCGAAACGCCGCACGGGACAAGCGGGGAAGCCGACGGCGCCGGAACTGCCGTCATTTCCAGTGAACATCCAGAGGGCCGACGATCACCAAGCGCCGCCGGAACCCGAGAACAAACGCTGTCGGTTGGAGTGAACGAAGCCAGCCGCGGCCGACACCTGAACAGGACGCTGTGATCGAGGCCAAACGGTCCGGCGCCCACCTGGCGCTCCAGGCCGGCGCCGGGACGGGGAAGACCACGGTGCTGGTCATGGCCGCCCGCTCCGACAGCCGCCGCGGGATGTACCTCGCCTACAACCGGCCCGTCGTTGACGACGCTGCCCGCAAATTCCCGAGCAACGTTCCCTGCCTCACCGGCCACGGACTGGTCATGCGCACCACGGGCCGCCAGTACTCAGCCCGTCTCAACACCCCACGCGAACCCAGCTGGAGAATCGGCGAACGGCTCGGCATCCCACCCACAATGCAGGTCCGCCTCGGACCACGGCTGCTCACCCACAAGACCATCTCCTACAGCGTCCTGCAGACGGTCAAGCGGTTCTGCCACTCCGCCGACGACGAGATCCACTACCGGCACGTACCGACACTAAAGGCCTGCCCGACGACTACCGGCCCGACCTCGCGCGGATCGTGCTGCCCTACGCCCGACGAGCCTGGAAGGACCTGCGAAACCCCGAGCGCGGCGCCGTACGCTTCGAACCCGACCACTACCTCAAGATCTGGGCGCTCACCAAGCCCACCATCCCCGCCGACTTCCTCCTCCTGGACGAGGCCCAGGACACCAACCCCGTCCTGGAACAGGTCACCCTGGCCCAGCGCTCCCACGCCCAGCTCATCACGGTGGGTGACTCGGCCCAGGCCATCTACGGATGGCGCGGCGCCCGGGACGTCATGACGGGCTTCGACGGAACCCAGCTGCACCTGACCCAGTCGTTCCGCTTCGGTCCGGCCCTGGCCACCGAGGCCAACCGCTGGCTGGCCATCGTGGAATCGCCCCTGCGCCTGAAAGACAGCCCCGCCATCGACACCAGCGTCGGACCGGTCGACAACCCCGACGCAGTCCTGTGCCGCTCCAACGCCGGCGCCATCCGTGAAGTCCTCGCCCTGCTGGCCGACGGCAGACGCGTCGCCATGGTGGGCGGCGGCGAGGCACTGGAAAAACTCGCCCGCGCGGCCGGCGAACTGAAGGCCGGACGCCGTACCGGCCACCCCGAACTGGTGCTCTTCACCACCTGGGACGAACTGTACGAGTACGCCACCACCGACCCCTCCGGCACCGACCTGCTCCCCCTTGTTGAGATCATCGAAGACCACGGTGTCGACGTCGTCCTGCAGGCGGTCCGCAGCCTCTACCCCGACCACGACGCAGAAGTGGTGATCTCCACCGCCCACAAGTCCAAGGGCCGAGAATGGCCCGCAGTACGAATCGCCGCCGACTTCGAGCTGCGCCCCGGCAACAAGGCGCCCGAGACCGAATCGGACGAGGGCGGTGACCCGTTGCCGGACATTGACCTCGGCGAGGCACGTCTCGCCTATGTCACCCGGGCCCGTCAGCGCCTCGATCTGGGCGGACTGTCCTGGATCAACAACTTCCCGCAGTTGGCCGTCCAGGCTGGGGATCACCTTGGCCCGGCGCCGGTGCACTCCTCGCCCTGGGACCGGCTGGGCCCATCCCATGACCGAGGTCTCCCCAGGAATCCCTGAGCCGTCTGAACTGGACGAAGAAGGTCACCGTCGCTGCGTGAGTGGGGGCGCCGGCCGGTCGCACGCGCCGACGCTCACCGTCCGGCGCGGCCGGACCGGAGCACGATCTCACGGAACGACGCGACCACGGGCCGCAGGTCAACCCGGTGCCATGTCGCCCACAGGTGCACGCACCTGTCGTGCCAGGGCAGTTCGCGCACGGCGACGGTGTCCGACATGCCGCGGACCATGCTCTTCTGCACGAGCGCGAGTCCGAGCCCGGAGGCGACCAGCCCGAGCGCGGTCAGCGGCTCGGCGGCCTCCATGCGGATGTCCGGGGTGAATCCGGACGCGGCGCACGAAGCGACGAAGGCGTCGCGCCAGGCCTCGTCCTGGGTGTTCTCCACGGCGATCCACGGCAGGCCGTCGAGGTCCTCGGGCGACAGCTCTTCCCGGTCGGCGAGCGGGTGCCGTGCGGGCAGCGCGAGCAGCAGGGGGTCCTCCAGCAAGGGCGAGGCCAGCAGGTCCGGATCGTCTGCCGGCGGGGGCTCCTGAACGAGCGCGATGTCGAGGCTGCGCTGCCGCAGCCCCTCGAACTGCTCGGCGGGCGGCAGGCTGTACAGGGCGACGTGGATCGCGGGTCGCTCCTCGTGCAGGGCGCGCAGGGCGCCGGGCAGGACGCCGGTGTGCATGGCGTCGGCGATGTAGCCGATGCACAGGCCGCCCTCCTCTCCCCGGCCGAGCCGGCGCCCCAGGTTCTCCAGGCGGTCGGCGTGCCGCAGCAGCGCCTGGGCCTCGGCCAGGAAGACCCGCCCGTCCGACGTCAGCCGGATCCTCTGCCCGCCACGCTCGAAGAGCGTGAGTCCCAGGTTCTTCTCCAGCTGGGCGATCTGCCGGCTGAGCGGTGACTGGGAGATGTGCAGCCGCTCGGCGGCCCGGCCGACGTGTTCGGTCTCGGCGACCGCCACGAAGTAGTGGAGCTGGCGTAGATCAAGCATGAAGACCTCGGAGGACTCAAGTGTGTCCAAGCAAGTCTTGGACAGTCTCAAGTCTCCGATCCTAGCCTCGAACCCGTCGGCACGACCGATCGCCCGCAAGGGCCTTCTCGTCGTCGTACGCCGCACTTTCCGCACGCACCAACAGAAGGATCTTCACTCATGTCCATCGCCTCCCTCCTGCCCGGCGCCCTCGGCTTCGGCACCGCACCGCTGGGCAACATGTTCCGGGCCATCCCCGACGAGGAGGCCGCCGCCACCGTCGAGGCGGCCTGGGAGCACGGCATCCGCTACTTCGACACCGCCCCCTTCTACGGCGCGGGGCTGGCCGAGCTCAGGCTGGGCGAGGTCCTCGCCGGTCACCCCCGGGACGAGTTCGTCCTGAGCACGAAGGTCGGCCGCGTCATCCTCGACGAGGAGGAGGACCCCTCCGCCCGTGACCTGGGCGAGAAGGGCGGACTGTTCGAACACGGCCGCCCTAACAAGATCGTCAACGACTACACAGCGGACGCCACGCACCGTTCCGTCGAGGACAGCCTGAAGCGGCTGCGCACGGACCGGCTGGACATCGTGTGGGTGCACGACGTCGCGCAGGACTTCCACGGCGACGAGTGGCTGGCGGTCTACGAGACGGCCCGCACCGGCGCCTTCCGCGTCCTGCAGAAGCTCCGGGACGAGGGCGTCATCAAGGGCTGGGGCCTGGGCGTGAACCGGGTCGAGCCCCTCGAGCTGACCCTCGACCTCGACGAGCCCAAGCCGGACGCGTTCCTGCTCGCCGGCCGCTACACCCTCCTCGACCACGAGCGCGCCCTGCAGCGGCTGCTGCCGGCCGCCGCCGCGCAGAACGTCGACATCGTGGTCGGCGGGCCGTACAGCTCCGGCGTCCTCGCCGGCGGGCAGCACTTCGAGTACCAGCAGGCGCCGCCCGCGGTCGTCGCCAAGGTCGAGCGGATCAAGGCGCTCGCCGCACAGCACGGCATCGGCATCAAGGCGGCGGCACTGCAGTTCTCCCTCGCCCACCCGGCCACCGCGGCGGTCATCCCCGGAGCCACCCGGCCGAGCCGCGTCGCCGAGGACGTCGCCGCGCTCGGCGAGACGGTCCCTGCGGCCTTCTGGAGCGCGCTGCGCCAGGAAGGCCTGATCGCCGAGAACGCCCCCGTACCCACCGCCTGACCACCCGCACCTCCAGGAGACGACCATGGCCCACACCACCGCATCCCTCGACATCACGGCCGAGCCCGACCGGGTGTGGCAGCTCATCGGCGGCTTCGGCTCACTGCCGGACTGGCTGCCGTACATTGCGGAGAGCAAGCTCAGCGAGGGCGGCCGCGTCCGCAGCCTCACCAATGAGGAGGGCTCGGTGATCGTCGAACGCCTCGAAGCGTTCGACGACGACGCGCGCACCTACAGCTACTCCATCCTCCAAGCGCCCTTCCCCGTCACCGGCTACCGCTCCACCTTGACCGTGCACGAGGTCCCCGGCTCCCGTACGTCCCGTGTGGAGTGGTCCGGCACCTTCACCCCGGCCGGCGTCAGCGACGAGGAGGCGATCGCCCTCTTCCACGGCATCTACACCGAGGGGCTGGCGGCGCTCGGCCAGGCGTTCGACGCCTGAGGCGTGCGGGGCGGCGCCCCGTTCGGGCCGTGCCGACCGGCTGCGGCCGATGTACCTGGGGAAGCCCCGGACTCCGGTCCGGGGCTTCCCCACGAGGCGGGCTCACCGTGGCGCGCCTCCGGCCCTCGCGTCGCGGCGCCCCCCCCCCCCCCCGCGACTGCCGGACGCCCGCGCGTGACGACGTCCCGGACGCGACCGGTGCCTGGCTCGGGCCGCGCGGCCCGCGGGAAGGCGCCGTATCGCTGGGCGGGACGGACGGGCTATCCGACGGCGACAACCCACCGCAGGTCCTACACAGGCCGCATGAGACGCAACCGAGAAAAGACCGCACCCCAGGATCTGCCGGACGACCTGTGGCACGCCCTTTCCCAGCTCCACCACACCCACCCCATCCCCGTGGGCCGCGTCGGGCCGCTCGCCCGCCCGGTCGCATTGCTGTCCTTCGCCACAGCCACCGACACCGTTCTCACGGCCCGCGTGCAGCTGTCCGGCGCGGAGACGATGCACGAACTGAAACGAGACGCTCCGCTCGATCACCGGGGGCATGCACGCCCACTTCACCGGCCCCGGCACCGCGCTGGAGGTCGCTCTCGGCAGACGGCAGGAGCTCCCGATCCACGAGGCCTACACTGCGGGCCTCACCCGGCTCGTCCGCCACGCTGCTGGCACCATCGGTGCCCGCAGCACGCCGGGAGGCGGCCGGTGCTTCCACTGCGACGGGACTGGGCTCGCCCGACCCTTGTGGGAGCCGGCTGCCGGGCACGCGTGAGCGGCACGCAAGAAGAACGCCGCGCCCCAGGCCGCCTTCTGGACGGCGTGGGACGCGGGCGGGCGCAAGAATCTCGGAGGCTTACGCCGGTACGGCTGCCGGATCCGGGCACAGCGCGGCGAGCGGGGAGCGTCGGCCCTTCTCCGCGGTGCGCAGCTTAGGAACACTTCGAGTGTCTCAGGGGTTCTGCTGTCTCAGCGAAGCGTGGCGCTGGTGGCGGTTCGTTCTTGCCGCTGTAGGACCGTTGTGTCAATGCGTCGGGCCAGTCCGGTCGCCTTGCCCATCAGCCATTCGAGCGGCCCCCGCTGGAAGAAGCGGGATCTGAAGGTGGCAAGCAGGGTGATGGACGCGATGAAGCCGAGCAGGATGTACAGCGGCGCGACGGTTAGTGCTTCGGTGTCCAGGAGCGAGGCGTGAGCGAATAGGGCGGTTGGCCGTCAGGGCCCGCCGGCCGACCGTCGCGGCGCTGTTCCGCCGGTCGGCGGGGTGGCCCCGGCCGGTCGGTGGGGGCGTTGCCGAAACCTGTCGGGTGGTCCGCCTTCTGACGGCACCGAAAGATCCTGCGCATGACACAGATAAAGCCGCCGCAGGAGATATCGGCTCCGCAGGAGAACTCGCCTCCACCGCCGCGAACCTCGTCCGAGTCCGCCGGGCAGGTCTCGGGCGGCCCTTCGCTGGGACGCCTGGTCGGGGTGGATCTGGCCCGCGCGCTGGCGGTGTTCGGCATGTACATCGTGCACATCGCCCCGATGACGTCAGTTCCTGGCCGAGGGGCGCTCGACGGCCCGGTCCCGCATCCCGGTCAGACAGGCGATGACAATGAAGCACCCCTTGCCCAGCTGGCGCATCAGGAAGCCTGTTTCGGCGTGATCGACAGCCTCTCGACAGCGGCGCAGTGACGGTGAGGGCCGGCTCGTCCCGGCTTCGAGCCACCGAAGTCCGAGGCCGCTGCCCGCAGATCGGCGACGCTCTGGTCAACGGCGCCCTGCAGCGCGCCCCGCGTCCAGAACCACAACTCCGAGGACCGGGGGGCGCCCCTCGGTCCTCGGAGTTGTGCTTCTGGACGGCTGAGGACGGCCTCGGGGACGTCCCGTTCGGCATTGCTCCAGACGGCGAACGCCAGAGCCACGACAAACGCCGACAGAAACCGCCAAGGTCGCCGGTGGCGGCGGCCGCACACCCCCAACACAGCCATCTGACCGCCGCCGGGCCGAGCCCTGCCCGTTTGGGGCGGTGATCCCGGGAGCAGTCACTTCCTTGTACGGACCTCCCGGGCTGCCCGCCCGCGGCTCAGCGGACGCGGTTCGCCAGTTGGGTGGCGTTGTTGAGGAGGTACTCCAGCGGGCCGCGGCGGAAGAAGCGGGACCAGATTGCCGCGAACAGAGTGGCCCCGACGACGAAGCAGAGCAACAGCTCAAAGGAGGCGGACTGCGGTGGGGTGACCGCCTCGCCGGGCAGGGCGAGAATCACCAGGATGTGGCTCACGTAGAGGGTCAGGGACATGGTGCCGACGGCGATGACCGGCGCCGCCAGCCGGCGCAGCCACGGCAGTCGGTCCATCGCCACCGTCGCGCACAGGAGCACGGTGATCGCGACTCCCAGGCAGCCGACGAGGTCGAACGTGGAAGCGCTGTGCGGCTCGGCCGCCAGCAATCCCCACGCGTCCGGGCCCCACAGCCCACCACCGACCGGCAGGTCGAAGGATCCCTCTGCCATGCCGGGATCCTTCAGGACGTCGAAGTCCTTCATCTCAGGCATCCCGCCCATGATCTTCTCCGCGCCGCCGGTCAACCGGAGCGCCAGCCACGAGACGCCGTATCCGAACGCGATCAGCGCGGGACCGACCACGGCCAGCCGCCGCTGCACCGCGCCGGAGGTCAGGTCCAGCCGCCCCAGCGCCATGCCGGTGACCACGAACGTCATCCAGGTGATGGCCGGGAAGAAGCCGGTGAGCAGGAAGTCGAGCACGCCCACACCGGAGATTCGCGCGATCGAGTCGTACGAGTCGATGGTGTTCACGATCGACTGGCTGAGCAGCGCCCGCAGGCAGTACGCCAACTGCGGCGTGACGACCGCGAGCGCGACCGCGATGGTCGCGAGCGTCCTGGCTCTCAGTCGCACCAAGGGCAGGGCCAGCAGGAAGAACACCGCGTAGAAGTTGATGATTACGGCGCCGCCGAAGTCGGTCATCGCCAGCGCGCTGCCCACCACCAGCAGGATCACGGCCCGGATCACGATCCTGACCTTCGCCTGTCGGCCGGCCAGTCCGGTCTTCGGCTCCAGGCGGCCGGCGATCAGCACCACGGAGAACCCGGCGACGGTGGCGAACAGCGCCGAGGCCCGGCCGCTCGCCAGCCAGACGAACCAGGTGCCAACGCCGTCGCCGGACGTGGGGAAGGGGTTGAAGGGGCCGGTGTGCACGGCGAACATGCCGAACACCGCCAGTGCACGGGCGAGGTCCACTCCGACCAGCCGCGCCGTCGACGAAGGGCGTTCCGTCGCCGTGGCGGACTCGGGTGAGCGTAAGGGCTGGACAGGCGCCTTCTTGGCGCTTTCGATGTCGGTCACCGGGACAACCTCGCCGAGGCGCGGACGGTCGACCATCCGCCGAACTTCAGGAGGTGTCCCGCCGGTCGGCCGACCGACCCCCTCCGGTTGGCAGGGGTCGATCTTGGCCATACACGAACGACTGTGGTCGTCGAGCAGGTCGCCGGGATGCCGCGGGTCAGCAGGCTCACCACGACCAGAAGAACACGTCTTACGGGATGTGTCGGGCCAGTCCGGTCGCCCTGCCCATCAGCCATTCCAGCGGCCCGCGCTGGAAGAAGCGGGACCAGAGGGTGGCGAGAACGGTGATGGACGCGATGAAGCCGAGCAGGATGTACAGGGGCGGGACGGTCGCTTCCTCGGTGTCCAGGAGCCAGATGGCGACGATGTGGTAGACGTACGCCGTCAGGGACATCGAGCCGACCGCGATGACGGGCGTGGCCAGGCGGCGCAGCCGGGGGAAGGCGTCCATGGCGGCCAGGCAGGCGGTGATCACCAGGATCGCCACACCGGTGTTGCCCACGATGGACAGGGTCGCCTCGCTGTGGGGGGAGGCGACCAGCATCCCGGCGGGGGTGTCGCCGAAGACGCCCTCGCTGCCGGGCGAGGCGGACGACATGGACGACATACCCGGTGCCCCTGCGGTTTCCCGGACGGCTGCGGCCGCACCGGGCACGAGACGCAGCGCCAGCCAGGAGCCGCCATAGCCCGTGACGGCGAGGGCGACGCCGGCGAGGGCGAGACGTATCCGGACAGCCGTGGCGGCCAAGTCGAGGCGGGCGGCGGCCATACCGGCGATGACGAACGGGACCCAGGTCAAGGCCGGATAGCCACCGGTGAAGAGTAGCGAGACGACACCGTCGGCCTGGCCGACGGTGGGGAACGAGCGGCCGCCGACCACCGGCTTCAGCAGGTACAGCAGCTGCGGGCCCACCAGAGCCCATGCTGCGGCGATCAGCGCCAGCGGTTTGGCGCTCAGCCGGTGCAGCGGCAGCACGAGCAGGAAGAACAGTCCGTAGAAGGCGAGGATCGGCACGACCGGGGTGCCGGTCATGGTCAGGACGGTGCCGAGGGCCAGCAGGATCACGGCTCGGATGACGACCTTGGCTACGGCCTGGCGGCCGGCCAAGCCGGTCTTCGGTGTGCGGCGCCCGGTGATGAGGGCGACCGCGAAGCCTGCCAGGACGGCGAACAGGGCGGAGGAGCGGCCTTGCGCCAGCTCCATCAGAAAGCCGATGACACCGCCCTGATCCGGCGCGGGGCCGACATGGACCGCGTACATGCCGAAGACGGCCAGGCCGCGGGCCAGGTCCAGCCCGATCAGCCGGCCCACCCCGGGCCCACCGGTCGAGGGCTCACCACGCTCACGGTCAGGGGGCGCGGCGTCGGCCGGGAGCAGCACGGAGTCTGGGTGATGGGTCATTGACCCTCAGGCTGAAGACCGGGCCGATCATGGACTACCCGGCAGAAGGCTGCCGTGCCACCCCGCCGTGTGGCTGGAGCTGCCGCTCGCCGGGCCGCGGGGGCTCCGCGGAGCTTTAGGGTCGAGGCGGCATGGGCCGAACGGCACGAACGAACTTGGGGCGGAGCGCGCGTGATACGGGTAGTGGTGGTCGACGACGAGGCACTGGTCCGCTCGGGCTTCGAACTCATCCTGGGCGCGTCCGAAGACATCGAGGTCGTCGCGACCGCGAGCGGCGGCGAAGCCGTCGAGACGGTCCGCCGGGAGCGGCCCGACGTGGTTCTGCTGGACATACGTATGCCGGACGTCGACGGGCTCACCGTCCTGCGCGAGCTGCGGACGACGCCGGACGCCCCGGTGGTGGCGATGCTGACCACGTTCGACGCCGACGAATACATCCTGACCGCGCTGCACTCCGGCGCGGCCGGTTTCCTCCTCAAGGACACCGAACCGGAGCAACTCGCCCACCTGGTGCGCACCCTGGCCGCGGGCGGTGTGGTGCTCTCCCCCAAGGCGTCGCGGACACTGCTGCACAGCCACCCCCGCGCCGGGGCGGCCGTCGACGAGGACGCGGCCCGGGTCCGGCTGCTCACCGCACGTGAACGCGATGTCCTCGTCCTGGTGGCGGAGGGGCTGTCGAACGCCGACATCGGGGCGCGCATCCACCTGGGTGCCGGAACGGTCAAGGACCACGTCAGCGCAATCCTCACCAAGTTCCGGGTGTCGAGCCGGGTGCAGGCCGCGCTGCTGGTCCAGCGGGCCGGACTGCTCGACGGGCACGCGCAGGAGGCAGGCCGATGAGCCGCGCACGCGCCATCTTGCAGCGGCTTCCCACGCCGGTCACCGACCTCGCCCTGGTGGCGGTGGCGGCCGTGGATGTATGGCTCAACATGTGGGAGCACACGCCCCTCGAGCTCGCGCTGGCCGCTATCGGCTGCACCGCGCTTGCCTTCAGGCGCCGCTTCCCGCTCGGCGTGTTCCTGCTGACCCTGCCCGTCGCGCTGATGCAGGATGTCGCCGTTGCTGTGCTCGCGGCACTGTTCACCCTGGCCGAACGCTCCCGAAATCGTCGTCTCCTTGCAGTGTGCGTCGCCCTGTCCGCCGTCGCGAGCAGTACTCCGTGGCCCCTGGCCGAGGTCGACCGGACCATGACACTGGTCTTCTTCGTGTACGGCCTGGCGACCGCCGCGGCCCCGGTCCTCTTCGGCCAGCTTCTCCAGGCGCAACGGGACCTGGCGCGGCGGCTGGCCGAGATCGAGGAGGCCAGGGAGCATGAGCGGGCCCTGCATGCCCAGGCAGTGCTCGCCCGCGAACGCGCCCAACTGGCCCGCGAGATGCACGACGTGGTCTCCCACCAGGTCAGCCTGATCGCCGTACGGGCCGGGGCGCTTCAGGTCGCCACCAAGGACGCGGACGCCAAGGAAGCCGCCCGCACGATCCGTTCGCTGAGCGTCACCACGCTCGACGAACTGCGCACCATGGTCACGCTGCTGCGCGCCTCCGGCGGCAACGCCACCGAGCTGACGCCTCAGCCCACCCTGGCCGACCTGCGCAAACTGGTGGAATCAGGCGGCCCTCACGTGGAGTTGTCGGGCGAGCTGCCGCCCACCGCGGGCACACCCGCGCAACGGGCCCTCTACCGCACGGTCCAGGAAGCCCTGACCAACGTCCGCAAGCACGCCCCCGGCGCCAGAGCGCGCGTCGAGCTGTGGCAGGCCGGCGACGGCATCGGAGTGACCATCACCAACACCCCGCCCACCCGGCCTTCGCTGTCCCTGCCCGGTTCGCAGCAGGGCTTGGTCGGTCTGCGGGAACGGGCCGACATTCTGCACGGCACTCTGGAGGCGGGCCCGACCGCGGAGGGCGGCTACCGGGTGCGGCTGCGCATTCCCCTCAGCGCGGACTGACCGACCAGGCGGCGGGCGGCGCAGCCGCCGCCCGGCCGCCTGCCACGGCACGCCACCTCATGCTGTGCCGTGGTGGTGACTGGATGAGCCCATCGGTCACGTCCAGACCTCATGCCGCGAATCGAAGTTCCGCTCGTCCGCCGCCCGGCGGCGGGATGTGTCCTGTCGCGGGCCCCTTCAGAACGGTGTTGAGCCCTCGGTCCGTGGGCTGATCCGCGTGGATCTCGTACGCTCGCCGACGCCCCGGCCCGGCGTCAGCGCCTGACGGAGGCCGGACAGGGGCCGGACAGGGGCCGATACGCGGCCGACGACATCGACCCCGCCCCCCTCAGCGGCATCCGCGACATCGCCTCGTCACTTCAGCAGGGTGCTGAGCACGGCGACGGCCATTCCCATAAGCGCCTCGATACAGCCGATCCTGACGGCTCGTCCCCACGTCCGGCCCGCGGCCCGGGCGGCGAGCAGGCCCCAGCCGAGCAGCAGGACGGTGTTGATTCCGAAGGCGACGTACTCGATGCCTGTGGAGCGCCACCAGCCAAGGCCCGCCCCCCACAGCACCAGCGTGGTGGGCAACGCTGCCACTACCAGCGGCCATTCGGCGAGCACGGCACGCACCACACCCCGTACGCCGGGATGGCCCTGCGCGTCGCGGTGGGCGATCTGGTGGGCGTAGCCATGGGCCAGGGCCGAGGCGAGGGCGGTGAACAGGACCCATAGGGCGTCGTCCATGCGTGCCGCTCGACTCGTCTCGCCGAACTGGGTGAGCGCGGCGACGGCCGAACTCGACACCAGGAGCCCGTACACGCCGCCGAACAGCGCGGTCGGCTGGGCCAGCCAGTCCCACACCGCACCTCTGCAACGGATGGTGGACTCGGTGCGCATACGGGGCCTTTCACGGTCTTGGTTTGCGTGGGTGTCGGTGCTTGGGGGTGTCCGGCCGGGAACGCGGCAGTGGACGACCGGACACCCTGCGTGTGGTGCGTCATCGCGCGGGAGCCAGGAACTGGGTGGCCGTCAGTTGCGCGTACAGATAGTTGCGCGTACAGATGGTCCTGGGCCACCAGTTCGGCGTGGGTGCCCACCGACCGGACCCGGCCGGCGTCCATGACGACGATCCGGTCGGCGCCCGTCACCGTCGACAGGCGGTGGGCCACCACCAGCACGGTGGTCTCGCGGGCCACCTCCGCGACGACGTCCCGAAGCGCCAGCTCGTTGACGGCATCGAGCTGCGAGGTCGCCTCGTCCAACAACAGCAGGCGTGGCCTGCGCAACAGGGCGCGGGCGATGGCGACGCGCTGCCGCTCACCGCCTGACAGCTTCGAGCCGCGGTGTCCGACCGGGGTGTCCAGGCCGTGGGGCAGGCGCTCGACGAGGGTGTCGAGCTTCGTGCGGGCCAGGACGTCGCGGATGTCGTCGTCCGTCGCGCCGGGCGCCGCGAAGACGAGGTTCTCGCGGAGCATGTCGGCCAGCACCGGGGCGTCCTGCTCCACGTACCCGATGGCGGACCGTAGCTCGGACAGGGACCAGTCCCGTACGTCCTTGCCGTCGACCAGGACCCGGCCGCCGGTGGTCTCGTGGAACCGCTCGAGGAGTGCGAACACCGTCGACTTGCCCGCACCGGAGGGGCCCACGAAGGCCGTCATCCCGGTGCCCGGTACCTCGAAACTCACCTGCTGATGGACGTACGGCTGGCCAGGTCGGAAGCGGAAGGACACGTCCTCGAAGCGGACCGACGCCGGACCCGGGACCGGTGCCCCCTGCCTGGGCAGGGCGCCCGTCCGACGGTCGGCCGACTCCGTCGACAGGCGTTCCACCTGCGCGATCCGGGACAGCGCGGCCGCCCCCTCCTGATACGAGGACCCGGCGTCGACCAGCCTGGACACCGGCTCGATCAGGTAGAAGAGGTACAGCAGGAAGGCGATGAGGGTGGACACGGGGATCTCCCCGGACGCCACCCGCGCCCCGCCGACCGCGAGCACCGCGAGGAAGGCCAGCTGGACGGCGAGTTCGTCCGCCGAGCCCGCCACGGCCTCCCACTTCGCGCTCTTCACGCCGTGCCGCCACGCCCGCCGTGCCGCCGCCTCCACCCGGGCGGTCTCCCGCTCCTCGGCGCCGGACGCCTTGACCGTACGGAACGCCCCGAAGGCCCGCTCCAGCACGGTGGAGATCTCTCCGACCGCCTCCTGGGAGCGCTGGGTGGCCTGCGCGATCCTGGGCATGACCAGGGCGACGGCCCCGCCGACCAGCACGACCACCAGGAGCGTTACACCCAGCAGTACGACGTCCAGGTACGCCATCATCACGATGGCCGCCACGAAGGCCACCACGCCGGTGGCGGCGGAGACGACCGCCTGGGTGCTGACCGCCCGCAGCAGCGTGGTGTCCGAGGTGACCCGGGACATCAGATCGCCCGGCGGGGTCCGCTCCCACTCCGCGATCCGCAGCCGCAGCAGCCGCCCCACGAGGGTGCGCCGCGCAGCCAGGACCACCGACTCCGCCGTCCGCTCCAGCACGTACGCGCCGAACGCCTCGACCGCCGTACCCACCAGCACCAGCACGGTGAGCGCGATCAGGATCCCGGCGATGGTCTCTCCGGCGGCGAGCCGGTCCACCAGTGCCTTCGTGGCCAGCGGCTGCAGCAGTCCCCCGGCGGCCCCGACCAAGGCGCACAGCAGATCGAGGGCGACGGCCCACCGGTGCGGCCGGACGTACGAGCCCAGTGCCTTGAGCGTCTCTCGGGCGGACGGGGACGTCTCATCCGTCATCGGGGCGTATGCGGTGTTCACGAAATTCCCTTCTTCTTTGTGTGCCGGGGCGTGAGCATGTGCCGGGTCAGTGGCCGAGTCCGGTGGTGCGCATGGCGAGGTGGCGCACCAACGCTTCGGTCACCTCCGGGCGGACGACGCACAGGACGAAGGCGCCCGCCGCCAGCGCCATACCGAGGAACTCCAGAAACTCGCCCCTGCCAGGGACGGCGTCACGGCCCGGTACGTCGGCCGATGTTCCGCGGAAGCCCTCGCGCTCGTCGTGTCGCGCGCTGTGTCATGCCTCCAGCCTGGAAGCCCGCCCACCCCGCTCCCATCCGGCAACTGTCGGGGCCACCTCCGCCGAGTGGCTGAAGAAAGACCGCCGTCCGGTCGCACCGGACCGGCCGGGCACCGAGGTTCCACCGGTCGGCAGGGCGCTCCCCCCCGATCGGCGGGGGCGTTACCGAAGACTGCCGGATGGTCAGCCCCCTGGCGTCCGCGCGAGGTTCTCCGTATGACACAGACACAGCCGCCGCAGGAGACGTCAGCTCCGCAGGAGAACTCGCCTCCGCCGCCCCGAACCTCCCCCGAGTCCGCCGTGCTGGCCTCGCCCGGTCCCTCGATGGGACGCCTCGTCGGGGTGGATCTGGCCCGCGCGCTGGCGGTGTTCGGCATGTACATCGTGCACATCGGACCCCCGCTGTCCGCCACGACCGGTGTCGGCAGCTGGATCCGGTACGTGGCGGACGGTCACTCGTCGGTTCTGTTCGCCACCCTCGCCGGGTTCTCACTGATGCTGATCGCCGGCCGCCGGGAGCCGAAGACCGGCCTGGCGGGCCGTCAGGCGAAGGCGCGGATCGCGATCCGCGCCGTGGTCCTGCTGGCGCTGGGCACCGTGATGGCGATGGAGTACGGGGGAGTGATCATCCTCGGCTTCTACGGTGTCTACTTCCTGCTGGCCCTGCCCCTGGTGCGACTGAGCGCCAAGACGCTCGCGATCATCGCGGCCGCGTTCGCCCTCGTCACACCGCAGCTGGCGTTCGTCCTGACCTCGCTGCTGACTCCGTCGGTCCAGGAGAGCATCAACGCCTACGACCCGCTCCGCCGCCTCAGCGAGGTGGGAGTGCTCGATCTGCTGCTCACCGGCTTCTACCCGGCGCTCACCTGGATGTCGTTCGTGATCGCAGGCATGGCGCTGGGCCGCCTCGACCTGTCCTCCAGTACTGTCCGGCGGCGCCTGGCCGCAGTCGGTGCCTCCCTCACCGTGGCCGCGTACGGCATGTCCTTGCTGCTCGCCGGCAAGAACGCACTGAGGAGCACGGCGGAAGACGGGTCGTCGTCCGGCGGCTCCGGTTCGATGCCCCCCGGCAGCGGGTCGATGCCCCTCGACGGCGGGTCGTTCCCCGATATGCCGGCGTCGTCGCTTCTTTCGGCCGGGCCGCACAGCGGCACCACGTTCGACATCATCGGCAGCGTCGGAGTCGCGATCCTCGTGATCGTGGGCGCGACGGTGCTGATGGACCGCCTGCCGCGACTGCGCCGTCTGGCGAAACCGGTCATCGCCGTGGGCACCATGTCCCTGACCGCATGCGTCGGCCACTTCGTCGCACAGTCCGTGCTGTCCACGCCCGCCGGGACCAGCACCCAGCAGTCATGGTTGCCGCTGATCATGTACGTCCTCGGGGCGATCGTGTTCGCCACGATCTGGTCCCGCTTCTTCCGCCGCGGCCCCCTGGAGTACCTGCTCAACGCCGCCACCAAGCCGGCGAAGCACATCCGATGACACCCGGCCGGGGTGAGACGCCTCCACGTCCCACCCCGGCCGGGACCGCTCATGGATCCAGCAAACGCATAGTCTTTGCAGGCTTCACCCGTAAGCCCTGTCCGTCGCCGAAAGGTGCACCGAGGGCCCGCCAATCCCTGTGCATGGCTGTCTCAGCCCACCACCCGAACCAGCGACAGCACCTCACCTGTTGCGCTGTGTATCTCCAGCAGTGCCAGCGCTAAGCTGCATCAACGCTAGAACGCCACGGCGTAGGCCTCGAGAGAGTTGCCGCGCCGACTGCGCGTCAGTCAACGGGACACCCGGACCGACGACCGACTGATCCAAACGAAACTGCCTAGTCCTCTGTGATCAGAGTGACGCTCGTCAGGGTGGGTCAGTCGCTGACCGGAGACTTCGTCGGCCTCCGACTCACCCACCCCGTACATGTGCCCGATACCCGACCAAGGCAGCGTCATCGCGACACGCGGTCAGTGGGCGGAGGGAAGAGACGCGAGTCTGCGGTCTCTGTCGCGCTTCTTGAGGGCCTGGTTTTCGTGGTACAGGTTTGCGGTCACCGTCGCGAGAGCGTCGAGCCTGCCGTTCAGCTTGGTTACTTCGGCCTTGGCCGCGCGGAGCTGTTTGCGGAGCTCGGTGATCGTCTCGTCGCGGGCTACTTCGCCGGGTGTGCGCAGGATGGGCCGGGCGACTTTGGCGTCCCACTCGGCGAGGATGTCCTCGGCGCGGTGGACGGTGGCGTGGCTGACCTGGGCCTCGCGGGCGAGGTTCTCCTTGGTCAGGGCGCCGTCGGTGTGCAGGGGCTGGCCGGCCAGAAGCCGGTCCATGGCCTCGCGAAGTCTGGCGGCACTCGCGGCGGAGACCGGCATCAGGGGGTCACTCCTTCGTGCTGAAGTGTGCGCGGGTGATGCGCTGGACGTTGGCGAGACGGACAAGGACGGCCTTGCGGCCCGGTGTTGACAGAGAAGGGTCCTTCGCCCTGGTCGTCAGGTCGTCTTCCTCGGCGATCCAGATCGGTGATGTCGGCGAGTGATCACGGAGTTGCGGCAGCGGTCGGGCTGGCAGGCGCCGATCAGCGGGGCCGTGCCCCGCTGATCGGCGGGTAACTGCGTCTGGCACTCGGCCTGCGGGGCGTCGAACATGCAGTGGTTGACGGTGCCTAGGTGCAGGTGAGGGAACTGCGTAGCGAGCAGGGCGGCTTCGGCCCGTTCATCGGCGATCTGCGCTGCACGGGGTCGTGGTCCATGGCCGTGATGACGTGGTCCAGGCCGGCGTGGAGCCGGTCGGCGCCGGGCCCGACCGCGACCTTCTTGCCTGCTCGGCGGGCTTTGAGCAGGTCGACCAGCCGCAGGGCGGCGGCGCGCTCGAGTTGCTGGTCGAACTCCGCGGCCCAGGCGGTGTCCATCTGTGCGTATCCCTGGGTGGTGCAGTTGGCCAGAGCCCGGCGGGCGGCGTGCTTGAGCTGGAACCGAGGGCGATCTCGGAGTTTGGTTCACGGCCGGTGATCACCGACATCGTGCGGCGGAACATGTGCGAGCGGACGTGCGCGGTGGGGATGGGGTCCAGGCCGTAGGCGTCGGCGTTGACGTTGACGCGCTCGATGAAGTAGTCGATGTCGTCTGCGGCGATGATGCCCCGGCTGCCGCGGTTCTTCTTGCCGCGGGGTGGCTTCAGGCTCGCGAACAGGTGGGTGGGATGCCAGGACAGCTGCTGGGCGACGGCGATGGCCTCGGCGACCGGCTCGGTGATCCACCAGAACGACTCGGGACGTTCCGGGTCGTGCTTGACCTTGGTGGATTTGATGGCCGGGGAGCCGTAGTAGGTGGTCAGGGCGCCGCGCTGGATCTCCTGTACTTCCGAATCGCGCATCAGGCTCATCGCGGTGACGAAGATGTAGCAGGCGGCCCGGAGCATGCGCAGTTCGATAGCCAGCTCGGACTGGGTGATGTGGGTGCGCCAGGGCCGGGTGGTGCCGTCCGTCCGCAGGGTGAGGGCGGCGTCGGGGCAGGGCGTCGGAAGTGACCAGTAGCGGTTGGCGGCCATCACCGTGGTTCGCCCTGCCGCGACCGCCTCCTCGACGAGCCGGCGCCGGGCCCGTCCCGAGGCCGCGTGCGAGGTGAAGCGGTCGCCGGTCGGGATGCCCCAGATGAGACGAGCGAGAGTGCTCCAGATGACCGTTCCCGCCCGGCCGACGCCGTCGTCGGCCGACCGGACGGGAACGCGGTTCTCCGGGTCGGCCAGCCACTGCCGGAGCTCTTCGTCGATCACGGCGGCGGACGGGCGGGCGCTGGTGGGGACATGGCGGGGAGCATTCATCATGGCTCTGGCGACCTTTCCTCGGACGGCCAGAGTGCGGCCCTGGTCGACCACGGCGAGGACAGCCTCCCGCCGGGCCAGGGCGCGTGCGCGCGGCGAGCCGCTGTGGGTGTCGCAGATGCTCTGCTGCTGCCCCGCGGTGATCAGCTCGCTGAGCACGGTCCAGACGGGTTCGCCGGACTTGCTGCCCGGCCGGTTGACGGCGTGCACCGGGACGCGGTTCTCCGGGTAGGCCAGCCAGGCCGCGATCTGGGCGTCGGTGGCGTCGGCGGTCCTGGCGACGTGCCGGCGGGGTGGCGCTCCCTGGCCGAGATCCACGGCCCGGCGCTTTAACTGCTCCTTCCAGCGCAGGATGTCGGGGGCGAAGGTGTGCACGTAGGTCCAGGCGGCGCGGATCAGGGGCCACCAGGTCTGCGGCGGGATCGTCGGAGTGGCCAGCGCAGCCTCGCCCAGGGCGGCGTTGAGCACCGCCTGCCGTCCGATCTCGGCGGCGGAGCGGCCGTCCCAGGGGTCGTCGAAAGGCGTGACGCCGGTGACGGCGGCAGCGAGATCCCGCAAGGTGCGGACGGCGCCCACGTGGTTGGCCACCGTCGCCTCGCCGACGGTCGCGGCCAGCTCGTCCAGGAACAGCTGCCAGGTGGCCGCGGGCCAGCGGCCCGGGTCCGTCGCAAGGCCCCGCTGCCGGCCCCACCTCAAGATCACGCGGAGCTTCTGGCAGCACATACATCAACGGGGCCGAGGACCTGATCGCTCAGCTCTCTCAGAGCAGCGCCAGCTGACACGTGAGGCACTGTAGCGGATCTTCCCCTACGTGGTGACCAGCACGGGCCTGCATACGGTACGCAGGAACCTGCTCGATAACTCCGGGCTCGGTATCGACGCCTACCACCAGGCCTATCAGGCGAACGGTGAGAGCGCACGGAAGCTTCAGAGCGTGGAAGCCGCCTATCGCAGCGGCGCGGTGTCCTTCGGCCGTCCGTCCGTATCGCATGATGACGTTGAGCGGCCCGCGCAGCACTGCAGCGGGCCGAGACCCGTTTCGCCGACATGCGCATCAGCCGCCCGAACACAACCCGCGCACTCAGAGCCCTCGACGGCGCAGCGTCCGTAACCGTCTGCGTCCGATGCGCCGGCCGCACGCGCCGCCCGGATCGCAGCGCAGCCCCGTGAATGCTCCAGGGCCACCGCGCCCGCCGCACCACGCACCGATCCCGCCGCGGAACAGGTTCGCCAAGCCCACAACTCCTCCGCGCAAGCGCCCAGCCGGGCGTACGCCCAGCCTGACCGCCCAGAGACGTCGACGCCCCTCTGCTCGTCGCGCACGCGGGACCGCTGCCGGGACAGCTCACCGAGTAGGGTGCTATGCCGTTCCGACGTGTCCCCCTGGAAAAGGCCCCAGTTGAGCACGCCGCCGCCCCCGCACCCCGCCCACCCGCAAACGCCGGGGCCGTACCAGCCGCCTGCGGGGCCTTCGCGTAGGTGCCGGGACCGTACGCGCCGACACCGGCGCGGTATCCGCAGGCCCCCGGGCCCTACCCGCTCGCGGCGGTTCTGCCAGGTGTGCGGGGCCGCGCCTGCTGCGCCGGTGACGCGGGGCCACCAGGGCATGGTGGTGGTCATGCGGTTCCTGCGGCGCCAGGAGGCAGCCGCCACCCGGGAGGTGAAGTAGGCGTTCACGTCGCCCTTGACCTCGGCGCGCATCGCGCTGGAGACCTGCTCGACGGGGCGCCGGCGCCCCCGTGTAGCGGCCTGCAGACCTGACCTCCTTGAGGCCGCGCGTGCGCCGGAATTGTGGCCCGCGCAGAGCGGTCCCCGGCATTGCGCGTGGCGCCATGCCGAGCACATGGATCCGCCACACGTGTGATTCGCTGCCTGTTCGACGGCGACCCTGCTCGCCGTGCTGTTCGGCGGGCGTGGACCGACGAAACTCCTTCGCGCATCACTCGCATAGACGTCGCCGACCGGCGCGCCTTGCGCCACCTTCCAGGTGGCACTGGGCAGGATGTAGGGTCGTGGACGCTGCCACCGCGCAATCGCCCCTTCCTCCATTCATGTGCCCCACCTGGTGCGACGAGCAGCACAAGCCGGAAGCTGGCGTCACCTCCCTCGAAGAGTTCCCCGCTATCGCGGCCAAGGCTGGGTGGAGTTCATGGTGACCCTGGCATCTGGCGCGTGGATTTCGGCGGGGGTGGGGCCGTGGGGGTGCCGGTGGCGGTGATGTGCGGGCCGTCGAGGAGGTGGGCGGTGAGGTGGTAGGTGGCGGCGAGGCGGGTGAGGTAGGAGGCTGCTGTCTCGCGAGGCTGCCGGGCAGCCTGGGGCAGGTCAGGAGGTGCGGAAGCAGCGGTCGGGGTCGCGGGCCTGGTCGGGGCGGAAGGGCGCGAACCAGGCCGCAGCGGCCAGGTTGGCAAGTCCGAGGGCATGGTTGAGTTCATTGCCGCTGTCTTCGATCCCGTCCAGGGAGGCGTCGAACAGCATCAGCACGTCGTGGTCCTCGAACAACACGGTCGAGCACCAGTCCCAGTCGAAATCGCGACGGTCCTCATCCAGGCCCGCCACTGTTTCCGCTACCAGGCGCGGCTGGTTCCGCGTCAGCGACTTGGCCCGGTCGATGCCCAGATGCAGGGCCATCTCCTCGCCGCTGCAGCGCGGGCGGACGGTGCCTGTCTCGGCGAGCTCGGCGGCGAGGTCGTCGAAACAGCGGGCCATCTGCCGCCGCCACTGGTGGTACTGGTAAAAGGTGATGGGCGGCAGCGAGCCCATGACGCCGAGGTGCGCCCGGGCGGGATGCCCCGCCCGCTGAAACGGGTATCCGTCGGCTGTTCGGGCACACGAGACGTCATGCACGGACTACATGCGCGTCCCACCAGCAGCAGTCTCATCGCCAAGGTCTCCACAGCCGAGACACCGCCGCCCGGTCACGACGGCGCCAAACACTCACACCGAGGCCGACGCACCGGCCGCCTGCGCCGCCGCGTCCTCGCCTACCGGGCAATCGATTTGCTGTCCACGCACATCCCGGACGACCCCGGCCCGGGCGACGAATGCCTGCTCCTCGTGCACACCCGCCAGGTCGTCGGCCAGGTCCGGTACCGGATCTGCACTGACTGCGCCCAGGGTGTCATCACCGCCGTCGTCATCGACGAGCGCTTCCACAGCACCGGCCTGGGCACCCGTGCGCTGTCACACCTACGGTCCCGCCACCCGGGACTGACCTGGCGCAGTACGCTGAGCAAGCGCACCACCCGTGCTCTCCTGCGCCGGATGCGCATTCTCACAACCACTTCTGCCACGCCCTGCCCCCACGTTCATCAGACACTCTCTGCCCCGGCGGGCCCGATACTCGCCAGCGGCTGACCTCAACGCTCAGCGGTCACAGCGCACCTGTCGGCGCAGCAGGTCATGGATGGTCTGTCGTCGTCGCGCCACTTGGTGAACTGGTACATCGCCGCGCCGCGCGGCGGAGCCGGCATGGGTGAGGGGTGGCAGGGCATTCGAGGTGAAGGGGTGGGCTGACCGTGCTTTCGGTGCAGCTCGTCGACGTCAAGAACCTCTTAGGGGTGAGAAGGTGAAGGGCTTCCGCAGTTTCATCCTGCGCGGCAACGTGGTCGACCTGGCCGTCGGCATCGTCATCGGGGCGGCGTTCACCGCCGTGGTGAACGGCTTCGTCAGCGCCTTCCTGACCCCACTCGTCGGGCTGGCCACCGGCGCCACGGGCGACATGAGCCGCAAGACCTTCACCGTAGGCGCCACCAAGTTCCCCTACGGCGCCTTCGTCAACGCGGCGATCAGCTTCTTCCTCCTCGCCAGCGCCCTGTACTTCCTGGTCGTGCTCCCGATCAACAAGCTCCACGAACGCCTCGCCCCGCACCAAGACGTCCAGGCCCCCAAACGGGACTGCCCCGAATGCCTTAGCCCCGTACCCGCCCAGGCCCGACGCTGCGCCTCCTGCACCGTCTCCCTGCCCGCCGTACCGGCTCAGGCCGGAGAGACAACCCAGCGCGCCGGGTGACCCGACCTCCATGGCCCGGCCTGGGCTGCCGGGCACGTCCGTGGTGACGGCAGTTACCGACGGCGTCCGATGCCGAACCGGCTGCTTGGCTTCACGGCCGGCACCGAGCCCGACGACCACGGCCTGGACCGGTCCCGGGGAGACTTCAATCACCAAAATCCACCTGGCCTGCGAACAAGGCCAACGGCCGCTGTCGATGGTTGGCTTGAGCAACACGACGACCACCTGCACCGGCGTCGCGCACAGCCTGTCCATCGGGGAGCTGTGGCTGCCCGGGTCCCACTGCGACCACCTGCTGATCAGCCCCCTACTTCCACGGCCCCAATCTGGAGAAGTGCCCGCTGGCCGACGGACACGCCCGCATTCTCTGGGTGCTGTCGGTGACGGCGGCCGTGATGGAGTACCGCCGCACGCACGGTCACGAAGCCCTTGAGCGGCTCTTCGACGAGTACGCGAACGTTCCGACCGACCCGCGGCGTCTGAATCTCGCGGGTACGGTCCCGGCACCGGCGACAGGCAGGGCCCCGCTGCGCGGTCGACGGCATGGAGGGGGCGTTACCGCACACGGGCGGTCCGCCGTTCGCCCACAGAGCGGCGTCGCGGCGTCGCCCGCCGGCTCTTCCAAGAGGCCGAGCAGGAAGAGGACGGGATGAAGATGTCCTCGTACGGGGTAGGCGAGCGGGACGACGCGGGCGGTCCGGCGCGCTGCGTGAAGGAGGTTCAACGTATGCAATTCGACGACGATGCTGCTCTGGACACGTCCGAGGTCACAGACGGGCGGGGAGGTGCGCTGGGCGGGATCCCGGGCGGCGGGAAGACCATCGGCGGGGGACTGGTCGGGCTCGTGGTGCTGGTCGCGTCCGTGCTCTTGGGTGTCGACCCCGGCATGTTCGGCTCGGGCAGCAGCGACACGCCCTCGTCCGGCAAGGCAGCCGCGGACCTCGCGGCGGACTGCCGGACCGGTGCCGACGCCAACCGCAAGGAGGAGTGCCGGATCGTCGCCGTGGTCGACAGCGTGCAGGCATTCTGGAAGCAGACGGAGACAGCCGCCGGCAAGCCCTACCAGCAGGCCCCCACGTTCCTGTTCACCGGCAGTGTCAACACCGGTTGCGGGAACGCGACTTCCGACGTCGGCCCCTTCTACTGCTCAGCCGATGACAAGGTCTACCTCGACCTCGGCTTCTTCAACGACCTGAGCAGCAAGTTCGGCGCCAAGGGCGGCCCGTTCGCCGAGGCCTACGTCATCGCGCACGAATACGGCCACCACTTCCAGGACCTCAGCGGAACGATCTCCCGCGGCAGCGGAAAGGGCCAGAACAGCGGCTCGGTGAAACTCGAGTTGCAGGCGGACTGCTACGCCGGAGTGTGGGCCCACCACGCCACCACCACCCCCGACCCCAACAGCGGTAAGCCACTGGTCACCGACTTGACGAAGGACGACATCAACCGCGGGCTGGACGCGGCCGCCGCCGTCGGAGACGACCGTATCCAGCAGCGCTACCAGGGCAAGGCCACACCCGACACCTGGACCCACGGCTCCGCGAGCCAGCGCCAGCAATGGTTCTCCACCGGCTACCGCTCCGGCCGCGTCGCCGACTGCAACACGTTCCGCTGACACGGCAGACGCCCAGCTGTGGGCCGACGCCGGTGGGCAGATCGCGTATCATCCCGCGCCGCGGTCGGTGGTTAGCGACCGACACCAAGTGGGAGAACTGCCTCGACAGGCTGACTGCTTCCAGCACTGTGCCTGCAGCGGTTAACGCTAAGCCGGTGATCATGATCAGGCCGGTGTGAGCGCGCTGACGCGGTACTCGTACTCGCGGCGGGCCCTGCGCTGGGCCGGAACAGCCGGGACACCTCTGCGCGGTGCGCTCCTGCTCTGTCTGCTCATCCTGCTCTAGCTGCGCGGCGACCCCTATGTAGCTACACACGCTACGATCGAGGTGCGAGTGTAGACACAACGTCTACACACGGCAGGGCCCCGTCCCCGGGCTCCTACCCCCGGTTTCATGGCCCTCCCCGCGATACAGCAGTGAGCCCGGTCGCGCATGCATCGGCCGGGCTCACTGCTGCCCGGGCCATGCGACCCGCTCGTGCCGCTCTCCTGTCAGGAGAGGTGCTGCATCACGATGGTGGTCAGTCTCGCCAGCACCGGCGACCAGTCGAGCAGGACTTGCCCGAGCATCCGACGCCGTTTCCGGCGCCGCTCGGCAGGTTCCTGCTCGTCCGTCTCATCCGCCCGGCCGGTCGGCCGGGCCTCCACGACGAGGGACCTCTCTGCCGCCTCCTGGTGAAGCGTGAGTGGAACTCTGCGAAAGACCAGGGCTCAGGATACGGGGCACCCGCACCATGACCCGCACAACAGGGACAACTCGTATCCTGATCAGCAACATTGACGGACCACCAGTCCATAGATCGATGAGGTGACGCCTGTGAACGGGTGTCCTGGTGGCATTGGTTGGTCGTCAGTGGGGATGGGGTGGGTTGTGTCTGGTCTCTCGATGGTGTGAGTTGTGATCTTGGCTGTCATGGGGTGACCAGACTGCTGCCACAGGCTGCGTAGCAGCAGGGCGGGTGGCTGTCATGGGGTTGGCTATTCCTGTATGCGGCTGGTCGGGGCCGGATTGTGTTGGTGGGTATTTCGCGGTCAGGAACAGGTTCAGGCACGCCTGCCGTTCTGCGGGATCGGCGCAGAGGGTGAACAATTCCTCGAACTGGTCTACGACGACGAGCGTGTCCCCGGCGTCGTCACCGGCTCGCAGGAGGGCCGGAGGGTGGGACTCGAGCCGGAGGCCGGGGCGTGCTGCCGGATTGCGGCGGTGCGGCGTGGTCATCGACTCAGGCGACGATGCGATGCACACGCATACCGCCTGGCCGCCCACCATCCGCCGTCCGGCCGGATCACCCTGCGCCCCGGCCCAGGCACCACCAGCGGAGACGGCCTCGCCCACGACCTTCTCGCCGCCCTGGGAAAGCCGCCTCTGCTTCCAGGCCGCTTGCGCGCGGGATCGTCAGAAGTGCAGGACTCCGATGTCGCGGACGGTCTGGGCGAGGGCGCGGATGAGGTCGTTCTCGGCGTCCCTGCGCCACACCAGGGCGTAGGGAATCGTGCCCATGTCGGGGACGGGGATGAAGCGGACGTAGGACATGGACCAGTAGCGGGTGACGTGGGAGGGGAAGGGGTGGACGATCTCGCCGGTGCCGACGAGGTGGATCAGCTCGTCCGCGTTGGTGACCTGCTCAGTGCGTTCGATCGGCTTCCCCCGGGATGTGTGGAATGACAGGTAGCCGTCCTCCCAGTAGTCGGGCATGTCGGGTGGCATGGCATGGGCGAAGTCTGCCAGCGCCTCGAACGGGACGACGAGCCGTTCGGCGAGTTCGTGGTCGGCGGCGACGGCTAGGACGCGGGGGTCGCGGAAGAGGACCGGGCCGACGGTGAGATCGGGTTCGTCCACCGGTAGCCAGGTGAGGAAGACATCCATGTCGCCCTCGCGCAGTCTGGCGAAGGGGTCGACGTAGGGCGCCCGGCGTAGCTGTAGTTCCCACTGGGGATGACGGGAGCGGAAGGTGTCCCAGTAGCGGTACAGGTCGGGCACGTTGAACGGCATCATGCCGACGCGCAGACGTGCGGTCTTGCCGCGGGTGGCCATCCGGGCGCGTTCGAGGCTCTCGCGCAGGCTCGCGTAGACCGGCCGCAGGTCGGCACGCAGTTGTCGGCCGAGCGGGGTAAGGCGGATCTGGCGGCGGTTGGAGCGGTCGAACAGGAGGCCGCCGAGGTGGCGTTCCTGACGTCCGATCACCTGGCTGACGCGCGCCTGCGTGAGGTGCAGCCGGGCGGCGGCCCTGCCGAAGTGCAGTTCCTCGGCCAGCGTCAGGAAAATCTCGATGTCGCGTACTTCCACCTGCCGTCGACCCCCGTCATAAGCCTGAGTTATCGGATCCTACTGATCTTCGATGTTGATGGGCATGGGAGGACGCTGAAAGATCGACAGCAGCCCGGAACCGCTGCTCGGCGATCTTCGGGCGGTGCGGCGCCCGTACCGGTGACCCCGTACCGCCCAGCGGACTGCCTGCAGCCGCCGGAGCGTGCCGGACGGGAGACAAGCCGTTGCCCAAGACGTAGTACGCCCACGCACCCAGAAGGCAGACATCTCATGAAGCGGCTCGTCGCCGGCGTCACCGTTTCGCAGGAGGACGTGGACGCCGTCGTCGGGCTCGTCGCCCCGATCGAGCACGCCCAGCACGGGTGCCTCATTTCTCGGACAGGAGTACCGCACATGCACACCTCAGCCGACACCACCGGCCGCGTCTGGTTCATCACCGGCGCCAGCCGGGGCCTCGGCCGCGCCTTCGCCGAGGCCGCGTTGAGCGCCGGCGACCGGGTCGCCGGGGCCGCCCGCACCGTGGCCCCGCTGGAGGAGTTGGCGGCCGCCCACCCCGGGCGGGTGCTGCCCCTCGGGGTGGACGTGACCGACCGCGAAGCGGTGTTCGCCGCCGTCGCCGAGGCGGTCGGCCGCTTCGGCCGGCTCGACGTCGTCGTCAACAATGCGGGCATGCTGTCGATGGGCATGGTCGAGGAGTTCACCGAGGCCGAGGCCCGCGCCCAACTGGACGTCAACTTCTTCGGCGCCCTGTGGGTCAGCCAGGCCGTCATGCCCGTCCTGCGCTCGCAGGGCTCCGGTCACCTCGTGCAGGTGTCCAGCATCGCCGCCCTGGGCGGCTTCCCCAGCACCGGCCTCTACAGCGCCAGCAAATTCGCCCTGGAAGGCCTCAGCGAGGCCCTCGCCGCGGAGGCCGCCACATTCGGAACCAAGGTGAGCATCCTCCAGCCCGGCGGCTACTGGACGGACCTGTACACCGCCATGCACAGCACCAGTCCCCTGGAGGCGTACGCGCCGCTGCGCAAGAAGCTGGCCGAGCAGTTCGCCGAAGGTTCGGTCGACAGCGACCCGAAGCTCGCCGCGGCCGCGCTGCTCACCCTGGTCGACAGCGACGAGCCGCCGCTGCGCCTCCTCCTCGGCAGCATGGTCTACGACCTCGCGTTCGACATCGCCCGCACGCGCATGGCCACCTGGGAGGCGTGGGAGCAGGTCAGCCGCGCCGCCGAACACGCGATCCCCGGCCCCGCCACCGCGGTCGAAGACGCGGCGGCCGAGCTTGGTCGGGGCAACCCGTGACTGACCTGTCGGGTGCTGCTGAAAGGGCGCGACATGTCGTTCCGTACCACGGCCGAGGTCGTCCACCGCTTCAACCGGGCCTTCCTCGAGGGTGACACCTCATCGCTCGCCGAGCTGATCGCCGAGGACTGCGTGATGGAGGCGAGGGGCCCGGCACCCGACGGGGCCCGCTACGAAGGGCTCGCCGCATGCCTGGAGTTCTGCCGGGCCCTCGCCGAGGACCGCGCGGGCCGCTTCGAGCCGGAGGCCGTCGTCGTCACCGGTGAACGGGCCACGGTCCGCTGGCGGTACCGCTTCGGTGACGGACCGGCCGACTCCGTACGCGGCGTGAACCTCGTCCTGGTACGGGACGGCCGGATCGTCGAATCCCTCAGCTACGGCAAGACCACGGGCGGCGCCCCGTCGCCCGAATTCCGTGCACGTCCGTGAGGCGGGCACGACCAACCCCAAGTATTCGTCAGCCAACGAATGGAGACCAGCTATGAAGACACTTGTGCTGGGTTCGACCGGCTACATCGGATCGGCCGTGGTGCGGCGGCTCGAGGCGCAGGGCCACCAAGTGGTCCATCTCGTGAAGGACGCAAGCCGGCTGCCCGCCGGGGCGACGGCACTCCAAGGCGACCTGGCCGACCCGGCCGCGCTGCGGGCAGCCGTCACCGACGACATCGACGCCGTGGTCAACCTCGCCACGCCGACCGGCGACGAGGCGGTGGACGCGGCGGCCGTGGACGCGCTGACCGAGCGGCTGCGCGGCACCGGACGGGCCTTCGTGTACACCAGCGGTGTCTGGGTGCTCGGCGCCACCGGCGACGCGGCCCTCGACGAGGACGCGCCGACCGACGCCATCGCCATCGTCGGCTACCGCCCGCGGATCGAGCAGCGCGTGCTGGACGCCGGCCGGGACGACGTCCGCGCCGTCGTCGTGCGGCCCGGCATCGTGTACGGCCACGGCGGCGGCATTCCCGGCCTGATGACCGACTGGGCGCGTGAGCACGGCACCGGCCGGTACGTCGGCTCGGCGGCGACCCGCTGGCCGATGGTGCACGTGGACGACCTCGCTGAACTCTTCGTGCTGGCGGTGACCAAGGCCGACCCGGGCAGCGTGCTGCACGGCGTGGCGCACGAAGCGGTGCCGGTCGTGGCGCTCGCCGCGGCCGCCGACTTCGCTGCGGGCGGCACCGGCCGGGCCGAGCCCTGGCCGCTGGAGCAGGCCGCCCAGGCCCTGGGCGGCCCGTTCGCCGAGGCCCTGGGTCTGAACCAGGTGGTGTCCGGGCAGCGCGCCGTCACCGAACTCGGCTGGCGGCCCAGCCGCCCGTACGTACTCACCGAGCTGGCCGGAGGCGACCGTGGCTGAACTCACCGGCACGACGCTGCCCGTCTGCCGCACCTGTGGCACCCAGTACGCCGTCCCGCGCCCCGACTGCCCGGTCTGCCTGGACGAGCGTCAGTACGTCGGACGCGGCGGCCAGCAGTGGACCAGCCTGGCCGAGCTGCGCGCCGACGGCCACCGGAGCCGCGTCGAGGAACAGGGCCCGGACGTCCTCGGCATCGGGAGCACCCCCGAGTTCGCCATCGGCCAGCGCGCGCTGCTGGTGCGCACGGCCGACGGCAACGTGCTGTGGGACTGCGTGCCCTACCTCGACGACGCCGTGATCCGCGAAGTGCGGCAACTCGGCGGCATCACCGCGATCGCCATCAGCCACCCGCACTTCTACTCCGCCATGGTCGACTGGGCGCACGCCTTCGACGCGCCCGTGTACCTGCACGAGGCCGACCGGCAGTGGGTCGGCCGCCCCGACCCCGCCCTGCACTTCTGGAGCGGGCAGACTCACCGGCTGACTGACGAACTGACTCTGATCAACCCGGGCGTCCACTTTCCGGGCAGCGCGGTGATGCACTGGAACACCGGCCGGGGCGCACTGTTCACCGGCGACATCGTCAACGTCGGCCCCGACCCCCGGTGGGTCAGCATCATGTACAGCTACGCCAACCACGTCCCCGAGCGCCCCGACGCCGTCCGAGCCGCCGGTGAACTGCTCGTCGGCTACCGCTTCGACCGGATCTACGGCGCCTGGTGGGACCGCGTGGTCACCGCCGGCGGCAACGAGGTGCTGACCCGCTCGGTCGAGCGCTACCTGCGCCATGAGCAGGCCCCGCCGATGAAGGACGGCTCCTGACCGGATGACGCCCGTCGGGAGGACAAGCCCCGGCGTCGGTGACACGGCGTCGGGGACGGACGGTGCGCGGGCCGGTTGTCGGTGTACGGGGCGTCGACTGACCTGGTGTGTTGCCGGCGTGTGTGAGCTGGGGTTGTGGCTTTTGCGCTGAGGGGGGCCGCGCTCGTTGTAGGCAGCTGAAGCACGTAAAGGCCCGGCCTGTTCGGCTTTCCTTCCGGATGAGCGGTGACCACGGCGGGGCCGGCCGTGCGGACCGCGCTCGGCACCAGGGTGTGGCCGGGGGCGTGGGTGCCGCGGCGAGCTGGCCGGGCACAGGCTGCGCAGGAGCCGGCCCCGCGTCAGCAGCTGGACCGTCACCAGGGAGGCGTTGTCCTTGTCACACACGGCCGATCGCCGGCTTCTTGTCACCGGCAGGGTCCTGCCGGACCGCGCGGTGGCGCGGCGGGAGCGGGAAGAGCAGCAAACGCGGCAGGCGCTGGCTGACCTCGCCCTGGCCGGACCGAGTGAAGCAGGCGCGGCGAAAGTGGCTGCGCGCCGGCTGCCGCGTCTCGTACCAGAGGTGACCGGGAGCTTGCCGGTGGGGGAGAACGGTGCGCTGGCCGGTGTGGCATTGCCGGCGGGAGCGCAGCTGGTGCGGACGTCGTCGGTGCGGGCCGTGGCCGAGGCGGTCGGGCAGGCGATGGCGACCCAGGGGGCGGTGTGACTGTTCGGTGACCCGGGCCGGGGCAAGACCGCCGCCGTGCGGACGGCGCTCAGCGCAGTGCCCCCGGGCTGGAAGGTGACGTGGGTGCCGGTACCGGTGCGCCCGTCGGTGGCCGGCATGAGGCGTGCGGTATTCGACGCGCTGGCGCTGGCGGGCCGCTTCCCGCACACGTCGGCGCTGGCCGACGCCACGGTCACGGGGGCCTTGAGTGAGGCGCAGGTGCTGGTGGTCGATGAGGCACAGCGCCTGCCCGTGCCGTGCCTGGCGTACCTGCAGAGCCTGTGGGACCACTCCGGCACCCGGATCACGCTGGTGCTGTGCGGGGCGGGCAGCGAGCGGGCGCTGTCCCGGCTGCCGCAGCTGGCATCGCGTATCGGCGCATGGCAGGAGGTTCCACGCTTGACCGGAGCGGAAGTGGCAACCGTGGTGACCGGCTTCCATCCGCTGTGGCGCACCGTACCGGCCCCGGACCTGACGTGGATCGACCGGTCGTGCGCTCACGGCACGTTCCGCACGTGGGCCGCTTTGACTGCGCAACCTGCAGAACGCGCTGCTCACCACCGCTGATGCATCCATCGACCGGGCCTTGCCGAGGCGGCTGTTCCAGCGGGTCGCGCCGCCACTGTGAACGGAGCACTCCTGCAAGAGACGGGAGGGCGATCGCATGCTCCCGGCCACCGGCAAGCACACGACGTCCCACCCGCGTGAGGGGGAGCTGACATGAAGGACGGCGACGCCATCCGCCCAGACGGCGGACTGCCTGCGGCGTCGAGGACGGCGCTGCGCGGTCCGGCCGTGCGGCGGCTGCTCGCACTGCGGGCAGGGAAGAAGCTGACAGCAGTCCATGTACGGGTGGCTGCGGACGCGCCTGGGGTGTCGGAGCGCACGGTGTGGCGCTGGCTGGCCACCGCTCAGAGCGATGAGACCGCGGTCGCCAACCCCGGCGCACGCTCCCGGGTCGATGCAAGGTTCACGGTCACGCCCGAGGTCCGTGGACTGTTGGCGCTGTGGAAGGGGAACGTGCGGGCGGTCCACCGCGAACTGGTCCTGCGTGCTGCCAGGCAGTCTCCGCCTGCAGACGCACCGTCGCTGACGACGCTGCACCGGGCGATCCGCCGTGATCTGACGTCGGGGGAGCGGGCCGGACTTGCGGGTGGGGAGCGGGCGGCGCGCAAGCACGACGTATTCCTGGCCCGGCCGCGGGGCGGGCGGAACCAGGTTCAGGGATGTCTTGTCGTTCTCGGTCCATCGGGTGAGGGCGGGCACGGCCCGGCGCCGGCGCAGGTGGAGGCGGATGGTCGTCTCTGAGCGGGTGGCGCCGCGGCGTGACCGTGCTGCCTTGGTGCATGGTGGTGAGCCAGGCGCGGATCTCATGCCGCCGCCGCGGCCGCCGCATTGCTCCACCCCGCCTCGAGCGGCCACCCCCTGGATGGGCTGAACGTTGTCGGCAGCCCGCCAGCTGCGTCGCAGAGCGGGACGTACCGCCGCCGGTCCAGCGATGCGACGGCTGTTGCTTGTCTCGCCTCATGAACCCACCCTCAATCGGACGCAGATCGCCTGCCGGCCGGCGCGGCCCCAGCCCACGGCGCGAGGCAGCCGATGGACGCAAATCGCGCACGACAGTTGTCCGTCTCGGCGCCTGTGCCAGTGCGCAGCACAGGACGCACGAGCATCACAGAGGGAGGGAGTTCGGGTCTAGATGTGACGCGAGGGAGACGGCGGCCTCACTTCCCGTACGAAGCCCGAGAAGTGGTGCCGTTGTTGGTCCCGTCGCACCCGTCGCCACAGGCTGCTTGCGCGGCCTGCTGTGCCGACTGACGCGACCGGGCAACGACGACGCCGCCCCTTTCCACACCTGAGGTATGAGGAGGGGCGACGTCATGAGCTGGCGGCCGGCGCCCGCGGTGCCACGCGGCCACTCCGTGACTGGCGGCTCTGCGTGGGCGGTGACGTTGAATCCTGTGACCGTCATCCGCCGGGAATGTCGGCACATACCGGATTCTCGTTCTGGAGCGTGGCCGCCAGCGCTATCAGGGTGATGCGGATCATCTGACTCAAGCGGCCGAGAGCGAGGGCGGACGCATCATCGTGGATGAGTACCTTGACGGAGTTCACATGCAGTTGGTCGGTGCTGGACAGGTGCGGCAGGCCGGCGAGTAGTTCGTGGGACGGCCTTGCGGTCGCGGCGAGCGCGATGTCGGTGAGGCGGAGCTGGCCGAGCATTCCAGGGACGTCCTGACTGCTGTCGCTGGCCCCGTCAAGGGCGAGGGCATGGATGCTCAGCGCGAGCAGGGTCTGCAGCAGCCTGTCGGCTGAGGCGGGCTGCATCGACCAGTTCCGGTAGCGTTCATGGCGGTCGCCGCGTTCTCCCGGGATCTGATCGGCTGCCTCCATGATACGGCTGCTCCAAGCGGTGCACTGCGGCCAGATGTCCGCGATCGCCTCACGTTCGTCTCGGCATGCAGTGGTGGTGTGCCGGGGCCTGCACACACCGCGGCCATGGCTAAAGGCAGCGCGCGTTGAGGATTTGCCCGCTGACGTCAGCAGACTGCGTCTCACCGAAGAACACGGAGCCGATTACTCGGGTGCGGTAGCTGTAGAGCGGGTCCGAATTGCGGTACTCACAGGTGTACTTCGCCGTGGTCGTACGGTAGGGGGCGGGCATTGGTACTGCCGGCCGGACTGAGCGACGGTGAGCCACCGGCCCGGTCCCGGGTTGCACCACTCGATCTCGGACTCGCTGTTGCACGAGAACGGGGCGTGCGGTGTGCAGCTCTTGATGCCGCCCACATCAGTCATCTTGTTGCCGCTGTAGTTCGGTTTTTCTGCGCGGAAGGTGCAAGTGACGGTGTCGTCCGATGGGGTGGCGCTGTTCGCGGATACCTGCACAATCCGTTCCGTAGGCCCCCGAGCCGGGTTCGTCGGCGGCATAGGTGGTCGTGGGATGCGATCAAGAGCGCGGCCGCCGTAACCGTCAGCAGGCGCGCTAAGTGGCTTCCCCGCAAGCTTCCTCCTCTTGAGAGTCTCCGTTGAACGTGTGAGGAACGACCGACGTTATGAGTGGACTTCGGGCTTCAGTAGGTCACATCAGGTCGTTCCGTCAGATAGATCCGCGCCGCTGTTCTAGGCTGCACAGCTCTGTCGGCAGCACTGCCCGGCGTCGGCCCAGGCTCCGCAACACGGCTGGGCGGCGGTCGGCATCGTTCGCCGGCTCCTTGGAGGTTGATCACCGAGCACGAGCCCAGTGCCACCGGCCCGTACATGCACGACCTCCCGCCCCGCACGTACGTCAACGTGCTGCTCCAGGGCGTGCTCGTTCCCCTTTCTGTCGTCTCGGAGTTACAGGGCTCGTGAAGATGGAGTAGCCGTCCTCAAGACGTGCACCGCAGCTGGGCAAGAAGCCGGACAGGCCTATCGCCGTCGTCGAAGCCGTCTCGAACCCCTTGACTACGGGTCCAGCTCGCTCGCTGCGCTGCACAGAGAAACACAGCCGGGTTCTGGTAGTTCCGCGGCGTCCAACGCCTTATCCAGTGGCAGCACCGGCACCCCGGCAGGCGCTTCCTCGCAGTCGACGGCGTGGATGACGCCCCGGCCGGAACCGGGGCCGCCGTCCAGCTTCTGCGGGACCCAGCCCGACGGCCGGCGCTCGCCGAGGATCTGCTGCTCCGTCGACGGCGGTGCAGCCGGGTCGTGGGGGCGTCGTCGTACGAGACGCCGGGCACGGCATTGCCCACCTGAAGAACTGGCGAGCCTTGGCCCGCCACCTCGGCCGCCGCGAGCACATGAGTCCTTTCGTCGCTGTGCGTCTCGGCTGCCTGCCCCGCCCCCAGGGGCAGAGCATCTGTCGGTGATCTGCTGGGTGCGGCATTTCACGGCACGTCCTTCTCCCAGGGGTCGTTCAGCGGAGTGAGACCGAAGGTGCGGTGGAGCCGCGTCTGGGTCGCCTTGAGGTCCTTGATGCCTTCGCTGAACTGTTTCCAGCCCCGGGCCTCCTGCGCGGCCTCGCTGGGGCTCTTGCTCTGCGGGCTCGCCAGCCGGTTCGCGTTCAGAATGCCGCCTGCGCCGTGGCGGAGATGGCTGAGGGCGGCCGACCAGGTGGCCTGGGTCTTGCGGTCGGGGATGGGGCCGTATTCGCGGACCCGGTCGAGGGTGTCGAAGAAGGGTCCGAAGTCGTGCACCCAGTCGTCCTGGGTCTGGAGGTCCTGGATGTCGACGGCTTGGCTGACCAGGCTGACGAACTCGGATTCGCCTCCTGAATTCCACCAGTAGATGACGTTGTTGGCGATGTACGAGGGATCGGCGGTCAGCGCCGAGTGGGTGGTCGGCGTGGCGGTGTCCACCGGTGTCAGCGCGGGCGTCGCTGTCTGCGCCGGTGTCGGCTCGTCGGTTGGTGTGGTCTGCGGGCCGCCCGAGCAGGCGGCCAGCGCTGAGGCGGTGAACGCGGTGAGGAACAGGGTGCGGATGCGCGGGGGATGACGCGCGGGCCGGTTCATCGCTGGGCCCTGTCGATGAGGTGGGCGAGGAGGAGGCCGCGGGGGATCAGCTGCGCGATCTGGACGTGCTCGGTGTCCGCGTGGGCGCCGCCGCCCACCGCGCCTAGGCCGTCCAGCGTCGGGCAGCCCGCAGCCGCGGTCCAGTTGCCGTCCGAGGCGCCGCCGACGGCGATCCCCCGCAGGGGGTCCTGGCCCAGTTCGGCGGCGAGGCGGGAGGCTAGGGCGAACAGGTCGGCTGAGGACTCCGGTTGCATGGGCGGCCGTTCCGCACCGCCCCGGATCTCCAGCCGCGCGCCGGGACTTTGCACGGTGAGTTCCCGCATCAACTCGTCGGTCCACTCCTGTGCGTCCACGGTCGGGACGCGTACGTCCACCGACACCCGCGCCTGTGCGGGCACCGTGTTGCGCGCGCTGCCGGCCGACAGCAGGGTGGGGGTGACCGTCGAGACGCCCAGGACCGGGTGGGCGGCCCCGACGGCGCCCATCGCGGCCCCGATGCCGACGACGGCTAGCACCTGGTGGGCGGCCTCGACGGCGGCGTTGACCCCCTGGTGCGGTTCCTGCCCGGCGTGCGCGGCCCTGCCGTGCACCACGACCTCGTACCGTGAGGTGCCCTTGCGGGCGGTCTTGAGCGCGCCCTCCTCGTCCGCGGCCGCTTCCAGCACGAGGGCGGCCGCGCATGCCCGCGCCGCCTCCTCGATCAGCTTCCGGGCGGTTGGGGAGCCGACCTCCTCGTCCCCGGTGACCAGTACGCACACCCCGTCCAAGGAGGACAGTGAGGCCAGCGCGTGGAACATCTGCACCAGGCCGGCCTTCATGTCCAGGACCCCGGGTCCCCGGGCGATCCCGTTGGCCACCGACCAGGGACGCTCCTCGAGCGAGCCGATGGGCCAGACCGTGTCGTGGTGCCCCAGCAGCAGCACCCGCGGGGTGCCGAAGGCCCACCGCAGATGGGTCACCCCGTCGATGACGATCCGCTCCGGCCCGGTCCCCAGCAGCCTCGCGCCGAGGGCGCCGACCACCTCGGCGCTGCGGGCCACCGCCGCATGGTCGGCCGAAAAGGACTCGCAGGTGACGAGTTCCTTCAGATCGGCCAGCATCGCCGGCAGGGTTAGCGCGGCCCCCCGGGTCATCGGCCCCGCCCCTTTTCAATTCCCCGTCGTGACAGCACACTTCCCCCTCGCGTCTCATGGGCCATTGGGGCAGCAGCGGCGCACTCTCCTCCGGTGCGCCGCCGCGTGAACGACGTTAAGACTGGGCCAGGCATGACACCAGCGACTGGATTGCATGGGATCTATGCGCCACAGGAATGTGTTCGGGCATGATGGTCGAGCGGCCGGATGAGGGTCGTGGCGGCCGGGGTCTTGGCGGTGGGAGGAACGTGTTCGAGATCGACGCGCTGCGGCTGCTCGTGACCGTGGCCGAGACCGGGTCGTTCACGCATGCCGCCGCCCGGCTCAACTACACGCAGTCCGCGGTGTCCCGGCGGATCGCCACGCTGGAACAGCAGGCGGGCGGGCCTCTGTTCGAACGGCTGGCGAGGGGCGTACGGCTCAATCCCGCCGGACGCGCGCTGCACCGGCACGCCGTGGAGGTGCTCGACCGGCTGGCGCGGGCGCAGCGGGAACTGGTCGTCCTGCACGCGGGGCACGGCGGACTTCTGCACGTGGGCGCGTTCGCCACCGCCAACATCCGGCTGGTGCCCACCGCCCTGCGCGCCCTCCATCAGGCCAGGCCGGACGTCGAGGTCGTCGCGGTCGAGGGCCCGACCGACACGCTGATGCGGCGCATCGCGGACGGGGCGCTCGACCTCGCGGTCGTCAGCGACTATCCCTCCGGGCTGCCGTCGGCCGACGGGGTCACCACGACCGAACTGTGCGAGGACGAACTGCTCGTCGCCCTCCCCCGTGAGCACCGTTTGGCCGAAGCCGGGACGGTCGATTTGCGCGAACTCCGCGACGAGTCCTGGGTACAGAGCGCCTACGGCGACCGCCCGACGATGCTCGCCGACGCCTGCGCCCGGGCGGGCTTCACCCCCCACAAGATCATCCGGATCGCGGAGTGGACCGGAAAGTTCGGCTACGTCGCCGCCGGACTCGGCGTAGCACTGGTCCCTTCGCTGGCCGCCTGGGCCCTCCCCGACGAACTCGTCCTATGCCGCCTCACCGACCCCGCCCTGCGCCGCACCCTACACGTGGCCCTGCCCGCAACCCCCCTGCCAGCGGCACTGGAACTGCGGGACCTGCTGCGCGACGCCGTCGGCTGAACCGCCGTAGTGGCGTTTCGTCGGCCCAGGTGGGCGGGCGACACCACGTCGTCCGGGCTCGTGGCCGGGGTCCGACGGCCCGCCGTGTCGGAGCTGTCTGTACTTCTCAACTGGCCAGCAGCCGGGACCAAGTGGACGAGTGCGCGGAGGCCATCGCCACCCTGGAGGCCGCCGTCGCCCAGCAACGGCAGATCTACGACCTGATCGGCAGCGGAGTCCTCGCGGCCGCCCTGTTGTACGACCCGGGCCGGGGCGAGCGCCAGCGGCACGAGCTGCGGCAGTACGCGCAGCGCACCGCGTACCGGATGCGGGACACCTCGGTGCAGTGCTGCACCGTGGGCGATGGCGGGGCAGGGAGTGGTGCGGCACCCGGCGGGCGCGGTACGTCCGCTTCCCGCCCGCGGCGCGGTAGAGCGCGACAGCGTCCCTCCTGAACTCCTCCGAATACGGAGACTTACCTCCCACCTGGACATCCCTCCCTGGACCATCAAGATCCATTGTCAGGGTGTCCACTCCAAAGGATCAGCCTCATGCACAACCTCACCCTCGCCGGGTGACAGACCAAGACACTGGTCAACCCGCATGCCGTAGATCATTTACCGGACAGCCCTTAGGGATGCCGTAATCGAGTGGGACCGTGGCCTCCCGGGCGATGACTCAGGTGCGCAGCTGGTCGTCTTCGGCGGCGGTGGCTCAGGCGGCGGTGCTGGACGAAGCGCGATATGCGACGGCTGCTGAGGCCGTGTAGACGATAACGGTCATCCCGGCAATTGTCCGCGGCTTCCGCGAACCAGCAGCGGGTCGGCGTCCTCTCCGCTGCCGTGCAACCTGCGCGGCGCCGGTAAATGACAGTACGAGCACCGGGACCGGCAGCACAAAGGTCGCCAGGACCGCGCTGATCACCTTGAGAAGAGCACCGCTGGTCGCTGGACGGGAACTCCGGCCGCCGCGGCGCGGAACGCACTGGGGCTAGGCTCAGACCCTTGCGACGTTTGCGCGCGGCACTGAAGCCGAAAGCATCGGCATAGCCGACTGACCTTCCGATCTGCGCGATGCTGAGGTCGGTGTCGGTCAGAAGCGCCGCGGCCTCGTCCATGCGGCATTCCGTGAGGTAGGCGAGGGGCGGGCGACCCATCAGCTTGGTGAAGCGCTTGGCGAACAGCGCCCGGGAGACGTCGGCTCGAGTGGCCAGCGACGCCACGGTCCAGGTCTCGGCGGGCCGGTCGTGGAAGGCTTGTGAGCGAGGACTGGGTCGACGAGGCCCCGGTACCAGCAGGGCGCGTCGGCGCCGGCCTGGTCTAACCAGGTGCGCAACGTGCACACCAGGACCCAGTCGAGGAGCCGGTCCATCAGCGCCTGAGAACCGGCCGAGAGAAGGGCGGCGTCGGCGGCGGCCGTCTCCAGCCAGGCCCAAACCTCGACGTCCTCCTTGATCACCAGGACGGGCGGCAGGGCACGCAGGAGCCGCTCGTGGCGGTGGCCCGAGGCTCGGTAGGCGCCCACGATCAGTGCGGTCCGTTCGCCGCCATGGGGAACGGTCGGCAGGTGCACGGATGGGCCGAATCAGTCGGGGTGGACGATGCGACTGTCGTAGGCGAAGACCACCGCCTGGACGCGGTCGCGCAGTTCAAGCTTCTGAAGGATGCGCCCCAGGTGGGACTTCACTGTCGCCTCCGCGAGGCACAGCGTGGCCGCTATCTCCGCGTTGGACAGGCCGTGGGCCACCTGGACGAGGACCTGGCGTTCGCGGGTGCTGAGCAGGCGCAGCCGTTCCTGCTGCCGGTCACTGCAGCCGCTGGGGATGTGCGGGGAGAACTTCTCCAGCAGCCGCCGGGTGATCCGGGGGGAGACGACCGCGTCTCCGGCGGCGACGTCGCGAATGGCGGTGAGCAGCACTTCGGGCCGGACGTTCTTCAGCAGGAAGCCCGCTGCACCGGCCCTGAGCCCGGCGAACGCGTACTCGTCGAGGTCGAAGGTGGTGAGGATGAGCACCCTGCTCTGCGGTGAGACCCGGGTGATGCGACGGGTCGCCTCGATGCCGTCCGTACCCGGCATGCGGACGTCCATGAGGACGACGTCGGGGCGCAACTGCCGGGCCAGCCGGATCGCTTCGTCGCCGTCCGCGGCGCCCCCGACCGCTCTCATGTCCGGCTGAGCGTCCAGCACGGTGGTGAATGCCATGCGCAGCAGTGCCTCGTCGTCGGCGAGGAGAACGCGGATGGTCACGCTACCACGTCCGCTTCACGGCCGAGGTCGAGGCGGGCGGCGACCTGCCAGCCACCGCTCGGCAGTGGTCCGGCCCGCAGCGTCCCGCCGTGGGCGGCAGCTCGTTCGCGCATGCTTCGGATACCGAGGCCCGATGCGGCGTCGGCATCCCAGCGGGGCGGTCCGTCGTCCGTGACGTCGACCGTGACGGTATCGGTCAGGCACTGGATCCTGATGCGCGCGCGGGTGCCGCGAGGCGTGTGTTTGAGCGTGTTGGTCAAGGCTTCCTGCACCAAGCGGTAGACGGTCAGTTGTGCGGCGACGGGAACGCGCGCCGGGTCGCCCCTGATCTCCAGGCGGGTCGGCAAGTCGGCACGGCGCATCTGCTCGGCGAGGCTCTCCAAGTCGGCCATGCCGGGCAGCGGGTGTCGCTGCGCGTCCGGCTCGTCGGTCCTCAGAAGGTGAAGGGAGCGCCGCATGTCGGTCAGCGCCTGCCGGCCGGTCTCGGAGATCTGGCGCAGTGCGGCTGACGACGTGTCGGCCGACTGTGCGTAAGGAGCGGAGTCGGCCAGGGCGACCATGACGGACAGGTTGTGGGTGACGATGTCGTGCATCTCGCGGGTGATGCGGCTCCTCTCCTCCGCCACTGCGAGCCGCGCCTGCTGGTCCCGTTCGCGTTGGAGCTGTGCCGCTCGCTCTCTGAGGGCGCGCGTGTTCGCCCCGAGGGAGGCGGCAGCAGCAGCGAGCGCGCTGAGCGCGACGGCGGTGGGCAGCCAGCGTCCCTCGGTCGCCCAGCGCTGGCAGGCCAGCAGTATGCCGCCCTCCATGATGAGGCAGGCGATCAGCAGCCGCTGCCGCGTAGTGTATGCGGCCACCGTGTACAGGGCGACGAGCAAGCTGATCTCAGCAGGCAGTTGGTAGCCCAGCAGCCACTGGGCGAACGCTGCGGCGGCCACGGCGCAGAACACCGCCCAGGGAGTCCGGCGGCGCCAGATCAGGGGCAGGAGAAGCCCTGAGCTGACCGCCACTGCCGCGGGTTCGGCGGCGACCGCGGGCAGCGTGGCCGCCCCCAGCGCAGTCACCAGCAGGACGTCCCACGCGAGGCTCGGGATGTTCCGAGCGCCGGCATGAAGCACGGCCGTTGCCGGCCGGGCGGACAGGAGTGCGTAGACACGGGGCGGTGTCATCGATCACCGGGCCCTGGTGGCGGGCCAGTTGAGTGCTGCTGCTGTGATCATGTGCTTGTTCCCTCGCGGATAACGCCTGCGCCGGTCGTGCAGGTCGACAGCCGGTCGTGCAGGTCGGCAGGTCGTATCGGTGGTGACGGCCGTATCGGTGGTGACGGCCGTGTCGGTGGTGACGCTTGACAACGCTAGGCCGCTGGGACGACGGCGACATGAGCCCGTCGTCTGAACGCGCCTCTTCCGGACTGCTCCCTCAGGAGGAGCGACGGTCCTACCCCGGTGGCAAAGTCGGCCTCTGACCTGGGGCCCTGCACCGTTCGTCAGGGGCCCGGGCGCGGTGGCGGGGTGCGTAGACCCCGCAACTGCGCCCGCAGTCGTAGACGACGCGTCGCACGTGATGCGGCTCAACCGCCGAAACGGCAGGTCACAGCCCCGTACAACACATCCGTCTCGAGGACTGCGCCGCCATGGCCGCGGAGCCTGGGCGACCGACCGTGAGCTGATGTGCCGAGCAGGTCCCGCAGCCTAGCTTCGGTAGTCGACATGCGGAGCAGCTGACGTACCCGCTGTCGATCACGTCATGTGACACCGAACGAACCGGAGGAGAGACCATGCTGAGAGTTCGTGGGACAGCTGTGATTGCCGCCGTGGCGGTTCTGGCGAGCGCATCCCTGGTCACCGCGTGCACGCCCCGGGGCGCCATCCCGGCCCGGGACGACGGACTGGCCCGATTCGAGCACCAGAAGATCATCTGGCACGGTTGCAAGGACGGACCGGAGGACACCGAAGGCGCGGCACTGGACGAGGCCGGAGCCCGGTGCGCCGAGCTCACCGTGCCGCTCAACTACCGGATTCCCGACGGCCGGAACATCAAGGTTGCCGTCTCCCGGTTGTCGGCCAAAGACACCGCCCACCGGCACGGCACGCTCCTCTACAACCCCGGCGGCCCTGGCCTGCCCGTCCGGTACCTCTCGCTGCAACTCCGCCGCGTCGCCCCCGCGTTGGCTGCCCGCTACGACGTGATCGGCATGGATCCCCGGTTCGTCGGACGCAGCACACCTCTCAAGTGCCACTGGCCGGCTGTCAGCATCGGCTCCGCCGGAAGGGACCGCGGCACATTCGACAGGACCGTGAGGCTGGCCAAGGATCTCGCCTCCCGCTGCGACAGCCGGCGGTCCGTTCTGCCCTACGCCTCGACGCGCAACACGGCCCGCGACATGGACGTCATCCGTGCCGCCCTCGGCGAGCAGAAGATCAGCTACCTCGGCTCCTCCTACGGCACGTACCTTGGACAGGTATACACGCAGCTCTTCCCGGACCGCACCGACCGCGTGGTGCTCGACAGCACCCTGAACGCCGACGCCTACGGACCGGACCTGACCGGCACCCTCGGCCCGTCCGTCACCCGAGCGCTGCGGCACTGGGCGGCCTGGGCGGCCCGCCGCGACGGCACGTACCATCTCGGCTCCACCACGGCCCGGGTCATGCACGCCATCAGCCGGCTCGACCAGAACATCGGCCGGGCTCCCGTCAAGGTCGGCACCCACACGGTCAGCAGTCGTAACCTGCCCCAGTTGCTGTGGAACGTCACCGCGGGAGACAGCGACGAGGCATACGCGAGCTACTCCGCTGACGTCAGGGTGCTGGTACGTGCGGCACACGGCGACACGGTCCGGCCCACCTCCACCCTCGACCAGGTCCTGACCGACCTGACCGCCCCGGACGCGGACGGAACGTTCGCCGCCCAGACCGCCATCGAGTGCGCCGACCGGGCAGCCGCGTCCCGCGAGCCGGACACCTACTACCGCGACATCCGGCAGCACCGCGCCGACGACCCCGTTTTCGGGCCCCTCACCCGGACCGTGACACCCTGCACCTTCTGGCCGACGACCCCCGCGGAGCCCCCCACCGTCGTGCACAACAGCGTGCCGCTGCTGATGGTGGGTGCCACGGGTGACCCGGCGACCGTGTACCAGGGCCAGTTGGCTGCCCACCGCGACCTGAGGAAGTCCCGGCTGATCACCTTGCGCGGCGCCTTCCGGCACACCGTCTACGCAGGTCTCTTCGCGCCGAAGAACGCCTGCATCGACGAGGCGGTCAATGACTACCTCGCCACCGGTGTCCTGCCCTCCCACGACAGCACCTGCCGAAGCTGACCCATGACCTTCCGCCTCATCGTCGACGGAAGCAGCAGCATGCGCTATCGCGTCGTGTACCAGCCGGAATTCAGCATTGTCGGGGCGAAGGCCCGGGTGCCGCGCGTGGACTTGGGGCCGAACCAGGAGCTCATCGAGTTCGTCCGAGGAATCGTGACGAGGCAAAGGAGATGCTGGAGAAGCTGTCCGACCAGGAGCCGCACGGCATCGTCGCGGTCTGCGACGACCTCCAGCCCAGCCGGGCGGAGGGCACCGACCTCGACTACTACCACTGGGTCGTCACCTCGAAGTCCGCGCCGGAGGGCATGGCCAGGCGGCCGGTGCCGACCGGGACATGGGCGGTCTTCACCACCTCAGGACCGGCGCCGGAAGCGATCCAGGCGCTGTACTCCCACCCGCCCGTGATCCCGCTGCACAGGACCGTCGACGACGGCGGGCCGGTGACCGAGCCCCTCGACGCCGTGTTCCTGTGCCGGTCAGGGTCCTGGGTGCCCTCTTGGTGCGATGACCAGTTCACAAAGCTGCTGGCCGTCTTCCCCGGCCGCGCTCGGCTCTTCCCCGGCAGCCAATGGACCCACCCGCGGCCCGACCCCCTGCCCCATGCCCGGCGCATGACCGGCAACTTGGCCGACCTACGCGCCCGAGTCGAAGCACAGACTGTGCCCACGCCGTCCGCGCCCGCACCGCAGCCGGCTCGGGACCGACAAGGACCAATGCCACCTTCACCAGGTGCTCGACGCTGACGTCAGCGTGTAACGGGAACACATCCTCGTACTCTTCGACGCGGACCTCCCTCGCCAGGCAAGTAAAGCGCTGGGCACCGTCGAAGAGGCGATCGGACGTGACGGCGATTCCACGACGGGACCCGTACCGACGCCGGCGGCTATGGCGAACCTCCCCCTCGCTGACTCCCACTGGCCAATCACTCGATTGGGTGGCCTCGCCGCCTGCGGGGCCCATCAGCTCCTCCTTGCGGGTGACGGTTTGTCAGTCCTGCCGCTTACCGTCCCGGTTCATCCGACTCAGCCGCGCCCTGGTGGCGCATGTTGCCCAAGGTGGTGACTTGATGAGCCTGACCTCCGGTCTTCACTGTCCACGCACCCCGCTACGCCGGTTCCTGGACCGCGAACTGTCGGCCGGTGCCCACCCGCTGCGCAAAAGCTTCCGGGCTCGGGACCGCAGCAGCCAGATCCTGATGCCGGGGCCTGGCGTCGGCACGGAGGCCGGCAACGTCGGCACCGCGATCGACTACCGGCTCCGCCTGGCATTCACCACCGCCGAACCAGTCGACCACGTCGCCCGTCTCGGCATCCTGCTCACCGGCTCCTACGAATCCGACGCACGGCAGCGGATGCGGGACGTGGGCGAAGAACTCATGGAGCGCCTCCAGGAGACGGTCATGCGTCTGCAGCTCGACAACCGAGAGCTCCCGATGGACCGCGCCCATGATGAGGAGGAGGACCTGGCCCGCCTGCTGATCGCCCAAGCCTGGTACCAGGTCAACTACCGCACCTCGATCGGGTTCGCCTTCACACCGCTGGCCATCGCCGCCCGAGAAGATCCCGGCGCCTTCACCCTGGACCGGCTGCTCCAGCTGCCACACCACGACATGGTGGCCGACGTCGTCGCCCAGCTCTACAAGGCCGCCGACGGCCCGCTGAACGACCTGCGGACCCGCACACGGCCGCAGGACTGCACGCCAGCGCCCACCTTCCCGACCGACCGCATCGCCGCGGACGCCGACCTGGCCGTCGATGGGCTGCTGCTCGACTTCAAAAGCACCCGGTACACCCGCACCCTGCGCCAAGCGGAAGCGTGGCAGCTGACCGGCTACCTGCTGCTCGACACAGACGACCGCTACCGGATCGACAGCCTCGGCCTGTACCTCTCACGCTCCGGCACGCTGGCCAGCTGGCCGGTGGAGGAGTACCTGGACCTGCTCGGAGCCTGCCGCCGCGAGATCCCCGCCTTCCGCGCCGCGTTCACCGAGCTGCTCGAAGGCTGCACGGCTGACGTCGAACCGTACGAGCAGGAGGAGGAAGACCGGGTTTGTGACCTCCTCAAGCGCCTGGCGCCCGTCGCCGCCCCAGGCCAGTGCCTGGTGTGCACCCAGCCCTGCCCCGCATCCGGACGCCGGCCCCGGGAGTTCTGTTCCTCCTGGTGCCGCAGCCGCGCCAAGTCCCTACGCAACAGGGGCCTACTGCCCGGCGGCCCGGACGTGCTGCTCCCTCGGCCGCGCCAGCGCCTGGACCTGCCCGACGACGCGGAGATCATGAGCCTCACACCCCGTTCCCCCCGGTAGATGCACACCTTGTGCGAGGGCGAGAGGCTTGAGCGCGCCCGGCAGCTCCGTACCGGCCTCGCACAGCTCATCCGCTCCCGGCGTTTTCACGCGCCCCGGCCTGGTCCCGGCGGACGCTGCCCGGGGGCAGGGGGCTGCGGCACGGCCGTCTGCGCCGGCGCGGACGGTGGCCGTGGTGTCCGGGCACGGGCGGCCTGGCCCCGCAGCAGCCGTTCGGCCATGGCCTGGATCTGGGCGGCCCGGTCGGCGAAGGGCCGCGCGCCGTCCCGGGCCGCAGGACGCAGGAAACCCTCCTCGTCGTAGCGGGCCCGGTAAGCGGCACTGGCCTGCTGCGCCGAGAGAGGGGCGATGGCGGCTGCGACAGTGGGAGTGAGGCCAGCCTGGTGAGTCAGGTGCGGCCGGTCGGCCTGGCGCCAGGCCAGCCCGGTGACGTCGACCGCCAGGTCACCGGGGTGCTCAAATTCCACGCTCGTCGCCAGTGCACGGGCCGCAGGCGTACTCGCTGCTGACCGAGAAAATCATCTCCACCGGCCTGGCCACCGGCGACCCGGCCCGCGCTGTGGCGCTTCTCGAACGCAGCCGCGGTCTGTTGTCCGAAGACGCCATGGACATCCGCAGGGACACGAGTCGGCTCGAACCCGCTCTGGCCGACGAACTACGAGCCGTTTCCACACACCTGCGTGCTCTGGACGCCCGGGACCGCGCCATCTCCCAGAGCATCGACCGGCAGCGGGAACTCGACCGAAAGATCGCCGCCGAGCGCGTCAGGCTGACCACCCGCTGGACACGGCTGCGCGCCATGGTCCCCGAGCCCGCACCCCTCGACCTGGCTGCGATTGCTGCCGACGGCCCCGTCGTCATGGTGGCGTCGGTCTCCTCGGGCGCCCATGCCCTCCTGCTCACCGGCAATCATGAGCAGCCCGTACGCGTCCTCGACCTTCCCGCACTCGACTTCCACACCGCGAGCGAACGCGCCCTGACCTTCCTCACCGCCCGCCACTATGCCACCAGCGATGCCTACCCCCTACGGGTGCGCCTCAGCGCGCAGGCCGAGGTGCGCGACACCCTGGCCTGGCTGTGGGAGTGCGCCGCCGAACCCGTCCTGCGGGCGCTCGACCTGACCTCGACGCCCGAGGACACCTGGCCGCGCCTTTGGTGGTGTCCACTGGGCTTCCTGGGCTATCTGCCCTGGCACGCGGCCGGCGCGGGCGCGGGCGTACTGGACCGGGTGATCTCCTCGTACACGGCGAGCCTGCGCGCGCTGGACTTCGTGCGGAGTATACCGCCGAGCGCCGGCGACGGGCGGACGCTGATCGTCTCCCAGTCTGAGCCGCCCTCCGCATCCGCACTGCACGGCGTGGAGGCTGAGGTGGCTGCCCTGCACACGCTGCTGCCCGACGCCACGCTGCTCGCCGGGCCCACGGCGACCCGGGCGAACGTGCTGGCCGCTCTCCCGGGCCACGCCAACGTCCACTTCGCCTGTCACGCGATGACCGAGGCGCACACGCCGGGCATGAGCAGACTGCTGCTCGCCGACCACGAGGCGGCCCCGCTGACCGTGGCCGACCTCGCGGCCCTGCATCTGACCGGCCGACAGTTGGCGGTGCTCTCGGCATGCAGCACGTCCGAAGTCAGCCCCGACCTCACCGACGAAAGCCTGCACCTGACCGGTGCCTTCCAGCTCGCCGGGTTCCGCCACGTCATCGGCGCCCAGTGGCCGGTCAGCGACAGCGTCGCCGGCGAAGTCTCGCGCTCCTTCTACGGCCACCTCACCGGCTCGGGCAGCCATGCACCGCGCACCGACGACTCCGCCCGCGCCCTGCACACGGCGGTGCGGGAACTGCGCGAGCGGTACCCCGCAACTCCGACGATCTGGGCGTCGTACGTCCACACGGGGGCCTGACAATGAACGAGCCGCACGGTCTCTCGGAGAAAGCCACCGTCCTGCTGACCACCGCTGCTTGGCTGGGCCCCGACCCGCTTCCGCCGGGCCTGCCGCAGGCGTCCGCCGATACCATGGAGGAACTCGCGGGACAGGGCATGCTTGTACGGCACCAGGACGGCGGCCACAGCCTTCCCGAGGAAGCCCGACGTAAGGTCCGCGCCACGTACGGCACCCGCGGCCGCGACGAGGCGATCCTCGCCCTTGGCGACTTCCTGGGACAACCGGGCAGTCCGAGCGAGACGGCACGCTGCCTGTTCATGCTGCCGCACCTGATGTACTGGACAGAACAGACTCGGCCCGAGGACGACTTTCCGGCCGGGGCCATGATCGTCAACCGTACGGTGGTCCTGTTGCTGGAGAACGACATGGGCGCCAAGGCCGTTCCCCTTGCCCAGCGCTTCGTACGGACCTGTGAAGCACAAATCGGCCGGGACGCGCCAGCCACCTTGACTGCCCGTTCAAACCTGGCCGCCGCCCATGACCAGGCGGGCGAGTCCCTACGCGGCGCCCGGCTGCTGGAGAAAGTCGTCGAGGCGCGCATCGCGGCCCTGGGCGCGGACCACCCCTCGGTCTGGGACGGATACAACAACCTGAGTGGCAGCTATCTGCGGGCGGGCGAGTACGAGCGCGCTCAGCAGATCGTGGAACGGCTTATCGAGCACCGCACCGAGACGCTGGGGCCCCGCGACCGCGCCACGCTCATGGCCCGCAACAACCTCGCCGTGATCTGGGAACGGGCCGGGCGAACCGCCGAGGCGGTCGCGCTGTGGCAGGAGATCTTCCCTATGTTCGAGGCCGCGCTGGGCGCGGGCGACTCCGACACGCTGGCGATCGGGGCAGCGCTGTACCAAGCCCGCCAGTCACTGCAGGAACAGCACGTCTCCAAGGAGGCCGCACAGCGGGACCGCGCCGAGGATCTGGCAGAGATCGAGCAGCGGGTGGCGCATCTCTCCGCCGATCCCGAGCAGATCTCACTCCCGGCGGTCGCGGCGCTGGTCGAGCTGGCCACGGCGCTGCGTGACACAGGGCGTCTCGACGAGGCCGAGGCCGCGTTTACGGAGGCCATCGACAAGGGCCGGGGCGCCCTCGGGGACGGTCATCCGGTGGTCGTCTCTGCCCGGTACCGGCTCGTTCACATCTATCGGCTACGCGGTCACACCGACGTGGCGCTGGCCGCGGCCCGGGCAGCGTTGGCGGAGGCAGAGCGTAGCCTGGGCCGCACCCATTACGAGACTCTGATCACGGCCGCCAACGTCATCTGCCTCGTCCTCGAAGGTCAACAGATGGAAGAGCACGAAGAGTTGCTGGAGGACCGCCTCGCGGACATCATCGAAGGACTCGGCTTCACCCATCCCCTGGTCCGGGCCCTCGCCGCGTACCGCGCTTCGCTCACACTCAGGCAACCTGACTGGAGGCGGTGACGGGTACCGCGTAGGGCGATCGCCCCCTATGGCGTAGCTGATGGTGTGCTTATTGATCTTGATTGTGGCCTGCTGTTGTTCAGTTGTACTGGGTGGTAGTTCTGGTCAGTCGGTGGGGTTTA
>NZ_JBIVJQ010000017.1:0-172245 GCF_044750305.1 Streptomyces sp. NPDC088810
TCGGCAGGCTCGGCCAGCCCGCGCGAGCTGGCCTTCCTGCGCGACCGCACGCTGGTCAATGAGGGACGCAAGCAGGTCTACGGAACTCAGATCGCAGGCGTGAAGGACGGGGCGCCGGTTCCGTGGCCCTGTGAAGAGCCCGAGCGCATGGACGAACTCCGTGCGGCAATCGGCATCGAGCCCTTCGACGAGTACGTCGCCAAGTTCGCCATGGCCTGACGCCCCCTTGCCCGTCGCGTCCGGTGGATCACTGCCCAGGCTCACCTGCCGACGGCAATGATCCGCCGGACAGGCCCTAGCCTCGCTGCTACCTCACACACCCACGAATCGCTGTTCACACGCCGACGCCGCTCGCGTGGCAGCCACCGCCGCCCCGCTTCCTTTCCTACGAGAACGGGGCTGTCCCCTCCCCCGCGAAGAGCATCACAACCCCACTTGATCAGGTCGCCACCCGCGGTACAGCAGGCCGGGCTAGGGTCGTCAAATGATCTTGGGTCAGTCCGATGCCGAATGGCCCTTCGTGGAGCCGTTGCTGCCCCGGCGCGAGCGGGGCCGCAGACGGTTGCGAAGAAACTCGAGATATGAGCTGACACCCTTGGCGGAGCGCAACACCGCACGGTTGTCGGTCACCTCGTGCAGGGTCCAGTCAATCGCCTCACCCCAGAACCGGGCCATGGCCCATGGATCCGTGCAATCGACCGCAACCCGCGCGATCGGCCCGTCGTTACGGTAGATCTCCCGGGGCTCCAGCACGCAGAACTCGTTGCCCTCGGGGTCGGCGAGGACCGTCCACGGCACGTCGCCCTGGCCCACGTCAACGGGCGTTCGCACCGAAAGCCTTCTGACGCGCGACCAACTCCGCCTGATGGGCCGGAGAGGTGGCGGCAAGGTCGAGGTGCACACGGTTCTTTGTCGTTGTTTTGGCTTCCGTGACGGGAACGACGTCGACACCGACGGCGACCGGGTCTGGCCAGACGAGGCCGCCAGCGGGTCCGACGTAGGTGGTCACGCCAGGACTGTAAGCACTCCAGCCAAGCGCCTCCGCCCAGAACCGGCCGACCGCCGAGGCATCAAGAGCCTTTATGTCCACCATCACAGGACGCAGTGCCATGCTGGCGATCCCATGCGCCCGCTCTGCAACGACATCCGCACCGTCGCAGAAACGCGATCATCCAGTCCACGACGATGGCCCGCATCGTCGTCCGCCAGGCCGTGCGCGACGCACGGGCGGAAGGCTCGAGCACACCGCAAGAACGCGCTCGCCGGTAAAGGCGGGCGGAGGCCATCCCGCAACAAACCTCGTCACTGTTCAAGTTTGACTAGACTGCCCGGATGGAGACGACCATCCCGATCCTGCCCTGCCGGACCATCCAGTCTGTTCTCGACTTCTACACCGTCCTCGGGTTCGAGGTGACCTTCCAGCAGAAGAGCCCCAACCCGTACGCGGTGGTGGAGCGTGGCGGCATTCAGCTCCACTTCTTCGCGTTACAGCAGTACAACCCCGCCGAGGCATACAGCACGTGCTACATCCATACCGATGATGTCGATGGGCTGCACAAGGTCTTCCGGGCCCGGCTCAAGGCGGCGTACGGGAGAATCCCGACCCGTGGGCTCCCGCGCATCGGGCCGCTGAAGGACACGTCGTACGGCATGCGGCAGTTCCTCGTGACTGATCCGGGCGGCAACTGCCTCCGCATTGGACAGCAGACGAGCCAGGACCAGCACCACCGACCCGCACCCAAGGAACCCTTTGCCCGAGCCCTCCATTACGCATCCCTGCTCGCTGACTCGAAGGAGGACCTTGCGGGTGCCGCTAAGATCATCGATCGGGCGCTGCGCATAGAAGACGAGCAACCCACGCCCGTGCAGTTGCTTCGGCTTTTCGTGCTGCGTGCGGATATCGCCGGGCGCCTCGGTGACGAGGACACCGCCAAGTCCGCGCTCACTCGAGCCACCGCAATCCAGCTCACCGACAAAGAGCGCGAGTCGGTCCGCGACGACCTCGAGCGCCTCGAAGACCTAGGGGCTTGAGGTTGCTTCGCAGGGGCTGGTCACCGCCGATAGCTGAGGACTACGCCCCCGTTGGGGAAACGGTCTCGGTGACTGCTCGCCGCCGACCGGGACCCAGCCCTCGGCGGACCGGAACCAGAAAACAGCACTACGCCGGCGTCGCAGCTCTCCGGCACCTTCAACGCGCGGACACATCGAAGCCGGACAGCGGCCTGCGCGATGAGCGGCCGGGCCCGCGGAGGCCCGCGGCACAGCTGCCCCGGGGCCGTTGCCTGTGGGGACCGCGCGTCGTTCAGCTCATGCCGCTCCCCGAGCGCGGCGGACCCGCTGCCTCCGAGGGTCTGCCGGCTCCCGGTGTGCAACCGGCGCGGCCCGAACCGGCGGAGGCGGCGAAGCCGAAAACAGTGGTGCCGGTGTGGCGCGCGGGGCTGGCTTGGTCGGCGCTGTCGGTGGACTACCAGCGCATCCTGCAGGCCCTCAGCGACCGTAACCGACCCGGTCAAGGAACGTTGACATGTCAGGAGATGGCCGCCTGCTTCGGCCTGGACCCCGTACCGGGAAAGGTGGAGGCACTGCGTTCGAAGGCCAAGCGGCTGACGGCGCGCGGCTGGCTGATCGAGCCGGCACCTGGCCGATTCACGCTCGCGAAGGACGTGGCCGGGCAACGCGGCGGGTCATGAGCATCGTCATCGACCAGTAGACCATCGCCTCCGCGCTGGCGATGGAACGCTCGAAGTCGCGCCCGAGACGGCGACTTCGCATCAAGTGGGCGAAGAACCGCTCGACGATCCACCGCTTGGGCAGCACGACGAAGCCGCGCATGTCGTCGCTGCGTTTGACGATGGAGAGGACCAGGGCGAGGGCCGCGAGGCAGTACTCGACGAGGCTGCCGGTGTATCCGCCGTCGGCCCAGACCAGGGCCAGCAGGTGGTGCGCGGCAGTGACATGGGTGAGCAGGACCTGGGCCGCGGCGCGGTCGCCCACATCCGCTGCGGTGACCATCACCGCAAACAGTAGGCCAAGGGTGTCGACCACGACGTGCCGCTTGCGCCCGTTGATCAGCTTGCCGCCGTCGAAGCCGCGGCTGTCAGAGCCGACGACCGCGTCCGCTTTGACCGACTGCGAGTCGATCACGCCCGCGCCCGGCTCCGAGTCCCGCCCGGCCCGCTCGCGGACCAGGCGGCGGAGCCGGTCGTGGAACTCGCGGACCAGATCGTGGTTGCGCCAGCGCCGGAAGAACGCGTAGACCCGGTCCCACGGTGGGAAGTCGGCAGGCATGGCCCGCCACTTCGTGCCGTTGTCGACCAGGTAGCGGATCGCGTCCAGCATCGCGCGGTGGCAATAAGTCTCCGGTTGCCCGCCCCGGCCCCGCAGCCAGCCCGGCACCGGCAGCAGTGGCCGGACCACCGCCCGCTCGGCGTCCGACATGTCGGTGGGATACCGACGCTCGCGCGCCCCGTGGTCTCTGGCGTTCCCGAACCTGTGAGCCAGACAGTCACACGCGAGAGTGGCCGAAGTGGACCCCACTCCCGCGAGATCGGGACGGACGGCAGTCGCGTCGCTTCTCGTGATCGCTGGGACGGACAAATTCGCACTGCCCTCCAGGTAGACGGTCGGCTTGGTGACGCCCCGAGGCCGCCTCGCGGGTTTGAGCCCGGTGTCGCGACTGACGAACCTGGCGAAGAGTCGTGTCCTACCGGCTCGAGGCGCGGCCAACCACCCCCGCTACGTCCTACTTCTCCTCCGGCTCCCAGGCGCGGAGCAGGTCGAGCAGCCCTGCGTCTCCGTCAACGTGCAAGGAGTCAACCTGGATCCGGTCGTACAGGTAGAGGACCAGCTCACTGGCCGTGCCGTGGACGGAGGCGCTGGCTGCGTCCGAGTCCTCGCCGGTCGCGGCGGTGGGCGCGGGGATGCGGGTGGTGCGTGCGCCGTCGCCGTCGACGGTGAGGCGCCAGGAGCGGCCCTCGGCGGCGTGGAAGTCGAAGGCCGTGGCCTTGTGCGGCCAGGCACTCGGCGTTGCGCAGACGGTGAACAGGAACTCCTCCACACCGTCGAGTGCCAGCTCGACCGGCAGCGGCTGCGGGGCGCCCCCGGCGAGCTGGGCGTCGTAGGTGTGCACCGCGGTCTCCTGGACCCGGTGCCGGGCGGTGCCGCCGGCGGTCTGCGGTGACTGCGACGCGGGCCACCACGTCCAGCAACCGCTCTCCGGTCCCGCCGCGCGCAGGGCGCCCAGCAGAAGCTGCGTCGACGCGTCCAGCCAGGCCAGCAGGGCCTCACGCTCCTGCGGCACTTTCAGCGCGGCGCGCGCGGCGACGGCCTCGGCCGGGGGCGCGTCGGCGGGCCCCGCGCCGACGATGGCGGCCCAGAAGCGGTCTCCCCCGCCCAGGTGCTTCACCAGATCGAACAGCGTCCACCCAGGGCAGGTCGGCACCTGTGCGTCGAGACCGGGCGCGGCGGCGACCACGGCGCGGAAGGCGGTTGACCGTTCATCGATCAGTCGCAACAGGTCGGGGAACTCAAGATTCTCTTCCACGCCGGATGTCTATCACCGTGCTCCGGTGATCGGACAGCGATTTTCACAGTCGCCGCCAGTTGGCCATTGCGGACCTCCTCGCCTCCCACCGCTCGGGTGACAAGCTGCGCACTGCTGCGAGGACGCTGGTGGTGGCGGTACGCCAGGCGTCGTGCCTGTGGGCGCTCTGGCCTCGCCGCGCGGCCTGGCACCTCGGCGACGTGACGTCCACCCGGTGCGCGCGGTCATGCTGCCGCTCGATGTGATGGACGCGGAGGCCACGACGGCGGGGGAGGACCGGTCGGGTTGGGAGTTCAGGTGACTCCCGTTCGACCAGCACTCCTCAAGTTCGGAACAACAACAGCCACTCACACTACCGTCACAACAAAGTCACGCCGCGCCCGGCAGGATTGCACGGCCAGCCCGCCAGCACCCGTCCGCCCCCGAAACCGCTGCCGTGGAGGCAGCCAGACTGCCTTTGGCTGCCCCGCCTGGATCGCCGCACAAGCCTCTGATCTGGCAGACCAGAAGTCGCTTACCTCTTTGCGGAGGCGGGCGGGCTGTCGGTCACGGCGGCGACCGCGTCAGCGGCTGTGGCATGGACAGGCAGGAGCGAGTCGACACCGGTCATCCTGAGCATACGCATCAGGCGGTCGGGGACGGCGGCGAGGCGGAGTGAGCCGCCCGCTTCCTGGGCCGCGTGCCAGATGCCGATGATCGCGCTCAGACCGGCGGAGTCGCAGAAGCCGACCTGTGCCAGGTCCAGGGCCAGGCGTGGGTGTCCTTGCCGGATGATCTCCAGACCTTCGGAGCGCAGGGTGGGCGCGGTCTGCACGTCCACATCCCCGACAACGGTGGCGATCGCGAGGCCGGGGTGGGGGTGCTGAACGGTCAGGTGCAGCGTGTGGGTCACGTCGGTCATCACTCCTGGCCGAAGTGTTCGGGTGCGGCGGTGGTGTGGGCGGTGGCGGCGACGCCGGTGTCGGGGGCCGTTTCGGGGCCGGGCACGGACAGGGCCAGCAGGGCTACGTCGTCGCCGGCTCCATCGGGCATCGAGGCCAGCAGCGTGACGGTGTCTTCGACCAGGGAGGTGGCCGACACTGGCCCGGTGCGCTGGTGGAGAAAGCCGGTCAGGCCGTCCTCGCCGAGCATGGCGCCCTGGGTGGTGCGGGCCTCGGTCAGCCCGTCGGTGTAGAGGAACAGGCTCTCCCCGCGGGCCAGGGAGAAGGTGACCTGGGCGAATGGTGCCTGGGGGAAGGCACCGACGAGCATGCCGCCCTTCGGGCGTACCGCCTTGACCCATACCGCGCCGCTGTCATCGGGGCGCACATGGTAGGCCGGCGGGTGGCCACCGGTGGCCACCGTGACGGTGAAACCGCCGTCCTGCTGTGCTGACAGGAGGCCGAAGAGCACGGTGCAAAAACGGCTTCCGGCAGTGACGTCGGTGAGCAGGACGGTGTTGAGCGTGCTCAGGACACTGACCGGGCCCGGATCGATCTGGGCCGCGGCGCGCAGGGTGTGGCGGGCCAGGGCGGTGACGGTCGCCGCCTCCGGGCCCTTGCCGCACACGTCACCAAGGAAGAACGCCCACCGGCCGCCATCGACAGGGAAGACGTCGTAGAAGTCGCCGCCGACATCGTGGACGGAGGCGGTGCGGTAGTGGCAGGCCAGCTCCAGACCGGGCACCACGGGCAGTGCCGGGGGCAGCAGCGTGCGCTGAAGGGTGGAGGCGAACGCCGCGATGGCGGCCTTGTCCTTCTCCGCCTGTTCCCGCGCCGCCCGTTCCGCCTCGGCACGCGCTCGCTCCGTCTGTGCGTGACGGCTTTCCGCCTCCCGCCGCTCCTGCTCGTTGCGCAGTGCGCGCAGCGCCGACAGCCGTAGCTCCATTTCGTCCAGCACGATCGCGGCGAGGTCGGCCAGTGTGGCGGTGTCGTCCTCGGTGATGGAGCGCGGCTTGGTGTCCAGGACGTTGACCGTGCCCAGCCGGTGGCCGTCGGGGGTGATGATCGGTGCGGCGGCGTAGAAGCGCACCCCCATCTCTCCGGCGACCAGCGGATTGTCCGCCGCCACGGGATCACGAAGGGTGTCGGGAATGACCAGCGCGTCATCGCGCAGAATCGCCGAGCCGCACAGGCCCGGGTCGCGGCCGATCTCCTTGACCCCCTCCAGACCGTGGGCGGCCTTGAACCAGATGCGGTCGCTGTCCACGATCGTGACCGTGGCCACGGGGACATCGAAGAGACGGGCGGCCATGGCCGCCACCCGGTCGAACGCGCCGTCGGGCGGAGTGTCGAGGATGTCGTAGCGGCGTACCGCCGCTATACGGGCCGCCTCCACATCTGAATCCGGGACCAGCTCGGGGCGACGCCCGGGAGCTGGGTGGGTGGCCGAGGCCTGCTGGGTCATCGGCTTTCCTCTCCGTCGATGGGCCACCGCGGGCGGCATGAACCGACGCAGCCTAGATCGAGTGCACGTCCGAAAGCCAATGCCAGGGGACGTGATCGCACTGCACGGACTGCTGTGGCTGGCCCCCATGCCACTTCCTCAGGCCCGGGGCCAGTGCCTGGCCCCCAGGCCGGCCGTCCGCTACTGCAACGGTGTTTGTGCTGAGTGCTGGGCAGTTTTCAGGGGCTGTGTCCGCGTCGTTTGTAGTGGCCGATGCGGGCTTGGTGTTGGCGTCGGCGGCGCCGGGTCGACCAGTGCAGGACGTGGCCGATGGGGGTGGGACGGCGGCCGGTGAGGCGGGTGATCAGCCGTCGGATCTCGGCGAGGCTGAGGTGGATGAGCTGGGAGGATCCGTTTCTGCTTTCTCCGTGTCCAGCTGGCGGGCCCGCAGGACGGTGAGGCATGCCTGGGCGGCCACCGCCAAGGTCATGTGGCGGTGCCGGCCGGGATAGCGGCGGACCTGGTAGTCGTCCAGGCCGCACTCCTGCTTGGCAGTCTGGAAGCATTCCTCGACAGCCCAGCGGCTGCCCGCGATGCGGATGAGTTCGTCCAGTGTGGTGTCGGCCGGGCAGTAGGCGATGTAGTAGCAGATCTCCTCGGGTCGGCTGACGCTGCGGCGTGCGAGGACCCAGTGCCGGTGGTCTTCGCGGTGCCAGGGCCTGACCTCGACGCGGGCCCAGTCGTAGATCCGCCGACCGTGTGCCCCTGCGCCGCAGGAACGACGCTTCCACTTCTGCCGCGGCAGGCCAGGGAACAGGTCGTGGACGGGGTGGTCGAGTACCCAGCGGGTGACGACGGTGTCGTGCCCGGTGGTGGCCATGACATGGAAGACATCGGCCTGCTCGAGCTCGAAGCGCCAGCCCTTGCTGAAGCCGTAGGCGGCATCCGCCGTCACCCAGGCGAACGGGATCCGGTCCGCGATGGCCTTGCGGACCATCGCCTTGGCCATGGCCACCTTCGTCTCGAAGGCGACCTCGTCGCCGATGCCGGCCCGACGACAGCGTTCCGGTCGCCCGTCCACGACGTGGGCAGATACAGCCGCCGGTCGATCAGCGTGCGGCCGCGGCCGGTGGCGTAGGCGAGGAACACACCGATCTGGCAGTTCTCGGTCCGGCCGGCGGTTCCGGAGTACTGCCTTTGCACCCCGGCCGACCGCAGGCCCTTCTTCAGGAAGCCGGTGTCGTCCACGATCAGCACGGCGTCTCGGTCGCCGAGGCGTTCCACGACGCAGTCGCGTACGTCCTCCAGGACCTCACCGGCGTCCCACTCGATCCGGTTCAGCAACCGGTGGATGCGATCGGGACCCTCGTGCCCGGCTTCCTCCACCAGCGTCCAGCCGTTCTTCCGCTCCAGCGGTGCGACCAGGCCTCGCATGTAAGCGAGCGCCGACTGGCGCGGCTCTTCCCGGTTGAACCGGTGCACGAACCGGTCATGCAGAGCGACCAGTTCACCGGCCCACAGCCTGACATCGGCAAGGTCCCCACCCATGACCACACCAACGACTGAGCTGGCCAGCAGTCACGGCAAACACCGTTGCAGTACTAGAGTGTGTCTCTTTGGTGGGCTCATCAGTTGACCGGATGTGCCTACAGCCATTCGGGATCCGGAGGGTTGGCTCCACGGCTTCCGCCGACTGCGCGTGCGCTGGGAACGACGAACAGACATCCACGATGCGTTCCTCAAACTCGCCTGCTGCCTGATCACACACCGGCAACTCAAGTCATTCTGTTAGCCGCTGTTAGGCGAAGGGGTTGAACAGCGGAGGGTGAGACTCCCGTACATTACTGTCCGTCACGCCATCAGGCGTGAACACGTTTGCGCTGACGGATACCCGACACCTCAACATGCGGGCTTACCAGTCCCGAGGCCGTACTCGGTAGATCCCAGCCGCACTCAAGGACGACGAAATGGGGCAACCCTGATGTCAGAGGGTCCGACGGCGGTGAAGCACCTGTTGGCGCCATCCGGGTCAGGCGGGCTCACCGAGGAAGTCCCGCGCACGGCGATACTGCTCCTCCACCCGCTCCAGCCCCTCCGCCTGCTCCGGAAGAACGCGGACGACCTGCTCGTAGAGGGCGACGGCCTCCCCGCCCAGCCGGTTGATCTCCCCCCACGCGCTCGGGCCCTCGGCCTCAGCCAGCAAGGGACACAACCGCGCCTTCACATCCGCAGCCCACATGGCCACCTCCACGGATGTCGGCCATTGCGGGCGCAACGCCGCCCGCCGGGAGGAGTTGTGGACCAGCGCCGCAAGACCGTCCGCAGAGCTGTCCGGCAGCAGCGACTCATACAAGGCCAATGAGGTACGTGCCGCCCGGACCCCTTCAGCGGGAGTACCGGACGCCGCAAGGAATGCCGCATGGTTGTAGAGCACCGATGCCAGAGCCAGGGTGTGGTCGACATCCTCCGGCTCAGCTTCCCGCAACTGCTGCACTGCTTCCAGCGCCTTACTGCTGCTCGCCACGGCCCGCTCTGGGTAGCCGTGTTGCAGGTACCGGATCGCCGCCTGGCTCTCTCGGTCCGCGATCTTTTGCAGCTTCCTCCGACTCGCCGCCATGCACCCCCCTGCTCCACCGACCGGGAAGACCTTGCGGTCGGTAAGACAACGACTACTGCGATCCCACGTGAGGGCAGCGTAGGCGGCCAGGGCGGTGGCACGCTACGGTGCCGTGAAACTCGGCCGTCCTGCACCTCGGGGACGTTGCGAGGACCGGTAGCTTCGGCCCATGACTTCATGCCCCTATGACGAGAAGGCAGCCGTCTAGCTTGACTCTGTCGGGGATTTTTGGAGTTGCTGAGGTCAGCTGCCCAGGGTTCGCCAGGACTTCGGTCGGGGTATCTCGCGCTGGTCGAGGTAGTTCTGGAAGGCGGTCGGCTGGCGTGGCGTGCGTGCTTCCTTGGTCGGCGGCAGTCCGCTGAGGCGCTCGATGTTGACCAAGAGTCAGTGCCAGCCCGGCCCGCGCCCAGTGCACCGCTTCCCGTGAAAGCACCGCACCGTGGACTTTCCCCACGAGGACTCCGCGCCCTACAACTCCGCGTCCGCACCGAGCAGCAGACGCCCGAGTGGAAGACCCGCTACACGGTCCGCTCCGGAGTGGAGGGCGGGGTCAACGAGTTCCCCACGGACAGGGCATGCGACGCTGCCGCTACCGAGGACTGGGCCCGGCCCGTCCGGCCAGGCGATCGAGCCGAAAGGCCTGAGTATCCGTACTCAGGCCCCTCGGCCCGCATTCGGGAAGGCTGGAGGAATGACTGCCCGTAACACTGAACCGCACCCCGTGCTGCCGCGCGTGCTGGGCGCGGTTCTCACGGGGGCGGCTCTGGCCGTCGGTGCCCGGAGCTACCACTCCTGGATCGACCACCACAACGACCTAAGTTGTCAGTCGGATGACATGGTCTGTATCACCTGGTGGGGCGTGACGGCCGTGCCTCTCCTTCTCGTGACTTCCGCGATCGTGCTGGCCGTCGTCTACAAGCGGCTGGATATCCGGCCCCGCGCCGTCATCGTCCCGCCGACGATCCTGCTGGCTCCCGTTCCCCTCGTTGCTGCGGACACCATCGGCGACTGGTGGGGCGTCACCCTTATAGGCGGGCTTTGGACCGGTCTCTTGGCCCTCGGAGCGTGGAACCGCCACCGTATCCCGGCGCTCACCGCCTCAGCGGCAATCCTGCTGGCCGCCATGGTCTCCTACTACGGCTGACACGCGCACGTGCTCCTTTCAGATGCCGCGAGAGCGCCCCGGACCTGGCCCGTCAGCCGGGTTTCCAGGGCGCACCGCCGTGCTTGCCGGGACCACCGAGCTCGCGGATTGGGACCTTCTGGCCGTCCCTGATGCGCGCGGGATGCGGACCCTGTAGATGTGCTCCCCTCGGATGAGCCGGCCCTCCCCCTTGCAGGTCGGGCAGGCCCGCGCCGCCTTCTCGTCCAGGCGGCGCCGCCCGTTGCCGGCTTCCGCCGTAGTGTGAAAACTCGATGCGATGAGTGTTGACTTCGTCGACTGGTCGGCGAAGGTTGCCGACGGCTATCCCTTTCCCGAGGCCGCACCGGCCCGTCAGATCGCCGACGAGTTGTTGGCGATGCTGGTTTCGCCTGGCCCTGAGATCCGTGATGGCCTCGCCTACACTACAGCCGCTCGCTGGATTGCCGAGGGGCGTCTCGATGAAGTCCTTGGGCAGCTTGGAGACACCGCTGCGAGCCGTTTCGCCCGTCCGGAAGTGCAGGCTACGAGCTTTGGGCCGCTGACTCTCTGTCTGGTCCTGAAACGCGCTGACAGCATTCCGAGTTTTGTGACGCAGGCGGCGGCAGAGCGCTGGTATGCCGCGTTCTCGGCCTGGTATCCGGCCGAGCAGGACACCCGTGGCTGGGACGATTCCCTGGGCTGGCTGCATGCCGTCGCACACGGTGCCGATGCTGCTGCCGCGTTCGCGAGGGTCCTGCCCAACCGCCGCGAAGAACTACTCGAACTGTGTGCGCGCAGGATGATGGCCCGACAGTCTGACCACCATAGGTGCAGTTGGAGGATGCACGGCTTGCCCGTGCGCTGACGCTAATCCTGCAGGCACCAGCAGGCCACCGGTTGGCTGACTGTGGTGGAGGAGGCCCTGCACAACGGTGAAGGGCCCGGGCCCACCCGGTCTGGGCATTCAATACTTTCGCCACGCTTCGGTCCCTCCATCTGCATCTGACCCGTGGCATCAGTGACGAAAGCGTGCCGCCCCATGCTGAGGCAGTAGCCGCTCGTGTGGCAGGGCTCCTGCGCCTGTACCGTTACTGGCTCGCCTGACAGCACAGGGAGTCCCGGCCAGACAGAGGCGGGGCCGATGAGACGCTCAGAGTCGTCATCGACCGCACGCGGGCGCAGGGTGGAGCAACGTCCGCTCGGTGATGCAGCTGCCGTCGCCCAAACAGCACAGGTCCAGTGTCGTCGGACCGGGACTTGCCACGCGTCGCACTGCCGGAGTCCCACCCATCCACGCTGCACTTCGGTTCGCCGGTTCTTTCCGTACCTGCCGGATCCCGAGCCCGCCGGAGGCCTGGGCGCAGACCGCGGCGACCGCCTCGCCGAACGGAGAGCGATCGTCTTCAGCCAGTTGCATCATCAACATGTTCCGACAGTCGGAAGGAAAAGCGGCGTTACGACTAGGTAGTTGACTGCATACACCCTTCGTCCATCTCATGCGGACGGGCTGATTCCTGCTCGCATGAGGCGTGATTTCGAGGGCACGTCCGCGACCTTGTGCGAATCCCGTGTCAGGTTGTGTGGGCTCGGTGACCAACGGGGTAGCCGGGTTTCTTGGCCTCTCATGGGGGATCCATTCATGCACTCGCGTGCTTCGGGCATGCCGTCTCGGCATGCCCGCAAGAGATCGATAGGTCTGTCCGCGCTGGCAGTCACAGCCTCCGCGGCTCTGGCCGCGGCAGCTCTGCCCGTCGCAGCCCAGCCCGCCCTCGCGGCGCCGAAGGCCGTCTCGGCCTGGGGCAAAAACAGTCCCGACTTCACGATGCCGCCGGTGAAGGTCGGCGCCAACCGTCCGGTGAAGTCGCAGCCGTCGAAGAACCCGACGGACGAGGTGTACCTGCCGTGGCTGCGCGAGCAGCGAGCCCACGCCAAGGACCCGGACTCCGGCGTGTCCGCCAAGAAGTCCAAGCCAGCTGGTCCGGCGTCGGCCGCGTCCGTGCTGAACCTGGTCCCGGAGGGCCAGGGTGATGTGCCATGGCACCGTTACACGAGCTTCGCGATCACGGACGCGCTGAAGGCGAAGATCGACTTCTCGACCGGCAACCTGATGCTGACGGCGACGGACTTCGACATCACCGGCGTGGGCCAGCGCCTGCGACTGGCCCGGACCTACAACTCGCTGGACGCACCGTGGGGCAGGGTTTCGCAGCGCTGGTGGCAGCAGTACGAGCGCTACCTGTCCGTATCCTCCACCGAGGTCATTTTCTACGACGCCTCGGGCGGGACGGTCCGCTTCAAGAAGAACAGCGACGGCTCCTTCACCACCCCGAAGGGCTACTCGGAGGACCTGAAGAAGAACGCCGACGGCACCTACACGCTGACGAAGTGGAAGACGGGCGTCAAGGAGACGTACAACGCGAACGGCTGCCTGACCAAGGTCACCGACCGCAACCACGGCACGATCACCGTCGACCAGCACGACGAGAACGGTGAGAACAAGGGCTTCAAGCTCACCGACACCCGTTCCGGCCGCTGGATCGACCTGTACAAGACGTACCCGTCGCAGTGGCAGGCCAAGGACCACACGGGCCGCACCGCCGTCTACAACCTGGACCCGGCCGGCAACCTGTCGGCGACGACCGACACCGAGGGCAAGACGGTCGCGTTCGGCTACGACACCTCGGGCCGGATCAACAAGATCACCACCGCCGAGGGCCGGGTGACGGTCTTCACCTACGACGACACCAACCGTGTCACCTCCATGCTCCGCGCCACCGGCTTCAACGCCTCCGGCAGCACTGGCCCCACCTGGACCTACGGTTACAGCGCCGACTCCCCGACCGCGGCCGGCACCACCACCGCCACCGACCCGGAGACGCACGCCACCAAGTACGAGCACGACGGTGACGGCCAGGTCACCGACGTGACCGACGCGCTGCAGCACCACCGTTCGACGAAGTTCGACGCCAACCACAACATCGACAGCGCCACCGACGCGATGGGCTCGGGCACCACCCCGGGCAACGCCACCGACTACGGGTTCGACGACCGCAACAACCTGAAGACCGTGACGGCACCCACGGGCGGCACCACGGTCAACCACTGGCAGACCGTCGCCGGCGGAGACGTGCCCTCGGACTCCACCAACCCTGACGGTGAGAAGACCCAGTTCACGTACGACACGGTGGGCAACACCACCTCCGTCGCACAGACGGGTACCGGCGGCGGCAACGTCTCCTACGACTACAACCCCGCAACGCCCACCTGCGGCGGCTTCGAGGGCCAGCGCTGCAAGGCGAAGACGAAGATGACCGCCTCGAAGACGGTCACCACCGACTTCCACTACGACGCCAAGGGCAACCTGGACAAGGTCACGCCCCCGGCGCCGCTGGACAAGACGACTTACACCTACGACGACCTGGGCCGCACCAAGTCCGCCACCGACGCCCGCGGCGTGACCATCACCTACACGTACGACAACCTCGACCGCATCCGCACCGTCACCTCACCGAACACGGTGAAGGTCGAGTACTGGTACGACGGCGACGGCAACCTCGTCCAGCGCTCGGACGGCACCGGAACGGTCAAGTACCAGTTCGACCCGCTCCAGCGGGAAACCGTCCGCACGCTCCAGGACACCTCCCAGACCCTGCTGGCCTACACCCCGGCCGGCAACGTGGACTACTACCAGGACCCGGCCGGCAAGATCGACTACTCCTGGAACGAGGTCAACAAGCTCAAAGAGCTCAAGGACCCACAGGGCCACGTCACGACGTACGACTACGACAAGAACGACGTCCGCACCACGACCACCTACCCCGGCGGGACGGTCCAGAAGGTCGGCGTCGACAACTCCAGCCGCCCAAAGAACATCAAGGTGACCTCCGCCCAGGGCACCCTGGTCAACCTGGACTACACCTACAACTACGGCTCCAACGGCGAGAGTGACGGCAACAAGATCCGCACCAGCACGGACAACGTGAGCGGGCTCAAGCGCACGTACTCCTACGACGGCGCCGGCCGCTTCTCCTACGCCAAGGAGGAGAAGGCCGGCAACATCACCGACTCCTGGCAGTACTGCTACGACCTCGCCGGCAACCTCACCTCCCAGGGCACCGACCCCGGGTGCCCGCGTGGCACCACCTACACCTACAACGACGCCCAGGAACTGACCGCCAAGTCCAGCACCAGCGGCGCCTGGTCCTACGACCAGATCGGCAACGAGACCGCCGGCGCCTCCACCGACGACTACTTGCGCACCGGCGAGCAGTGGACCGACCACTCCCAGATGTCGTCCATCACCGTCGAAGGCAAGACCTACGCGGGACAGTACGGTTCAACCGACCAGAGCGAGCGGATCAGGCTCGGTGACACCTACTTCCACAACGGCCCGCTCGGCCTGTCCGCCAAGACGACGGCCGGCGCGGACATGGGCTTCAACCGGGAACCCGGGGGCACCCTGAATTCCATGACGACCGGAGGCAAGATCTACTACTACCTCACCGATGCACTCGGCTCGGTGATCGGTCTCGCGGACATCGACGGCAACAAGGCCGACAGCTACACCTACAGCCCCCGAGGTGTCCGCATCCTGGCCCAGTCGTCCGAACCGGTCGCCCAGCCCTATCGTTTCGCCGGCAACTACCAGGACCCCACCGCGCTCTACCACCTCCAGGCCCGCTACTACGACGCCAACATCGGCCGCTTCACCCAGCCCGACCCCTCCGGCCAGGAACAGAACCCCTACCTCTACGCCGGCGGCGACCCCGTCAACCGCATCGACCCCACCGGAACCTCCTTCATGAGTTTCGCGGAGTCCGCGTCCAAGAAGGTCGGCTTCGCGTCCGACGTCATCAGCATCGGACAGATGGCCAGTCAGGTCTCCCAGGGCCAGTGGAAGGAGGCGGCCGGCACGGCGCTCTCCTTCGCCGCGGACAAGGCCTTCACGGCAGGTTGCCTGTACCTTACCGGCGGTACCGCGGCCCCTGTTTGCGCGTTCGGTGGGACGGCAGCGGGAAATGCGACCCAGGAAATCTACGATCGAGCCACCTCGTGAGGTGAAATGAACCACGTGACCATGGCATACAAGGGATGGCCGTCCGGAACGCCGATCACAGTTCTGGTGATCGTCATCATAGCCGTCCTCGCGGTCGCAGCCGTGATAGGGCGCACGAAACGCAAATAGGTCTCCCATGGCACCACCGGTGAATCCGTGAATTCACTGGACCGGCATCCCGTGGTACGGCGCCACGTTTGCACCATGTCTGCACCACGTCGGCACCCCGACGCAACGACAGCGGGGCCGGACAGGATCACCCCGTCCGGCCCCGCTGCCCATTCCCGGTGCGCAGCCGAACGGTCGCCGCGTCACTTCCGGAGCTTGGCGGCAGGTGCCAGGGCCGGGCGAACCTGAACGGATCGACACCAGTAGCGGCTTGCGCATGGTGTTGTAACAGGCTGCAATGCGCCAGCGGCCGTCGCCCTCGCGGACCAGGGTGTACGTCTGGATCTTGGTGGGTCTGATCGGACGAGATCCTCGACATCCGCTTCCATGGACTCGACATGGCCGTGGTCAACGGTCGTGGCGACACCTACAAGGTCGCGCGGAACCGCCGTCAATGGTCGCGGCGAGGGGCCGTAGGCTGGCCGTGCCGATGCGCCAGGCGTCATGCCTGGCCCTGGGGGGCCCGGCGAGTTGAGGCTGGGCCCCATGCCACTTCCTCAGCCGGGGCCTGTCGGGGGCGTCGCCTTCCGCCTGCCGACGTCGGCCGGAGCCCCAGCCGCTGCCTGTGACCCCGTGGCCGGCCGTCCGCTAGTTCAGCTTCGCTTCCAGTGGCAGTGCACGCAGGGCGCCGCCTGGCGGCGGAGCGCGTCGATGGCCTGCTAACGGGTGACCGGCTTGCACCGGCCGCTCTTCTTGGCGGCCCAGCAGTCACCGGTGTACACGGCGTCCACTTCGTCTTGTTGAGGCCGTACTGGATCAGCCCAGTCGGAATCCGGAGGGCGTCGCTGCTCACCCTGGCGGCGTTCGGCCTCCCGGCGTTCCTCTTCAGCGATCCACCGGTCGATCTGGGCGAGGGAGCAGCCGGTTCTCGGTGAGGCCTGCTTCGGCGACACCTCACATGCCTGATCTCGCCGAGCGTGCCGAGCTGGCTCGCGCCGAGCTCGCCTCCGTCCTCGGCAGCGCGCCGAGCCCGGATGCGAGGCGAAGGCCCGGCTCTGCTGGAGCGTCTGGGCGACGCCGCGCACGGTCCGTGGGCGGCCGTAATGGCGGGGGTTGCGGTCGTCATGGACCACACGACCGCGGGGGCGCTGTACGACCCGTTTACCCGGACCGCCTGGCCGAAGACTTCCTCGCCCTCACCTTGCCGGGCCACACCGCCGACTACCCCCCGCAGCGCTGGGCCTTTGGCACGGCTACCGAGGCGGTGCGCCGGGTCCGGCGGCCCACCCGGGCACTCACCACGCTCGCCGCCGCGGCGGCCCGGTGGCCGCACGTCAGGCGGGACCTGCTCTACCCACTGCTGGACGCCGACCCCGCCCGCGCAGTGGCCGCCGGCAACGCCTTCATCGTGGCGCAGGCCCAGCTCCCTGATACCGCACCGGAGTTGCTGCTGACGGTCGTGGCCCAGATCCCCGACCCGGTGCCTGACGACCTGGTCACCGGCCGGGCCCTGCTTCGCGTACGGCTGTTGGAGCATCGGCTCGCGCTGGCCGGCGAGGACCGCGCCGCGCAGGCCCGCATTCTTGTCAATCACGGCAGCGACCTCCAGTCGCTGGGCCGTGACGAGGAGGCTGCCGAGGCGGTACGGCAGGCCGTGGGCATCTTCGAAGATCTTGCTGCCGCTGACCCGGACTCCTACCAGGTGGACGTCGCCCGGTCTCTGACCAACTATGCCCACCACCTCTCCGACCTCGGCTGCAATGACGAGGCGCTCGCGGTGCAGCAGCGGGTCGTGGCCGTCTTCCGACGTCTCGCGGATGCCGCCCCTGAGCAGTACGGCCTCGACGTGGCCGCCGCCCTGGACAACCACGCCCTGCAGCTGGAATCCGCCCACCGCTGGGAAGAGGCGTACCGGGCCAGCCAGGAGGCGATCGCTCGCTACCGCGACCGCATGCGGACCGACCCGCGGGCCAGAGCCGGTCTCGCGATCGCCCTGACGAACGCGTCGACACTCACCCTGCGCGGCACCGGTACGGGGGGCGCGGAAGAGGGCGCCGGGGCCACCGGGGAAGCGGTCGCCCTGTGGCGGGAGCTGGCGGCCGGCGATCCAGGACCCCACCGGGCCTACCTCGGCGTCGCACTGATCAACCTGGTGCACGAACTCGCCGGCGCCGGCCGACCGCACGAGGCAGTCGCCGCGGCGCAGGAGAGCGTCGAGATCTACCGCTGGCTGGCCCGTGCCGATCCGGACGCCCAGGAGGAAGGACTGGCGACCGCGCTCGGACTGCTGCGCGACGCCCTCGTCTTAGCGGGCCGCGCGGCGCAGGCCGTCACGGCCGGAGCGGAGTGCGTCACCGTCTTCCGGAACCTGGCCGCCCGGGCCCCCGACCGCTACGAACGACGCCTGCGGGGCGCACTGCGTCGCCAGAACGACGCCCTGCAGGCGGCCGGCCAGCCGCCGGACCCGGAAGCCGACCGGAGCTCCCCGAAGGCCTCGCTCCCGAACACGGTGGACCGGCCCGCCGTCCCAGTGTCCGTGGACGGGTGGGACCCGACACCCGTGCCCGGCCGCCTGCCCCCAACGCAGCGGTCGGCCGAGACGGGCCGGCGGCTGGCGCGCGCCGGGGACTGGTCCGGGTACTGGCAGCTGGTCCGCTCGGTCCCGCTCGTGGACGCCGCCGAGCTGGCAAGGCGCATCCCCCTGCGCCAGTGGCGCCCGCCGGCGGAGGCCGAACTCGAAGTGCTGGAGATGCTCCGGGACATCACCCCCCGCCGGGCGGCCCGGCTGGTCGAGCGGCTGGCCGAGTCCGCGACGATACGGGTGCCCGAAGAACTCACCGTCCACAACCGGGACTACGCCGACTTTGGGCACGGTCGCTCGGCCCTCCTGGTGGTCACGATCGAGGCGGACATGAGCGAGGTCGTGCGAACCCTTGACCTGGAAAGCGGTCGACAGACCACGCTGGCCGAGGGCAAGGCAGCGCTGGCATCGATCGCCTGCCTCGGCGCGGGCCAGGCGGTCGGGACACGTCGGCGGGACGCGCCCCTCACCGGGTTCGAGCTCGTCCGGTTCGACGGGCCACATACTCGGGTACTGGCCTCCGGCGCCGCGGTAAGCGGAGCAAGGCTCGCCGCCACCGCGTCCGGTTTTGTGGCCGGTCTGCGGCTGGCGCCGGCCGCGCTCGTCGCGACGAGCGTGGATGACCTGCGCCAGACGGACCTCGCGCAGTGGGGACTCGCCCATGGTGATCTGCTGGCCGTCAACCCCGCCGGGGACCGGCTGGTCATCTCCGACAGGCACCGGCTGGTCACGGTCGACCAGCAGTTGGAAAGGGCCTTGGGCGTCGCCACCGTCCCCGAAGACTTCGGGGGCGTCCGCGACATGGTGTTCTGCGGACCCGACCGGCTTCTCACCTCGGGAGACGCGGGCGGCCTGCTGGTCTGGGACCTGCACGGCCACCGGCCGTACGTGACGGCCGCCCATCGAGGACCCGCGCTGAGGAACCTGTTCGCCGTACCGGCCTGGGGCGCCGTCGGCGGCACCGACCGCCGCAAGCACCGGCTCCGCTTCCACGACCCGCACACCCTGCGGCCCATCCCGCCCCCGGTGCCGCTCCGCGCGGTCGCGGAACACCTCGACTTCGTCCTGTCCTCGGCGGATGGCCGGTACGTCGCCTATGGCGGACAGCTGGGCCTCGCCGCCGGACACCGCCGGCACACCGTTGGCCGGCACACCCTGGTGCACGACTTAGACCATCCCGGAGCCGTGCTGCAGCGCCCCCTGACCGGTTGCAGCGCCCCCTGACCGGTTTGAGCAAGGCGGCCCTCACGGGCCTGCTGACCACATGGAGCGAGGACGCCGAGGTACGCAATGTGCTGGACATCGCCTACCTGATGGCCGCCCTGTAATCCCCGTGGTCCTACATATTCGTGGGAGGCACACCCTTCTCGGACCCGAGCAGTCCGCCGCACGATTGGGGGCGCGCCGTTGGCGCGGGTGTGGTGGTCGCGACGTGGTCTCTGGTCAGCCGTCGAGCGCGGCGGAAGGTGCGTCCCCGTTCTGGGCCTGTCGGGCCCGCTTGGCGAGCACCGTGGCTAGGTCCCGGACCCCCTCCTCGTCGATGTGGTCCTTGTCCGCAGAAGCCGCCTCGGTCCACAGCAGCGTCGTGCCGACCCGGGTCTGGGTCACGGCGCCGGGCTCGCCGCGGAAGCCGGAGGAACCGAATCGAGCGTCGCGTTCGTCACCGATCGGGCCGATGCCGAACGTCTTGGCCCTCTGTCCCGCCCTCTTGCCGTAGTAGCCGTCCCAGAGGACGTCGTACGCCTCCCGGGCAGCCCGTTCGCTGTCGTAGGCGATGATCAGGAAGGTGACGGTGGCGGCGTTGTCGTCGTGCCGGAAGGTCGAGGCGCCGTAGAAGCGGGCGTTCTCGCAGCCCGCGTTGTCCTTGATGGGGCAGGCCTGCGAACGGTAGAGCTTGTCCATCTCAACTGCCGTGGGCCGAGCGGACTCCTTCCAACCTGGCATGGCCACGCCATCCGGCAACGTCTCCCGTACTTGTTCCTGGGTGAGCGCCACCGCCTTGCCGTTCCCACTGTCGCTCTCCGCGCCACCGCCACAGCCGGTCAGCAGCAGTGCCGCCGTGATCGCCACGCACCACCGGTAATTCCTCATGGTCATGCCACCGCCCCTCAAGCGGTGATCCTACGCGGACGGTCTTCATACAGACGGCGCCGCCCCTGCTCAGGGGTGGGCTCCAGCATCTCCAGAGCACCGGTCTCGGTGTCGTAGCTGCTCAGGGTGATGAGCCGGACCGAGGGCGGGGGCGTCGGCAGCAGTTCGGGGACCCGCCGGCCGGCGAAGGCCTTCACTGCGCAGCAGGACCGCCTCGCGGGCCTCGCGGTCGCGCACCCGCCGCGTGCCGGCGGTGACGGCACGCTCCTGGTGGGGTCCGTCCGCCTGCCTCTCCTCCACCCGGCGTCGCAACTCGCGATGTCGCTCTCGTCGCGGCACCGTCCGCGCGCGGATCCCGCGGCGAGCGAACGGCTGCGGAACCAACGGCATCCCGGCGTGCTCCGCACCTGCGTGATGGACCGTGTAGTCGGCAGTTTCCTTCCACTGCCGCCTCAGTCCCGGCATTCGATGCTGCCCGTCTGTGACCGGCAAGCGGTAGACAGGGGCACCGGCACGCCGTGGATGGACCTGCCCGAGCACTTCGGGTCGAGGAAAGGCGCCCACAACCGGCTGCGAAAGTGGGCCGCCGATGGCACTTGGGGCCGGTGCTGTCGCTGACGGCCGGCGACGCCGAACGGCCCGGGCTGCTCGGCTACATCAAGGGGCTGCGGTTCATCCGCATCGAGGCGTTCGACACCGACGCCGCGGTCACCGCCACCGAACTGCTGCGGTTCGGCCACTCCTGGGCCGCCGTCCACGCCATCCACGCCGCCCGCCCCTCCCCCGCCCACCCCACCGGCCGGTACCTGCTCACCCTGACCCCCAAGGCATACGCCGGCACCGGCGTCCAAGCCGTCCACCCCGACCAGTAACCGCCCAGCCGCCCAGCCGCAGACCAACACGATCGTCGCATCGGCCCGGGTCTGGCCGCGGGAGCGGTTCCGCACGCAGCTGGCCGAAGAGTTGGAGCAGGACCCGGACGAGGACGGCCGGGACTACCTCGTCGAGGAGCTGTGGGCCGCGGTGATCGCCTACGCGGTCGCCCTGGCGACCCAGGAGCAGGAACGTCCAGGGCATCGCCCGCCCTCGCTCATCCGGACGTCGCAGACGTGGCCGCGTGGGCTTCGTCAACGTGGGGATCTTCGGCCGGAACGAAGGGGTGGCGGTCCAAGGGATGCGCGGCGGACAGCTGCTGTCCCCGACAGCCTGGCGCGGGGCCGCTGGATCAGCGGACCCCGCGAAGTGGTGGCCTCCGGCGGATTCCTCGCCAGACAGGGGCTACGGCTCGGCGACTCCTTCACCCTGACCGCGGCGAACAGCCGCCAGGAGCGCGTGACGGACCGGATGCGCGCGGACTGGTCGACGGTGACAGCTGGGTGCACCTCACTCACGGTGCCGACTTCAACACCTACACGAAGGCCGTGCAAGCCGCCGACCCGAGGCTCTATCCGACCAGGAACACCATCGTCAGCTCCGCCTCCGCTGCCGGCGCGTGCGGCGGCCCGGCAGACCATCGCCCGCGTCCTGCACACCGAATGACGGCCGGCGGCGTCACTGCGGGTGCGCCGACGCGGCAGACGGGACCTTCGCCCGGAACGGTGTGTCAGACGACGGCGAGCCGGTCCACCAGTAGCTCCACCCTCGGCTCGGCGTCCTCGGGCAGCAGGCGGCCCGCGCGGGTCAGGGTCGCAAGGCCGTGCAGGGCCGCCCAGAACACTTCGGTGAACAGCCCCGGGTCGACGCCGTCGCCGGCGACCTCGTCGAGGGTCTCCAGCAGGGCGGCGAAGGCGTCCTTCAGAGGCTCGGGGGTGTCCTCCTGCGCGTACGGCAGGCCGCCGTCCAGCTGGAACAAGGCGTCGTAGACCGCCGGGTTGCGGGCGGCGAAGTCGAGGTAGGCGCGGGCCAGGGCGGCGACGCGGGCGCGCGCGCCGTCCGCGGCGGAGGTCGCGGTCCGCACCGCCGTGGCCAGTTCGACGGCCCCTTGGAGGGCGACGGCGCCGATGATCTCGCGCTTGCCGCGGAAGTGGCTGTAGAGGACGGGCTGGCTGTATTCGATGCGCTCGGCGAGGCGGCGGGTGGTGACTGCGTCCCACCCTTGCTGTTCGGCGAGTTCGCGGGCGGTCGCCACGATGAGGCGCTCGCGTTCCGCCCGTTCGCGCTGCTTGCGTTCCTGTACGGACATAAATCCATGCTAGCACCGCTAGACAAGCGAGCGGCAGCAGGTCTAGCGTTGCCTCGTAAGCTAGCAACGCTAGTTCTCGGAGGGGTTGTCATGCTCAACGTGCTCGAGGTCGTCACCATCGTCGTCGTCGGCCTGATGGTGGGGGTGGAGTTCTCCGTCGCCTTCATCATGAACCGGATCCTGGACGCGCTTCCCGAGGACAGCGGCCAGCTCGGCCACGCCCACGGTGGCCGGATGCTCGGCGCCCTGATGCCTTTCTGGTACATCGGCTCACTCGCCCTCAGCGCGATCTGGGCCATCGCCGGATGGCACCACGACGGCGCCAAACTCGTCGTCACCGCCGCCGTACTGCTGATCATCAGCGTGGTCATGTCGATGCTGCTGCTCGTCCCGATCAACAACCGCAACAGGACCTGGACCCCCGAGAACCGGCCCGCGGACTGGAAGGAGCAGCTGAACCGCTGGCAGCGCTGGCACTACGTCCGCGTCACCGTCATCATCGCCGCCTTCACCCTGCTCGTCTCCGCCCTCGCCTGATGCCGAAGCCGGCTGAGAGGCCTTCGGATTGCCGTCCCCGCAGGCCGACGCCGAGCCGATGGCGCACGATCCCCATCCTCGATGCGGCCGGCCACCGAAATTTGCAGGTTCCCCGAGCCCACCACGCTGACGAAGCCTCGCAAGGAGAAGAACCATGTCGCTGAAGAGGATCAATACCGTACTGGTCGCCGCCTTCGTGCTCTTCATCCTCTGGTTCGGGACGGAGTTCATTCTGAGCCCGGAGGCGACGGCGCCTGACTTCGGCTTGCCGAGTTGGCCTTCCGGCGACGGCGACGGCTTCCTGATCATCAAGGGTATCCGCGACGTCGTCCTGGCCTTGGTCCTGGGCATCCTGCTGGTCACCGGCCACCGCCGGGCGCTGGGCTGGGTGCTGCTGGTGGAGGCCCTGGCCGCGTACGGCGACATGGCCACCGTCCTGGCCCACCACGGTTCCGTGGCCACCGCGCTCGGTGTCCACTGCCTGACCGCGACGCTCATGGTGGTCAACGGCCTGCTGATCATGCACGAGACCCGCGAGGCCGCGGCCGGTACGGCATCTTTGAACGCGGTCCTGAGCGAACCGTACTTCGTCCAATGGTTCTGATCACTCCGGCGGCCACGTGCCGGGGGCTGTCACCACGGTCGTCAGCGGCGGCAACTATGCTCCCGCGCATGAGCGATGCGGGCGACGGCAGCAGCGGCAGACGGGTTGTCGACGGGCGGTTCGAGCTGCGGGAACGGCTCGGCGGTGGCGGTATGGGCATGGTCTGGACGGCACAGGACCTCGTCCTGCACCGGAGCGTGGCCGTCAAGGAGGTCCGGCCACCGGATCCGGACCTCGCCGAGTACGACCCGGAAGCCGCCCGGATGCTGCGGGAACGGGTCCTGCGAGAGGCGCGCGCCCTGGCCCGGGTCGACCACCCCAACGTGGTGACGATCCACCACATCGTGGACGGCGGCCCGGGAACCTATCCCTGGATCGTCATGGAGCTGGTCACCGGTGGCTCCCTGGCCGATCGCCTCGCCCGCGGGCCCATGGAGCCGCGGGAGGCGGCGCTGCTCGGCCGCGAGGTGCTGGCCGCGCTGCGCGCGGCGCACGAGGCGGGCATCCAGCACCGCGACGTGAAACCGGCCAACGTCCTGCTGCGCCCGGACGGCCGTCCGGTGCTCACCGACTTCGGTATCGCGGCGATCCGCGAGGCGACCACGCTCACCGCAACCGGGTCGGTCATCGGCACCCCCGACTACATGGCACCGGAACGCGTCGCAGGGCACGAAGGAGGCCCCGCCTCGGACCTGTGGTCGCTGGCGATGATGCTCTACACCGCCGTGGAGGGCCGTCACCCGCTGCGCAGGGGCACCACGCTGGCCACGCTCGCGGCCGTGCTCAGCGAGCAGGTTCCGCCGCCGGTACGGGCCGGTGCGCTGGGCGACGTCCTGGTCCGGGTCCTCGTCCGCGACGCCGCGGCACGCCCCGGTGCAGGGGAACTGGACCGGATGCTGGAAGCCGCGGCCCAGGAGCCCCGCACACTCGCCGTCTCCTCCCTGCGGCCCCCGCCCGCCGTATCGGCTCCCGCCCCGGCGACCACGGCGGCGCCCGGCTTCGGACCGCCGCCAGCGATGCCTCCAGGACCGTACGACGCCCGGCCCGAGCGCACGGCGCCGCTGAAGCCGCAGGACGCCCGTCCCTCGTCCACCACCGTGCTTGTGCGCCGCGGCCGCCGCCGGCGCTGGACGCTGGCAGGGCTGCCCGTCGCGGTGGCCGCACTCGCGGGCACGCTCATTTGGACGCTCTGGCCCGACGGCCGTACCCAGGCGTCCGGGGGCTCCGGAGTGTCCGGGGCGCCCGGGACGTCCAGGCCCCCGGCCTCCACCGGTGCGCAGGCCAGGACAGCGTCGCCGAGCGGTCCGGCTTCCTCCGTGTCACCCGCCGGGGACGCGGGGACCGGCACGGGGGATCTGCTGACTCCGGCCGGTATCCGCACCGCCGTGCAGGCGTTCAAAAAGGAGACCGGCCGGGACCGGTTCGGCGGTCTCACGGTGTACCCGCAGTACATCGACGCCGAATTGATGGTGCAGGGCAGCGCCACCAAGTACGACACCTACACGTACCGTGCCGGGCAGGGTGTGCAGAAGGGCATCATCAGCTCCACGCTGCCCCGCAACGAGACACCCGTCACCCTGGACGGGTTCGACTGGGACGCGGTGCCCGCGCTGCTACGCGAGAGCGAGAAGAGGCTGAAGGTCGACCACGCCACCTCCCGCTACCTGCTGCTGAACCCACCGGACAAGGTCTTCGGCACGCCCGCCGGGATGTCCGTGTACCTCAGTGACAAGTACGGCGAGGGCGGCTATCTGCGAGCGAATCCCCAGGGCAAGGTGCTGAAGGTCGTGCCCAGCGGCAGCTGAACGGGTCTTCCCGACCACTTCCTCCCTCCCTCCGGGCGAGGGAGGAAGGAAATCCGGCGGCGGGGGGCTCGCCGGGGTCATTGACTCCACGGACCCATGCTGGTTGAGTGGATCATCCACTGAGCCACTGGAGGACGGCGTGGAGTCCCTGCCCCGCGAAACCCTCGTAGACGCCCTGGAGAGCCGGCTGCGTGAGGACATCCTCACCGGGCGTCATCCGGCGGGCAGTTACCTGCCGCCCGAGCGCACACTCGCCGACGGCTACGGCGTCACCCGCACCACCCTGAAGCACGCCTTCGGGCGTCTGATGCAGGCGGGCCTGCTGGAGACCCGGCACGGCGTCGGCACCCGTGTGCGCGACTACCTGCGCCTGGGCGGCGCCGACCTGCTGCCGATGCTCGTACGGCACAGCCCCGACTGGATCGGTGAGGTGTTCGAAGTACGGCGCAGCATCGGCGCGTTGATCGCCGAACGCGCGGCGGGCCGAGCGAGCGAACGGCAACGGATCGAACTGGCGGCCCTGCTGGCGGCCGTGGGGGACGGGGCGGACGCCGACGCCGTACAGCTGGCGGACATCGAGGTCCACCGGGCCCTGGCCCGCGCCACCGGCAACCGCGTCTACGTCCTGCTCACCAACACCCTCTTCAACGCCTACCTCCCCGTGCGCGCCGCGCTCCGGGGACCGTTCACGGACGCCGGGGTGGCCCGGGAGCGCCTGGAGCCGGTGGTCGCCGCGGTGCGGGCCGGTGACGAGGCCGGCGCCCGCCGAGCGGCCGAGCAGTACCTGACGGTCACCGAGCGGATCATGCTGGAGGGGCTCGCGTGAGCGCGGCCACCACCTCACGCGCCCACCCGGGCAGGCGCTCGACCGCGCGCGGCACCGTCTTCAGCGAGACGATGCTCGGCACGCTGCGGCTCGACGGCGACCGCCGCGACCGCCGTGACGGCCCTGACCGCCGCGTCCGCCGCGTCCGCCGCGTCCGCCGCGTCCGCCTGGACCTGACGGTCTCGGCGGACCGCGTGATGCGGCTGTGGGGCACGACGGAGGCGCGCGCCGTAGGTCGCGTACGGATCACCGGCTGGGCCGACGATCCCCATGCGGAGGGCGAGCTGGAGATATCCCCCCTTGCGCGGCGCCGTATCCGGTACCGCATCGCGTTCACCGTCGGCGGCCGCCGCCTCACCCTCGACGGCTGGAAGTCCGTCTCCCCGCGCAGGCCCGTTGCCTCCATGACCGTGCTGCCGTTCACCCTCTACGAGGACGGCGCGCCGGTGGGCACCGGCACTCTTGGCTTCCCGCTGCGCACCCAACTCCTGCCATTCCTGGCGAGTTTCCGTTTCCCGCGGTCCCACGAGCCGGGCGCGTTCCTCGCGCCCCGCTGGCGCGGCGAGCCGGGCCGCACGGAGGTCTGGTACACCACCGTCACCGACCCGGACACCGGCAGCGGCCTGTGGCTGCACCATGAACTGACCGCGCCCGCCGACGGGTCGCAGCCGTACGCGCACGGCTGGGCCGCGGTGTTCCCCGAGGACGGCCCCGTCCGGCACGCCCGCTTCGGCCCCGTGCCGTGGTCCGGTGCCGAGCCGGGCTTCAGCGCCGGCGAGGTCACCTCCCGGCCCGGGCGCCTGTCCGGTTCGGCGGACGAGGGCGGCCTGCACTGGGACATCGCGGAACGCCCCTCCGACGAGCCGCTGTTCACCTTCCCCCGCTGGTCCTGGAACCACCCGCTCCTGCCCGCCGCCCACATGCTTCCGGCCGCGCGGTCCCGGTACGACGGGACCTTCACGCACGACGGCAGGACACTGACGCTCACCGGGGCCCCGGGCGCGTCCGCCCGCATCTACGGTCACGGCAACGCCCACCGCTGGGCCTGGCTGCACGCCGACCTCGGCGACGGGGACGTGCTGGAGGTCGTCGCCGCGGTCTCCACGCGTCCGGGACTGCGCAGGCTGCCCCCGATGGTCTTCCTCCGGCTGCGCCGCCAGGGCCGCGACTGGCCCCGCCGTCCCGAGCGCGGTGCCGTCGGCTGGGCCGGAGCGGGGCGCTTCCGGGCGGACGCCACCCTGCCCACGTGGCGGGTCACCGGCCGCACCGCCCTGCGCCGCATCCGGGTCGAGGTCACCCAGCCCGCCGACCGCACCCTCGTACTCGACTACACCGACCCCGACGGCCGGCACGCGACCTGCCGCAACAGCGAACGCGCCGACGCGCACGTCCTGTTGGAGAGGTGGTGGTTCGGCGGCTGGCGCACGGAGGCCGAGTGGACACTGGACGGCACGGCCCACGCGGAGGTGGGCACACGATGAGTCTCGCCGGCCTCGTCGCCGCCCTCATCGCCGACGACGGCACGACCGACTGGCCCCGTCGGGTTCCCGACCGCCTCGAGACGGTCCTGTCCGCGATGCCGGTGGCCGCCCGGGCGGGCATCCGGGCCGCGGCACGCGCGGTGGACGTCTACGCCCTGGCCCGCACCGGGCGCACCCTGGCCGGGCTCACCGCGCAGGAACGGCAGTCCGTCGTGGCCGGACTGGCCGCCCGCCCCGCGCTCCTGCCGCTGCTGGACCTCCTCAAGGTGCCCGTCCTGCTGTCGGCCGGAACCGAGCGCATGCTCGAAGAGGGACCTGCGAGGAGCGTCCTCACGCGCAAGGACCCCCCGCTCGACCTGACGCCCGCGTCCGCCTGGCCGGCCCGCTCCACCGCCGATGCCGTGGTCGTCGGCTCGGGAGCCGGCGGGGCCGTGGCCGCGCGGGCCCTGGCCCGGGCAGGACTCGACGTCGTCGTCCTCGAAGAGGGAAGCCACCACAGTACCGAGTCCTTCGGACGGCGCGCGCCCCTGGACCGCTTCACCGAGCTGTACCGGGACGGCGGAGCCACCTTCGCCCTCGGCACACCGCCGCTGCTGCTGCCGGTGGGCCGAGCCGTCGGCGGCACCACCCTCGTCAACTCCGGCACCTGCTACCGCACCCCGGACCACGTCCTGTCCCGGTGGAACAGGCAGTTCGGGTGGACGGCGGCCGACGACTTCGACCGTCACCTGGACGAGGCCGAACGCCTGCTGCGGGTGGCCACCCAGCCCCTCGACGTCCTCGGCGCCAACGGCCGGGTCGCACTCGCCGGCGCCCAGGCTCTCGGCTGGCGGGCCACACCCCTGCGGAGGAACGCGCCCGGCTGCCGAGGCTCCTGCCAGTGTGTGACCGGCTGCCCGACCGGCGCCAAACACAGTGTCCAGCTCTCCGTGCTGCCCGAGGCGTGCGCCGCCGGAGCCCGCATCGTCACCGAGGCGCGGGTGGAGCGCGTACTCGTCGACCCGGACCGCCCAGGAGGTCCACGTGCGGCGGGGGTGCGCGTACGACGGGAGCAGCACGGTGGCGAGCAGGACGGCGGGGCGTTCGACATCCTCGCGCCCCTCGTCGTCGTAGCGGCGGGCGCCCTGCAGACCCCGCAGCTCCTGCGCCGCTCCGGACTGGGCGGACACCCCCGCCTCGGACACAACCTGAGCGTCCACCCGGCCACGAGCGTCGCCGGACGCTTCGCCGAACCGGTCAAGGCCTGGCAGGGCGTGCTGCAGAGCGTCGGCGTGGAGGAACACCACGGCGCCGGCATCCTCATCGAGGCCACCGCCACCCCGCCCGGCATGGGATCGTTCGTCCTGCCCGGGGCGGGCGGCGAGCTGCGCCGCGAACTGGAGGGCGCGGACCGGCTCGCCACGCTCGGGGCGATGATCGCCGACAGTCCGGCCGGCCGTGTCCTGGGCCGCCACCGCACCGTGATCCGCTACGACCTGGACCGTCGCGACGCCGGCCGTCTCCTGCGGGCCGTCCTCGCCATGGGCGAGCTCCTGTTCGCCGCGGGCGCCGAGGAAGTACTCACCGGCATCCCGCGCACGCCCCGCGTGCGCAGCCTCACCGAACTGCGTGACGTTCTGGCCGGCACGGGCGCGCGGCAGCTGCACCTGTCGGCCTACCACCCCACCGGCACCGCCGCAGCGGGCGCGAGCCCACAACGCTTCCCGGTCGACCCGCAGGGCCGGCTCCGTGGCGTGCACGGCGTGGTGGTCGCGGACGCGTCGGTGCTCCCCAGCTGCCCGCAGGTGAACCCCCAGCTGACCGTCATGGCGGCGGCCCTGGCGATCACAGAGCATCACACAGCGGCCATCGTGTCCCGATGAGTTACTTCTGTGACGCCGGGGCATCCGCGCGGTCGTCCCGCAGCCCTCCGACCAGATCGGCCATCCTCTACGGCGGCGAGGCCGCCGACGTGGCCGACCGCCCCGCTACGACCGTGACGCCTTGCCGGAGCCCCTGCTGGTGAAGTTGGACCTCTGACAACTTGGGCAGCGGGAAGCGTTTGTTCCGATGACCACACAGCCCGCACGCCCTGAGCGCAGAGGTCCCGAGACCGCCTCGGTCAGCGATGTCTCGCCGTTCAAGCCTCTGTCCATCCGTGCCCACAGGGCTCCGAGAAGCTCGTTCCTCACGGTCTCCATGATGGACGAGGCAGGCGCGGTCGGGGGCGCTTATGCGTGAACGGACCGTCCGCAACACACCCGCGCACGACGCTGACGGCCAAACCGCGCTGCGGACCGGCGATGCGAATCCCCTGTGGGGTGCCATGGGACAGCTGGACCTCATCGGGCCCTCACGGATCCGCACGCGGGTAGGCGAGGAGACGGAGCCCCCGCCACCCGACGTGCTGGAGCGGGTGAACCGGTTGGTGCACACCCTGCGGAGCGCGAGGGAGCCCGAAGACCTCGCCGAGGTCGGACCGGCCACCGGTGACCGCCCTCACTGACCAGTCGCTCGTCATCCATCTGTTCGTGGCCACCACCGGGCCGCGTCGGCTCAGGGCGTACCAGGAGGCAGCGGGAGCTGTGGGGCGCGCTCGGCCCGGTGCTCGGCATGGAGCACCCTGCAGCCGCGACGGGGCTGCCCGATGTACTTCCTGGGAAGCTCGAAGACCTTCCGGCCGGCGGGACGCTGGCGGCCCGGCGCAGCCGCGACGGTCTTCACCAGGCGGTCCTGCGGCGGCGTCACGATTTGCTCTGCCTGTCGGTGGCGCTCTCGCCGTCTGTCGGTGACCGGGGTGCGCGGGCGGCATGGGAGCGGCGCTGGACTGAGGCCGCCGGGCCGACCCATGAGTGGGCAGTGGGGGACGCGAGGCTCTTCGTCGCCTACAGGCGGTTCACAGATGACGGGGCGGCGGAAGAGCACGAGACGGAGGACGTGATCCGGTCCGAACTGCCGCCTGATGAATCACCGATGCGCCTGGGACCCGGGGGCGACATCAGCACACCCCGCCCTCACCGTGTGGGAAGTGGTGGACGGGTCCGGAGTACGGCAATTGCGGCACTTCGTCGTGGTGACGGCCGACCAAGGCGGCCAACCGCCGGGGGCCGAGCGCTGGCTGTGGAGTCAGGCGGCAGCGCACCGCCGGCGTTCGCCCGCTATCTGGCGGACGCGGCCAGGCTCCGTTACGAGATACGTGTGCACGCGGCTCACGACAGCGATACACCCGGCGACTCAACCGGGATCGTGGACGACGCGCTGGCGGCGCTGGACCGGCGCCCCAGCCGTTCCGGCACCCTGCCGGAATCATGGAGCCTGGAACTCACCCGGTGGCGGCATCGACTGCTTTCCCTCATAGCAAGCTCGGATGGACTCACACAGCGGATCACCCGGCTGAGGGAGATGCGCACCACCGTCCGGATCGCGAGGCCAACATGCGCGCCCTGACGGATGCCGCCGGCAGTGGTGTCCCAGGGCCGCAGCCCAACGTGACGGGGGGTGAGCAGGATGCCGAGTGTGGAGGACCCCTCGACCCCGCCGGTGCGGCACTGGCCGAATACGCCGGACACCGAACCCCCGACCGCCTCCAACGACTCCTCAACGGAGCCCGCTGGAACGCCGACGAACTCCGCGACGACCTCCGGCACTACGTCGCCGAACGGCTCGGAGAGCCCGACGGGATCCTCATCCACGACGACACCGGCTTCCTCAAGAAAGGCACCACCTCGGCGGGCGTGCAGCGCCAGTACTCCGGCACCGCCGCCCGCACCGAGAACTGCCAGATCGGCGTGTTCGCCGCCTACGCCACCACACGCGGACGCGCCCTGGTGGACCGCGAGTTGTATCTGTCCAAGTCCTGGATCGACGACCACGCAGCCTACGGCCAGGAGTGGCGGCTGCGCCGCATGCTGGAGGAGACCATCCTGGGATATGCGCTCGCGGTCCCCAAGTCCCAGCAGGTGCCGCACTTCGGACGCGCATCGACCACCTCTTCTCCCAGGCCCCTGACGAAGCATGGGAGCCGCGTTCGTGCGGCGAAGGCGCCAAGGGCCTGCGCGTCTACCACTGGGCGGCCCTGCAGATCACGTCCATAGAGGACTTCGACGCCGAGATGCCTACCCACAGCGCTGGGCACTGGCACGCCGCAGCATCAACAAGCCCGAGGAGAGCGCCCACTACCTCGCCTACGCACCGCTCGGCACCACGATCGACTCGCTGGTCCGCGTCGCCGGGACGCGCTGGGCCATCGAGGAAGCCTTCCAGGCCGCGAAGAACGAGTGCGGCCTCGACCAGTACGAAGTCCGCCGCTACACCGGCTGGATGCGCCACATCACCCCGGCCATGCTGGCGCATGCCTTCCTGGCCGTCATGGCCGCCGACGCCGCGGCAAAAGGGGCAGCAGAAACGGTTCCTGCCTCGCGCCCCTCACCGCGGCAGAAGTTCGCCGACTCCTGGCAACTGGCCACTCACCCCTCGCCGTTCAACGTCAAAGTGCTGCTGCTGGAGTACTAAAAGAGTGCACGTGCACTCCCGTCATGCGATCATGGTGACTCCGACCGCTGACCACGGTCGGTTGACAGCCGCCGCATGGCGGCACGGGGGCATTGCACCGGGGGTGCTGTGGTGCGCTGTGAGCGCGGCGCAGGCCGTCGGCGGAAGATCTCGCTTCGGACTCCGTAGCAGCGGTGCGCCTGCCGCTGCCCGGTAGTGGCATGTCCTTGGGATCCTCGTGCCGCCGTTCGGCCTGCCTATGGAGAGCCGGAATTGCTCGATACACGAATACGCGAGCTACGGAGAATCGCGAGGCGACGTACCCAACGGCCGTTACACCGTGACCGTGGTCAGCCATCACGGGCAGCAGACCACGCAGCAGCACGTCACGATCGCCGGCCAGCCCGTCGCGGACGGAGGCGACCCGTCCTGGGCGGTCACCGGTGGCATCGCGGCCACGGGGCTGGCCCTTGCCTCCGGCGGCGCGGTGGCGGTGCGGCGCCGCCGCTCACGGAAGGCTGCGCCGTCCGCGTAGCGGCGGATCCGGCGGACGCGGACCGTCCCCCGGGCGGGTCGAGCGGACACCGGTGGGCGCGCGCCGAACTGTGCTCCCCGCCTTCCTCGGGTCTTCCCTTCATCTTTCCCTCGCTCCCTCGGGCCGCTTCCGGTCCGCAGGGAGTTCGTCCATGACTCAGAAAGCGTTCCTTGAATACCTCACACAGACGAATATCGCGTCTCGTGGTCCTCGCGGCCGGAACTGCCCTGCTCCTGACCGGAGGGGGGAGCCTCGCCCAGGCGCAGGCCAAGGTGCAGGCCGCCACACCGGCACCCCACCTGTCCCCGGCGACGGTGCCGTCCGCCGGAGCGTCCGCAGGACCCTCAACCGGACCGTCCGGTGAACCCGCGCCCTCGCCCTCCGCCAGCCCCTCAACCGGGACCGGCACCGGGGACCCCTCGGCCTCACCCTCGGCGAGCGCGAGCGGGTCCGCCGCGACCGAGACCGGCGACGACGACTTTTCGGACGAGGACGCCATCCGCTTCTGGACGCCTGAACGCATGGCTTCGGCCACCGACCCGGCACACCCCGCGCAGCAGGCGGACCCGAGCGCCGAGGCCCGGTTGCGGCGGGCCGCCACGGCCGATCCCGGCGTGGCATCCGACATGCCGACGGCGGAGCACATCCTCGGCCTGCCGTCCGTCGGGACGATCTTCACCTACGACACGGATCCGACCACCGACCGGATGCACGCGCACCATTGCACCGCCAGCGTGGTGGAGAGCCCCGGGCACAATCTGATCCTGACCGCGGGGCACTGCGACGGGGGCAAGGCCGTCTTCGTCCCCATGTACGCCGCCGAGCAGACGCTGGACAAGCAGACGTTCGGGTTCTACCGGGTCGCCAAGTTCTTCACCGACAGCCGTTACGTGCACAACACCAAGAAGCCCATCTCCGACCTGGACTTCTCCTTCGGCCGGCTCGAGCCTTCGAAGAGCGGCAAGCAGGCGCAGGACGTGGTGGGCGCGAACAAGCTGGTGCGCACGCCGGGTTACCTGAACAAGGTCACAATGGTCGGCTACCCCGCCCACCATGACCCCGAGGACCATCCCGTGCGGTGCCCCACGCAGACGGAGGCGCTGCCCGGCTTCTACCAGATCCAGGCCAAGTGCCGTGGCATGTGGGGCGGTGTCTCCGGCGGTCCCTGGTTCTCCCAGGTGGACTGGAAGAAGGGAACCGGCGAGATCATCGGCAACGTCGGCGGGTACAACGGCGGCGGCAACGACGAGCAGGCGGACTGGCTCACTTACAGCCCCATGCACGGCGACTGGTTCTTCCGCCTGTACGACGAGGCGAAGAACAACCGCCCCGTCCATCGCGACACCCCCTACGAGCAGCCGCCGCTGCCGTACTCCATGGGCGGCGGTGAGACCTGGTCCCATGCCAAGCTGCTGGCCTCGGGCGCGTACACCGGTGACAGCAAGGGCGACCTGATCGTGGTCTGGACCGACGGCGAGGTCACCCTGTACAACGGCGACGGCAATGGCGGCTTTACCGGCGAGCGCCGCCTGGCCGCGCCGCACGGCATCTTTCAGAACGCCAAGTCCGCCACCGGTGGGGACTTCGCCGGCGGCAACGGCTCCGACCTGCTGGTGGTGTTCGACTCCGGCGAGGTCAGGCTCTTTCCCGATGTCGGCACCAAGGGCCTGGACGGCGGGATCAAACTGGCCGACGCCGGATCCATCTGGAGCCACGCCGACCAGATCACCGGCGGCAGCTTCGGCACCGCGAAGTACGTCAGCGACCTGCTGGTGCGCTGGAGCGACGGCGAAGTCACCGACTACACCGCGGTCGGCGACAAGGGGTTCGGCACCGAACACCAGCTGGCCAAGCCGAAGAGCGCCTGGAAGGACGCCACCCTGGTGACCGCGGGCGACTTCACCGGCGGCAGCAACTGGGACACCCTGGTGCGCTGGTCCGACGGACATGTCTCGCAGTTCCAGGAGACCGGCCCCGGCGGCGCCGGCAAGGAGATCCACATGGCCCCGGCCGGCAGCATCTGGTCCCACGACTCGGTGATGACAGCGGGCAGCTACGACTCCAACGGCTGGCCGGACGACCTGCTCGTCCGCTGGTCCGACGGCGAGACCACCATGTACACACACACCGGAGCCACCTTCGGCACCGAACACATGCTCGTCCCCCCGAAGTAACCGCCCCACCACCAGCCCCACCCCGCGGGCGGATCCGGGTGACCGAACCCACCGCGTCACCCGGACCCCCTGCAAGGCCACCCCCGTGGCTCGTTCCTACGGGCCTACGTCCAGCACAGACCTGGTTTGCTGCCTCTGCGAGCTCCGCAAGATCCACCCCGTCCGGTACGGCCATCCAGCACCTCCAGTGCACGGCGTACCTCGGCGCGCGCCCGATGCTCGCTTCCACGGTCCGGTTCGATGCCGACAAGGGTCCTCAGCAGCGCGGCCCCCTGGTCTCCAGGTCGACCTGACGGCGCAGCAGTTTGACCTGTGCAGGTGAAAGTTCAGCCGATTGATCCCGGCGGTCAGGAACGCGGCTCGGCCGGAGACCGTCTTGGACTGCGGCGAAGCGCTCCCCGAACCATGAAGGAACCCATCAAGTGGCTCTCTCCTCCCGCATCCGTCGCCGGTCGACCGCGTTTGCGCTCGTCGCCGCTGTGACCCTGCTTGGCCTCGCGAGCTGGTACGTCTTCTCGGGCCGAGGCACAGGGCTGCTACCGCAGAGCAGCTGGGGGGGCTGGCGGGAGAAGCCGCAGGTGAACCACTGGGGAGTGCAGGTGCGGGTCAACTCGTGGAGCAACGCCGCTGAGGCGCACGTGTACATGGGCAAAGCGGAGGACTTCACTCTGAAGGCGTACGGCACGCGAGCCAGTGCCACGACGGATATGGACGGAACCCGGTTCACCCTGACGCCCGACGGCAAGATCACCGGACAGTGGCCACAGGAGCACGGCACGAGGTGACGCACGCACCCGCCCGCTCGTAGCGAGCCGGCAACGGACCGGGTGAGCCTCCGGTCGGCGGCCTCCTCAAGTGCCCCGCCGGAAAGATCATCACCAGCGGCGGACTCAACGGCAGGGGGGGTACGTGGGCCGGCCTGGTCGCCAGCCGACCCGCCAAAGCCGCGGAGACCGGCTCGAACGACGGCTGGTGGGCCGAGCCACCGACGCCCTGGACAACGCCGACTTCGAGCTCAACCCGTAACCGGTCCGGCACCACACCTCCGTGGTCCCGGAGCAGCAGCCCGCCTGGCCACCTGCGCGGGGGTTCGACGAGGCGTTCCCCGAGGATCGCGCACGAAGACGTGACCGTGACCGACTACTCCGCACTGGTGGCGGCCGTCGCCTCCCGGCACAAGACCCGGATGCCGACGCTTGAGGCCTCCGAGCCGGATGCCGCCTGGCGCGCGGCCGCCCTCCTGCACACGATCGTGCGCTCGGAGCCACTCCCCCACCACAACAGCCTCTTCGCCGCCTTCGTGGCCACTCATTACATGGATCAGTCCGCGAAGGCATCGACCCCCCATACGGCGCCATGTCCGACCTCACCAGAAAGGTCCGGGACACCCGGCTGAGCGTCTACACCGTCGCCGAGGTCCTGTGGCTCTGGTGCATCTGATCCAGGCTGCGCCAAACGACAGGCTCGCTCCGTTGCACGCAGCACTGCACACGGCCGTAGCCCAGGAAACCCCGAGCACCCCATGCGTGCACGAGCCAGCCCTGCCAGCTGCCTGCATGAGCAAAACCATCAGGTAAGCGGCTAGGAGCGCTGGCCGAGACCCGAGTGGAAGGCCGCGCCGCAGCCCTCGACGAGACCTGGAAACGCCGATGCGGGCGCAGGGGCGGGATCAGTGCCCGCGCCCGGGGGCGCTCCTGGGCGGTCTCGCGTTCGGGTTGCAACTGGACGGCTACCGAGCGCTCCTGTTACCCCTAGCCCGCGGGTGGACGGCCGTACGGCTCGCCGAGGAGCTGCCGGCGTACTTCGTCGCCTTCGACGTCCTCCAGGCCGGCGGCGAGGTGCTGCTCAAGCAGCCGTACGCCGCGCGGCGTGCATGGCCGGAGCAGCTGTTCATAGAGCACGCCCTGGCCCCGCCCTGGCTGCTGTGCCGGGTCACAGATGATGGGCGGGTCGCACCGGAGTGGCTGACGACATGGACGCAGCCCGGAGCCGAGGGACTGGTGATCAAGGGAGGAGCACTATCTGCCTGGGGCACGCGGCTGGTACAAGGTCCGCCGCCGGGACACCACCGAGGCCGTCATCGGTGCGATCACCGGGACCCTGGCACGGCCAGGGAGTGTGCTGCTGGGCCGGTACGACGCAGCCGGCGTCCTGCGGCCCACCGCCCGCAGCACCCCGCTGCGCCCCGCCACGGCCCGGCTCCCGGCCACACGGCTCACCGCGGCCGGGTCGGGACATCCTTGGGAGGAGGTCCGGTTTCACGCGTCGTGGGGCTCGCGGATCCCGCGCTGGTGGCGAAGATCGATGTGGACACCGCCCAGGACCGGGGAGTCTGGCGGCACCCGGTACGGGTCGTACGGCTCCGCGGCGACATGCCGCCCGGCGACGTCGCCAAGTTCGGTCAAGGCGCGGTGCCGGCTGTCGGATAACAACCGAGGGCCGTCCCCGGAAACCGCGGGATGACCGCATGGCTGTGGGTGGGACTGGCCGCCGCCCAGCCGGCCTCGGGTGTCTGAAGTCGGAGGTATGAGCACCATCCCGGACGCACAGCCGGCCCGACCGCCCGAGGTGTGGACCTGGCCCAGGACCGACTGTAGTGGCGGCACGCGCCGGTCCTCGCAGGTCGACCTGCATGGGGATACGACGATCCGGATCCTCACGAGAACTGGCAAGGGGAACTGCTTTGCCGCGTCCGTCCCGCCAGCTGCGAGCCGCTCGGCCGTCAGCGGCTCGGGGTGTGGGATGACGGGTCGCCGAGCGCGACCATCTCCCAGTCGACGACGATCGCCCTGCCAGCGCCAGCAGGACCGCAATACCTTCGCCATGCCGTAGCGGCTCGCGACACGGCAGGTAAGCCACGAGGCCGTCTCTTCTCGTAGGGCAGCGGTCCTCAGGAGTTCGTCGACTTGCGTGTGCGCTGGTCAGCGGGCGACCCCCTCTGATGCCAGCTGCTTCACGGCGGCCAGGATGCAGTCGCGGGGCACCAGGACCACCGCCTCATCCTTGCCGATCGAGGCGCCCACCTCGTTCATCCGCTCCGCCTCCGGCGCGGTCACGAGGTGGATCTTGCCGATGACGAGGAAGTCGCCGTCTTCCAGCTCCAGGACGTCGGGGCAGTTGTTCGCTCCGACGGACCCGCGCTCGGCGGGCGTCGATCCGATGCGGCGCATGAGACTCCTTGCGGTGACACGATCGGTGTTATGGACACCAATACGGACTGGGCGTACCGGGTGTTCGAACCCCACGGGTCCGAGGGCTGGCGCCCCTACGGCAGCGACCCCGAACGGTGGCACGGCGCGATCACCGCTCCAGACACGGCCGAGGGCGCCAAGCACGCCATCGGCCGGATCGTCGGCGACCTCATGACCGAGTGGGAGCGGATCGGCCTGAGCCACGCGATGCACGTGCGGGTCTTCCTCTGGCACGACGAGGCGGGCGAGCTGAAGGATGCCGACTTCGTCGTGGAGGTCCGGCCCCGGTCCGACTTCGACGCAGCGTGACCACTCCGGGCCCCTCTTCGGCAAGGACTGCACCTTCGCTCCCGTACAGCTCCGCCGGTCGGGGGAACGACCGGCGAGTGGCGCGACCGCCCGCTGCCGCAAGGCCGACCATCGAGGAAGAGGTTCACCCGAGGGAGGGTTTTCCATGCGTCGTGCACTGATCATCGTCGATGTGCAGAAGGACTTCTGCGAGGGCGGAAGCGTTCCGGTCAAGGGCGGCGCGGGCCGGGCCGCCGCCATCGCCGAGCTGGTCCGGAGCGCCGACGGGCAGTACGCCTGCGTCGTCGCCACCCGTGACCACCACATCGATCCGGGCGCCCACTTCTCCGAGAACCCCGACTTCCAGGACTCGTTCCCCGTGCATTGCGTCGTCGGCAGTGAGGGAAGTGAACTCCATCCGCACTTCGCGCCCGCCGTCGACTCCGGGCACGTCGACGAGGTCTTCTTCAAGGGCGCGCACTCCGCCTCGAAGAGCGGTTTCGAGGGCCTCACCCAGGACGGCACGACACTCTCCGCCTGGCTGAAGGCCCGCGATGTCACCGACCTCGACGTCGTCGGCATCGCGACCGATCACTGCGTGAAGGCCACCGCACTGGACGGAGTGCGCGCGGGCTTCACGGTGCGCGTCCTGCTCGATTACACAGCCGGCGTCGCCGCCGACACCACGCGCACCGCACTCGATGAGCTGCGCCGGGCCGGTGTCGCGCTGAGCGGCGAACCTGTCGTCATCGCTTGACAGGCCGTCCCGCGACACCGAATAGGCCTGCCGCCAGCGACCAAGACGTTTACAGCGCCGTATGCGAGTTCAAGGCAGCTGGCTCAGCCGCGGGCTGCCGTCGAGCGGTAGGTGACACCGTACTGGCGGGCTCGACCATCAACGCCCGGCCCGCCAGGAGGTCCCTGCGGATCACCCGGTGCAGCGTCGACGCCGACGGCACCGAGGCCCCTCCGCCAGACGCGGCCAGCCGGCGCCACCTCAGCGTCATTCCCTCCGACGTCGCCCAGCAGCCCCCACACCTCGTCCGACACCGCATACCCCTGCCGATGCGGAGGACCAAGAGGTGCGGGGAGCTCCGGCTCGGCGCATGGATCGGGAACCAACGGAGCCGTCGCCTGACGTCGCCGCCGCACTGACGGCGGCACGACGCGAGGCACCGGCCGACACGCAACCGGCTGAACGGCGCCCCGGCCCCCGGCCGCGGTATGGGACGCCGACCGTCGCTGCTTTGCGGATGCGGGTCAGCCGACGCAGCTCAGTGCGCGACGAGTTGTGAGTCCGGGGATAGGCCTTGTACGCGGGCGGTCAGGCCTGATCCGCTGCTTGAGCATCGTCTGACGGAGTCCTGCGGCATGTGTGCAGTGCCTCATTTAGAGATGGGGCCACGGTCAGGATTGTCATGGCCTGCGTGACGTTCAGCATGCGGCTGATGAGCGGGAGCGGTGCCGTCGGTCTGGCTTTCGAGCCAGGCTCTCATCAGCATGGCCAGGAGTCGAAGTAGCTGATGTGGGACAGGTCCAGCACGAGGTGACGGCAGATGCTCTCCTCCAGCAGCACCAGCAGCTGCGGACGCAGCTCGGTGACCGTGTCGAAGGCGACGACGTCCGGCAGCCGGGCAACGGTCGAACTGTCACCATGACGAGCCATTCCCCTCTTTGCCGAAGGTCACCTACGCGCTGCCGTTGCCCGGCCGGTGCGGGGTGGGGTCAGGAGGTGGTGCGGACGGCGATGTTCCCGCCGGGGTCGTCGGCAAGCGCGATCACGGCGGTGACGCGTTTGCCGACCGGTTCCCGGCACACCTCGTAGGCCTGGCTGACGGCGAGGGTGATCTCAAGGCCGTGGCGGCCCACGCGCCGCGGGTCGGTGGCGGCGACATCGGGTAGGACCGGCTCGCTGTCCCACACCGACACCCGCACCGCGCCCTGGCTGATCTGCAGATCGAGCATGACGGGGCCCGGTGCGTACTTCACGGCGTTGGTGACCAGTTCGCTGACCACCAGCTGCGTCATGCCCATCGCCCGCTCGGACACCGGCAGCCCGTGCACGGCCTGTACCTCGGTGAGGAAGCGGGTCGCCAGGTGCCGGGCCGCCCCGATACAGGAAGAGTCGCCGTTATAGGCGGCGGACGCCGACAGGCAACGGTTGTGCCCTGTCTTCTGTCCCTCGTCCCCCCCGGCCCGCTCCATACGCCCGCCCCGTCTCACATGATCGTCACACGAACTTCGCGTTGTGTCGCGAAGCATCGCACGGCCCCTTCCCGGTTGCCCCGCTCCAAGCGCTTTTCACCCGACCTGCCACAGTTGACACCGTGCGGCGGCATACGTTTGCGTAGACAGCGGCCTCGCAGCAGCGAACGCCCACCAAGGACCGGACGGAGACGGTATGAGCCAGGCCCTGCTGTCCGTCTCCCGGTACACCACCGCCAGCGGCGTGCACGTCGTTGCCCTGGCCGGGGACATCGACCACACCACAGTCGGCACCTTCCACCAGGCCCTCACCGTCCAGGACGACTCCGCCCCGCACACGGTCGTCGACTTCCGCGACGTCACCTTCATGGACTCCAGCGGCATCAACGCCCTCGTCGCCGCGAACAATACCGCCCAGACCCGCGGCGGATGGCTGCGCCTGGCCCGCACCCCCACACGGGTGGCTGGCCTGTTGCGCATCGTCGGCCTCGACGCCATCCTCCCGCTGTATCCCACCCTCGACGACGCCCTCACACCCCAACCCGCCCCCTGACCCCCGGCTTCCTGTCCTGGCCTCTCCCCGTCGCACGTCACCGCCGCATTGCCAATCGGCATGTGGGCGGCGGCCCCGGCCGACGCGCAACCAGCTGAGCCACGCCCCGATCCCCAGCCGCGGACGCTCCGCCCATCCCCCCGCCTCTTCTTCTCCACTCCAGCCAGGGACATGGGCGACAGGCGGCCGCAACAGGGAGTCAGCGGCCCGACAACGGCGTACCGCGTGGCAGCATGCACGGACACGCGAGCGCCCAGCGGGGTCGCGCAACAGTAGGCGCAACCCTCGTCGCAACCTCGTACTCCTGGTCGACCGGGGCGCCCAGCGACCGGTCACGCCGCCTGGACGGTTCCTCGAGCGCCGGCCAGCTGTCGCAGCTCGGTGCGCGGCGGCCGACATCGGCGCCGTGTGCGGGATCGCGCCTTCGGAGACCAGGCGGTACATGACCTGGTGCAGCGTGACGCCGCCCTCGTAGCTCTCCACGATCTCCCGGGCCCGGTCCACCACGGCCGGCCACCGGATCCGCTCCGCGCCATACCGGTACATGTACGTCTTCGCTCCTCGCCAAGCGAGAACCATCAGCGGCCGGGCGGTTCGGGGTAGCGCTGGCGGCGGCGGTCCGGGGCGTCGACGCCGATCTCGTACCACGGCTCGTCACGCTGGAGCCGGGCAGGGTGCTCGCCCAGACGGCGACGGCGATGCCCTTCACGTCGTCGGCGAGCGCCTGGAGGCGGTTGTCGAGCAGGTGCTCCTCCTCGCCCGCCAGGACGACGTGCAGCCGCGGGAAGGTCTGGGAGCGGGGGTAGCGGTGGCGCTGCCAGAACGGGAATGTGCCGCCGATCGTGGTCGCGGGCGCCTTCCTAGACGCGATGCCCGGAGTAGCGCTTGTAGTCCCAGACCTCACGTGCGAGCCGGTCCTGGGACATGGTGCTGTTGTCGAGTTCGAAGAGGCGCACCTCGCTGGTCTTGGTCGGCAGCGCGAGGACGGCGTCGGTGGTGAAACTCAGGCCGGTCTGCTTGATGGCGCGGCTGACCTCCACCTGCCAGTCGGTCAGGTGCTTGCGGCCTCCATGGGCAGGATCATGTCCGTCATCGCGACGCCGTGCGGACCGAACCCGGCCCTCACCGCCTTCGCGCCGGTGCCGCGGATGCCTCGGCGCCGAGTTACAGGGCACCATGCACGACAACCGCATCCCGCCCAACAAGGAGCTCGTCGGCCAAGTCCGCACGGGGCGCTCGCGAGGCGAAGGCCTGGGCCCTGCTGCAGGCGGCCGCGTAGTGGCGGCGATCGCGGTCGTCCTGGACCACACGACCACCGCTGCGCTGTAGGGGCGGCTCATGTCCGTACGGTGCGGCGGCCATCCGGCCTCCGGCGTCGAGCTCGCTCTTCTCGTAGGCGGTGCCCGATGCCGGAGACGGACATGCCGCTGGCCTCGGCGAGGGGTTGTAGCTGGTAGGGGCGATCCCCCGTGGAACTTCGCGTCCTGCGGGCGCGGGCATTGCCCAGGGCCGGCACTGGGAGGCGAGTCGGGGAAGGAGTCGGCGGGGGCCACGCTTCCGGGGCTGGGCAGAGGGTTGTGAGTGGCTGCGATGTCACCGCTTAGTGGGGGTGTTTCGGCCCCCGGCGGTGCCGCTCCCGCGGTCGGCCTCGCGGAGGGGCGTGGGGCGGCGGGGGCGGCACCTTGGTTACGGCACGGTGGTGGCCGGCTGGAACTCGTGGTGGTGGGCCCGGTGGTAGCCGCGGTGGTCGTACCAGCGGCAGACCGCCCAGCCGACGAGCAGGGCCCCGGCCGCGTAGCCGGCCAGGACCAGCCAGGCCAGGTCGACGCGGTTGCCGTGGCCGTCGAAGAACAGCAGGGAGCGCACCCCTTCTACGACGTGGCGGGCGGGCAGGGCCTTGCCCACGGTGTCGTAGCTGCCGGTGAGTTCTTCCTGCGGGATGGCTCCCGCGGACAGCGGGACGCCGACGAGGGTCACCGAGAAGAGGGCGAGGACTTGGCCGAGTGCCCCGAACACGGCGAACAGGGCGAGGGTGAGCAGGGCGACGGCGGCGCAGGCGGTGCTGCAGAAGAGCACGAACCGGCCGGTGTCGGCGGGGTGGAGCCCGGTCGCCCACAGCGCGACACCGGCGACGGCGGCACCGGCCGAACATCCCATCGCGGCACCGAGTACCGCCTTGGCCACGAACGTCGACGAGCGGGTGATCCTGACGACGGGCTGGAGGATGCGTCGGGGGCCGATCTCCAGGGGGAGGTAGCCGAGCCTCGCGTCGATGAACGTCGTCAGCAGCGTGGCCGGCAGCAGCCCGGAGATGAGCAGCGCGATGGCGACGTACAGCGGTACCGCTCCGGCAGCCGTGCCGACGGGGCCGGAGGCCGGCTGCCGTACGGCGGTGGTCACGCCGACGGGATCGTCGAGGAGGGTCAGCAGACCGGCCGGTGCGGCCCCGGGCGACTGCCGGCCGGCGTGCGTGCTGGTGGTGCTCCGCGGCTGCTGCGCTGCCCGCGCCGTCAGCCGTGCACCGAGACGGTGGGACGCCTCGGTCACGGTCAGCCGCATCACCTTGTCGGTCGTCGAGGCAGCGACGCCGCTCACCCCTCTTGGCACGACGATCTCCATCATCGGGCGCCCGGCGTTGTGCCCCGTGCCGAGCAGGGACAGGGCCCGGCCGGTGAAGTCGCGGGGGACGACCAGGGCGGCGTAGGCGTCCTGGTCGTCGAGCATCCGCCAGGCGTCCCGGCGTGTGTGCACCACGCTCCAGCGCACCCGTGCGTCCTCGCGGGCGGCGCGGGTGACGGCCTCGGTGAGCTCGTCGCCGAGGTTCACGGCGCCGTCGGGGCCGGTGGCCCCCTGGTCCTCGGTGACCAGGACGAGCGGCAGGTGGTGCAGTCTGGCGTCGGGGTCCGAGGCCGGTCCCAGATAGCTGAGGGTGCTGAGCGCGGCGAGCAGGGTCCCGATCAGCACCACCATCCACGTCCTGGGCTGCCTCCACAGTGTGCTGGCCCGCAACAAGACCACCTCCGTCGGTCTGGAGAGAAAAAAGGGGGGAAGATCACGCCGAGCGGCGGGCCGGCCAGTCCGCGGGCTGTTCGAGGCCCAGTCGGCTCCGCAGCGTGCGGGCGGCGCGTGAGGCGCACGGGACGAGTCCGTGCTCGCGCAACATGGGCAGCGTGCGGGCGGCGAAGAACTCCAGCGAGGCCGGTCCGCCGAGCAGGTCGATCAGGAGGCCGGTGGGGCGCTCCTCGTGCAGCAGCCGCCGGATGCGTGCGACGGTGTCCTCGGGATGCTCGGCGGCGAGGGACAGGGGGGCGATCCGGAGTGTCCGGGAGGGGGTGGGCCGGTTTGTGACCTGGTAGTCGGGCAGTCCGGCCCGGTCGGCGGACCCAGGCGGCCAGCGTCACCGGATGGCCCTGTGGCGGCCGGGCGATGTTCAGCGGGCCGGCCACTCGGTAGTGGGGGCCGTCGTGGTCGAGGGGGTGCATGCCGTCGGCCCTGAAGCAGACGCCGGTGGCGCGGTCGTGCACGAAGGCGTCGTCGTCAAAGCTGTCCCACAGGCCTTGGAGTACGCCCAGGTACTCCTCGGCCCGTCGCCGTGCCGCGGGTGCCTCCTGCCGGACCAGCAGGCCGGTGGCCCGCTCCGTGGCGTCCGGCTGCGGGTCCAGCAGCAGCCCGGCGCGTCCGCCGGACATGATGTCGAGGGTCGCCAGCTCACGTGCCAGGTGGTACGACGTCACGATGTTCCAGCCGGCCCGTCCGCCGGAGATGGTGTCCAGCGAGGCGAACCTGCGGGCGAGCCGGTCGGCCGGCCAGTAGGTGGTCGAGCCGGTCGCCACCAGTCCTAAGTGCTGTGTGGCACCTGCGAGCCCGGACAACAGGGTGAGGGGCTCGAAGTGGTCCGCTCGGGCAGCCTTGTTGAGGCCGGGGCCCTCACCCCAGGGTGCGAGCAGGTCGGGGCGGAAAATCGCGTCGATCCTGCCGCGTTCCAGTTCCATGGCGAGGAATGCGTGCAAGGGATAGTCGAGTTGGCCCGATGCGGCGCCCTGCGGGTGGCGCCATCCGGCCCAGTGGCCGCCGGAGCCATGCAGCAGGACTCCCAGTGCGAGCCGCCCGATGGGCGCGTGCATCATGGCGATGTCTCCGATTCGGTGGCTACGGTGGCTTCGTCCGTGGATGGGGTGGGTGGGGTCTCAGCCCGCGTGCTCGACGGTTGCTCCGGCGAGGGACGCCAGGAAGCGGGGCACGACGTCGTCCCGCCAGGGGAAGAAGTGGTCGCCGGCGAGGACGCGCAGCCCCTGCCAGTGCCGGGCGTGGTGCTGCCATGCGGCCACCTGGGCCGGCGGGTGGACCAGGTCCTGAGCGCCGGCGAGCGCGTGCAGCGGTACGGTCACCGGCCGCACCGGTGTGGTTCGGGCCTCTCCCAGGAGCCGGAAGTCGGCCTGGAGCGGGCGTAGGACGAGGGTCCGCATCTGCGGGCTGGCCAGGATCTCGGCGGGGGTCGCGCCGAGCCGGGCCACGTGGGCGAGCAGGGCGTCGGGGTCGTCGGCGAGTTCGCGGTTGGCGCGGCCGTCCAGGAGGTCGGGCGGCACCATCGCGGAAAGAACCAGTTGTCGGGGTGGTGTGCCCAGTGCGCACAGCGCCTGCGCGACCTCGTACGCGAGCAGCCCGCCCATGCTGTGCCCGAAGAGGACCAGCGGTGTGGCGTGGTCGCCGAGGCGGGGCAGCAGGTCCGCGACGACGGCCGCCGTGCTTGGAAGCGGTGGCTCGGCGAGTCTGCGGCCGTGGCCCGGAAGTTCCGGTGCGATCAGCTCGCACGTACTGGGCATGAGCGCCGCCCAGGGACGGTACGCGTCGGCGGAGCCGCCGGCGAAGGGCAGACAGACAACACGGGTTTTCATGTGATTCCCCCTGAGCGGGCTTGGACGCCGGGCGGGTGTTCCGCCTGCCCCAGCCGTCCGGTGCGAGCCCGCGATCAAAACGCAACGCAACGGTGCGTTGCTATCGTAGGGCGGCGTTAGACTCGATGCAACACAACGTTGCGTTCGGCTACTTGGCCGGTCGGGAGGTCGCGATGCCAGCAGGCGAAACCGGGGCGAAGCCGCTGTCGGGCGGCAGACAGGCGGGACCGCGCCGCAGGGACGAGATCTTCGCCGCCTGCCTCGACCTGCTCACCACCCACGGCTACGACGGACTCACCATCGAGGGCGTCGCCCAGCGTTCCGGCGTCAACAAGACCACCCTGTACCGCTGGTGGCCGTCGAAGTCCGAACTGCTGCGCGACGCCCTCCTCCACTCGGGCCCGCTCTCCCTGGACCTGCCCGACACCGGAAGCCTCACGGGCGACCTGACCGACCTCGCCACACAGGTCCAGGCCCTCCTCGAGGACGCACGCACGCGCGCGGTGGTGGAGGCCGCACTGGTGGGGGCCGTGCGCCACCAGGCCCTGCGGGAACTCGTGACGCACTTCCTGGAGGACCGGCTCGGCCGTCACCAGCCCATCTTCACCAGGGCCGTGGAGCGCAAGGAACTCCCCGCCGACTTCGATCCGGCCCTGCTGGTGGACGCCATGGCCGGCGCCCTGTGGATCCGCCTGCTGGTACGCCGCACACCGACCGGGAGCGCATTCACCGACCGGCTGGTCTCGATGCTGCTCCGCGGGATCTGAGCACCTGTCACCCTGCCCCCTAGGGCCCGGTCCGGCACTCGGGACGGCCGAGCCCCTGCCCAGGCCACCGGGAGCGTCGGCCTCAGCCGCCCAGGGCCGCCTGCATCCGCCGGAGCGTGGTGCGCATACCGGCCCGGTTCACCTCCGCCCGCTCGGCCGGCGGCGTGCCGGTGAAGACCCGCCCGAGGAACTCCGCCATCCGGGCGCCGGGGCCGGTGCGCAGGTCCTGCCAGTACTCCGTGACCCTGGTGCCGCCCCCCTCGGGCTGGAACCGGTAACCCCACAGGGCTATCGGCAGCCCGAACGAGGTGACCCGGAAGGCGAACTCGTACGGCCGCTCGGCCCGGGTCACCCGACAGGTGGTGAACCACAGCAGAAGCCCCTTGCGGTTGAACCCGAGGAACGGGGTTCCCTCGCGCACCCCTCGGCCGCGGTGCCACACGGCGAAGCACTCCGGGCTCCACCGCCCCATGTTCCGCAGGTCGGTGACCGCGGTGTACACCTCCTGCACGGACGCGCCGACCACGACGCTCTCCTCGACTTCCCACAGCCGTTTCACCCAAGACCCCCGTGTGGAATACGGCGACGCGACGGCAGACGGGACGGGCTGGTGAGCCGTCCCGACTCCCTTGACGCCGGTGCGTGACACTCCTACTGTAGAACGAGCCGGATCGTTCTGTACATAGCGCCGACCCGCCGGTCAGCAGGCGCAAGCGCCACCACCGGCAGTCCCCGGGAAGCGTCGAGAGGCGTCCCCGGCTTTCGCACGACCGGCCATCCGACATCGGGACCCACGCCGGGCGGCGTTCTCACCCGTGCCGTGTTCTCACCCGTGCCGTGTTCTCGCACATGCCGCGTTTCCCCACGACCCGAAGGACCGTACCTGTGACCCGAATTCCCGTGGAAGCCGACTGGGACAACGCCCCGGGCGTCCTCGAAGGCGCCCGCGAACTGGAACTGACACCCGCGATGTGCGACCTGCCGTACTGGCTGGAGCACGTGGCCGGCTCCATGCTGCGGCGTCTTTCGGACGGCAGCGTCAGCGCCGCGGCCCCGACACAGGCCGTACTGCGCCCCGGTCCCCTGCGCGAGGCGCTCATCGAGGAGTTCACCTTCCGGACGCTGGCCGAGGAGAAGGCGACCCGCGCGCTGTCCTTCCTCGTCCACCACGCCCCCGACCGGGACTGCCTGGAGTTCTACGCCACCCAGCTCCTCGACGAGGCCCGGCACGCGCGCGCCTTCCGCGACCACCTGCTCAAGACGGGCGTGTCCGAGGAGGAGGTCCGGGCCGCGGTCGCCCGCACCGCCGCGTCCTCCGGGACCGCCGTGCTCGATCCGCTGGAGGAGTTCGGCCTGGGGGTGCTGCGCGACCGGCAGGACTTCTACGGCGGTGTCCTCGTGCTCACCGTCCTGGTCGAAGGGATCCTCGCGCCCGCAGCCGAGCTCAGCGAGCGCAAGTGGAAGGTCTTCGACCCCTGCGCCGCCCTCGTCGAGCGCGGGGCGAACATGGACGAGATCCGCCACCTGGCCGTGGGCAGCGCCGTCGTGCGGCAGCACCTGACGGAGCGGCCCGAGGCCCGGGCGGGCCTGCTCGACCTCGTCCGGGAGGGCCGGCGCCTGTGGGAGGAACTGCCCATGGCACAGGTGCTTCACCGGCGCGAGTCGCTCTTCCAGGAGGGACTCGCCGAGCACGGCCATCTGCTGGGCGACTACGAGATCTGGCCGGGGCGGCGGCTGGTGGACACCGGCGTCGAGGAGCGCATGGAGGCCGCGGAACGCTGGTCGCGCGAGACGCAGGACGCCCGGCTGAAGTACATGCTCCTGCAGGACGCGCTGTGACGGCCGGGTCCCGGGCGTCCGGCACCTGGCGGATCGCGCTGCCCGGTGCGGGGGACGGCACGCAGTACCTCGCCGCGACCGTCACCGACGCCGGACCCACGCCGCGGGCCGTGGTCGTGATCTGCCCGGCCCTCGGGGTGAAGGCCTCCTACTACGCGCCGTTCAGCGACCACCTGGCCAGCAGGGGCATCGCCTCCGTCGCCGTCGACCTGCGGGGCCAGGGCGACAGCCGGCCCCGTGCCGGCCGGCGGACGCGGCACGGCTACCACGAGCTGGCGACCCGCGACTGGCCGGCCGTCATCCGCGCGACCCGTGAGCACTTCCACCCCCCTGTCCCGCTGTTCCTGCTCGGGCACAGCATCGGGGGGCAGGTCGGCGTGCTGCACACGGCCCACGACCCGACAAGCGCGGACGGGCTGATCCTGGTCGCCGCCGGTTCGGTGGACCACCGGGGTTTCAGCGGAGCGGCCCGGCTGCGCGTGCTGGCCGGCACCCAGTTCATCGCCCTGGTCGCCTCGCTGTGGGGGTACTGGCCGGGACACCGGCTCGGCTTCGCCGGACGTCAGTCCGCCACGCTCATGCGCGACTGGGCCAGGATCTGCCGTACGGGCCGCTTCGCCCCCGCCGGGGCGGACATCGACTACGAGGCGGCCATGGCGCAGGCCGCCCTCCCGGTGCTGGCGGTCTCCGTCCAGGGCGACCGGCTCGCTCCCCGCCGGGCAGTGGACCGCCTGTGCGCCAAACTGCCCGCGGCGACGGTCGAGCGCTGGCACTACCGTGCGGACGGCGCTCCCGTGGGCCACGTCGGATGGGCGCGCTCGGGTGAGGACATCGCGGAGCGCATCTCCGGCTGGCTCGCCCGGCGGCACGCGGTCTGAGAACGGCACCGGGGCGGTTGCCACGTCACATGACGTGGCAACCGCCCCTGGCCGTGCCCCACGCGAGGCACCTCACACGGAGTTGGTCAGCCGCAGCAGGTTCCAGACCGCCGACGGACGGACACCGCCCTGGAAGGCGACGTACTCCGGCTCCCGCACCCGCGGCGCCCACTTGAGCTTGAACGCCTCCTGCGTGCGGGCCGGGTAGAGCGCCCGGCCGTGCTCCGCGACGAGACGCAGTGCCCGGGTCAGGGACCGGGAGGCCGAGGCCGGCTCGTGCCGGTCGTCGAGGCCGGCGAACGGCGTCAGCCCGAGATGCAGCCAGGCCGTCCCCTCCGCACGGAACAGCTCCAGCGCCGTCAGGTTCACCAGCTCGATCGTGCCGACCGGGGCCTCGGGCGTGCGCCGTGTCAGGTCGTAGAGCCACCCCGGACGGGCGCCCCAGGCCGGGGAGTAGGTGACGTAGCCGACGGTCCTGCCGTGCCGGCGGGCGACGAAGGTGCGGCGCAGCGCCGCGCCCGGGCCGCCGCGCTCTCCGATCAGGAAGGACAGCTCCTTCACATGGCGTCCCTTGGCCCTCAGCCACACGGCGTCCACGGCGTCCAGCTCGGACTGGTCCGCGGCGCGGGAGTCGGTCTCCAGGACCGTGACGCCGTCCCTGCGCGCACGCGAGACGTTCTGACGGACCTTCGCCAGGTGCTTGCCGCGCAGCGTGAAGGCGGACAGGTCGATGCTGTAGGAGGTGCCGAGCTGGTTGACCGTGAACCCGCGGGACTCGTACAGCGGCACGTCCGCGGCCCGGACCTGGGCCGCCGTCAGCCGCGACGGCCGGGGGCCGCCCGCCACCACGCGGTCGAGGAACTCGTCGAGCAGCGCTCCCTTGTCGCCCTCCGCGGCGAAGGGCCCGCCGAACTGGACGACGTGGCGCCGGCACCGGCGGTAGGCGACGAGTCCCGGGACCCGGCCGCCGGTCCACCGTACGGTGGACCCGTTGAGCGCCAGGGCACCGCTGGGATGGTCGGCCCAGGCGCCGAGGAGGGCCGTCTGCCCAGCGCCCGCGCTGATCATCGGGACTCCCCCGCGGACACCCGTCGGCCGGCGGCCGGGGCGGCCGCCGTGCCCCGGGCGGGCCGTGCCGCGCCGGGCCCCTCGGGCGCCGCGGCCAGCGCCTGTTCGAACGCGGTGAACGCCGGATGCGCCCTGGGCTCGAACGCCACCCCGAACGGCTTGAGGAAGTTCCCCAGCAGCCCGCGGTCTCCGCACAGGTGGACCGGCACGGCGAGCAGGGCCCACTCCCAGCCCACCAGCCATCCCCACAGGGCCACCACCGCACCGGCGGTCAGCCAGCTGTGCATCGTGTTGTACAGCACGTAGTAGCCGCGGTGGATCGGCCGGCCCCCGGCGCGATGGTGGGCCCACGCCCCGGGCAGGTAGCCGAAGAGGTCGATGTAGGCGAACATGCCGACGGCGACGGGCCAGCGGACCTCATGCCAGTGGGCGAGCAGCAGGCCGGCGCTGAGCAGCAGGCCCGCCGTGTACTCCGCCCGCAGGAGGCGGAAGGTCACGGGCGTCTCGAAGCGGTTCAGGGGGTCCATCAGACGACCTCCCCCTGGCCCAGGAGGGCGCGCAGTATGTGCTCGATCGTCTCCCGCAGCACGCGCTCGGCCACCGGGTCCACGATGTTGGCGAGTGTGGGAAGTCCGAAGTCGAAGGAGGCGGTGAAGACGACTCGGGCGCCGCCGTCGGTGCCGTCGACGCTCCACGCGCCGTCGAAGGTCTCGAAGTCCCCGTACAGCTGGCGGAAGGCGATGCCCGGCGCGCGGTCGTCGAAGACGTCCTCCTCGGTCCAGGCCAGCACGCCGTTGCGGAAGTCCACCTCCCAGTCGCTGCGAACCGTCCCGTCGTCCCCGGGCGGGTGGACCGTCACCTTGCGTACTGTGTCCACCAGGTCCGGGTAGCGGGCGAAGTCGCGGATCCGGGCGTAGGCCTGGGCGGCGGAGACGCCCTGCGCGTGGAAGTCGAGTCGTACCGAGCGCATCTCAGCGCCCTCCTGTCGGCGTGTCGGTATCGTGGGGCCGGTCGGGGAACCGCTCGCCGAGGGTCCGGGCGGACTGCCGTACGGCTTCGACGAGTTCCTCGGCCTCCTCGGCCGTGAGCACGGCGGGCGGGGTCAGCCGGACCACGGCGTGGGCGTTGAGGGAGTGGTTGACGATCACGTCGCGGTGCAGGAGTTCCAGCAGGAACTCGCCCGCCAGGCCCGGGTCGTGGAACTCCACGCCGATGAGCAGTCCCGCCCCGCGCACCTCGCGGACCAGGTGCGGGCAGTGTCGGGCGACCGCGGCGGTGATCAGTGGCAGCAGCCGGTCGCCCAGCCGCCGGGCGCGCGAAACCAGTTCCTCCTCCTCCACGACCGCGACGGCGCTCTCCGCGGCCGCCATCGCCACGGGAGCGGCGGCGAAGGTGGAGGTGTGGATGAACGGGTCGCGGTCGAACGGGGCGAAGGCCCGTTCGGTGGCCACCGCCGCGGCCACGGGGATCACCCCGCCGCTGAGGGCCTTGCCGACGAGCAGCACGTCGGGCACCACGCCCTCGCGGTCCGCACCCCACCAGTGCCCGATCCGGCCGAGTCCGGTCATCACCTCGTCCAGGACGAGGAAGGCCCCGCGCTCGGCGCACACGGCCGCGACCTGTGTGAGGTAGCCCTCCGGGGGCACCACGACGCCCGCCTCGCCCTGCACCGGTTCCACGATCACCACGGCGTCCGAGCCGTCCGGGCCGAGCGCCCGGGCCAGCGCCCCCGCGTCACCGAACGGCACGTGCGCGGTGTCCGGCAGCAGCGGCTCGAAGGGCGCCCGGTACAGGTCCTTGCCGGTGGCGGACAGCGCACCGAGGGTCTTGCCGTGATAGCCGCCCTCGGTGGCGACGATGCGACGGTGCCCGTGGCACCGGGCCAGCTTCAGCGCGGCCTCCACGGCCTCGGCGCCCGAGCCGCAGAAGTGCACCCGGTCCAGCCCCTCGGGGGTGATCCGGGTCAGCGCGGCGGCGGCCCGTCCCGCCGCCGGGTCCAGCAGCAGCCGGGTGGACAACGGGTGCGTGCGGATCTGCCGCTCGACGGCCGCGACCACCCGCGGATGGCAGGCCCCGGCCAGGAACACCCCGTAGCCGCCGCAGTTGAGGAAGGACCTGCCGTCCTCGGTGCGCACCCGGGCGCCGGACGACGACGCCTCCACATGGCCGCCGAACATCTCGCCCAGCCGTCCCCGGCCGCTGCTGAGGTGCGCCTTGTACAGGTCGGCGGTCGCGTTCACCCTGCCGGCCGCCGGCTGTCGCTGCCCCACGGTTCCTCCTGATGTGTTCACTGCACCCTCAGCGGTTCGCCGGCATGGTGGTCGAGGAGCGCCTGGGCGGTGGCGGTCCGCGACGGCGGGTGGAAGGCCAGCGCCCTGCTCACGGCGAGGAGATGCCCGGTGTCCGGGGACGCGGCGAAGGCCAGTCCCCCGAGCAGTTCGGCCGCCAGGTCGGCCGTGCCGACCAGCAGCTCCTGCACGGCGTAGCGGGCTGTGAGCGCCGCCGCGAGTTCCGGGTTGCCGATGACGTGGGCGTCGACCGTGCGGGCCACGTTCTCCACGAGACCCGCGGCTGCCTCCACACCGGTGACCAGGGACGCCCGGTCGGTCGTGCTGCCCCGGCCGGAGCTGAGCGCGGACTGCGCCAGCCGGCCCACCGCGCCGGTGTACGCGGACGTCACCAGCAGTTCGAACCAGACGAAACCCACGGTCTGCAGCGTGTCCAGTCCGGTGCCGAGCTCGACCTGGGGACGGAGCATCAGCTCGGGCGGCACGTGCACGTTCTCCAGGACGATCTCGTCGCTCTCGGCGCCGGCGAGGAACGGCGATCCCCAGAACGGCCGGCGGGTGATGCCGGGGGAGTCGGCCGGCACGAGCGCCACCCCCAGCTCGCTGCCGCCGTCCGCCCCGGGCAGGGCCACTCCCGCCGTCAGCAGGCTCATCGAACGGGACAGGCTGCACGGCTTCTTCGACCCGTTGACCAGGAAACCGTCCGCGACCGCAGTCGCGGTGACCGCCGAGTCCAGGACTTTGGCGCCCGCCCTGCCCTCGGCGAAGCCGGACGCCACCAGCAGCCCGTCCTTGGCGATGGCCTCGATCAGCATCCACTCCAGGCCGCTCGCGTCGGCCGAGGCCACCAGCGCCACCAGGGAGGCGACCGAGAAGTTGTGCATCGCGGTGGCCACCGCCAGCGAGGGCGACAGCGCGCCCAGCGCCCGGGTCACCCGGACCGCCTCCAGGGCGCTCGCGCCCACGCCGCCGTAGGTGCCGGGCACCAGCAGACCGGGGCCGCCCGCGGCCCGGAACAGCTCCAGGGCGTTGTTGCCCGGGGACTCCAGCTCGGCGAGCGACCGGTGTTCCAGTTGCTCGGCCAGTGCGGGCAGGGCCTTGTCGCACGTCTGGCGTGCGAGGTCCATTGCGCGGATCACAGTACCTCCGGTGTGTCGGGGGCGGCGAACACGGCGGTGGCCGGGTCGATCCCGGCGGCCACGCTCACGCCCTGCAGGTGGCTGGTACGCAGCGCCGGGTAGTTGGCCTCGCCACCGGGTCCCCCGGTCAGGCCGGTGCCGCCGTGGGTGGGCAGCACGGGCAGGAACCCGATGTGGGAGTCGTTGACCTTCAGCAGGCCGCCGCCCCGCACGCCGGCGACGAAGCCACGGATCACCTCGGGGTCCCGCGCCCACAGGGAGTTGCGCAGGCCGTAGGGGTTGGTGTTGGTGAACTCCACGATCTGTTCGGTCAGTTCGGCGTCCGGCGCCCGGTCGGGCACCACTACCGGGAGCAGTGGGAAGAAGGTCTCCTCCCGCACGGCACGCAGCACCCGGGACCTTTTGAGCCCGTCGGTGCGGATCACGGTGGGCTCCAGGAACAGGCCGCTCACCTCGTTGTGCGTGCCGTCCACGTCGAGCCGTCGTCCGCCCGTCACCAGCTGTGCCCCGAGCTCGAGGGCTTCCTCGAGCACCTCCTGGAAGGCGTCGGTGCGCCGGACCGGGGAGAGCAGGACGCCGGGTTCCTCGGGCAGGCCCGGCCGGATCCGGCGGACCCGCTCGCGGAGCCTGTCCAGCAGCGCGTCGGCCACGTCGGGGTGCACCACCGCGCAGTTCGGCACCATGCAGATCTGCCCGGAGCCGTAGAACGCCTCCGCCAGGGCGGTGGCGGCCAGATCGAGGTCGGCGTCGCGCCACACCACGCAGATGTCGTTGCCGGCCAGTTCCAGCACGGGCTTCTTGCCGTGCCGCACGCACTCGGCGCCGAAGGCCACGCCCTGCTCGCTGCCGCCGAAGTACATGATGTCGTCGACCAACGGGCTGTTCAGCCACTGCCGGAGGGTCTGCGGGGCGTCGGAGCAGACCACGGAGAGCACCTCGGGGGGCGCCCCGGCGCGTTCGAGGGCCGGCACCACCAGTTCGTGCATGGCGTACAGCACGCCCAGCGGTGCGCTGCGCGGCGCCCGGACGACCAGGGCGTTGCCGGCGGCCAGCGCCCAGGCGCCCAGCATCGCGTTGGCCAGGGTGGCGTTCTGCGGCGGGTTGAGGCAGACCACTCCGTCGGCCACGCGGCGCAGCGTGAATTGCCGCTCCCCCGCGGTGACGTGCTGTTCCATCTGGGTGGCGAGGAAATCCCGGGTCTGGGGGCCGGTGTTGACGAGGATGCCGGAGACCTCCCAGCGGGCCAGCGCCCGGGGGTGGCCCTCGGCCACCAGCATCTCGACGATCGCGTCGTGCTTCTCCCGGGTGAGCCGGTGCAGCTCGGTCACGAACCGCAGCCGGTACCGCAGCGGCGTGGCGGCCCAGGAGCGGACCGCCCCGGCGGCCGCGGCCAGCGCGGCCTCGACGTCGTGGTGGTCGCCCACCGAGCAGCGGCCGACCACCGACGCGGGGGCGAGTTCGGCGGGCATCCTTCCCCGGTCCAGGTCGCGCTTGATGCGCAGGGAGCCGATGACGTCCTCGAGCATCGCGGACGCACGGACGGTGTACGTCCACTCGTCAGAGAAGGTTTCCCTGCCCGCGATGTAGGAGCCGTAGGTCAGCACGGCCGGTTCACCTGCTGCCCGGTGCCATGGGCGTCGGCCCGGTCGAAGTCGGCGACGGCCTCGTCGAAGGCTGCGGCCAGGGCCGCGATCGGCTCGCCGTCGGCGAACATGGAGAAGTGGTCGCCGAGCACCTTGCGTACGGTCAGGCGTCCTGTCACATGCTCCTCCCACAGCGACTTGTCGACGAGGTTCATGCGCAGTGCGGTGTCCAGCCGGACGGTGCTGTCGCCCTCCTCGGCGCGCAGCAGGACCAGGTCCCCGCGGAACCGCTGGTCGGGATAGTGGCCCTTGAGCAGGTCGTAGTTGTGCTTCCAGATCTGGTAGAAGCCCTTCTCGCGCAGCTCGCGGGCGTCCAGGCCGTCCTCGCCGACGGCGTCCAGCAGCAGCGGGAAGGCGTCGGCGAACTCGTCGTCGCTCAGGTGGCGGCCGACATAGGTCTCGGGCGGGTAGCTGTCGAACAGCACCAGCGTCTCGACCTCCTCGCCGGCGGCCTGGAGCTGGAGCGCCATTTCGTAGGCGACGTTGCCGCCGAAGGAGTAACCGCCGAGCCGGTAGGGCCCCTCGGGCTGGCGCCGGCGAATGCGCTCCAGGTAGAGGGCGGCCAGCCCGCGCAGGGACGTGGGCGCGGTGCTCACGTCGCCGGGGAAGGACAGGGCGGTCAGCGGCACGGCCGACTGGGAGTGGGCGACGAGCCCGGTGTAGATGAAGTTGGTGCCGCCGGCGGGGTGGACCAGGTGCAGTGGCCGGCCCGTGCCCTCGCGCAGGGTGACGAGGCCGTCGGAGGCGGTGGACTCGCCGGCGAGCAGGGCGCACAGCCGCTTGGCCATCTGCTCCGGCGTGTGCAGTTCGGTGAACTCGTCGTAGCCGAGGTCGACGTCGAACTCCTCGCACAGGCAGGTGGTGACCTCGACCGCGAGCATCGAGTCGCCTCCGAGGTCGTAGAAGTCGTCGTCGGGGGCGATGTCCGGTAGGTCCAGGTGCTGTTCCAGGACGGCCAGGACCCGCGTCAGGACCTGGGCCGGGTCGACCCGGCCGGCTCCCCGGGGGACGGGAGCCGGGGCCGGGCGACCGGCGGTCGGGCTCGGGGGGGCGGAGTCCCGACCGGTCTCGGGCAGCCGCAGGTCCGGCTGGATCCAGTGGCTTTGCTCGTTCAGCGGGTGGCCGGGCAGCGACACCTTGCGTCCCGGCGAGCCCGGCCAGGCGGCGGGCGCCTGTCCCTGTGCGAGGCCGGGCTCCGACAGCAGCTTTCGCAGGCCGGCCCGCACCTCCTCGAGGGTGGTGGCGTTGAGGACGTGGGTGACCGCCATCCGGGCGCGGCCCGTGAACAGGGTGTACGCCAGGTCCCGGACCGAGGGTGCGGTGGTGTCGTCGGCGAGGTGGTGCAGCAGTTCGGTGGCGGTCGTGCGCAGCGCGTCGGCGTCGCGGGCGCTGAGGACCACCGGGTGGGCCGCGCCCGGGTCGTCGGCGGGCACGGTCGGCGCGGGCGCCGCCTGGAGGACGCAGTGCACGTTGGTGCCGCCCAGACCGAAGGAGCTCACCGCGGCGGCGGCCAGCGGGGCGTCCTGGTACCGGGTGGGTTCGGTCGGCACGGTGAACGGCAGGGTGCCCACGGCGTGCGGGCTGGGCCGGTCGAAGTTGATCTGCGGTGGCACGGTCTGGTGGTGGAGCACGAGTGCCGTCTTGATGAGACCGGTGACACCTGCCGCGGCGTCGAGGTGGCCCAGGTTGGCCTTGACGCTGCCGATACGGCAGTCGGGCGCGGGTCCTCCGGCCGCGCGGTAGGCGCGGGTCAGCGACATCAGCTCCAGTGGGTCGCCGACTGCCGTGCCGGTGCCGTGCGCCTCGACGTAGCCGATGTCGCGGGCGTCGAGGCCGGAGGACTCCAGGGCCGCCCGGATGACCTCCTGCTGTCCGGCCGGGCCCGGGGCGGTGAAGCCGATCTTCTCAGAGCCGTCGTTGTTGACGGCGATGCCGCGGATGACGGCGTAGACGCGGTCGCCGTCGGCGAGGGCGTCCTCCAGCCGTTTGAGGACGACGACCCCGCAGCCGTTGCCCTTGACCGTGCCGGCCGCGTCGGCGTCGAAGGGGCGGCAGTGACCGTCCGGGGACATGATGCCGCCCTGCTGGTAGCGGTAGCCGCTGGTCTGCGGCACCGTGATGCTGACGCCGCCCGCCAGGGCCGCCGTGATCTCACCGCGTTCGAGGGCGGCGCAGGCCAGGTGCACCGCGGTGAGGGAGGAGGAGCACGCGCTCTGGACGCTCAGAGCGGGGCCGCGCAGATTGAGCTTGTACGACACCCGGGTGGCGAGGAAGTCCTTGTCGTTGCCCAGGAGCACCGGGTAGGTGAGGGCGGCGTCGGCGAACTCCGCGCAGCGCAGCACGTTGGAGAGCAGGTACGTGCTCATGCTGGTGCCGGCGAAGACGCCGACGGGTCCCTGGCCGGGGCCCGGCGCGAGGCCCGCGTCCTCCATGGCCCGCCAGGCACAGGTCAGGAAGATCCGCTGCTGTGGGTCCATGAGCTTGGCGTCCCGCTGGGTGACGTCGAAGAACCGGGCGTCGAACAGGTCGGCGTCGGCGAGATCGGCGCCACGGCGTACGTAGCCGTCGGCGTCGGCCCTCTCGGCGGGCACACCGGCCGCCTGGAGTTCGTGATCCTCAAAGCGCCGGACCGACTCCTTGCCTTCCAGCAGGCGCTGCCAGAGTTCCGTGGTGTCGCGGGCGCCGGGGAAGCGCCCGGCCATGCCCACGATTGCTATGGCGCCAGGGCTCGTCCGGTTGTCAGTCATGCGTGGTTCCCCGTATCGACTCGATGTGCGCCGCGATCCGGCGCACGGTGGTGTGGGTGAAGAGCTGGATCATTTCCAGCTCCGGGACGGCGAGTTCGTCCTGAAGCTGCCGGTGGACCTCGACGATGTGCAGGGAGGAGCCGCCGACGTCGAAGAAGTTGTCGTCAGGACCGAAGCCGGTGCTGTCGAGCACCCGGCTCCACACCGCGTGCACCGCGGCGGCCGTGGTGTGTGCGGCCGCCGCCGGCGCGGTGTCCGCGGGCCGGCCCGCGGCCTGCGGCCAGGGCAGGGCCGCGTCGTTGACCTTGCCGTTGACGGTCAGCGGCAGGGTGGTGGCCCGGACCAGGCGGGAGGGCACCATGTAGCCGGGCAGCCGGTCGCGTACCTCCTGACGGATCTTGGCGTCCGGGGGCAGCTCCGGTCCGGCGACGAAGGCCACCAGGCCGGGGTGCTCGGGGTCGCGTTCGTCCAGGCGGACCGCGCACTCCCGTACGCCGGTCACCGCGAGGAAGGCGGACTCGACCTCGCCCAGTTCGATGCGGAAGCCGCGCAGCTGGACCTGCTTGTCCATCCGTCCGAGGTGGACGAGGGTGCCGTCGGCGCGGACCAGGCCGAGGTCTCCGCTGCGGTACACGCGGCGCCCGTCGAGCGTGGGGAAGCGTTCCGCGTTCAGCTCGGGCCGCCCGAGGTAGCCGAGCGTGACACCGTCCCCGCCGACCTGGATCTCCCCGGGGACGCCCGGCGGACAGGCGTGGCCGTCCTGGTCGACCACCGTGACCGTGAGGTGGGGCAGCGGACGCCCGATCACCGACGTGGTCTGCGTCTGCGCCTGCTCGGGCGTCACGGCGTGGTAGGTGACGTGCACGGTGGTCTCGGTGATGCCGTACATGTTGACCAGCTGCGCCCGCTCGCCCATGACGTCGTACCAGGGGCGCAGCGCCGCGTAGCGCAGGGCCTCGCCGCCGAAGACCACGTGGCGCACCGCCAGATCGTCGGCGTCGGATGGACGCAGCACCTTGAGCAGCTGGTTGAAGGCGGACGGCGTCTGGTTGAGCACGGTGACCCGGTCGCGGATCAGCAGTTCCCGGAAGTCCTCGGGCGACCTGGCGGTGTCCTCCGGGACGATGGCGAGACGCCCGCCGTACAGCAGCGCGCCGAAGATCTCCCAGACGGAGAAATCGAACGCGTAGGAGTGGAACAGGCTCCAGGTGTCCTCGCATCCGAAGCCGAAGTTTTGCTGTGCGGCGGTCATCAGCCGCATCACGTTGCGGTGGGTGACCCGTACGCCCTTGGGTCGACCGGTCGATCCGGAGGTGAAGATGACGTACGCGCAGTCGTCGGCGCTGGTGGCGGCGGCCGTGCGGGGCGGTTCGGCGTCGGTCAGGGCGCCGACGGGCAGGGCGGACAGCAGCTCGGCGTCGGGCCAGCGGTGCTCGTCCTCGATCACCGGCAGTCCGTCCGGGAAGCTGTCGAGGATTTGGTGGATGCGCGCGGACGGCGAGTTGGGGTCCAGCGGCACATAGGCCTTGCCGGCCTTGAGCACACCCAGGAGGGCGGCGATGAGGTCCGGGCCGCGGCGCATCGCGATGCCGACGTATGGGCCGGGGACGTGTGCCTGCAGGTGGCCCGCGACGCGGTCGGCGCGGTCGTTGAGTTCGCCGTATCCGATGGTGGCACCGTCGTGCATCACGGCGGTGCGTTCGGGGTGGGCGAGCGCGACCGACTCGAACCAGTCGGCGAGGGAGGCCGGCAGCTCGTCGGCCGGCTGCTCGGAGGGGGTCGGGTTGACCAGCTCGTGGAGCCGCTGCCGGGCCGGGGCGTCCAGGGCGGGCAGCTCGGTGATGCGCCGTTCGGGCGACGCGGCGGCTAGCCGCACGACGTGGTGCATCACGGCCAGCGGGTCGCTCGTCCACTGCTCGTGGGAGCACTCGGCGTGGATCTCGAAGTCCGTGCCGTGGTCCTCGACGTTCATGGACATCGGGTACTTCACGATCCTTCGGCGCAGCCGGAGCTGTTCCACCGCGCAGTCGCCGATCCGGACCTTCAGCGGCTGCTTGTAGTAGGTGAAGGTCTGGTCGGGGCTGAGCGGGCCGTCGACGGCGCCGGGGCAGACCTCGCGGGCGGCTGCCGTCAGGTCGAAGTCCTGGTGGCGCAGCAGCACGGTCTTCCGGCTCTCCAGCGACCGGCACAGGTCGGCGAAGGTCGCGTGGGCGGTCAGGTCGGTCACGAGCGGCAGCGTGTTGACGAAGTAGCCGAAGGCGGCGCGCTGGCGCGGTCCGCGCCGGTTGGAGAGCGGGATGCCGACCACGGGGGTGCGGCCGCCGGTGCACCGGGCGTAGGTGACGAGGTATGCGGCGAGGAAGAAGGTGAACGGCGTGCAGTTCAGTTCCTCGGTGCGTTGCCGGATCAGCTCGCTGAGGTCGGCGTCGAGCCGCAGGTCGCGCTCCTCGCCGTGGAGGGCGCCGTCGGGACCGCGGCGTCCCTGCAGCCGGTCGTCGCCCAGCGTGCTCAGTGCGGACAGCTGCTCGCGGAAGAAGGCGATCGCCTCGTCGGCCGGCGGCCGTGGCCGGACCAGCAGGGACGGCGCGTCCCGGACGGAGGCGGGGAGCTCGGCGTCGGGGTCCTCGTAGAGCCGGGCGATCTGGCCCACGAGGTTGAAGTGGCTGTAGCCGTCGGCGACCAGGTGGGAGAAGAACATGGTGAGGTAGACCGCTTCGGCGTCGCGGTAGAGGTGGAAGGCGAACTGGCGCGGCTCGTGCGGTGCGAGGGGTGTGTCGGCCTGCCGGCTGATCAGCTCGGTCACCGTGTCGCGGCCGTCTCCTGCGAGGTCGGTGACCGGCACGAGCTCCTGCGGGTCTCCCTGGTGGGGGCGGTGGACGGCGAGGACCTGACCGTCACGGCGCTCGAAGGAGGTGTTCAGGGCGCGCACGCCGGCGGCGAGCCGGCCGAGCACCCGCCGCAGTCGCGGCACGTCCACGGCGCCGGTGATCCGGAACGCGATCGCCAGGTTGAAGGCGGGGTCCTCGGGGTGGATCTGGGCGTGTGTGTAGAGCTTGAGTTCTGCGGGCGTCGCTTGGGCAGCGGACGTCTGCGATTCCATGGTGATATACCCACTTCACGTCGGTGGAAATCCAAAGGACACGGCGGTCGCACGTGGCGATCGCGCGGTGTCTGATGCGGATGAACCCGTGATCGGTCTCAGTGGCGAGGAAAGGCTGCAAAAAACACCTGATGGTGTTTTCCGAATGGTCTGCTTTTCGACCTCAGCCCGCTGGAGACACACGGGAGGAATCGTCGTCACGCGTGTTCGCGCGACGGCCGTCGACAGGGGTCACAGAGTGCAGGAAACCCGCGGCACGCCGGTCAGGGCAGGCGTGACCAAGGCATGGGTGGGTGGCGCGAGCGATGCCAACTTCATGTACTCCCCCGTACGTTAGGCATGACGGTCGACGATCGTCCGAGGGCCCAGGCAGCGGGTCTGTGGCTGCCCGGCGACTGTTCAGAACGATCCGACTCGTTCCAATCTAGGGTCGGCGCCAGCTGTCGTCAAGCGTCGACGGTGCGGGCCGGGCCGCTTCGACAGCCCTCCCCGCACCCCTCGGGAAACACGATTGCTTTCCTCGTTACCGGCGGGTACCGTGCCACCGAGAAGCCGTCGGCCGGTCATTTCTCCCCGACCCGGCCACCCGGCTCTTTCACCACCGATGAACCCTCCGCACGACCACCCGGCCCCGTTTATCAGAAGCGAGCGGCACGTGCGTCGACGCCGAGGCGGGCGACCGGTGACTTTCCGGCGGAGCACCCGCCGGCATTCGTGCGGTGGAACGCGCCGCGAATCACTCTGGGGGAAAATCATGTCCAGCACCGGCCGCGCATCATGCGCCGGCACCACCACCCGATGGCGCCCGGCCGGCGCTCCCGGTCTCTACACGGCGGGCCCGCGGGACGGCACGCCCCTGGTGCTCGTCCACGGCATCCGGCTGTCGGCCTGGATGTGGGCCCCGTACGCCGACCGGCTTCTGCCCGGCTTCCGGATCACCGCGTGCGACCTGCCCGGCCACGGGGCGCTGCGCGCACAGCCCTTCACCCTGGAGGCGGCCGTCGGGCTGATCGACGCTGCGGTGGCCGAGGCCCTGGACGCGACCGGCCGGCCGCCGTGGGTCGCGGGCTCCTCGCTCGGGGGCTACGCGGCCCTCGCCCACAGCGCCCTGCGCCCCGGCCGGGCGGCCGGCCTGCTCGTCAACGGCGCCACCGCACAAACGACGGGGACCGTCGGCCGCGTCTACCGCACCGCGGACCGGGTCCTCAAGGCGCTCGGGGAGCAGGGCGCGACCCGCCTCAACACGCGGCTGTTGCGGCTGGCGCTCCCGTCGCAGATGTCCGAGGCGGTACTGCGCGGAGGTCTCGCGATGCCCGGATTCGGGCAGGTGGTCGCCGACCTGACCCGCCGGGACTTCGTGGCGATGGCGGGCACCCTGACCACCCCCGTCCTCTTCGTCAACGGCGTTCACGACCGGCTCTTCCGCACCGCGGAACGGCAGTTCGTGACCGCCGTGCGCCGCGCCGGCACCCCCGTCGGCCTGGCACACGTCCCCGGCCGGCACCTGGAGTGCCTGACCCGGCCCGACCGTTTCAGCCAGGTGCTCGTCCGGGGGCACCTCGAGCTGAGCCGCCTCGCGGGCGCCCACCCGGCCCCGGGCGCCCCACTCCCGTGACCCGTGTCCGTTCCGGCGCACCGCCCGGCTGCGCCCCGGCCCGTGGAGGATCTGTGCTCTCCTGGCTCCGCACCCTGAAACCGGTGACCCGTGTCCGGGCCCGGATCGTCTGTCTGCCCAGTGCCGGCGGTGCCGCCGCCGCGTACCGCCCCTGGGCACCCGTCCTGCCCCGCGGCGTGGAACTGTCCGCCGTGGAACTGCCCGGGCACGGAACGCGTGCCGCGACAAAACCCGAGGAGCACGCCGAGCTGATCGCCGGCCACACCGGCCGAGAGCTCGCTCCGCTCGCCGCCACGGCGCCCCTGGTGCTGTTCGGACACAGCACCGGCGCACTCCTGGCCTACGAGACGGCCCGCCGCCTGTGCGCGGGCGGCACCCCGCCCTCGGTCCTGGTCCTGGCGGGCCTGTGCCCCGCCGACCGGCTGGACCGCAAGGCCAACGGCGTCCTCGCAGAGCGTCCGGACCTGCTGACGGCCCACCTCAGCCGGCTCGGCAACCCCCCACCGGGCGTGCCGGCAGCACCCCGCCCGCGCACCGCCGAGCTGCACGCCGCCCGCGCGGACCGCAGGATCCTGGCCAACGCACCCGCCCCCGCAGCTCCGCTCGACCTGCCGCTACTCGCCCTCGCCGGACGCCACGACCCGCTCCATCCACCGCCCTCGATGGCCCAGTGGCAGCGTCTGACCCGGCGCTGGCTCGGCCTGCACGTCCTGCCGGGCGACCACTTCTTCCCCTGGCAGAGCAGTGAGGTACCCCGGCTGCTGAGCGACGTCACACTGCTCGTGTCCGGCAGCGGCACCGCCGCCCGCCACCCCCTCCTCGTGGCGAACTGACCGCGCACCAACAGCGCCCCGCGCACGCACCGAAGACACGACCTCCTTCGAAAGGACCCGGTGGATGAGCACCATCCTCCTCGTCTGCACGAGTCCGCCGGCCCACTCCTGCACCCGGGCGGCGCTGCGGCCGTCCGTCGCGGCCCGGCCGGCGCACCACGGACACGACACGGCCCGGCTGCCGGGCTCACCCTCGGCCAGCCAGGCGTCGCGGTCCACGCTCGGGTCGGGCAGCTGCTTGGCCGTGACCTGCCCGCGCCACCGCTCACGGTCGCGGACACCGCCGACCCCGCCCTCCGGGCGGCCGCCGGCCTACCGGCCACCGCCGACGGGACCGTCCTCGGCACGCCCCTCTACAAGACCTCCTTCCGCGGCCTGTCACACCCCTCGACAAGACCTCCTCCTACGGCCTGTCACACCCGTCTACTCCTTCCGCGGCCTGTTGAAGGTCTTCCTCGATCTCTCCCGCCCGTCGCGCCGACCGGCAAGTCCGTCCTGGCGCCGGCGACCGGCAGCCCCCCGCTGCACGGCCGGGCGCTGGAGTACGCGCTCCGGCCGGTGCTGCACAGCAGGGGCGCACACCACCTCGACCCGGGGTGCAACGCCACTGCCCGCTTTAGGGCGCCCGGGGCCGCCAGGGACGCCCCGAATGACGCGGCGGACCGGCCTCCGCGCGTCCCCCGCCACGGTGCCGGTCCGCGCGGCGACGGACTGGTCGAGCGGGTCGGAGCCCAGCTCCACACCGCGGAGACCGCCCGAGACGCATGACCGTGATCCGTTTTCCGCCCTCCCGGCCCGCCCCGTTAGGGTCGACCCTGAACAGCACCATCACGCTGCACCAACGGGACGGGCATGCACACAGGGACGGATGCGGGTCGTGCGGCAGAAAAGGAGTCGACGAGCGGGGAGCGGGCCGGGCAGGAGACCTCGCCGGCCCAACTGGCCGACGTCCTCAGGCAGCGTCTGGACCAGCTGTCGGACAACGCCACGGCCGCGGTGCTGGAGCAGCTGCCCAGCTTCCGGGACCGCGGGCCGCACTGGGCCGACCTGACGGCCACCGTACGGCAGTTCCTGCACGCCGGAATCGACGCGGTGGCGCAGTCCCGCACGTCCACCACCGCCTCGGAGGTGGAGTTCGCCCGGGCCTACGGTGCCCGCCGCGCCCTGCAAGGCATCCCGTCCGAGGAGCTCACGCTCAGCTTCTACGTCGCCCTGCGCGCAATCTGGATCAGCGTGCCCTGGGCCACCACCCAGGGCGACGACGTCCTCGGCGCGCTGGTGGGCGCCATGGAGCGCTCCATGCTGTGGCTGCAGAACGTCGTCGCCCTCGTGAGCGCCGGTCACCAGGAGGCGCTCGCCGGCACCTGGCTCGATGGGGCCCTGGCCGGACAGCAGTTGCTCACCGCCCTGGACGACACGAGCACACCCGAAGCCGATGTGCGGGCCGTACTGGAGCGCCTCGGCATGGACCCCGAGGGCACTTTCCAGGCATGGGTCGCCCCCTGCCCCGACGACGGCACGGCAGCCCGGCTGCTGCGCGCTCACCTCGCTCAGCAGCCTGGCCGCTGCGCCGTCGTCCACACCGGTGACCACCTGGTCCTGGTCGGCCAGGACACCCAGGCATCCACGGTCGAGACCGCCCTGGCACAAGCCGGCGCGGCCAGCGTGGGCGTGGGCCTGCCCAGAGCCGAGGTGGCAGGAGCACGCCGGAGCCTGGCCGACGCCCGCGCCGCCCTGCGCACCGCACGCCGCCGGGCCGGCGTCCACCGTTACGCCGATGTCTGGCTGGTGACCCTGGCCGAGGAGCCCTCAACCGGCACCCAACCGCTGTTCGAGGACGCGCTGGCCACGGCCCGCGCACACCCCCACCTAGCCGACGCCGTCCGTGCCTTCGCCGACCACGGCTTCTCCGTCGCCGCGGCAGCCCGCGCGCTGCACCTGCACCCCAACACGCTCACGTACCGGCTGGACCGCTGGTGCGACCTGACCGGCCTCGACTGCCGCGACTACATGGGGCTGGTCACCTCCCGAACAGCCGTCGCACTCCTGTGAGCCGCATCCGCGCCGCCTTGACAGCCCCCAGACGACTTCCTACGATGACCGAACAAAACGATCCGTTTCGACTCGTTTGAGTGAGTGCCCACTCACCGGTGAGTTCGGTCGGCACCCCGCACCACCACAGCCTGCCGCCTCACCTGCGTCGACGCTCCCGCGCACGCGGAAATGCCGGGCCACCCACCCACATTGAACACGATCCGAATCGTTCCGACAGGAGAGGCGAATGGGGACCAAGCGAACCTTGCACAACGTCCTGGACGCAAGCGGCCCTCACCGCCGGGACCTGGAGGCGAGGAGGCGCATCCTCGCCGCCACCCTCGAGCAGCTGGAAGAGCGCGGGTACGCCCGCATGACCATCGAACAGGTGGCCGTCAGCGCCAAGGTGGGCAAAGCCACGCTCTACCGCTCATGGCCCAACAAGGCCGCTCTCGTCCTCGACGCCGTGCGCAGCCGGCTCAAGGAGGTCCCCACCGAAGAAACCGGGAACACACGCGACGAACTGCTGAGCGTCGCCAAACAGGCCCTCGCCAGCTTCTTCGGATCCCCGCAGGTCCAGGCCGTGCTGCCCGCACTGGTCGCCGACACAGCACAAAACCCCGAACTGCGCCAGCAGTTGCGCGAAGAAGTGATCGAACCACGCCGCGCCAGATCCCGCACCGTCATGGAACGCGCCATGAACCGAGGCGACCTCCCGCAAAACACCGACATCTCACTCGCACTGGAGATGTGGGCCGGCGCGATGATGTTCCGCAGCGTCTTCTACGGCGACGCCTACGACGACGCAACCCTCGCCCGCATGGTCGACGCCACGCTTGCCTCCCCGCCCCGCCTCCACCCAGACGACACGGACCCGGACGCCGAAACCACTCCCGGCAGCCCCTGACCGCCCCGTTCCCGGCCGACCCCATCCTCGCAGAGCACACCACCCCCCACCACTGGGGAAACCCAGGAATGCCGGCCACCGGATCCGTGGAATCCACAAGCAGAACCCGCAGCCCCGCCGGCACCCCGAACCCACCACAGCCGACACACCCGCGACCGCGACACACCCCAGGTTGGACTGGCCGAACCCGATCCGGTCGCAGGTCAGCGGTCCGGCGAAGTCGACGCCGAGGGTCCTGAACCAGCGGTTCACCGCCCCGGCGTCGATTCCGACGGTGTCCGCACTAGACACCGATGCCGACTCCTTGCCTGAACGGGAGCGCGTCACCGAGCAGTTGCCCGCCGTCGATCACCATGGTCTCGCCGGTGATCCAACTCGCGGCGTCCGAGACGAGGAAGGCGACCGCCGAGGCGATGTCGGCCGGCTCCCCTATGCGCCCGAGCGCCATCGAAGCGGAGACAGCCTCCTCGTGCTCCTTCCACAGAGCCTCGGCCAGCTTGGTGCGCACCACACCCGGTGCCACCGCGTTGACACGGACCTTCGGCGAGAGTTCCAGGGCGAGTTGCCTGGTGAGATGGATCAGAGCGGCCTTCGACGCGTTGTACAACCCGATGTTGGCCTCGCTGGCCAGGCCGCCGACCGACGCCGTGTTGACGACCGCACCGCCGTGCTCGCCCATCCAGGCCCGGGTGGCCAGACCCGTCCACAGGACGGGAGCCCACAGGTTGACGTCGAAGGTTTTGGCGAACCGACCGTGGTCCTGGTCGATGACCGGACCGAAGGCCGGGTTGGTTCCCGCGTTGTTGACGAGGATGTCCAGGCTTCCGAAGCGCTCGAGCGTCAGATCCACACAGCGCCGGGCCGCCTCTTCGTCGACCGCGTGCGCACCCACGCCGACCGCTGTGCCTCCGGCCTGGGCCGCGGCTGCGTCCGCCGCCTCCTGGGAGCGGGAAGTGAGGACGACGTTCGCGCCGGCGGCGGCGAGGGCCTGGGCGATCGCCAGCCCGATACCGCGCGAGGCGCCGGTGACGACGGCGGTGCGACCGGTGAGATCGAGTCCCGCCATCTCAGCTCACCGCCGTCGTGGCCGTGTCGCGGTACTGCCGCAGCTCCTGCTTGGCGATGGCTCGCTTGTGGACCTCGTCGGGACCGTCCGCTATCCGCAGCGTCCGCAGGTACGCGTACATCATGGCCAGCGGGAAGTCGTCGGTAACGCCCGCTGCTCCATGCACCTGGATCGCCCGGTCGATGATCTTCAGCGCGATGTTCGGGGCCGCCACCTTGATGGCGGCGATCTCGGTGCGCGCTTCCTTGTTCCCGACGGTGTCCATCAGGTAAGCGGCCTTGAGCGTGAGCAGGCGGATCATCTCGATGTCGATCCGCGCTTCCGCGATCCAGTCCTGGATGTTGGAGCGTTCCGCGATCGGAGTGCCGAAGGTCACCCGTGACTGCGCGCGGCGGCACATCAGCTCCAGCGCCCGCTCGGCCGCGCCGATCGCCCGCATGCAGTGGTGGATACGACCGGGGCCGAGCCGGGCCTGGCTGATCGCGAAGCCCTCGCCCTCGCCCTTGAGGACGTCCTTGGCCGGCACCCGTACGTCGTGGAAGTCGATCTCGGCGTGCCCCTCCCGGTCCTGGTAGCCGAACACCGGCAGGCCGCGCATCACCGTGATCCCGGGGGCGTCGATGGGGACGACCATCATGGACTGCTGCCGGTGCGGTGCGGCGGTGGGGTCCGTCTTCCCCATGACGATGAGCACCTTGCAGTTGCGGTGCAGGGCGTTGGACGCGAACCACTTGCGGCCGTTGAGCACGTACTCGTCACCGTCGCGCTCCATCCGCAGCTCGATGTTGGTGGCGTCGGAGCTGGCGACACGCGGCTCGGTCATCGCGAAGGCCGAGGCCATCGTTCCGTCGAGGAGGGGCTTGAGGTACTTCTCCTTGTGCTCGTCGCTGCCGAAGAGGGTGAGCACCTCCATGTTGCCGGTGTCGGGAGCGTTGCAGTTGCACGCTTCGGAGGCGATGTGGCTGCGCCCCATGATCTCCGCCAGCGGCGCGTACTCCAGGTTGGTCAGCCCCGGCCCCCACTCGGGGTGCGGGTGGAAGAGGTTCCACAGTCCGCGCCGGCGCGCCTCCGCCTTGAGTTCCTCGATGACCGGCGGGTGGAAGTGCGGGTCGCCCGACGCGAGCATCTGCTCGTGGTAGACCGCCTCGGCGGGGTAGATGTGCGTATCCATGAACTCCAGCAGATCCGCCTGGTACTTCTTGGCGCGGTCCGACATCTCAAACAAGGACATCCGAACTCCTGAGGGGTAGAGGGAAAATGGGGCTTGGCTGGCGGGTTCACGGCTGCGCCCGCAGGGAGCTCTGGTAGCGGCGCATCCCGCGCAGCCACCGGTCGTAGTCCGAGCCCTTCTGCCGGTACATCTGAAGAACGTCTTCGTGCGGCAGGATCAGGAAGCGCTCGTCCTCGAGCGCGGCCAGGACGGCGTCGGCGACTTCGGCCGGCTCCAGGACGTCACCCGCGGACGTGACGGCCCGCGTCGCCGCTCTTCCCAGCGCGTCCCCGGAGTCCTCTCCGGAGGACAGCATCCGGGTGTTCACGCCCATCGGGCACAGGCAGCTGACCCGGACCCCGCGGTCGCCGTAGGTGACACTCAGCCATTCGGCGAAGGCTACGGCCGCGTGCTTGGTGACGGCGTACGTGGCGGAGCCGATCTGGGTGAGCAGCCCGGCCGCCGAGGCGGTGCCGACGAAGTAGCCCTCGCCGGGTTCGAGCCACCCCGGCACCAGCAGCCTCGCCGCACGGATGTGGGCGCGAAGGTTGACGTCGATCGAGAGATCCCAGTCCTGCTCGCTCGCCTCGAGGCCGGGGGCCCCGGCGATGCCCGCGTTCGCGAAGTAGAGGTCGACCGGACCGAAAGTGTTCTCGGCCAGGGCGATCAACTGCTCGATCTGGGCGGTGTCCGACGCATCGGCGCCGGCGCTGAGGGTGCTTCCCGGATGGTCGGCGTTGGCTCTCTCCGACACCGCCCGCGCGGTTTCGGCATCGAGGTCCGAGACGACGACTCGGGCACCCGCGCGAGCGAGCCGCGCGACCAGCTCGCCGCCGATGCCGCCACCACCGCCGGTGACGACGGCGACTCGTTCTGCAACGTTCACGGCGGACCCTCTCCGTTGACAGCCTGCGATACCCCCGATCTGTATAATTGAATCTGACGTCAAGTTCAACGCCTGCCCGCATGGTGCCGCAAGAAAAATGCCGCCCATCCCCGCGGGGATGGGCGGCTGTCAGGCAGGCGGATCAGTGGTGGCCGGGGAACCGCAGGGCGTTCGCCCAGAGCCGGGTCACCGTGGACACGAGTTCCTCGAAGTCCACCGGCGTACCTTCTTCCTGCCCCTCGCTGAGCACGAAGGCGTTGTAGGCCATGACGCTGACCATCCCCGACAGAGCACGGGACGCCATCATCGGATCGACCTCACGGTCCGCTACACCCCGTACCTGCAGTTCGGCGATGCCCCGGGCATTGCGGCGGATGAACGCCTCCCCGCGACGCCTTCGGAACTCACGGAACTCCGGCTCCACTTGGGCGACCTGCTCCAGCAGCGCCATCAGCTTCGCGTTCCGCTTGTACGCCGCGAGATACGCCCGGTTGCTCGCCTCGAGCACGGCATAGGGATCGTCGGTACCCTCCACCCGGCCCATGCCGGGGTGCATCATGTCCTCCTGCGCCTCCAGCAGGACGGCGGCAAGCACCTCTTCCTTGTTGGCGAAGTAGGTGTAGAAGGATCCGGCCGCGCAGTTCGCCTCCTTGGTGATGTCGGTCAGGCGCGTGTCGAGGTAGCCGTCCCGTTCGAACACCTTCCGCGCGGCCTTCACCAGAGCGGCCCGCGTCCGCGCCCCGCGCTGTGTCGTGGGCGGCTCGCGCAGCTGCGAGAAGGGCGCCACCGGCGGTGCCTGCTCGCTGTCGGTCTCCTCTGGCGCAGTGGTGTCCATCCGCGGGATTTTACTTGAATCCGACGCCATAGTCACAAATTCAAAAGGGGCAGGCGGGCTCGGTTGACGTCCCGGTCTCCGAGGTTCAGCGGCGGGCGGCAGCGTCGCCGAGCGCACTGCCGCGGTTGAAAGCGCTGCGGTCGATGGACCGCTTGAGGATCTTCCCTGTCGGGCCCTTGGGCAGCGCGTCCACGAACCGGATGATGCGTGGGATCTTGTAGGCGGACAGCCGCTCCCGTGCCCAGCCCGACACCTCGGCGGCACCGAGTTCCGAACCGGGCCGGGTCGCGATGAGCGCGGCGACCTCCTCGCCGTAGTGGTCGTCGGGAACGCCGATCACGGCTGCCTCCACGACGTCGGGATGCTCGTAGAGAACCTCCTCGACCTCACCGGGGTAGACGTTGCAGCCGCCGCGGATGATCAAGTCCTTGATACGGTCGACGATGCGCAGGTCCCCGTCCGTGTCCTTTTCGCCTAGGTCGCCGGTCCTGAACCAGCCGTCGGGTGAGATCGCCGCGGCGGTGTCCGCGGGGCGGTTCCAGTAGCCGCGCATCACCGTGGGCCCCTTGATGTGGACCTCGCCGACACCACCCGGCGGGCACTCCTTGCCGTCGGCGTCGCGCACCCGGACCTGAAGCCCCGGGACCGCCCTGCCGGTATAGCCGGTCTTGCCGCCGCGGTCGATGTCGTTGAAGGTGCCGAACGCGGTGGTCTCGGTGAGCCCGTATCCTTCGAGAATCGTGCAGCCGAATCGGGCCTCGAAGGCCCGCGCGATCTCCCCGGGCAGCGAGGCGCCGCCGGAGACGGCGACGCGGAGCTGGGCGAAGTCCGCCGGGTTCGCGTCGTCCGCCGCGTGCAGCATCGCGTTCCACATGGTCGGCACGCCGGCCATGACGGTGAGCCGGTCGCGGCGCAGCATCTCCAGCATCGACGCGGGGTCGAACCGGGCCAGCAACGACATCGAGCCGCCCGCGGTCAGGGCCGCCATCAGGACCGACGCCTGGCCGAAGACGTGGAACAGCGGGAGTCCGGTGCCCATACGGTCGGCGCTCGAGGCGCGGCTGCACTGGGCGCCGATCTCCCCGGCGGACAACAGGTTGCCGACCGTGAGCTGGGCCCCCTTCGGCCGTCCGGTGGTGCCGGAGGTGTACAGGATGGCGGCGGTCTCGTCACGGTCCCGGTCGATGACGTCGGCAGGGGTTGCTCCGGTGGCCGACGCGCCCGGGGACAGCGTCCAGAAGGGCACCTCGAGCGCCGCGGCCGCCTCGGCGACGGCGGGGCCGAGGGCGTGCCATGCGATCGCCAACGAGCACCCGGCGTCGCCGAGAACGTACTCGACCTCGGCCCGGGTGGCCATCGTGTTGACCGGCACCACGACACAGCCCGCGGCCTGGATTCCGAGGTAGGCCACCACGAACGCGGGCACCGACGGCGCCGCGAGCAGCACCCGGTCCCCGGGGGACAGGCCCGCGGCGGCCAGGGCGCCGGCGTACCGGAGGCTCGCGTCACGCAGCTGAAGGTAGGTTCACTGATCGCCGGCGCCGCGCAGGGCGATGTTGTCGGGAGTGGCGGCCGCGTGGCGGCGCACAGGATCGAAAACGCTGTTCATGGGTGGTGCCTTCCGGGGGTGTGAGCAGATGTCGGTGCGGGTCTCGCCCTCGCCGTTCGGTTGGGTTGGCCCGGCCTCCCCGGCAAGCCTTCAGCCGGGGGCCGGATGACGCACCCGGCTGCGCCGATCCGCCGAGCGGTCAGGTGGTGATGCCGAAACGTTCGGCGAGTTGGCGGCGGGTGTCGGCCGCACCGGTGTGCAGCACGCCCCCGATTCCGATCCGCGCCGCCCCGTCGAGGTTCTGTTGCAGGTCGTCGATCATGACCGCCTCCTCGGGGTCGACGCCGAGGCGTTCGCATGCGATCGCGTAGATCCGGCGGGAGGGCTTGCGGATCCCTACCTCGGAGGAGATGACGACCACATCGGCGACAGCGGCGAGGTCGACGCCGTCATAGGTGCCGGTGCCGAACGAATTGGACACCAGCGCGACGGGACGACCGGCGGCTCGAAGATCACCGAGCAGCGCCACCATGTCCTGGTCGATCGACATCCCCGCTTGCATCCGGGCAGTGAGGCCCTCGGCCGGCACGTCGGCGCCGTGGACGCGGAGACGCTCGGCGAATCCTCGCTCGAAGGCCTCGGCGTCGATACGGCCGCACTCGTGGTCGGCCAGGAGGGTACGTGACTGCTGGTCGCGGGCGAGGAGGTCCAGCGGCAGGCGGGGATCGCCGCCGAGCGAGGCGCCGAAGTCGGTGAAAGCCTGCAACACGCTGGAGGTGATGACCCCGCCGAAGTCCACCAGGACCGCGGTTCGGTCCTTCCCCATCACGCGACCTCGAACAGCCCGGCAGCGCCCATTCCGCCGCCGACACACATCGAGATCACCACATACCGGACGCCTCGGCGCTTGCCCTCGATGAGGGCGTGCCCCACCAGGCGGGCACCGGTCATTCCGTACGGATGGCCGACCGAGATCGCGCCGCCGTTGACGTTGAAGCGCTCAGGGTCGATGTGCAGCTCGTCCCGGCTGTACAGCGCCTGGGAGGCGAACGCCTCGTTGAGTTCCCACAGGCCGATGTCGTCGATGGTGAGGTTGTGCTGCTTCAGCAGTTTCGGAATGGCGAACACCGGACCGATGCCCATCTCCTCCGGCCCGCAGCCGGCCACGGTCATGCCCCGGTAGACGCCCAGCGGTTCCAGTCCGCGGCGCTCCGCCTCCCCCGCCTCCATCAGCACCGACGCCGAAGCCCCGTCCGACAGCTGCGAGGAGTTGCCCGCCGTCACCCTGGAGTGCGCGCTCACCTGACCGTCGGGCAGCACCGGCGCCAGCCCGGCCAGGCCTTCGAGCGTCGTCGACGCGCGATTACCCTCGTCCCGGGTCAGAGTGACCTCCTCGTGCCGCACCTCCCCGGACTGCTTGTCGAGCACCTTCTTGACGCTGCCGAGCGCGACGATCTCCTGGTCGAACCGGCCGGCCTCCTGCGCCGCCGCGGTGCGCTGCTGCGACACCAGCGCGAACTCGTCCTGGCGCTCCCGGCTCACGCCGTAGCGTTCGGCGACGATCTCCGCCGTCTGCAGCATCGGCAGGTAGATGCTCGGCTTGTGCTCGACCAGCCAGGGATCCGTCATGCGGTGGGTGTTCATGTGGTCGTTCTGCACCAGGGAGATCGACTCGACACCGCCGCCGACCGCGACCTGCATGCCGTCCGCGACGATCTGCTTGGCGGCCGTGGCAATGGCCATCAGGCCCGACGAGCACTGGCGGTCGATCGTCATCCCCGACACGGCGTCCGGAAGTCCCGCGCGGAGAGCTGCCTGGCGCGCGATGTTGAAGCCGGAGGAACCCTGCTGCACGGCGCAGCCGAACACGACGTCCTCGACCTCGCCGCCCTCCAGCCCCGCGCGCTGGACCGCGTGCCGAAGGGCATGAGCGGCGAGTTCCTGCGCCTGGGTGTCGTTGAACGCGCCGCGGTAGGCCTTTCCGATCGGCGTCCGTGCCGTCGAAACGATGACTGCTTCCCTCATGTCGCCTCACTGCTTCCTGTTGGTCCGGTTCGTCCGGGAGCTCCGGGGCCGAAATGCCGAGCTCCGCGAGCGGGGCTCGATGCGAGGAGGCGGTGCCGAACGCCAACTGCGGCGGCTGCGAGCGCGCATGACTGCTCCCCCCTGACCGATGACAGCGAACCGGCCTCCGGGTCGGTTATAGTTGAACTCGGCGTCATGTTCAACCATGACCGTGAGCCGCTCGGCCATGACAGCCCGCCCCCTGCCTAAGGAGTTCGGAGCGCGTCGTCCGCCGGGTCCTATACAGCTCCGGGCGATCGAGGAAGCGGTTCCTGGCTCGGTGGCAGCCCCGGATACGGGCGGGTCCGCGGGTGCGGTGGATCACCCAGTACCTGCCGGGAGAGGTAGCCCGGGAGCTGTTCGCCGCTCGGGATGCCGGTGCGGGCGGGCAGCAGCAGACGGTGATCCTGGCACCCGCGCTGGGACACGCCTGTTTTCGCGAATGGGGCCGCCGCGCCCATGGTCCGCACATCGTCTTCAGCGGCGTCGAGTTCGCGGACTTCTCGATCGGATGAGCCTGCTCCTTCGAGCAAAACGAGTCAGGGTGTTCAGCGTCGCGAGGGCATGACGCGACTGGCCGGCATCGGTTCGTACCTCCGACGACTCCGGGCGCGCCACACACACCGCCGTGCCGCGGCTGTATGCGGAGACGGTCGCCGAAGACCGCCGGCTGCGGCTGGGCGGGTGCGAGATCTACCGCTTCGGCGGCTGGTAGCTCTCCCAGCCACACGCCGGACAGCTGGTGCAGGGCTTCTTCACCGAGTTGCTCGAGCGGCACCGGAAGCCGGCCTTGTGTTTGACAGCGTTGCGGGCAGCGCCGGACGCCAAACGGCCGCCCCCCGGCGGCGGGTGGCCGTGGCCGGGGCTCCCGGGTGGTGCGGTCGGACTCCAGGGGCTCCGGCCGGCCTGGGAGGCCCGAGGTCGGCGCGACGCAGCGGGTCGCTCGGCCCCGCAGAGGGCCATATCGACAAGGCGAGGTCAGCCGCAAGCCGGTTCGGCATCGCACCTCGAGGGACCGCGGATCGTGCGCGGCCTGCCTTCGCCGTCGGTCAGCCGTGGTCGAGGGCGGTGAGCAGAATCCGGCGGGGCAGCGCGCGGGCCGCGACGGCGAAGAGCTTGTTGCTGGTGCCGTGGACGACGGTGGGCCGGTTGCGGCGGTGCAGGGCCTGCAGTGCCGCACCGACGGCCTGCTGCGGTGTCTGGATCAGCAGGGCGGGGACGTCAGGGTGCGGCTGGGATTCGGTGGCGGTCGTTCCAGGACAGAGGCTCAGCACATGGACGCCGGATTTCTTGTGCTCGGCCCACAACGCCTCCGAGAAGGACGTCACGAACGCCTTGGTGGCGCTGTAGGCCCCCAGCTCCGGGGTCGGCGCGTAGGCGAGGGTCGAGGACACGTTCAGCAGGGTGTCCCCGGGGCGGGCGCGTGCCAGGAAGGCATGGGCGAGAGTGACCAGGGCATCGCAGTTCAGCCTCATCATCTCCAGGGTCCGCTCCAGCGGAACGGTGGCGAACCTGCCGGTCACCGCGATGCCGGCGTTGTTGACCAGCAGGTGGACCCGCTCCCGGGTGAACAGGTCGGCGACCTGCTGCCGGCCGACCGCGGTCGTCAGGTCCGCTGTGACGTACCCGTGGCCCGGGCCGACCTCGTCGGTCAGGGCCCGCAGCCTGTCCTCGTGGCGGGCCACGGCGATCACCCGGTAGCCGGTCGCGGCCAGCCTGCGGGCGAACTCGCGGCCGATCCCGGCACTCGCTCCGGTCACCACCGCGGTCCGGTGCGGTTGCGGCGACCGGTCCATCGGGTACGGCACATGATCGGTCATGGTGGCGGTTCTCCTTGAGCCGGCGCCTGTGGGTGGAACCCACGGCGGGTGTCAATGCGAGGCGGGGCGGGTGGCGGGCTGGAGCCGGAACGAGACCGCCTCCATCAGACGTCTACGCTGGGTCTTCTGGACGGCGGCGATCCGCCACCGGCCGTCGGTCTCGCGGACGACCGTGTAGGTGGCGAGCTTGCCCAGGCGCTTCGGTCTGCTCGTGCCGACATCGCCGCGGGTGAGGACGACGGCGGTGTCGGGGCCGTAGAAGCGGACACCGATGATCTCGACGGTCAGCTCGGTGCCCTTGAGGAACCCGTCGAAGAGGGCCTGATGGGCGCGGCCGATCTCCTGTCCGCCGTGGTAGACGGTACCGACGAAGGTCACGTCGGTCGCGTCGTCGGTGAAACAGCGGCCGTAGGCGTTTCCGTCGCCCCGTTTCCATGCCGCGCGGCTCTCCTCCAGGAGGGCGCGGATCGCGGTGACGTCGGCTCGGCGGGCGGGGTCGGTTTCGGCGCCGGTCATCACTTCTCCGCCTTCGGCTTGGTGGACGGGTCCCACAGGAACGAGATGCGCTCCATGACGGACTGGCGCTTCGTGTTGTGGAAGGCGGCGATGCGCCAGGTGCGGTCGCTTTCGCGGACCAGTGTGTAGGTCTGGATCTTGGACGGTTCACTCGACTTCTTGACAGTGCCCGTGTAGGTGTCGCCGCGGCTGGTGACGATCGCCGTGTCGGGGCCGTAGAAGCGGATGCCGAGGAAGAAGTCGGCGAGGCGGGTGTCCTTGAGGAAGCCGTCGAACAGGGCGCGGTGGGCGTCGGTGATGTCGTCGCGTCCCTGGTAATGGGTGCCGACGTAGGTGGTGTAGGTGGCGTCCGGGGTGAAGTGCTCGCCGTAGGCGGTGGCGTCGCCTCGGTCCCAGGCATCGGTCAGTGAGCGCAGGGTGTCGCAGACCGCCCGGTGGTCTCGGGCCGTCGGTGCGCCGGCGGTGGTGCGGGTGACGGCCGGGTGCACCGCGGTGCAGTCGCTCTCGCCGAGGTTGTGGACGTCGGAGGTCGCGTCCAGCCAAAGATATCCGCCTCCGACGGCGACGGTCAGGGTCAGCGCGCTGGCGACCAGGACGCGTCTGACGGTCCGGCGACGGGGCGGACTGGCGGAGCCGGCCGGCTCGGGCGGCGTGATGGTGGCCGTGCTCATAGGGGTCCCCCTCATGATAACTTCAAGAGAGAAGTTTCTGCGTTGCAGATTTATCTTCTTCGAAGAAGAGATTAGGGAGTGGAGGAGTACGTGTCAACGCCGTCCATGCGATCCGACGCGAGCCAGATCTACCGTCGGTACCTGAGTGCCGTGATGCTGCACGGCCACGCAAGCGCCCGAGCGTGCGGCCTCGGGGCCTCCGACCTGTATGCGTTGAACATCCTGCAGCTGTCCGGGGCGATGTCCCCAGGCGAACTGGCCGAGCGAACAGGTCTGACGACCGGGCCGACCACGCGCCTGATCGACAGGCTGGAGCAGTCGGGCTACGTGCGCCGCGTCCCGGATACCGCAGACCGGCGCAAGGTCATCGTCGAGCCGGTCGGCAAGCCTGCCGACCTCGACAACGTCATGGCCCCCGCACGGCGGAAGATCGGCGCGATCCTCGGCGACTGCACGCCGGAGCAACTCGACGCCCTCTTCGACTACTTCACCCGGGCCACCCAGGCCTACCGCGAGGCCGCCGAAGAACTGCGCAGCGACGACGGCTCGGGACACTGACTGGAATCTCAGACCGTGTCCGGCCCAGGCGAGTAGAGCGTCACCCTCGTCGCCCAGGCCGAAAGGTGCGGGCTGACGCGCCACGGGCGGTGGGATGCGCGCGGACGGCCACGGTCCGGCAGATGGCTCAGGTGATCACGGCAGAGGATGCGGAGCCGGGGCGTCCGGACTGGAGGCACGCCTCCGGCCGGGCGAAGACCAGGCAGCGGAACCCGTCGGCCGTCTACTCGTACAGCGCCGGCCGCCGTCCCGGGGCGGGCGGGCCAGCGTCGGCTTGACGGGCGGCGATCGCCGAGTCGGTCTGGACTCCGATTCCCGATGTCTCGCCTGCGCCGGTCATCGCTGGTCGACATCGGCCTCACCCTGGCTCAGCCCCTTCCGGCAACCGGCCACGTCACTGCCGTCCCGGTCGGCGGCCTGCTCCAGCACTGAGCCGCCCAACAACTACCGAACTGGCTGCCCGGCACGCGGCGCCATTCGATCCGCCGAGAAAGAGGGTGCCCGGCTCGCCAGCCTCACCGGTGACGACCACTACGCCCAGCTGCGCCGCTGGCGCGAGACCTACGAAGCGGTACAGGCGGCCATCACCGCTCGCGCCGTGTCCACCCGAACCAGCCGGTACGAGCCGTAGCAGGCCGTGAAGAAGGTCGTGCGGCGCCCCTGGAAGGACGCGGCGGCCGCATAGGCCGAGAACCGGCGCCGCACCCTCCACTACTCGGACCAGACAGCCAGCACGACGGCGGCCTTCCTCATGTGCCAGGGTGCCGCTGGAACCTGGCATGCCGCCGTACTCGCCGACCCACCGCCGGAACTTGTCCCGGGTGTGTCTCCTCACGACCCCACCCGCCGTGCTGCACCGGCCGACCATCGGCAGCGCGCAGCAGGTGGTACCGGCCGAGCCCCGTCATGCGAGTCGGATCGCTCGGGACCGGCCCGGCTGCGCATGACGACCGCCGCGCGCCGATCTGCTGCGTCGTCGGCGCTTCATCGTGGTCGGCGAGGTGCTGGCGGATACGGCGCAGGATGTGTTCCTGGTGTGACTGAACGTCATAGTTGGCCCGTGTGTGCGCTCAGCGGCCGGCGCAGCTCACGACGCTTGGAGGCCGTTGGCCTCCGCAGCTCGCAGCCCGCAGCCCTTGCCTCCCGCGAGCTCGGCTCCGGCCTCGAACCTCAAGGCCGTCAGATCCCGCTCACCCACGCCACCGTGAACGGCGTCTCGGGCGTCCCCGGCCCCATCGGGCCGCCCTTGTCGAACTGCGAGCGGACGACCAGCAGCCGGCCATGACGGCGGGCGAGCGTGGTCGGGATCTGCAGCGCGGCATCGGTGACCCGCTGCTGCAGCCGCGCCGTGTCGGCGTTCGCGTCCAGGCGCCAGCGGCTGACGGTGTTGATGGTGTTGTGCGCGGCCCAGAGCGTGCCGTGCGCCAGCTCCAGCCCGTCGGCGTGCTGCAGGTCCCAGCCGTGCAGGGCGACTTGGCGCACGGCGCCGCTCGCCAGGTCGATCCGGTAGAGGCCGCCGCCGGTCATGTCGACCACGAGCAGGTAGCGCCCCGCCGGGTCGGCGACGATGCCGTTGAGCGTGTAGGCGTCCGGGGACCGGGGGTCCCGTACCGTGCTCAGGTCGTGGCCCACCCGAAGCGACGCCACTTTGCCGCGGGCCCGGGCCAGGTCGGCGGGTGTGACGGCGTAGACGACCGCGCGGGTGCTGTCGGTGAGGTACGCGGTGCCGTCGGGGGCGATTGCCAGGTCGTTGACGAAGCGGGGCTCGTCACCCGGCACCTGGAAGCGGGTGAGCAACGCGCGGTCGCGTACGTCGTAGACGTCGACGCCGCTGGTGGAGTCGATGATCCAGAGCCGGCCGGCCCGGTCGACCTTCAGCCCGTTGGCGGTGTGCCGGCCGTCGGCGCCCGCCGGAAGGAACACCTCCGCGGTACGGCGGCCCGGCGCGGCCCGGTAGACGGCACCGGTGGTGTACGAGCCGACGAACGCGTTGCCGGTGCGCGGGTCGAGACCGATGCCCTCGGGGTAGACGCGGTCGCCGGGGAGTGCGAATGCGGTGGTGATACGGGGCGCCGTGGCCGCTTGAGCGGTCGGTGCCGTGGCGGCGACGGCCAGGGCCCCGGCGGTGGTCAGGAACGTACGACGGTGGATCGAATGGGACACGACAGCCCTCTCGGTTCGGCTACTCACAATGACACGAACGTAGATTAGACCTCTAATCTTCGTCAATGCCCTAACCAGCGTGAGGAGGCTCATCCATGAGGTGCTCGCTACCATGCGTGGATGACGTCCATGCCCGTGTCCGAGCGTCTCGGCTCCCACATCAAGCGAGCCGAGCAGGCCCTCAATGCGACCAAGACCGCGGTACTGAAGCCGGCGGGCCTGACCGTCGCGCAGTACTCGGCGCTGATCCACCTCGCGGGCAACCCGGGTATCTCCGCCGCGGCCCTCGCCCGGCTGTGCGGCGTCACGCCACCGACCATGAACACGGTCCTGAACAACCTCCAAGGCCGTGCCCTGATCGAGCGCACCCCGCACGAGTGGCACCGCAATGTCCTCGAGACCCGTCTCACCGAGCAGGGACGCGCCGTGATGGCCGACGCTGACGCGCGGGCCGTCCGGGTGGAGCGGGCCCTGGCCGCCGAGTTCACGGACGAGGAGCGCGAGGCGCTGATCGGCCTGCTGGGACGCTGTGTGGCGCTGCTGGAGAAGGAACGACCCTGAGACCACGCGCCGCGCAGTCTTCTGCTCGGTCGGCTCATGCGAGGGGGGCGTCTGCGGCGGGTTCGCCCGTTCCACTCCGTTGTCCCGGAAGGCGGCGGCACGTCGGAGCTGGGTGCGGTCCTGCATCCGGCGGGACCGGAGCACCCCTGGTGGGGCCGGGAACTCTCGGCGGAGTGGGGGACGAAGGAGGCACTGGTCTTCCAGCCCGTGGTGCCCGACCTCGTTGCCGAACTCGATGCCGACACCGCACTCGACCTGGGCCGGCACCGGCATCCGGTGTACTTCCTGCGAGCCTGGCCCGATCTCTCCCCCGCCGCCGTCCCCCGCTGGTCGCCTGGCGGGTGACCGGCCCGCCCTCGGTGTTTCGGGCCCGCCGTCGCGGTGTGCCGGGGCGTGGGCTAGCGGAACGCCTTCATGTAGCCGTGGACGTCATCGGTGACCTAGGAGCGCGTCAGCCGCCGGGTGGCCCACCTCGTAGTCCCAGTTCAGGTAGGCCTTTTGGGCGGAGCTGGTGCCGTCGGTGCCCAGCTGAGCTGTCGCAGGTCGCCCTGCGAGGAGAAGACGGCGCCCTGCAGATAGCCGGTCGTGCCCTTGGCGGTGAGCTGTTGTCCGGTGGCGTTGTAGGTGTACGAGACGGTCTCGGCGGACAATCCCGCCACTGCGGGCTGGGCCGTGTGAGAGACGGTGCCAACCAGGCGATAACCGGGGCTGAAGGACAGGGTTTTGGGCACACCGGCCTGCACCAGCGGTTCACTGTCGGGCAGGACCAGCTGGCTGCCGGTGACCTGGTACATCGCGTCGCAGGCGGTGACCTTGGTCGTGTACGCCCTGCCGGTCAGGCCGCCGTCGTAGCGCACGGCGGTGTCCTGCTGTCCCTTGGCGAGCTGGTCGAAGGTCGAGGCCGCCAGTTTGTCGGCATCCGTCTTTGAGGTCTGCCACAGGCCGGTCTTCCGGTCGAGCACGTCGTACTCGAAGATCAGCTTGCGGTTTTCGGAGTCGGTGGTCGTCTCCAGCCGGTCCAAGACGTCGTACGTGAGGTCGGTGTCGCCCCGGTCGGGGTCGACCACCTTGGTCTGGCGGCCGAACAGGTGGTGGACGTAAGACCACTTGGCCTGGTCCGGGCCAGTGAGCGTCTCCTGCTTGCCGTCGAGCGTGTACGAGTGGAAGGTGCTGGCGGCGGCTGTGCCCTGCGGGGTGGGGCCCGCGTACGCGGGCCGTTCCACCACTTGGCCGCGGGCGTCCGTCACCTCGGCGACCGCCTGTCCGCCCGCGGGGCGTTGGCGGTGGTGGTGTCGCCACTGTACGTCGTCTGCGTGGACCAACGGGTGACGCCGTGAACAGCCGCCCCGAAACAAAATCCCGTTCGAATCCTGAGCTAGACAAAAGCCGAGCTCACGACTGAAAACAAGCACTCACCCCGGCCCTCACGGCCGTTCCTGGCCTCACGCTGCCTTGCTGACAGCAGCGGTGGTCAGAAGCTCGTAGGTCTCCGTCAGGCGCAGCACGTACTCAACCCGGGGCTGAAGCCCCGTGACCACAATCTGGCCCCCTTCGGCGATAAGACGCTCACGCAGCTGCAGCATGAAGTTCAGGCCGCTGGAGTCCATGAAGGTCACCCCGGACAGATCCATCTGCAGTGTTTTGCCGCCGAGCGGGATGGCAAGGGTGGCCCGCCGGAGTGCCGGGCAGGTGGTGAGGTCTATCTCCCCGGCTGTGGTGATCACGGTTCGGTCAGCGTATTGCTGCGTGATGACGGTGAGGTCCTTCATGGTTCGCCTCGAATCCGAGGTCGAGCCCATCACACCCCTGACGAAGGGGTATCAAGCGCGCGACGTGGGGCCACGCACAGCCGAGCGAAACCACCCGAATCCCGCCCCGGCCATCGTGGTGACCTCAGGGAGGACGCAGGGTCTTTCACCAGACCAGGCTGGTTGTCCTTGCAGCGTCGCACAGACCGGGCCCCTACACCACCATGCACCCGAACTCCCCACTCGCTTACCGAATTAGGGCACCGACACGACTGCACACCGCCGAGAAGGTCCCAAGCTCGACGCCGAGAACATGAGAAACAGGCAATGAGGCCTGGCCTGCCGGCGTCGGTGCGATCAGAACTCCCAGCGCCAGGGCGATAACGACGGTCAGCTTCTCGCCGAAGCGGCTGCGGGCCTCCGTACGCCGCCGCAACCGCCACGCGACGATGACTGCCAGGAGCACCGCCACGCTTGATGGTCAGCAACCGTCCAGACCTCCCCCACCGACCGGTACAGCCGCCCGTCATGCATTGCGGAGCCGAAGTCGTGCACGGTGACGATGTGCGGGTGGGACAGGCCGCCAGCGACTGCGGCCTCGCGGGCACATCGGGCCGCCTGCGGGTCGTTGTCCACGCTGCCATCACCGGTGAGGACCTTGACCGCGACCAGCCGGCCGACCTTGGGATCGTGCGCCTTCCAGGTCTGCCCGAATCCGCCCGCACCGATCGGCTCGATCAACCGGTAGCGCCCGTCCAGCACGGTCCCTTCCTGCACGACTCCCCCTTCGCGGTACGCACCGGGACGCCCGGTGCACCAGGCGTGTACCGTCGCGCTACGCCGAAGGGACCTGCGAGGTCAGTGTCTATCGGCGGCCGCCGCCGCCAGGGTTGAGGTGGCGGGAGAGGACTTCCTGCCGGGGACCTGTCCCCCGACCGGTCTCGGTCATCCGGCGCCGCGAGAAGCCCTCCACATCGTGTGTTCCCGGCTGATCGCTTCCTCCGCGTCGGCCACCTCCTGCGCCCAGCCGTCCTCGTCCGCCTGGGACAGCCGGCCATGGATGATGCTCAGCTCGGTGGCCGCGAAGGTGTAGGCGCGGCCGAGCGTCTCGTACTGCCGGACCGCGAACCAAGCCGCCCCTGCCCCCAGGACGGCCCCCAGGACCCCGGCCAGGTCGAAGGTCAGGGTTCCGGCCAGGCGCAGGACGGCCGCGGCCAGGCCGAGCCCTTCGACCGCGACCAGCAGCAGGCGCCACCGCCGTGCCCGTGCCACGTTCCAGCTCGCCTTGGTCGCGTACCAGCGCTGCTGGTCCTCGATACGGTCCCGCAGATAGGCGTTCTTCCGGTCGGCGAAGGAGCGGGCTCGCAGCACGTTCATCGCGTCCGTGACGGCGACCAGCCCCACGGGGGCCAAGCTCGTGGCGGGCGCTTCCCGTAACAACTCTTTCAGCCTCTCGTTGAAACGGTGTGCCGCCTCCCCCTGCGACAGCTCAGCGGAGAAGGGCGCTCCTGCCACCGCGTAGCGCCAGGCAAGGGTCTTCGCGGACTCGGCCAGGGCACGGCCGTCGTACCAAGCCTGCTCTGGGCGTTCGGTGAGCAGCCAGATCTCCACGCAGACCGTCGCCACGAAGATCAGCACCAGGGCGATCAACGCCGGCCGCTGGCTGAACACACCACAGAGCGCGGCGGCCACCGCCAGCATCAGGCGCCATTTCGTGCCCTGGAGGTAGCGTCGCTGCCCGGCCAGCGACGCCCCGTCCGAGGACCGGAACACCGCGGGAAGATCGTCGTCCCGCAGTCCGTTCGCCGTACCGCTCACTCTGCCCCCTCTGATCTCTTCGGCTCCGGCTGGGAAAGCATCACAAGGCGGTCACGACCGCTGGCCCAATGCGACTACGAAACACGGTAGTTGGCGAGCCGTTGGGCCAGGATGCCAGGGACGTTTCCGCACCTGCGGCGAAAGGACGGAGAAGCGCACCGATGAGCTACACGGCATTCATCTCGTACAGTCACGAAGCGGATAGTCACCGGGCTCGCTGGCTGAGAGACGCCCTGCACAGTTTCGCCAAGCCCTGGAACAAGGTGCGAGCCCTCCGGGTGTTCCTCGACAACGCCGCCCTCTCCGCTAACCCAGGCCTGTGGAGCACGGTGGAGCAGGCGCTCGGCGAATCCGAGTTCCTGGTCCTCCTGGCGTCACCCCAGTCCGCGCGTTCCCCGTGGGTGGCCAAGGAGATCGCCTGGTGGCGGCGGGGTCCCCGGGCCGCGAACCTGCTGCTCGTCGTCACCGGCGGCGAACTCCACTGGGACCACACGGCACAGGACTTCGACTGGGAGCGCAGCACATGTATGCCGGACGCCCTGCGCGGCTACTTCTCCGAGGAGCCGCGCTGGGTGGACCTCAGGTGGCTTAGCGAGGGCCACGAGGACGCCCCGCGGGACCCGCGCTTCCGTGAGTGCGTGGCCGACCTGGCAGCACCGCTGCACGGCCGCCCGAAGGACGAGCTGATCGGTGAGGACGTCTCCCAGCGCCGCAAATTACAGCGCTTCCGACAGGCCATGCTGGCGGTCACGACCACGCTGGCGGTCCTGGCGTCGGCAGCCGCCGTGTACGCCTTCGTGCAGCGGAACACCGCGCGTGACCAGGCACGTCTCGCGACCGCCCGCCAACTGGCGGCCACCGCGGTCAGCCTCAGTGGAGACGACCTGGACCTGGCCTCGCTGCTGGCGCTCCAGGCCTACCAGGTTCAGGACACACCGGAGACCCTCTCAGCGCTGTACCAACTCACGACCCGTAGTCCCCATCTGGTGCGTTTCGTCCGGGGCGACGCGACGGTGACAGCCCTGGCTCTCACCGCCTCGCGGCAGTTCGCGGCCGTGGGCACGGCCAAGGGCTCCGTGACCGTATGGACCTCCGACGGGAGCCGGCGGCTGGGGAAGATCTCCGTCCACGGCGAGGTCACCTCCCTGGCGTTCAGCGACGACGACCGTCTGCTGGCCGTGGGGAGCAGTTCCGGCGAGACGGTCATACACGACGTGCAGGGGAACTACACGCGCCGGCTCACCGCCGGCGCCTCCGGTGTCACCGGTCTGACCTTCCAGGCCTCCAGCCACAACCTGGCCGTCTTCGAGGACAAGGGAGCGCTCAGACTGTTCGGAGAGCAGAGCGACGCACCCTACGCGCACGTCGACACCGGTCTTGCCGGCGAGGCGGCGGATCTGGCCTTCCAGGACAAGGGGAGGAAACTGACCCTGGTCACCTTCGGGGGCTGGCGTTTATACGACGGCAGGTTGCACCAGCTCCAGTCGTACGACGACACCCTGTACCCCGCCAACGGTTACGTGACCGCCGCTTCACCGAGCGGCAACTGCTTCGGGTTCCTGAAGTACGGCGGTCTGTCCCTGACGACGGTCGGGCAACTGGCTGAAGGGAAGTTCCCCACCCCCGATACGGGGAACTGCGGGATCGTCCTGCCGACCCTGCCCGACGAAGAGGCTGTCAGCCTCGCCGTGTCCGACAACCACCAGGTCGCCATCGGCACGAGCAAAGGTCTCACCGTGGCCAGGAGGGTGGACAAGGACCCCTCCCACGCGGTCGTGGACTCGCTTCCCGGGGTCAGGGCGCCCTCGCTGCTGGCGTTCTCACCAGGGTCCGGCGAGCGTCTGGCCTCCGCCAGTGGCAGCACCGTGGCCCTGTGGGACCTGGGGAAGGCGGGGCCCACCCTGCACAGGCACGGCGCGAGGATCGTCGACGGGGCGACGGTCGAATACCCGCCGCCGCTTTCCGTGAGCGAAGACGGGCAGGTGGCCTGGAGCCAGGAGACCAGCGAGGAGTCCCCGTCCACGCTGCACCTCTGGTCCGCGGGCAGGGACCTGCCGAGCAACGAGGAGGAGATGCCGTACGACGACGTCGCCCTCAGCCCGGACGGCAACACCCTGTACGCCGTGTCGAACACCGGACTGGCAGTGTGGAAGAAGGCCTCTGGGGCGCTGCGCAAAACCGCGACCGTCCCCCTGCCCGAGAACAGCGACACCTTGGGGCGGAACCGGGTCGCCTACGGGCAGGACGGCCGAGCCGTGGTCCTGACCACAGACGGAGCCGTACTGACTTTCGACCCCAGAGGCGGAAAACTGTCCACGGCTCTCCCGCGTACCGCACCCCGTCTGTCGGACGACGACCGGAAGAAGACCGGCCTCACCGAGTACACGATGGCCCTGAGCGAACACGGCGCCCTCGCAGCCATCGCCTCGGGCAAAGGCCCCGTCCGTGTCTACGACGTGCCGTCGGGCCGCCTGCTCCGCCAACTGGACGTCGGCGACGGGACCGTGGACGCGCTGGCCCTCTCCGAGAAGGACCGCTGCCTGTACGCGGACGTCGACGGTCGCACGCTGACCAGGTGGGACACCCGGACGGGGGCGTTGCGGTGGCGGTCGGACGGGTCCGGCGGGAGCGGTCTCGCGGTGGATTCGGACGGCCGCTGGGTGGCCACACTCTCGGGAGGCGGCACGGTGTGGCTGTGGGACGCCAGGACCGGTGACCGGCTGGCGGACACGGTCCTCCCGGCCCCGGACTTCTCCTGGTCCGGCACCGGCGGCACGGGCGTGCAGAGCCGCCTCGCCTTCTCGCCCGACGGGAAGCATCTGTGGTCGACCACCGAGGGCGGCGAGGTGCTGTCCTGGGACACATCGGTCGACTCCTGGATCGCGGCGCTGTGCAAGCGGGTGGGCCGCAGCCTCACCGCAGCGGAGCGCGCCCGCTACCTGACCGCCGTCTCCCGGGCCGACACCGCGTGCGGCACGTATCCGGCCCGGACGATGGACACACCCTGAAGGCGACGGCCGCGACATGACCGGCCAGTTCCGGGGCGACGGCCGCCGACCGCTCGCGCAGCGTGGCGCCGGCGGCCGGGAGCTCCCAGGCCCGCTCGGTGACCAGCGCGCCGATCGCGGCACCGAGCCCCATCGGCTCCCGACCGTCGCGCCGCACCGTACGGACCGGCAGCGGCTTCTGCTTCGCCTTCTGGCTGCTGCCGTTCTTGCGCGCTGCCTCCATCGCGGCCCACAGTACGACCCGGGCCAGGTCGACGCCGGACAGCTCGCCGCTGCTCGTGGCTGCCCACAGGTGGTGTGCCCGAGGACCATGTGCTCGGTGCCGGACAGGCGCTGCGCCTGGTCGACCAGCTGGTTACTGAACAGGCGCCTCGCGGACGTCTCGCCGTACTGGTCGATGTGGTCGAAGACGAACTGGTGGTCCTTCATCCCCCACCGGCCAGCCGCGGACGTGCTCGCGGGTCGGCTCCTCAAGGACGAACTCCTGCTCCTGGTCGACGCCGTCGACGACCAGTTCGGGCGCGGCGACCGGACGCGGCGCGGCCAGTACGACCGGCATCGCCGTGCCCAGCGCCGCGCGGTCGCGGCCGGCGTGGACACGGCGATGCCCCACGCTTTCCGAGACCGAGGGCCGGGCGGCCACCGAGCAGCAGCTGCACCATGCCGTGACAACGAGGGCGTGGGCGAAGGCGTACGAATGGGAGCAGGTCCGCGCCCGGCAGGCCGTCGCAGCTCAGGCCCGTGCCGAACCCGCGGCCGCGCAGCCGGCCCCGGCCGCGCCGGTCACCTGACGCGGCGTCGGCGACTTCACCGTCACCGGTACCACCGACCTCATGCTGCCTTTCATCGCGTTCTTTCTCGCTTTCGGCCTGTCCATGGACTACGAAATCCTGCTCCTGGCCCGCATCACCGAGGCGTACGACCGTACCCGTGACACCACCCGAGCGACGGCTGAGGGGCTACAGGCCGCCGCGCCGCTGTTCACCGCCTCCGCCGCCGTGGTTCTCGTCGTCCTGCTGGCGCTCACGGTGACGGACGTCGTCCAGACGAAGATCATCGTCGTCACCGTGGCACTGTCCGTCCTCCTGGACACGGTGGTGATCCCCCCCTTGATGGTGCCGGCCGTGATGAGCTGGCGGGGCGGGCCAACTGGTGGCTGCCAGCCCCCTTGCGACGTCATCTTCGACTGCTGCATCCGGCCACCGAGCCGTCTCAGCTCCAAACCGCCGAGAGCGGCAGCGGGATGTCCATGCGGCCATGAGGAGTCAGCGCCGGCGCCGTCGGGTGAGGTCGGGGACTCGAGTGGTGGCGCTGGGTACTGCGATGATCCGCCGGCATCCGTGAATACAGACCCAGGGGGAATTCACCGCAGCAGCGGCTCCTGGGAGGGGCACGCCGAGACGTCAGGGTGTGGGCGCTTGCAGGAGGGCGGCGAACTGCTCCAGGGCGAGATTGATGCGCTCGCGTTCCCCGGTGGTGGTGAGGTCGAACAACAGGCCTCGCATGACGGCCATGACGAGGGTGGGGGTGGCGATGTCGTCGTTCCCAGTGGCGATGTCGGCGAAGACGGTGCGCAGTGGGCCGAACCAGTCGGTGACAGCCCCTGCCTGGTCCGGGTAGCGCTCGGGGTGGGCCAGCAGGTCGGCGTGGACTTCGAAGAACAGCCGAACAAACGGGGCGCGTTCGGGCGCACTCAGCCACGTCCAGATCCCGCCCAGCCGCTCCTGGACGGTGGCGCCGCTCGGCGGCAAGCCGTGCGCGAGGCGCTCAGCGCCGCGCCGGCGCGCCTCGGCGAGAACTGCGGCCACCAACTCCTGCTTGCTGCCGAAGTCGTAGAGCAGCATCCGCGGGCTGGTATCCAGTGCCACCGCCAGCGGGCGAAGACTCAACCCGGCCAGCCCCTCTGCGAGGACGTAGTCGGTGGCCTGCGCCAGAACGCGGTCACGCCGGGCGGGATCGGAAGGTCGTCCCACGGTGCACCGTCCTCTCGTGCGATAGCGCCGTGCAAGTATATGACACGGTCGTTTCACTAACGGACGGAGAGCCATGGATACCGACGGCATGCACGACCTCGACCGGGCACTGGTCCTGGGGCCCGGCGGGCGCCTTGGCACCGCATGGACGGCCGGACTGACGGTGGGCCTACGCGGCTTCGGGGTTGACCTGGGTGAGGCCGACCTCATTGTGGGCACCTCAGCCGGGGCGATCGTCGGCGCAGTCCTCGCCACCGGGCAGGACCCCGCCCGCCTCGCCACCGTCCGGCGCTCCGCCAACGCCTCGTCCGCGCCGCACCGCCCCGACCCGGCAGTCACCGGTGCGGTGTTCGCCGTCCTCGGCGACCCGGGCCTGGACCCTGCCGAAGCCCGTCGCCGGGTGGGCCGCATCGCCCTGGAAACGGTCGACGCGGAGGCGGAGAACCAGCTGATCGCCCAGCGCGCCGCACTGATCGCCGCCGACAGCTGGCCGCGACGCCCTCTGCTGATCCCGGCCGTTGACGCCGAGAGCGGCGAGCCGATCGTGTGGGACGCCACCTCGGGCGTCCCACTGGTTCGCGCGGTCGCCGCGTCCAGCGCTTTCCCTGGGATTGAGCCCCCTGTCGCCATCGACGGCCGCCGCTATCTGGACGGCGCCTTGCGAGCCGGCACCAACACCGACCTGGCGGGCGATGCCCGCATGGTCGTGGTGGTCGACCCGCTCGCCCACCGCCACCCACACCCCGCGGCCGACGGCGCCCACATCCTGGCCCCCGATTCGGCCGCGGTGCGCCTCCTGGACGCCGAGCAGAGCGACCCTGACGCATGGAAGGCGGCCTACCAGGCGGGCGGGGCTCAGGCCAGCGCGGCAGCTGAGGGACTACGCGCGCGCTGGCGGCCTGCCTCCGCCCGCGGCTGAAAAGGCACCGAGTCGCTCTTCGCTCCACCCTTTGCATCTTGGACGATGTGGATCGATCGATTGAGCACGTTTGCGGGGCATCCCTGAGCGGGAGTGGCGAAAGCCAAAAGCGCCATCAGGGCCGGATCTCACTGTCAAGGGCAGCCAGGTCCGGTCGTCGAAAGCTCCCGGCAGGGGACGGACATGACGGCCTCGTTCCCGTAGATCCGGGCGGCGGCCCTCGTACCGCTGCCAGCGGACACCGGCCTGGACGGAGTTATGTGACCTGCACGGGTGTCTCAGGTGCGCGGTGTCTCAGACGGGCAGGGAGCAGCGGGCGGCGAACAGGGCGTTGCGCTCGCCGTGCCGTCCCCGCCACGCGGGATCAGCGCCGCCTTCCCGATCAAGAACACGATCGTGGGGACGGTGTTCGTGGCAAGCACCACACCCAGAGATCCCGCTCCACCGCCCTGCTCAATGACAGCGTAGGCCAGAGCCAGAGGGGGCCATCGCAGACCCTGTGGCCGAGATGAGATTGGCCGACACGAATCGCCGGAAACTCGCGATCTGCAACAGCGTACTGATCGACGTCGGTGACTCGTCGGCGATTTTCATGATCCCCCAGGGCTCGGTGCAGCGAGCACCCTAGTGCAGAAGCACGCCGCGCCAAACGTCAGTGATCAGAGCCCTCGTCGCGCCCGAGAAGTGGATGACGACAGGGTACGAAAAAGCGCACCCTTCCTGCGGCGTGCCGCCCTGAACCGTGTCTGCGGTCAGTTGGTGGCCGTCAGTGCCTCGCGTACGGCGGTGAGGATCTCCTCGGAGAGCGGGGAGCCCTTGGTCGCCCGGGACAGGACGAGTGCGCCGAGCATGGTGCACAGCCGGGTGATGCCGTCCTGGTCCTCGGTGGCGAGGAAGTCGGCGAAGTCGCCCACTCCCTGGGTGTAGACGCGGCGGGCCTCGCTTTCTCCTCCGTCGCGGGCCATGTCGGTGGCGAGTGCGGCGGCGGGGCACCCGTCTGCCGCGCTGTCGCGGTGATCGACGGAGAGGTAGGTGTCGATCAGCGCCCGCTGGGCGGCGTCGCGCTGCCCGGCGTACTGATCGAGCCCGTCCTTGTGGTGCTGGGCGAGTTCGGCGAACGCGTGGGCAGTGGCTTCGTCGATGAGTGCCTCCTTGGAGGCGAACTGCTTGTAGAAGCCGCCGTGGGTCAGGCCGGCTGCCTTCATGAGGTCGGCGACGCTGAGGTGGGTGCCCTGTTCCCGGAGCAGCCGCGAAGCGGTTTCCACGACGCGTCGGCGGTTTTCCTGTGCCTGCGCCTGCGATACGCGGCCCATCGGTCACCCTCCCAGTTGGATGTCGAGTGACATCTATTATAGGCTGAGGTTTAGATGTTGAACATAATCTATTGCGTGGTCGTCGCCGACCTCAATGCTTGGGAGTGCTCATGGAGCTGAAGGACGCAGTCGCGGTGGTCACCGGCGCCAACCGGGGGCTTGGGCGGCATCTGGCCGCCCAGCTCGTGGAACGCGGGGCCAAGGTGTACGCAGCGGCCCGCCGCCCCGAGACGGTGGACCTTCCGGGGGTCGTCCCACTGCGGCTCGACCTGACGGACGAGGTGTCGATCCGGGATGCGGCCCGCACCGCGTCCGACGCGACGCTGCTGGTGAACAACGCCGGCATCTCCACCGGCACGCCTCTGATCGCGGGCGGCCTGGACGCGGTGCGCCGGGAGATGGAGGTGAACTTCTTCGGCCCGCTCGCCGTGACCCGGGCCTTCGCCCCGGTCATCGAGTCCAACGGCGGCGGCGTTGTGCTCAACGTGCTGTCGGTCCTGTCCTGGCTGCACCCGGCCAGCCTCGGCTCCTACGCCGCGGCGAAGGCCGCCGCCTGGGCGCTGACCGGTGCGGCCCGGGAGGAGCTGGCGCCCCGCGGCATCGCCGTGACGGCGCTGCACGTCGGATACATGGACACCGACATGGCCGCAGGCGTTCCCGCCGAGCAGAAGGCCGACCCAGCCGAGGTCGCCGCACAGGCCCTGTCGGGCATCGAGACGGGCCTGCCCGAGATCCTCGCCGACGATGCCACCCGGTACGTGAAGCAGAGCCTGGCCGCCCCACCGAATGCGGCGTGAGGTGCGTCCCGCCGCGCCGGTGGCCTGCCGTCAGCCGCATCGGCGCGGAGCGCCATGAACCAGCAGTACAGACCAGAAGGTATCTCGACCGGAGCAAGCCCGGAGCGAGCGGAGGTCCCGTCCCCCCGCGGACGGAAAACGGAGATGACGATGAAGACCTATCTGATCGAGAAGTACGGTGACCAGTCCGCGGTGCGCGCCGCCGAGCTGCCCGAACCGGAGCCGGGCGCCGACGACGTCCTGGTCAAGATCCACGCGGCAAGCGTCAACCCGCTGGACTTCAAGATCCGCGACGGCGGCTTCAAGATGATCCTTCCGTACCGTCTGCCCCTCGTCCTCGGTAACGATCTCGCCGGAGTGGTGGTCCAGGTCGGTTCGGCCGTCACCCGCTTCGCGGTAGGCGACGAGGTCTACGCCCGACCCGACAAGGACCGCATCGGCACCTTCGCCGAATACATCGCCGTCCACCAGAACGACCTGGCCCCCAAGCCGGCCACCCTCACCATGACGGAGGCCGCCTCCCTCCCACTGGTCGCCCTCACCTCGTGGCAGGCGCTGGTCGAGAGGGCACAGGTCCAGCCGGGCCAGAAGGTCCTGATCCACGCGGGTTCCGGCGGGGTGGGCACCATCGCCCTCCAGCTGGCCAGGCACCTGGGCGCACACGTGGCCACCACCGCGAGCGCGGCCAATGCCGAGCTGGTCAAGGAACTCGGCGCGGACGTCGTCATCGACTACCGCACCCAGGACTTCGAGGAGGTCCTGGACGGTTACGACGTCGTCCTGGACACCGTTGGCGGCGAGACCCTGGAGAGGTCCCTGCGCATCCTCAAGCCCGGCGGGAAGGTCATCAGCATCGTCGGGCCCCCCGACGCGGACTTCGTCCGCGAGCTGGGCGCGAACCCGGTCCTGCGCCAGGCGATGAACGTGCTGAGCCTCAAGACCCGGCGCCACACCAAGCGCCAGGGCGTGACGTACTCCTTCCTGTTCATGAAGGCCGACGGCGACCAGCTGCGCGAAATCACCCGGCTCGTCGAAGCCGGGAAGATCCGCCCCGGCGTCGACCGCGTCTTCCCCTTCGACCAGACCCGCGAGGCCATGGAGTACGCCGAGAAGGGCCGCGCCAAGGCCGGCAAGGTCGTCATCGCGACGGTGTGAGCACCAGCCCCCGCCGCACCACCGCCAGGCCCGCCCCGTCGTCGTACAAGGACGCACCGACCCATTCCGTACCCGTTAACGGCGTCGACTTCGTCTACCGGCAGCTCGGCCCGGAAAGGGACGGCGTACCGCTGATCCTGCTCCACCCATCTGACCGCGGTTCTGGACTACTGGGACCCCCGCGTCATCGACGGACTCGCCACCCGACGCCGTGTGATCACCTTCGACAACCGCGGAGTCGGCGCGTCAGCTGGCTCCACGCCCGACACCATAGAAGCGATGGCCCGCGACGCGGTGCTATTCATCCGATTCATGGGCTTCGAGCAGGTCGACCTGCTCGGCCTGTCGATGGGCGGTTTCATCGCCCAGGTCACGCAGCCGAGGAACCGCGGCTGGTGCGCAGGGTGATCCCCGCGGGCACCGGCCCCGCCGGAGGCCCCGGCATCGACAAGGTCACCGCACTCACCCTCCACGACATCCTGAAGGGCTCCCTGACTCGCAAGGACCCCAAGCAGTTCCTTTTCTTCACCGACACCGAACACGGCCGACGCGCAGCACGCGCCTTCCTGGAACGGGTGAAGGAACGCACCAGCGACCGCGACAGAGCCATCTCGCTGACGTCGTTCCGCGCCCAGCTCAAGGACATCCACCGATGGGGTCTGCAGGCGCCGGTCGACCTGTCCCGCATCCACCAGCCAGTCCTGGTGGCCAACGGCGAGAGCGACCGGATGGTGCCGAGCGAGAACGCCCTCGACCTCGCCGCACGCCTGCCTCGGGGCGAACTCGTCCGCCTCTACCCGGACGCCGGACACGGCGTGATCTTCCAGTTCCACGACGTGTTCGTGGCCAGGCGCCTCACATTCCTCGAAGCACGGCCTGACGCCTGACCGCTGATGCCACATCCCCCGCCGCCTCGTCCGGCCGCGACCGGACGAGGCGGGCCCCGGGCGAACCAGCCCGCCCCCGATCAGACGCCCTCCCGCCCACTGGCAGTCCAAGCGGCGCCCCCGAGAACGCCCTCGACACCGCACGCCGGATCCACCTCGCCACGCCGACGCCCAACCTCGCAGTCAACCCCGGAAGGACTTACGACGCAGACCACTTAGACGTCATCTCAACGCAAGATCACTTTCAGACCACCGGAGTGGTGACCGTCTTCATCCGGTCACGGAGGTGCGGGCAGCCTCGTGTCGAGGAGCTGCTCCGCCAGTTGGATCATGTGGTCGCCTGGAGTGTCGGTCGCCATGGCGGCCGCGAGGACTTGGGCGCCGTCGAGGATGACCAGGAGTTTGCCGGCGGTGTCGTCGGGGTTCGAGTCGCCTGCTTCGCGGAGCTGTTCGCTCAGCCAGGTCTGCACCTCTGTCTTATGCGCAACGGCCGCGGCGTGGGCGGGATGGTCCTCGTCAGGGAACTCGCTGGTGATGTTCAGGGTGGCGCAGCCGCGGTAGCCGGGCGCGGCCATGTCCTGCCGGGTGAGGTCGAACAGGGCTTTGATGCGGGCGCGGGCGCTCGGCGCTGCTGCCGCCGCCTCGCGGAGACGCTGCCACCAGTGCTCGTTACGGGCGACCAGGTAGGCGGTGACCAGCTCGTCCTTGTTGGCGAACTGGCGGTACAGCGTCGCGTTGGCGACGCCTGCCGTGCCGATCACCAGGTCCATTCCGACGGCGCGGACGCCGCGGGAGTAGAACAGGTCGCCGGCCACATCCAGGATGTGCCGTCGCGTCTCCTCGGCCGATCGTCGCACCTGGAGTCTCCTGTCGGGTGAGTTTCGTGCACGGACCGCCTCCATTATGAGACGGATCGTTCTTTCTATCAAGCACTTGACAGGAGAGAACGATCCGTCTCATTCTCAGAGAGAACGATCCGTCTCAATGGATGGGTCGATGGGCGTCAGGTTCAAGGCGCCGCACTGCCTAAGGGAAGACTCAATGCACATCGACTTCATCGGCCGTACCGCCCTGGTCACCGGCTCGACGCTGGGCATCGGCCTGGCCACCGCGGAAGCCTTCGCCCGAGCGGGAGCCCGCACCGTCCTCAACGGGCGCGACGAGGCCCGCCTCAAGGCGGCCGCCGACGGCATCCGCACTCGGGTGCCCGGCGCCGACATCGTCACCGTGGCCGCCGACGTATCCACCGCCGAGGGCGCACAGGCACTGCTGGAGGCGGTGCCCGAGGTTGACGTCCTGGTCAACAACACCGGCATCTTCGCCTCCACCCCGGTCTTGGAGATCCAGGACGAGGAATGGCGTCGCTTCTTCGAGGTCAATGTCCTCAGTGGCGTCCGGCTCGCGCGCCAGTACATGCCCGGGATGATGGAGCGTGGGTTCGGCCGCATCGTGTTCGTCTCGAGCGAGACGGCCATCGACACGCCGCTCGATATGGTCCACTACGGCATGACCAAGACCGCCCTGCTGGCCGTGGCCAGCGGCCTGGCCAAGGCCGCCGCCGGCACTGGTGTCACCGTCAACTCCGTGCTTCCGGGCCCGACCCACACGGAAGGCATCGAGGAGTACATCACCGCTCTCATCCCAGAGGCGGAGACGTTCGACGCCGCACAGCGCGAGTTCATAGCCCGGTTCCGACCGACGTCGCTGATCCAGCGGCTCATCCAACCGTCTGAGGTCGCTGATCTGATCCTCTTCACAAGTTCCGACCGCGCGTCGGCGACCACCGGCGCAGCGCTGAAGGTCGAAGGGGGCACCCTCACCTCCCTCACACCGTGAGGTAGATCCGGCGCCGCGTCGGCTAAGAGTCCGCCCCATCGGGCTGCCGCGTCAGTGAGCCGCTCGCTTGTTCTGGGACGAACCGACGGGCCCCCGGATCCGCCCGCCGGGTGCCACGCCCTGCAGCGCTCTCGAGCGTGCAGTCGTTCAGGTCCAGCAGATCGGCTCGGCGCAACCGGCAGAGGCCGGGTCGGGCACCTTTCCGATGCCCGTCCTGTCCGCCGCGGCTCGGTCCAGGACACGGTCCAAGCCTTACAAGGAGCAGCTGCGCCGCGCAGCAGACAGCCGAGCGGGAAGCCCGCCGTCCCGTGTGTGCCACCTGCGGCACCCGGATCCGATTCGACATAGTGATCTACCGGACCGCCGCACGCTACGGGCTCCCGGCAGACACTGCGGTCCCCCACTCGCGGTGATGCAATCACCAGTCCCGCACGACAGTCGGCACCCGCGCGCCGACGCCGAGGTGCTGCTGAACGCAGCGGGCGCGCGTCTGCCGCTCACAGCGGTAGCCGCCCGCTGCATGCGAGCCGAGGGGCTGCCGGGGCCCCAAGGCTGGTTCCTGCCCACCCGGCTTAGCTGAGGAAGTCGGCGGAGCTGGCAACCCGGGGCCGGCGACTCTCCATCCGCTCCGCTTCGCCCGGCGCGTGGTGGTTCAGCAGGCGACGGCGGCCCTGGCCCGGATTGACGGCTGGATCGCGGTGAGAGAACGCCGCGAGGCAGAACGGCGCCGCGGCGGGGAGATGCGGCCAGCTCCACCTGCGCGGCTGCTCCAGCACGGGCTCAATCCAACGAACGTCGACGCCGTACACACCGGCGAGTGCCGAGCGGCGGCCAAGAGCGGCCGGCGCCGCTCCGGTCACCAGGCAGCAGGCGGTCGAGTCACGGCCTCAGCAAGCCCCGGCGGGCGTCCACTGCCGACCGGACACCACCCTCGGCATCCTCGACCAGATCCGGGCGGCGCCGACCGGCTGCCGGGTGATCGAGCCCCCCGGGTCACGCTTGTGGTGGTTCGGCGTGGAAGGCATCACGCCATGACGTGGTCCTTGCCAGAGCCGACGCCGGCCGTTCTCCTTCCGCTCAGACGAGGACTGCGCCCGCGGCCGTTCGATGGGACTGCGGGGCCGGCACAGTGGCTCACCGGGTCGGGCTTTCCGGTGGGTGGGATGCGGTGGTGAGCCAGCAGGTCACGATGGTGTCGAGGTCGGCGTCGGCGATGGGGCGGCGGTCGAGGAAGCGGCGGAACATCACGGGGCCGATGAGCTGCGCGAAGTCGTCGGCGGTTATCTGCATGCCGGAGGGTGCGAGGAGCCGGTTGAGGGCCTGGTGGCGGTCTTCGCTGATCGCGGCCAGGGCGTTGGCGGCTTCGGGGTCGCGGTCGGCCTGGGCGGCCAGGGCCATCAGCGCGCTGGCGGTGGCCGAGTCGCTCAGGCCCTGGCGCAGGCTTTTCAGGTAGGCGGTGGCGACGGCCCTGGGGTCGGTGCCGGGTTGCGGGTAGGTGGCTTCGTCTCCGGACTCCAGCATCACATCGGCCAGAAGCGCTTCGCGGGTGGGCCAGTGGCGGTAGAGGGTCTGCCGGGTCACCCGGGCACGCTCGGCGAGCAGGGTGTAGGTCAGCGCTGTGGGACCGACGTCGGCAAGTACCTCGCGGGCAACAGTGAGCACCCGGGTGCGAGTGCGGCGGACGCGTGGGTTGGACAGGTCGGGCCGAGTCGAAGGGGTATCCGTCACACGGCAATCATACGATTCGTATGCTTCACTTGTTTCATACACATTGTGTGATTGCGGTCCGTCGAGCAGACGAGGCAAGGGAGATCAGCATGGCCGTCACGATCGATCCGGACGCCGGCGTCCACACCGTCATGGTGCACTTCACCGTCGAACCCGGCCGCCGGGAGGTCCTCGTGGAGGCTATCGGCACCTTCGTCGAAGACGTGGTGCGCCACCAGCCGGGCTTCGTTTCCTCCACCGTCCACATCAGCCTGGACGGAACCCGGGTGATCAACTACGCGCAGTGGGCGAGCCGCGAGGCGTTCGAAGCCTTCCAGAACAACCCCGAGGCGATGAGCCGCCAAGGCGTCATTCCCGAGTTCCAGCCCAGCGGCCAGCCCTACACGATCGCCTTCCAGGCCGCCGCTGCGGCCTGAACCTCCCGGTGACGCTTCCCCCAGAGGTGCCACCACGCGTGCCCACCAGCTTCAAGAAAGGTGCTTTTGCCATGCCCACCGCCGTCACCTTCGACCGCTTCGGCGGTCCCGACGTCCTCACCCTCACCGAGGTCGCCCTGCCGGAGCCCGCACCGCACGAAGTGCGTGTGCGGGTCAGGGCGGCCGGGGTGAACCCGTTGGACAACAAGATCCGCCGAGGCGACATGGCCGGCGTCATGCCCGCAGTCTTCCCGCTCGTCCCGGGCCTGGACGCAGCCGGTGTCGTCGACGCCGTCGGCGAGGCTGTCACCGGCGTCGCGGTAGGCGACGAGGTGTTCGGCGTGACACCGGCCGGCTCCTACGCCGAGTACGCCCTGATGCCCGCTCCCGTCGCCAAGCCCACCGCCCTGCCGTGGGAGGTCGCCGCCGCGCTTCCCACCGTCGGCGAGACCGCCTTCCGCGCACTGAAGCACCTCGCCCCCGAACCCGGGCAGACCCTGCTCATCCACGGCGCCGCCGGCAGCGTCGGCGCGTTGGCCGTGCAGCTCGCCGTCGCCCGCGGTGTCACCGTCGTCGGCACCGCGGGGGCCGACGACCTGGAACGCGTCGACGGCCTTGGCGCGACCGCCGTCACCTACGGTCCCGGCTGGGTGGAGCGGGTGGGTGCGGCGGCCCCGCAGGGAGTGGACGCGGTGTTCGACACCTCCGGTGCCGGTGTCCTGCCCGAGTCCGTCGAGCTGGCCGGCGGTCCCGACCACGTCATTACGATCGCCGACATGAACGCAGCGCGGTACGGGGTGCGCTTCACCGGCATGGATCCCGCCGACCGTGCCCCCGAGGCCCTGCCCGAACTCGCCGGCCTCGCCGCCACCGGCAGGCTCACCGTCGAGATCTGGCGCACCTACCCCCTCACCGAAGCCGCCCGGGCGCAGGACGACATCGACCACCGCCGCAACCGCGGCAAGATCATCCTGCTTCCGTGACCACCCGGCCCGCAAGCGCCACCGCCGACGGCAGACAGCAGGCCGCCCGCGCCCTGTCACACCGGCAGCGCCATCAGCCGGTCTTGACGCCGAGCGCGACCGGCCGGCGCAGTCCAGGCGTCCAGGTACTGGTGACCGTATGGGTTGTCGACTAATGGTGGAGTCGGGTGTTGGAACTCTCGGAATGCCCCCCGGTCCGGGGCCCCTATGCCGCCCGGACCGCGGTGTGAGTCGCCGTGCGTGGACGTGCAATCGGTCAGACCTGTTCGAAGTGGAACGTCTTGATGAAGCAGTCGCGGGGCTGGGTGACAGCGAAGAGGATGCACTCCACGAGTGACTGCGCGGTGAGGGCGTCCTTGGCCTCGCGGGGTGTGTTCTCCCACTGCTCGGAGAGCGGGTCAGAGTTGTCGAAGTCGGGCGGGTAGAGGGAAATCACCCTGACTCCTTGGGGCCGCAGGCGCTTGGAGAGGATCTCGGTGAACCCTGCCTGGGCGCTTTTGGCCGCGTAGAAGGCGTCGTGCGCGTCCGAGCGGTGATGACCGGCCGTTCCGCAGGCGGAGATCATGGTCACCACGTCCGGCCTATCCGAGTTGAGCAGGAGAGGGAGGAAGTTCTTCACGGTCAGGACGGTGCCGGTGGCTCCGGATGCGATGGTGTCGACGACATCCGCGTCGGAGGCGGATTGGAGCTCCGGTCCTTCGAGGTAGCGGGAGCCGTTGTTGATCAGCACGTCAATGCGGCCGGTGTGCCGGGCGACGCCAGCAGCGAAGTCACCGATCGAGGCCGGGTCCGTCAGGTCGCAGGCGAAGGCGTGGACCTGCTGGTGTCCCCGGCCGCGAATCTCGTCGCGAACACGTTCAGCGGCGGCGAGAGTGCGCGCGGAGAGAAAGACCTCGGCTCCGAGGTCCGCGAGACGGATGGCCAAAGTGCGTCCGAAATCGCGTCCGGCAGCAGTGATGACCACGCGGTGATCGTCGAATCTCATGTCGGTGCTCCTGGTTCGTGGATGGGAGGTTGTGGTGAAGTGCGGCGGCTGACCTCAGCGGCGTAGGCGGCCCAGTCTTCCGGCGGCGGCTCGCTGTCACTTGACGGCGACGGTGATGTCGATGCCGAGGGTGCATGGACCGCGAGAGGGCGGCGTCCGGCCACTGTTCGGCTGCCTGACGCGAGCCCGTGCCCCGGCGGCGCTCGCCAGTGCGTAGGTGAAAGGAACGTTAATGCCCCGGAGCGGGGGGGCGGCCGGAAGGCGGCGTGCGTCATCAATACGCAGATCGTACGTGACACGTACGCGATGCGGACGGTTTCCGGGTAAAGTGAGGGTGGAGGTGCCTGATGTCCGAGTTGTTCGATGCGGTGGATGCGCTGGTAGCGTCCCGGTCCGCGCTGCCGCCGCCGGCGGAGCGCAGGCGGCTGCGCCAGGCTCACGCGCTCACTCTGGACGAAGTGGCCGCCGCGCTGCATGTGCGGCGGGCGACCGTCGGCGCATGGGAGTCGGGCAAGACCGAGCCGCGGCCGCCGGAGCGGGAGGCCTACGCGCGCCTGCTGGAGCAGCTCGCCAAGCTCTACCCCGCCCCCGAGAGCACCGGGGCTCCGCAGGAGGACACCGATGCGGCGCCCGCAGAAACGCCGCCGCCGCCGACAGCGCACATGGTGAGCCCGCCGACGGCGTCGACGGGCGGAGCACCGGACGCTACGGCCGAACCCGAGGGGTCACTCCCCGCTTCCCCGGAGGCCGTTCCCGATGCGGCCGCCGGGTCGCGTCCGCGTGCCGAGCGGGCGTCGCAAGGCTCGCACCGTCCGGGTGCGAAGAAAGCCGTCCCGGCGCACACGCCAGCAGCCGGCGGCGCGTACGCGCACGGCCCGCTGCTCGTCCTCGATGCCGACGCCGAGACGCAGGTGAGCGGGTACGGTGTCGGCGGTCTGATCCTGGACGTGCCCGCCAAGTCGCTGCCTGCCCTGGTGGAGTGGGCGCTGGCCGAGGCGCGGCTCGGTGCGGAGAGGCTGCACGGTTCGGGCAAGGATGCCGACCCGCTGCTGGTGCTCACCGAGGCCGCGTGCGAACGGTACGGCCTGCCCGGTCAGCTGTCGGAGTCGGAGCGGCTCGCCGGGCGGCTGGCGGAGGGGCACAAGGTCATCAAGCAGCTTCAGCGTGCCGACTGGCAGCTCACCAAGCGGGGGCTGGGGCCGTGGGCGCGGATCTACCGGCCCGCCCGGGGGGGCCGTAGGCAGTGCGTGCAGCTGTGCATCCCCTCCTGGCACGCCTTGGACGACCGTGCCTGGGGCCATGCCGCGCGGCTGGCACCGGCGGAGCTCGCGCGGGTGCTGGGCGTGTACGCGCAGCGGGTCGTGACGCCGGTGGGTTCCACCGCGGTGACGGGGCTGCATCTGATGACGGCGCTGAACCCGCCGACTCGCGCGAGCGAGCCGGACCAGGACGGCAGGCGGCACCGTGAGCACCGGCCCGGTTCGCTGGGAACGGAGCCGGTGGACCCGGCGCCGTGCGAGGCGACCGACGGGCACCCCGTCCTGGCGCATCTGCCCCGCTTCCACGTGCGCGGCCCCGACGAGAAACTGTTCGAGGAGGCCTACGACTGGGCGCGGGATCTGACCGATGTCGAGTGCATGCGGCGGTATCTGGTTGGCCTTGACGTGAACCTGGCCTTCGGTGCGGGCGCCAATGGTGCCGTTCTCGGCCTGGCGTCGCCGCCCGTGCACGTCGCCCGGCCCGCGTTCGACGCGGGGGTGCCCGGCTCGTGGCTGGTCGACCTCTCCCACGTCGATCCGTGCCGGGTGAAGGTGGGCAAGCAGTGGCGCGACCTCGACGGGGACCTGCTGCCCAGCCCGTTCACGCCGACCGGGGAACGTCCGACCGGCCCGGCTTGGTACGCCACCCCGACCGTGGCGTACGCCGTCGAGCTCGGCTACGACGTCGCGCCGCTTGAGGCCTGGGTACGTCCGGAGGCCGGCCGGTTCCTGGACGGCTGGTACAAGCGGCTGCGCGACGCCTACGTCGCCACCATGGCGGACCTGGGCGTGGGAGAGAAGCTTTCCCCGGCCCAGTTCCTGGAAGCGATGGACGGCTACAAACAGCGTGACCCCGAGATGGCGATCGTCGTGGACGCGATCAAGATGACCGTCAAGGGCGGGATCGGCAAGCTGCAGGAGAGGGCACGCGGGGGCGGTTGGAAGCCGGGACAGCCATGGGCCGCCCTCGCCCGCCCGACGTGGCGCCCCGACATCCGCGCCACCGTCATCTCCCGGGCCCGGATCAACATGCACCGCAAGATGCTGCATCTGGCCGCGGCCACCGGCCAGTATCCGATCGCCGTGCTCTCGGACTGCGCCGTGTACGCCGCCGACGGGCCCAGCCCGCTCGACGTACTGCCCTACGACGCCGGCAACAAGACCGTCCCCGGCTCTTTCCGGCTCGGCGTCAGCCCGGGCATGGTCAAGCACGAGGGCACCCAGAGCGTGCTGTGGGGCGCCAACGTACTTGAACACCTCGCCGGCGACGGCAAGGTCGCCAACCTCGCTCGCTACATCAAGACCGGCGAGGTCACCGCCAAGGACACCGGAGAGTAGGGACACGGGCCATGGTCACGGTCTCAGAGGAGCTCGACAAGGCGGTGCAGGGCGCGTTCACGCGCCCCATCCCCAAATCCGCCGGGGCGCAGATGCGCTACCTGGTCCGGCAGCACCAGCGCAGTACCCGGCGCGTCGCCGAGCTGCTCGGCATCAGCCAGCGCACCGTCGAACGCTATGTGAAGAACCAGATTAAAAGGCCCCGGCCGGAGCTCGCCGACCGGCTGGAGCGTGAGGTCCGCGTGCGCTGGCAGCCGCAGGTCAGAGCCAAGGCCAAGCAGGCCGCGGCCACCACCGGCGGCATCATGATCGATGTCCGGGCCCGTTTCGGCTACACCGCCGCCCCCGGCAGTACCGACGACGCCCGCGTGCGTCACCTCACCCTCGCGCTGCCACCCGGCCACGCCGCCCGTCTCTTCCAGGCCCAGGAGGCCGGTCTCACGGAGGATCAGCTGCGCCAGCTCGCCGCCGAGGCCCTAGGCGAGGTCTACTTCCGCGACAACGGCCGCCGTGCCCACGGCCTCGAAGTGGAACTCACCGACCTCCTCGACCTCGAATTCGAGCTGTAGCCCGGGCCGGCACGCCACCACATCAGACGGTTGTTTCGCCGGGTGACCCGGCGATGAGGTCTGCAGCCAGGCCTCGCATCGCCTCGGTTGTGGCCACAGCCGCAGGACGTCTCTTTGTCTCCTTACTGCAGTCGCATGAGGTGCAGGTCCTCACCCCATGCATCCAGCACCTGGCCGTGTCCGGCCTCTCGGGCCGCCGCCTCGACCAGGGTGAACAGGTGCCGCTGCAGCAAGACGTCGCCTGTTGCCGAGATGCGGTCCACGGCACGGAGCAGCACGTCGGTGTCCCAGCCGGGGAGCGGGTGCCGGTCGAGCTCCCACTGCAGGTACTTGTTGTAGGGGCGGGGGCGGCGGTCGAGGGCGAAGAGCAGCTCGAGCAGGAACGGGATGCTGTCGGCGGCGTCCAGCCGGGCGGCGAGAGACTGGCCGTCGCGATGGTTCTTGACCGAGCGGTAAAGGGAGTTGGCGTAGGCGTCGAGCCAGCCGCCGGCGTCGTGGAAGGCCTCATCGGCATCCAGACGGGCCTTGTCGGCAAGGACCGCGCGATACCTCCGTCGAGCCGGTCGAGCACGACCTTCGCCCGGGCGAGGGCGTAGCGTTCGAAACCGGGCATCCCGGCCGCGCGGAACTCGGTGAGGGAGACGATGACGAGGTCCAAGTCGGCGGTGCGGTGCCCCCTGAAGCGGATCAGGTCGGTGGTGGCGTCATCGGCGATGACCACGTACAGGTCGTGGTCGGAACGCGGGGTGGTCATGCCGTCGTGGGCTCGGGAGCCTTTGAGGACAAGGCCGACGACTGCGCAATCAGCGGCGGCGAGTTCGACGAACGCGTCGTAGGTGAGGGGCTGCTGAGCGGTCATGGTGAGGATTTCCGCTTGAGGTGGTGACGGGCGTGCCTGCGGGGGCGGCCCGGCTTGCGAGGAGCGCCCTGCGCCGTCTGCGGCTGCGCATGGCTGCCGCCCGGGAGATCAATGCACATCCGGAGCCTACCCGCCTGACCGGGCAGGGGGCAGGGGGCAGGGGGCAGGGGGCAGGGGGCAGGGGGCAGGGGGCAGGGGGCAGAGGCAGGGTATTTGAGGGGGTGTCGGCAGGCTGGCTGCCGTGGGTGGCTTGCTCCCGTGCGGCTGGATCGATGACGCCGCCTGGGTGTTGTTGTTCCTCGGCCGCCGAGTAGCGTCTTGACCCTCACACCGTGTCAGGCGGTCAACTCGGAGACATCATGTTCACCATCGGAGACTTCGCCCGGCACGGCCGCGTCTCGGTCCGGATGCTGCGCCACTATGACGCGACCGGTCTGCTGCGCCCGGCCCATGTCGACCCGGCCAGCGGCTACCGCTACTACACCGCCGCCCAGCTCGCCCGCCTGAACCGGATCATCGCGCTCAAGGACCTCGGTTTCACCCTTCAGCAGGTCCGGGACATCGTGGACGAGAAGGTCGGCGTCGAGGAACTGCGCGGCATGCTGCGGCTGCGGCGGGCCGAACTGGAAACCGCCATGGCTGCCGCGGAAGCACGCCTGGTCCAGGTCGAGGCGAGACTCCGAGCGATCGAGAGCGAGGGGCACATGCCTACCGACGACGTCGTGATCAAGACCGTTCCCACCCTGCGGGTGGCCGAGCTGACCGCTACCGCCGACAGTTACGGGCCCGAGGACATCGGCCCGGTCATCGGGCCGCTCTACGACGAGTTGTTCCGTCGTCTGGGCGCGGCCGGTATCACCCCCACCGGGCCCGGTGTCGCCTACTACGAGGACGCCCCGGAAGGCGGCGGCAGGATCCGCGTCCACGCCGCCGTCCAGGTCTCGGCTCCCCTTCAGGAGGGTGCCGTCCACGTGCTGGACCTGCCGTCCCTCGACCAGGCGGCGACCGTCGTACACCGCGGCTCGATGAACGGCGTGCTCCCCACCGCCCAGACCCTGGCCCGCTGGATCGACGCCAATGGCTACCGCTCGACCGGATACCCCCGCGAGATCAACCTGGAATGCCCCGACAACCGCGACGACTGGGTGACGGAACTGCAGGCACCGGTGACCCGGGCCTGATCGATCGAGCTCCGCTCATGGCTTCCCGCTGCACGGCATGAGTGCCGGAGGGCTTCTTGAGGTTGCAGTGTTCCGACCTTCCCGGATCCCGGGGCCGGTCTTCCGGGAGCTCGCCCCTCCGGAAGACCGGCGCTGGTACGGGCAGTAGCCGGGGCAGGGGGGTGTTACGGGCGCAGGAGGAGCTTTCCGGGGGAGGTGGCCCGATTCGCTCAGTCGGTGGGCCTCGGCGGCGTCGGTGAGGGGGAGGCTGCGGTCGATGCCGACGGCCGGCCGACCGTCGGCGGTCAGGCGGGTGTAGTGGGCAAGCTGGGGGCCGAAGGGGCCGCCGCCGGCCCGTGAAGGCAACGCCGAGTTCGGCGGCCCTCAGATCGGCGATGGTGACGATCCGGTCGGTGGTGCCGCCGCGCAGGTCGATGGAGCTCAAGGACGTGGTAGCCGGTGACGTCATACACGGCGTCGACGCCGTGGTGGTGCGGAACCGGTGGGCGAGGCCGTCGCGCCAGGCCACGGGAAGAGCGCCGAGAGAGCGCAGGTAGTCGTGGTCGGCACTGTTCGCGAGACCGGATTTCGGCTCAGGCTTTGTGGTCCGACGAACGTCGACCGGTCACACACCGATTCGGCGGGTCCGCGCGGCAGCGTGCCGCGTACGGTCCCGGTCTGCTTGCCCCGCTCGGCCGTCGCGGCGAAGCGCACGCTTGCCCGCGTCAGCGCGGCGGCGGCCGTCACCGACAGCGCGTGTCATGCGATGCCCGTGTCGACGCCTGCGACGTCTCACACATGCGCGCCGCGGCCACCCGTGGGTGCGAACCGCCAAGTAAGGGAAGGAACTGACGCGGGAGCCGGGAGAGCGGGGAGGCGCGGTGGCGAGCGAGGTTACGGACAGATTCCGGTACAGCATCACCCACACCTACGTCACGCGGCGCATCGGTGACAGCACACAGACGGCGACGCTGGTCAGCAGCAGGGTGAGCAGCCTGGCCCGGTTCACCGACCGGCCCAGCGAGACCAGCGAGTTCTGCGAGCACTGCGACGCACGGCTGCGCGTCGTACTGCGATCAACGGCCGACGTACGGCAGCGCCGGCGTACGCACCGGCTGCTGTGGCCGGTGTGGGCCCTGCTCGCCGTGTCGAGCGGCTGGGGCCTCGTGCACGTCCTCCGCACCGGCGACGGCCTTGGCTACGACGACCTCTTCGGCCTGTTCTTCACCGCCGCCGCGACCGTCCTGCTCGGGTACGCCACCCTGCGTAGCCTGATCCTGACCCAGGGCTTCGACACCCCCGAGGTGACCAGGGCGGACGATCGGGAGCCGTACGGGGTTGGCCACAACTGGACCACGCCCCGGCAGCCGGACGCCGACGATCACACGTCGTGAACCAGCCCGGCTCCACGTTCTTGATCGGGCCGGGGCGGCCCGCGCCGTGCATCGCGTGCCGGGCGTGCCGTGACGGATCCGCAACCAGACCGACCCGGCAGGGGCCATGCCCCGCGTCCCGCTCCGGCAGGCCAGCCCGGCGTCAGCGACCCTTGCGTACCCGGGCCGCCGCGCGGGCTTCCGCCGTCTTGCGCGCCTCCGCGGCCTTGCGGGACTCCTTCGCGGGGCGGCCCGTACGGGTGCCGAGGCCGCGGAAGGGAGCGTTGCCGCTGCTGGTCTTCGCGCCGGTCGGCGGACGCTTCGCCCCGGTGATGGCGGTCAGCTTCGCCTCGCCGGAGCGGACCTGGGTGACCGTGGGCCGGATCCCGGCGTCGGACAGCGTCCGGTTCACATCGCGCCGCTGATTGGGGGTGACCAGGGTTACCACCTTCCCGGACTCCCCGGCGCGCGCGGTGCGCCCACCTCGGTGCAGATAGTCCTTGGCGTCGGCCGGCGGATCGACGTTCACGACAAGGTCGAGTGCGTCGATGTGGATGCCCCGCGCCGCGACGTTGGTGGCGACCAGCACGGTGATCTCACCGTCCTTGAACTTGGCGAGCGTGTGCGTGCGCTGCGGTTGCGACTTCCCGCTGTGCAGGGCGGCAGCCCGGACACCGCTGGCGCGCAAGTGACGAGTGAACTGGTCCACGCCGGCCTTGGTGTCCAGGAACATCAGTACCCGGCCGTCCCGCGCGGCGATCTCCGTCGCGGTCGCGTACTTGTCGGCGGCGTGGATGTTCAGTACATGGTGTTCCATCGTGGTGACCGAGCCCGCGCCCCGGTCGACCGAGGCGAGCACCGGGTCGTGCAGGTAGCTACGCACCAACTGGTCGACGTTGCGGTCGAGGGTGGCCGAAAACAGCAGCCGCTGCCCGTCGGGGCGGACCTGGTCCAGGATTTCCGAGACCTGCGGCAGGAATCCCAGGTCGCACATCTGGTCCGCTTCGTCCAGCACCGTGATCCGCACCTGATCCAGGTGACATTCCCGGCGCGACACCAGGTCGGCCAGCCGCCCCGGCGTTGCGATGACCACCTCGGCGCCGGTGCGGAGCAGCGCCGACTGCCGGTTGATCGACAGGCCGCCGACCACCGTCGCCAGTCGCACATTCAGCGCCTGCGCGTACGGCGCCAGCGCGTCGCCCACCTGCTGTGCGAGTTCCCGGGTCGGCACCAGGACCAGTGCGAGCGGCCGCTTCGAATCCGCTCGCAGGCCTGCCGTCCGGACAAGCAGCGCAAGCCCGAAAGCGAGTGTCTTGCCTGATCCCGTGCGCGCGCGGCCGAGGACATCGCGGCCGGCCAGCGCGTTGGGCAGGGTCGCTGCCTGGACCGGGAAGGGCGCCTTCACCTCCAGATCGATCATCGTCCTCAGCAGCTCCGGCGGCAGCCCGAGTGCATCGAAGGACTCGGCCGGCGGCAGGCTCGGGGCCGCCGTCTGGGGCGTCGAGAGTTCGCCCTGCGGCTCTGTCGCCCGCTGGGGCTTGCCGGCACGGGGGACTCCAAGGGCCGGCGGCTTCGCGTTCATGGGGAACCTTTCTCGGTCTGGCGCCCGGAAAGCGCCGGGGCCCGTACCCCTCGGTACGGGCCCCGGCGGTGTCGAAGCGTGCTCGTACTTTATCAGCGCGAGCCCGGACGCCTGCCGCTCCGGCCGACTCGGACACCGCTGGTGCACGGACGCGTCTACGGCCACGACCACCACCACCCTGACCCTGGCCTGCTCCCACACGAGGACGGTCTGCCCGCAGGGCGTGGAGTCTGGTGAGCCAGGCTGCCGGGGAGCACGGCACGCTGGCCCTCGTCTACGACCGGGGCCGCTGGCCCTGCTGGCTGCTCGCTCGCCGTCGCCGTGCCGACCAGCGCAAGCCGCGGAACCGTCGTCGCTCCCTACCAAGGCCGCAGCCGTCGTACTGTCCTCACCCGCCTCCCACCACGGTGCACCCCAGGCGGCGGCGTCGATGTTCAGCAGGGCGCGCATCATGCTGCCGGTCCGGGCAGGGAGTTCTGCGCCGTATCTCCCAACTCCGACTCCGATATGGGGCCTGACGGGCTTCGCCGATGCTCGTAGACTCATGACGTGGCATTCATGAGCACCCCGCACTGCTGCTTCCTGTGATCGGAAGGCGTTGAGGGCGATGCCGGACGGCGTCGCCCTCCTTGGTGTGCCTGCTGCGTGAACCCCGTTCGCGACGCTGCCCGTTCCTTCCCGAGGCAGTGACGCTCCGAGCGCGCGCAGGCACGGTCTCTTCCCTTCACCCCCTTGCCAGGAGTGCCTCGTGCCTGTGTCGCTTCCCCCTGCCCTCAAACTGTCCCTCGACCTGCTGTGCTGCCCGACGTGCCGCACGCGCCGCCTGCACCCCGACCGCGGAGCACTGCGCTGCCCGGCGGGTCACACCTTCGACATCGCCCGCCACGGCTACGTCGGCCTGCTGACGGGCACCCGCGCCACCAGCGGCGACGATGCAACCATGGTCCAGGCCCGGGACCGGTTCCTGTCCACCGGCGCCTACGCGCCCATCCGCCAAGTCGGAGCCCGCCTGGCGGCCGACGCCCTGTCTGAGCGGGCCACGGTGGTGGACGCGGGATGCGGCACGGGCTACTACCTCGCAGGTGTACTCGACCAGCTGCCCGGCGCTCGTGGTCTGGGTCTGGACACATCGGTGCGCGCGCTGCGCTCGGCAGCCCGCGCCCACCATCGAGCCGCCGCGGCGGCCTGGGACGTCTTCCGTCCCTTCCCGCTGGCCGACGCGGTGGCCGATGTCGTGCTGGACGTGTTCGCCCCGCGCAACCCTGCCGAGTTCCACCGCGTGCTGCGCCCGACCGGTCGGCTGATCGTGGTCCGTCCCACCGACCGGCACCTGGCCGAGCTGCGCGGCCGGTTGCCTGGGATGGTCACGATCGACCCGGCCAAGGAACAGCGTCTGCACCGTGCAGTGGGTCCCTTCTTCGAGGCCACCGTCACCGAACAGGTCGAGTACTCGGCGACCCTGACCAAGCCGGATGCCCTGGACCTGGTGACGATGACACCGAGCGCACGCCACGTGAGCCGTGCGGACCTCCACGATGACGGCTGCCTGCCCGACCAGGTGACCGTCTCCGTGCTGGCCACCGCCTACCGGCCTCGGTGACCACGAGTGGACGCATGCGCCTGCTGTTTCACCCTGCCATGGCGAGGTTGTGCATGGTGGCGACGGCCTGGACGGCGTGGTGGAGGCAGTCGCCCGTTTGCCGGCAGTCGCGGAGAATCTTGTAGTGCTTCATCCGGGCGAAGGTGTGCTCGACGCGGGACCGCACACGCCGGTGTTCGGTGTCGCCTTCCTCCTGGCCACGCAGGAGGGGACGTCCGGCTCGTCTGCGGTGCGGGACGATGAGCCCGGTGCCCAGGTAGGCGCCGTCCGCGATCACCGTCGTACCCGCCGCCACGGCCGGTCCGAAAAGCGGTCTCCGCACACGGGGCCTGTACGTGACGTGAACACGTCCATCCTCCGCAGGTCAGGACCATAAGACAGGTCCTCCCCGTTGGTGGTGCTGGTTGCAGTAGGGGAGGAACTGGACGGAGGAGGCCACGTCGTTGAAGCCGTTCCCCCGGTTGAAGCTGATGGACTCGCCGGGTAGGAGTGTCACGGGCACTCCCTTGAATTCGTAATCGGGGTAGATCCGGACGAGGAAGCAGCTGTTGTTGACGGCGGAGCTGGTGACATCGTTGAAGTTGTAGTCGTTGAGGTGGGTGTTGTCCTCGGTGGTTCGTAGGATGCGGGCGTTTGTGGAGGTGTTGGAGTCCCAGTTGTCGTAGGCAGACGTAGTTGCGGTGCATGCGTCGCGGCCCTGGCCTCGTCGCGTAGGAGGCGATGGACCCAACCCGTCCGGCGGGTCGGCGGCGGCTTGTGCGGCGGCGAGGACTTCGACCGGCTCGCCGTCGAGCTGGGTCAGGTCCGGCTTCGGGCGCAGCAGGGCGAGCAGGGCGTCGTTGGGCGCCATCGGGTGGGAGGCGCCGCTGCGTCCCGCGCCACGGGCCGAGCCGCCCATCTCCCCCACCGGACGTCCCAGCTCGCAGGAGGCGGCCTTCAGGCCCATGGGCGTCAGGTTGCGCAACGTATCCCCGCCCGAGGTCTTCCCACCGTTCTCCACCAGGCCGTGCTTGCGCAGATCGGAGAACGCCCCCAGGTGCGAGGCGGTGCGGGCCTGCTTCCGCTCGGAGGGCGTCTTCTTGTCGGTGTGGCGGTAGCTCTTGTGCGGGGCTGAAATCTGCTGGATCCATTCGACGGTTGCGACCTTCAGCACACCGAGCACCCCCAGCATGCTTCCTGACCGGCCGTGACCTGCGCCGGTAGGGAACCGTCACGAACGAGACGGCGTCGATTACCGGTGTGACTGAAGTGACGCCCACCCTGCCTGCCGACCACAGAGAACTGATCTCCGACCTTTCCCGGATTATCAACGACTACCCCTACGTCGACCCCGAGCCGACCCTCGCCGTCCTGGCCGCCGAAGCGGCCGACGCGGTTGGCCGGACTGGTGGTGCGGCAGGGCTCCGGGAGCGGACCGGGTACACGATCCTGCTGTACACCACCTGCTGGTACGTCGCCTCACGCGTCTTCAGCAAGTCGCTGTTCACGTCGTACACGCAGGCTCTGGACGGCCTCCGTGCCACGCTCGACCCCGCGTCCTGCACCTGCACGGCGGGGGCCCACCCCACCGATGTGGACGCGGAGTACGGTGTCGAGGCCGGGGTGAGCATGCTGACCGAGGCCGGGCGCGCCCTGTTCGCCGAGGACTACGGTCTTGAGGGCGAGGAGCTGGCGGCGTTCGACTGCGAGGCGTTCCTCGCCGGGCTCGCCGACGAAGCCGCCGCCTGCATGCGCCAGGCATACCAAGAGAAATTCGGCGGTGTCGACGTCTCCGCTCTCGACGCGCAGTTCGTGCGGGAGGACGGCGCCATCGACATCATCGCCCTGCAGGAGGCGATCCGGCGCTCCTGGGAGGACAACACCGGTCCCGTGGCGCTGTGGTGCGCTCGCCGCCAGCTGTCCGGGCAGGTGCGGGACGAGGAACGGCTCGGGTTGTTCCTGTGCATGTGGATGGGCATCGCGCAGACCTACGAGGGACTGCCGCCCTCGTACGCCCGCGACCTGACCGCGGCCCTGAAGACCGTCGACCTGGACGTCTCCTGCGATCACCCGCGGCACCCCTGGCCCCTCGCCGAGGCCACGGTGCAGTCCCGGTATCAGGCGGTGGTCCACCTGTACGCGCCCGAGGACCACCGGGACACTCCGGTGCCGGAGGAACTCTCCGCCCGGGAGCTGTGGGAGTGCCCGTCCCACTGGGCCGAGTTGGCACGCAGCGCGTTGGACATCATCACGGGCTGGCGCCACATGCGCGGCGGCGAGGACGAGGACTGGGACGGCTGCGGGTGGCATCGCCTCGGTTGACGGCTGTGCAGTGACCGCGCCGGGGGCCGCCGCGACGCCGGCGAAGGCGGGGGAAGGGTTGGTTGTTCCCGACGGAGATGTTCGCGGACATGTATCAGTCGGCGTCGCCGTCGGACAGCCGCCAGCGCAGCGCGCCGGCCTCCTCGCTGGACCTTGCCGCCGGGCCCACCGCACGCCCGCAGCCGAGTCAGGCTACTCGGTGGGCGTACCGCCGGTGCCGCACTCGCACGTGTGGGCGCACTGCTCGCCGTCCTCGCAGACCTGGTGTGGGCAACGGCCGCACGGCAGGCAACGGGTGGGCGGCAGCGTGCAGCGGTGCGCGTCCTCGGCGGCCGCTGCCGGGACCTCTTCGCTCTCCTTTCGGGCGAACGCCTGGTGAGGTTCCACTGCATCTCGGCGGCGACGTTCATCGCCTCGGTGCGTACCAGCCGCGCGTAGGAGTCGCTGAAGGAACGCTTTGGTAGTGGTCGACGGCCCGCTGGACGCGGTAGTGGACGGTGTTGCGGTGGACCACCAGTTGGTCCGCGGTGGCGACGTAGCTGCGATTGGTGGAGAGGAAGACGCGGAGCGTCTGAGGAGCTGGTTGACCCAGTACTGGCGCAGCACGTGGCGACTGCCCACCCAGCGTTCGCGCTCTTCCTCGTACACCCGGCCGATCTGGTCGCAGACCCGGTCCAGAAATGCCGAGGTGAGGCTGACCAGTTTGATGACGGTGCCGGTCCGGCAGCTCCAGTCGGACGGCCTCACCGAGAACCAGGTCCAGGCTCTGCGCATGGCCGAGGCGGTAAGCGCGCAGGAGGGCCGAGAGTGGAACGTGCCGCTGGGCGAGACGGCGGGCGTAGGTCACGGCCGAGGCGGGGGCGTCCACGGTCTGCGGGTCGATGCCGTTGATGAGGACGTGCACGGCGGGGACGATGTTCTCGGTGATGCTGGCTTCCAGGAACCCACTCAGCGGTGCGTCGTGTTCCAGCTGGGAGATCTCCGCCTCGGTGGTGGCAACCAGCCGGGCGATGAAGTCGTCCCGACGCGCCTGCATCACCTGGGCCGCGAGGACGACCGGATCCGGTGCCCCGTCCGTCGGGGGGTCCACGGCGCCGGTCACCGGCCCAGGTACCGCAGCGCGGAACCAGCGGCGTTCGCCCCGCACATGCCGTGTACCCCGGCGCCGGGCGGGGTGGCCGCCGAGCACAGGTAGACGCCGGGGATGCCGGTGCTGTAGGGGTCCACAGCCGTCCGGGGGCGCAGTGCGACCTGCCGTGCGGTGTTGGCGCCACCGACGATGTCGCCACCGACGAAGTTCGCGTTGTAGCGGGCGAGTTCAGGGGTCGGGCGCACCGAGATCGCCACGATCCGCTCCCGGACGCCCGGTGCGAACCGCTCGATCTGGCGCAGTACCGCCTCGGTGGCGTCACCTGGGTGGCCGTGCGGGACGTGCGCGTAGGCCCAGACCGGGTGGACGTCGCCGCGGGAGCGGCCGGGGTCGGCGAGGTACTGCTGGCCGACCAGGACGAACGGGCGCTCGGGCATCCGCCCGGCGGCGGTCTGCGCCTCCGTACGGACGACCTCCTCCAGGGTGCCGCCCAGGTGCACGGTGCCCGCCCGGCGGCACGCCTCGTGCGTCCAGGGAATGCCACCCTGGACGGCGAGGTCCACCTTGAACGCCGCCGGGCCGTGCCGCCAGCCGCGGTAGGCCCGGCGTACCCGGCCGGGCAGCCGGTCGCCGCAGATGCGCGCCGCGGCGCCGGGCGTGGTGTCCAGCATGACGATCCTGGCGGGGGCGAGTTCGGCGAGAGTCTCCACCCGCACCCCCGTCTCGATGGTCCCGCCGAGCTCGGCGAGCAGTGCGGCCAGCGCCTCGGTGATGGTCCGCGACCCGCCGCGGGCGACCGGCCAGCCGAACCGGTGAGCGGCGGCGATGAGCATCAGCCCCGCCGCAGAACTGGCCGGCCCGGTCAGCGGGAACATCAGATGCGCCGCCGCCCCGGCGAACAGCGCCCTGGCTTCCTCGGTTCCCCAGCGCCGGGCCACCGCCGTGGCCGGCTGGAGCGCACGGAGCCCGAACCGAGCCAGCGTCACCGGATGGGCAGGCAGCCGGAGCACCGGGCGCAGCACGTCCTCGGTGAGCGCGTCGAAGTCACCGGCCAGCGGAGCGAACAGCCGCTCCCAGGCCGGGCCGTCGGCGCCCAGACCGCGCACGGTCCGCTCCACGGAGCGGACGAGCACTCCGGCCCGCCCGCCGTCCAGTGGGTGGGCCAGATCGACCTCGGGCCACGCCCAGGCGACGCCGTACCGCTCCACGTCGAGGGACCGCAGGAACGGCGAGCCGACGCCCAGCGGATGTACCGCGGAGCAGTGGTCGTGGATCAGACCCGGAACGGTCAGTTCGCCGCTCCGGGTGCCGCCACCGATCTCGTCGGCGGCCTCCAGGACGGTCACCTTCAGCCCCCGCTGGGCTAGGGCGACGGCGGCGGCCAGCCCGTTCGGGCCGGCCCCCACCACGATCGCGTCACTCATGTGCCGCCGCCACCTCGGTCACCGGTCGTGGGGTCGGGAAGGGCTCGACGGGGATCGCGGGCGCCTCGTCGTCGAGCCAGGGCTGCCGGGACACCATCTCCCCTACTTTCACATATCCCTCCTCGATCAGGCCGCTCGCCGCGTCCACGATGCGGTAGTGCTGGCGCTGCCGGTGGGTCGGATGGGACTCCAGCACGACGACGCGCAGGTCGCCCGGCGCGAAACCGCACCGCTGCTGTACGGCGGCCACCAGCTGCTCGTTGTGCAGATGACCGTCCCCGAAGTTCCAGCCGAGGACTGCTCCCGTCACGATCTCGCCCTCCCGTACATCGTAGGCCTCCACGTCGTCCACGGCCCGCGGCAGCAGCCCGGCCAGCGCGCGGCCGTGGGTGTGCATCTCCCGCCAGGCCAGCCCCTGGTGCAGCACCAGTTCGGCGGCCTCGGCACCGTACAGGCGGGTGAGCTGGTCGACGGGCGGACCGGACGCCGTGACGATGCGCTCGTTGAGCCGGTGCTCGGTTCCCTGCGGCAGCACCGCAGGCTGGTGGCCCGGTTGTCGGCGTAGTAGCGCATCGAGGGGAGGAACGACACCAGAGCGAATGCCTCTTCCTCCGGCGTGCCGTCGGCGGCGCGGCGAGTTCCTTGACGGCGGCCAGGGCCAGCGGGGCGTTCTGCGCCATCCGCTCGGCCAGTTGCAGTACCGTCTCGACGGTCTGACCGGACGGAACGACACGGTTGGCGATGACCGAGCCGGCCTCCCGCTCGCCGGTGACCGGTTCGCCGGTCAGCAGCAGTTCCATCGCCAGGTGGTACGGGATGCGCTTGGGCAGCCGGATCACCCCGCCGCCCGCCGCGATCAGCCCGCGGCTGACCTCGGGGAGGCCGAACCGGGCATCCTCCGCGGCGATGACGAGGTCGCAGTCCAGGGCCGGTTCGAAGCCGCCTCCCATGGCCCAGCCCTCGACGGCGGCGATCAGCGGCTTGGTCGTCCGGGCCTGGGTGAGTCCGCCGAAGCCGCGTCCCGGGATCTCGGGCGACTCACCGGCCAGCGCGGCCGTGCGTCCTTGCTTGGCGGCCGGTCAGCGGCCGGCGGCGAGTTCCTGGAAGACCTCTTCGGTGTGCTGGCCGGGCAGCGGGGCGAACCGGCGGACCGAGGCCGGCGTGGCGGAGAACCGCACCGGGACGCCGACCGAGCGGATGGCGCCCTCGCTGGGGTGGTGCACCACGTCGACCAGCCCGCCGCCACGCACGTACGGGTCCTCTGCGGCCCGGTCGAGTTCGAGCACGGGGGCCATCGGGATGCTGTGCTTGGCGCAGACCCGCGTCCACTCCTCGGTGGTCAGGCTCGACGAGCACTCCCCCACCGGCTCCATCAGCGCGTCGACGTCGTCGTCGGCGATGGAGTCGCCGTTGACGCGGGGGTCCGCGGCCAGATCGGCACGGTCGGCCGCGAGGAAGAAGTCCCGGCGCTGCGGCTGCCGCTGTTCGAACAGCTCCGCGGGGACAGAGGTGGCCACGGCTCCCGCGACCCTCCCGTCCGCGTCGAGAACGGGGGGCGGCGAGGCAGGACAGGCCGCCCTGGAACTCCCCCACCTCGACCGCCACGCCGGAGGCATGGACCCGTTCGCGATGTCCCTCCAGGACGTCGGGCGCGGTGATGGTGCGCTCGGTGAGCCGGGACAGCCCCTGTTGCCGCAGGTAGTCACGGCGCCGCGCGGCCGGCAGCGACGACAGCATGACCTTGCCGAAGGCCGTGGCGTGCGGGGCCTGGTGGAAGCCGACGTCGAGCGGCTCGGCCCGGGGCGCCGAGGGCGAGTCCACGACCTCGGCGACGACGACCTCCTCGTCCCGGAAGACGGTGTAGTACGCGGCGGCGGCGCACTCGTCGTGGTTCTGGTGGAGCACGCCCAGCAGGCCGGGGGTCACCTCCAACTGCTGGCACAGACGCCGGTGCAGCCCGGTGACCCCGCAGAAGAACCTCGGCCACGGCGTCGGCACCCTTGATGCCGTGATCGCCGATGCCGTTGCCCACCGACGACTTCTACCACCACCCCTCCGCCTGGCTGGCAGACCGAGGCACCAAGGCGCATCTCATCATCGTCGACGACAGCCCGCCGCTGCTCGGGGAAGGCTCTCGTCGGCTCCGGACCAAGGAGCTTGGGCCCGCCCCGGGCGTCTCCTACGACCAGATGCCCACCCACCCGCTCCAGCGCGAGGCGCCCACGGCGAACGTCTGGGACCGCCCGCAGGCGCCGGCCCACGCAAGCAAGTCGGACGCGTTCGGCGCCCTGGATCTGCTGCACCTCCCGGGCGCCGTGGCGTGCTCGGAGTGCGGCGCCGACGCCACACTCGGCCCGCACGCGTGTTGACGCCCCGGCCGGGCTGCGGATTCGATTGCGGGGGAACACCCGCGGGGCCAGAACTTCCCATAACGTCCAACAGGCCGTACAGGGAAGGCTCGTGCCGCGCAGCCCGATGACCGGCACGGTCCAACCGCTCCTTGGCCGGGCAGCCTTGCGACCAGTAACCCGGGTCCCGGCGCTCTGCCGCGCCTTCGGGACCCCGGTGCCGCCCCGGCCACAAGGTCCCGCCCCGGGCCTGCCCCCGGGGCGGGTTCCTATCTGCCTGATGCGGGGGCGGCCGACAGGTACTAGCGTTTCAGGTGTGGCGTGGGGTGGGTCGATCCGAGGTAGGGAGAACAATGGCCCTGCAACAGCCCCAGTGGAATCTCACTGACGCGCAGTACCGGTCGAACTTCGATTTGTACGTCAAAGTTCGGGGGTACCGCATCGTGGACCTGTGTGGATACGAAGTCCCCTCTGGCTCGACCAAGGTAATCGACCATGCCCAGTTTGGTGTCATCTGGGAAAAGTGGGACGGCTTGGAGGGGGCCGCCCACTGGAGTGCTCACGATACGCCAGTAGCCGACTTTCAAGGCATCTCTAACCAGCGCATAGCCGAGGGATACAGGCCTGTACGTATTAGCGGGTACACCGTCCTCGGTCAGGCGTTTCTGGCCTCCATCTGGGAGAAGTCAACGAGAACCGACCGGAACGCGCAGTGGGCTATCCCGTACGGCGAGCTTTTCTCGAGAATCCATGAGATTCGGTCAAACGGCCAGCGCATTGTCGATGTCAGCGTCTACCCCGGCCCGGCGAACGACACGAGATGCGCCTTGATCTGGGAAAATTCGGATGGTCGGGACTGGGTGGTGATGGAATCACTCGCGACCGCCTACCAGCACGACTTCGAGTCACTGACAGGGGAAGGTTACAGGCCGGTCCGAGTCTTCGGTCATAGAAGAGACAACCCTGGCGGCAATCCTGACACGCACCGCTTCATCAGTCTTTGGGAAAGGGAGGATGGTGCAGCATGGGTCCCTCTCTACGCCCGGCATGGCGTCACTCACCTCACGGTGGCAAGTGAAGTACCGCTGAAAAGAATGGCTGGCTACCGGATGGTCGCCCTGGGCGGGTTCAATGCGGCAATCAAGCCGGACATACTGGCCGCTTCTGTCCGATCTGGGAGAGGCGCGAGGTGCGCCCCGTCATATCGAACCTCGTGCGCAGATTTATGGTGAAGTACGACGTGCCTGGTCTGTCGGTCGCCGTCGCCAAGGACGGGCACCTGCTTTACGCTCAGGGTTTCGGATACGCCGACAAGACCAGCCTGGAAGGCGTCTCCAGCTCCAGCCTGTTTCGAATCGCCAGCGCCTCCAAGCCAATCACTGCGGCAGCCGTGATGAAACTAGCCTCCCAAGGCAGCTTGGCGCCCGCCGACCTCGTCTTTGGAAGCACGGGATGGTTGAACGGGTTTGATGCGTCGCTTGACCCGAAGTTCAAGCAGATCACTGTAAGACACCTCTTGGAACACTCCTGTGGCGGCTGGGTGAACGATAATTCCGATCCGATGTATGTCAACCCTGCCTTCACTCACCAGCAGTTGATCTCATGGGTGCTTAAACACAGGCCGCTTCAAAATAAACCTGGCACCAAATTCGCGTACTCGAATTTTGGGTACTGCCTGCTCGGCCGGATCATCGAAAAGGCGACCGGGAAGCCTTACGACACTTATGTAAGAGGCAGCATCTTGGCGCCCTGCGGAATAACCGACATGTATATCGCCGGGAATACTGTGGCGCAGCGTCGCGCCGGGGAAGTCACGTACTACGACCAAGGCGGCGACAACCCATACGGCATACCGGTGACCCGGATGGATTCCCACGGAGGATGGCTTGGCACCGCCACGGACCTGGTGACATTCATGTCCAAGCTACCGGATCCCCTGGACGCGGACTGGCTCCATTACATGACGAAGCCCTCCGGTCTACCGTCATCAGATGGATATGCGCTGGGATGGCGCAACTATAATGGATCCATCTTCCATAACGGGGAGTTGGCGGGAACCGATTCATATCTGGCTCGCACCGCCGACGGCTACTGTCTGGCCGTACTAATAAATACACGGAAAAGGGAATCAGCCGACCCCGACAACGTGGAGAAGAACTCTCTCATCGGTCTTGGTCATCTCATGTGGTCCATACGGGACCAAGTGGACGTCTGGAACTGATGCTGCAAGCCGGTCCCGGCCGACGGCTCCAGCAACCCCCTGTGGTGCGGCCCGTCAGTGTTGGGGCTGCGGCATGGGGGCGCTAAAAGCTCCAGGCCGCGTCTTTTCGGCATGCCGATGGCCAGGTCGCGGTATCCGTCGCCGTTGACGTCGTCGGCCAACTTGGACCCGGCGGCGACGGCCTGGTCGGCCGAGGCGGCCACCAGAGTGCCGGTCAGACAAGCCGCCAGGGCCGCTGCCACGGAAAGACGGAGTGGGTGACGCACGAAATCCCCCCACTTTCGCCGCGGACGCCGACGGCGTCCGCGAACCAGAATGGCGGCCCGCACTCCGTGTCAGCGGACTACCCGCTTGATCACGTGCTGTGTGACAGTGAACAGACTCCACGCCTGACGGGCAAGCACGTCTACATCACACAGACCTCCACCAACATCCCCGGCACCGCTGGATACCAGGACTACTTCGGCAGCAGCCTGGCCAGCGGCGACATGAACAGGGACGGGTACGCCGACCTGCTGGTCGGCAGCGAAGGAGACGCGTCGGGAACGGGCTCAGTGACCGTGCTCTGGGGCGGCGCCGCACCGTTCCGCAGTGCCTCGCGTTGCCCTCGGGACCGTCGTATCCCGGCCGCATGTTCGGCGCCGACATCGGCCGGGGCCGGCCGAGGCGATCGGGGGTGCGGTTCCGTCAGGGCTTGGCCGACGCCGGTGGAGGCGCAGGCTCGGGGCCGGCCTTTTGGCTGTGGGTGGCCAGGTGGTGGGTAATGCAGGCGGTGATGGCGGGGGTTACCTGTGTCATGTCCGGGCGCCAGCCGGGGACGGCGTTGACCTCGCAGATGGTGTAGGTGTCGGGTGAGGTGAACAACAGGTCCACACCGGCGATGTGCAGACCGAGAGCGCGGGCGGCGCGCACTGCCAGGTGTTCTGCCTCAGGGTGTTGGCCGGTGCACGCGGTGGCGGTGCCGCCGTTGGCGATGTTCGCGGCCAGCGCGGTGCGGCGGGAGGTGTGCACCACGGCGCCCACGGATTCGCCGTCGACGACGATGACGCGGAGGGTCCGGCCGTGCGAGTGGGCGATGTGCTGCTGGAAGAGGAAAGGTGTCTCCCGGGTGAGGCTGCCGGCCACCTCGTGCAGCAGCTGGGGGCCAGGGGCGAGGAAGACTTGCGCGCCTTTGGCGCCGTTGACGGATTTCACCACGCACGGGGTGGTCAGATCGGGGCTGCGGACCACGCCTTCGAGGGGTGCGGTGGCGTAGGAGAGGGTGTCGGGTACGGGCAGCCCCGCCAGGGCGAGTTCCTGGAGCTGCCAGATCTTGTTGCGGGCCTTGAGCTGGGCGTCCAGGGGGTTGACGAGGGTGGCGCCCATGCGGTCGAGGTGGCGGAGCAGGGTGATCTCACGGTCGTTGTCCATGGGGCCGGCGACCTGGCGTACGCACACGACTTTGGGCGGCGCCAGAGGGGTGCCGCCCAGGGTGTGGAGGGTGAGCCGGCCGTCGCGGATGCCGACGAGGAGTTCGTCGGTGTGCCAGAGGGCGAAGCGGGGGCCGTGGGTCGTGGCCAGTGCTGTGGCGAGTTCCTGGGTGGAGCGGCGCAGGACGGCGGGGTGGTGGCGTACCAGCATCCACACATCGGCGGAAGGCGGGATGGTGTGCTGGTCGGTCACGGTGGCTCCTCGCCTGGTGTGTCGCCCGTCGTCTGCGGGGTCAGTGTCGCAGCGTCGGGGGTGGCGTCTTGCGGTTTTCGCGGGTCTCGCGGGGGGCGGGTCAGTCACAGGAGGGGCGGTGGGTCAGGTGGGGGAAGAGGATCCTCCACTGGGTTGCGGGGACGCTGACCGGGTGCGCTTGGCACAGTTCGTAGTGGATGCGGTCACTGTCGAGGCCGAGGAGGAAGGTGAACTCGTCGTGGTCGACTCCGGAGTGGTTGCCGGGCACAGCCTCCAGGTCGGAGACGTCGGTGAGGCTGGTCTGTGCGGGGTTGCGCCATCGCCCGTTAGGGCCGGTGGCCCAGATGCGGAACTCCTGGGTGGCGGAGAATTCGCCGGTGGTCGTGCCGGTCAGCATGGTTTCTTGCGGCGGCGTTCGGCGCGTTCACCGGCCGCGATGAAGTCCCGCTCGACGCGGCGCAGTCACAGGCTGCGGCGGTCGTACGTGACGGAGCGGGCCGCGGCGAGGTGACGGCCGGCGTACTGGCCGCTGGCCGGGCGGGCCGCCTCGTCCCCGGCGTCGGCGGCCTGGGCGAGTCTGCGGTGGACCAGCAGGGTGTCGAGGTCGGCGTTGATCCCAGGTGCGCAGGCGTGGCCATCCGTGCAGGAGGGAGTCGTGGCGCAGCCGGGCCACGCCGTCGTCCACGATCAGGAGGCGGGCGTCGGCCAGGCGGGCCAGCAGGTCGCCGGCGCCGTCCAGTCCACCAGGGGGAGGGGCGGTGTACGGCCCGGCCGTCGTCGTCGACGAGGTGGACCATGCGCAGCAGCAGGCCGCGTAACCGGTTGCGGTCGTCGGCGTCGAAGGCGTTGTGGATGTCCTCGGCGCTCTTGACGGCGGAGGTGCGGATGCCGCCGGAGCCCTGGTAGCCGGCGAAGGTGAGTTCGGCGCCGCGCCTGCGATGTCGGGTCTGCTGCAGGGTGTGGGCGAGGAAGGGCAAGGCGGTGGCGTCGCCGACGCCGACGTGTTCGTACCGCAGTTTCACGCAGCAGGAGCTTCGGCAGGGCCTCCTCCCAGCGCAGTCCGGCCCTGGGAGCGGGTTGTTCGACGGCGGCGCGCAGTGCGTCTCGTCGTTCATCACCGCAACGGGGAACTGGCCGGTGCTCACGATGGGGTCGAGGCGGGGATCCTGCAGGTCCGGGCCGAGGTAGTCGGCGCGCAGGCCGAGGACGCTCCGCGGGGCCGGGGCGTGGGGCGATCCGCTGAGTGCGCGCGTGAACAGGCGGCGTTCCTCGCTGTCCCGGGAGTGGGTGAAGATCTCCTCCAACTGGTCGATCACCAGCACGCGGGGCATGCGGCACACGTCCCCGGGCGGGGTGAACCGGCCGACTTCCAGGTCGCGTTCGACGTCGCTGAACGGGCGGCCCACTGCGCGGGCCCAGGCGGTGGCGAGCGTTTGGAAGGGCCGGGCGCCGGGGGCGGACACCGGGAGCACTGGTATGTGGCCGGCGGCTGAGCTCCAGGGCGGTGCCAGATCGCCGGTGTTGTCCGCCGGGGGCGGTGGGGCGGGTGGGATGAGCTGGGGTGGTGAGGGCTGTCCGTGGTGGAGGGCTGGGGTCGGCTGTCCGGGGCGGTGGGCCGGTCGGGGCTGGACCGGGGTGGGCTGTCCGAGGTACCGAGTTGGGGTGGGCTGTCCGAGGTACCGGGCTGGGGTGCGCTGTCCGAAGTGCCGAACCGGGGTGGGCTGTGCGAAGTGCGGCCGGATTCCTCCACCGCCGCCGCGATGCCTGGGCCAGGTCGCCGGTGGCCTCCGCGGTCAGACCGCGGACCTTGATGGAAACGACCGTGATCTGCGGCTGGTCGGGCAGCGTGATCGTGACGGTCTGGTCGCTCCCCCGCCCCGCCATGGTGCCGAGCGGCGGTGAGGCCGCCGGGTGCCGCACCAGGCGGCCGCGCAGCCGCGGGTCACGCTGCAGCCACCGGTGGAGATCGTCCGTGGCCGCTACGCCACGGCCGTGGGCATCGCTCCAGGAGACCGTGACCTTCACGTACCCTCCGCGTTGGCGCGACGTGGGAGCCGGACTGACGTCATCCGTGTCAATTATCCTTCCGGAGGGGGAAGTTCGGACAAGCACGTCCGTATCGCCGGGGCCGGCCGGTCCCTGCCCATGGCCCCGGCCACGTCCGCCTCCGCGTTCCGGGTTGGCATCGCCGCCGGCTCCTGGCTCGGCGGCATCGCCCTGACCTCCGGACTCTGCCTGAGGGGCCCGTCGCTGACAGGCGCCTTCGCCCTGTCGCCCTGCCGCCCCTCGGCCTGTTGGCCGCCTCCCACCGCAAGGCGGAAGCAGCGCAGAGCTGACACCGCACGGGGAGGCCGGGCCCTGCCTGGACCCGGCCTCCGGGACCGCATCGACACCAAACGTCACCCCCGAGACGGTCATCAACCCGGCGACACCAGCATGGTCAATCCCGCCCTGGAGGTGGTGGCCCGCCGACGCTGGTCGCACACCCGTTTTCAGAGGAGCAATCATGCGGTACCGCACACTCGGCAGCTCGGACCTGGAGGTCTCGGAGATCTCCCTCGGCTCCTGGCTGACCTTCTCCGGCGGCATCGAAGCGGACAAGACCCGCGCCTGCACCGAGGCGGCCTTCGACGCCGGCATCAACTTCTTCGACACCGCCAACGTCTACGGCCAGGGAGCCGCCGAGACGGCCTGGGGCGAGATCCTCTCCGCCCACCCCCGCGACTCCTACATCCTGGCCACCAAGGTCTACTTCCCCATGTCGGACGACCCGGCCGACCATGGCCTGTCCCCCGCCCAGATCGCCAAGCAGATCGACGCCTCCCTCAGCCGCCTGAAGACCGACCACGTCGACCTCTACCAGGCACACCGCTTCGACCCCACGGTTCCCATCGAGGACACCATCGAGGCGTTCCAGAAGGTCGTCGAGCAGGGCAAGGCCCGCTATCTCGGCTTCAGCGAGTGGACGCCCGAACAGATCCAGGCCGCGATCGACATCGCCGGCCCCGATCTGTTCGTCTCCTCCCAGCCGCAGTACTCCATGCTGTGGCAGGCCCCCGAGGCCGAGGTCTTCGGCCTGTGCGCGGCCAACGGCATCTCGCAGATCGTCTGGTCCCCCCTCGCCCAGGGCGTCCTGACCGGCAAGTACAAGCCCGGTCAGCCCCTGCCGGAAGGCAGCCGGTTCGCCTCCGCGGACATGGCCGTCTCGAAGGACCTCGTCTACCACGACGCCACCCTGGAAGCGGTCCAGCGCCTCGTCCCGATCGCCGAGGAGGCCGGGCTGAGCATGCCCACCCTGGCGCTCGCCTGGATCCTGCGCCGCAGTGAGGTCGCCTCCGCCATCACCGGCGCCTCCCGCCCCGGACAGGTCCACGCCAACGCCGCCGCCTCCGGCGTGCACCTCTCCGACGACCTGCTCGCGGCCGTCGACCAGGCCCTCGGCGACGTCCCCGTCACAGAACCCACCCTCGCCCCCGCCGCCCAGCCCGGCCTCAAGCACCGCTGACCCAGCAAAGATCCCGGAAGGCCAGACCCGGCAGGCGGTGGAGGCCGCACTCCGAATCGGCTACCGCCTGCTCGACCCGGCCGCCGCGTAAGAGAAGGAGCAAGCCGTCAGCCGAGCCATCGCCGCCAGCTGCATCCCCCGCGAAGACCCTCACATCAACCCGGCCGGCCGCGCCCGGGCGATCGGAGTCAGCAACTTCGAGGGCGACCGGGATCTGCGTCTGGTCGGGGGCTGCGGGGCGGGCCTGGGCCTGTCCGGACGGCACCCTCCCGGGGGCGTTTCCTTCCTGAATGGGCGGTATCCGTGGTGTCTTCGCTAGGGTCGTCGTACGGCCGCCCCCCTGTCCGGTCGGGTCACCGGGGCGGGCAGTGGGCAGCGGTGAGGAGTTCCGGGTGCGCTACTACGATCTCGGCAGCCACGGCCGGCCGGTGACGACGACGTCGTCCGAGGCGCAGACGTGGTTCGACCGCGGGCTGAACTGGACGTATGCCTTCCACCACGAGGAGGCCGTCCGCTGTTTCGAGGCCGCCGCGGCGGCCGATCCCGCCTGTGCGATGGCCGACTGGGGCCTGGCCTACGCACTGGGCCCGAACTACAACAAGCCCTGGGAGTTCTTCGACGAGCAGGACCTGGGGCGGACGGTGGAGCGTGCGCATGCCGCCGTGCAGCGCGCGCAGGCGAAGGCGGCCGGCGCGACTGCAGTGGAGCAGGCGCTCATCGGCGCGCTGGCGGCCCGCTATCCACGGGCCCAGGCCCCGGACGCCGAGGACTGCCCGGTGTGGAGTGCGGCCTACGCCGACAGCATGCGGGCCGTGCAGCAGCTGGCCGGTGACGACCTGGATGTCGCCGCCCTGTACGCCGACGCGCTGATGAACCTCACGCCCTGGCAGCTGTGGGACATCCGCACCGGCAGGCCGGCTGCGGGGGCGCGTACGGTGGAGGCCCGGGAGGTGCTGGAGCGGGCGATGGCCAGCGGGACGGGCGGGTGGCACCCGGGGCTGCTGCACCTGTACATCCACCTGATGGAGATGTCCCCCACCCCGGAAGCCGCTCTATGGGCCGGTGACCGGCTGCGCGGTCTGGTGCCGGATGCGGGGCATCTGCAGCACATGCCCTCGCACCTGGAGGTGCTGTGCGGTGACTACCGGCGGGTGGTCAGCGACAACAGCGCGGCCATCGCGGCCGACGAGAAGGTCCGTGCCCGGGGCGGGGCGATGAACTTCTACACCCTCTACCGGTGCCACAACTACCACTTCAAAATCTACGGTGCGATGTTCCTGGGCCGTTTCCAGGACGCGATCGAGGCGGCCCAGCAGTTGGAGGAGGCGGTGCCCGACGAGCTGCTGCGGGTGCCCAGCCCGCCCATGGCGGACTGGCTGGAGGGCTTCCTGGCGATGCGGGTGCACGTGCTGATCCGCTTCGGCCGCTGGGAGGACATCCTCCGCCTCGCTCTGCCCGCCGATGCGGGGTTGTACTGCGTGAGCACGGCGATGCTGCACTACGCGCGGGGCGTCGCGCTGGCGGCCACCGGCCGGGTCGAGGAGGCCGAGGACGAACGCGGCCTGTTCGGCGAGGCGGCTGCCCGCGTGCCGCAGACCCGGATGCTGTTCAACAACACCTGCAGGGACATCCTGGCGATCGCCGGGCAGATGCTGGACGGGGAGCTGGAGTACCGCAGGGGCAGGTACGAGGCGGCGTTCGCGGCGCTGCGGCGCTCGATCGAGCTGGACGACACCCTTCCCTACGACGAGCCGTGGGGGTGGATGCAGCCCACCCGGCACGCCTACGGTGCGCTGCTCCTCGAACAGGGTCTCGTGGAGCAGGCCGAGGCCGTCTACCGCGCCGACCTCGGGCTGGACGACACGCTGCCGCGTGCGCTGCAGCACCCAGGCAACGTTTGGGCGTTGCACGGCCTGCACGAATGCCTCCTGCGGCTCGGCAAGGAGGCGGAGGCACGGATCGTGGGCCAGCAGCTCAAGTTCGCCGCAGCGGTGGCGGACGTAGAGGTGGAGGCGTCCTGCTTCTGCCGACTGCAGACCGCCGGGCGCGCGGGGACGGGGGGTGAGTGCTGTGCCGGGGACAGCTGATGGTCGTCGTTGATCCGCTTCTGGTCGATCCGCTTCCGGCTTGTCGTTGATCGGGGGGCTGCGGTGGCCGTGCCGGCACGGTCAGGGGGTGAAGGTGGAGATCACGAACTGGACGCGCCGGTTCTGCGCACGCTGCGCTTCGCTGGTCGGCACCGGGTTCACCAGAGCCGCAGCGCCGCAGGGCACGAGGACGATGTCGAAGTTCGTCGCCTCCTCCACACTCGCCGGAGGGCTCTGCCCGGCGGCGGTGAGCGCGGCAGTGATCTGCTCGAAGACCCAGGTGCCGGCGCTGGTGGCCCGCTTGTCGCTCGCGTCCAGTTCCTGCGCGCGACGCTGCTCGGCACTCAGTCCCGCGGTGTCGACCCGGTCGGAGTGCCCCAGGACGGTGATCATGCAGAACCGGCCGTCACCAGGGAAGCCCTCCGCGTTCACAGCCGGCTCGATCACCTCCTGCCGGACGGTGTCCCTGGCGCCCTCGCTCAGCCGGTCCAGTAGTTGTGGGAAGGCGACCTCCTGGGCGACGAAGCCGCTGATCGGAAGATCGGTCAGTGTCTTGGCCATGCAAGAGGCTCCCTCGCTCGTGCCGTATCACCACAAAGGCCCCTCGCCGGTGGGGCTGCCTGGCGGGCAGCATCCTCCCCTTTCACCGCCCGAACACCGACGGCACCACGCCGGGGTGTCCCTGTACCGGAGCCCTCCACACCACCCCTGTGCAAGCACGGGGTGGGGAAGGGTCCCCCCTGGCCGCGCCGGTACCGGCGCCGCTCGGGTCGCGCCACCAGCGGGCGCGCACCGTCGGCAGCGCGCCCCTGCTGGTGGCGATCGACGGCCGGGCCGCGCGGGCAAGACGACCCTGTCCCACTCGGTGGCGGAGCACCTCGGCGGTCCGGAGCGCGTCCGCGTCGTCCATGGCGACGGCTACTTCCGCGACCTTCCCCCCGCCCAGGTCCTTCTCCCGCGGTCCGGGCGGGCTCAGGCCCCGGACCGTCCGGGAAGGGACCGCGGGACGTGGTCATCAGCGAGGGGGTCATGACCATCCGCCCGGAACTGGCAGGCCGCTACGGCCAGGGTCTTCGTCGGCACCCCGTCCGAGGTGCGTCTGCACCGGCTGCACGAGCGCGGTCGCAGCCCGCAGCGCCAGGCGTGGATCGCGCGCCGGCGTGCCGTCGAGGAGCACTACCTGAGCGTCACCCGGCCGCAGGAACGCACCCGTCTGAAAGCCGGCGGCGCCTGACGCGACGTCACCGGTTTCGTGGACGCCGGTGGCAGCCGCAGTGCCCGCCCCGCCCCCGCCGAACTCCCGGGCCGCGCACCTCACGTACGGGCCCCCAGCCCGTCGGCCGTCAGCGGCCGCCGGCCGTGACACTGCGCCGGCAGCGACAACCCGCTCCTACCCGCCGGGGAGCACCGGCAGCGCACACCGTCCGCCTCGACCGGCACGCTCTCCCCTGCCCTGCCCTGCGTGCTGCGCGACGCCTGCACTCCCCAACGATGCTGGTCGCAGAGTGAGCCGAGCTGCCCGGGCACGGGCGGTGCCCTGCGTTTGCCAGGCGTGGTGGGCAGCAGGAGACTGTTGATGTCAGCGTGGTCCTGCCGCCGGAAACCGGGGCCAAGGCGAGGGCCGACGCTTCTCCTGCTGCCGCCGCCACCCCTGCACCCCGTGCACTCCCCCTTCAGGCGGGGCCGTACCTGACGTCCCGGTCTTCTCGGGAGGGCCCGTGACAACGCTGCGCCTGGCCACGTTCAACGTCGAGAACCTCTTCGCCCGCTGGCGGTTCAAGGAGGGCCTCGACCCCGCGACCGCCAACTCGCGCGGCTGGCTCGTCGACCAGACCCGTTTCGACGAACTAGGAATGGACGACAAGGCCATCACCGGAGCCGCGGTACGCGAGATCGCAGCCGACGTGCTGTGCCTTGAGGAAGTGGAGAACGTCGACACCCTCAAGCATTTCCGTGCCCAGGCGCTGGGCGGACGGTCGCAGTACCCCTACGTCGCCGGGGTGGACGGCAACGACCCGCGGCTGATCGACGTCGCCGTGCTCTCCAAACTGCCGATCACACGGATCCGCTCCCACCAGCACCTCATGGACCCCGCGAGCCCGACCGAGCCGCTGTTCTCCCGTGACTGCCTCGAAGTCGACATCGAAGTCGGCCCCGAGGCGGGGCAGGGCGAGACGACGTCTGTCACGCTCTTCGTCAATCACTTCAAGTCCATGCGCGGCGGACGCGCCCAGACTCGCGGCAAACGCGAGCGGCAGGCCCAGCAGGTGCTGGACATCGTCACCGACCGCTTCGGGCACCAGGCGCCGGGAGACCACCCGTTCGTGGTCCTGGGCGATCTGAACGACTATCTGGAACCCGACGGTGACGGCGGCTCGGGCATCGACCAGCTCGTCACCTGGGACCAGGTCGAGAACGTGATCGCCCGTCTGCCCCAGGACGAGCAGTGGACCCACTACTGGGACGACGGCGACGAATACCGGCAGCTGGACTACCTCCTGCCCTCCGCCTCACTGGCCCGCGCGGTCCCCGACACACTGCCGCAGATCTTCCGTAAAGGGATGCCGCTGCGCGCCGTCAAGTACACCGGCCCCCGCTTCCCCGGCGTGGGACCGAACAAGCCGAAGGCATCGGACCACTGCCCCGTCGTCTTCGACCTCCACCTGCCCCAGGCCACAGCATGACCGCACACGCACCTGCACCCGTATCCAAGCCCGCGCCCGCGCCCGCACCCGAGCGACCAGCCTTTCGCGGCCGTTGCCCTCACCCGGGAGGTGTCCCATGACCACGGCCCGCCCCGTCAACTGCATCATCCCCCCGCACCTTCTCGACAACCTCCTGAAGAGCGACGACAGCGAGATACGCAAAGCCGCCCTGGACACCATGCTGACCACGACACGGCTGCGGGGCGAACGAGCAATACGGGCCTCCTTCACCGGTGCCGCCGCCCCCGGCCACGGCCGGCGCACAGTCTTCGACTGCCGGCAGGGCCGCATCCTGCCCACCGCCGCCCTGGCCCGCACCGAGGAAGGCACCGCCCCTCAGGACACCTCCGTCAACCATGCCTTCGACGGACTCGGCCTCACGAGGGACTTCTACCAGCAGGCCCTGCAACGCGACTCCGTCGACGGCATGGGCATGCGCCTGGACGGATACGTCCACTACGACCAGAACTACAACAACGCCTTCTGGGACGGACGGCAGATGGTGTTCGGTGACGGCGACGGAAGAATGTTCACCGACTTCACCGCAGCCATCGACGTCATCGCCCACGAACTCACCCACGGCGTCACCGAATACACCGCAGGCCTCGCCTACCACCACCAGTCCGGAGCACTCAACGAATCGATCTCTGACGTCTTCGGAAGCCTGGTCAAACAATGGTCGGCCCACCAGAGCGCCGAGACCGCGGACTGGCTGATCGGAGCCGAAGTCTTCACCCCCGGCATCGACGCCGACGCCCTGCGCTCCCTCAAGGCCCCCGGCGAAGCCTACGACAACCCCCAGTTCGGCAAGGACCCCCAGCCCGGCCACATGAGCAGATACGTCAACCTGCCCAACACCGAACGAGGCGACTACGGCGGAGTCCACATCAACTCCGGCATCCCCAACAAAGCCTTTTACCTCACCGCCACCCGCATCGGCGGATTCGCCTGGCAGGCCCCCGGACTCATCTGGTTCGAATCCCTCAAAGCCTCCAGCATCCAAACCCAGTTCCAGGACTTCGCCGACACCACGTACCAAAAAGCCGAAGAACTCTACGGCGCGAACAGCACCGAACAACTCGCCGTCCTCGCCGCATGGCACGACGTCGGCATCCAGATCAGCGGAGTCCCCACTGCAATCGCCCGTGCCCGCACCCTCGCAGCCGGCCACAACGGCGGCGTGGGCCCAGAAGACGGCCTGGCAGCCCTGAGCAAGCAGATCGGGGCTCTGTCCGCCCAGGTCAAGGGACTGGCCGAGGACGTGACCGCACTCAAGAGCAACAGGTGAACGCCGGCCGGGGCGCGGAAACGGGTGCGGGTGCGGGCGGTTGACGGGCGCCCAGTTGATGCGCGGTGCCCTGGGCGAACCTCGCGGCGAGGAGGAGCGCCACCCGGCCAGCCGAGAGAAAGGGACGCTCGGCCGGGAGGTGGCGGCGCCCGCCAGGAAGGAGCGGCGCCCCGCCGACAGACGGCAGCACTCCGCCGGAAGGCGGTGACGCCCCGCCGGAAGGAAGCGTCACTCCGCCAGAAGACGGCGACGACCCGCCCGGAGGGAGCGGCACTCGGCCGGAAGACGGTGGCGCTCGGCCGGAAGGAAGCGGCGGTCGGCCGGAAGGTGGTGGCGTGATGAAGGTGAGCCTGGCCCGACACGGCGGGCAGGCCGCGGCGATCCGGCTGCGTCAGCCGCCCGACGTCGTGGACACCGACACCCTGCCCCAGCCAGCCGCAGCAGAACTGACCCGGCTGGTCGCCGCAGCCCTCCCCGCAGGTGGAGAGGACCGACCCGGGCGCGCCCGAGACGCAATGAGCTACACCATCACCGTCGAGAACAACGGCCACACAACCGACCTCACCCAGTCGGACACCACCATGTCCCCCCCGTTCGCAGCCCTGCTCAACTGGCTGCAGAACCACTTCGCACAACAGTGACACGGGAGGGCACGCCGCTGGAGGGGGCCCGTCACATAGGGAGCGAGAACAGCCGTACCGGCCCGGAGGGCCAGTGGGCGTCGTCGCGCAGGGGCGTCACCATGGTCCGCAGCGGCATGGTCACCAGGCGGGCTTCGGGCTGTTCGACGAGTACGTCCTTGTCGAGCAAGTGCCATCCCAGGCGCTGGTAGAACGGCACGAGGGGAGGTCGGCAGAACAGGAGTGCGTGCTGAGGACCCATCGTTCGCGCGTGCTCCAGTGCGGTGGTGACGACGAGCCGCGCCAGGCCCTGACCTTGCATGCCGGGTGCGACGGCCACCCCGCCGACGCCCACCACCTCTGTCTCGGTGTCGCCGATCGCGACAGGCAGTCGCAGCAGGCCAGCGTGTGCCACGAGCCGACCGTCGTGTCTGACGCCGAAGTGCTCTTCCTTCGGCAGCCAGGTCAGACCGGTCCAGGCGACACCGAAGGGATCATCACTGTTGCCAAGGATCTCCTCCTGGTCCGCCTTCGTGTACCGGGGAAGCCGCACGACAGTCGGCGCCACGGAAAATCGGTTCTCAGACATTCCCACATTATGATTTCGCCGCCGAGCACAGGACCCGTCGCGCCCGACCCCGGACACACCGCCCTCGCCGTGCGCCTGCACCGGCGAGGATCGCGATACCGATCCACTACGACGGATCCCTCAGCTGGCTGTCGCCCTTCGGCCAGCGGCGGGAACGTCGCCGCGACGTCCGGATGGGAGTCGGCTGCGGCCGGACATGTGCCGCGCCGGCACGTCAGAGCGGCACAGGCGGCCTGGACGTGCTCAATAGTTGCCCCTGTGCGGGCGCACGGGGCGTGGCAGGGGCTGGCGCCAGTCGCCCAGCGTCGTGACGAGAAACTGGCGGGCGAGAGGACGTATGTCGTCCCACGCCGGCTCTGTGGCCAGGGCGTTGGCCCATAGGCCGACGCGGCAGGCGGCATCGATCTCGCCGAGGCGACGGCCGATGGCCTGGAGATCGCGCAGATCCTTGGGCTCGAAGGCTCCGCGTTCCGCGAGTTCTTCGGAGATGCGGCAGAGGAGCTCCACCTCTTCAACGACGGACACCGTCTCCAGCTCACGCTTGCCCAGCCAGGCAAGCTGATCCTGGGCGTCGGCTGCGAGGAGGGCCATGAAGCGCAGCGTCCATGTGCGCAGGTGCGCGTCGCCGAGATGGTTCATGCATGCAGGATCGCACCCTGCACTCCGTTCTCATGGGCATGACCACTGGGACCAGGTCGAGCTCGTCGCCGCCCCAGAGGGGAGGACCCGACAGTCCAGCCCCGGCCGCCCCTGATGGCCAGCGGCCACGGACGGGTCCTTACTGGCTGCTGATCGAGAAACCGACGATGCTCGGCGCCGTCGTCGCGGGCAGGTTGAGACCGGGGGACCTCCGTGGTCGGGGCACTGCGCGTGTCGGCGGGTGCGCCGGTCGAGGCCAGCCGGATCTGCTGGTGCCGCCCGAGCAGCCGAAGGAGTCGGCCCAGAAGCGGTAGGGGATCATGCCGCCGTCGCAGACGTCGGGGCTGGTCAGCGTGAAACGGGCGGCCGAGGAGCCGTAGGCGTCCTGGTGGGTGTCCGGCGCTGCCGGGGATCGCGGGCGGGCCCTGGGCGCTTTCCGGGGGGCCGGCGCGGGTGCAGGTGCTGGCAACACCGGTTGTCGTCGTCGGCGGGAATCGTGAACTTGTTCCGCCCCGGTTTACCCGGTCGACGGCCGACCGTGCAGAGGAAGCCACACACGGTATCCACCCCGCCCTGTTCGACTCGGTTCGGTCGAGCGGCTGGACGTGGAAGTACGAGGTGGGCGGTGTCCCGGCCTCGCTGCCGGCGGCCACGGAGGTCCTGTCGCGGCCCGCGGGTGCCGAGACGGTCGACCTCTCGTGCGCGGCCGGTCCAGGCCGTGTTGGTGATCTTTCGTCCGATGTCTGCGGGGGAGATCGATGTCGACATCGACCTTCGTGGCTACGGGGCGGTCAGAGACGGCTTCCGTCGAGCCCCTACGCGATCGCCAGATCACCACGCCCATGACCATGGACTCAGCCACGTGGACGACACCACTCACGTGATCCGCCGGACCGAACCCGAGCCGGCTCACCGACCTTCCCAAGCCTCAGCCCTGCCCGCCCTGCCCCCGTCGCCCGAAAAGATCGCCGCCGGAGGGGAGCGGTGGTCCTCACTACGGCGGGGCACCGGGATCCTGCTGTCCCCGGCCGCCGCGAGGCCGCTCCCGACGGCCCCGGCAGCCCTTCATACCTGGCCCCCCGCCCGGTGGGCACCCAGGCGGGTTGCGACCTGTGACCTGCGGGCGTTTGCTGGAAGTACCGGCGGTGCAGCGAGCGCGCAGGCCACGGCACGGTTCCCCGGGACTCCACCCCTAACCCCCCGCAGCGGCCGGCCCTCGCAGCCGCCCCCCAGCACTCGACGCGGAGGTGACACAGGTGAAAGCCGTTGTCTACGAAAGGCCCTTCAGCGTCACGGTGAAGGACGTCGACGACCCGCAGATCCAGCACCCCAACGACGTACTCGTCCGGGTAACCTCCACCGCGATCTGCGGATCCGACCTGCACATGTACGAAGGACGCACCGCAGCCGAGGCCGGCATCGTCTTCGGCCACGAAAACCTTGGCATCGTCGAGGAAGTCGGCAGCGGCGTGACCTCCCTGTCCGAAGGCGACCGCGTGGTCATGCCCTTCAACGTCGCCTGCGGATTCTGCAAGAACTGCCTCGCCGAAAAAACAGGCTTCTGCCTGACGGTGAACCCCGGCTTCGCCGGCGGCGCCTACGGCTACGTCGCCATGGGCCCCTTCATCGGCGGCCAGGCCGAACGCCTACGCGTCCCCTACGCCGACTTCAACTGCCTGAAACTCCCACCGGGCGAAGAATTCGAAACCGACTTCGTCCTCCTCGCCGACATCTTCCCCACCGGCTACCACGGATGCGAACTCGCCCAGGTCTCCCCCGGCGAAAGCGTCGCCGTCTTCGGCGCCGGCCCCGTCGGCCTCATGGCCGCCTACTCGGCACTCCTGCGCGGCGCATCCAAAGTCTTCTCCGTCGACCGAGTCCCCGAACGACTCGCCAAAGCGGAAGAAATCGGAGCCATCCCCATCGACTTCACCCAAGGTGACCCCGCCCAACAGATCAAGGACCAAACAGACGGCGAAGGAACCGACAAAGGCGTCGACGCCGTCGGCTACCAGGCCCAAGCGCACGACGCCAGCCACGAAGAGCCCGCCGTCGTCCTCAACACCCTCGTGGAGACCGTACGACCCACCGGCAAGCTCGGCGTCCCCGGCCTCTACGTCCCCTCCGACCCCGGCGGCCCCGACGAACACGCCAAACACGGCCAACTCCTCGTCTCCATCGGCAGGATGTTCGAGAAGGGCCAGCAGATGGGCACCGGCCAGTGCAACGTCAAGCGGTACAACCGTCAGCTGCGCGATCTGATCATCGCCGAGCGCGCCAAGCCCAGCTTCGTGGTCTCTCACGAACTGCCCCTGGACCAGGCACCCCAGGCGTATGAAAAATTCGACAAGCGCATCGAGGGCTACACCAAAGTCGTACTCCACCCAGGCCACACCCTCGCCGCATAACACCAGGTAGCGGGGGCCGGGACCGTACCTACGGCACCCGGCCCCCGCCTTACGCGCCGTCCGCCGCTCACTGCCCGCTACGCGGCGGCCGTGGCGGGTTGCCGTTGCCCGCTACTTGGTGACCCGCGGGGCGGACCGTGAATCCGCCCGCGAGGCTCCCGCCCGCCGGCACCGGATGACAGGGGGCGGGGGCAGGGCCCGTACGGCACCCCAGCTCCTGACCGCCGCCGCTGCCCGGGGACCGGCCGGCGAGGCCCCCGTCTCCCAGCGGGCGGAGTCGCCGAACTGCTTCGCCGACGACCGCGGCTCCATCCCCGGCCTCGTCCAAGCCGTCCGCCGCGCCCTGCGCATGCAGCCCGGCGAGGGCAAGATCGCCTCCCTCGTGGTGCCGATCCCGCTCGGGAGCGGGGAGTGAGGGCGTCGACTGCAGTCGCGCCATGGATGTCAGGGGCGGTATCCGCTACGTGCCAAGCCTTTCCTGATCCGTGCGGCATCGTCGTCCAGGTCCGCTCGGGATCGCTCCTGCCACCTGACCTCCAAACGGAACCGGTCGTCCTCGGTACGGGGAAAAACATGAAAATGAAGGTGGAAGACCGTCTGATCGGCTGCCTCACCATCAGCGAGAAACACGTTCACCCCCTCACACGGCAGCCCTGAGCCCCGGAGCCCCCGCACCAGCAGGTGGACGACCCGGAACAGATGAGCCGCCAAAGTCCCGTCGATGTCTTCCAAACCTGCCGCATGCACCGTGGGAATGACGAGGAAGTCGCCGGGCGCGGCCGGGTGGATGTCCATGAAGGCCAGGACCTGCGGGTCCTCGTACACACGGCTGGCGCGCACTCGGCGAGAGACGATGCCGCAGAAGGTGCAGGTCGGGTCCGTAGCGAACCATCCCATACCGCCAGCATGAGGCATCTGCTTGTCTTCCGCCCCAGTCGCCAAGAGGGCCTCGGGCCACACCCCTCGACCGGCTCCTCGCCGATCTCCACCAGGTTGACCCGACGATCAGTGCGCCGGCCTGCGGCCACACGACGGCAGGGGCGCACGTGTGGTGGCAGGAAGCGACCTCGCTCCTGTCGATCCCAGGCGTTGGCGACGGTAGTGGGAACGATCAGCCGACCACCAGCCCCTTGGCCACCGCGGCCGGTTCCATGGCGCCCTCCCGGCCGCCTCGGCCCAGTCAGGCCCGCGCCGAAGAGACGTCGACGTGGTGGCGCGGGCGATGCAGGCGGCGCAGCGCCGCCCCGCTCCAACACCGGTCCCCGGAAGGCGTTGGCAGAACGCAGAGCGTGGGCAACCTGGGAGCAGGGGATTCCGGCCAGCTCGCTGGTCGCCGCCGTGATCGGCTCACGCGGGACGAGCAGCTCTCGTTCGCGCACGGGCGGCCTCTGCCGTTCATCGCCGCTATCTTCACCGGCCAGGCCTGCGCGCCAAAGCCGACGTCTGGACATCAATCACCGGCAGCGTCTGATCACCGCATCGTCCATGCTGCGACACTGTTGCGCCGCGGACTGCACGTGCCATAGGTCGTCGCCGTTCGGACGGTCGGGCACCGTGCCCGAGACACCGCTCGTGTGGACGGCCCCGGTCGGCCGCTCGGTGTGCAGCGGCAGACGGATGCCTGCATGCGGCTCGAGCGCCCGCTGCCCCGGCTGCCGGCCGCTGTGGAGCGTTCCTGGCCGCTGTTACCGCGTCAGGCTCCCGGAGCGCCTTCCGTACGGCTGTAGTGCACGGTCCTGCGTACCCGGTGGTCCCGGGGCGGATCTCGGCGAACCTGTGATCGGTCGTCCGAGCGCCCCGGGACCGGGTGTCAGCACACGGTCCCGGGGACCGTGCTCCGCCGTGTCGTTCAGGCGCCCTCCTCGACGAGGAAGATGTCGTCGGCGAGCAGGCCGTGTGCCTCTTGGTGCACGGCGGTGGCGGCCTGCGCGGAGGGAGCCTCGATGAGGCAGAAGACCTTTCCCTGCGGTTCGTTCACCCAGTACTGCAGGTAACGGACCCCGAACCTGCCCTGCGTCTGCAGGTCCGCCCGGTGAGCCTTGGCCGCGTCTTCCGCGGTGACGCCCCCGCTGATCGTATGGACGTCGAGATACAGCGCCATGGTTCTTCCCTTCGTGACGGGCACCGTTGGCGGTGCCAGAATCGATACTCGTGAGGCCACGCGGGAAGAGCCATGACCGCAGGACCGGGGCTCCTAGCCGCGACCCCGCGGATGGTTCCGGTTGGGCGGTGACGGGACCGGCAGTGGCGAGGGACCCGCTGACCGCGGCTCTCCAGGGACTGCGGCTGGACGGAGCGATCTTCTTCCGGGCCGAGTTCACGGAAGGATGGGCCTACCGGTCGCCGACGCCCGACCAACTGGTACGGATCCTCAGACCGGCCGCGAAACGCCTGATCGTTTTCCACATCGTCGCCGGTGGAGCGTGCTGGGCCCAGGTACCCGGCGGTGAGCGCGTGTGGGCCCGGGAGGGCGACGTCGTCGTCGTGCCCTACGGCGAGCAGCATGCGATGGGCGGATCCGAGGTGGCGCAGGAGGTCCCCATCTCGGATCTGCTCGATCCGCCTCCCTGGCGGATCCTGCCGGTCCTTCGTCACGGTGCCGGTGGGGCACGGACCGACATCGTGTGCGGCTATCTGCACTGCGACCATCCGCTGTTCAACCCCGCCCTTCAGGCCCTGCCACGGATCTTCGTCGTACGGCCGCCCGAGGGACCCACGGCGGCGTGGATCCGCTCCAGCATCGATTTCGCTCTGGCGGGCGGTTCGGCGGCACGGGGCCCCGACCGGACGGCGACGCGGCTCCCGGAACTGGTGTTGCTGGAAACCCTGCGACTGCACCTGGCCACTGCGCCGGCGATCGACACCGGATGGCTGGCCGCGCTCGCGGACCCGATTCTCGCTCCGGTGCTGGCGCGCCTGCACGCCGCACCGGAGCGCCACTGGACCGTTCGACAACTCGCCGACACGGTGGCGGTGTCGCGTTCCGCGCTGGACGAGCGATTCCGCCAGGTGCTCGGGCGGCCACCGATGCGCTACCTGACCGACTGGCGGATGCACCTGGCCGAGAACCTGCTCGCAACAACCCGGCATTCAGTCGCCGCCGTCGCTCATCGTGTCGGCTACGACTCCGAGGAGGCGTTCAGTCGGGCCTTCAAACGCGTCCATGCCGTCGCTCCCGGCGTCTGGCGAGCGGCGATGACGGGCGGACAGGACGCGTCCTGAAGCGCAACGCCACAGAGTGGTACCGCTGCGCTCACGGCAGCCGGACGGACATGACCGGCTCGTTCCCCTGGGGCCGGGCGGCGGCCCTCGCCCAGCTGCCGGTGGACACCGGGGTCCACGGCGAGCTGGTGGTGCGGGAACCGGACCGGTCGGCGCTTGAGCCGCACGCCCGACCACAGATGCGTGGATCGCGGACCAGCTGCCGGTGTTCCTTTCCCCCGGCGAGGGGGCGTGCGGCGGTTTTCGATCCCTGGGTGAAGGACCAGATCGCCTTGTTTCAGTTCACCCTGAGCGGTGCGCCGTCCAGCTGCCTGTGCAGAAGATAGGAGCGGGCGAACAGCCCCGTCCCGAGCTCCGGCAAGCCGAGCGGGCCGTCGTCGACCCGGAAAGACCCCTATGCGCCTGTCCCGGCCCGAACCTCGTCGGCCCACCGCGGATGTCCATCACGACCGGGCCGGGCGGGCGCGCGTGCGCAGTTTCGGGACCGTTCGCCTCCAGGGACGACGGCATCTGGTCGTCCTCGTTCCGGGCCTCGGAGCGCCGGGATACCTGCTGTCCACAGCTGACCGCTGCGCCCGGTCGGGACCGGTGCGTGTGCTGGACGTCCCCGGATTCGGGGATCCGCTGGGTCCGGCGTGCGCCGTGACCCTGGGATCGCTCGCCGACACGGTGGCGCGATGGCTGGCGGAAGTGGCACCGGCCCCCGTGGTGCTGGCAGGTCACTCCACCGGCGCCCAGGTGGCATTGCATGCGGCGGCTCGCAGGCCCGACCGGGTGGCGGCGCTCGTCCTGCTGGCGCCCACGTTCCCGCCCCACCTACGGCGAACAGGTCCCCTCGTCCGCGCCTTCGCACGCACGGCGCTTCACGAGTCGCCCGGCGTCCTGCCGGCCGTGCTGCCCGCCTACCTGAAGGCCGGCCCGAGGCGCCTGACCGCCTGCGTCCGCTCGGCCCAGTCGGACGCACCCGAGCAGCTCATGCCCGCGCTGCACTGCCCGGTCACCGTCGCCGTGGGCGAGCACGACGCCCTCAGCCCACCGCGCTGGGCGGACCGGCTGGCGAGCCGTACCTGCCACGGGCGTGTCGTGCTGGTCCCGGGCGCCCACTCCTTCCCGCACACGTCTGCGGAGATCACCGCCGTAGTGCTGGAACAAGCAGGGACCGGGTTGCCCTGACCGCTCCCTCGCCGCGGGGAGTCCTCGACGGCCCACCGGTGCAAGTGAAGGTCACGTGCCCGTGCGATGCCGAACGGCGTCGAGTGCTCGGTCGACAGGGCCGAGAACCGGGGCGGCCAGCTTGTTCGTGGCCTCGTTGTTGACCCAGCGGTGCGGCCGGGTCGGCGCATATGCCTGGGTCAGCTTGACCTCGGCGCCCAGCATCCGCAGCCGGGGCACGCTGACGGCCTGCCGAAGCGCCGTGAATTCTTCGCGCTCCTCCCGGGCAGCGTGCTGGGTGATCACTCGCCGGGCCTCGTTCAGCCGGCGCAGGTAGCCGGGGCCGTCCGGGCCGGTGCGCCACAATGAGATCAGCAGTTCCTTGGCCGCCTTCTCTTCGTTACGCCGTCGGGCGGCCACCTCACGACCGTGCTGCAGCGCCCGCCGCGCGACGGGATGGACATGCGCTTCCTCGGCAGCTTCGTGCACGGCGAGCAGCCGCATCAGCCGGTGGAAGTTGCGGGAACGCCACGGCCCGGGAAGCGCGGCCTTCAGGAATCCGAGCTTGATCTGCCGGTGCTGGCGGACGAGCAGGTCGACGGCGTTCTCAGCGCCCAAGGAGCGTGCGATCCTCAGTGACCAGGTGGGTGCGGCTTTCGCGGTATTGGCCGTGGCCTTCCCGCCTCGCAGCGACATCGGCGGCACCCGCACGGCGGACTTCGTCAGCGTGCCCATGATCCCTCCTCGCTTCGGTTCCAGCGCTCGCGGGTACCCACCAGCGCGGCGCTCACGCGCCCGGCACTTTCGGGGGCAGTGGTCCGTCTTGGGTTGTGCGATCTCCGTCGTGGAATTCCGGTGCCGCGCCAATCCGCACGAGCCGGAGATCAGGCGGGCCATCGCCTGGCACAGCAGCCGCCGGGGACCGGGGGCGGTAGCGTGACCATGGGATCGGATCCGCACTCCCGGCTCTCCCGAAGGGCGATCGCATCCGCCACGGCCGTTCACCGGGAATGAATCATGAGAGTTCTCGCGCGCCTGGACGCTTATCAGAGACGGCACCGCTGGGTGGGCCTGCCGCTCGGCGTCCTGTACAAGTTCTACGACGATCAGGCGCTGTATCTCGCGGCCCTCCTCACCTACTACGGTTTCCTCTCGCTGTTCCCCCTGCTGCTGATCCTCGTCGTCGTCCTGAGCACCTTCCTCAGTGACGACCCCGCCCTGCAGCAGCGTGTCCTGGACTCCGCCCTGAGCGAGTTTCCGGTCATCGGTGACCAGATCGGGGAGAACATCCGCTCCTTCCACGGCAACGGTGCGGCACTGGCCGCCGGCATCGTGGGCAGCCTCTACGGTTCTCTGGGCGTCGCCCAAGCCGCGCAGTACGCGCTCAACAAGATCTGGGCCGTCCCGAGGCACGCCCGCCCCGACCCGTTGCGGTCGCGCTTGAAGGGTCTGATCTTCCTCCTGGTCCTGGCACTCGGATTGTGTGCGTTCACGCTGCTGTCAGTGGCGGGTTCGGCGACCTACGTCTTCGGCGCACGGCTGGGAGGCGCGACGTGGCTCGCCGCCACCGCAGGTTCGGTGTGTCTCAACACCGCGTTGCTGCTGGCGAGCTACCGGCTGCTGACGCAGCGGGCACTGCCGCTGCGCCGGCTCCTCGGCGTGGCGCTGGGCGCTGCTCTCGCATGGCAGGCACTGCAGTGGGTGGGCTCCTACTACGTGAGCCACGTCCTGCGCGGGGCCACGGCCACCTACGGCATGTTCGGCATCGTCCTGGGACTGCTCGCCTGGCTCTATACCGGGGCGTTGATCTTCCTCACGGCCGCCGAGGTGGGGGCCGTTCGGGTCATGCGGCTGTGGCCGCGCAGCCTGCTCACACCGTTCACGGACCGGGTGCACCTCAGCCCGGCGGACCGCCGCGCCTACCAGTCGTACGCGGCGACCGAAGCGTTCAAAGGTTTCCAGAAGATCCGGGTGCACTTCGAACCGCCGCCCGACCCGCCGCACGACGAACCCCCCGACGATGCCCGCTGAGGCGGTGGGCTCCGCGAGCGGGATGCGGTGTGCTCACGGACGGCCTCCCGGGCTGAGCGCGGGGAAGCGGAATTGAGTATTCCGCATACGGCTTAGGGAAGCCCCGGTCAGGGGAACCCGGCCCGTCGGGAACGGATTGTGATGACCTCAGACGACGCGACCCGTCGGGCAAGGACCGTTATGACTACCTTTGACGACGCGCTCGACCTCCACTTCATCGGCAACGCGACGGTCCTGCTGCGGTTCGGCGAACTGACCCTGCTGACGGACCCCAACTTCCTCCACCGCGGCGAGCGAGCCCACCTGGGCTATGGGCTGGTCAGCCGCCGGCTCACCGAGCCGGCCCTCGACGCGGCGGACCTGCCCCGCCTGGACGGGGTCGTCCTCTCGCACTTGCACGGTGATCACTGGGACCGCCGGGCCAGGCGTCACCTGGACCGCTCGGTACCGATCGTCACGACCCGGCACGCGGCGCGCCACCTGCGTACCTGGCAGGGGTTCCGCAGGGCAGGAGGACTTCGTACCTGGGAGAGTTGCACGCTCACGCGCGGCGAGACGCAGGTCCGTGTGACATCGCTGCCCGGACGACACGCTCTGCAGCCCGTACTGCGCGGCCTGCTGCCTCCTGTCATGGGAAGCATGCTGGAATTCGGTCCTGTGGACGGGCCCGCGCGTCTGCGGCTCTACGTCTCCGGCGACACCCTTCTCTTCGACGGCTTGGAAGAGATCGCCCAACGTTTCCCCGCCGCCGACCTGGCGGTGCTCCACCTGGGAGGCACTCAGCTGCCCGGGGGGTTCATCGTGACCATGGACGGCGCGCAGGGAGCCGAACTCGCCCGGCGTCTGGATTACCAGCGTGTCCTGCCGGTGCACTACGACGACTACACGGTCTTCCGTTCTCCGCTGCGCGACTTCCTGACCGAGGCGCGCAAGCTGGGGCTCGAGGAGCGACTCCTGCACTGTCCCCGGGGACAGCACGCACGACTGGTCCCGGGCGGCGACCGCCCCACCGTCCGCTGACATCCGGCTCGCGTCTTCGGCCCGGGCGGTGTCGATGGTGCTCGACTCCTTCGTTCTGCCCTCGCTGCCGGCCGACGGCCTCGGACCGGTACGAGCAGGTGGTCTCTAGTCCTGTGTCGTCCCCGCTTGCTGCTCCTCTCCGGTGAGCAGGCCCTCCGGGCGGCGGCCCGGTGGCTGCTGTGGCTCGGGGCGCGCGGGTGAGGGGTGCATCGGCCGGTCCAGTGGAGCGTCGGTGGTCAGGGTGATCGGTTCCCCGTGGTGCAGTACGACGAGCGGTTCGCCTTCCACCAGCCGGTAACGCACATGGGACGGGTCGACGTCCACCTTCAGCCTGCGTCCGCGGACCAGCACGGTGAACGCCACTCTGGACAGTGCTTCCGGCAGGCGCGGTGCGAACGCGAGCAGGTCGGGTCTTCCGTCTTCGCCGATGTACCGGCGCAGGCCGCCGAAACCCGCGACCAGGGCGATCCAGGTACCGGCGAGCGAGGCGATGTGCAGCCCGTCGCGGGTGTTGTGCTCCAGGTCGCCGAGGTCCATCAGCGCGGCCTCGCCGAGGTAGGCGTAGGCCAGTCTGAGGTGCCCGGTCTCGGCCGCGAGCACCGCCTGGCAGGAGGCGGACAGGGAGGAGTCGCGGACGGTGAGCGCTTCGTAGTAGGCGAAATTGCGCGCCTTCTGCTCCTCGGAGAAGAGATGCGGGCACTCCATCATCGCCAGCACCAGATCGGCCTGCTTCACCACCTGCTTGCGATAGAGGTCGAAGTAGGGGTAATGCAGCAGCAGCGGATAGTTGTCCGTCGGGGTCGCCTCGAAGTCCCAGCGCTGAAGCGTCGTGAACCCGGCCGACTGCTCGTGCACCCCGAGAGACTCGTTGTACGGCACCGCCACGTGAGCCGCGGCGTCCCGCCACACCGCGGTCTCCTCGTCATCGACACCGAGTTCCGCTGCCCGGTCCGGATGGCGCGCGGCCGCGTCCGCTGCGGCCAGCAGGTTCTGCCGCGCCAGCAGGTTGGTGTAGAGGTTGTCGCGGGCGATGGCGCTGTACTCGTCGGGTCCGGTGACTCCGTCGATGTGGAAGACGCCTTCCGCGTCATGGTGTCCGAGGGAACGCCACAGCCGTGCGGTGTCCACGAGGAGATCGAGACCCTCACGGCGCTCGAAGTCCTCGTCCCCGGTCACCATGACGTACCGGACGGCGGCCATGGCGATGTCGGCGTTGATGTGGAAGGCGGCCGTCCCGGCCGGCCAGTAGGCGGAACTCTCGGCGCCGTCGATCGTCCGCCAAGGGAACGCCGCTCCCGACAGGCCCAGCTGGCTCGCGCGTTCCCGGGCCGCCGGCAGCATCCGGTGCCGCCATCTCAGTGCCGACGCGACGGCTTCCGGCGCGGTGAACGTCAGGACGGGCAGCACGTACGACTCTGTGTCCCAGAAGGAGTGCCCGTCGTACCCGGTACCGGTCAGGCCCTTCGCGGGGATGGCTCGGTTCTCCCCGCGGGCCGCCGCCTGGAGCACGTGGAACAGAGCGAACCGCACCGCTTGCTGGATCTGCGCATCGCCCTCGACCTCGACGTCTGCGCCGGCCCAGAAGCGGTCCAGGTACGCCCGCTGCGCGGCGAGCAGCCCGTCCCAGCCCGTGCTGACCGCTGCTGCCACCGCTCCGTCCACCTGGTCGTGCACGGCTGGTAGCGAACGCTCCCCCGACCAGCCGTAGGCCACGAACTTGACCAGTCGCAGCGGCTGCCCGGGGACCAGGTCCGCGGTCACCGTCAGACGGCTGACGTCGGGCTCGCTCTGTGCCGTCCAGCGTGTGCTCTCGGGGCCCTCGACGAGATGGTCGGCCGCTGCCGCCACGCGCAGTGCGCTGTGGGTGGTGCAGTGCACGAGCCGCAGGCGGGTGTCCTGGGCGAAGTGCTCTTCGGCGATCAGGGGGGATTCGATCGCCGCAGCCACACGCGGGTCCCCGTGCAGGCGGGGCAGTTGTGCGTTGGCGACCAGCTCGGACTGCACGGCCACCGTGGTCGGTCCGTCGATCGGCTCGACCTCGTAGACGATCGCGGCCACCGCGCGTTGGGTGAAGGACACGAGCCGCTGTGAGGTGATCCGGACGGTGCGGCCGCCGGGCGTCGTCCACTGCGCCGTGCGGCTGAGCACGCCGGTACGGAAGTCCAGAACGCGTTCGTGCGCGTGCAGCCGGCCGTAGCGCAGATCGTACGGGTGGTCGTCCACGAGCAGACGGATGATCTTACCGTCGGTGACGTTGATCATCGTCTGGCCGGACTCGGGATATCCGTAGCCCGCTTCTGCATAGGGCAGCGGGTGCCGCTCGTAGACGCCGTTGAGGTAGGAGCCGGGCAGTCCGTGCGGCTCTCCCTCGTCCAGGTTGCCGCGCCACCCGATGTGTCCGTTGGACAGCGCGAACACCGATTCACTCTGGGCGAGCACGTCCAGGTTCAGCTCGGTCTCGCGCAGGCGCCACGGCTCGACCGTGTAGCTGGGATGGGTGATCACCGCGGCTCCAGAAGCTCGGCGAGGTCACGTACGACGATGTCCGCGCCGTGCGCGCGCAGCTGGTCCGCCTGTCCCACCCGGTCGACGCCCACGACCACGCCGAACCGACCCGCCCTCCCGGCCTCGACGCCGGCGAGGGCGTCTTCGAACACGGCAGCCTCGCCCGGTTCGACTCCCAGGCTGCGGGCCGCCTGGAGGTAGGTGTCCGGGGCGGGCTTGCCGCGCAGACGGCGTTCGCGCGCCACGACTCCGTCGATCCGTTCCTCCAGCAGGTCCTCGATGCCGGCCGCTGCCAGGACGTCCCGGCAGTTCGCGCTGGACGACACCACCGCGCGGCGCAGGCCTGCCTCCCGCGCCGCGTGAAGGAAGCGGACCGAGCCCTCGAAGGGTTCCACCCCGTCCTCACGGATCCGCCGCAGCACCAGGGCGTTCTTGCGGTTGCCGAGTCCGTTCACCGTCTCCGCCTGCGGCGGGTCGTCCGGTGTTCCCTCGGGCAGGTGCAGCCCCCGTGCGGCGAGGAAGGTGCGTACGCCGTCCTCGCGGGGCCGCCCGTCGACGTACTCGTCGTAGTCGTCCACCGCGTCGAAGGGGACGAACTCGGTTCCCTCGCGCGCCGCCTGCTCGCGGAGATAGGCGTCGAACATCTCCTTCCAGGCGGCCGCGTGCACCTTCGCGGTCTGGGTGAGGACGCCGTCGAGGTCGAACAGACAGGCACGGACATGAGCAGGAAGCCCCAGCATGCCGTCGAGGCTAGGACGCACCCGCAACCGCTCCCGTCAGGCCACCGTCCGGCACACCGGAAGACACCCGCACGGTCGAAGGCCGAGCGGTGACACCAGGGGGTGGTAGGGGGTCTGGCCGGCGCTGACGTATGCCAGGGCCTGAGGGGTGATCGGCCTGCGCCAACGTGGGCTCGATCAGCCGCGAGGTGGTGTGACCAGTGGGTCCGTGCCACCGGTGCTTCGCAGGCCTGGGCAGTGGGTTCCGCTGCCACGCAGGGTGGAAGGTCTCCAGCGACGGAGGGGCTGTTCGCCGAGTACGCCGTGGCCCCGCCTGGTGATCCAGGGACGGAGGCAGCGCTACTTGCCCGGGGTGCGCGTGCGTGCGTCCTGCGGCCGGCGGCCCGCAGTTCCCCGCTGAAGGGGGTGTGGTTCACGACGTCGTGGGGCTCGCGGAACCTGCTGGGCGTCCGTCTCGGCGATGCCGGCCAGGTGGTGTCGCAACGGTGCCCCGGTCAGCAGTCCAGTGCGGGCAGGCGGGCCAGGCCGGTGTCGAGCATGATGCGGTCGATGGTCTCGTGCAGGGCACTGTCGGCGCCGATGACGGTCTCGATGCCGCCGGGCAGTAGATCGAGCGGCCGGTACCAGTCGCGCAGGTGCGTCTCCTTGACGTCATCGGCGATCGGCTTGGTGGCGTGCCGGGCGAGGGTTTCGTCGAACGGCACGTCCAGGTAGTACGCGTGGGTCGGGCCGCGGTGGTCGGCGCGCAGCTGGGCGAGCATGTCGCCGTAGCGGTCGGCGTAGAGGATGCCTTCGACCACGACGTGATAGCCGGCGTCCAGGGCGTAGCGGGCCGTCAGGTCGATCAGGCCGATGTTCGCCGCTCCGGGCCGGTCGTGCTCGCGCAGCACGATGCGGCGAAGGTTGTCCTGGCCGACCAGGGCCAGGCCGCGGCCGAACCTCTCACGGAGGCCGACCGCGACGGACGACTTGCCTGAGGCGCTGTTGCCGCGCAGTACGACCAGCCGGGTTTCCTCGGTTCCCACCATCACGAGGGCCACGTTATCGACCGCCGGCGACAGCGTAGGGGCGTTCTGGCACACCGCCGGCACCGACGCCCGGACGGGTGACTCTCGCACGCAAGCTGGGCCAGCACGGTCTGCCTGCTCAGTACGGCCGCCCTGCTCAACACGTGCGTGGTGGTGGCCCCGCAGGTCAGGGCGAGCCGTGAGGTCGACACCGATGCAGGCGCCACCCGAGCCTGGCGCCGCTCAGGCGCCGCGGATGCTGAGGCGGCTGTCGTAGAGGACGCTCTGAGCCGTCGTTGCCATTGGTCAGGCCCCCTGCCGTTGTCCCAACAGGCGGGCCTGTTCCTTCTTCAGCGCGGAGAATCCCTGGCGCGCGTAGGCGGCGAGCTGCTCACTGGGGAACGACACCACCGACAGGTGCTGGTCGAAGTGTCCCTGCGCCCACCGCGCGGCTGTGATCTCATAGCCCGACACATGCGCGCACAGTTGGAGCAGAAGCGGTGGCATCTCGGGTTCGCCCAACAGGTCCGCGTGTTTGATGACCAGGTCGCGCATGGCCTGGATGTTCGGAAGAAAGACGGTGGTGACCCACAGCCGCCACTCGGTGAGCTCTTCAGGGGTGGGCGGGGACTCGTGAGCGAACGGCGACGCTCCGCCAGGGCGAGCGTGACGTTCCACGAACGCGCTGAACGTGCGGCTGTTGGCTTCCGTGAGGGCGAACAGCGGTCCGTAGAGGTCGCTGAGCTGGCGATTGACGCGCGCAAGGCGTTCCTGGCGCTGCGACAAACGCAAGCCGTTGAGGTAGGTGACGACATAGCCGACGAACGCCAGCCCGATGGTGACGACCACTGCGATCATGAGGGGCGATGCTAGCGAGCAGTACGTCCCTGGTCAGAGGGCCGTAGCAGATACGGTGTGACGCCCTTGCGGGCTGTCCGAGGCGTGCTGCAGCGGCTGATTCCCCCTTGCTGGCCCGTGTGTTCACCGAGTCGACCGCGCACCGTGAGCTGAGCAGCGAGTTCAAGGTTCGCTGCAGGTTCGGCCAAGTTCGGCCGGGCATGGTCGCTCTGCAACGTCCGGTTCCCGTGCCGGATGGTGAAGGTCGCATGGGGTGACCTTCACACGAAGTCGGCAGAGAGGAGCAGTTGTGCGTTCGGGACGGACTCCTGCGAGCGGGCTGTTCGGTGCCGCGCTCGTCCCTGCACGATGTCCCGGACGCCCGAACGTGTTCCGGCGTACGCGACAGCCGCAGCGCCTTCTGTCACGAGCCGCCCGCCGCCGCAGATGAGGTGTACAGAGGCTCGGTGACGGAACCGGGTAGGCGTAGTACCACGCTGTCGCCCATCGCGGGGATGACCCAGCCGTGCAGGGCCACGCCGAGCGGCACGGCCGCGGCGCACGCGACCAGCCCGGTCAGGACGACCGAGGTGAGGACCATCGCGACGGTCTGCCGGGGGGCATGCCGAGCGCCTAGTGAACACCGGTCTCCCGGACGCGCTCGCGGGTGTCGAGCAGCACGCCGTTGAGCACACCGAGTGCGGCGACGGCGACGAGCATCAGCGTGAGGGGAGGGACAGCGCGTTGAGCGTGACGACCTTGTCGCCGCCGGCGTCGAGCCCGCCGGCCCGAGCGGTGATCCGCAGCGGTGCCAGGTCCCTGTTCAGCGCGTCGACGTGCCAACAGCTGCTTCGGCACGTCCTGCACCGAGTTGCGCATCGGCTGGAGCTTCCTCGTTGCACTCAACTCGGGCGACGAGAGCCCGGGTTCCCCCCGCTACGCGACTTGGTGGTCCCCCTGCGACACCGTGATCGGCCCCGTCAGCACCGTCTCCGTGCCCGGCACGACCAACGCCCAGACCAACCGCCTCAGTCACCCGGACCTGCTCATCGACGCGACCGTATACCGCCCAAACCCGGGCCATGGTCAACCGGTAAGCCTCCCTTGGCAGTCGGCAGGGAGCGCGGCCACCACAGCCGCCACCGCGGCCAGGCCGGCACCGCGTCGCAGCCGGCAGGTCAGCGAATCCGGTCGGTTCCTGGCTTCAGGACGCCGAACAGGAGCGGCAGCGCGCCCGGTCGAAGAGTTCCATCACTCCACGAAGGCAGCCTCCGAGGCCGGCCGATGCAAGAGGCATCGGCCTGGGCCAGTGCCGGGTGGGGTGGTTCTACAGGGGCCGTTAGGCGAGCCAGAGCGAGCTACGGCGATGACGCGCCGGCGGTATGTCCACCGTGTCCGCGGCATCGAGTGCGAGTTCGTTGGCGGTGGAATTGACCAGCCTCAGCAGAGTCCCCACTTGGGCTCGTAGCCGCTGTCGCGCCCGGCGTTCCTCCGTTGCGGACCACTGGCCGACGGAGCGGTCCCGCGAGTGTCGAGCGAACGAGTAGACATTCACCGTGCGGCGCGCCAGGCGAGGTTGGGGTCTCTTGGACTCTCGTGTCGCATCGGTGATGCTGTGTGTGCTGTATCTGAGGTCATAGAGAACCACGGAGCTCCACGGGGTTCCTGACGAGCAGTCGTGTGCACCTTGGCTGTGTGAACGGGGCAGATGGTGGGCGGTGCGTGTCACGGGACCCCGTTCGCAGCGACCGCCAGGTATTTCCTGGCGGGCTACCTGAAGCCCATTGGTCCTGCCCAACGTGCGTCATCCATGCGCGTAACCCTATCTCGCTCCTCCCGTGGGCAAGCTTGTTGCCTGTCTGCCGGATTCGTCTCCGGTGACCTGGGGTGGCGCATTGATCACCGACTGCCAGGTGGGAGACTCAGGAACCAACCTCCCGCACCATCGGGCGTGTGGGGAGCCGCGAGGGTCGGTCGGCGCCGTACGATCCTGTCGCCACGGGGCTCAACACGAGGAACGGGCCTGTAAAGCGCGCACGCGTCGAGGAGAGAGTCCGATGATCTTCATTACCGCCAAGTTCCGAGTCCTTCCCGACGATGCCGACCGGTGGCCGCAGATCGCCGCCGACTTCACCGAGGCCACGCGCAGGGAGCCCGGCTGCCTGTGGTTCGAATGGTCGCGAAGTGTGGCGGACCCGACGGAGTACGTCCTGATCGAGGCCTTCCGCGATGACGAGGCGGGTGCCGCTCATGTGCAGTCCGCACACTTCAGGGCCGCACAGCAGACGCTGCCGCGCCACCTGGTCGAGACACCTCGCATCGTGAACATGACGGTTCCCCAGGACGACTGGTCTCTCCTGGGGGAGATGGCCGTCGCCGAGCAGGATTAGGCCGGGAAGGAGCAGCTGCGCGCGGTGGGCGAATCCGGCTTCGGTCGTCTCCGTCGGCTGGGCTCAGGAGCAGCAGGTTGAGCATGGTCAGGCCGATGGCGCGACCGAGCAGGTTGTCGGTGAGGTCCTGGGCGTGGGGGCTCGCAGCAGCAACGGCACCGCTTGTTGAAGTGGACCCGGGCATGCATGGATGCCCTCCCACATCCGCGCGCAAGGGAGGCGAGGCCACCGGCCCGTCGCTGGTCGACGGCATCCCGCCCGTCACGGGAATGCCCGGCCACCCGCGCAGACGCCCCGGCGCGCCTCTGAGAGACAAGTGTTACGACAGCAACTCGAACCGGCGCGAACCGCTCAGGCGCCGCGGCCTGCCGATGATCTGCCGCAGGCCGCCCCCAACATCAAGGGTTTGGGCAAGCTCCGGTAGAAGAAGGAGGGCTGTCACACGATGGTCGACGAGTTCGTCGCACACGGCCGCGGGGGTGAGCGCGCCCATGTCAAGTTCGATGACTGTGCCGCCGCGTGGAGCGAGGTAGTCCCGCAGGATGCGGGTCCCGGATGCCCAGCAGACACTCGGCTGGGCTGCTACGGCTATGCGGCTGTGGCCGGCCGTGAGGCGGAAGTGCGCGTGGATCTGCCAGCTGCGGGACTGGGGCGGGGACAGGCGCGCGCCCAGTCCGTCGGCTGTTCGGTGAGCGCGTCGAGAACGGCTGACGAGCAGAGGTACGGCAGGCGACGGCATCGGCCCTGGCGGCAGCGGCGCGGGCGACGACGCGGTGATACTCCCCCGCCAGGGCGGCCACACCCCCGGCCGGCCAGTTCACCCACGGCCGCCGGCCCCCTCCGCGGATCGGCCGCGGTGTCCCGCCCCCCGTGTGACGACTCGGTCGCACGTTGCCCGGAGCGCAGGTCCGGGTCCGTGCAGAGCTGTTACTCCGTCGTCCCTTGCTGGCGGATCCGTCTGGGGAAATGAGCGGCAGGGTCCCCCTGGTACGCGGTACGGTGCGGCGATGTCAGCGATCAAGAAGTTCCAAGTCACCTTTGACTGTGCAGAACCTGAGCGCCTCGCTCGCTTCTGGTGCGAGGTGTTGGGGTACGTCATACCGCCGCCACCGGAGGGCTTCACCACCTGGGACGATTTCAACCGCACCCTGCCCCCCGAGAAGCAGGGATCATGGGCCGCCTGCATTGATCCCTCAGGCGTGGGCCCGCGCCTGTACTTCCAGCGCGTCCCCGAGGGCAAAATCGTTAAGAATCGGGTGCATCTCGACGTCCGGGTCGGCACCGGGCTCGTGGGGGACGAGCGCCTCGCCACGCTCGAAGCGGAGTGCGCACGACTGGTCGCGCTCGGCGCGACCCATGTGCAGACACTGTATGCCGATGAGGAAAACGAGTCGTGCATCCCGATGCTGGACATCGAGGGCAACGAGTTCTGTATCGACTGAGCACTCACCGAGCCGGGGAGGTGGGGAGCCGCCTCCCTTGGGCCTCTGTGGTTTCGCATCGGGCGGGAGCCGGTGTGAGGTGTTGTGCTTCTCCTTCCAAGCCGGCAGTTCGGTCTGGCCGCGTTCACGGCGTGCGGGATGAGCAGGCCGGTACCCCGATGGCCGCCCTCCGCGATGACCGCGGCCGGCCGACGGCGGCCTTCGCACGGGAAAGATCCCACGCCTTGCAATCATTGCCCGAACAGCGGGGCGGGCTGTCTCAGCGTCACGTTCGTACGGCCGCGAGGATTACAAGGCCCGGCACGCGGTCGAGTGGGGGATCAACCGCCTCAAGCGCAACCGGGCGGTCGCCACACGGTTCGGCAACTGGCGGGAACTGTCGCTCCGGCATGCCAAGTTGACCGCAGTACCGGTTGATCGGGGCGAGGGGAGATACCGCAGATGGGGGCTCTGTACTACGGCGCCGACCGTGAAAGCGGCGACCGCATCGACGATCCGTCCCGGACGCGCTGTTCACGGTGATCAGCGACCTCAACGACTCCGCCAACACCTTCGTGGTCGTACAGCCCGACGAGGACGGAGACGACCAGCCGCCCGCGTGCAGGACCTCGTCGTCCTCGCCGTCACCGAGTGGCTCGACCACCCGACCGCGAGTAGGCGTTCCTCCAGGACGTTCCGGCTCCGGCAGAGGCGGGACCAGCCGTCTGCGCCATCTCGTAGCCGACGCCGTACTTCCGCTCACCGGATGACGGGGGCGGCGCCGGTCGCCGTCAGGGACAGCTCCCACAGCCGGGCGGCCGCGCCGGGATCGACGGCGTAGGCGCGCACCCCGCCGTCGTCCATGGGCCGGCCCGGCTCCGATATGCGCGCGACGTCGCAGTCCTCGAGGTAGAGCCCGCCCCGGCCGTCGAGGAGGGGGGACGTAGCCGCCCACAGACCCGTAGCGGCGCCCTGGGATGGTGTCTTGAAGCCTGCGCCGACCACCCGGCCGTCCTCGTCCACCCAGCCGCGTTCGATCTGCTCGTGGAGGGTCATCTCCCGTTGCAGACCGGTGATGATCCTGCCGGGGTGGAGGGCGAACGCCCGGACGCCGTCATGGCGGCCCAGCGCATCGAGCTGGACGGCGAACAGGGCGTTGGCGGTCTTGGCCTGGCCGTAGGCCAGCCACTTGTCGTAGTCGGTACGAAAGTGCGGGTCGTGCCAGCGGATGTCGCTCAGGGCGTGGCCGGCGGAGCTGTTGACGACGACGCGTGCATCCCCGGCCGCGGCCAGGAGCGGGTACAGCTCCGAGGCGAGGAGGAAGTGTCCGAGGTGGTTGGCGGCGAACTGGCTCTCCCAGCCGGGTCCGACGCGGCGCTCGGGCGTAGCCATGACACCAGCGACGGCCATCAGAAGGTCGAGCCGGTCCACCAGCTCGCGGATCCGTGCCGCACCGGCGCGCACACTGCCAGGGTCGGAAAGGTCCATGGGGACGACCTGCGCGCCCGCCACCTGGGCGAGCACGGAGCGGGCGAGGTCGGGGCGGCGCGCCGGCACGACGACCCGGGCCCCGGCGGCCGCCAAAACCCGGGTGGTCTCCAGGCCGAGCCCTGAGTAGCCCCCCGTCACGACGGCGCTCATGCCGCCGAGGTCGAGGCCGGCCACGACGTCTGCGGCGGTGCTGGCGGCGGAGAAGGGCGAACCGAGCGGCTGCTGCTGATCAGTGATGGTCATGCCGCCGACGCTACGAACTAGAGCGGGGTCTAGATCAAGTTTTCGTAGGCTGGGCGCCATGACGACCGCCCCCACACGTCAGCAGCCGCTCAGCATCGGCGAGGTGGCCCGGCAGACCGGACTGAGCGTGCACGCCCTGCGCTTCTACGAACGCCAACACCTGCTGATCGCACCCGTCGAACGCACCACAGGCGGACGGCGCCGCTACACCACCGCCGATGTCGAATGGCTGCAGATCTGCATCAAACTCCGCGAATCCGGCATGCCACTGGCCGACCTCAAGCAATTCGCCGAACTGGTACGACACGGCCCGGGCAACGAAACCGAACGCCTGCGACTCCTCCACACCCATCTCAACCGCGTCGAGGAACAGATCAAGGCACTTCAGGAATGCCGCTCCCTCATCGCCTGGAAAGCCGGCGTCTATGCCGAACACCTCACCCGGGGCACAGCGGGCGGCCTCTGGGACCCCACCACCTGACACAGCCGGCCGACCGCAGCTGCTGGGCTGAAGCCCTGCACCACCCCCGGTTCACGGTGTGTCCGGCGCCGTGGGCCCGAGGTTCCGGTCGGTTCGGCACCCAGTCGGTCAGCTCCGCCCTGATGCGGTCGGTGGGCTGACCGACCCCTCGATCACCATCGTGCGCGCCGCGCCGAATCGCGTCCTGCCCCGCACCGAGGAACTGACCGCCCAGCTGGACTCACTCGCCGCTACTTGGACGTGATGCTGCAAGGGCTGCACGGCTGAGCCGCCGCAGGCGTTCCGCCTGAGATGCCTGCCCGGTCTCGAACCTGCCACCGACGTGTCGAACGCGGCACGGGTCCCGTGGGCCAGGCAGCACGGCGTATCAGCAGCCGCTGAGCTTCCCGAACCTGGCCAGGCAGTGCCAGACCTTCTTCAGGTCCTGGGGAGGGTGTCGACCTGTACGGGCCGCGTCTCCGATGACCCTGGGCGTGAGCCATCCACCGGCAGCGATCTCGGCTCCGAGATCCACATACGCCTGGCCGCGATAGTGGGGATGGTGGCGCAGTTCAGCCACGCTCAGCCGAAAACCCGGATGCCATTCGACGGGGCACGGCAGGCGTTCTGCCGCGTATTCGACCGCTGTACCGCGATAGCTGGGATCCAGCACCAGCGCTTCGACGTCACAGTCGAACCTGACGGGCCCATGGATCTGTGCCTCGATGTGGCCGTCCAGGGGATCCGTGTCCGCTGCCTCGGCGAGCTCCAGAAGTGAGCATCGATCGGCGACACCGAAGGCAGACGGCTCGGCGGAGCTGTCCGGGTAGCAGAAAGTAGCGCGCGTGAGAGCCTCAGGCCTGAGCCTGAAGTACGAGGAACCGAATCGCGGAGCGCCGCCGAGCGGATCACGACGGTAGTTCAAAGCGCCGTAGACCGGACGCTGGTCAGGTGCGGCTTCGTCATACGCGCCGGCGAAGATACGACTCTCCCACCGCCAGCGGTCTCCGCCCGGATGAGCGGTCAGTCCGCCGTTACTCGTTCCTGTGACGAACTGCGACCGGTAGACACCATCGTCAGCCATCTGGAGCAGGATGGGACGGTTCCCCGCGTCTCGATCGGGATGAAAGTGCATCGTCACCCGCAGGTCAGGCGGGAGGGGCTTCCCCGTGGACGACGCCGCGGCATGTCGCAGGGCCCTCTCCTGAAGCGAGACGGCGATATCAGCAGCCATGCGTGGAGTCTGCACAGGGTGCAGGTACCAACGCACGTCAATATGGCCCGCTGCCGCCCTGCGAGCTCATCGCGCACCCCGTCCTCGGGCGCGGTGAGCACGGTGTCCGCCTGGCGCCGCCACCACGTACCCGTCGCAGACAGCACCAGTCGATCGCGTAGGAGGCGAGGGTGCCCACCCCGGCCGGGGCGTCGACAGCAGCCTGCGCCGCGGCGTCGGTTGGGGTCGAGGTGTGACCGCATCCGACTGCGGCGCAGCAGGAGGGTCCGGCAAGCCGCCGGGGGGTTCAGAGGGTCAGCTCTTCACCCAGGCCCGGGGTGAGGACGTCGTACGGCTCGCCCTCGGCGGCGTCGAGGAAGCGGGCGAGCTCGTTGGGCTGCGTGGTGTAGAAGCCGTCGGCGTGGAAGCCGTCGTAGTGGATGGGAATCGCGGTCCTGGCCTGCAGGAGGCGGGCGGCGACGGCTGCGTGCCGGGCGTCGAGTGCGGCCGGGTAGGGGCTGGGTGGCTGGCAGTGCGGGAAACAGACGGTCGGCCCGTTGATGGGGGTGAGGACGGCGTCGAAGGGACCGTGGCGGTGGGCGGCGCGCCACCAGTAGCCGTGGTACATGGTGTCGCCCAGGTGGATCACGCGGGTGCCGTCGGCTTCGACCGCCCAGGAGACCTGGGGGTCGCCGAGGGTGTCGACGGCGGGGATGGCGGCGATGGTGAAGGGCCCGATGGTCGTGGTCTCCCACAGGCCCATGGGTCGTCGGGGCAGGTCGTGGGCGGCGAGTTCGGCCTCGGCCTTGAGCGTCCAGAGGTTCTCGTGGTCGTCGCCGCCGAAGGATTCGGGGTGCAGGACCGTGCCGCCGGGAGCCAGCGCACGGGCCAGGGCGCCCGCGTCGGTGTGGTCGCGGTGGAGGTGGGTGCACAGACCGGCGAGCACATGCCCTTCCCTGCGGGGCGGCACGACCTTCGGCAGCGGGACGCCCGAAAGCGGGCTTCCTTCCAGGACGCCTTCGGGCCGCCCGAGCAGGTCGATGACCAGGCTCTCCCCCTGTGCTTCGAGTTCCACCCCGGCCCAGCCCAGCCATCGGATACGCATGCGAACGTCCTCTCCATCGATCATTTACCGTACGATCGTTCGCTAATTTAGCAGACGATCGATCGGTAAGGTGGACGGCATGAGGAAATCGGCCGAAGAGGCTCGCCGCACCCGCGACCGCATCGTCAGCGTCGCGGTGACCCAGGCCTCCAGCGCGGGACTGTCCGGACTGACCATCGGCTCCCTGGCGGAGACGCTCGACATGAGCAAGGCCGGCGTCGTCGGCCCCTTCGGTTCCCGGGCCGGGCTCCAACTCGCCGCACTGGAACGGGCGGTGGAGCTGTTCATGGAGGCCGTGGTGGCACCCGGCCGCGCTGCGGAGCCGGGTCTGCCGTGCCTGCATGCCGTGATCGACTCCTGGTGCGCCTACCTGGCCGACAGCCCGTTCCCCAACGGCTGCTTCGTCACGGCAGCCTCGTGCGAACTCGACGGACAGCCGGGTGAGTTGCGCGCCCGCCTGTACGACGCCGTGACCCGTTGGCGGCGCTTCCTGGCCGAACAGGTCACCACCGCGCGCGCCGCCGGCGACCTTGCCCCGGATCTCGACCCGGAGGATCTGGTGTCCACCCTGACGGGCCTCGCCATGGCCGCGAACCAGGAGATCCAACTCCTCGGCGACGAGGGCGCCGCGCGGCGCGCGCGCCGCCTCATGCGCGCTGCGCTCGCCCGCCACCGTCCCGGGCCGGCCGCCTAGAGCCAGTCTGACACTTCGCTTCGTCGCCCGAAGGGCGGCCGTGCGACGTCAGGTCCGTGCTCTGGGGGTCTTCCGGCCGGAGGCTGCGCAGTGCCGGCCGCCAGGCCCTCGTCCTGGGTGTACGTGGCTCAGGGGCCGGTGCGGCGCGTGGGGGCACCGCCCACGCCCTTGAGGCACTGGGGATGTGCGTGGCGTCGCACGGCTGGGGGCACCCCCCGGCCGAAGGCTGGGCGAGGGAATTGTCAGACAGACCCTGGGGCCGGCTCCTCAGGCTGCGGCGCGTTCGGCGAGGGGCCGGCGCCGCAAGGCGGTGTCGGTCAGGGAGCGCGGAGGAAACGAAGCGCTGGGGTTGTACCGGTTCACCCCGGGCGGCACGATCGCGTCGATCCGGTCCAGGGTCGCGTCGTCCAGGGTGAGCGCGGCGCCCTTGAGCAGATCCTCCAGTTGCCCCATGGTCCGCGGTCCGATGATTGCCGAAGTAACGGCGGGATGGGCCACGGTGAAAGCCACGGCGAGCTGCGGCAGCGTGCAGCCGATACCTTCCGCGAGTTCGACGAGCTGTTCGACGGCCTCGAGCTTGGCGGCGTTCTCGGCGATCGCGGGATCGAAGAACGCCGGGCGGAGCGCGGCCCGGCCGGTCGCCAGGTCGACGGGCCGGTCCTTGCGGTGCTTGCCGGTGAGGAAACCGAAGGCGAGGGGGCTCCAGACCAGTACCCCCATTCCGTACCGCTCGCAAACAGGCAGGAGCGAGGCCTCGATCCCGCGGGCCAGGATCGAATAGGGCGGCTGCGCGGTGCGGAAGCGTCCGAGGGCGCGCCGCTCGGAGACGTGGTGCGCCTCGACGATGTCCCCAGCCGGGAAGTTCGAGCAGCCGAAGGTGCGGATCTTCCCCTGGCGCACCAGGTCGCTGAGCACCGAGAGCGTCTCCTCGATGTCCGTGTCCGGGTCGGGAAAGTGCACCTGGTAGAGGTCGATCCAGTCCGTGCCGAGACGCCGGAGGCTGTCCTCGACCGCCTTGAGGATCCAACGCCGCGAGTTGCCACTGCGGTTGCGGCCCTCACCCATCTGGAAGTGGACCTTGGTCGCGAGTACCACGTCGTCACGGCGCCCCCGTAGCGCCTTCCCCACGATCTCCTCGGATTCGCCCTGGCCGTACATGTCGGCGGTGTCGACGAAGTTGACGCCCTGGTCGAGGGCGGCGTGGATGATGCGGACGCAGTCGTCGTGGTCGGAGTTGCAGCCGGCCTGGAACATCATGGTCCCGAGACAGTGCACGCTGACCTCGATACCGGTTCTGCCGAGGGTGCGATAGCGCATGCTGATGCTCCTTCTGCCGCTTCAATCGATCATGCGGAGCGGCACAAGCGCCGACCGCACGAGGCACCCTAGGAACTAGAGTCGGCTCTAGATCAACCCCCGTTATCCTGACCGGCATGGCCGAGATCACGACGAGTCTGAGCATCGGACAGGTCGCCGAGCGCACCGGTTTGAGCGTGCACGCGCTGCGCTTCTACGAGCGCGAGGGCCTCTTCCTCGACCCCGTGCGCCGCGGACCCGGCGGGCGCCGCATCTACAGCGAGGACGACGTGGACTGGCTGACCGTCTGCATCATCCTCCGGGCCTCGGGCATGCCCCTGCCCGCGCTGCGCCGTTACGCCGACCTCGTCCGGGAAGGCGCCGGGAACGAGCAGGAACGCCTCGCGCTCATGCGCGAGCACCAGGCGCGCGTCGCCACCGAGATCGGCCGTCTCAACCAGTCCCTGGACCTGATTGGGCACAAGGTCGCGATCTACGAGGACCTGGTCGACCAGGATGCCGCCATCGCCCGCCCCCGCCACGCTCCCTCCCGGGTGGCCGAGGAGCAGCGCACGCCATCGCTGCCCTGACAAGCCTTAGGGGTGGCGTGCGGGGATGCCGTCCGCGCATGGATCGACATGCTGACAGGGCAGGGCAGGGCAGCGAGCCGAGCCAGCCTTCGAGACCCGCAGACCATCAACCACTTCGTTCGCTACGTCGCTTCCGCCCCGCGAGCGTGGGCCGCCGGGACCGGTGACCAGAGATCACCGGGACACACGCCGAAGAGGCACCCAAGTCGCTATAACGGACCGCCGTTCGCTCCATCGCTCTGGCGGTCGCGCGGCGCCTGCCGACCCCGCCGCCGTCGGACCGGCTCCGCGGCCCGCTCGGCAAGGCCACCGATGCCTGAAGCGAGCTGATGCAGACCCCCCCCCGCCTGCGGATGGAGGACCTCGACCGGGCCCCCGACCAGCTACAGCCGGCCCGGAGGCCTGGATCACGGGTTTCTGCCGTGGGCTCGCTCGCATACGCCGGGGATGTCCGCCGCACCGCGGCAGCACGCGTACGTGGGTTCCAAGCTGCCGTCGTGCGGGTGTACCCGCCTTCCGGGCTTGCGCACCTGGCCGCCGGGAAGCGTCGCGGCGACCGGGTGCCGGATGGGTGTGGGGCGGGGCGCTACGTCCACTGCCGTCGCATCACAGGCGCCAGCAGGACTGCTCGACCTGGACAGCCCCGCACCGTCCCTGGACGAACGGGCGTCCTGGCCAGGTTGAGCCGCTGACACCGCACACGGTGCACCGGCCCCGCAGAGATAGGAGGTGCAGGTTTCCACTGCTTCCACGGGGCCGGTGCATGACACACGTACCCACCTATGCGCCCGATATGCCTGATCCATCCCAGCCGCTCGGGCGGGATGCATCCTGACGCACGACGTGGGGCCCGGCCGTTCCCGGCCGGGCCCCACGTCAACCTTCCCTAACTGCAGTGCTCCTGACACCGAGGAGTACGCATCTACCAGCGATACCAGCGACCCTTGCGGCCCGCGCCGTCCGCGGACCGGACGACGAAGCCCAGCAGCCACACGATCAGCACGATCACCGCGATCCACCAGAGCGCCTTCAGGGCGAAGCCCGCGCCGAAGAGGATCAGAGCCAGCAGAAGAACCAGAAGCAGGGGAACCATTGTTATCAACCTCCTGGCCACCGAATGCCCTTACTTCACCCCTACAAGCACACAAAAGGCGGGTTTTTTTCACTGGATCAAGGGCACGCGCGTCAGGCACGGTTCCCCCGCGCCGGCATCTGATGCACCGAGAGCTGGTTGGCTTCTCTGGTTAGAGAAAGGGGTATCGGGGAACAGTACGTGCTCGAGAATGCCGTCGCACCCGCGAGTAACGGGCGGCATCGGCTGAGAAGCCTCTTCGGGGCCACGCCTGTTGCCGTCAGCGCGACGAGCAGGGGTGCGGTCAAGGCGGCGACGAGCGTACGTAGGCGCCGTGCGATGCCGGGAAGCCCCCGGTGGCGTGCACGGCCGGGACCTGTCTGCGGTGACGGTGTCGGCGTACACGGCATTGGTGCCGGTGACTGTGGTGAAGCACCCGCCCTTCGTGGCGATGACCCGCAGGGACGGGTGGGCGGCCCGGACCGGGGCCATCCGGTTTGCGCCTGGCGGGTGGTTTTTCGGGCTGCTGGCAGCAGCCGCTCCCACGCCTCATCGGCGTCGAGGCCGCCGTGCGACAGGGACCCTGCCCGGCCCCGGACAACCCGCGCGGGTGAACCCTCGCGTACGCGCGCGGATCGGAGTGCCCAAGTCCAACGTGCCTGCTGCGGTCTGATACGGCCTGGCGAACCCGTCGCAGCCCTACATCGGCTGAGGACCCGGACCCCCAACCTCGTCGCGTGGCAGATACCGGCGCAGCAGCCGTATCGCAAGGCCATGGTCATAACGCTCGGCCACTTCAAGCGGCGTCTCACCGGAAGCATCCCGCAGCGCCGGATCTGCACCGTACGCGAGGAGCACCGCAGTCGTCGTCACGGTGAGCGGCTCACCGCTCTGCAGTGCTACGTCCCCTTCGGTCCCGATCGCATGCGTCAGCGGAGTTGCGCCGTTTCCTTCATCAGGGTCCGCACCGGCGTCGAGCAGCCGAGCCAGCAACTCAACGTCCTGGTGCTCCACGGCAAAGAGCGTCGGCGGCCACCAGCCAGCCCCATCGATGGTCGCTTGCTGGCTCGGTCGCAGTGACATGTAGACCGCGAAGCGCCTCCAGGTGCGCTCGACGGCAGCGCCCAGGTACGGCCGCGCCTCGCTGATCCCGTTGTGGGCCTCGGTGCCCGGTTCGTAGGGGGCGAGCATCTCATCGATCCGGGTGTCGACGTCAACGGACTGACCGGCGGGACCGGTCGTCATGTCAGCGAAGATCAGGGCGTCCAGAACCGGGGAGTCCTCTCGCTCATAGACGGCAACCTCCGCCGAGAGCCCCCGCGGCTCCGCCTCGTAGACGGCCACGGCCTGATGGGCGACCAGCCGCACCAGACGCGCCGGCGCACCCAGCGATTCGAGGTGGCGAGCACCGTCGAGCGGCGGGCACCCGGTGTCATGCAACTCAGGCGCGTAGCCGATGTCGTGCAGCCATGCAGCGGCGACGAGGATATCCCTGTCCGCCTTGGACACGGCCACGGCAGCCCCACGAGCCCGGGCGACCACGGCCTGGGTGCGCAGCCAGCGATTCCCGAGCGGGGAAGGAGGGACTCGGCGAGTTCGGCCGCTCCCTGGGGCGTGTCCGGTGCGGAAGGCATGGATGGGACGGTAACCGAGCCGGGAGATGAGCTGATAGGCCACGATCGAACCGTCGTCATGGACGCCTTCGTGGGACTCATCAACCCGGCCGAGCCACAGGGGCTCTGCTCCGCAACGGCGCGTTAACCCAGGCCGCCGCCCACGTGCCGGCCGCACCGACGCCGAGGCGCAACGGCTCAACTGGTCCGGGACGGCTTTGATCGCGTGCTTGGCCCGCACCGGCGCCGCTTCGCGAAAGGGCACCGTCGACGAGGCCGCATGAGAACTCACCCGGGGCAGAAAAAGAGGCGCCCACGGTCATCACGGACGGCCGCCGGCCGAGCCAGATCGTGGGCGGACCACCACCGTTCGCGATCAGCTCGAGCAGCTGACCGAAGCCACCGGCGCCGCGTGTCGACGGCGGCCTGCGCGGCGGCGAGGGCTTCGGCCGGCTCGCCATCGCGCAGGGCCAGGGCCGGCTGCGGGAAGCAGCGCGCACAGGGCGTCGCTGACGGCCGTCGGATCTGCGGGATGCGCTCAACTCCTGACACCACACTGCCCGACGGCATGCGCAGGGTCAGGTGGCGATCGTGGCCAGTCCGGCGATGCCGACGAGATAGATGACCACCGCGGCGATGCTGTCGACGCCCATGCGGGCGTACTGGCGGCGTGGGCGGAAGATCAGCCCCGCCATGTAGACCACGGTCAGGATGATCCCGAGCGCGGTGAGGTAGATGTCCGTGTCGTGCGCGGCCGGCAGTACCGGCTTGCCGGAGATGACGGTGGCGAGCAGGAACAGCACGGGCAGGAAGGCGTTGCCGCCGAAGATGTCGCTGACGGCGAGCTGGTAGTCGCCCAGCTTCGTGGAGGTCAGACCGGTGCTGACCTCGGGCAGGGAGGTGGCTGCCGCCAGCACGGTCGCGCCGAACAGCACACCGCTCAGCCCCTGACGGGCGAAGAACTCCTCACCGCTGCGCTCGATCACGACACCGGCCACGAGCGTGGCCAGCGCGGACACGCCGAACACCAGCCCGGCGCGCACGGTGCTCACGCCCTTGTCGCTGGCAGCCTTCTCCTTCTTGCCCTTTGAGTGGCCGCGTGGTTCGGGCTGGCTGTCCGGGGCGTCACCGCCCTCCCGCCAGGGCAGGCCCCGGCCGGCCCGGTTGAGCAGGATCAGGCCGATCACCCAGAGGACGGCGATCGCCACCGAGGCGGGGGCCAGGCGCGCGGCGTGCAGATTCGGGGAGAGCTGGGTGCCCATCACGACCACGGCCAGTACGACCACCACCATGGCCCCCTCAAGGACCAGCTGCAAACTGGCCGCCAGGCGGGTCAGCGGAGCGCGCGGGCGGACCCCTGCCGCGTCCAGGACGGCCAGGACGACGGTCTGGATGGCGATGCCGCCCAGGATGTTGCCGACCGCGACGTCGAGCTGTCCGGCCATCGCCGCAGTCGCTGTGATGGCGATCTCGGGCAGGTTCGTCGCGACCGCCAGCAGGATCAAACCGCCCAGCGCGCTGCCGAGGTGAAGTCGCTCGGCGAGCACGTCGGTGGTGTCCGACAGCTTGATTCCCGCAACCCAGATGACAGCCGCACTGGCCACGAACAACACCAGCAACAGCGGCGAACTCGAAGATCCCATACGGCTGGGAGTACCCGCCGATCCGGGGCAGAACCAGCAGGCACGCCCGCCCATCACCCCTCACAGCTCAACCGCACCCCTCAGCGGGGTCCCGGGAGTGTCACGGTGGATCCCCGGGTGCGCGTTGCTCTTCGGGGCGCGGGCACGCAGCCCGTCGGCGGCCCCGGTGGACTCGGCTGGCGGCCCCGGTGGACCTCGGCCGACGGCCCCGGTGGTCGTGCGCTCGGCGGCGCCGGTGCCAGAGCGGCGCGTCCGGCGAGCTGTCCCGGGATGCGGCATGCCCCCCGCGCACTCCTGTTGATCATATGACCAATCGGTTTGCATGCTTCGGGGTGCGTGCGGGCCGGACATCACAGGGGTGGTTCCTCTCCTCAGCGATCAGGAGGCCCCATGGTGCGGGTGGAGCGTCTACTGGCCGACTGCCTGGCCGACGCGCGGGCCGAGCCGTTGGGCACCGTCCCCCTCCCGGCGGACGGCCCCGCGTACGCGGCGGCACGCCGGACCTTCCTGGCGGCCGGTCTGCACGCCCTGCGCGCACACCGGCCCGAGGACGGATGGGTACAGCTCGGCCTCACCTGCGAGCACTCCGGCCCTCGCCTCCCGCCGTACGGCCAACTAGCCGAGGCGGCCGGGGAGTTGCTCGGCAGCGGGCAGGCCCGCGACTTCTTCTTCCTGCACAAGCCTCCGGGGTTGCGCGTACGGTTCCGGGCGGCCGAACCGACCCGGGCGCCGGACCTGCACGCCGCGCTGCTACGGCACCTGGAACCGGACCGGCAGGACGATGCCCGGGTGCGGCCCGTGGCCGGTGTGTACGAGCCGGAGACGTACCTGTTCGGCGGCCCGCGTTCCATGCCCTGGGTGCACGCGCTGTTCACCGCCGACTCGCGGGCCTGGCTGGACGTGCACACCGCCGTGGCCGGTGCTCCGGCACCGGTCGGCTGGCGGGTGTCGCTGGCACTGCTGCAGGCCCTGTTCGACGGCCTGGACATCATCGGCTGGGAACATCGCGGGGTCTGGCAGGCGGTACGCGAGGAGACCGGCCGCCGGCTGCCGGGAGGGCTCGGCGGGCCGGACCGGCAACGGGCCGCCGCCGGGATCCGCGCCTGGTGGCAGCTCAGCCCCCAGGCCCGGCTGGAGGCGCTGCCCAAGGCCTGGCAGGACATCATCGGCGAGCACCTCCAAGCGGTGCGGCGCGCCGCGGAACACTGGCGCACCCACTACTTCGCCTCCGGCGAGGCCACGATCGGCCCGCGCCGGGCCGCCGCCCACCTCGTCATCTTCCACTGGAACCGGGGCGGGCTGTCGACAGCACGCCAGTGCCTGCTCACCGAGGCACTCGCCGCCGACGGCCACGAGGGAGCGGACTGAACATGCGACGCGCACCGTCACCGGCCTCTAGCACCAATGACGACCCCGGCGCCTCGGGGGACGCCCGGGACGCGGTCCTCGGGGGCACTGCGCTGCTGCGGCTCGCCGGCCTGCCCGCCCAGGCATGGACCGCCGGTGGCGCCGCCGACCTGTTCGACACCGCAGCCCGGCTCGCCGACACCGCCGAGGACCTCGCCGTACGGGCCCGGGCACTGGCCGACCAGGTGGGCGAGAAGGTCGTACCGCACCCCTCGCTGACGCCCGCCGACCGCGGTGCCGTACTCGCCCTGCGTCGGCACCTGCACTCCGGCGCGGCACCACGCCCGGCAGATTGCCTGCTGCTCGAACGCTCCCCGGCGGTGCCCCCCGAACTCGCCGAACAAGCCCGCGCCCTGCGGAGCGAGGCCGAAACCGCCGAGACGTCCGCCGACGCGCTGCGGCAGGCGGTCGCGGCCGAACAGCAGCGGCTGGCCGAGCACGCCTGGCACACGGCGTGCTCCAGCCCGGTGCTGCGGGCTTTCGTGGACAGCGCCGCCCCCGGGCTCGCCGACGACATCGAACGACGGCTCGCCCAAGGAGAGTTCTGGTCGAGCCGGCAATTACGCAAACGCACCGCCTATCTGTGGCGCGTGATGGGCCGGGCCGCAGTGAAGACCACGCCCCGCGGCCTCGCGGGCCAGATCGCCGCGGTCCCCGTCACCGGCACACCAGGCGGGTGCACGTGGCTGCTCGCGCCCGGTACCCCGCTCGGCGCCCTGGCCATGGTCACCGTGGAGAACGTCCACGTCGTCAGGGCGCGAACCACTCCGGCAGACCTGCACACCGCCGGAGCAGAGGCCCTGCTGGCGCCGGCACCGCTGCTCTTCACCGAACCACCCGCCACCGACGACTGCCCCGACGACGGTCCCGGTCGGTTGCGCTGCTACGTCGTCGATCCCCGCGCGCCGGGCCGGCTCCGGCAGATCGTGCTGCGCCGCACCCCCGTGCTGGAGGGCGTGCTGGCCCTCCTCGCCGACGGCCCGCGCCCCCTGGGCGACCTCGAGCGGCTGCTACCGGCCCTGACCGCGCCACCCGGCCGGCCACCCCTGACCACCGACGTGCTGCGCGGATTCCTGCAGCACCTGTACACCCTGGGCGTGCTGCAGACCTGTCGGCCACCCCGGCAGCACCACAGCGGCTGGATGCCGGCCGACACCCTCACCACCACCGGCACCCCGGCCGCCCCCGGCTCCCTGCCGCAGCCCCCCGCAGAGGCCGGATCCGGTGCCTGGTTCCTGGACTGCTACCGCCGCCCGGAGGCCGGCGCCGCCGTTCCCGCGGCGGCCGTCGCCCGCGTCCAGCGCGGGCTGCGGATCGCTGCCCGGCTCGCCGCGCTCCGCGCCGCCGACCATCCCGCCGATCCTCTCCAGCACCTGCCCGCCGCCCTCCAACTGACCGAGCAGCCGCGTCCCCTCGGCGAGCTCCTCACCGAGCAGCTGGCCGCCGACACCCCGCTCGCCGACCGCCGGTATCCGGGCTGGCGCCCCGCCCGCGAGCGCGCCGGCGGCTACGCCCGCCTGCTCGCGCACCTGGACGCCGCCGCCCGCTCCGGCGCAACCTGCGTCGACGTCGACGACACGCTGCTGGACACCTTGGGCGCACCGCCCGGCGAACAGGCCCTGCCGCGCTGGCCCCTGGACTGCCTGCTGCGCCCGCTGTCCCCCACCGCCGGCCCCGGCCCGGTGGCCGTTTTGGAGACCGCCTCGGCCGCCGGGGTGCTCGACGCCCGGTTCGCCGACCACCTCACCGCCCTGCACGACGGTTACCGCAACAGCGCTGCCTACCGCGCCTTTCTCGCCGCCGTCGAGGAACACACCGGTGTCCGCTTCGTCGAACTGCTCGTGCCTCCGCTGACCGAACGGTCCGCCAACGCCGTACGACGGCCCGTCACCACCCGCTGGTGGACCGGCGACCCGGACCCCACCCCGTACTACGGCCCGCCCCCACGCGCCCGCTACCTCCCGCTGGACCGCATCAGCCTGCGCACCAGCGGTGGCCGGATCATCGCCGAGGCGGACGGCCGGCGCATCATCCCCGTCCACCACGCCACCCGCTCCCCCGCCCCGCCCTACGACACCCTCGTACGGCTGCTGCTCACCGCCGGCCACCCCGCCGCCTCCTGCCTCGTCCGCCTGGACGCCCCGGAAGCGGCCTTGCCCCACCTGGCCCGGCTGCCGCGGCTGACCGCCGGCGGCGACCTCGTCCTGGCCCCCGCCACCTGGCGGATCGACCGCCGCCTGCTGTGGCGGCCCGCGGACGACCTGCCCGCCAAGGTCCGCACCCTGGCCCTGCTGCGCCGCGACGCCGGCCTGCCCCGGCACGCCTTCGCCCGCACCGCCCCCGGCGCGAAACCCGTACCCGTCGACCTCGCCTCCCTGACGGCCGTCCACCTCATCGAGCGGCTCTGCGCCCGGCAGGCCGGCACCACGCTGCTGGTGGAGGAGATGCTGCCCGCACCCGATGACCTGCTGCTGCACGACGCGCTGCACGGCGGCGCGGCCGTCGCAACCCAACTATTGCTCCGGCTCCCCCACGACCAGAGTGCCGGACGGCTGGCCGAAGCCGTCGCCCGCACCCTGGTCCACGGCAGCCGGCACGACGTCCCCGGCCCGCCCGCCAGGCGGCCCGCCGGGGCGGCCCACACCCAAGGAGTGAAAGGGGAAGTCCCATGCCCGGCACCGAACACACCGAACTCGACACACTGATCAACGACCTCGAAGAGCGCATCACCCACGAGGACCTGCCGACCGCCTCCGCGTACACCGAGGCCTGCAGCGGGCTGTGCACGATCGTCGTGTGCAACACGGTCGTCATCTGTTGATCCCACCCCAAGGGGCCGCCCGCTCCGCCGCGGGCGGCCCCTGCTCCGGCCGGCAGGATGCGAGGAGGACGATGACCCCCACCACACCGTCACCGGCTCCGCCGCCGGGCGACGTCCACGACATCTCCGTCCGCTACCTGCACCAGTGGGCCACGGCACCCGATCCCGGCGGACACCGCTGCGATCCCGGCATCCCGGTTCTGGCCCACCTGGTCGCCGACGACCGGGCGGCACCCGCCGCCGTGGCCGTATGGTGCCGCACAGCCGGCCGCGGCCCCTCCCACCCCGCCCTGTACGACGGCGGCCTGGCCGGCACCCTCGTCGGCCTGCACCTGGGCGCCGGCCTCCACCCCGGACTACGCACAGCAGCCGACCGACTGGCAACCCACCTCCGCACCCGCCCACCCCGCTACCGCACCCACCACGTCGCCTTCCCCGACTACGACCTCATCTCCGGCCCCGCCGGCACACTCCTCGCCCTGTGCACCACGGGTGGACACGGCGGGCGTGGTGGACCGGGTGGGCAGCCGCCATGGCAACCGCTCGCCACACACCTGGCGCTCCTGTGCGACGACGAGGAACTGGAACGGCTGCGCACCGGCCAGTACGCGCACCATCCGCAGCTGGCCTGGGTACACGGCCGTATCAACACGGGCATGGGGCACGGCGTCGCCGGCCTCACCACGGCGCTCACCGCCGCGCTGCGCCGTACCAGCACGGGCACCGATCTCGCGAGCAGCCTCGCCACGGCACTCGGCCGGGCCGCCCGCTGGCTGATCCGCCACGCCTACGACGACGAGCGCGGCATCCGCACCTGGCCCGCCGCCGGACCGGGAAGTCCCCCCACACCGGCAGCCCACCCGCGCCAGGCCTGGTGCTACGGCACCCCCGGAATCACCTGGGCACTGTGGGACGCCGCCGACGCGCTCGGAGACACCACGACCGCCGACTGGGCCACAGCCGCCTTCACCACACTCGCCGAGCACTACGACGAAACCTTCCACCTCTACGGCGACTCGCCCGGCGACCGCCTCGGTCTCTGCCACGGCGCCGCGGGAGTACTGGCCGTCGCCGACGCCTTCGACCGGCACGCCCGGCTGCCCGCCGCCGCCACCCTCAAAAACCGGCTCACCCACCACCTGACCGACCGGCTCGCCCCACCATGGCCCGCCGGCTGGGGCGCGGACCTGCTGACCGGGCTGCCGGGCGTACTGGCCACACTCCTCACCACCGCCCACACGGCCCCCCGCACCTGGCTATCCTGCCTCGGCCTGCGCTGACGGGCAGGCGGCCCGACCCGGCGCTGCCGACGAGTGGTCACGACGTTCGGCCACTCATGCCTGCGGGGAGTGCGGGGCGGCGGCCTCCAGGGCGGCGATGCTGCCCGACATGATCGTGCGTACGTGCTCGGTGATGTGCTCCACGGGCCAGTCCCACCAGGCCACCGCCAGCAGCCGGGCGACGTCCCGGTCGTCGTAACGGGTGCGGATGAGGCGGGCCGGGTTGCCGCCGACGATGCCGTAGTCGGGTACGTCGCCGGTGACCACCGCACCCGTGCCGATGATCGCGCCATGGCCGATCCGCACACCGGGCATGACGGTCGTACCGTGGCCGAACCAGACGTCGTTGCCGACGACGGTGTCCCCCCGGCTGGGCAGACCGGTGAGCAGGTCGAAGTGGTCCGACCAGGAACCGCCCATGGCCGGGAAGGGAAAGGTGGACGGGCCGTCCATACGGTGGTTGGCACCGTTCATGATGAACCGCACGCCCGTGCCCAGCGCACAGAACTTCCCGATGATCAGTTTCTCCGGCCCGTAGTGGTAGAGCACGTTACGGGTCTCGAACGCGGTCGCCTCGTCCGGGTCGTCGTAGTAGGAGAACTCCCCGACCTCGATCAGCGGGGACTTCACCAGCGGCCTGAGCAGCACCACCCGCGGCTGCTCGGGCATCGGATGCAGGACCGTCGGGTCGGCAGGCACAGGCATGAGAGGGGAGACTCCTTCGGCGGTCGCGGACCGGTGGACCGGTGGACCGGTTCATGATCGCGGTCAACGGCACCGGTCACAGGCCAGGATCAGAGCACCGGTTTCAGGCAACGGCCACGACACTATGACAGTGGACGCGAATGACGAGACCTGCGACCAGCAGTTGCCCCTGCCCCCGAGACCAGTTCTGCCAGACATGGCTGCAGCACGCCGGCGCGGGCCGGCTGACGTTGTCGAGGCCCGTTGGCAGGCCCTACGACTCAGCTGGCAGTGGAGGCATGCAGTGCACCGGATCCGCTCGCCCGGGCGCCCCTTTCCGGGCATCGTTCCGCTGCTGGAGGCCGCTGCCGCTCAACCACGACTCCGGCGGCTGTTTCCGTTCACCAGCCACTTCGCCCTGCTCTTCAGCAGCTCCACGCGCTACCCCTGGATTGTGCAGGCCGGCTCGATCGAGCCGCTGCCCAACGGACGGTTCAAGGTTCGCCGGCGCAGTCCCTCCGCCGTGGTCGGCGAAGTCGAGACCGCCGAGGAGGCTGTGACCCTGCTGCTTGAACTCCTGCCGTCGACATCAGATCTGCGGGGCTGATGGGGGCCTGGGAAAGCGGCAGTGGGGGTATCGAGGTCACGCCCCACGTAACCTCTTCCTGTGCCAGCCTCCCGCCTGCATCGCGTCGCCGTCCTTGTGCTCGAGGGCGCGAAGCCGCTCGATGTCGGAATTCCCGCGCAGGTCTTCACGACCCGCGCGAGCATGCCGTACGAGGTGCGGGTGTGCGGGGCGGCACCCGGGCTCGTCACCGGCGGCGACGGCCTCGCGTACCACGTCGCCCACGGCCTCGACGCCCTTGCCTGGGCCGACATCGTCTTCGTCCCCGGCTACCGGTTCCCGGACCGCGAGGGCCCGCCGCAGGCCGTCGTCGAGGCACTGATCGCCGCCCACGACCGGGGCGCGCGGCTCGCCGCCATCTCGACGGGTGCCTTCGCGCTCGCCGCCACGGGTCTGCTCGACGGCAGGCGCGCCACGACGCACTGGCACTACACGCGGGCACTCGTGGCCAGGCATCCGCTCGTCCAGGTCGACGAGAACGTGCTGTTCGTCGACGAGGGCAGCGTGCTCACCTCGGCCGGCGCCGCCTCCGGCATCGACCTGTGCCTGCACATCCTGCGCGGCGACCACGGAGTGGCCGCGTCCAACCACGCGGCCCGGCGTCTGGTTGCCGCCCCCTACCGCAGCGGCGGGCAGGCCCAGTACGTGCCGCGCAGCGTCCCCGAGCCGCTCGGCGAGCGGTTCGCCACCACCCGTGAGTGGGCGCTGCACCGGCTCGGCGAGCCCCTCACCCTCGACATACTGGCGCGGCAGGCGGGGGTCTCACCGCGCACGTTCTCCCGGCGCTTCGTCGAGGAGACCGGCTACACGCCGATGCAGTGGGTGATGCGCGCCCGCATCGACCTGGCCCGCGAACTGCTCGAACGCTCGGAGCGCAGCGTCGAACAGATCGCCGCCGACGTCGGCCTCGGCACCGGCGCGAACCTGCGCCTGCACTTCCAGCGCATCCTGGGCACCACACCGAGCGAGTACCGGCGCACCTTCACCCGGGGCGAGTAACCCGCCCGGCACCGCGTGGCGAGATCCTTTTGAACCGTGGCGATGTCGCCACTGTCAGCGGCGCGTCCCGCGGACGAGCCTTGGTGGCGAAGGGAAGGGACCTCACTCATGACTCGCATCGCCATCAACGGGTTCGGCCGCATCGGACGCAATGTGCTGCGCGCACTGCTGGAGCGCGACAGCGCCCTCGAGATCGTCGCCGTGAACGACCTGACCGAGCCCGCCACTCTCGCCCGCCTGCTGGCCTACGACAGCACGGCCGGCCGGCTCGGGCGCCCGGTGACCGTCGACGGGGACGCCCTCGTCGTCGACGGCCGTCGGATCAGGGTGCTGGCCGAGCGCGAACCGGCGCAGCTGCCGTGGGCCGAGCTCGGCGTCGACATCGTCCTGGAAGCCACCGGCCGCTTCACCTCGGCCAAGGCCGCCCGGGCCCACCTCGACTCGGGCGCGAAGAAGGTGCTCGTCAGCGCGCCGTCGGACGGCGCCGACGTCACGCTCGCGTTCGGGGTCAACACCGACGCCTACGACCCGGACCTGCACACGATCGTCTCGAACGCCTCCTGCACCACCAACGCGCTCGCGCCGCTGGCCGCGGTCCTCGACGAACTCGCCGGTATCGAGCACGGATTCATGACGACGGTGCACGCCTACACGCAGGAGCAGAACCTGCAGGACGGTCCGCACCGCGACGCCCGTCGCGCCCGGGCCGCCGGCGTCAACATCGTGCCGACCACGACCGGCGCAGCCAAGGCGATCGGCCTGGTGCTGCCGAACCTCGACGGGAAGCTGTCGGGCGACTCGATCCGCGTACCGGTGCCGGTGGGCTCGATCGTCGAACTCAACACGACCGTCGCCTGCGACGTGACGCGTGACGACGTGCTGGCGGCGTACCGCGCCGCAGCGGAGGGACCGCTCGCCGGCATCCTCGAGTACTCGGACGACCCGCTCGTGTCGTCCGACATCACGGGCAATCCCGCCTCTTCCATCTTCGACTCGGCCCTCACCCGCGTCGACGGCCGCCACATCAAGGTGGTCGCCTGGTACGACAACGAGTGGGGCTTCTCCAACCGAGTGATCGACACGCTGGAGTTCCTCGCCACCCGCTGACCGGACGCCGGGGCGGTACCCCGCCTCCGGCGACCGCACAGACCGGCACTTCCCTCGGGCGCTCTGGTTGACCGGTCGGGCCAACCAGAGCGGCTCCAGCCGACCGTGGATCAGACCGGTTCGGGCTGGGGTTCCGGCTGTGGCACGGGGGCCGGGGCAGGCTGCCAGAGCCTCGTGGTGCGCAGGTAGCCGTGGATCACCGAGGCCGTCGCCAGGACGAGCAGGGGACCGAACAGCCACGGGTGCCGGGCCATGGGCACCGGCAGGTAGCGGTAGGACAGAAGAAGCGCGGTGAACACCGTCGCGCCGTGGGCGACCAGGTGGATTCCGGCGCGGTCCCAGCCGCGTGCCAGTGAGCGCAGTGCGGTTTCGATCGTGAGGGTGAATACGACTCCGGC
>NZ_JBIVJQ010000018.1:0-92093 GCF_044750305.1 Streptomyces sp. NPDC088810
GCGATGAAGATCCGGCGTCGGCTGGCGGAGGGCAACCCGGCCGCCTACGAACCCGACCTCGCGCGCTCGCTGTCCAACCTCGGCATCCGGCTGGCGGAGGCAGGGCGGCAAGGTGAGGCCCTGACCGCTGAGCAGGAGGCGATGAAGATCTACCGTCGGCTGGCGGAGGGCAACCCGGCCGCCTACGAACCCGACCTCGCGCGCTCGCTGTCCAACCTCGGCATCTGGCTGGCGGAGGCAGGGCGGCGGGGCCAAGCCCTGACCGCTGCCGAGGAGGCGGTGAAGATCTACCGTCGGCTGGCGGAGGGCAACCCGGCCGCCTACGAACCCGACCTCGCCACCTCGCTCGCTGTCTTCGCGATGCTTCCGGCAGCGGAGGGCGACCTTTCCATGGCGCTACGCGCGGCGGAGGAGGCTGTGGAGCTCTACCGCAGGTACGTTGCCACGGTGCCGTCCGTGCTTCCCCGACTTCGCGCTGTGCTGGGAGTACAGGCGGATCTGTTTGAGGTGCTTGGGCGTGAGGAGGAGGCGGAGGCAGTCCGTCGTTGGCTCAGTGAGAATCCGCTGCCGCCGGGATTCTCATAATCGACCGTCTGTGAGAGTTCTGCGAGAGGTCCGGAAGCGATCGCGTTTCCGCAGGTCGCCGTTCGCAAAAGTCCTCTCGAAACCAGCATGTTGTGCGAGGCACTTCTAAGAGACTGCCCGCATGGATCTCACGCCCGATCAGGCAGCACTTGCGGTAGAACGTCACGACTGCCCGAACTGTGACGCGCCCGCCGGCAGCGCCTGCCGCACCCGGGGCGGGAAGACCGCCGCGAAGTACCACACCCCCCGCTTCGTCCTCGTCCCGGCGCTGCGCGAGGAACTGGAGATCCCCGTCCCCGCCGACCGGCACCCGGGCCGCGCGTGGAAGCAGGGCCCCGGCGCTCGCCGTGGTGCCCGCCCCCCGCACCGAGCGGCCGGTGCGGATCGGCTACGCCCGCACCTCGACCCCCGCCAGGAGCTGGCGAGCCAGCTCGAAGCCCTCCACCGCGCGCAGTGCCACAAGGTCTTCAAGGAACCTATCAGCACGCGCGTGAAGGTCCGGCCCGAGCTGGAGAAGGCGCTCGCCCTGGCCCACCAGTTCAAGGAGGCCGCCCCCGAGACGCCGGTGATCTTCACCGTGCACGAGCTGAAGCGTCTGGCCAGGAACGCGGCCGAGCTGATGACGCTGTCCGCCGAGCTCCAGGCCGGCGGCATGCAGCTCGAACTCCTCACCGGCCCGCTCACCGGGATCTACGACCCCAACGGGATGGGCGCCATGTTCTTCGCCGTCCTCGCGGTCGCCGGGCAGATCGAGCGCAACTACATCCGGGATAAGACCCTCGAAGGCCAGGTCATCGCCGCGTCCAAGGGCAACCACGGCGGACGGCCCAAGGTAATCGACGACGACATGCTCACCTTCGCCGTCGCGCTTAAGGACAAGGGCGTCCCCGTCCCCGAGATCGCCAAGAAGCTCACCATCAAGACCGGCAAGAACGCGGGCAAGTCCCCCTCGGTCGCCTCGCTGTACCGGGCCCTCGCGGAAGCCGAAGCCGCCGCGGTGGACGACGGCCTGCCCCTGCGGCCCAAGCCCGTCCGCATCCGCCGGCCCGAGGACCCGCTCACCGCCGAGGAGACCGACCTGCGCGACCGGCTCCAGTCCCAGCCCCACCCGAACACCGAGCTGCGATAGGGCCTTCCCCGCCGTACCGATGTTCCCCCACCCCGACACACGACGGCCCTCCGGTGCCGGGCAGGAATCGGGGGGCCGCCAGCACGAGTGACCTCTCGTAGCGAAGGTTGCGTTCGGAGGTCTGGACGAGCCGTGAGCAGGCAGCAGGTACCTTCACCCGAGGGTCAGATCACGCTGTAGCGGGCGGGGACGGCCACCAGCGAGGATGCCCACCATGACCGCTGACCAGAACCTTGTTCCTCTTCGCGCCACACACGTAGCCCCCGTGGTGTTCGGCGCAGGAGCGGCCATCGGCGTTCTGGGCGGGATGATCGGGCTGGGCGGTGCCGAGTTCCGCCTGCCGCTGCTGATCAGTCTCTTCGGTTTCGCCGCGCTGTCGGCGGTCATCTTGAACAAGGCAATGAGCCTAGTCGTGGTCCTGGTCGCGCTGCCCGCCCGACTGGCCGCGGTCCCGGCCGCCGAGATCGCCGCCCGCTGGCCCGTCGCGGTCAACCTGCTGGCCGGGAGCCTCCTCGGCGCCTGGGCCGGAGCGAGCTGGGCGGTCCGCATGCGGTCGGCCACCCTCTACAAGGTGCTGGCGGCCCTGATGGTCCTCATGGCCGCCGCCCTGGTGGTCACCCACACCACCACCCTGGACACCCTCGCGCTGCCGCTCTGGGCCCAGATCCCCGCCGGAGTCGCGGCCGGGTTCGGGATCGGTGTCGTCGCCGCGATCATGGGAGTGGCCGGCGGCGAACTGCTGATCCCGACGATCGTGCTGCTGTTCGGCGAGGACATCAAGACCGCCGGGAGTCTCTCCCTGCTCGTCTCCCTGCCGACCATGCTGGTCGCGTTCGCCCGCTACAGCCGCGACGGCAGCTTCGCCGTCCTCAGCACCAACCTCCGCTTCACTGCGGTCATGGCCGCCGGCTCCATCGCCGGGGCCGTACTGGGCGGCCTGCTGCTCGGCACGTTCCCGGATGAAGTCCTTATCCCTCTGTTGGCCGTGATCCTGCTGCTTTCCGCGATCAAGCTCGCTCGTCACGACTGACCGGGCCAGAACAAACTCGGCACTCAGCCAGGGTGGATTCACCCGGGACGCTCCGGGACACCCCGAGCCTGATCAGGCCATGATCAAGTGCTTAGCGCTAACGGCTGTACCGATGTCCCCCAAGGCCGTCCTCGGCACGGCGGGGCCGGGAGGCGTCCCAGTCCGGCATCATGCGCTTGATCTCGATCTGGACGCGCGGACCGGCGATCGGCGCCTCCAGCGCGCCGATACGGCCCGGCTCCGCGCCGAGCAGCCCGTCCGGCCAGGGCATGCCCGCCCAGGACCCGCCGGCGACGGTCACCCGCCCCGCCGCGTCCGTGTCGACGAGGGTGAAACTGCTCTCCAGGCCGTCCTTCACGAAGTCCAGCTGGAGGTCGGCGGGCGGCCGGGCACCGGGGTGTGGCCGAGCCGGACCAGGGTGCCGGCGAGCGGTTCCGCGTCCTCCGCCCGGGCGAACCAGTCGATGTCCCCGTGCTCCCGGGTGACTTCGCCCAGGAAGTTCACCGGCTCCGTCGTTCCGTGTCGAACGCGTCGATGACCCGCCCCACCGCCCGTTCGAACACCGCCTCCAGATCGATCGGCCCCGGGTCCTCGCCGAACGCCGCCGCCATGCGCGGGTAGGCGCCGGAGGCGATCTGGCGGCCCAGGTAGGCGATGCGGACGGCGTTCTCCTCGTCCTGCGACCACGGCAGGGCACGGGCCCGTTCGGCGGTGTCGAGTTCGTTGCGGACGTACATCGTCACGACGCCGTTGAGCATCGCGATCAGCTCCAGCTTGATGCCGTACGCCGCGTCCAGCGGGTCCAGGCAGGCCAGGCAGTGCTCCAGGTAGCGCAGGGCGTTCGGGCTGAAGCCGTACACGGGGGACATCAGGCGCGGCAGCCAGGGATGCCGGTGCATCAGCTCGCGCGTCTGCCCGGCCACGCGGCGCATGTCGGCCCGCCAGTCCCCGCTCGGTTCCCACGGGGCGTGCTCCGCGCCTGCCGCGTCCACCATCAGCTCGTACAGGTCCTCCTTGCGGGGGACGTAGTTGTACAGCGACATGGTGCCGCAGCCCAGCTCGGCCGCGACGTGCCGCATCGACACCGCGTCGAGCCCCTGCGCATCGGCGATCCGGACCGCGGCGGCGGCGATGTCGTCGCGCGTGTACGCCGGTCTCGGGCCCCGGCCGGTGCGCTCGGGGCGCGCCCAGATCACCTCGGGGACGGCCCCTCGGACTGCCATCGGTCATCACCTCGGCCACCATCCTAGTTACGTACACCGTACGTAGTGCGGTATGGTCCCGGCATGACTACTACGTACACCGTACTTAGTGAGGGTCTGGAGAAGCGCTTCGGCGCCGTACGGGCCCTGCGCGGGCTGGATCTGGCCGTCGCCGAGGGCACCGTCTGCGGGCTGCTGGGGCCGAACGGGGCGGGGAAGACGACGGCGGTGCGGCTGCTGACCACGCTGCTGCACCCGGACGGGGGCTCGGCGCGGATCGCCGGGCACGACCTGGTGCGGGAGGCGGCGGCCGTGCGCCGCCGGATCGCGGTCACCGGGCAGTACGCCTCGGTCGACGGGGACCTCACCGGCCGGGAGAACCTGCGGCTGTTCGCCCGGCTGCACCGGGTGCGCGGGCCGGCCGCCCGGGCCGACGAGCTGCTGGAGCGCTTCGGCCTGACCGAGGCGGCGGACCGGAGGGCGGCGGCGTACTCGGGCGGCATGCGGCGCCGGCTGGACCTGGCCGCGAGCCTGGTCCGCCGTCCCGACGTGCTCTTCCTGGACGAGCCGACCACCGGACTCGACCCGGCCAGCCGCGCCCGTGTCTGGCAGGCCGTGCGCGAGCTGAGGGCGGACGGCACGACGGTGCTGCTGACCACGCAGTACCTGGAGGAGGCCGACCAGCTCGCCGACGACATCGCCCTGGTGGACCGGGGCCGGGTCGCCCACACCGGCTCGCCCACCGCGCTCAAGGCGCTCATCGGTTCGCAGGTGGAGGCGGTGGTCGCGGACGCCGGCGCGCTGGCGCGGGCGGCGGCCGTGCTCGACCGGCTGACCGGGAGGGAGCCGGTGTTCGACCGCGAGCGCAACGCCGTCGGCGCGGTCACCACCGACCCGACGCTCACCCTGCCCCGCCTGGTGCGCGAACTGGACGCGGCCGGCGTGCCGTTGCTGGACGCGGGCATCCGGCCGCCCACCCTCGACGACGTCTTCCTGCGGCTCACCGGTGAGTCCGCCGACGGTGAGGAGCTTGCCGCATGAGCGCGTTCGCGTACGACGGACTGGCGATGACGGGCCGGCAGCTGCGCCGCGTCCGCAACAATCCGGGACTGGCGGTCCTGACCCAGCTGATGCCGGTCAACATGCTGCTCTTCTTCGGCTATGTCTTCGGCAGCGCGCTGGCGATGCCCGGCCGCGAGTACCGCTCCTTCCTGGTGCCCGGGCTGCTGGTCGCGACGGCCGCCGGCGGGCTGATGACCGGCATGTTCCAGGCCGCCCAGGACACCCACCGGGGCGTCATGGACCGGTTCCGCACGATGCCGGTGAGCCGGGCCGCCGTCCCCCTCGGGCAAGCCGTCGCGGACCTCGTCGTCACGGCCGTCGGGACGGTGCCGCTGCTGCTGACCGCGCTCGCGGTGGGCTGGCGGATCGAGGGGTCCACGGCCGGGGCCGTCGGTGCGGTGGGGCTGCTGCTGCTCTTCCGGTTCGCCTGCACCTGCGCCGGGATCTTCCTGGGCCTGCTGTCCCGCAGCGAGGACGCCGCCGGACAGCTCGGCGCCTCCTCCTTCGTGCTGCCGCTGCTGTCGAACGCGTACATCCCGACGGACAACCTGCCGGGCTGGCTGCGCGCGCTCGCCGAGTGGAACCCGATCAGCGCGGTCACCACGGCCCTGCGGGACCTCTTCGGCAACGCGCCCGTCCCGGAGGGCGCAGCCTGGCCGGTGGCCCACCCGGTCGCCGGGTCGCTGCTGTGGAGCCTGGCCCTGATCGCCCTGTTCCTGCCGCTCGCGGTGGGCAGGTACGCGCGGGCCGAGTGAACCCGCACTGCTGACAAAACCGCCGGTCAGGGGAGATCATCCACCCCATGGATCACCTCCCGCTGCCCCTGGAGGGCATCACCGTCGTCGCCGTCGAGCAGGCCGTGTCCGCACCCTTCGCGACCCGGCAGCTCGCCGATCTGGGCGCCCGCGTCATCAAGGTGGAGCGGGTCGACGGCGGCGACTTCGCGCGCGGCTACGACACGGCGGCCCGCGGTCTGGCCTCGCACTTCGTGTGGTGCAACCGGGGCAAGGAGTCCCTCGCGCTGGACCTGAAGGACCCGCGCGGTCTGGAGGTCGTACGGCGGCTGGTGGCGGACGCGGACGTGTTCGTGCAGAACCTCGCGCACGGCGCCGCCGCCCGGCTCGGCCTGGACGCGGCCACGCTGTGCGCCCGGCACCCCCGGCTGATCGCCGTGGACATCTCGGGCTACGGCGGCTCGGGGCCGTACTCGGACAAGCGGGCGTACGACATGCTCGTGCAGTGCGAGGCGGGGCTGGTGTCGGTGACCGGGACGCCGGAGCAGCCGGTGAAGGCGGGCATCCCGGCGGCGGACATCGCGGCGGCCATGTACGCGTTCTCCGGTGTGCTGGCCGCGCTCGTACGGCGCGGCACGACCGGGCGGGGCGGGCCGGTGGAGGTGTCCATGCTGGAGGCGCTCGCCGAGTGGATGGGCCATCCGCTGCACCACGCGCTGCACGGCGGCGAACCGCCGGCCCGCACCGGGCTCGCGCACGCGGTGATCGCGCCGTACGACGCCTATCCGACGGCGGACGGCGGGCGGGTGCTGCTGTCGGTGCAGAACGACCGGGAGTGGCGGCGGCTGGCCGAACAGGTCATAGGCCGCCCGGAGCTGGGCACGGATCCGGCGTACGCGACGAATGCCGCGCGGGTGGCGCACCGGGACCGCACCGATGCCCTGGTCGCTCGGGCGCTGGCGGTACTGGCGGCCGAGGAGGCGCTGGCCAGGCTGGAGAAGGCGGGCATCGCCTGTGCGCGGCTGCGGGATCTGCACGAGCTGGCGGAACATCCGCAGCTGGCGGCCCGGGAGCGGTGGCGTCAGGTGGGTTCGCCGGTGGGGCCGCTGAAGGCGCTGCTGCCTCCCATCACGCTGCCGGGCGGGGACGAGGCGCGGATGGGCGATGTGCCCGCACTCGGGCAGCACACCGGAGCGCTGCTGCGTGCCGTGGGGATGACGGACGACGAGATCGCAGCGCTGCGCCGGGACGGTGTGGCGGCCTGAGCGCGGGCACCCCTGCTCGGGGTCAGGGGCCCTGCGGTGCGGTCAGTGACCGCCGAACAGCGAACGGCGCAGCCGGCGCAGCGGCGCGAAGAGCGAGACGCGGCCGATCCGCGTGCCCCGGTCACTGCGCTGGTGCACGGAGTCACGCGCCGTCAGTTCGCGCATCAGCGACGTCGCCTCGACCGTCTCCCGCTGCGGTATGGCGGGACCCGCCAGCACCGACAGATGGCGGTCGAGGCGCGAACTGGTCGCGCTGCTCCCGTAGGTGATCGCAGGGACCCTCGCCCTGCTGCGCACTGTTATCTGTTCCATGTCACTCCCCACCCGTACGAGTCCACCCGGCCCGGGCAGGGTAACCCTATCGCCCCACCGGGGCACGCGTGTATCTCGGCCACAGGATTCACCTTCCCTGTAAGGGGGTTGACCATCCCCCTTTGACTACTCTCCGAATCCGACCGATTTCAGGGTGAGTTGGACAATCGGCTGACCGGTGGGCTGAACTGATCCGCCGTCAGGCTCGATGGTTACGGCGAGTGACGACGAGGAGGTGTCGACGCCCTTCGCGACCAGGGGCGTGTCGCCCGCGAGGAGCCCCAGGGAGCGCGGTTGTACACGGGGGCGCATGAGCCAGAGCTGGTGTACGCGTCCGCCGGGCGGGGTGCCGTATCCGCTGAGGGTGACGACGGCTTCCCGCTCGGAGGCGGAAGCGATTACTCCGATACTGCGGCCCCGGGCGTCCTCGCTGCTCGCCGCGCGGGCGTCGGGAGCGGCCAGAACGTGGGCGATCTCACGTGCCCGGGCCCGCTCGGCGGTGAGCCGGTCCTCGGTGCGGTGCGCCTGGACCGCGAAGAGGGAGGCGACGACGAGGGCCGCGGCGGCGGTGACCGTGGCGAACGGCGCGAACAGGGGGCGTCTGCGGGGCGTGCGGGCGCGTCCCGGCGGGGGCTGGGTGCCCCAGACGTGCGGCGGCAGCAGGGGTGCGCGCTCCCGGCCCGGCGCCTGCGCCCGCGCGGCCGTGCGGCCGCGGGCCGACGCGGGCTCCTGCGGGGTGCTGCGGACGGCGGACAGGACCCGGTCGCGCAGCGCGGCGGGCGCCGGGGCCGCCGTGGACCAGGCGAGCCGGACCGCGTCTTCGGCCAGGTCCCGCACCTCGGCGGCGCAGCGGTCGCAGCCCGCCAGGTGTTTCTCGAAGCGGCGCCGCTCGCCCGGTTCGAGGGCGTCGAGCGCGTAGGGCGCGGCCAGGGAGTGCAGGTCCTCGCGGCGCAGCAGTCTGCCGAGGATGCTCATACGGCGCCTCCCAGGCACTGGCGCAGCCGGGTGAGCCCGTCGCGCATCCGCGTCTTGACCGTGCCGAGCGGCAGCGACAGCCGCTCGGCCACCTCACGGTAGGTGTACCCGTCGTAGTAGGCGAGGGTCACCGACTGGCGTTGCAGGGCCGTGAGCCGGTTCAGGCAGCGGCGCACCCACTCGCGTTCCAGGCCGGCCTCGACCTCCTCGGCGACCTGGTCGAACGCGGGTTCACCGGCGCGCAGGGCCTCGCGCTGCTCGCGTTCCCCGGCCGCGCGGGCGCTGCGCACCCGGTCTACGGCACGGCGGTGGGCGAGGGTGAGGATCCAGGACAGGGCGCTGCCCCGGCCGGGGTCGAACCGGGCGGCGGAGCGCCACAGTTCGAGCAGCACCTCCTGGGCGACCTCCTCGGACTGGGCGGGGTCCCGCACCACCCGGCGCACCAGCCCGTACACCGGGCCGGACACCAGTCCGTACAGCTCCTCGAAGGCTCGCTGGTCGCCGCCCGCCACGAGCACCAGCAGCTCGTCCGCCTGCATCCGGGCCCCCTCACCGTGGCCGCAGCCGGCTCTTCCTCGCGCACCGCGCATCCGCACCGAGACACACCTCCCCGAGGGGTTACGGATCAGCGGGCCGAAAACGCGGGTCCTGGACCGGGAAAAAGTTTTTCGCCTTCGACCAAACCGATCGGCGCGTCCGCTCCGTATACCCGTCCGTCAAAGGCAAGTCGGCACTGAGGACGGACGGCATGACACCTCTCTTCTCCAGGGGCGCCCTCTCCGGGAGGGCGTCCACCGGGCGCGGCACGGGACGCACCGGACTGGTCACGCTCATCTGCGGCGCACTGGCCGCCGGAGGGCTCACGGCCGCCGGCGTCGCCACCCTGGCACCCGGGGCGGCCTCCGCCTCCTCCCACCGTGAGGCCCCGCTGATCTCGGGCACCCCGCAGTACGACAACACCGACCTGTACGCGTTCGTCAGCCCGGACAAGCCCGACACGACGACGATCGTGGCGAACTGGATCCCGTTCGAGGAGCCGGCCGGCGGACCGAACTTCTACACGTTCGCCGACGACGCGCAGTACGACCTGCACATCGACAACAACGGTGACGCGCAGGGCGAGTTGGTGTTCCGCTACACCTTCAAGACCCGCACGAAGAACGGCAACACGTTCCTCTACAACACCGGTCCGGTCACCAGCCTGGACGATCCCGACCTCAACATCACCCAGACGTACGACATCGACCTCATCAAGCTCCGGAACGGGCACGAGATGTCGAAGACCAAGCTGGCCGACGACGTGCCGGTGGCACCGTCGAACGTCGGCAAGGCGTCCATGCCGGACTACGGCAAGCTGCGCGCCCAGGCGGTGTACAAGACGGCGGGCGGCGCCGCGACCTTCGCCGGCCAGGCGGACGACCCGTTCTTCGCGGACCTGCGCGTCTTCGACCTGCTGTACGGCGGGAACCTCACCGAGGTCGGCCGGGACACCCTCAAGGGCTACAACGTCAACACCATCGCGCTCCAGGTGCCGAACGACCTGATCCGCGAGTCGTCCCACCAGCCGGTCGTCGGCATCTGGTCGACGGCCCAGCGCCGCAACGCGCAGGGCTACTACAGCCAGGTCTCGCGCCTGGGCAACCCGCTGGTCAACGAGGTCGTCAACCCGCAGAAGGACAAGGACAAGTTCAACGCCTCGCAGCCCGCGTACGACGGGCAGTTCCTGAAGAACGTCACCAACCCCGAGCTGCCCAAGCTGATCGAGTCCATCTACAAGATCAAGGCACCGGCGGAGCCGCGCAACGACCTGGTCGACGTCTTCCTCAAGGGCGTCAAGGGGCTCAACCAGCCGCCGCACGGGACGCCTTCGGAGGAGCTGCGGCTGAACACCTCGATCAAGCCGAGCATGCATCCCAAGCGGCTCGGTGTGCTGGACGGCGACAACGCGGGCTTCCCGAACGGCCGCCGGCTGGGTGACGACGTGATCGACGCGGCGCTGCAGGTCGTCGAGGGCGAACTGGTCGGCTCCAAGAACGACCTGGGTGACGCGGTCGACAAGAACGACAAGAAGTTCGAGAACTACTTCCCGTACGTCGCCCAGCCCACGGCCGGTTCGCGCGGCCGGCTCGCCAAGGGCACGACGGCGGGGACGGACGTGCGCAGCCAGCTCGGGGACGCCCTCCAGCCGGCCGGGTCAGCCTCCGGCGGCTCCGGGAACACCACGCTGATCGCCGCCTCGGCGGCCTCCGGCGCGGCCGGGATCCTGCTGATCGGCACCGCCTTCGCGTGGTGGCGCCGGCGCCTGCAGCGCCCGTACTAGATCCCGCACCCACCCAGACCGGCGCGGCCCGTGATTCCCCCTCCCCCACGGCGGGCCGCGCCTTCCACACGACCGACCGAGGAGAAGGCAATGGGCCCGCGCGGGCAGGACGACGAGCAGGACGTGCGGAAGGTGAGCGCGAGCGGCGAGGCCCGGCCGGCGCCTGTGGCTTCCGACCCCGACGAGCACGCGGGCGCCGAGGAGCGCGCGGCCGTCGGGCACGAGGCAGGCGGCGACGAGCGGGTCGCCGCCGTACGGCGGGTCGGTTCGGTCCGGCGGCTGTGGCGGGGCGGTGCGCAGCTCGTCGTCGCCGCCTCGCTGGTGGCGGTCGCCCTGACCGGTGGTGCGATCGCGCTCGGCGCGGACCGGGGGCCGGCGTCCGTGCCGGTCGCGGCCGGCGCCGTGGATCCCGGGGTGCTGAGCGGCGGGAACCTGGACGCGAGCATCACCGCCCTGCAGACGCATCTGCGGGCCCAGCCGAAGGACCACGGCGGCTGGGCCACCCTCGGCCTCGCCTACGTCGAGCAGGCGCGGACCAAGGGCGACCCGTCCCGGTACCCGCAGGCCGAGCAGGCGCTGCGGCGCTCCCTGTCGCTGGCGCCGGACGACGACCAGGCGCTGGCCGGCCGCGCCGCCCTCGCCGCCGCCCGGCACGACTTCCACGGCGCCCTGTCCTTCGCGGACGCGGCCCTGCGGCGCAACCCGTACAGCGAGCGCGCGCTGTCCTCCCGGATCGACGCCCTGGTCGAACTCGGCCGGTACGCCGACGCGGCGAAGGCGGCGCGGACCGCCGACGCGCGCAAGCCGGGCGTGCCGGTCTTCACCCGGTACGCCTATGTGCAGGAGCTGCGCGGGGACGTGCGCACGGCGCGCCGCGTCCTGGAGCAGGCGCTGACCGCGGCGGCCTCGCCGGGCGACACCGCGTACGTGGCCACCCAGCTCGGCCAACTCGCCTGGAACCAGGGCGACCAGCGCACGGCGCTCACCTACTACGCCCGCGCCCTGGCCGCCGACGACGGCTACCTCCCGGCGCTGGAGGGCCGGGCCCGCGCACGGGCGGCGAGCGGTGACCGGGCCGCGGCCGTCGAGGACATGGAGACGGTGGTGGCCCGCGCTCCGCTGCCCGGCCCGCTGGTCGCCCTGGGCGAGCTCTACGAGGCGCGGGGCGCGGCCGGCGACCGGGCGCGGGCCCGGCAGCAGTACGCGCTGGTCGACGCCTGGATCGCGCTGGCCCGCGCCAACGGCGTCAACGCCGACCTGGACACCGCGCTGGCCGCCGCCGACCACGGCGACAAGCGGGCCGCCCTGCGCGCGGCCCGCGCCGAATGGGCCCGCCGGCACACCGTGCACACCGCGGACGCCCTCGCCTGGGCGCTGCACGTCAACGGCCGCGACGCCGAGGCCCTGCCCTACGCCCGCCGGGCCACCGCCACCGGCTACCGCAGCGCCGCCTTCCGCTACCACCGCGGCATGATCGAGCTGGCCACCGGCCACCGGGCGGCCGGCCGGGCCTCGCTCACCGCGGCCCTGAAGCTGAACTCCGGCTTCTCCCCGCTGGGCGCCGCGCAGGCCCGCGAGGCGCTGGAGGGGGCCCGGTGAAACCCCGTCTGCTGTACGTGCTGCTCGCCGGGTGCGCCCTCGCGCTCCTCCCGGCCGGCACCGCGAGCGCGCACCCCCTCGGCAACTTCACCGTCAACCGCTACGACGGCCTGGTCGCCGCTCCCGGACAGCTCCGCGTCGACCATGTGGAGGACCTGGCCGAGATCCCGGCCACCCAGGCCAAGCCCGGCATCGAACGGCTGGGGCTGGACGCATGGGCCCGGCAGCGCTGCGCGCGGGCCGCCGCCGACAGCGCCCTCACCGTCGACGGGCGTACGGCACCCCTGACGGCCGCCCGCAGCAGCGCCCGCCTGCGCCCGGGCCAGGCAGGTCTCGACACCCTGCGCGTGGAGTGCCGGCTGACCGCCGCGCTGCCCCGCTCGGGCACCGCGACCCTCGGCTTCCGCAGTGCGGGCGCCAGCGGCGGGCCGGGCTGGCGGGAGATCACGGCGCGGGGCGACCGGATGACGCTCACCGCGACAAACGTGCCGAAGGAGTCGGTCTCGCGGGAACTGACCTCCTATCCGAAGGACTTGCTCTCCTCCCCCGCCGACACCGCCACGGCCTCGGTGCGGGTGCGGCCCGGCGGCCCGGCGCTCGCGTCGGACGCGCAGCGGCAGGCGGCCCCGGCCGCCGGCGTGCTCCCCCGGGGTGCCGACCGCTGGACCCGGGCCCTGGACGACCTCGTGGCCCGGCGCGATCTCACGATCGGCTTCGCCGCCGTGGCCCTGCTCATCGCGGTCGCCCTGGGCGCGATGCACGCCCTGGCCCCGGGCCACGGCAAGACCCTGATGGCCGCGACGGCGGCGGCGCGCGGGGGCCGGGCCCGGCCGCGGGACGTGCTGCCGCTGGCCGCCTCGGTCACCGTGACCCACACCCTGGGCGTGGTCGCCCTGGGCCTGCTCGTCACGGCCGGCTCCGCCGCCACACCGGCGGTGATCTCCTGGCTGGGCATCGCCAGCGGCGCCCTGGTGCTGGCGGCGGGCGTCACCCTGGTACGCCGGGCCTGGCGCAACCGCGTGCGGGCGACCGTCGCGCCCCACGACCATGCCGAGCGGCGGGAGTTGGCGGCCGTGGGGGCCGGCCACGGTGCCGACCACCACCATCATCACCATCACGGTGGTGAGCACACCCATGGGGGGCACACCCACAGCCACGGGGGCCACACCCACACCCACGGCGGGCACACCCACACGCACCCCACCGCGCCCACCGTCCGCGGCACGATCCTGCTGGGGTTCGCCGGTGGGCTGGTGCCCAGTCCGTCCGCCGTGGTCGTCCTGGTCGGTGCCGCCGCGCTCGGCAAGGCGTGGTTCGGCCTGCTGCTCGTCGTGGCGTACGGGGCGGGGCTCGCGCTGACCCTCACCACCGCCGGGTTCGCCGTCGTACGGCTGGGCGCGGGGGCGGCCCGGGTCATGGAACGGCGCCCGCGCTGGAGCGCGCACCCCCTGGCCGCACTGGTGCGCCGGACCCTGCCGCTGGTGTCGGCGCTGGTCGTGCTCGCGCTGGGTACGGGACTGGTGCTCAAGGGGGCCGCATCCGCGCTGGGCTGAGCTACTTTTGTGGAGAATTCGCGCGAGATGCCTAGGGGGCGCCCGTGTCCGAGGAGCCGGGCCCGGAACGTGTGATCGCGGGTCGCTACCGTCTGCTGGCCCCGCTGGGTGAGGGCGGCATGGGCACCGTGTGGCGTGCCCGGGACGAGGTGCTGCACCGCGAGGTGGCGGTCAAGGAGGTGCGGGCGCCGGCGGGGCTGCCCGGCCCCGACGTGGAGCGGCTGTACGCGCGTCTGGAGCGGGAGGCGTGGGCGGCGGCCCGGGTCGCGAACCGCAACGTGGTCACGGTGTACGACGTGGCGATGGAGGGCGGCCGGCCGTGGATCGTGATGGAGCTGGTGCACGGGCTGTCGCTCGCGGACCAGCTGGAGGCGGAGGGTCCGCTGCCGCCGCAGCGGGCCGCGCACATCGGCGCCGAGGTGCTGTCCGCGCTGCGCGCCGCGCACGCGGCCGGGGTGCTGCACCGGGACGTGAAGCCGGCCAACGTGCTGCTCGCGAACGACGGCCGGGTGGTGCTGACCGATTTCGGGATCGCCACGGTGGAGGGCAGTGCGGCGCTGACCATGACCGGCGAGGTGATCGGCTCGCCCGAGTTCCTGGCGCCGGAGCGGGCGTTGGGGCGGACGCCTGGCCCGGAGTCGGACCTGTGGTCGCTGGGCGTGCTGCTGTACGCGGCCGTCGAGGGCGTGTCCCCGTTCCGGCAGGACACCCCGCTCAGCACGCTGCGGGCCGTGGTGGACGAGGAGGTGCCGCCGCCGCGGTGGGCCGGGCCGCTCGCGCCCGTGATCCGGGGGCTGCTGCGCAAGGACCCCGCCGAGCGGCTGCCGGCCGGGCAGGCGGAGCGCGAGCTGCGGCTGGTCGCGGCGGGCGGCGCGGGGCGCACGGGGCCCGCGGGCGGGGTGTCGCCGTACCCGCCGTCGGTGCCGGCACGGTCGCCTGAGCCGTCCCGCACCCCGCCGGCGCCGCTGCCCACCGGGTATCCGGACCCGGGCACCACGGCCGCCCAGCCGGAGCGGCGGCCCGAGCGCGACCGCCGCGCCGCCGCCGTGCTGGTGGCGGGCGTGCTCGCGGTCGTCCTGGCGCTGGCCGGACTGACGTACGCGCTGCTGCACCGCGACGACGGGAGCAAGCAGGGCAGTGGCACGCCGAACACCGGCCGGGTGAGCCGCGGCGCGCACTCCCCCACGCCGAGCGGCAGCACCGACACGTACACCGGAGCCCCCTCGCCCCCGCGCAGCAGCGCCTCGGCGAGCAGCGCGCCGGCGCAGTCGGTGCATGTGACGCTGACCGGCGCGCACACGGCGTACTCGGGGGCGTGTCCGCCGCCGGCCGCGCAGGCACCCGAGTTCACGGCCGCGTTCACGGTGGGGCGGCTGCCGGCGCGGGTGGAGTACCGGTGGGTGCTCGCGCACGGGTCGGTGTCGGACCCCGGGTGGAAGACGCTGCCGTTCCCGGCGGGCGGCCCGCGCACCCGGCGGCAGCAGGTGACCGTGACCACCCATGCGGAGAGCGGGACGATCGAGAACGAGATCGGTGTGGAGGTGCGCGGCCCGGTGCGGGCCACGTCGGACTCGGTGCCGTTCTCGGTCACGTGTACGACGGCGACGGAGACCCCGTCATCCGGGGCCTCCGCCTCTCCGTCGGGCTCGCCCTGAGGGACCTCACCGGGAACGGCCCGGAAAGTTCACCCGGAGGGACGAACCCGTACGGGTCAGGCCGCGTTGGTGAGCACCGGCAGGTAGCCGCCGGACTGGCCGGACGCGGTCGGGTGGTACGACTCGCCGATGTTGAGCCAGTTGACGCTGTGCAGCCAGGAGTTGCTGGAGCAGATCTCGTGGCCGCTGAACGTGGTGCGGACGTCGCCGAAGACGAAGTTGTGTGCGCTGGCGCGGGTCTTGATGGCGGCGTCGATGTAGTCGGCGGCGTCGTTGATCGCGGACCGCTTGGTCTCCGAGAGTCCGAGGCACGACTGGCCGAGCAGGTAGAAGCGGGGGTAGCCGATGACGACGACCCGGGCGGACGGGGCTTTGGCGCTGATCGCGTTGTAGACGGTGTCCAGCTTGCCGGGGAGCGTGTTGGCGACGTACGCCTTCGCGGTGTTGATGCGGGACAGGCAGGTGCTGTCGGAGCTGGTCACACAGGTGGTCATGACGTCGGCGAAGCCGGCGTCGTTGCCGCCGACGGTGATGGACACCAGTGCGGTCGAGGAGTTCAGCGAGCCGAGCTGGCCCGAGAGCACGTCGTCCGTCTTCGCGCCGGAGCAGGCGACGAAGGCGAACGAGGAGGGGCTGTGCGCGGCGTTCCACAGGTACGGGTACGCCTTCGTGCTGCGGTTGCAGCTGCCGCTCGAGCTGATGTAGCTGCCGGCGCCCACCCCGGAGGAGTAGGAGTCGCCGAGTGCCACATAGCCGCCGGTCGCGGCTGTCGAGGAGGCCTGCGCCGAAGCGGCCCCGGTGAGACCGAGGCCGGCGGCGAGGAGGAGCGAGGTCACGAATCCGGTAAGTCGGGAACGTCTCATGGAACCTCCCTTTAGCAGGATCTCTGCCACAACTGTCGTAGCAGCTACGCGTGTTGACAGGAAGTGTTCATGCCAAGAACTTTTGACACCTCAACAGGATCAACCCGGAACGTTCACTGCCCATGTATTGCGCGTGCATGTAACGTCTGCTGACTTCGCGTCAACTCCCTGATGCCGCCGGGTGAGGGGTCGTCTTGACGCCCCGCCCGCGGCTGCGCCACATTGAAGTCCGGCATCCGGCGCGTCGGGGGGCAAAGTCGCCAATGCAGACCATAGGTATCAAGCCACCTTCATCAGACGGCAGCGCGGACGGCGCCGACGGGCCGCGGCCAGGACCGGGGAGGGGCCTGGCACCGCTGCTCGCCGGGGCCGCGACCGCCGTCGCGGCGGCCGGTGCACTCCTTGCGCTCACCGACTCCGGCACGCCGCTGCGCGGCCCGTGCACGCTGTTCTTCCTGCTCATGGCGCCGGCCGTGGCGATCGCCGCGGCACTGCGCGGACTGAACCCGCTCGGCCGGGCGGTCACCGCTGTCGCGGGCGCGATCGTGGTCGACATGCTGGTCGCCCAGGGCTTGCTGGCCGTGCACCGCTGGTCGGTCCGCGGCGGGGTGGCCGCGGTGGCCGGCGTGAGCGTGCTGGCCCTGCTGGCGGTCCTGCTCCGGGCACGAATTTCCGCAAAACACCCACAAGGCTGAACAACATGGGCCAAGGTTGTGTAAGGGCCGAACCATCAGAAAAGTGAGATCCCGCGCCGGAGCGTCGCTCATGGTCCCAGGGGAGGGTTCAGGGCCGCGGCGATTCCGGCGCGGGGCGCGGTAGGGGGGTGCCGTGCTCGGTGACCGCAACGGTGACCGAGCCGTGCCGCGCGACCGGCTGCCTGCTTTCCGGCAGACCGGCCAGCTTTGCCAACTCGTCAGCGGAAACGGAGGCCGTCACGGACTTCGGTCCGGGCGTGGGTCCGCCGTACCCCAGACGAGAGCCCCCCTTTCGAACCGGACACAGAGCCGGGCCGCCCGGGGGCCGGGCGGTCCACCGGACGAGAGGGAAAGACACTCATGACTTCCGTTGTGCGCCCGCCGAGTTCGGGGCAGGATCCCTTCCTCGCCGCCGACTTCCGACCCATCTCCTCCCACCTGGCGATCACTCCGCCGGTGAGCGTGGTGATTCCCGCGATGAACGAGGCGGAGAACCTGCCCTACGTCTTCAGGAGTCTGCCGGACTGGATACACGAAGTGGTCCTGGTGGACGGCAATTCCACGGACGGCACCGTCGACGTGGCGCGTTCCCTGCGGGCGGACGTCAAGGTCGTCGAACAGCGGGGGAAGGGCAAGGGGGATGCCCTGATCACCGGGTTCGAGGCGTGCACCGGCGACATCATCGTGATGGTCGACGCGGACGGCTCGGCCGACGGCGGCGAGATCGTGTCGTACGTCTCCGCGCTGGTCTCCGGCGCCGACTTCGCCAAGGGATCGCGGTTCGCCAACGGCGGCGCCACGGACGACATGACCTTCGTGCGCAAGCTCGGCAACTGGGCGCTGTGCACCGTCGTCAACCGCAAGTTCGGCGCCCGCTACACCGACCTGTGCTACGGGTACAACGCGTTCTGGCGGCACTGCCTGGACAAGATCGACCTCGACTGCACGGGCTTCGAGGTCGAGACGCTGATGAACATCAGAGTGGTCAAGGCGGGCCTGAAGGTGCAGGAGATCCCGAGCCACGAGTACCTCCGGATCCACGGCACCAGCAATCTGCGGGCCGTCCGGGACGGGCTGCGGGTGCTGAAGGTGATCCTGAAGGAGCGGTCCAACCGGCGTGACCTGCGCCGCCGCACCCACCACTCGCCGCTGCTGCACACCGGGCGGGGAGGAGTCTCTTGACGGATCCCGGCATCTCCGTCGTGATCTGCGTGTACACCGAGGACCGCTGGGAGGACATCCTCGCGGCGGTCTCCTCGGTCCGCGCGCAGTCGTATCCGGCGCTGGAGACGCTCCTGGTCGTGGACCACAACCCGGCCCTGCGGGACCGGCTGGCCCGCGCGTACCAGGAGACCGACGGCGTCCGCGTCCTGTCCAACGCGGGGCCGCGCGGCCTGTCCGCCGGGCGCAACACCGGCATCGCCGCCTCCCGCGGCGAGGTGATCGCCTTCCTCGACGACGACGCGGTGGCCGAGCGGGACTGGCTGCGGCACTTCGCCGCGGGGTACGCCGACCCGCGCGTGCTGGCGGTCGGCGGCCGCACGGTGCCCAGCTGGGCGTCGGGCCGGCGGCCGGCCTGGTTCCCGCAGGAGTTCGACTGGGTGGTGGGCTGCACCTACAAGGGGCTGCCGCCCGGCCGGGTCCGGGTCCGCAACGTCCTCGGCGGGAACGCCTCCTTCCGGCGTACGGCCTTCGCCGCGGCGGGCGGCTTCGCCACCGGCATCGGCCGCGACCGCGACCGGCGCCCGCTGGGCTGCGAGGAGACGGAGCTGTGCATCCGCCTCACCCACGCCCGCCCCGACGCCGTCCTGCTCATCGACGACCGCGCGGTGATCCACCACCGGGTGCCCCGGCCCCGGGAGCGCTTCGCCTACTTCCGCACCCGCACCTACGCCGAGGGCCTGTCCAAGGCGCTGGTGGCGCGCAGCGTCGGCGCGGACAAGGGCCTGGAGTCCGAGCGCCGGTACACCACCCGCGTGTTGCCGGCCGGCATCGCCCGGGGCCTGCGCGACGCCCTGCTCCTCCGCCCGGGCGGCGCGGCCCGCGCGGCCGCGATCATCACCGGCACGCTGAGCGCCGCCGTCGGCTACGCGGTGGGCACCCTACGGAACCGCCGAACCGGCCCCACCTTCACCCCGACACCGATCCGCCCCCCTGGCGAAGCCCCGCCCGTGCATCCGACGGAGGAACCGGCACAGACGCCGGCACAGACGCCGGCGGAGTCGGTACGAGCCTCCGGTGCCGGGGCCGTCCGAGTGCCGGAACCAAGGGGGCGCCATGAGTGATGTGCCTGTGCCGATCCTGATGTACCACTCCGTGGCGAGCGCGCCGAGCGGGGTCACCCGGGAGCTGTCGGTCGCGCCGGGGGCGTTCGCCGAGCAGATGGCGCTCATCGGGGACCTGGGCCTGACCCCGGTGACCACCGCGGACCTCGCGGGCCGCTGGCGCTCCGGGCGCCCGCTGCCCGTCCGGCCGGTGCTGATCACCTTCGACGACGGCTACGAGGGCGTCCACCGGCACGCACTGCCGGTGCTCGCCGAGCACGGCTTCCCGGCCACGCTGTTCGTCTCCACCGGCTGGCTCAGGGGCGCCCACGACACCGGCGGCGGCCCGGACACCATGCTCGACTGGGCCCAGACACGGGAACTGGCAGCCGCCGGCGTCGAGATCGGCGGGCACAGCCACACCCACCCGCAGCTCGACCAGCTCGGCGACGGCGAGCTGCGCACGGAGCTGACCCGCTGCACGGAGATCCTCGCCGCCGAACTCGGCGCGCACCCGGTGTCGTTCGCCTACCCGTACGGCTACTCCAGCCGCCGGGTCCGGCAGGCCGTGCGCGCGGCCGGGTACGCCCAGGCGCTGGCCGTGGGCAACGCCCTCGCCCGCCGCCGCCAGGGCCCGTACGCCCTGAAGCGCGTCACGGTCCGCCGCGGCACGGGTGCCGAGGAGTTCGAGCGGCTGCTCCTCGGCCGCGCCATCACCCGCACCTTCGCCCGCGACCGCGCCCTCACCAAGGGCTACGCCCTCGTCCGCAGAGCCCGCCAGGTCCGCCGGAAGGCCATCCGTTCCCGTGTCTGACACGACCACCACGACCGAGTCGGAGAGACCCGACGCCACGACGCCCGGCACGGGCCGTCCCGGCGAGGGCAGCCCGCTGTTCCGCAACGCCTACGCGCTGATGCTCAACACCGGCATCTCCGCCGTGCTCGGGCTCGGCTTCTGGCTGGCCGCGGCACGTTACTACTCCGAGTCGGCGGTCGGCCAGGGGTCGGCCGCCATCGCCGCGATGAAGTTCCTCGCCGGGCTGACCGCGGTCACCCTGACCGGCGCCCTGGCCCGTTTCATCCCGGTCTCCGGCAACCGCACCGGCCGCCTCGTCTTCGGTACCTACGCGGGCAGTTCCCTGATCGTGGCGCTGGCGGCCGGGGTCTTCCTGCTGACCCTGGACGTGTGGGGGCCGTCGTACCGCTTCCTGCACGGGACGCTCAACGGGCTCGGCTTCATCGTGGCCGTCGCCGCCTGGAACGTGCTCACCCTGCAGGACGGCGTGCTGACCGGGCTGCGCAGCGCACCCTGGGTACCGGTCGGGAACACCGTGTTCTCGGCGGTGAAGCTGGCCCTGCTCGCCGCGTTCGCCGTGGCCCTGCCGACCACCGGGGTCTTCGTGTCCTGGGTGGCCGCGATCGCCACCTCGGTGGTCCCGCTGGGCTGGCTGGTGTTCCGGCGGCTGGTGCCCCGGCACGTGAAGGCGACCCGCGACCACGCCACCCCGCCGGCCCCGAAGGAGATCGCCAGGTTCCTGGCCGGGGACTACACCGGCTCCCTGTTCTCCCTCGCCGTGGTCTACCTCGTCCCGGTGATCATCGCCGCCCAGGTCAGCTCCGCGGAGAACGCGTACTTCTACATCACCACCACCATCGGCGGCACGACCAACCTGCTCGCCGTCAACATGGGCGCCTCCCTGACCGTCGAGGGCTCGCACGACCCGGCCCGGCTGGCCGCCAACACCCGGGCCGCGCTGAAGCGGATGTCCCGGATCATGCTGCCGATCGCCGGTCTGCTGTTCCTCGGCGCGCCCTGGATCCTGGGCGTGTTCGGCGCGGGCTACGCGGACGCGGCGACCCCGCTGCTGCGCTGGTTGGCGGCCGGCGCGGTGCTGCGGACCGTGATGGAGATCCACTTCGCGGTGCTGCGCGCACAGAGCCGCACCGCCGGACTCGCCTGGCTGCAAGGCCTGCTGTGCGCGCTGGTGCTGGGTTCGACGCTGCTGCTCCTGCCCCGGATGGGGCTGACCGGCGCGGGCGTCGCCGAGATCTCCAGCCTCGCGGTGATCGTGGCGATCGCCGCGCCGAGGCTGTGGCGGACGGTGCGGTCCGCGCCCGCCGGGCCGCCCGAGACGGCGGCACCGGACGGCGACCTCGCCGACCTGGGCCGTTCCTGGGGTGTCCGCGGGGTCCCGGCCACCACCCCGGCGCACCGGCCCGGTCCCGCCCGGGCGCTGGACGCCGACACCCTGGCCCTCGGCGTCCACGTGGAGGCCGGCCGGCGGCCGGAGCCGCAGGACGCCGTACCCGAAGAGCCGCCCCGGCGCCGGACGCCGACCCGGGCGGGAGTCGTCCTCGGCTGTCTGCTGATCGCCGCGCTGGTGCTGTACTGGGTGCCGGCGCTGCGGCTCGGCGAGGCCGATCTGGACCGGATGGGCGGGCTCGGCCTGGTGTCGGTGCTGCCGCTGCCGACGGCGGCCGGGGCGGCCCTGCTGATCGCCGTCTTCGCCGCGCTGCTCCGGCGGCGCCGCGAGCACCGGGCGCTGCTGCTGGTCACGCTGCTGACGACCGTGGTGTCCCTGCACGCGCTGCCCGCGGTGATCGAACCGGCGCCGCGGTTCCCGACGGCCTGGCAGCACCTGGGGTTCCTCGACTACATCGACCGCACCGGCTCGGCCGTACCGGACCTGGACGCGCGCTGGAGCTGGCCGGGCTTCTTCGCGGTGGCCGCGTTCGTGGGCCGGGCGTGCGGGGTCTCCGACTTCACCGAGGTCATCCGCTGGTGGCCGACGGCGATCCAACTCGCCTACCTCGCGCCGATGTTCCTCCTCACGCGCGCGATGCGGGCGAGCTGGCGGGCGAAGTGGGCGGGCCTGTGGCTCTTCGTGCTGAGCGGCTGGGTCGGCCAGGACTACTTCTCCCCGCAGGGCTTCACCTACCTGCTGTACCTGGTGTTCGTGGCGGTCCTGCTGGTCTGGTTCCGCCCGCCACGGGTGATCTGGACGGAACTGCGTCCCGGCGAGGCCGAGGTGGAACCGGCCGACCGGCGCCAACGCGCCGTGCTGCTCCTGCTGTTGGCCGGTCTGTACGCGGCGGCCGTACCCGCGCACCAGCTCACCCCGTTCGTGATGCTCGGCGTGCTCACGGCGCTGGTCCTGCTCGGCCGGTCGGAACTGCGCGGGCTGCCGCTGCTCTGCGCGGTGCTGGTCGCGGTCTGGGTCGGCTTCATGGCCGAGCCGTACTGGTCCGGGCACTTCGACGAGCTGTTCGGCGGGGTCGGCGGGGTGGGCAGCAATGTGTCCACCTCGGTCTCGGGCCGTATCCAGGGCGGTAGTTCCACCCACAAGCTGGTGCTGTACACCCGGGTGCTGCTGGCCGGTTCGGTGCTGGCCCTGGCCTGCTGGGGCTGGTGGCGGCGCCGCTCGCACCGCTACCGCGAACGCTCGCTGCTGATCCTCACGTTCGTGCCGTTCCTGGGCTTCGGCATGCAGTCGTACGGCGGCGAGATGGCGCTGCGGGTCTTCATGTTCGCGGTGCCGGGTGCGGCCCTGCTCGGCGGGCTGGCGCTCTTCCCGCGCGCCGGTGCCGGTGCGCGGGTGCGCCGGCAGCGAGCCGCTCCGGTGGCCGCGCTGCTCACCGGGCTGCTGCTGATGGGCGGCTTCCTGGTGGCCCGCTGGGGGAACGAGCCGTTCGAACGGACCCGGCCCGGCGAGGTCACCGCCATGAACTGGGTGTACGCCCACGACCGGCCCACGGTACGGCTGCTGTGGCTCACCCAGGATCCGGTCGACGACGTGACCCCGGCACTGCCCTGGGGTGCGCGGGACATGGAGCGGGTGAACTACGTGCCGACGCGGGCGCCGGCCGACCCGGCGCTGGTGGCCGGCCTGGTCAGGGCGCTCAAGGACGCCGGTCCGAACGCGTACCTGATGGTCAACCGGAGCCAGGTGACGTACCTGGAGCTGGACGCGGGCTTCCCGGCGGCCTGGGCGCCCCGGCTGACCGCGCACCTGGACGGGCGGCGGGAGTTGACGAAGGTCCTGGTCAACGAGGACGTCACGGTGTACGCGCTGCGCACCCGGCCGGCCGGGCCGGTGCCGAAGCCGGATCCGGGGCCGATCGGTCCGCAGGTGACCTGGACGCCGTGGTCGGTGGTGGGGGCGCTGGCCGCCGTGGTCCTGGTCGTGCTGCTGGCCGCCCGCGAGCTGGTGCGGGTCGCGGTCCGGCCGAGCGTGCGCCGGCTCAGGCTGCTGCAAGGGAGTTTCTGGTTCTCGATGCCGCTGCTGGCGGTGGTGCTGGCCGCGCTGGTGCAGCGGTTCCTGACCATGAAGTGACGGGTGGGCGGCTCAGCGATCGAGCCACTTCACCTCGTAGGCGCGCATCGCGAACCGCTCGCCGTCGACCTGCGCGCTGATCGTCCGGTCGAGGGTGTTGACGACGAGGACGGTCCGCGCGGTGGCGAGGACGCGGACGTTGGGTACGTCGTCGGGGGCGACGGACACGGTCTCGTACCGGGTGCCCGGCGGGAACGCCCGCGCGAACCGCGACACCAGGCCGTACATGGGCAGTTCGCGGCCCCCGCCGGGGGTGTCCGTCGGGGACCACAGACAGCCGGGGCAGCGCCCCGTCCGCTCCTCCGGGTTCCAGTAGAAACCGGAGTCCGCGCCGCCCTCCGCCAGGGCGATCAGGCCGGCGGCCTGGACGGCGACGCGGTGCGGTTCGGTCCAGCCGGCGCGCTCGTCCTGGTCGTCGGCGGGCTCGACGTAGTACTCCGCCCACCACAGCGGCAGGTCCCGGGTCTGCCGCCGGACCCACTCGCCCACCGCGGTGAACTTCCCGGTGGCCGCGAACTCGTCGGGCAGCAGCTTCTCCTCGTCGGTGTAACTGGAGCCGTCGACGACCACGAAGTCGGCCCCCGCCTTGTGGCGGTTCCAGTACGCGAAGGCGTCGAGAACCCGTTGGTCCACCGCACCCCACGGCCCTTTCAGCACGTCGGAGGCCTTCTCGTCGCGCGGGTCGAGGCTGTCCATGCCCAGGTACGGGCCGCCGACCATGATGTCCTTGTCGACCTTCTTCAACGCCGTGTAGACGAGGTTGTACATCGCCGTGTAGCCCTCGTGGTCCCAGCGGCCCCGGGCGTTGTTCCAGAAGCCCTTGAACTCGTTCCAGACGATGAAGTGCCGTACGTCGGGATAGCGCCTGGCCACGGTCGCGGCCAGGTCGGCGAAGTCCTGGTAGTGGTCGGGGGTGGGCGCGGTCTCCAGGGCGGCCTGGCTCCAGTCGGTGTTGCCGGCGCCGGCCCTGCCGCCCTTCATCCAGTCCGGCGAGCAGCACAGCGTGATCACGGGGGTGCCGCCGGACCCGCGGACGAAGTCGATCCGGCGGTCCAGCGCGCCGAAGTCGTAACGCCCCTTGACCGGCTCGGGGTTGTCGGCGCCCCAGCCCATGATCGCCTGGTCCTGCGGCAGCCCGCCGCCCCGCGCCAGCAGCCGCTCGACCCGGCCGACGGCCGCGCCGCTGCCCTCGTCGGCGCTGTACCGGGTGTGGGTGAAGCCCCAGCCCACGTACGGCTCCGGGCGCGCGGGCAAAGTCGCGGGCGTGCCGTGCACCTTGTCGCCGTCGGGCGACGTGCCGGCCGTGCTGCCGCCGCCCCCGGGCAACGTGCCGACCAGGGTCACCACCAGGGCCAGAGCGGCCGCTCCCGCGCCGAGCAGAGCGGTGAGCCGCCACCGCCGAGCCCCCGAAAACCACCCATGACGTCCCATCAAGGACAACAGTAGTGGCGAATACCGCGTACCGGGCCGGTATGGGAACACCCGGGCCCCCGCAGGAGCGCGGGGACGGCGCGACCAGCCACTACGGACCCGGGCCCGAAGAACCGCACTCCCCGGCGAGGGAAATGCCATGCGCGGAGCGCACTCGTGCCGGATCATGGCGGCATGTCTGCGAACCCACACGACGCTCTGCCGATCCGGCTCCACGTCGACGACTCCGACTCGCCGTCCGACGTCGTCGACGCGCTGTTCCTCGGCCGCTTCGCGACGGGCGAGCAGCCGTACTCGCACGCGGCGAACATCGACCGGGTGCGCTCGGGCGTGACCCTGCTGCCGGAGGGTGCCCGGGTGCTGCGGGTCGCCCGCGACGACGACCGCAGCGCGACCCTCGCCGAGGGCGACGGCTGGACCCTGCTGATCTCCCGCTGGAACCGGGGCGCGGACGTCACGGTCACCGCGACCAGCGCCGAACTGGCCCAGCAGATCCTCGACCGGGCCACGGACGGTGCGGCCGACGAGCCGGAACCGCAGCCGGAGAACGTGACGATGGGGTTCTGGTACGTCTCCCCCAGGCGCGGCCCGCACCGCACCACCCGGCAGATCTCCGCGGGTACCTGGGAGGAGGTCCGGCCCAACTACACGGCGCCGGTGGCGGAGGCCATGGACCGCCTGATGAAGACGACCCCCGAGGACATCGCCGGCCGGCTGCTGCTGCTCCACGGCCCGCCGGGCACCGGCAAGACCTCCGCCCTGCGCACCCTGGCCCGGTCCTGGCGGGACTGGTGCCAGGTCGACTGCGTCCTGGACCCGGAGCGGCTCTTCTCCGACGTCGGCTACCTGATGGACATCGCGATCGGCGAGGACGACGGCGCGGGCAAGGGCCGCTGGCGTCTGCTGCTGCTGGAGGACTGCGACGAGCTGATCCGCGGCGAGGCCCGGCACACCGCGGGCCAGGCCCTGTCCCGGCTGCTGAACCTGACCGACGGTCTGCTCGGCCAGGGCCGCAACGTCCTGGTCGGCGTCACCACCAACGAGGACCTGGAGCGGCTGCACCCGGCCGTGGTCCGCCCCGGCCGCTGTCTGGCCCGCATCGAGGTGGGCCCGCTGACCCGCACGGAGGCGGTGAACTGGCTCGGCACCGAACAGGGCGTCGGCCGGGAGGGCGCGACCCTGGCCGAGCTGTACGCGCTGCGCCGGGGCACCACACCGACCTCGGTGCCGGGCGCGCGGGAAGGCGCGGACGCGGGCCTGTACCTGTAGTGCTTTCATGAGGGTATGACGCTGTTCGTCGGCACGTCGGGGTGGCAGTACAAGGACTGGCGGGACCTCGTCTACCCGGCCGGGGTGCCGACGCGGCTGTGGCTGGAGGAGTACACCCGGCTGTTCGCGACCGTGGAGATCAACAACGCGTTCTACCGGCTGCCGTCGTACGACACCTTCGCCGCCTGGCGCGGGCGCGTTCCGCCGGGGTTCGTGGTCGCGGTCAAGGCCAGCCGGTACCTCACCCACATCAAGCGGCTGAAGGACCCCGAGGAGCCGGTGCACCGCCTGATGACGCACGCGGCGGGCCTCGGCGACCGCCTGGGCCCGGTCCTCCTGCAGCTCCCGCCCACCCTGCGCGCCGACCCGTCGCTGCTGGACGCCTGCCTGGCCTGTTTCCCGCCCGGTACGAGGGTCGCGGTGGAGCCCCGGCACGAGTCCTGGTGGACGGGTGAGGTGCGCGAGGTGCTGTCGTCCCGTGGCGCGGCCCTGTGCTGGGCGGACGTCCTGGCCCGCCCGGTCACCCCGCTGTGGCGCACCGCCGACTGGGGCTACGTCCGCTTCCACCAGGGCCGCGCCCAGCCCTGGCCGCGCTACGGCCGCCGTTCCCTGGACACCTGGGTGGACCGCATCGCGACGACCTGGTCCGCCGGGGAGGACGTCTACGCGTACTTCAACAACGACCCCGGGGGCGCGGCGGTCCAGGACGCGATCACCTTCGCCCGCTCGGCCCACCGGGCGGGCCTGCCGGTGACCCGGACACCGGAGCCGGCGAGACGGAGCTGATCCGGCCCGCCTTTTCGCACCCCCCGAGTCGACATGTCCCCTATTCCCGGTAAGCCGCCCGCAGGGCGTCCCGCACCGCGTCCAGTGCCGCCCCCTCGTCCAGCCCCAGCCGCCGCACCCGATCGACGTACGCCTGCGCAGCCAGGGAGGCCTCACGCGTGGCGGCCGAGCCGGCGGCGGCCACGAACGTGCCGTTGCGCCCCCGCGTCTCGATCACCCCGTCCCCCTCCAGGGCCCGGTACGCCTTGGCCACCGTGTTCACCGCGAGCCCCAGGGACTCGGCCAGCCCCCGTACGGTCGGCAGCCGGTACCCCACCGGGAGTGCCCCGGCCCGTGCCTGCTCGGAAATCTGCGCCCGCACCTGCTCGTACGGGGGCGCGCTGTCATCGATGCGGATCTTCAGGCTCACAGGGCCGATTGTCCCGCACCCGACGGAAAATGAGAGGCAGCCCGGCCTGCCCGCCCGTACGGTGCCTCCTCATGACAGTGCTCGTCCGCGCCCTGCGCCCCGACGTCCCCGCCGACGCCGAAGGCTTCGCCCGCGTCCGCCGACTCGCTCTCCCGTACATGCTGTTCACCCCGGAATCCGTCCGGCACACGGCCACCCACATCCACCCGGACGCCCGTTTCCGGCCGCTCGTCGCGGAGGAGGACGGCGAGATCATCGGCACGGCACAGGTCCATCTGATCCACGACAGCCCCGAACCGGGCCAGGGCTCCCTGAACATCTACGTCCGCCCGGACCGGACGCACCGCGGTGCCGGCCGGCTGCTGGTGGGGGCCGCCGAGGAGTACCTGACGGACCTGGGCGCGAGCCGGCTGTTCGCCTGGGCGCTGGACGAGCCGGCGAACCAGGCCTTCGCCGAGCGGCGCGGCTACCGGCGGGGCCGTACCGCGTACTTCCTCCGGCTCGACCTGGCGCACGGCACCCTCCCGCCGCTCCCGGAGGTCCCGCCCGGTGTCGAGCTGCGGACGGCCGCCGACTTCGCGGACGATCCCCGGCCGCTGTTCGAGCTGGACGCGGAGACGGTGCTGGACGAACCGAGCGACGTGGACTACGCCTTCACGGACTACGACGCCTGGCTCGCGGAGACCTGGAACCACCCGCTGCTGGACCGGGAGCTGACCACGGCCGCCTGTGTCGACGGCCGGCCGGTCGCGTTCACCGTGGCCTACACCGACGGCGACGGCCGCTACTCCACGGCGATGACCGGCACCGCCCGCACCCACCGCGGCCGCGGCCTGGCCAAGCTCGCCAAGATCCATTCCCTCCACCGGGCCCGCGCGGCCGGTGCCGCCGAGGCCTTCACGGGCAACGACACCGGCAACGATCCCATGATCGCGATCAACAAGTGGCTCGGGTACGAGGTCTGCGCGCGGGAGGTGCGCTATGTCCGTGAACTCGGCTGAACCGGCGGCCCGGTTGGAGGTCGTCCTGGTCAAGGCGGGCCGTACGAAGATCCGTTACCCGGCGGAGCTGCTCCGGGACGACGGTGACCGGATCGCCGTGCGCGCCGCCTGGGCGGGGTCCGGGGTCCGTGACTTCGGGTTCGTGCGCTTCGAGCCGGGTGACGTGTTCACCGAGTACTACTGGCGGAGCCGGTGGTACTCGGTGAAGGAGGTGCGCGCGGCGGACGGCTCGGTCAAGGGCTGGTACTGCGACATCACGCGCCCCGCGGTGCGGTCCGAGTCGGAGCTGGTCGTGGAGGACCTCGACCTGGACCTGTGGCGCTCCGCGGACGGGCGGGACGTACGGCGTCTGGACGAGGACGAGTTCGCCGAGAGCGGGCTCGCCCGGCGGGACCCGGAGGCCGCGTCCGCCGCGGTGGCCGCGCTCGACGCGCTGGAGGCGCTGGCCCGCGCCGGCGGCTTCGCGGAGCTGCTGGCCTGACGTGCCCGTCCCGTGGCGCGGTCACACGGTGGCCAGCACCGCGTACCGCTCGTCGTCGACGTCCTTGCCCCACAGCAGGGAGTCGGCGGACAGTCCCTCCACGCGCACGTGCCGGGTGAGCGGTGCGAGGTGGGCGGTGAGCCGCGCGGCCGGTACGCCGACCGGGGCGAGGGTCCCCCAGACACCCTCGACCAGCACGAACCGGCCCCCGGGGCGCAGCAGGCCCCGCCAGTGCCGCAGCACCCCGGCGGGGTCGGGCAGCGCCCACAGGACATGCCGGACGAGGACCACGTCGAAGCGCTGCGGTGCCACCGGCGGGGCGGCGGCGTCCCCGCACAGGATCTGCGCGGTGCGCCCGGCCAGCTTGGTCCGGGCCCGCTCCACCATCGCCGGCGAGCGGTCGACCCCCGTCACCCGGTGGCCCTGTTCGGCGGCGAGGAGTGACAGGCTGCCGGTTCCGCAGCCTAGGTCGAGGACGTCGGCGGGGTGCCCGGGGAGCCAGGCACGGAGCCGGTCCGCCCAGGCCGCGCGGACCTCCGGGTCACGCAGGCCGTGGTCGGGTTCGTCGTCGAAGGCGGCGGCCTGCGCATCCCAGTCCACTTCGGGGGCAACCGCAACCGTGTACCTGTTCCTGCTCGTCATGCCCACAGAGTGACAGCCGCCACTGACAACCCGGCACCGATGAGGAACTCTCGCCGAAAGGGTCCACCCCCGTGACACCGCGGAACCGGGTGGGCCTGAAGGAGGCAGCCATGCGCCGTGTGACCGTGCACAAGCCCCTGAAGAGGACGGACACCCGCCGGATCCGCGAAGAGGCGGACCAGCGCCCGGCGGGACGCCCCGAGGTGCGCAAGGACATCGCCCGCACCTGGTGGCCCGACGGCTGACGTCCGGCGGCGGGCTGTCCCCTCGTCTACCTGAGCGCAGCATGAGGGGTTCCTTAAGCGGACCATAAGGATCTTCTCCAGCCGCCTTCGGCAGCAGATTTTCCGGCCTCTCCGGGCTAGCTTCGGATCGCCTCCACGGGTTCCGGGGCCCGTCCGGCGGCTCAGGCCGGACAGGCCCCGGCGGCAGCTCAGCTGAAGACCGAGGCGCAGGTGGTGGCGGTGGCGCGGCCCGGGTCGAGGGCGTTGGCCACCTCGTGGAAGGCGATCCGGTCGAACAGGCCGATCGCGAGGTGTTCGGAGAGGTCGAGCGGGCACAGGTCCTGGAGCAGGACGTTGCGGACGTCGGAGCCGCTCAGGTACTGGGTGCGCCAGGGGGTGACCACCTCGTCGTGCCTGGTAGCGATGACGGTGTAGCGCACTCCGGGGACGGTGTCGCCGCCGGCGTTGAGCTTGGTGAGGAAGGCGGAGCCGGTGATCTGGTCGGCGAGGCCGGGGGTGGCGGCCTTGAGCAGGTCCTCGGCGCCGGGGAAGTAGGGCAGCAGGTTGGTGAGGCCGTCCAGGTCGGTGCCGTGGTTGTCGGGGGCGAGACCGACGAGGGCGCCGACCTTGGCGGCTCCGCCGAGGAACTTCAGGTAGTAGCGGGGCATCATGCCGCCCTGGGAGTGTCCGACCAGGTCGGCCTTCGCGGCTCCGGTCGCGGCGAGCACCTTGTCGACGAAGACCGACAGCTGCTCGGCCGACTTGTCGATGGGGCCGAGGCCGTGGAAGAGGGGGACACCGGGGAGTTGGCCGTAGTCGAGGGAGTAGACGCAGTACCCACGGCTCGTCAGGTAGGGCGCCAGGCCGAGCCAGTTGTCGACCGAGTTGCCGAGGGTGCCGTGGACGAGGACGACGGGGCGGGGGTGGGCGGCGGAGGGCTTGCAGGAGTAGTCGTTCCAGCCGGAGCTGGGGGCGGTGACGTCGGAAGCGCTGGCGGTGGCGGCCGGTACGACGGCGACGGCGGCGGTGAGGAGCAGTGCGGCGAGGGGTCTGAGCACTCGCTTCCAGGGCAGCATCGTGTGATCTCCTTGCGGCTCACGGGAGGTGCACGGCCTTACCCTGTGATCCGGATCACGGGATGCTGTTCACTCGTCAAGTTACGGGCGGGTAGTGCAAGTGTGAAGTTACGCGTCAGTAAAAACTTCCAGTGATAACCAGAGGCGCATCACGCCGCTCGGAGCCCGTCCACCGACGAGGGGCCGCCGCCCCGGCCCAGCGAGCCCGGCATCACCGCGCGCGGTCCGAACTTCGCCCGGGCGCGGTCCGCGACCTCCTCCAGGCGGCGGGCCTTCTCGTCCGCGGGGTCGAAGGTGAGCTGGCAGGAGGCCTGGTCGGCGGGGGTCAGGCCCTCGGCGCGCAGGGCGAGCGCGCGGACCCGGGCGCGCTGCAGGCCGAGCGACTCGTACATGCCGTAGGCCGCCCGGGTCAGGGCCGCCGAGTGCGCGGACGGCTCCTTCAGGGTGCGGCTGCGGGTGGTGGCGGACCGGTCGGCGTAGCGCACGGTGAGGGTCAGGGTGCGGCAGACCTTCTCCACCGCGCGCAGCCGGGCGCCGATCTCCTCGGCGGCCGACAGCAGCGCCCCGCGGTGCCGGGCGGGGTCCAACTCGTCGATGCCGAAGGTCCGTTCCGTCATCAGCGAGCGGGCGACGGCGTTCGGGACGACCCGGCCGCGGTCGATGCCGCCCGCCTTCTCGCGCAGCTCCCGGCCCGCCTTGGCGCCGATCAGCCGCTGGAGCGTGGACAGCGGCGCGGCGGCGACCAGGCCCAGGGTGTCCAGGCCGTACTCGCCCAGGGTGCGGGCGGTCGCCGTGCCGATGCCGGGCAGCGCGGCGACGGGCTTGCCGGCGAGGAACTCGGCGACGGCGTCCTCGGGCACCGCGCAGGTCACCCCGGGCCGGGCGTCGCGCAGCGCCACGCGGGCCAGCATCGGCCCCGGACCGGCGCCGATCGCGCAGTCGACGCCGTACCGAGCGAGGGCCCGCACCCGGATCACCGAGGCCAGCTCCACGGCGCTGCGCCCGAAGTACCGCTCGGCGCCCCGGAGATCGGCCAGCGCCCCGTCCGGCGGCAGCGCCTCGACCACCGGGGTGAACTCCTCCAGCAGCCCGAGCAGTCCCGGCAGGGCCGCCTCGTACATCGGCGGCAGCTGGAAACGTACGCAGAGGATGGTCATCCCGCACTCCCCGGACTCTGGTGCCACAACTTCCGTATCGCCGCAGGCCCTTGCGCGGCGTCCTGGCCGGCGGGCCGCAGGTCGGCCCAGGGGTGCATCTCGTACCCCGTGGGCATGCGGATCGTCCGGTCCGCCATCGGGTCACGGGCCGCCGAGCCGGCCGGCGCGGGCAGCCCCTCGGAACCGGCGAGCCGGGCCCGGAGCGGACCGCCGTCGTCCCCGGCCGGGGAGCCGTCCGTGCCGGACGGTCCGGCCAGCCGGGCCGCGACCCCGTCGAGTCCCTCGGCGTGCCGCACCTCCACCAGTTCGGCGAGGTTCCAGGCGGCGGAGCCGACCACGCTCAGGCTGCGCGGGCCGCGCCGCTGCACCACTCCGCGCACCAGCAGCAGCCAGGAGTGGAAGACGGTGTGGGCGCAGGCGTCGTGCGAGTCGTCGAAGAACGCGAGGTCGACCAGGCCCGTGCCGTCGTCCAGGGTGGAGAAGATGACCCGCTTGCCGGAGCGGATCGGCGGCGTCTGGGTGGCCGCCTTGGCGCCCGCGACCAGCACGGTCTCCCCGTGCCGGACCTCGCGCAGCCGGCGCGCGGAGACCACGCCCAGCTCGTCGAGGAACGTGCGGTAGTCGTCCATCAGATTGCGCGAGGCGTCCATGGACAGCACCCCCAGCTCGGCGCTGAGCCGCTCCGCGGCGGACAGATCGGGCAGCCCGGCCGGTGCGGTCTTCCGCCCGCCCGCCAGCGGGAGTTGCCCGCCGCCACCGCCCCGGGCGCCGCGGTGCAGTTCGGTCAGGTGCAGTTGCAGGTCGCGCCGGTTGGCGCCGAAGGCGTCCAGCGCGCCCACCTGGGCGAGCCGTCCGGCCAGCGGCCTGCTGGGCCGGGCCCGTTCCCAGAAGTCCAGCAGGGAGGCGTACGGCTGTCCGTCCGCGATCCGCTTCGCCTCGGCCTCGCTGATGCCGTGGACGTCGGAGAGGGCGAGCCGCAGCCCCCACACCTTCGGCGATTCAGACACCAGTTCGATCCTGTGTGCGACCCCGGAGAGGTTCACGTCCAACGGCAGGATCGGCACCCCGCGCCGCCGGGCGTCCGCCAGCAGCAGCCGCTTCGGGTACATCCCGGGGTCGTGCGTGAGCAGCCCGGCGTAGAAGGCGGCCGGGTGATGCGCCTTCAGCCACGCCGACTGGTAGGTGGGCACGGCGAAGGCGACGGCGTGCGCCTTGCAGAAGCCGTACGACCCGAAGGCCTCCACGATCTCCCAGGTCCGCCGGATGGTCTCCGCGTCGTACCCCCTGGCCGCCGCCTGCTGGGCGAACCACACCCTGATCCGCCCCTGCGACTCCGGCTCGGACAGCCCGCGCCGCACCCGGTCGGCCTCGCCCCGGCCGCAGCCGGTCATGAGGGCGACGATGTCGATGACCTGCTCGTGGAAGACGACGACCCCGTACGTCCCCTTCAGCGGCTCCTCCAGGTCCGGGTGCGGATAGCGCACCGGCGCCCGCCCGTGCCGCGCCTCGATGAACGGCCGCACCATGTCGGCGGCGACGGGACCGGGCCGGAACAGCGAGATGTCGACCACCAGATCGTGGAAGGTGCTCGGCTGCAGCCGCCCCACCAGGTCCCGCTGCCCCGGCGACTCGATCTGGAAGCAGCCCAGCGTCTCGGTGGACCGGATCAGCCGGTACGTCTCCGGGTCCCCCGGCGGCACCGCGTCCAGGTCGATCCGCTCCCCGGACGCCCGCTCCACCTCGGCGACCGCGTGCGCCATCGCCGACTGCATCCGCACGCCCAGCACATCCAGCTTGAGCAGACCGAGGTCCTCCACGTCCTCCTTGTCGAACTGCGACATGGGCAGCCCCTCACCGCTGGTCGGCACCACCGGCGTACGGGCGAGCAGCGAGGCATCGGACAGCAGCACCCCGCACGGGTGCATGGCGATCCCGCGCGGCAGGGCGTCGAGCGCCTCCACCAGCTCCCACAGCCTGCCGTACTTCGCACCCTCCCGCTGAACGTCCCCCGCCAGCTGCTTCAGCTCGGGGAGCTCGGCCAGCGCGGCACGGGCGTCACGTGCCCGGATGTGCGGGAAGGACTTGGCGATCCGGTCGATCTCGGCCGGGTCCATGGACAGCGCGGCCCCCACGTCCCGGATCGCGTGCCGCACCCGGTAGGTCTCCGGCATGGACACGGTCGCCACCCGCTCCGCACCGAACCGGCCGATGACCGCCCGGTAGACCTCCAGCCGCCGCGCGGACTCCACATCGATGTCGATGTCGGGCAGCACCACACGCTCCTTGGACAGGAAGCGCTCCATCAGCAGTCCGTGCTCGACCGGATCGGCGTGCGCGATCCCCAGCAGGTGGTTGACGAGCGATCCGGCCCCGGACCCACGGGCGGCCACCCGGATCCCCATCTCGCGCACGTCGTCGACGACTTGGGCGACCGTCAGGAAGTAGGAGGCGAAGCCGTGATGAGCGATGATGTCCAGCTCCTGGTGCATCCGCTCCCAGTACGCGCGCCGCCTGTCGTACCCGAGCCGCAGCATGCCCTCCGCCGCCCGCGAGGCGAGCGCCCGCTGCGCGGTGCGCCGGCCGGCGCCGACGAGGTGCGCCTCGGGAAAGTGCACACTCCCCATCCCCAGGTCGCCCTCGGGATCGACCCGGCACTCGGCGGCCGTGGCCCGGGTCTGTTCCAGCAGCCGCAGGGCGGTGTCCCGCCGGTACCCGGCGGCCTCCACGATCCGCTCGGCCACGTGCAGCATGACCTGCCCGTCCTTCAGCCAGGCCTCGCCGGAGTCCAGCTCCCCCCGGGGGTCGATCGGCACCAGGCGCCGCGCGGCATCCAGCACGTCGGCGACCGGCCCCTGCCCGGGATCGGCGTACCGGACGGCGTTGCTGAGCACCGGCCGCACCCCCTGTTCGGCGGCGAACCCGACGGTACGGGCCGCCAGCCGCAGGGACCCGGCCCCCGTACCCGTGCGCCCGTGCCAGACGGCCTCCAGCCGCAGCGCGTCGCCGTAGACCTCGCGCCACGGCACGAGCAGCTCCGCCGCCCGGTCGGGCCGCCCGGCGGCGAGCGCCCGCCCCACGTCCGACCCCGGTCCGAGCAGCACCACCAGACCGTCGCCCTGGTTGCCGGCCCACGGCAGCAGCGGGCCCCCCTCCCCCGCGTGCGCCGCCGTGACCAGCCGGCACAGGTCGGCCCAGCCCCGGGCGCCGTCCCGGGCGAGGAAGGTCGCCCGGGGGGCCGACTCGTCCACGAAGGCACCACCGCGCACCGGCGTCCGCCGCCGCTCACGCCGTACGGCCTGCCGCGCCTCCACCGCCAGGTCGACCCCGAACAGCGGACGCACGCCCGCCCCGGCGCACGCCTTGGCGAAGCGCACGGCACCGGCAAGGGTGTCGCGGTCGGTCAGGGCGAGGGCGTCCATCCCCCGCTCCGAGGCGCGCTCGGCCAGCCGCTCCGGATGGGACGCCCCGTACCTCAGGGAGAACCCGGAGACGGTGTGCAGATGCGCGAAGCCCGGCACACACACCTCCCGCACTCGTGAGTCCCGAACGACTCTCGAACATCAGTTCCAACTTCCCCGCCTCCACCATACCCCCATTCCCGAACATGTGTACGACATCCAGGGCGCCGCCTCTCACCTGCACGAACACCTCACCGCAGCCGCCCGCAGCCGCCCGTGCACGGCGAAGCCCCCGCACGCCCGAGGCGTGCGGGGGCCGGCTGCCGGCACAGGAGCTCTCGTCAGCGGATCATCAGTAGACGTGCACCCCGTAGGCGCTCAGCGCCTCGGTCACCGGCTGGAAGAACGTCGTACCGCCGGAGCTGCAGTTACCGCTGCCGCCCGAGGTCAGACCGTAGGCCGTGGTGCCGCCGTACAGCGGGCCGCCGGAGTCGCCGGGCTCGGCGCAGACGGTGGTCTGGATCAGGCCGGAGACGATGTCGCCGCCGCCGTAGTTGACCGTGGCGTTCAGCGCGGTGACCCGGCCGCTGTGCGTACCGGTCGTGGACCCGCGCCGGTAGACGGTGGTGCCCACGGAGGGCGTGGCCGCGCTGGTGATGTCCTGGCTGCCCACGGCACCCGACTTGGTCACCGAGCTGTTGGTGTAGCGCACGATGCCGTAGTCGTTGCCCGGGAAGCTGGAGCCGGCCGTGGTGCCGAGCGTGGTGCTGTGGGAGGAGTTCGACCACCACGTGCCCGCGCCGTCGGTGCAGTGCCCGGCGGTCAGGAAGTAGTAGTTGCCGCTGGAGTCCTGGACGTTGAAGCCCAGCGAGCAGCGCCAGCTGCTCGCGTAGATGGCGTCGCCGCCGGAGATGAGCTTGTTGAACTTGCCCGGTGTGCGCTTGACGACCAGGGCGTCCGCGGTGGCACCGGCCTGCTTCTTGATCTTGGCGATCTCGGCCTGGGACACCGTGCTGTCGACGGTCACGACGACGCGGTTGGTCTTGCCGTCCACCGCCCAGGCCGTACCGGGGATGTCGGCCTTGAGGACGGAGTCGCTCGCCTTGGCGAGCTGGCTCGCGCTGAAGGTGTGGGCGTCGCTGGCGTTCGCGGTGGGGGCGGCGAAAGCGGCTGCGGCCAGGAAGCCCGTGGCCACGGCGGTCAGCCGGGTCCGTCTCGCCATGGTGCCGCGGGGAGTGGTGCGCTTGTTCCTCACTTGTCGTTCCCTCCAAGGGAAGTCGGGGGCCCGCGTGGGGTCGGGGCCCGTGAGGCGCAGCCAGGGGACCGACCGGATTCGAATACGCATGCCCCTGACAAGCGCTGGGGGGAGTATTCGGCCGAACGGCCGGTCGGCACAAGGGTGCCTTTCGGCCGTCGGCCCGGAACCACCCGAACGCCCCAAGGCGGCCCCGGACCGGCGCCCCGCAGGTCAGCTCAGCCGGCGCTCCCCCGCCTCGATCGCCACGTCCAGCGTGTTGCCGGGAGCCGGGAAGGGGCAGATGAAGTGGTCCGCGAAGGCACACGGCGGGAGTTGGGCGCGGTTGAAGTCGACGGTCGTGCGCCCCTCGGCGTCCGGAGCCGGCGGGAAGAGGAAGCGGAACCGGAAACTCGTGTCACCGCTGGTGGCGTCGGCGAACACCGCCCACAGCAGCCCGTCCCCCTGCCGCGCGACCTTCAGCGTCCGCTCCTGTCCGCCCAGCGAGAAGGCGAGTTCGCCGGCGAGGGCGAAGCCGCGCTCACGCCCGTCCGCGTTGCCGAGCCGGATGGTGCGCGTCCCGTCGTACGGCGTGAACCGCCCCGGCACCGACCAGCGGGGGTCGTAGGGCTCGGCCGCGATGCCCCGGAAGGCCTGCCGGGCGGCGGAGTCCGGGTCGTACACCCGCACTCCCCACACGCCCTCGCGCACCAGCACGACCAGCCGCTTTCCGCCGAGCGCGACCCGCGCCCCGGACTCCGGACCGCCGTCCGCGGCAAGCCTGGCCTCACCCGCGAAGGGCCGGCCGTCCACGGTCAGACCGTCGGTCTCCGCGGCCGTGAGCACCACCCCGCCCTCATCCGCCACCCACTTCCCGGAAATGTCCGGAAGTCGACCCTCCGGATAGTCCTCGATCCAGTGCGTCGCGGTCAGCGCGAGCGGCCCGTAGGGCGCCGAGACGCTCTCCACACGCTGCTCGTGCCACTGCTTCCAGGCGTCGGACGCGTCGGTCGTCATGCCATCGGTTCCTTTCTCCTGTGAACGGCTCGTCATGATGGGCTCTCCCCGGCTCGGCCAGGACTCCTCCAACCCGTCGGCCGGTGCAGATCGGCGGCGACCGTGTCGCTCGGGTCGGTCTCGGGCAGCGGGCCGTCGGGGTCGTATCCGGACAGGTCCGTTCCCCGGACCCGCTCCAGCGCGTACCGCGGGGTGACGCGCTGCCGCCTGACCCGGCGGCCCGCTCCTGCGCCTCGGCCCCGGTGTCGCCGGGGACGACGGTGACCGGGGACATGACCTTCAGGTCCCGCGGGGTACGGCCGTGGGCCGCGAGCCGCCGTTTGACGCCGGCATAGCGCGCGCGGGCCGGCTCCGGCGGCCGTACCGGACGAGCAGCACGCCGGCCGCGGCCGGCTCCCGGGCCCGTTCGGACTCCCCCGCCTGGATCACCGGCCCATACGGCCGTGCCGGGCCCGTCGGCGCCGGCCCCCGGGGACGCGGCCGGCAGGTGCAGCCGTCGTACGGTCATGGCGTTCCCCCGGGCATGGCGTACTGGTTGGCGGGCCGGGCCAGGCCCAGGTGCTCGCGCAGGGTGCTGCCCGGGTAGAAGGTGCGGAACAGACCGCGGTGCTGGAGCAGCACCACCGTGCCGTTGACCAGGCGCTCCAGGTCGCGGCGCGGTTCGACGGGGACGAGGTGGAAGCCGTCGGTGACGCCGTCGGCGTGCCAGGCGGCCACCAGCTCCGCGAGGTCGACCGGGCCGCCCCGGTACAGCGGGCCCTGCGCGGTGGGCCGCGGGCCGCCACCGCCGTGTCCCGGCTCGGCTGCGTGCTCGCCGTCGCCGAGGTCGACCAGCAGGCTCACCAGGACCCGTAGCGCGTCCGGGTTCCGGCCGAACGCCCTTGCCTCCTCGCGCAGCCGGTCCCGTACGCCGGCGGCCTGGGCGGGCGCGGTGGCGCGCACCAGGGCGACGTCCGCGTACCGGGCGGCGACCGTGCGGGCGGGGCCGTCGGTGGCGTCGACCACGCGCACGGGGTGGCCCTGCGGCGGCCGGGGCACGGTCGACGGGCCCCGGACCGAGAAGGCGGTGCCGGTGAAGTCGACGCGGTGCAGCCGGTCCCGGTCGAGGAACCGGCCGGTGGCCTCGTCCCGGATCCCGGCGCCGTCCTCCCGGCTGTCCCACAGCCTCGCCGCCACGTCGGCGACCTCGCCCGCCTCCTGCCAGAGGTCTTCGGCCGGGGCCGCGTGAGGGTGGCCGGACAGCCGGGTCTCCCCCTCGGTGGTGGACACGTCGATCCGCCAGCCGGCCCGGCCCCGGCTGACCCGGTCCAGGGTGGCCACGGCGGCCTGCACCCGGAAGGGCTCGGTGTGGGTGGTGGTGACGGTCGGCACCAGCCCGATCCGCCGGGTCGCGGGCGCCACCCGGCACAGCACGCCGAGCGCGTCGGGCCCGGGCCGGGCGAAGGAGTCGTCCAGCGTCACGAAGTCCAGCCCACCCCGCTCGGCGAGCCCCGCCAGCTCCACGTACGCCCCGCCGTCGGCCACCCCCGGCAGATCGAGAGCGGCTGCAAGATGCAGCAGGCTGCTCATCCCCGCCCCCCGGACGCACCGCACCCGAACCCCACGGTCCCCGCCCTCACAGCACCTTCGCCAGGAACGCGCGGGTCCGGTCCTCGCGGGGAGCGCCCAGCACCTCCTCCGGCGGCCCCTGCTCCACGATCCGCCCGTCGGCCATGAACACCACCGTGTCGGCGACCTCCCGGGCGAACGCGATCTCATGGGTGACGACGATCATCGTCGTGCCCCGCGCCGCCAGGTCCCGGACGACGTCCAGCACCTCCCCCACCAGCTCGGGATCGAGCGCCGACGTCGGCTCGTCGAACAGCAGCAGCTTCGGCTCCAGCGCCAGCGCCCGCGCGATGGCGACCCGCTGCTGCTGCCCGCCGGACAGCTGCCGCGGATAGGCGCCGGCCTTGTCCCCGAGCCCGACCCGCGCCAGCAGCCGGTGCGCGCCCTCCACGGCCGCCTTCCGGGGCCGCTTCAGCGCGGACACCGGCGCCTCGACGACGTTGTCCAGGACGGTGAGGTGCGGAAAGAGGCGAAAGTTCTGGAAGACGAAGCCGATCCGGGTGCGCTGCCGGAGCACCTCCCGCTCGGGCAGCTCATGCAGCTTGTCCCCGGCCCGGCGGTACCCCATCAGCACGCCGTCCACGCTGATCTCGCCCCGGTCCACCTTCTCCAGGTGGTTGATGGTGCGCAGCAGCGTGGACTTGCCGGAGCCGGAGGGCCCGAGCACGACGGTGACCTCACCGGCGCGCACCTGGAGGTCGATGCCCCTGAGCACGCCCAGCGAGCCGAAGCTCTTGTGCACCGACCTGATGTCGACCATGACACTCATCGCGCGAGTTCCTTTTCCAGTGAGCCGCTCAGCAGGGCCAGCACCGCCCGGGCGGTCGCGTCGTTCTGCCGGAAGGCGGGGCCGCCGGTGCGGGGGCGGGTGAAGGCGCCGGGGGTACGGGCGTCGGTGTAGGGGCCGAGGGCGAAGCGCCGGGGATGCGGGCGCCCGGCGCGGTCGAGGATCCGGCCGTCGCCGGGGTCGACCCGGAGCAGTCCCTCGGGGGTCTCGGCGGCGCCGTCGGCGTGCAGTTCGCGCAGCAGGCTGTCGCGGGCGCGTTTGATGGCGGGCTCGGGCAGCCGGGCCTCCACCAGTGCCCGGGCCTCGACGGAGAAGCCCGGCACGGTGGGACTGGTGGCCCGGAACAGGCCGTCCCCGGCGGTGACGGCCATGCCGGCCCCGACGAACCGGAGCAGTCCGGCCCGGGACAGCGCGAGCATCTGCCGCAGCCGGGGCCCGGGCGGCCCGGACGCCAGGTAGCTGAAGAAGCCGTGCCACCAGGACCCGGTGTCGCCGAGCCGCACCAGCTGCCCGTAGACGGAGAGCAGCCCGAGGAAGACGGCCAGGTCGGCGCTGTGCGCCGGGTCGTGCCGGCGTGCGAGGTCCGCCTCGATGTACGTGCGGAGCCCTTCCTGGAAGTCGTCGTGGGAGGCGTACCGCACGCCCTCCAGCGGGTGGTCGAGCACGCCGAGGTCGAGCCGGTCGGCCGGATCCGGTACGGCGGCGGCGACCAGTGCCCGGGTCTCGGCGGGGTCGCCGGCCGCCGCGTACTTCTCCTCGAAGTCGGCCCAGGCCATCGCCGTCCGCCCGGGGTGGGCGGTGAACAGCCGGTGGTAGTGGGCGAAGCCCAGCTCCTTCTCGACCAGCGGCCACACATCGCGCCGGAAGTCGAAGCCTGCGGGCCGGGCCAGCAGCTGCGCCACCTCGGCGGGGCCGAGGAAGCGGGGCAGCGGGGGCCGGTCGCCGGTCCAGTCGTAGCCGATCTTCGAGTGGTACGGCACTCCGCGGCGGGAGCCGACGTACAGCACCGGCTCCCGTCCCGAGGGGACGTAGGTGTCGCCCTCGTACCGCCCGCCGCGCCCCTCGGTGAGCAGCACCATCAGGTCGACGAAGGCCAGCCCGAAGCCGCGGACGAGGACGGGTGCGCCGGGTTCGAGCGCGGAGAGATCGCTGTCGGCGGTGAAGTCGGGCGGCAGGTACACCAGGCCGTGCTCCCGGGCGTACGCCGACAACTCGGTCTGCTCGGGCGCGAGTTCGGCGTCCTGGTGGCCGACGGCGAGGATCACCAGGTCGGCCGGGAGCGGGCGCGGGCGGCCCTCCAGCCAGACCTGCTGGCGGCCCTCGCGCGGCCCGCCGACCCGCAGGGCGCGGTGGGGGTGGTGGTGGACGGTGACGTTCGGGGGCAGGTCGGCGAGGGCCCGGTCGTACACCCAGCGCAGGTAGCGGCCCTGGAGCTGCCGGTCGGGGAAGGTACGGCCGTCCAGCCCGGCCCACTCGTGCAGGGTGGGGCCCTCGCGCACCGGGCCCGCCATGGTCACCGTGTCGTCGGTGAACATGGTGACGTCCTCGGCCTGCGAGTTCATCCACAGCAGCGGGGACTGCGCCTGCCGCCAGATGCGTCCGCCGCCCGGCGGATGGGGGTCGACCAGATGGATGTCGAGGCCCGGACCGGCGTACAGCTCGGGCGCGTTGGCGGCGAGGCGTTCCAGGATGCCGGTCCCCCGCGGCCCGGCTCCGACGATCACCAGCTGCTGCCTCATCGGGCGTTCTCCGTGCCGCGGGCGTAGCGCTTCTCGACGTAGTACTGGCCGATGCCCAGCAGCGAGGTGACCACGGCGTACCAGAGGGTGGCGACCATCAGCAGCGGGATCACCTGGTAGGTGCGGTGGTAGATCAACTGGGCGGAGAACAGCAGGTCGTTGACGGCGATGACGCTGACGATCGAGGTGCCCTTGAGGGTGCCGATCAGCATGTTGCCGGCGGGCGGCACGATGGCGCGCATCGCCTGCGGCAGCACGATCCGCCGCCAGCGCCGCCAGGGGCTCAGGCCGAGCGCCTGGGCGGCCTCGATCTGGCCGCGGTCGACGGAGAGGATGCCGCCGCGGACGACCTCGGCGGCGTAGGCGGCCTCGTGCAGGGTGAGGCCGACGATCGCGACGGCGACCGGGCTGAGCAGGTCGACGGTCCGTACGCCGAACAGCCGCGGGTACAGCGCCCCGATGTTGAACCAGAGCAGCAGCTGCACCAGGATCGGGATGGACCGGAACAGCCAGACGTATCCCCAGCTGACGGCGCGCAGCACCGGGTTGGCGGACAGCCGGCACGCGGCGAGCAGGGTGCCGAGGGCGAAGCCGAGGACCATCACCACCGCGGTCAGCCACAGGGTGAGCCACAGTCCGCGCAGGACGGAGTCCGAGGTGAAGTAGTCGGCGACGACGTCCCACTGGAACGCCTGGTTGCGCAGGACGGAGTTGACGGCGAACCCGAGCAGCACGAGGACGGCCACGGCTGCCGCCCACTGGCCGTACCGGCGCTGCGGGACGATCCGGGGGGCGTCGGCCGGCTCGGGCAGGTCCGATGCGGTGGGGACTTTGGCGAGGGTGTCGGATGACATGCGAAGGCTCCGTGACGCGGTGGTCGAACACGGGTGGTGCCTTCACACGGGTGCGCCGTGCGGCGCGGACACGGCCGAGCCCCTCAGCAGGGCCGTGCACCGAGAGTACGGGGGCGTTTCGGTCCGCTGTCAAGGCTGTCCGGACTGTGAGCCGTACATCTCAACTCGGTTGACTCACCACCGGATGCCTGTTCCACTTGGCCCATGCATCCACAGCAGTGGCTGGTCACCCGCTCCCACATCGACTTCGGTCGCGTGTGGTCCTGTTCCTGTTGAGCTGACCCCCTGCGCGCCTGCCCCCGGGGCGGCGTTTTCGCGTTCTTCTGCACTTCTGTGCTTTTCCCGCCTTCACACGCGCACCCCTCCCCTCGCGTTTCAGCACCCCTTCTGCTTCAGGAGACCGCCACCCGATGCGTACGCCCGTTTATCGCCATTTCCTGCCCTTTGTCACCATTACCTCGGCCGCGTTGTTCCTGACCGCCTGCGGCTCCGGGTCCGGTGGCCCGGGCGGCACGGACGCCTCCGGAGTGGCGGCCAGGTCCGGCGAGGTGCCCACCACGGACGTCGTCTCCGCCGTGCGCAAGGACGACTCCGCGGCGAGGCTGCTGCCCGCCGGCACGACGAGCCTCACCGTCGCGGTCAGCGTCGGCGGCACCCCGCCCGGCACCACCTACGTCGACGACGGCAAGACCCTGACCGGCCAGGACGTCGACTTCACCAAGGCCGTCGCCCGGGTTCTCGGCATCAAGCTGAAGGTGGAGCAGGCGAGCTTCGAGGCGATCCTGCCCGCCCTGGACAGCGGCAAGTACGACTTCGGTGCGAGCAACTTCGGCGTCACCGACGAGCGCCGCAAGACCATCGACTTCGTCACCTACATCAATGACGGCCAGGGCTTCGCCACCCGCAAGGACAGCAGGCTCTCGAAGATCACCGACCTGAAGCAGCTGTGCGGCCTGAAGGTCGCGACCAGTGCGGGCACGACGTTCGAGGCCACCCTGGAGGAGAACAAGCACGTGTGCACCGACGCGGGCGATAAGGCGTACCAGGTGCAGACGTACGCCGAGTCGAGCGCGATCTGGTCCTCGCTCCAGCAGGGCCGCAGCGACATCGTGATGTCCACGATCAACGGCCTGCGCTACGACGTCGCGCACCAGGAGGGCCTGAAGTTCCTCAACGAATTCCACCGCCTGGACGTCGGTTTCGCCTTCAAGAAGGGCACGAAACTGGCGCCGGCGTTCCGGGCGGCGGTGAACAGACTGCTGTCCGACGGCACCTACGACCGGATTCTCAAGAAGTGGGGCACGACCGGTTCGGCGATCAAGACGTCGCAGATCAGCCCGCCGGAACTCAAGAACTGAATCAACCGTCGCAGGGGCAGCAGCAATCGCAGCCGTCGCAGCCCCCGGGGCAGGAACAGTCGCACCACTGACAGCAGCCGCTGCGCCTCTTCCGGGACCACGGTCCCTCGTATTCCTCGGCGCAGCACATTCTGCAGGTGCACAGCAGCGAGAAGAACATCCCGCAGCCCGCCCAGAAACCACGTCTGCCCGGATGGGGGGCGGCGGGTTGCGCGTTCCCCCCGCCGTACGGACCCGGCGGCGCCCCGTGCTGATGGGCCGCGCACACCGGTGCCGTGCCGAAGGCGCGGTCCACCGAGCGGCGCAGCTCGTGGACGAGGAGGAGGTGGACGAGCCCGCCGTCGCGGAACTCGGCCTCCCGCAGGGCGAGCCGGATGCCGTGCAGGGCGTCGTCGGCGAGCCGGCGGGCCTCGGCGAGGGGCGTGCCGGTGGCGGTGAGGGGGTTCCAGGCACCCGACAGGGCGTCAGCCCGCCGGTCCTCCACGGCGTCCAGCAGATGGGCGAGCCGGCCGAAGAGCCGGCCGGCCTCGGCCAGGGGCTCGGCGTTGTCCGGCCGCCCGGCCAGCACCGCGGTGTGCGCGAAGGCCGCGGCGGTGGCGGTCTCGGTCGGCTCGGTGACCGTCAGGATCGGTGTGCCGGGACCGGCCACGGTCTCCACGGCGAGCTGCCGGTCGACGGCGTCGACCAGGACCCCGGTGTCGAACCCGACCGCCGCCCCCCTGTGCTCCCCGGCCCGGCCCCAGCTCGCGGCGACCCGGCGCGCGGCGGCGGCGACCGGCCTGCGGGCCAGCAGTCCGTCCCGGTCGGCGACATGGTCGCGCACCTTGGCCGCGGCGAGCACCAGCGAGACGGCGGCGGCGAGCCGCGCGCCCTCACCCTGCGCGACGGAGGCGGTGCGCATGCCACGCAGCGCACACGGCCCCGCCGTACGGCGGCCGCCGCTCACCGGGCCGGACTGAGCCTCTGTCAGAACCGATACGAGAAGGCCGTCGTAGTTCGTCACGATGCGCGCGAGCTGACCGTGGTCGCGGCGCAGGGCCAGACAGAGCCCGCACAAGTGCGCCGTCCAGTCGGCCTTCAGCCGCTCACCGAGCCGGTGAGCACACGGCCTGACGATTCCGAACACGACATCCCCCGTACTGTGATACGACGTTGGCGTTCACCCGTACGCTCCGCGCATCACCCGTCCGCCGCAGACAATCATATTTCACTCTCAGTCAGCAGCCGTATGAGTCTCGCCCCTTGGGGCACAAGGACTCTCGACGGAACGGCTGTGCACCAGTACCGTCACAAACCCCCCGCGCGGCGTCTATCCACTTGGCGAGGCGTCCGCATCATGGATGACCATAGGGATGCGGAAAGCAAGAGAGACCGCTGTGAGAGGAGGCGTCCATGGGATCGGTACGCAAGGCGAGTGCGTGGCTCGGCCTCGTCGACGACAACGATGACGAGCGCTACTACGACGACGACTACTCCGAGGGCACCGAGTCCGGGGACGCCTGGGTCACCGACCCGCGGGTGAAGGTGGCCACGGACACCGCCGAGGAGAAGGGACGCCGGATCGGCACGGTCACCCCGGACAGCTTCCGGGACGCCCGCGCCATCGGCGAGCTGTTCCGGGACGGTGTCCCGGTCATCATGAACCTCACCAACATGGAGCCCGGCGACGCCAAGCGGGTCGTGGACTTCGCGGCGGGGCTCATCTTCGGTCTGCGCGGCTCGATCGACCGGGTCTCGAACCGGGTGTTCCTGCTCACCCCGGCCGACACGGAGATCATCAGCGGTGAGGCGTCCGCCCACCGCTCGGACGGCTTCTTCAACCAGAGCTGAGGCAGGGCCGCGCACCGGCCCCGCCTCGCACCGGGCCTCACCGGAAGGCGTCGAGCCCGGTGAGCGCCTTGCCCAGCACGAGCTGGTGCATCTCCACGGTGCCCTCGTAGGTGAGCACCGATTCCAGGTTGGTCGCGTGCCGCATCACCGGGTACTCCAGGGAGATCCCGTTGGCACCGAGGATCGTCCGCGCGGTACGGCAGATCTCGATGGCCTCGCGGACGTTGTTGAGCTTGCCGAAGCTGACCTGCTCGGGACGCAGGCGGCCGGCGTCCATCCGCCGCCCCAGATGGTGGGCGAGCAGAATCCCCTTGTGCAGTTCCACCGCCATGTCGGCGAGCTTCGCCTGGGTGAGCTGGAAGCCGCCGATGGGCCGTCCGAACTGCTCCCGTGACTTCGCGTAGTCGAGGGCCGCCTCGAAGCTGCTGCGCGCCGCGCCCATGGCACCCCAGACGATGCCGTAGCGGGCGTGCGAGAGACAGCTGAGCGGTCCGCGCAGCCCGGTGACCCCGGGGAGGACGGCCGTGCCGGGCAGTCGTACGTCGTCCAGCACGAGTTCGCTGGTGACCGAGGCGCGCAGGGACCACTTGTGCTTGATCTCCGGCGCGGAGAAGCCGGGGGCGTCGGTGGGGACGACGAAGCCGCGGATGCCCTCCTCGGTCTGCGCCCAGACGACGGCCACCCCGGCGACCGAGCCGTTGGTGATCCACATCTTGCGGCCGCTCAGCACCCAGTCGTCGCCGTCACGCTTGGCGTGGGTGCGCATGGCGGCGGGGTCGGAGCCGTGGTCGGGCTCGGTCAGCCCGAAGCAGCCGATCACCTCGCCGGCGGCCATGCGCGGCAGCCACTGGAGCTTCTGCTCCTCGCTGCCGAACCGGTGGATGGCGTACATCGCGAGGGAGCCCTGCACGGAGACCAGCGAGCGGATGCCGGAGTCGGCCGCCTCCAGCTCCAGGCAGGCCAGGCCGTATTGCACGGCGCTCGCGCCCGCGCAGCCGTACCCGGTGAGCGACATGCCGAGCGCGCCGATCGCACCGAGTTCGCGGGCGAGCTCCCGGATGCCGGGCAGCTCGCCCTTCTCGTACCAGTCGGCGATGTGGGGCAGCACACGGTCGGCGGCCCAGCTGCGGACGGTGTCCCGGACGGCCAGGTCCTCGGGCTCCAGCAGGTCGTCGATACCGAGCGGGTCGGTGGCATCGAACGGGGGCAGCTTCGCGGACGCGGACATGGAACACCCTCCGGGACACGGGACGTCGACAAAACTAGCAGCGCTAGTTACGGCTCTCCGGCCGACGTTACGGTGCAGTGTCCCGCACGTCCAGAGGAGGTCAGGCGGAGACCCGCGGTTTCCCGGCCGCCGCCTCCGCCTCCCGCGGCGCCGGCAGCTCCACCTCGTCCTCGGCCGGCTCCTCCCCGCACTGCATGATCCGCGGCAGCCGCAGCGCCATCACCGCGCCCAGCAGCAACAGCCCCGCGCTCACCAGCAGGCTCACATGCAGCCCGTGCACGAAGGAGTCGCGCGCCGCCCGGCGCAGCGCGGCCCCGGCGGTTCCGCCGAGCCGGCCGGCGACCTCGTAGGCCTCGCCGAGCGAGTGGCCCGCCGCGTCCGACGCGCCCCGCGGCACGCCCGGCACCGAGCGCAGCCCCGGCGTGTAGGCCGCGTTCATCACGCTGCCCAGCAGCGCGATGCCGATACCGGCGCCGAGCTGGTACGACGTCTCGCCGATCGCCGCCGCGCCGCCGGCCTGGTCGGCCGCAGCCTCGCTCAGCATCGACTCGTAGGCGCCGAACAGCGTGGTCTCCAGACCGAAGCCCAGCAGCACGAAGCCGGACAGCAGCAGCGCCGGGTTGTCGGTGCCGCCCATCGCCGTCAGCGTCAGCACCGCGGCGGCCGTCAGGCAGAAGCCGAAGCACACCATCCGGCGTGGCCCGAAGCGGCGCAGCATGCGGGCGCCCGCCAGGCCCGCCGCCATGGCCGCGAGGGTCAGGGGCAGCAGCCGCAGGCCGGTCTCCAGCGGGGACAGGCCGAGCACCAGTTGCAGGTACTGGGCGGCGATCAGCTCCAGGCCGACCAGCGCCAGCATGGCCAGCACGATGCAGCCCACCGAGGTGCTGAACGCGGGCCGCCGGAACATCCGCAGGTCCACCAGCGGATGCGGGTGCCGGCGCTGGCGCCGGACGAAGAAGAAGAGGAGGGCCGCGCCGATCAGCAGCGGCAGCACGGTGAAGGGGCTCGCCGCCGCCTCGCCGCCGCCGAGCCGCTTCACACCGAGGACCACACCGAACAGCCCGGCCGCCGCCGTCAGCGCGCCGGTCACGTCCCAGGGACCGCCGTCGTCGCCCCGGGACTCGGGCAGCAGGGCCCGGCCCACCGGCAGGCTGACCAGCATCAGCGGGATGTTGACCAGGAAGACCGCGCCCCACCAGAAGTGCTCCAGCAGGAAGCCGCCGAGCAGCGGTCCGACCGCCGCGCCGACCGCGGCGACCGCACTCCAGATGCCGATGGCGAGGGCGCGCTCGCGCCGGTCGGGGAAGACCTGGCGGAGGATCGACAGGGTCGCGGGCATGATCATCGCGCCGCCGACGCCGAGCAGCGCGCGGGCCAGGATGAGCGTCTCGGCGGTCTGCGCGAACGCGGCCACGGCGGAGGCGATGCCGAAGAGGCCGTAGCCGAGCAGCAGGACGCGTCTGCGGCCGACCCGGTCGCCGAGGGTGCCGAAGAGGATCAGCAGCGAGGCGCAGACCAGCGGATAGACGTCGACGATCCAGAGCAGTTCCACGGCGCCGGGCTTGAGGTCCTCGGTGACGGCGGGGACCGCAACGTGCAGCACGGTCGCGTCGAGGGCGACGAGCAGCAGGCTGGCGCAGAGGACGACGAGGACGATCCACCGGTTGGCACCGGCCCCGGCCGCCCGACGGTGCTGCCGCACGGCAGCCGTGGTCGTCCCGGACATGTACGTACCTCCCAGATGATCCCTCGCGTGGGGCGGACCGACGGGGTGGGGACTCCCTGTCGTACGGCCGGAGAGGAGCGGTGTCTCCGGCCCGCGCGAACCCACGCGGGTGACTCGCCAGCGTACGCGAGTTCACCCCGGGGGCACGTGGCGGACCTCTCACACGCGTGACGAACCCGTGTGGCGTACGCCACGCCACCTCCTCTTGACCCCGACCCGGCGGCCGGTCCGGTGTTACGGGCGGTCGATAATCGAGCCCGTGACCGATCTTGCGACGCGCGTGGACGCTCCCCGCGCCCCTCTTCTGCGCCGGGCGGCGCCGGCCCTGCTGGGCTATGCGGCGGTCCGCGCCCTGGGGCTGCTCGTGCTGGCGGCGTGGAGCGCCGCGCGCGGCAAGAGCGCGTACACCGTGCTGACCGCCCGCTGGGACTCCCTCTGGTACACGCGGGTCGCCGGGCTGGGCTACGGCTACGAGGTGCGGCTGCCGAACGGTGACGTGCACTCCAATCTCGCGTTCTTCCCGCTGCTGCCGTGGCTCGAGCGGCTGGGGCACGCGCTCACCCCGCTGTCGTACGCGGACGCCGGGTTCGTGGTGAGTCTGCTGGCCTCACTGGCCGCCGCGGCCGGGATCTTCGCGGTCGCGGACCGGGTGTACGGGCCGCGGGTCGGCCTGTGCGCGGTGCTGCTGTGGGCGGTGCTGCCGGTCGGGATCGTGCAGTCGATGGCGTACAGCGAGTCGCTGTTCACGGCGCTGGCGGCCTGGTCGCTGTACGCGGTGCTGACCGGACGGTGGGTGAGCGCGGGCGCGCTGGCGGCGCTGGCGGGGCTGACCCGGCCGGTGGGGGTGGCGGTGGTCGCCGCGGTGTGGACGGCGGGCGTGGTCTCGTTCGTGCGAGAGCGCGGCACGCAGCACACGCCGGGCGCACACCACCACGAACGCACCCCCGGCCGGCGCCGCGCGCTCGGCATGCTGCTCGCCCCGCTCGGTGCCGCCGGGTACGTCCTCTGGGTCGGCCACCGCACCGGCCGGGGCCCGCTCGGCTATCTGGACGTCCAGGCCGGATGGCGCAACGGGTTCGACGGCGGCTACGCCTTCGCCCGCTTCGTCGCCGACAAGTTCACGTCATTTCCGTCCGCCCTCGCCGGCCTCGGCCTTATCGCCGGGGTGTCCCTGCTGATCTGGCTGTACGTCACCGGCGTCCGCGGGCGCCAGCCGGTCACCCTGCTGGTGTACACGGGGGTCGTCCTCGCCCTCGCCCTGTGCGCGTCAAGCTACTTCGGCTCCAAGCCGCGGCTGCTGATGCCCGCCTTCCCGGTGCTGCTGCCGCTCGCCGGCGCCCTGGCCCGGCTGCGTGCCTCCCGATCGGCCCTGGTCATCGCCGGGTTGGCGGTCGTGGCGGCGGTCTATGGGGCGTTCTGGCTGAACGGCTCGGGGCCGCCGTGATCCACTCGGCCGGCCGATGACGCCCCGGAAAATTCCGCGCCAGGGCCGGGTTAACACATTCATAAGCGCCATATAAACAACACCCGGCATGATCAAAGGAATTGGCCCGATCAGTCTCCTCGGATTGCGGAATCCCCGGAATTCGACCCGCCCTTGAGACGTTTCCCACATCACATCGTCATCACAAAGCCGCTGTTTCGACCGGGAACACCGCTCACTCGCTGTAACGTCGATTGGGTGCGTACCGAACGAAACCTCACCCGGCGTCTGGACCGGGTGTTCGCCAGGCTGGACCGTGAGCCGGAACGACCGGCCCACATCGATGTGCCGACGATGAGCCGGCACCGGGTCGTCCTGTTCTCGGCGACCCTGGCTTTCTACCTGGCGATCGTGTGGGCCGTGGTGACCACCTCCTGGCTGGTCCGGCTGGACTGGCAGGTCATGTTCTTCCGGCCGTACCAGCAGTGGCCGGAGATCCACGCGTTCCTCGACTACTACGTGGTCCTGGGCCAGCGCGGCCCCACCGCCGTGATGGTCGCGGCCTGGCTCGGCTGGCGCTCCTGGCGGCAGCACACCCTCCGCCCGCTGCTCACCCTGGCCGCCTCGCTGCTGCTGCTGAACATCACGGTCGGCGCCGCCAAGATCGGCATGGGCCGGCTCGGTCCGCACTACGCCACCGTGATCGGCTCGAACGAGATGGGCCTGGGCGGCGATATATTCCCCAGCGGCCACACCGCCAACGCGGTGGTGACCTGGGGAATCCTGGCGTACCTGGCCTCCAGCCCGAGAGCGCGCCGCTGGCTGTCGGCCCTCTCCGCCGTCACCTCGCTCGGCGTCGGCCTCACCACCGTCTACCTCGGTACGCACTGGCTGAGCGACGTGCTGCTGGGCTGGGCCGCGGGCCTGCTGATCCTGCTCGCGCTGCCCTGGTTCGAGCCGCTGATCACCAAGGCGGAGCTGTGGCTCTTCGACCTGCGCGACCGCTGGCGCGCGCGCCGTGGCCTGCCCGCGCCCGAACCGGCCGTCCCGGTCAGGCCGGTACTGCTCAAGACCCGCGGCGCGCCGGCCGGGCAGCCGGTGCCGGCCCGCGAGCCGGTCTCCCCGACCCGGGCCTCCCGGGGCCTGGCGCACCTGGCGCCGGGCCCGCACACGACCCGTTCGGAGCGCACCCCGGTCACCCCGGCGGGCAGCCGCCGCCCGCCGCACGCCGACCGTCTCCCGCACACCGACCGCCCGCGCAGCACGTCCCAGTCGGCCCGCCCCCTGACCGGCGGCTGACGGGAACGGCGGCGGGGTCCCGGTACGCACACCGCCCCGCGCCACGGCGAAGGCCCCGCTCCCGGAAGAGGAGCGGGGCCTTCGCCGTACGCGCGTCCGGGCCGCGAGGGGGGTCAGCCCTTCCAGGCGCGGGCCACCCGGCCGTCCCGCACCTCGAAGTTCAGCCGTCCGGCCCGGTACTCCATGGTGATGATCGCGCCCGGCGGCAGGGACCGTACCGTCGACCAGCCGCGCTGCCGAGCGAGCCGCTGGGCGTGCGCGGCGTCGAGGCCGACGTACCCGTCCGGACTGTCCTGGGGCTCCGCTGGCGGAGTGGGAATCGGTGCCATGCGGCCACGCTAGTCCGGCACGTCCGGGTAAGAGAAGGGTCAGTCCCCCGTCACACTTCTGTCACAGCCTGCGGGCCCGCGTTCTGCTCGAACTCCGTCACACGTACGGGGGTTTCCGTTCGGCTTGCCGGGGTAATCGAACAGAATTCCCGCGTGTCGGAGAGCCGTTCCGAATTCCACGGAGTAAAGGGCCGCGACCGGTGACCGGGGCGGGTCCGGACGCTATTCCCCGCACAATCCGCCGCGCCGACGGACCGGCTGACGCCACATGCGAATTTCACAGATTCAGCACACAACCGCCGGACGCCCCCTGCAGGGGGTGCCGCCGACAGCCGCCGTCCCGGGCGGGACGGCGGCTGTCGGTCATGTCAGGTGCGGCGCTCAGAGCGCGAGGCGCTGGCCGGGCACGATGAGATCGGGGTCGTCGCCGATGACGGCCTTGTTGGCGGCGTAGATCCGCTGCCAGGTGGTCCCGTGCCGGGCGGCGATGGTGCTCAGGGTGTCGCCCTCGCGGACGGTGTAGTCACCGTGGGAGGCCGCGCGCCCGGTGCCGGCCGCCGGGCGTTCCGGCGTCTTCACCGGGGCGGACTTGACGGGGGCGGACCGCGTCGTCGCACCGCCGCGGGAGGCCGCCGTACCGGAGGAATCGCTGTGGGCTGCCGCCGGGGCGCCGCCGGAGGCCCCGGCCCGGGCCGAGCAGACCGGCCAGGCGCCCCAGCCCTGGGCGCCCTGGACCTTGGTGGCGACGGCGATCTGCGCGCTCCTGGAGGCCTGGTCGGCCGTCGGGGCGTAGGCGGTGCCGCCGTACGCGCGCCAGGTCGAGGCGGAGAACTGGAGCCCGCCGTAGTAGCCGTTGCCGGTGTTGATGTGCCAGTTGCCGCCGCTCTCGCACTGGGCGATGCGGTCCCACACTCCGTTGTCCGCCGCGGCGGCGTTGCCGGTCGCGGCCAGCAGTCCCAGCGGGGCCAGCAGTGCGGCTCCGGCGAGCGCGGCCGCCGTACGGCCCTTGCGGGCCCCGTCGGGACGCGCGCTGTCGGGACGGGCGGTGTTGCGGGTGGTATCGGCACAGTCGGACATGTAGTTCCCTCTCCACGAACCCGGGCTCCCCCAAGGCGGGGCGCGCGTCGCCGCGTGGGCCGCGGTTCTGCGCGTCCGCCCCGTCCGCCGTGACCGGTGTCGGCGATACAGCTCTGCCTGGTGCCGGCCGGCGGACGTACCCGAGCGGTGCTCGTTGCACACGGCGGAGGAATGTAAGGAGGACGAGCGGCCCGGATCAACCAACTTCTCGTCGTGCCAGGCCAGTTGGGCGTTACCGCAGGTATCGGCGATTTCCAGCCACCCACTACATGCGCTGATTTCCTGATTTGTCGACCACGGTCCGAGGCGAACCGTGACCCACATCACCCATTCAAGTTCCTTGACCATGCACGAAGTTGACGGAACGGATCCGATGCATCACGCAAAGTGATGCTGTGCGGTGGAAGGTTCGAACCGGTCCCCCTCAAGGCGTGACTCCCACCACAGGACGCCCGTTGTCTTCTTCATGAGCCCTGAGCCCCGGGGCTCATCCGCCGGGAGCCACCCGGCCGACCCCAGCACCGCATCCCGAGGGAGCCACCCGTGCCGCGCATGCTCGACGTCAGCGACGCCGTACGCGCCGAGATCGGCGACGAAGAAGCCGACCGGCTGCTCGCCGGAGAGAACGCCCCGGGCAGTTACGACTGCACGTCCTGTCGCACCCCGGGCGACTCCGAGCAGGAGCGCACCAGCACCGTTCTGTTCGTCGGCGACGAGACCGCCGTCCTCGCCTTCGCCCACGCCAGCTGCCTGCCCTCGCAGGTCGTCCAGGTGACGGAGGAGCAGTTGCAGGGCGCCGTCCGGTCCATCGGCGCCGGCGCCGGCGACCTGGCCGGCGGTGAACCGCACAGCGCCGTTCCCGAGCAGGCCGTCCTCGGTGTGACCAGCGGACTCGTCCTGATCCACGGCGAGTTGCACCCGGCGCTCGTCGTCGAGCCGACCTCGCCGATCGCCCGCCCGGGCACCACCACGGCCGGCGACGACTTCCTTCCGCTCCTCATCGAGCAGGGCTTCATGCCGGTGACCGCGCTGACGTCCGTGCCACCGGTGCTGCACGGCTGGTCCGTCCTGCTCGCCATGGGCCAGCTGCACGCCGTGCTGCAGCCCTCGGCGAACGGGGGGCAGCCGGTGGCGTGGTGGCAGGCGCACCAGCCGCTGCAGGTGACCGACAGCTGGCGGGCCGCCGCCAACAAGCACCAGCAGGTGCTGATGTTCGCTGCACCGGTGGGGTCGATCGGCCGCCAGCCCCGGGAGGACCTGCTGCGGGACGCGCTGGACAAGGCCGCCGCCAACGGGAAGTTGGTCGCCGTCGCGCTGCCGCTCGCCGGTACGTGACAGCCGCCTCCGGGCGGCGGCTGCGGTTCGTGACCCTCAGGGGTGGCCGGACCGCATCCCTTTGACGTTCCCGTCGTTTGGACATACGTGCACGCATACGACACTCCTCCCCGCCGGTCCTTTTCGTCCGTGCCGTCCGCCCGGGCGGCGCACGAGCCCGCCGGTGGACCGTCGGCCACGCCGATCTACGACTCGCTCTACGCGGAGTGGGTCAGGACCTTCCGCACGCTGCCGGGCGACCGCAGCGGCGAGGAGGGGCTGAGGTTCAGCGCCTTCGGGGACCTCCCGGACGCCTCGGGCACGTACGGCGGCCACCGGCCGGGGTCGTTCAGCAGCTCGTACAGCGCCTACAGCGCGGGGGCCTACAGCGCCCGGCAGCAGTCGCAGTGGCAGCGGGTCGGCACGCTCGGCCGGCAGCACGAGACCGGGATGCAGTACGTCCCGGCCGCGGCCCTGCCGCCGGGACAGCGCCGGGGCGCGTGACACGCACCCGGACATGAAGGGCGGCCCCCGGACAGCCGGGGGCCGCCCTTCATGGCGTACCGCCTTACTTCTTCTTCGCGCCGCGCTTCTCTCGCACCCGCACCGAGATGTGGATCGGGGTGCCCTCGAAGCCGAACTCCTCGCGCAGCCGGCGCTCGATGAAGCGCCGGTAGCCCGCCTCGATGAAGCCGGAGGCGAAGAGCACGAACCGCGGGGGCTTGGTGCCGGCCTGGGTGCCGAACAGGATGCGCGGCTGCTTGCCGCCCCGGACGGGGTGCGGGTGGGCCGAGACCAGCTCGCCCAGGAAGGCGTTCAGGCGGCCCGTCGGGACGCGCGTCTCCCAGCCGGCCAGCGCCGTCTCGATCGCCGGGACCAGCTTCTCCATGTGCCGGCCGGTGCGCGCCGAGACGTTGACCCGGGGGGCCCAGGCGACCTGGCCCAGCTCGGTCTCGATCTCCCGCTCCAGGTAGTAGCGGCGCTCCTCGTCGAGGGTGTCCCACTTGTTGTAGGCGAGGACCAGCGCGCGGCCCGCCTCGACCGCCATGGTGACGATCCGCTGGTCCTGCACGGAGATGTTCTCGGAGGCGTCGATCAGGACGACGGCGACCTCCGCCTTCTCCACGGCGGCGGCCGTGCGCAGCGAGGCGTAGTAGTCGGCGCCCTGCTGGAGGTGGACCCGCTTGCGGATGCCCGCGGTGTCCACGAACTTCCAGGTCTTGCCGCCGAGTTCGATGATCTCGTCGACCGGGTCGCGGGTGGTGCCCGCCAGCTCGTTGACGACGACGCGCTCCTCGCCGGCCACCTTGTTCAGCAGCGAGGACTTGCCGACGTTCGGGCGGCCGATGAGGGCGATGCGGCGGGGGCCGCCGACCGCGGTGCCGAAGGACTGCTCGGGCGCGTCCGGCAGGACCTCCAGGACGGCGTCGAGCATGTCGCCGGTGCCGCGGCCGTGCAGGGCCGAGACCGGGTGGGGCTCGCCCAGGCCGAGGTTCCACAGGTAGGCCGCGTCGGCCTCGCCGCTCGGGCCGTCGACCTTGTTGGCGCAGAGCACGACCGGCTTGCCGGCCTTGCGCAGCAGCCGGACGACGGCCTCGTCGGTGTCGGTGGCGCCGACCTTGGCGTCGACCACGAAGACGACCGCGTCGGCCGCCTCGATCGCGTACTCGGCCTGCGCGGCCACGGAGGCGTCGATGCCGAGGACGTCCTGCTCCCAGCCGCCGGTGTCGACGACCTTGAACCGGCGGCCGGCCCACTCGGCCTCGTAGGTGACGCGGTCGCGGGTGACGCCCGGCCGGTCCTCCACGACCGCCTCGCGGCGGCCGATCATCCGGTTCACCAAGGTCGACTTGCCGACATTGGGGCGGCCGACGACGGCGAGCACGGGCAGCGGACCGTGGCCCGCCGCCTCGATGGCGCCCTCGACGTCCTCGATGTCGAAGCCCTCTTCCGCGGCGAGCTCCATGAACTCCGCGTACTCGGCGTCGCCGAGAGCCCCGTGGTCGTACTCGTGCTCAGCCGAGTCGCCGGGCTGGATGTCGTCGTTCATGAAGTCCGTACCTCGTCGTTCATTCGTGGTGATCGGTGGAAAAGCCCCGCATGGGCTGATCCACTACTCAAGTGTCGCCTAGCGCCCGGTCAGGCGCCTGGCGTTTTCCAGGTGGCTGGTCAGCTGCTTCCGGATGCGCTCGGTCGCCTCGTCCAGCGCCTTGCGCGTACGCCGCCCGGAACCGTCGCCCGCCTCGAACGGGTCGCCGAAGACGACGTCGATCCGGGAGCGCAGCGGGGGCAGCGCCTTGGTCAACCGTCCGGGCCGCTCGGAGCTTCCCAGGACGGCCACGGGCACGATCGGTGCCCCGCTGCGCACCGCGAAGTAGGCGAGCCCGGCGCGCAGCGAGGCGAAGTCGCCCTCGCCCCGGGTGCCCTCCGGGAAGATGCCCAGCACTCCCCCGGCCGCCAGCACGCCGAGGGCCTGGCCGATCGCCGTGCGGTCGGCGGCCGTGCGGTCCACCTTCAGCTGGCCGATGCCGGTCAGGAAGGCGTCCAGCGGGCCGACGAAGGCTTCCCTCTTGATCAGGAAGTGGGTGGGCCGGGGCGCCACGCCCATCACCATCGGTCCGTCGATGTTGTGGGAGTGGTTCACGGCGAGGATCACCGGGCCGGTGGCCGGCACCTTCCAGGCGCCGAGCACCCGCGGCTTCCACAGGCCGTACATCAGGCCGACGCCGATGCGCCGCCCGACCTCGGCCCCCCGCTGCGAGGGCACGGACGGCTCGGTCACTTCCCGGCTCGCTTCTCCTCGACCAGGGTGACGACGCACTCGATGACCTGGGCGAGAGTCAGCTCGGTGGTGTCCACCTCGACCGCGTCGTCGGCCTTGGCGAGCGGCGAGGTCGTGCGGCTGGAGTCGGCCGCGTCCCGCTTGATCAGGGCCTCGCGGGTGGCGTGGAGGTCGGCGCCCTTCAGCTCGCCGCTGCGGCGGGCCGCACGGGCCTCCGGGGAAGCGGTGAGGAAGATCTTCAGGTCGGCGTCCGGGAGGACGGTCGTACCGATGTCCCGGCCCTCGACCACGATGCCGTGCTCCGCGGCGGCGGCCAGCGAGCGCTGCAGCTCGGTGATCCGGGCGCGCACCTCGGGCACCGCGCTGACCGCGCTGACCTTGGAGGTGACCTCCTGGGTGCGGATCGGACCGGCGACGTCGACGCCGTCGACCGTGATGGTCGGGGCGGCCGGGTCGGTGCCGGAGACGATCTCCGGCTTGCCCGCGACGGCGGCGATGGCGGTCGGGTCCTCCAGGTCGATGCCGTTGGTCACCATCCACCAGGTGATCGCCCGGTACTGGGCACCGGTGTCCAGGTAGCTGAGGCCGAGCTGCGCGGCGACGGCCTTCGACGTGCTCGACTTGCCCGTGCCGGAGGGACCGTCGATCGCGACGATCACGGGCTTGGCGGTCGGGGCGGCGCCGTTTTCCACGGGGGGACACCTTCCTGGTGCGGTGCGGTCGGGAGGCGGGGAGCGAGAGCGCCCCGCACAAGGTTACTGGGTGCGGGTCACTCGTCCGGACGCGTGCGGCTTGCGCTACTGCCGCAGCGCCCAGCCGCACTCCCGCAGCGCGGCGGTCAGCGGCCCCGCCGCCTTCGGCTCCACGCTCAGCTGGACCAGGCCGGCCTGCTGCCCGGTGGCGTGCTCGATCCGGACGTCCTCGATGTTGACCCCGGCCCGGCCCGCGTCCGCGAAGATCCGGGCGAGCTGGCCGGGCTGGTCGTCGATGAGGACGACGACGGTCTCGTACACGCGCGGGGCGCTGCCGTGCTTGCCGGGTACCCGCACCTGGCCCGCGTTCCCGCGGCGCAGCACGTCCTCGATGCCGGCGGTGCCCTCGCTGCGCTTGTCCTCGTCGGAGGACTGCAGGGCGCGCAGCGCCCGGACCGTCTCGTCCAGGTCGGCGGCGACGTCGGAGAGCAGGTCGGCGACCGGCCCCGGGTTCGCGGACAGGATGTCGATCCACATGCGCGGGTCGGAGGCGGCGATCCGGGTCACGTCCCGGATGCCCTGCCCGCACAGCCGTACGGCCGCCTCCTCGGCGTGCTGCAGGCGCGCGGCGACCATGCTGGACACCAGGTGGGGCATGTGGGAGACGAGGGCGACGGCTCGGTCGTGGGCGTCGGCGTCCATGACGACCGGGACGGCCCGGCAGTGCGAGACCAGTTCCAGGGCGAGGTTCAGCACCTCGGTGTCGGTGTCCCGGGTCGGGGTGAGCACCCAGGGGCGGCCCTCGAAGAGGTCGCCGGTGGCGGCCAGCGGGCCGGACTTCTCCCGGCCGGACATGGGGTGGCTGCCGATGTACGCGGTGAGGTCCAGGCCGAGCGCCTCCAGCTCGCGGCGTGGGCCTCCCTTGACGCTGGCGACGTCCAGGTAGCCGCGGGCCACGCCCCGGCGCATGGCGTCGGCGAGCACCCGGGCCACATGGGCGGGCGGGGCGGCCACGATCGCCAGGTCGACCGGGCCCTCGGGGGCCTCGTCGGTGCCGGCGCCCAGCGCGGCGGCGGTGCGGGCCTGCTCGGGGTCGTGGTCGGCGAGGTGGACGGTCACCCCGCGCCGGACGAGGGCCAGGGCGGCGGAGGTGCCGATGAGGCCGGTTCCGAGGACGAGTGCGGTTCTCACTGGGCGATGTCCTTGCGCAGGGCGGCCGCGGCGCCGAGGTAGACGTGGTTGATGTCGGCGCGCGGCGTGTCCGACTCGATGTGCGCGAGGATCCGTACGATCCGGGGCATGGCTCCCTCGATGTCCAGCTCCTGGGCGCAGATCAGGGGGACGTCGACGATGCCGAGCTTGCGGGCGGCGGCGGCCGGGAAGTCGCTGTGCAGGTCGGGGGTGGCCGTGAACCAGATGCTGATCAGGTCGTCGGCGGTCAGCCCGTTCCGCTCCAGGACTGCGGTGAGCAGGGCCCCGACCCGCTCCTCCATGTGACCGGCCTCGTCCCGATCCAGCTGGACGGCCCCCCGGACCGCTCGTACCGCCACGGCGCTGCTCCTCGCTGACATGCGTGTCTGGTTCTTGGTCCGTCCAGCCTAGTCAGCCCGCGCGGGGTGAGCGTGCGCCGCTCGCCCGCTGAGACGATGCGAACGTTCCGGTATCCACCGATATGCACGTCTGTACGGAGGTCTGACATGCCCCAGCCAGCGACACGGCGGACAGTTCTCGCCACGGGCGCCGGTGCGCTCGCCCTGGGATGCGTGGGGTGCGGCGCCGAGGACGGCGGTGAGGCCACGTCGGCGGTCTCGGCCTCGGCGTCCCCGGCCGGGGAGGAGGCGGCGGCCACCGTCGGGAAGGCACTGGCGAGGACGAGCGACATCCCGGAGGGCGGCGGCAAGGTGTTCGCGAAGGAGAAGGTGGTGGTCACCCAGCCCGAGAAGGGTGACTTCCAGGCCTTCTCGGCGATCTGCACGCACCAGGGCTGCCTGGTGGACGAGGTGGCGGACGGCACCATCGACTGTCCGTGCCACGGCAGCAAATTCCGCGTCGCCGACGGCTCGGTGGCGCAGGGCCCCGCGATCAGGCCGCTGCCCCAGCGGTCGATCACGGTGGACGGAAATTCGATCCGCCTGACCTGAGGGGGCCGCGTACGCTCCGGGGATGCAGCCGCAGGACCTGGTACGCGACCACACGATCTACGCCTGTGTCATGGGCTCCCGCGCCTTCGGCCTGGCGACGGACTCCAGCGACACCGACCGGCGCGGGGTGTTCCTCGCGCCGACCCCGCTGTTCTGGCGGTTCGACAAGCCGCCGACGCACGTGGAGGGGCCGGGCGAGGAGCGGTTCTCCTGGGAGCTGGAACGGTTCTGCGAGCTGGCGCTGCGCGGCAACCCGAACATCCTGGAGTGCCTGCACTCCCCGCTGGTGGAGCACCTGGACGACACCGGCCGCGAGCTGCTGTCCCTGCGCGGCGCCTTCCTGTCCCGGCAGGCCTACGACACCTTCACGCGCTACGCCCTGGGCCAGCGCAAGAAGCTGGACGCCGACATCCGCACCACGGGCGCCCCGCGCTGGAAGCACGCGATGCACCTGCTGCGCCTGCTGATGAGCGCCCGGGACCTGCTGCGCACCGGCGAGCTGCGGATCGACGTCGGCGAATGGCGCGAGCCCCTGCTGGCGGTGAAGCGCGGCGAGGTGCCGTGGGCGCAGGCAGAGGCGTGGATGGTCCGGCTGGCCGCCGAGGCCGAGGAGGCCCTGCGGGGCAGCCCGCTGCCGCCGGAGCCGGACCACGCGCGCGTGGCCGGCTTCCTGTACCGGGTGCGCCGGGCCTCAGCCGGCCAGGCGGAGCCGGACCACGAGGTCGTGCAGGGCGTCGTGGGCGCCGGCCGCCTCGGGCAGGGCTGAACCGGCCTGCGCCTCGTCGAGCACGGCATGCAGCCGCTCCACGTCGGCCTCCGCGCGCGCGTGGCCGATGCCGGCCTTGCCGTGCTCCCTCTCCCGCTTGGCGGCTATCAGCTCCGGCAGGTATCCGGGCCCGCCGACCTGGTCCAGGAGTGCGGGCAGGTGGGCCTGGACCTCGCCGCTGCGCATGAGGTGGATGCCGGTGAGCAGCACGCGGAAGGTGTAGAGCAGCGGCTTGAGTTCGCCGGTCTTCTCGAACAGCCGCCACTGGGTCACCGCGAACCCGCGGTAGTGGTGGGCGTGGTGGCTGGTGAGGACATCGGGGGCCAGGGCGGCCAGCTCCCGGTGCGCCTCGGAGGTGTGCACGACCAGGGGCGAGAGCAGCTGCTCCAGCACATAGCCGTTGCGGCGGAGCATCAGCCGGACGAACTTGCGCAGGTCGTGGGTGACGAGGTCCAGCTCGACGCCGTACCGGACCCAGGCCCGCGAGCGGGTCTCCTCCGGCTCGTGCAGTCCGACGAGGTCGGCGGCGGGGAGCAGGTGGACGCCCCGCAGGTCCACGTCGGAGTCCTCGGAGGGGAAGCCGTACAGGTGGGCTCCGGAGACGGTGGCGAACAGCAGCGGGTCGGGCTGTTCCGCGACCACCGGGGTCAGGTCGATGTCGAGGTCGTCGATCACGGGCCTAAGCGTCCCAGAGCGCTCCGAGGGCCAACAAGTCGCCTCGGTACTCGATCCGCCCGGCCCAGTCGGCGGGCCAGGCGTCCGCGCCCAGCCAGGCGCCCGCGAAGGCACCGGTGAGGCAGGCGATGGAGTCGGAGTCGCCGGCGGTGCAGGTGGCCCGGCGCAGCGCGGTCACCGGGTCGTCGGGGAAGAGCAGGAAGCACAGCAGCCCGGTGGCGAGGGCCTCCTCGGCGATCCAGCCCTCGCCGGTGGCCAGGCACGGGTCGCTCTCCGGGGAGACGGTCCGCACGGCCTCCTGGAGCCGGCCGAGGATCTCCAGGCACTCGTCCCAGCCGCGCGCGATGAAGTGCTCGGGGCTGGGGTCCTGGGAGCGGGTCCACAGGTCGCCGAGCCAGGTGTGGTCGTAGCGGGTGCGGTGGTCGAGCGCGTAGGAACGCAGCTGTCCGACCAGCCCGGCCGGGTCGGTGCCCCGGGCGAGCAGGCGGACGGCGTGGGCGGTGAGGTCGGAGGCGGCCAGCGCGGTGGGGTGGCCGTGGGTGAGCGCGGCCTGCAACTGGGCGGCCCCGGCGCGCTGTTCGTCGCTCAGTCCCGGAGCGAGGCCGACGGGCGCGACCCGCATGTTGGCGCCGCAGCCCTTGGAGCCGAGCTGGCTGGCGTCCTGCCAGGCCCGGCCCTGCGCCTCGAGCAGGTCGCACGCCCGCAGACACGTGTTGCCCGGGGCCCGGTTGTTCTCCGGCGACCGGTACCAGTCCACGAACTCCTCCCGCAGGGGCCGCTCCAGCCGCTCCGGCGCGAGGGCACCGCGCTCCAGGGCCGTGGCGAGCGCGCGCCCGACCGCGAGGGTCATCTGCGTGTCGTCGGAGACCCGGGCGCGCTGCGACAGCTCCAGCTCCCGCCAGGGCCCGAACATCGACAGGATCAGCGGCACGGTCTTGAACTCGGTCGGGTAGCCGAGGGCGTCCCCGAGGGCGAGGCCGAGCAGTGTGCCGGTCGCCGCGTGTTTCGGCATGAGATCACCATCCCCCTTTATCGTCACACTGACAATAAAGGGGGATGGTGATCACGGCAAGGGCGTTCTAGAGATCGACTTCCTTCATCAGCATGCCGACCTCGGTGTTCGACAGCCGGCGCAGCCAGCCGGACTTCTGGTCGCCCAGGGTGATCGGGCCGAAGGCGGTGCGCACCAGCTTCTCCACCGGGAAGCCCGCCTCCGCCAGCATGCGCCGCACGATGTGCTTGCGGCCCTCGTGCAGGGTCACCTCGACCAGGTAGTTCTTGCCGGTCTGCTCGACCACCCGGAAGTGGTCCGCGCGCGCGTAGCCGTCCTCCAGCTGGATGCCGTCCTTCAGGCGCTTGCCGAGGTCGCGCGGGATCGGGCCCACGATGGCCGCGAGGTACGTCTTCTTCACGCCGTACTTGGGGTGGGTCAGCCGGTGCGCCAGCTCGCCGTGGTTGGTGAGCAGGATGACGCCCTCGGTCTCGGTGTCCAGCCGGCCGACGTGAAAGAGCCGGGTCTCGCGGTTGGTGACGTAGTCACCGAGGCACTGCCGGCCCTCCGGGTCCTCCATGGTGGACACCACGCCCGCGGGCTTGTTCAGCGAGAAGAACTGGTACGACTGGGTCGCGACCGTCAGGCCGTCGACCTTGACCTCGTCCTTCTCCGGGTCCACGCGCTTGCCCTGCTCGGTGACGATCTCGCCGTTCACCTCGACCCTGGCCTGGTCGATCAGTTCCTCGCAGGCCCGCCGGGAGCCGTAGCCCGCGCGCGCGAGCACCTTCTGCAGCCGCTCGCCCTCCTGCTCGGCGCCGGGAAAGGTCTTGGGCAGCTTGATGTCCTTCTTGCCCGCGTAGCGCTCGCGGTTGCGCTCCTCGACCCGCGTCTCGTACTCCCGGGAGCGCGCGGGGGCCGTACGGCCGCCCTGCTGGGGCTGCTTCGGGCCGCCCTTGGCGCCGCCCCGCGCGGCGCCGCCGCGCCCGGCCTTGGGGCCGTCCTTGGTGGCCCCCGGGCCCACGTCGTAGCGGCGCTCCTCGGGGCGGGGCTTGCGGGGCCGTCCCTGCCCCTGCTTCTGGTCCCTGTCGTTGCCGGCACCGCGGTAGTTACCGCGCCCGCCGCTCTTGCCGCTGCCGCTGCTTCGCATCAAGGTTTCCGTCTTAGTCGTCTGCGTCCTGACCGCCGGGCGCGTCGGGCGCGTCCGGGTCGAACGACGGGACCCCCTCCTGGGTCTCGGCCTCGATCGCCTCCGCCTCGGGGAGGAAGGGCGCGAGCTCCGGAAGCTCGTCCAGGCCGCGCAGGCCCATCCGCTCCAGGAAGTAGTTCGTCGTCCTGTACAGGATCGCACCTGTTTCGGGTTCCGTGCCCGCCTCCTCGACCAGACCGCGCTGCAGCAGGGTGCGCATCACACCGTCGCAGTTGACTCCGCGCACGGCGGAGACGCGGCTGCGGCTGACCGGCTGGCGGTAGGCGACGACCGCGAGGGTCTCCAGTGCCGCCTGGGTGAGCCGGGCGGTCTGGCCGTCCAGGACCAGCCGCTCGACGGCCGGCGCGTAGCCGGCGCGGGTGTAGAAACGCCAGCCACCGGCCACGAAGCGCAGCTCGAAGCCGCGGCCCTGCACGGTGTACTCGTCGGCCAGCTCGCGCAGGGCGTCCGCGACCTGCCGCCGGGGCCGTTCCAGGATCCTCGCCAGGTGCTCCTCGGTCGCGGGCTCGTCCACGACCATGAGCATCGCCTCCAGGGCGGGCTTGAGGTCGAGGTCGGCGGTCTCGCTCATGCCTTCTTCTCCTCCTTGGGCGCCTCCGGCGGCCGGTCGAACTCGTCCGTGACCACCGGTGTCTCGTCCCCGTCCCCGCCGGTCCAGCGCACCAGCAGCTCGCCGAGGGCGGTCTCCTGCTCCAGGGCGACGGCCTTCTCGCGGTACAGCTCCAGCAGCGCCAGGAACCTGGCTACGACGGTGAGGGTGTCGTCGGTGTCCTCGACGAGCGCCCGGAAGCTGGCCTCGCCCAGCTCGCGCAGCCGGGCGACCACGATCCCGGCCTGCTCCTGCACGCTGACCAGCGGGGCGTGGATGTGGTCGACGTAGACCTGCGGCTTGGGCCTGGGCTGCATCGCCCTGACCGCGAGCCTGGCGAAGCCCTCGGCACCGATGCTGATGACGACCTCGGGGAGCAGCTCGGCGTGCTCGGGTTCGAGCCCTACGGTGCGGGGGTACCGCCGGGCCTCCTCGTCGAGCCGCTCATTGAAGATGTCGGCGATCTGCTTGTAGGCGCGGTACTGGAGCAGCCGCGCGAACAGCAGGTCCCGGGCCTCCAGCAGGGCCAGGTCGGCCTCGTCCTCCACCTCGGCGGCGGGCAGCAGCCGGGCGGCCTTGAGGTCGAGCAGGGTGGCGGCGACGACGAGGAACTCGGTGGTCTGGTCCAGGTCCCAGTCGGGTCCCATGGCCCGGATGTGCGCCATGAACTCGTCGGTGACCTTCGACAGGGCGACCTCGGTGACGTCCAGCTTGTGCCGGGAGATCAGCTGGAGGAGCAGGTCGAAGGGGCCCTCGAAGTTCGCAAGGCGGACCTTGAAGACACCGTCGGAGGACTCCTGGGGCTCCTGGGGGTGCCGGGGTGCTTCGGGCTCGGGCCCGGGCTCGGGAGCCTCGGCGGGTACCGGTTCGGGGGCCTCGGCGGGTACGGCGACCGGGTCGGCCGGTGCAGCGCCCGGGCCTCGCCCCAGCGCACGCCGACGGCCGGCGGGTGCGCCGGGGGCAGGGGCTCCGTTCGAGGTCATGGCCCCCGCAGGCTACCGCTACCGCCCGCGCAGCCGGCGTACGAGGATGCTCGCGTCCCCGCGGGACTCCAGGTCGGCCAGGACCACGGCCACCGCCTCGCGGACGATCCGCCCGCGGTCCACCGCGAGCCCGTGCTCGCCGCGGAGCACGAGACGCGCGTGCTCCAGGTCCATCAGCTCCTCGGCCGAGACGTACACGGTGATCTTCTCGTCGTGCCGCTCGCGCCCGCTGGGCCGCCGGGCCGCCGACCGCCCGCGCTTGCGCGGCTGCGCGGCGGCAGAACCTTCCTGCGCCGCCTGCCGGCGCGCCGGGCGGGTGCGGGACTCGCCGGCGTCGGCCGGCTCGGCCTCCGCGGCCACGTGCTCCGCGCCCTCTCCGTCACCACTCTGGACGGGCACCGACTGCGGTGCGTCCTCGGCGGCGGCCATTTCGTCGCTCTCCCCCGCGGGAGCCGGCACCCGGGCCTCACCGTTGGTCCCGCGCCGGGGCGTGGACGGCTGCAGCGCCATCCCCCCTGTCGTGCGGAACAGTTCGTCGGCCCCGGGCAGACTCACTCGGCGTGACACCGGGCGAGCACCTCCCTGGCGAGCTGGCGGTAGGCGGCGGCACCGACGGAGTTGGAGGCGTACGTGGTGATCGGCTCACCGGCGACCGTGGTCTCCGGGAAGCGGACCGTGCGCCCGATGACCGTGTGGTAGACGTGGTCGTCGAACGCCTCGACGACCCGCGCGAGCACCTCACGGCTGTGCACGGTGCGCGAGTCGTACATCGTGGCGAGGATGCCGTCGAGCTCCAGCTCGGGGTTGAGCCGCTCCTGGACCTTCTCGATGGTCTCGGTCAGCAGGGCCACACCGCGCAGGGCGAAGAACTCGCACTCCAGCGGCACGATCACCTTGTGAGCGGCCGTCAGGGCGTTGACGGTGAGCAGGCCGAGCGAGGGCTGACAGTCGATCACGATGTAGTCGTAGTCGGGCAGCAGCGGCTTCAGCGCCCGCTGGAGCGTCGACTCGCGCGCGACCTCGGAGACCAGCTGGACCTCGGCGGCCGACAGGTCGATGTTGGAGGGCAGCAGGTCCATGTTGGGGACCGCCGTCTTCAGCAGGACCTCGTCCGCGGACATGCCCCGCTCCATGAGCAGGTTGTAGACGGTGAGGTCGAGCTCCATGGGATTGACGCCGAGACCGACCGACAGCGCGCCCTGCGGGTCGAAGTCCACGAGCAGCACACGCCGGCCGTACTCCGCGAGCGCGGCACCCAGGTTGATGGTCGACGTCGTCTTGCCGACGCCACCCTTCTGGTTGCACATCGCGATGATCTTCGCGGGGCCGTGGTCGGTCAGCGGGCCCGGGATCGGGAAGTACGGCAGCGGGCGTCCGGTCGGGCCGATGCGCTCGCGGCGCTGGCGGGCCGCGTCGGGCGCGAGCGTGGCCGCGTACTCGGGATCGGGCTCGTACTCGGCGTCGGGGTCGTAGAAGTGCCCCTCGGGCAGTTCGTCGTAGTCGGCGAAGTGGTTGTGGGGCGCGCCACTTCCGTCGCCGGCCATGGCGTTCACGTGATGGCCATCCATGCTCTGGTGTGCTGTCCGGGCCACGTGCGGACCGGAACTCTGGTGGGCTGCGAAGGTGCGCACAGCGACGGAGCCGACAGCCTCGGATCCCGCGGGGCCCCGGCCCCGTGCAGGCATTCCTGGTTGACCACCCCCGGGAGAAAATGTCGACTCATTCACAAGTCGTCTTACCTCCTTGGTGACCAGGAAACTTCTAGACAAGGTCAGCGTGGCACCATGCCGACGGTTGGCGACTCTATGGCGTGTCGGCGGTCCGCAGCAACACAATCCGCCGGACCCGGCAGGATGTGTCGGCAATGAAACATCTCGCTGTCAAGGGCGTACGGCCGTCGCACAGCAGGTTTCACCGGTGTGCGAATCGGTCGAAGGGTTACGTTCGAGGCGAGTTGACCGAGAGCCGCAAAGTGACCATACACACATCCGGCCGGACCTTGTCGGGCAAGGTCCGGCCGGGTGTGCACAGTTGACGAGTCGTGTTGACGAATCGCCTTTTGGGTCAGCCGAGCAGCGAGTCCAGCTCGACGTGCTCCAGGCCGTGGGCCTCGGCGACCTCCTTGTAAACGACCTTGCCGTCATGGGTGTTGAGACCCTTGGCGAGCGCGGCGTCACGGCGCAGCGCCTCCACCCAGCCGTTGTTGGCGAGCGAGACGATGTACGGCAGCGTGGCGTTGGTGAGGGCGTTGGTGGAGGTGTTCGGCACCGCGCCCGGCATGTTGGCGACGCAGTAGAAGACCGAGTTGTGCACGCGGAAGGTCGGCTCGGCGTGCGTGGTGGGGCGGGAGTCCTCGAAGCAGCCGCCCTGGTCGATCGCGATGTCGACAAGGACACTTCCCGGCTTCATGCGGGAGACCAGCTCGTTGGTGACCAGCTTCGGGGCCTTGGCACCCGGGATGAGGACCGCGCCGATGACGAGGTCGGCGTCGAGGACGGCCTTCTCCAGCTCGAAGGAGTTGGACATGATCGCCTTGACCTTCGTACCGAAGATCCGGTCGGCCTCGCGCAGCTTGTTGATGTCGCGGTCGAGCAGGGTCACGTCGAAGCCCATGCCGACGGCGATCTGGGTGGCGTTCCAGCCGGAGACACCGCCGCCGATGACGACGGCCTTGGCCGGGGTCACGCCCGGGACGCCGCCCGGCAGCACGCCACGGCCGCCGGCCGCGCGCATCAGGTGGTAGGCGCCGACCTGCGGGGCCAGCCGGCCCGCGACCTCGGACATCGGGGCGAGCAGCGGCAGGGCGCGGCTCGGCAGCTCGACGGTCTCGTAGGCGATGGCCGTGGTGCCGGACTCCAGCAGCGCGTCCGTGCACTCCTTGGACGCGGCCAGGTGCAGGTAGGTGAAGAGCGTCTGGTCCTTGCGCAGGCGGTGGTACTCCTCCGCGATCGGCTCCTTGACCTTCAGCAGCAGATCGGCGGTGGCCCAGACCTCGTCCGCGGTGTCCAGGATGGCGGCACCGGCGGAGACGTACTCCTCGTCCGTGATCGAGGAGCCGAGGCCGGCGCCCCGCTCGATGACGACCTGGTGACCGTTGCGCACCAGCTCGTGCACGCCGGCGGGGGTGATGGCCACCCGGAACTCGTTGTTCTTGACCTCGCGGGGGATGCCGACCTTCACGTCGATCACGGTCCTTGGCTCAGAGGGTATGGGGGTGCATTACAGACGTACCCAGACATGCGGGGGCATACCGGGAGACACCGCAGGAGAACGTGCGGCAGAGCCAGTCTAATGAAGGTGTTCCGGCTGTCTAGCCTTTCATTGCATCAATCTTCACTGGATGCGGTACGGATTTCGCAGGCGTTAGCGGCTTGTTCCGGCCGTGCGTCGTCCTCCGGGGGCTTCTCACCCAGCATGCGCTCCGCAGCGGCGCGGTGCAGGCGGGCCGCCGCCGGGTCGCCGAGCCGGTCCAGGGTGTCGGCGAGCCGCAGCTGCACCGCGGCCTGCAGCCGGACGTCCTCGGCGCGGCGCGCCCACTCCACGGCCTCCTGGCAGGTGCGCAGCGACTCCTCGGGCCGCCCCGCGTACTCCTGCACCCGGGCGATCTCGCTCAACGCCCGGGCGCTGGCGGCGACATCACCGCTCCTGCGGTAGCCGGCGAGGGCGGCCCGCCAGTTCCTGAGCGCCTCGCCGTAGCGCCCGGCGTAGGTGTGGGCGGTGCCGATCCGGCCGTACAGCCGGGCGGCCTCCGGGTGCTCCCCCCGGGCCAGCCGGTCGGCCAGCGCCCGGCCGAACCAGTCGGCGGCCCGGTCGTGGTCCCCCAGCTCCTGGTACGCGCCGCCTACGGATTCCATCGCGCGGCCGGTCGCGTACGGGTCGTTCGCCTCGCGTCCGGCGTCCAGCGCGGCCCGGTAGCGGGCCAGTGCCTCCCGGGTGCGGCCGGTCTGCGCGTCCAGATCGCCCAGGTTCAGCAGGGCCGCGGCCTTCTCCCGGGGCAGCCCGCGCCGCTCGGCGACATCCAGGACCAGGCCGTGCACGCCGTACAGGTCGGACGCGGCGGCCTGGGTGCCGACATGCGCCGCCATAGCCCTGACCAGCTGGGACATCAGCCGGCGGGCGAGGGTGTCCAGCTCGCCGTCGGCCACCGCGAGGCGTGCGGAGGCCAGCAGGGCGGGCCGCCGGATGCACAGCCAGTCGGCGGCGGCCCGCGGGTTCGGGAAGCGCAGCGCGGGCGGCATGCCGCTCAGCTTCTCCCGGGCCTGCGGGCTGTCCGTCTCGGTGATCGCCCGGCAGGACTGGAGCAGCCGCACCGTCCGCTCCAGCATCCGGGCCCGGGCCAGCTGGAGCTCGGCGGGCCGCTCCTGGCTCTCGGCGAGGGCGCGCAGCAGCGGGTGCAGACAGCCGGGGACCTCGTACTGGGGCAGCGGGGAGGCCACCGTGCGCAGCAGGCCGAGGGCGACCAGGTCGTCCAGGGTGGTGCGGGCGGCGTCGACCGAGCAGCCGGCCAGCGCCGAGGCGGTGTGCGGGTCGGCCAGGCCTGCCGGGGCGAGGCACAGCAGCCGCAGTGTCCGGGCGGCCGGCCCGGGCAGCTGCTCGTACACCAGCCGGAAGACGCGGGAGAGCGGGGTACCGTCCGAGCCGCCCTCGGTCTCCGTGTGCAGTCGTTTGGCCAGGTCGGAGACGGCGGCCTTGGGGCGGGCGGCGAGCCAGCCGCCGGCCAGCACCAGTGCGGCCGGGTGGCCCTGGCAGGCCTCCACCAGGCTCTCCGCGGAGCGCGGGTCGACGGTGATGCGCACCGAGCCGGTGAAGCCGGTGAGCAGTTCCAGCGCGGACTTGGTGTCGAGGCCGCCGAGCGTGCAGGGGCGGACGTCCGCGATGCCGGTGAGCGGCCCCTGGGACACGGCCACCACCAGGCAGTCCGGGGCGTCCGGAAGCAGTGCGTCGACCTGGTCGGCGCCGACCGCGTCGTCCAGCAGGAGCACCATCCGCCGGCCGGCGAGGGCCGAACGCAGGGCCGCGGCCAGCTCCTCCTCGGCGGCTCCGGCGGGGGCGGGCAGCCCCAGCGCGGCCAGCAGATCGCGCGCGGCCTGTTCGACGGGGACCGGCGTGCCGCCGGGCTCGCTCAGCCGGGCCCGCAGCACTCCGTCGGGGTAACGGTCGGCGACCAGCCGGGCGAGTTCCTCGGCGAGGCGGGTGCGGCCGGAGCCGGGGCGGCCGGCGATGAGGAGCACGCGCGCGCGGGGGGCCTTGCGGCCGGAGAGGGTGTCCAGTCCCGCGCGTTCGATGTCGGCGCGCAGCTCCTTCAACTCCCGGGTACGGCCCAGGAAACGGTCCGTCGTGGCCGGGTGTGCGGACAGCTCCGCACCGTCTGGGTCCACCGCCTGATCCGTCACGGGCCACACTCCCGTCCCACCGCACGCGCAAGCCCGCCGGTGTCTTCCGGTACGGGCGTTGAAGAGCCTAGTTCACGCTCTGCGACGTTCCGGGAGGAGCGCGGCGGACGGATCGCCCGATCGGATCAGGCGATCGTCACACCAGTGACCCGGACGGGTCCGGGGCCGAAAGCCGTGCCCCGTGTCAGGACGCGAAGGGGCGCGCGGGCCACGGCGCGTCGGCCGGCCGCAGCGCGTCCAGGCCGTCCCCGGCCCGCGCCGCCACCAGGGACAGGACCCCGACGACCAGGCAGTTGTTGTGCACGTCCCCGGCCAGGACCCGGCGCACCAGCTCATCGACCGGCACGCGCGCGTGCTCCATGTCGGTCTCCTCGTGCTCCGCCGCGAAGCGCTCACCCTCCGCGTCGGACAGCCCGCGGGCCAGGAAGATCCGTACGGCCTCGTCGCAGCCGCCGGGGGTGGTGTACACGTCGGTCAGCACGCGCCAGTCCTCGGCCTTGACGTGCGCCTCCTCGTACAGCTCGCGCTGGGCGGCGTGCAGCGGGTTCTCGCCGGGCACGTCCAGCAGGCCGGCCGGGATCTCCCACAGCTTGTGCCGCACCGGGTGCCGGTACTGGTTGATCAGCAGTACCCGGTCCTCCTCGTCCAGCGCGAGGACGGCCACGGATCCGGGGTGGACCTGGTAGTCACGGCGGGCCACCGAGCCGTCGGGCATGACCACGTCGTCCGTGCGGACGGAGGTCTTGTTGCCCGTGAAGGGGGTGTCCGTCGCCCGGATCTCCCACTCCTCGGGAGTGTCCTTGATCGTCATGCCCTGTCCTCCCACACACGTTCCGCAAGACCGGCAGAAAGAAGCCGGGGTGCTCACCTTTGAAGGTATGCACCCCGGCCACCGTACAACTGGTGTGTTACTTCGAATTCTTCCGCTCGACCGCGGCCTTCACCAGGCCGGCGAACAGCGGGTTCGCGCGGGTCGGCCGCGAGCGCAGCTCGGGGTGCGCCTGCGTGGCGACCAGGTACGGGTGGACGTCGCGCGGGTACTCCACGTACTCCACGAGCTTGCCGTCGGGCGAGGTGCCGGAGAAGACGATGCCGGCCTTCTTCTCCAGTTCCGCGCGGTAGGCGTTGTTGACCTCGTAGCGGTGGCGGTGCCGCTCCTCGACGTACTCCTTGCCGTCGTAGACCTCGCGGACGATGGAGCCCTCGGCGAGCTTGGCCGGGTACATGCCCAGGCGCATCGTGCCGCCCATGTCGCCCTCGCCGGCGACGATGTCGAGCTGCTCGGCCATGGTGGAGATCACCGGGTGGGCGGTGGCGGGGTCGAACTCGGTGGAGTTGGCGTCCGGGATGTCGGCCAGGTTGCGGGCGGCCTCGATCACGATGCACTGCAGGCCCAGGCACAGACCCAGCAGCGGGATCTTGTTCTCCCGCGCGTAGCGGATCGCGCCGACCTTGCCCAGCACACCGCGGTCGCCGAAGCCGCCGGGGATGCAGATGCCGTCCACGTCCGCGAGCTGGGCCTTGGCGCCGGCCGGCGTCTTGCAGTCGTCGGAGGTCACCCACTTGATCTTCACGCGGGCGCGGTTGGCGAACCCGCCGGCACGCAGGGCCTCGGTGACCGACAGGTAGGCGTCGGGCAGGTCGATGTACTTGCCGACCAGGGCCAGGGTGACCTCGTGGTCGGGGTTGTGGACGCGGTCCAGCAAGTCGTCCCAGGTCGTCCAGTCCACGTCCCGGAACGGCAGGTCGAGCTTGCGGACCACGTAGGCGTCCAGGCCCTCGGTGTGCACGACCTTGGGGATGTCGTAGATCGACCGGGCGTCGGGGCAGGCGACCACGGCTGCCTCGTCGACGTCGCACATCAGGGAGATCTTCCGCTTGATCGCGGTCGGGACCTCGCGGTCGCAGCGCAGCACGATCGCGTCAGGCTGGATACCGATGTTGCGCAGGGCGGCCACCGAGTGCTGGGTCGGCTTGGTCTTCAGCTCACCCGAGGGGCCGATGTAGGGCAGCAGGGAGATGTGCACCACGAAGACGTTGTCCCGGCCGACCTCGTGGCGGACCTGGCGGACGGTCTCCAGGAACGGCAGCGACTCGATGTCACCCACCGTGCCGCCGACCTCGGTGATGACGACGTCGACCTCGTCGGTGGCCATGCGGCGGATGCGGTGCTTGATCTCGTTGGTGATGTGCGGGATGACCTGCACCGTGTCACCCAGGTACTCACCGCGCCGCTCCTTGGCGATCACGGTGTTGTAGACCTGGCCGGTGGTCACGTTGGCGGTGCCGTCCAGGTCGCGGTCGAGGAACCGCTCGTAGTGGCCGATGTCCAGGTCGGTCTCGGCGCCGTCGTTGGTGACGAACACCTCACCGTGCTGGAAGGGGTTCATCGTGCCCGGGTCGACGTTCAGGTACGGGTCGAGCTTCTGCATCACGACCCGCAGGCCCCGCGCCTTGAGCAGCATGCCCAGGCTGGAGGCGGTCAGACCCTTGCCGAGCGAGGAGGCGACACCCCCGGTGACGAAGATGTGCTTGGTCGTCGTGGTTTTGGGCGGCATGGCCAAGAGGGGGCTCCCGTGGTCGCGGTCTGGGGGGTGCGGTCCGGCGTCGCTCCCGGCGTTGCGGGGGTGCCGTCGCTGCGGTTCGGGGGTTTTTTTCCCACCGGTCCACGGGCTACCAGCGTATCAGCGCCTGGCCCGGATGGCTTCCGGCCACGCTCCGCACCCGGCCGCCCACCCACTGCCGCCACATGTGTCACTCGTGCTACTCCGGACATACTCCGGACACACGGTTATCACCCCGCGCTCACTCGTTCGGCCCACACGGGTTGCCGGGAGCGGCACGCAGATCATCTACGTGCGTCGTATCCTGCTCGGACATTCTCTGCCGAGCCCGGCCGGAACGACGGCACACCCCCGCCAACATCACCCGGAACAACGAGAGCGCGGCAGTTCGTTGAGCAAAGACTGTCGTGTTGCCTCAGGGCTCGGCGGGCTGCTTTGCTTCACCGCTCAACGACGCACAACAACGACCCCTTGACCGCACTAGCGACAGCCCCCTGCGCGGGGGTGTGACGTGGCCGTTCGACTGGAGTTGCACGTGGCCGGGCGCATCGAAGACTACGCACTCATCGGAGACATGCAGACCGCGGCGCTGGTCTGCCGGGATGGCACGGTGGACTGGCTGTGCCTGCCCCGCTTCGACTCGCATGCCATCTTCGCCGGCCTGCTGGGCACCGAGGAGCACGGCTTCTGGCGGCTCGGCCCGGCGCACGCCGCGGACGCCAAGCCACCCACGGCCGCCCGGCGCAGCTACCGCGGCGACTCGCTGATCCTTGAATCGGAGTGGGACACCCCGCGCGGCACGGTCCGTGTGACCGATTTCATGCCCCCGCGTGACGGCGCCCCGCAGCTGATCCGGATCGTGGAGGGGGTCACCGGCCGGGTGCCGATGCGCTCGGCCCTCAGGATGCGGTTCTCCTACGGCCGGGTGGTGCCGTGGGTGCACAAGCACGAGGGCCGCACGGTGGCCGTGGCCGGGCCGGACTCGGTGTGGTTCGACACCGAGGCGGAGACCTACGGCAAGGCGCTCACCACGTACGCCGACTTCACCGTCGCCCCGGGTGACCGGATCGCGTTCACGATCTCGTGGCAGCCGTCGCACAAGGAGCCGCCGCCGCTGCCGGAGCCCGAGGCCTCGCTGGAGGCCACGGAGGACTTCTGGCGCGAGTGGGTCGAGCACTGTACCTACCACGGGCCGTACCGCGAGGCGGTGATCCGCTCGCTGATCACCCTGAAGGCGCTGACGTACGCCCCGACCGGCGGCATCGTCGCCGCCCCCACCACCTCCCTGCCGGAGGACATCGGGGGCGTGCGCAACTGGGACTACCGCTACACCTGGCTGCGGGACGCGGCGATCACCCTGTCCTCGCTGCTGCGCACCGGCTACCGCGAGGAGGCCCGCGCCTGGCGCGAGTGGCTGCTGCGCGCGGTCGCCGGCGACCCGGAGAACCTGCAGATCATGTACGGCATCGCCGGCGAGCGCGAGCTGGGCGAGGCGGAGCTGGACTGGCTGCCGGGCTACGAGAGGTCCGCCCCGGTCCGGGTCGGCAACGGCGCCGCGCACCAGCTCCAGCTGGACGTCTACGGCGAGGTCACCGAGGCCCTGCACCTGGGCCACATGACGGGCCTGGCCCGCAACGACTACGCCTCGCTGCTCCAGCTGAAGCTGATCCGCTACCTGGAGGACCACTGGCAGGAGCCGGACGAGGGCATCTGGGAGGTGCGCGGCCCGCGCCGGCACTTCGTGCACTCCAAGGTGATGGCCTGGGTCGCGGTGGACCGCACGATCAAGCTGATCGAGTCCGGGGACGCGGACGGCCCGCTGGAGCGCTGGCGCGAGCTGCGCGACGACATCCACCGGGACGTGTGCGAGAAGGGCTACGACAAGGAGCGCAACACCTTCACCCAGTCGTACGGCTCGCGGGAGCTGGACGCCTCGCTGCTGCTCATCCCCCAGATGGGCTTCCTGCCGCCGGACGACAAGCGGGTGATCGGCACGATCGAGGCGATCCAGCGCGAGCTGTCCACCTCGGACGGGTTCATCCTGCGCTACCCGACGGAGGGCGCCGACGCGGGCGTCGACGGCCTGCCGGGTGACGAGGGCGCCTTCCTGGCCTGCTCGTTCTGGATGGCGGACGACCTGGCGATGATCGGCCGGGTGGACGAGGCCCGCCAGCTGTTCGAGAAGCTCCTCGCGCTGCGCAACGACCTCGGTCTGCTCGCCGAGGAGTGGGACCCGCGGCTGAAGCGCCAGGTGGGCAACTTCCCGCAGGCGTTCAGCCACGTCCCGCTGATCGACACGGCCCTGCGCCTGACGGCCTCGGGGGCCTACGGCGGCTGAGCGGGCCGGTGCGGCCGGCCCCGCCTAGGCTGGGAGCCGAGAAGAGCCCCTTTCCGGAAGGGGGTCGCCATGGCTTCCCTCTCGAAGGCGGGTACGGCGCTCGCCGCGCTGCGCGAGCATCTGGTCGGCGATGTGATCGCACCGGGGGACCCGGGCTACGACGAGGCCCGGACGGTCTTCAACGCGATGATCGACCGCCGGCCGGCCGTGATCGCCCAGTGCGCGGACGCCACCGACGTGGTGCGGGCCGTGCGCTTCGGCAGGGAGCTGGACCTGCACATCGCGGTGCGCGGCGGCGGCCACAGCGTGGCCGGTACCGCTCTCGGCGACGGCGCGCTCGTGGTGGACCTGCGCCGGATGCACCGGGTCACCGTCGACCCGGCGGCCGAGGCGGTCCGGGTCGAGGGCGGCGCCACGATGAGCCATCTCGACCGGGCCACCCAGCCGTACGGCCTGGCCACCACCGGCGGGCGGGCCTCCACCATCGGCGTCGGCGGGTTCGTCCTCGGCGGCGGCACCGGCTGGCTGGACCGCGCCTTCGGCCTGGCCGTCGACAACCTCATCGGCGTCGAGCTGGTGACCGCCGACGCCGAGCGGGTACACGCCAGCGCCGACGAGAACCCCGAGCTGTTCTGGGCCCTGCACGGCGGGGGCGGCAACTTCGGCGTCGCCACCGCGCTCACCCTGGAGCTGCACGAGCTTCCGGAGTTCTCCATCGTCCTGCTGATGTTCCTGCCGCAGCACGGACCGGACGTGATCCAGACCTTCCGCGAGATCATGCTCACCGGCCCGGACGCGGTGGGGGGCGCGGTGCTGTACATCACCGGGCCGCCCGAGGAGTTCACGCCGCCGGAGCTCGTGGGCGAGCTGGTGTGCGCGGCGCTGCTGACCTACACGGGCGGCGAGGACGGACTGCGGGAGCTCGCCGAGCCGCTGCTCGCGCTGCCGCACGAGGTGGAGCTGGCCGGTGACATGCCGTACGCCGATGTGCAGTGCATGCTCGACGATCCGCCGGGCATGCGGAACTACTGGTCGGCGGAGTATCTGTCGGGCTTGCCGGACGAGGCGGTGGACGTCTTCTGCGCCCGCGCGGACGGCATGCCGGTGCCGACCGGCACCCAGCACATCCTGTTCCCGCAGGGCGGGGCGATCGCCGGCGGCCCGCACGAGTACCCGGTGCCGTACCGGGACGCCCTCTGGGCGGCGCACCCGTTCGCCGTCTGGGCGGACCCGGCCGACGACGAACGGGCGATGAGCTGGGTGCGGGACGTGCGCACCGGGCTGCGGCCGTGGAGCACGGGGGCCGTCTACCTCAACTTCATCGGCGACGAGGGCCCCGAACGGGTCCGCGCGGGCCTGGGCGCCGGGAACACGCTGCGCCTGGAGAAGGTGAAGCGTCGGTACGACCCCGACAACGTGTTCCGCTTCAACCACAACATCCGGCCGGTCTAGGCGGCAGCCGTCCGCCGACAGCTGTCCTGAGGACGTTGTCGCAGGTAGCGTCCGCTGCATGGACAGCCGTACGGACCACCGATTCGACACCCAGGGCGCCGGTATCACCGTGCAGCGGGCGCTGGAGCTGCCCGGACTGCGCAGCGGGCTGCCGGAGGTCCTGGCGGGCGCCGACCGGCTCGGCCGTACCGTGCGCTGGGTGCACGCGGGCGAGGTCCCGAACATCGCCTCGCTGCTCAAGGGCGGCGAGCTGCTGCTGACCACCGGCTACGGCCTCGGCACCCGGCCGGCCGAGCAGCGGGCGTTCGTCCGGACCCTGGCCGAGCGGGGGATCGCCGCCCTGGTGGTGGAGCTGGGCCCGCGCTTCGCCCGGCTGCCGGCCGCCCTCGTGGACACGGCCCGGGCGGCCGGCCTGCCGCTGGTCCAGCTGCACCGCGAGGTGCCGTTCGTGACGGTGACCGAGGAGATCCACACCGAGATCGTCAACGGCCACTACGCGCTGCTCCAGCGCGCGGAGGAGGTGCACCGGCGCTGCACCGAGGCGCTGCTGGGCGGGGGCGGGGTGCCGCAGGTGCTGGGCATCCTGGCGGACTTCGGCGACAACCCGGTGTTCCTGGAGACGGCCGACGGCCGGCTGCTGTACGCCGCCGGGGCCGGGCCGCAGGGCGCCGACCCGCTCCAGGTGTGGGAGGGGCTGCGCGGTCCGCACAAGGAGGCCCCGCCGCCCGCCGGTTCGGTGCTGGTGGACGTGCCGGGCGGCGGGCCCGGTACGGCCGGTTCGGTGCGCGCCCGCCTGGTGCTGCTGCCGGTGCGCTCCCCGCTGTCCCCGGTGCACCGGATCGCCGCCGAGCGGGCCGCGGGCATCCTGGCCGTGGTGCTGATGCAGGCCCGGCAGGAGGAGGAGCTGGCGGCGCGCGGGCGCGGTGACTTCCTCACCGATCTCGCCGAGGGCCGGATCGTGGCGGAGGACGCCCCGGCGCAGGCCCGGGTCCTCGGCTTCAAGCCCAACGGCAGCCCGCTGCTGCCGGTGGTGATGCGGATCGGGGACACCCTCTCCCCCGGCGGGGGCTGGGCGGTGCTGGCCCGGGCGGTCTCCGAGGAGCTGGCCGCGGTGGGCGTGCCGGTGCTGCTCGGGGTGCGGCCCGTGGAAGGGCGGGTGCTGGTGCTGCTGGGGCTGCGCTCGGAGTCGGAGCGGGCGGCGGTCGCGGACCGGGTGGCGGCGGCGCTGCGGGCGGGGGTGGAGCGGGCCGGGATGCGCCGGCCGGGCTCGCCGCCGCCGGTGGTGGTCGTCGGGGTGGCGGGCGGCTGGGCTGCGGCCTCGGCGGGGCTCCGGCACGCGGCGGAGACGGCGACGGCGGCCCAGGGCCTGACCGACCGGCCCTGGTACGACGCCCGGCGCCTCGACATCGACCTGCTGCTGTGGCGGCTGCGCGACCACCCGGACCTCGCGGCCTTCGTGGAGCGCGCGATCGGCCCGCTGCGCGACCACGACCACCGCTCCAAGCCGCCGCTGCTGCCGACCCTGGAGACCTATCTCGCGCACGCCGGCCGCAAGGCGGAGACGGCCCGCGAGCTGCACCTCAACCGGCAGACGCTGTACAACCGGCTCGCCCGGATCGGGGAGTTGCTGGGCACCGACCTCGACGACCCGCAGACGGTGCTGGCGTTGAGCCTGGCCCTGCGGGCGCGCAGGCACGTGCCCTAGCCTGCCTCAGGCCAGTGGCCTCGGCTGGGTCAACTCGTCGTACACGCTCAGCACTTGGGCGACGGTCTCGTCCTCGGTGGGCCAGGTGGCGGCCTGCCGTGCCCCGCGCTCCCGCAGCAGTGCGCACCGCTCCGGGTCGGCGAGCAGTCGTACGACGGTGTGGGCGAGGGCTTCCGGATCGCCGTAGGGGATGAGTTCGGCGGCGTCGCCGACGAGGTCGGGGATGCCGCCGACGCGGGTGGCGACGAGCGGCACGCGCGCCTGCAGGGCTTCCTGGGCGAGCACGGACCGTGACTCCCACCTGCTGGTCAGGAGTGCCAGATCGGCGGCGGCGAGCAGCTCGGACACGTCGTCCCGGCGCCCGATGAGCCGCACCGGCAGCTCCTCGTCCTCGATCCGCCGTTGCAGCACCGGCCGCAGCGGCCCCTCCCCCGCGACGACCACGAGCGGTGCCGGGTCCAGGTCCCGCCAGGTGCGGGCCGCGTCGAGCAGGACGTCATAGCCGCGGTTCCGCTCCAGGGAGCCGACCGCGATGAGCAACCGGCGCCCGGTGGCGCCGAGTTCGGCCCGGATCTTGGGCCGCAGCCGGTCGGGGTCGTCCGGGTCGAGGGCGTCGGGATCGAGGTCGCCGGGGTCGAGGAGGGCGCCGGGCCGGGGCCGGGCCGGCAGGGCGACGGCCGCCAGCCGGGCGTCCCGCGCGCCGGTCCGCCGGGCCCGGTCGACCAGGTCGGAGCTGGTGCCGAGGACCACGGCCGCGGTCTTCACCACCCGTCGCTCGAGCATCCGCAGCAGATGGGCCCGCGGGCCCTCCGCGTGGGCCCGGTTGTGCCAGGTGACCACCAGCGGGGTGGTGCGCCCGCTGAGCGCGAGCACGGCCCGGAAGGAGGCGTGCAGGCCGTGCGCGTGCACCAGGTCGGCGTTGGCGCAGGCCGTGCGGAGCGCGGCCACGGAGACGGGGTCGCTGCTGCGCGGCACGTGCACGTGCTCGGCGCCGGCCCCGGTGAAGTCGTAGGCGCGGTCCGCCTCGGCGGGGGCGCACACCGTGACGCGCACGCCCCTCGCCACGAGCCCCTCGGCCAGGGAGCGCACGTGCGCGCTGCTGCCGGCGTTGCCTCCGCCGAGCACCTGCACGGTGCGCAGCGGCGACTGGCCGTGCGGTGCGTTGCTGCTCACGGGGGTCACGGGGCCGGGGCTCCTGGTTCACGGCGGGGGCGGTCACGAGGGAACGTACAGAAGGTAGCGGGCTCCGGGGGGCGGAAGGACGCACACCGCGCGCCTCCCGCGCGGACCGTCCGGACCCCCTGCCCACCCCGTGTTCCCTGCCAAGCATGCCAGCCCGTACGGCCGTTCAGGGCCATTCGGGAGGGCGCACCGTGCGGCGGGCCGGGGCAATGCGCCGGAGCACATCACCCACACGGGTGAGGAAACCCCCGCCACGACCGAACGCCGTACGAGGGCATCCCACGAGGTCAGCCGCCCACAGCACCCGTGCCCACGCACTCCCCCGGCCCCCGCCTGGGCCACCCGACCGGCCCGACGGCGCACACGGGCAACCCCTGTGCGCCGGTTCCCACCCCGACCGCCACCCCGGCGCGAAACCGGGAACGCGCGCCCCAAGGTGCCCGAGCACCGCCGGGCAGCCCGCCCGGCCGGGGTCCTAGCCGTCCGCCCTGGCCGTCGCCAGGAGTTCCTCGGCGTGGGCGCGGGCCGTCTCGGAGTCCTCCTGGCCCGCCAGCATGCGGGACAGCTCGCGGATGCGCTCCTCGCCCTCCAGGACCTTCACGCCGGATCGGGTGACGGAGCCGTCGTTGGTCTTCTCCACCAGCAGCTGGCGGTCGGCGAACGCGGCGACCTGGGGCAGGTGGGTGACCACGACGACCTGCGCGGTCTTGGCCAGCTTGGCCAGGCGCCGCCCGATCTCGACGGCCGCCTTGCCGCCGACACCGGCGTCGACCTCGTCGAAGAGGTACGTCGGCACCGGGTCGGTGCCCGCGAACACGACCTCCACGGCCAGCATCACCCGGGACAGCTCACCGCCGGAGGCGCCCTTGGCGATGGGCCGCGGCGGGGCGCCCGGGTGCGGGGCGAGCAGCAGCTCGACCTCGTCCGCGCCCGAGGGGCCGTAGGCGACCGGCCGGCCGCCGACCTCGACCCCCTCCGGGTCCTCGGCCTGGCGGATGTCGAAGGACACGCGCGCGTGGGGCATCGCCAGCGAGGCCAGCTCGGCGGTCACCGCGGCGGCGAACCGCTCGGCGGCCTCCGTCCTGGCGTCCGTCAGGGCCTGCGCGAGCCCGCCCAGTTCGGTACGCAGGGCGTCCCGCTCCGCGGTCAGCTCCTCGATCCGCTCGTCGTCGCCGTCCAGCTCGGTGAGCCGTGCGGCGCTCCGCTCGGCCCAGGACAGGACCGCGTTCACGTCCTCGCCGTACTTGCGCGTCAGCGCGGTCAGCGCGGCCCGGCGCTCCTCCACCGCGGCCAGCCGCAGCGGGTCGGCGTCGAGATCGTCGGCGTACCCCGCCAGCTCGCCGGCCACGTCACCGAGCAGGATGCCGATCTCGCCGATCCGGTCGGCGAGCGCGGCCAGCGCCGGGTCGTGCGCCCGCACGGCCTCCAGGGCCCGGTGGGCGCCCGCGACGAGGGTCGAGGCGTCGATGCCCTCGGGGTCCTCCGGATTGCCCGCGAGAGCGGCGTGCGCGGCCGTCGCGGCGGACGCCAGCGCCTCGGCGTGCCCCAGCCGCTCGGCCTCCTCGGCCAGCTCCGCGTCCTCGCCGGCCCTGGGCTCCACGGCGGCGATCTCGTCGAGCCCGTACCGCAGCATGTCGGCTTCCTGCGCCCGCTCACGCGCGCGCGTGGTGATCTCCTCCAGCTCGGCGGAGACGGCCCGCAGCCGCCGGTACGCCTCGGTGTACTTGGCGAGCGGCACGGCGACGGCGTCGCCCGCGTACCGGTCCAGTGCCTGCCGCTGGCGGGACAGCTTCAGCAGCCCCTGCTGATCGGTCTGCCCGTGCACGGCCACCAGGTCGTCGGCCAGCTCGGCGAGCAGCCCGACGGGCACGCTGCGCCCGCCCAGATGCGCCCGGGAGCGGCCCTCGGCGGAAACGGTACGGCTGATCAGCAGGGCCCCGTCGTCCAGCTCGGCCCCGGCCTCCTCGGCCCGTACGACGGCGGCGGCGCCGGCGGGTACGGCGACCCGCCCCTCCACGACCGCCTTCTCCGCCCCGAGCCGCACGAGCGCCGGGTCCGCCCGGCCGCCGAGCAGCAGCCCCAGGCTGGTGACCACCATGGTCTTGCCCGCACCCGTCTCACCGGTGACAGCGGTGAACCCCGGCGACAGCTCGACGACAGCATCGTCGATGACCCCGAGCGACCGTATCCGCATCTCCTCCAACACGGAACAGACCATACGAGGTCCGGGGCGGGGAGTGCACATGGCCCGCCCTTGTCACTCCGAGGAGTGGTGCGGCGCCCCCCGCCATCCGGTCGTCGGCAACGCGAACTTGGCGACCAACCGGTCCGTGAACGAGGAATGGTGCAGCCGGGCCAGCCGCACCGGCACAGCCCCCCGCCGCACCTCCACCCGCGCCCCCGGCGGCAGCTCCACGGTCCGCCGCCCGTCGCACCACAGCACCCCCGGCGGGATGTGCGGCAGCACCTCCACGGCGAGCACCGAGTCCGGCGAGGTCACCAGCGGCTTCGCGAACAGCGCATGCGCACTGATCGGCACCATCAGCAACGCCTCCACCTCCGGCCACACCACCGGTCCTCCGGCGGAGAAGGCGTACGCGGTGGATCCGGTGGGCGTCGACAGGACGACCCCGTCGCACCCGAACCCCGTCACCGGCCGCCCGTCGATCTCCAGCACGACCTCGAGCAGCTTCTCGGCGCCGGCCTTCTGCACGGCCGCCTCGTTCAGCGCCCAGTCGGTGTGCACGATGTCCCCGTTGCGGTGCACGACGACGTCGACGGTCATCCGCTCCTCGACCTCGTACGACCGGGCCACCACCCGGTCCACGACCCGGTCGAGGTCGTCCCGCTCGGCCTCCGCGAGGAACCCGACGCGCCCGAGGTTGACGCCGAGCATCGGCACCCCGGAGGCCCGCGCGAACTCGGCCCCGCGCAGCAGCGTGCCGTCGCCGCCCAGGACGATCAGCAGCTCGCACCCGTCCAGGCACTGTGGTGTCGCCTCCTTGACGAGGGCCACCTCGTCGGGGAGCGGCAGGTCGCGCGCCTCCTCCTCCAGCACCCGCACCCCGATGCCATGCCGCAGCAGGCCCTTGACGACGAGTTCCGCGCTGCGGATCGCCGCGGGCCGCCCGGTGTGGGCGAGCAGGAAAACAGTACGCGCCAGGTTCTGTGTCAACGCGGCCCCTCCGCCACTGCACGGTCGACGTCGGCCGGGTCCACCTGGGGTGACCCCGCCCGCAGCCAGAGAAAGTACTCGACGTTCCCCGAGGGGCCGGGCAGCGGACTGGCGGTGACACCCTGCACCCCGAGCCCCAGCTCCCAGGCCTTCTCGGCCACTCCTCGCACGGCCTCCGCCCGCAGCTGCGGACTCCGTACGACACCCCCGCTGCCGAGCCGCTCCTTCCCCACCTCGAACTGCGGCTTGACCATCATCACCAGGTCGGCGTCCGGCGTCACGCACCGCTTCAGGGCGGGCAGCACCAGCCCGAGCGGGATGAAGGACAGATCGCCCACGACAAGATCCACAGGTTCCCCATCGATCGCCTCAAGCGTCAACTCGCGTACGTTCGTACGGTCCTTGACGGTGACGCGTTCATCGTTCCGGAGGGACCAGGCGAGCTGGCCGTAGCCGACGTCCACCGCGACGACCCGGGCGGCGCCCGCGCGCAGCAGGACGTCGGTGAAGCCGCCGGTGGACGCGCCGGCGTCCAGCGCGCGCCGCCCCTCGACCACGAGACCCTGCGGCACGAAGACCGCCAGCGCGCCGGCGAGCTTGTGCCCGCCCCGGGAGACGTACTCCGGGTCGCTGTCGTCGGCCTGGACGACGATCGCCGCCGCGGTCTCCACCTGCGTGGCCGGCTTGGTCGCCACGGTCCTGCCGACGGTGACCCGGCCGGCGGCGATCAGCTGGCTGGCGTGCTCGCGCGAGCGGGCGAGCTTCCGGCGGACCAGCTCCGCGTCGAGACGGCGGCGTGCGACTCCTGCCACGTTCGGTTCAGCTCCTGCTCTGGTGGTGGTACGAGGGAGGGGGCGCCGGAGGTCCCGGGCGGGCGTCGAGCGCGGTGAGCGCGTCGCGCAGCCCCCGGTGTACATCCTCGTACACCTCGAGGTGTCCGTCGGTGGCGAGGTGGTCGGCGTCGGCCAGCCGGTCCAGCTGGGCGTCGACCTCGGCGTTGCCGGTGGGGGTGCGGGGGACGTTCAGGGGGGCGGGCGCCGCGGGGTCGGACGCGGGCGCCGCCTCGGTGCCGATCTCGGCCTCGGACACGGACTCGCTCATGCCCAGACGCTACCCCGAACCGCTGCGGTACCGTCGGGGCGATGGCCACGATCGAGGAGTGCCGCCGGGCACTGGGGAAGCTTTCGGACAACATGCAGGGCGCCGAGGGCGAGGCCCGCGCGGCCGCCGCGCTGGACCGCTCGGTGAGCTGCCACATCACCGACCTGGACGTCACCTTCGCCGGCAGGCTGACCGGCGGCCGGATCGAGGTGGACGACACCCTTCCCGGCCCTCCCCCAGACTCCGTCCGGGGGGACCCCCACCGCGAGCGGGCGCAGATCAGGCTCGCCATGGCCGGCGACGACCTGGTGGCCCTGGTGAACGGCGAGCTGAACTTCGCGACCGCCTGGGGTTCGGGCCGGGTCAGGCTGGAGGCGAGCCTGCTGGACCTGTTCCGGCTCAGGAAGCTGCTGTGACCCGCTCGGCGCGTGCCCTGCGGGCCGCCGGCACCACCAGCGGGGTCCCCGTCTCCGGGTCGTCGATGACCTGGCAGCGCAGCCCGAAGACCTCCTCGACCAGTTCGGCCGTGACGATGTCGTTCGGGGCGCCCTCGGCGATCACCGTGCCGCCGCGCAGGGCGATGAGGTGGGTGGCGTAGCGGGCGGCGTGGTTGAGGTCGTGCAGCACCGCCACCAGCGTCCGGCCCTGCTCCTCGTGCAGCTCGGCACACAGGTCGAGGACGTCGATCTGGTGCTGGATGTCCAGGTAGGTGGTCGGCTCGTCCAGGAGCAGCAGCGGGGTCTGCTGGGCGAGCGCCATGGCGATCCACACCCGCTGCCGCTGCCCGCCGGACAGCTCGTCGACGTACCGCTCGGCCAGCTCCGCCACACCGGTCTGCCGCATCGACTCGCTCACGACCCGCTCGTCCTCCGCCGACCACTGCCGCAGCAGGCCCTGGTGCGGGTAGCGGCCCCGCCCGACGAGGTCGGCGACCGTGATGCCGTCGGGCGCGACGGACGACTGCGGCAGCAGGCCGAGGGTCCGCGCGACCTTCTTCGCGGGCATCGACTGGATGGCCTGCCCGTCCAGCAGCACCCGGCCCCGGCTGGGCTTGAGCATCCGCGACAGCGCCCGCAGCAGCGTCGACTTGCCGCACGCGTTCGGACCGACGATCACCGTGAAGGAGTTGTCCGGGATCTCCACCGACAGCTGCTCGGCGATGACCCGCTGGTCGTAGGCGAGGGTGACGTTCTCGGCGGACAGGCGGTTCACAGTGCTCCTAGGGGTGTTCGGGTGCGCGGCGCTCGTGTCCGGGCCCTGTGCGCGCTTCATATCCGGCCCGACCGGCGCTCGGTGACCAGCAGCCACAGCAGGTAGGCGCCGCCGAGGACGCCGGTGACCACGCCGACGGGCAGCTGGTCGGCGCCGAAGGCGCGCTGGGAGGCCCAGTCCGCGGCGACCAGCAGGGTCGCCCCCATGCACAGCGAGGGCACCAGGTTCGGTCCCGGCGAGCGGGTCAGGCGGCGGGCGAGCTGCGGCGCGGTCAGCGCGACGAAGCTGACGGGGCCCGCGGCGGCCGTGGCGGCGGCGGTGAGCAGCACGGCGGAGACCATCAGCAGGAGCCGGACGCGCTGCACGCGCACCCCGAGCGCGTGGGAGATGTCGTCGCCCATCTCCATCATCCGCAGGCCGCGCGCGTTGGCGAGGACCAGCGGGACGAGGACGGCGCACAGCCCGAGCAGGGGCCAGACCTGGTCCCAGTCCCGGCCGTTGAGGGAGCCGGTCATCCACACCACCGCGCGGGTCGCGTCGACCAGGTCGGCCTTCGTGAGCAGATAGCCGTTGACCGCCGTCATGACCGCGTTGACGCCGATACCGACCAGCACCAGCCGGTATCCGTGCACGCCCTGCTTCCAGGCGAGGGCGTACAGGGCGAGACCGGTCGTCAGGCCGCCCGCCAGCGCACCCAGGGTGACCTGGGAGGCGCTGCCCGACAGCAGCACGATGACGACCAGCGCGCCGGCCGTGGAGGCCTGGGACAGGCCCAGCAGGTCCGGGCTGCCGAGCGGGTTGCGGGAGACGGACTGGAACAGCGCGCCGCCCAGGCCCAGCGAGGCACCGACCAGCAGGCCGACGAGGACCCGGGGCAGCCGCAGTTCGTTGACGATGAAGTCCTGGTAGGCGGTGCCGTTCCCGGCGAGCGTGCCCAGCACGTCGGCCGCCGGGATCTTCGCGTCGCCAGTGCCGATCAGGGCGACACCCGCGGCGCAGGCGGCGGCCAGCAGCAGCACGACGACGATCAGGGCACGCGGCTCCAGACGCAGGGAGAACCCGCCGGGAGTGCGTACGGCACGGCTCCTGGAGTGTGTCTTCACAGCTGGGCCGTCCTCCGCCGTCGTACGAGAAAGATGAAGACCGGGCCGCCGATGAGCGCGGTGACGATGCCGACCTGCAGCTCGGCGGGGCGGGCCACGACCCGGCCGACGACATCGGCGCCGAGCAGCAGCACGGGCGCCAGGACCGTGGCGTACGGCAGGATCCAGCGCAGGTCGGGCCCGGTGAAGGAGCGCACGACGTGCGGGACCATCAGGCCGACGAAGACGATCGGCCCGCAGGCGGCGGTCGCGGCACCGCACAGCAGCACGGCGGCCAGCATGGCCAGCGCGCGGGTGCGGTCGACGTGGGCGCCGAGGGCGCGGGCGGTGTCGTCGCCCATCTCCACGGCGTTGAGCGGCCGGGCCAGCGCGAGCGCGAGCACCATGCCGACCGCGAGGAACGGCAGCACCTGCGTGATGGTCGAGTAGCCGGCCGAGGCCAGTGAACCCACCGTCCAGAAACGCATCTTGGCCAGGGCCGCGCCGTCCATGATCATCACGGCTTGGAGGTAGCCGTACAGGGCCGCGCTGATCGCCGTACCGGCCAGCGCGAGGCGTACCGGGGTGGCGCCCCGGCTGCCGCCGAGGAACCACACCAGCGCGCCGACCGCCGAGGCCCCCAGGAACGCGAACCACACATAGCCGGTGAGGCTGGTGACACCGGCGTAGGTGACGGCCGTGACGACCGCCGCGGAGGCGCCCGCGTTGATGCCGAGCAGCCCGGGGTCGGCCAGCGGATTGCGGGTGAGCGCCTGGAGCACCGCGCCGGAGAGACCGAGCGCGGCACCGACCAGCAGGCCGAGGACCGTACGCGAGAGCCGCTCGTCCACGACCACGTCGCCGTACGTCCCCGTGTCGTGGAACAGGCCGTGCCAGACCTGGTCCAGGGACAGCGCTTTGGCCCCGATCGCGATGCTCGCCCCAGCGACGAGCACCAGGAGCAGGACCGAGAGCAGGAGCCCAAGGGCCCGCGCCGCCCGGCGGGTTGGGGGCGCGGGGGCGGTCTCCGCGCGCGGTTCCGGAGGACTGTCGACCAACACGAGGTTAGGTTAGCCTACCCTCGCATTACATCTCGATCCCCGGTTCCTGTGACTCCCGCCCGCGCGCTGGGGGCCGTCAGAGCCCCAGCCTGGCCAGCGCCTTCTCCCCGTCCAGCACGCAGGAGCCGTCCCCCGCCGCCGTCCAGGCCGCCGCGCACAGCGCCCGCAGCCCGTCCAGCGCCTCGCCGTCGCCGGCCAGCTCCAGCCGCTCGGCCCCGGCCGTCGCCGTCCACCCGCCGCAACGGAAACCGTCACCCTCGCGGGTGATCTCCGGCTGGCCGGTGAGCAGCCCGCGCAGATCGGCGTCCACATACGTCGGCCGGTGGTGCGGCGGCGCGGCGAGCAGCTGCGCCCCGTCGGTGACACCGGTCAGCACCAGCAGCGAGTCCACCCCGCCGTTGAACGCGCCCTCGATGTCCGTGTCCAGCCGGTCCCCCACCACCAGCGGGCGCTCGGCACCGGTCCGCAGGATCGTCTCCCGGTGCATCGGCGGCAGCGGCTTGCCCGCGACCTGCGGCTCCGCGCCCGTCGCGATCCGCACCACCTCCACGGCCGCCCCGTTGCCCGGCGCGATGCCCCGCCCGCTGGGAATCGTCAGATCGGTGTTGGACGCGAACCACGGCACCCCGCGCCGCACCGCGTACGACGCCTCCGCGAACCGCCCCCAGGGCAGATCCGGTCCGCCGTAGCCCTGCACGACCGCCGCCGGGTCGTCGTCCGCCGACTCCACCGGCACCAGGCCGCGCTCGCGCAGCGCCACCCGCAGCCCCTCACCGCCGACCACCAGCACGCGCGCCCCCGCCGGCACCTGCTCGCTGATCAGCCGCGCCACGGCCTGCGCGGAGGTGATGACGTCGTCAGCGCCCGCCGGTATGCCCAGCTCCGTCAGATGCCCGGCCACCGCGTCCGGGGTCCGCAGCGCGTTGTTGGTGACGTACGCGAGACGCATCCCGCCCGACCGGGCCACCGCCAGCGAGTCGACCGCGTGTGCGATCGCGCTCCCGCCCGCGTACACCACCCCGTCCAGATCGAGCAACGCCGTGTCGTACGCCTCGCTCAGGGGCTGCCCACTGCCCTCGGGCCTCGTCCTGACGCCCTGGCTCATGTCCACATCGCTCCTCGTTCACTCGCCTTTCCCCCGATCATCCCGCACGCCCCCGACACACGTACGATGCCGGGATGAACACAGCAGGTCACTGGGAGGCAACGGCGCGTCGAGGCCTGGAACTGACCCCGTTCCGAGGCCTCCGTTACGACCCCGACCGGGTCGGCAGCCTCGCCTCCGTCACCTCTCCGCCCTACGACGTCGTCGTACGCCCCGACGGCCTGCACCACCTCCAGTCGGCCGACCCGTACAACATCGTCCGGCTGATCCTGCCCCAGGCCGGCAGCCCCAGCGCCCGCACCGAGCAGGCCGCCGACACCCTGCGCCGCTGGCTGGACGAGGGCGTCCTCACCGCCGACCCCGAGCCGGGCCTGTACGTGTACGAGCAGCGGGACGGCAACGGCATGCTCCAACGCGGGATCATCGGCACCCTGCGGGTCACGGAACCCGCCGAGGGCGTGGTGCTGCCGCACGAGGACGTCATGCCGCCCGTGGTCGCCGACCGGGCGGCCCTGATGCGCGCCACGCGCGCCAACCTCGAACCGCTGCTGCTGACCTACCGCGGCGACGGCACGGCCGCCGAGGTCGTCGAACGTACGGCCAACCGCCCGCCCCTGCTGGCCACGACCACCGAGGACGGCTTCCACCACCGCCTGTGGTCCGTGACCGACCCCGACGACCTGGCCCGCATCCAGACCGACCTGGCCGGCCGCCAGGCCCTGATCGCCGACGGCCACCACCGCTGGGCCACCTACCGCCGGCTGCGCACGGAACACCCCTCCCCCAGCCCCTGGGACTACGGCCTGGTCCTCCTGGTCGACACCGTGCGCTACCCGCTGCGCGTCCGCGCCATCCACCGGCTGCTGCACGGCCTGCCGGTCGCGGACGCGCTGACGGCGGTGGACGGCCTGTTCCGGGTGCGACACCTCGACGTGCCGCTGCCGGAGGCCCTGCAGGTCCTCGCGGACGCCTCCTGCGCGGGCAACTCCTTCCTGCTGGCCGGCGACGGCGCCTTCCACCTGCTCGACCGCCCGGATCCGGACCTGCTGGCCCGCACCATCCCGGCGGACCGCCCGGCCGCCTGGCGCTCCCTGGACGCCACCGTCCTGCACGCCACGCTCCTCGAACACGTCTGGCACATCCCCGAGGACTCCCCCGCCCACATCGCCTACATCCACGACACGGCCGCGACGGTCGAGAAGGCGGAACGCGACGGCAGTACGGGCGTCCTGATGCACCCGGTCCGCGAAGACGTCGTGCTCGACCTGGCCCGGCAAGGCGTGCGGATGCCCCGCAAGTCGACCTCGTTCGGCCCCAAGCCGGCCTCGGGGCTGGTCCTGCGGGCACTGGAGATCTGACCGGGGCGGCGGCCGGCAAGACGCAAAAGAGGGCAGACCCCCAGGGGGTCTGCCCTCTTTTCAGTGATCCCGACCTACGTCAGTCCTCGTCGCGGTCCTCCGCGGACACGCCGCCGGACTCGCCGGACCGGTCCGCCTCGCCGGACTGCACCGCCTCGTCGGACGCCTCGTCGGACGCCTCGTCGGACGCCTCGTCGGACGCCTCGTCGGACGCCTCGGCCGCGTCCTCGGCCAGGGCGTCGACGAACTCCACGCCGTCCAGCTCGGCGAGCCGGTCGGAGGCGTCCGTGCTGCCGTCCCGGTCCGCCTCGACGGCCTTCGCGAACCACTCCCGCGCCTCACTCTCCCGGCCGGCGGCCAGCAGGGCGTCGGCGTAGGCGTACCGCAGGCGCGCGGTCCACGGCTGGACGGAGTTGGAGGCCAGCTCCGGGCTCTGCAGGGTCACGATGGCCGCGTCCAGCTGCCCCATGTCCCGCCGGGCACCGGCGGCGACGAGCCGCATCTCGACCTGGCCGGCCTTGTCCAGCTTGTGCACCTCGGGGGCGCCGGCCATGTCCAGCGCCTTCTCCGGCCGGCCGAGGCCGCGCTCGCAGTCGGCCATCACCGGCCACAGTTCCACGGTGCCGGTCATCCGCCGGGCGGCCCGGAACTCGGCGAGGGCCTCGCTGTACTTCTGGCTCGCGTACGCGGCGAATCCGGCGGCCTCCCGCACGGCGGCCACGCGGGACGCCAGGCGCAGCGCCACCCTGGAGTAACCGTAGGCGCCCTCGGGGTCCTCGTCGATCAGCCGGGCGACCATCACCAGGTTCTTGGCGACGTCCTCGGCGAGCGTCTTGGGCAGGCTCTGCAGCTCCTGCCGGACGTCCTTGTCGATCTCGTCGCCGGTGATGTCCTCCGGGATCGGCAGCCGCTTGACCGGCTCGCGGTCCCGGTCCCGCTCATCGCGGAACCGGCCACCGCCACGGCGGTCGTCCCGGCCGTCCCGGCCGCGGAAACCACCCGGCCGCGCGCCACGGTCACCGCGGTCGTCCCGGCGGGGCCCACGGCCACCACGGTCATCGCGCCGGTCGTCGCGGCGGAACCCGCCGCGGTCACCCCGGTCACGGTCGTCCCGCCGGAAACCACCGCGGTCGTCACGCCGGTCGTCACGGCGGTCATCGCGGCGGTCGTCACGGCGGTCATCGCGGCGGTAGCCACCGCGGTCGTCGTCACGGCGGTAGGAGGGACGGTCGCCACCGCGGCTGTCGTCACGGCGGTAGGAGGGACGGTCGCCACCGCGGCTGTCGTCACGACGGTAGGAGGGGCGGTCGCCACCGCGGTCGTCGCGACGGCCGGAGCCGGCACGGTCGTCGTCACGACGGTAGGAGGGGCGGTCCCCACCGCGGTCGTCGCGACGGAACCCGCCGCGGTCCCCACGGTCATCGCGACGGTCGTCCCGGCGCTCGTCACGCCGGTCGTCACGCCGGAACGGCGGGCGGCCACCGCGGTCGCCCTCGCGGCGGAAACCGCCACCACGGCGGTCGTCGCGGGAGTCGTCCCTGCGGTCGTCACGCCGGTCGTGGTCGCGACGGAAGCCACCGCGCTCACCACGGTCGCGATCGTCACGGCGGTCGTCACGGCGGTCGTCGCGGCGCCCGAAGCCGCCACGGTTGTCGTCACGCCGGCCGGAGCCGGCACGGTCGTCGTCACGACGGTAGGAGGGGCGGTCGCCACCGCGGTCGTCGCGACGGAACCCGCCGCGGTCCCCACGGTCATCGCGACGGTCGTCCCGGCGGTCGTCACGCCGGTCGTCACGCCGGAACCCGCCGCGGTCGCCCCGGTCGCGATCGTCCCGCTGGAAACCGGGACGCGCACCGCGCTCGCCCTCGCGACGGAACCCGCCCCCGCGGTCGTCACGACGGTCATCGCGGCGGTCGTCACGCCGGTCGTCACGGCGACCGTAGCTGCCACGGTCGCCGCCGCGGCGGTCGTGGTCGCGCCGGTCGTCACGGCGGAAGCCGCCACGGTCACCCCGGTCACCACTGTCCCGTCGCCGCTGGTCGCGCTCCGGTCGGTCGTCGGGAGAGTTGGTGGACATGGTGACTCCTGTCTTCGGTACCGCAAGCATTGTAAAAACAAAAGGACCCCTGGTCCCAGCTGAACGCTGGTGACCAGGGGTCCTCCAAAGATTGTTCGGCGGCGTCCTACTCTCCCACAGGGTCCCCCCTGCAGTACCATCGGCGCTGTGAGGCTTAGCTTCCGGGTTCGGAATGTAACCGGGCG
>NZ_JBIVJQ010000019.1:0-90482 GCF_044750305.1 Streptomyces sp. NPDC088810
CCCGCGGAGCGGGTACCACATCGCTGCGCGATGTGCAAGCGAACACCCTCGCTGCGCGAGGGTGTTGCGCTTCCGCTCCGCGGAAGCGATAACTGACCGCTGCGCGGTCAGTTCACCCGCCTTGCGTAGCAAGGCGGGTGATGCTCTGTTCGCTGCGCTTCCGGAGCGGGGTGGCTTACGCTGCGCTCCAGCCACTTGATGGCGCTGCGCGCCATGGGGCCGGCCCCACTGCGCGGGGCGGCTAGCGGGCCTTCGGCCCGGGCGGCAGCAAGGGTGAGGGGTGCCTCCGTCCGGATCTGCCGGGGACTCGGGGGTGACGGGTTCTCAGGCGTGGGCGTGGCGGGGGCTTGTGGCCTTGCGTGAGGCGGCGTGGTGCGCGGGTCGGCCTGTGGTGGGAACTGCGAGACGGCGCAGGGACAGGCTTGCGGTGATGTGGAGGGCGGTGAAGACGGTCAGGAGGGTGAGGGACACCCACATCTGCCGGCTTGCGGGTGCCTGCCAGCCGGTCCAGGCGGAGGATGCTGCCCACAGCAGGGCGCCCGCGGTGTAGAAGGAGCGGACGCGGTGCAGTTGTCGCACGGCCCGCAGGAACTGGATGCGTTCGGTTGTCGGTGCCATGCGGGGTCGTGTACCCCGAGGCGCGGTGTCCATCAGGCCGGGGATGCGTTTCGTGCGGGCGTCTCGAGGGGTTGGCACTTGGCTGCATCCTGCTGTGATGCAGCATGTAGCATTGGCGTAATCGAGGGACCCCCGGCAGAGAGCCGCATCGTGTGTTGATCTACGAGTATCTCCCGCATGAGCTTGCCCGGCTCGGGGTGATCGCGAGGGCTGCCGGACTCGATCGGCAGCAGGTGGCCGCGCAGGTACGGCTGGCGCAGGAACGCGCCGGGTGCGCACGGGTGGGCGCTGCGGAGCCGCATCGCTTGAGTGAATGGTTCATCGCGGAGCTGCGGCGTCTTCAGTGGGGGCGGATCGCTGCTTTTGTGGATCGGGAGCAGGCGGCTGCGTACGCGCCTTTTCGTGACGTGCGTGCTGTCCGTTGTGAAGAGCAGCGGTTGCAGCGGCTGATGACCGAGGTGGCCGAGGCCGAGCGGTCGGGTGTCGCGGCTGTGGAGATCTGGCGGCACCGTGTCTACCGGATCGGTGCCCGGCCCGTCGCCGGCCGCTTCCGCCCGGGCATGCCGGGACCGGTCGTTCATCTGATGGCTGCGTCAGCCGAGGCAGCGGCCGAGCGGGCCTGGGCCGTTCACGGTAAAGACGGCGGCCTCTACCAGCGCACCGGATGCCGCATCTCTTCCGTCGTCCAGGTTCTTCCCGAGTCCGGAGAACTCTTTTGATTCAGCTTCGCGAACACCAACTACGACAGAAATCGGCTTTCCGGGATTGGGTGGGGTTTCCTGCAAGGTCTCCGGTTCCGGCGCAGGGGGCGCGGGGGACGATTGTGTCCGCGACCGGGTCGGGGAAGACGATCACGGCGGCCGCGTGCGCGCTGGATTGCTTCCCCGGCGGCCGGATCCTGGTGACGGTGCCGACCCTGGACCTGCTCGTGCAGACCGCTCAGGCGTGGCGGGCGGTGGGCCACCGCGCTGCGATGGTGGCGGTGTGCTCGCTGGAAAACGATCCGGTGCTCGACTCGCTGGGCGTGCGGACGACGACCAACCCGATTCAGCTCGCGTTGTGGGCGGGATCGGGGCCGGTGGTCGTGTTCGCGACGTACGCCTCCCTGGTGGACCGGGACGACTTGGACGACCCGACGGGCCGGGGGACGATGCGCGGGCCGCTGGAGGCTGCTCTGGCGGGCGGAGAGCGGCTGTACGGACAGCGGATGGCCCCATTCGACCTCGCGGTCGTCGACGAAGCCCACTCGACTGCGGGTGATCTTGGTCGGTCGTGGGCGGCGATCCACGACAACACCCGCATCCCCGCCGACTTCCGGCTCTACCTGACTGCGACCCCGCGGATCCTGGCATCCCCCAGGCCACAGCGCGGGAAGGACGGGCGTCAGCTGGAGCTGGCGTCGATGGGCCAGGACTCGGCCACGTTCGGGCCGTGGTTGGCCGAGTTCGGGCTCGCGGAGGCGGTCGAGCGGGGCGTCCTCGCCGGGTTCGAGATCGACGTCCTGGAGATCGAGGACCCCGACTACTTTGTCGGCCTGTCCGACGAGGCGCGGCGAGGCCGGCGCCTCGCGCTGCTGCAGGCCGCACTGCTGGAGCACGCCAGTGCCCGCAACATCAAGACGATGATGACCTTCCACAGCCGGGTCGAGGAGGCCGAAGCCTTCGCCCTCAATCTCCCGCAGACCGCTGCGGACCTGTATGCGGACGAGGTCACAGCCCACGCCCTCGACGAGGCCGCCGACCGGCCGCGGTCCCCTCTCGGTGCCCAGCCCGGGGATGTCGAGGCCGCCGGCCGGCACGTTCCTGCGGACCGGGTGTGGTCGGCGTGGCTGTGCGGGGACCACCTCGTCACCGAACGCCGCGACGTCCTGCGGCAGTTCGCGAATGGTATCGATGCCGCGGGCCGGCGGGTGCACCGGGCGTTCCTCGCCAGCTGCCGGGTCCTCGGTGAAGGGGTCGACATCCGGGGCGAGCGGGGTGTGGAGGCGGTCTGCTTCGCCGACACCCGCGGCTCCCAGGTCGAGATCGTGCAGAACATCGGCCGGGCGCTGCGACCCAACCTCGACGGCACCACGAAAGTCGCGCGGATCATCGTGCCTGTCTTCCTCCAGCCCGGCGAAGACCCCACCGACATGATCGCCAGCGCCTCTTACGCCCCCCTCGTCGCCGTCCTCCAAGGGCTGCGCTCCCACTCCGAACACCTCACCGAGCAGCTCGCCAACCGGGCCTTCACCCGAGGGACGCGGAAGGTGCATGTCCGGCGGGACGCAGAAGGGCGCATCATCGCCAGCGCCGCCGCGGGCACCGGCCCGGAAGGGCCGCAGGCAGGAAGCGGCGCGGCGGAGTCGGAGTTGCTGCAGTTCTCCAGCCCCCGGGATCCGGCCACCATCGCCGCGTTCCTGCGCACCCGCGTCTACCGGCCACAGTCCCTGGTCTGGCTCGAGGGCTACCAGGCCCTCCTGCGGTGGCGGGCGGAGAAAGACATCAGCGGGCTGTATGCGGTGCCCTATGACGTCGAGACGCAAGTGGGGGCGACGAAGACGTTCCCGCTGGGCAGGTGGGTGCATCAGCAGCGCAAGGCGCTACGGAGTGGCGAGCTCGACCCTCACCGCAAGGAACTGCTCGACGCCCCCGAAGCCGGGATGGTGTGGGAACCCGGCGACCAGGCCTGGGAGAACAAGCTCGCCGTCCTCCGGTCGTACCGGCACGCCACGGGGCACCTGGCGCCACGGCAGAACGCCGTCTGGAACGACCCCGACGGACAGCCCGTCGCGATCGGACAACTGATCGCCAACCTCCGCCGCCCCCACGGCCTCGGCAAGAACAACACGACCGCCGCCACCCGGGCCGAACAGCTCACCGCGATCGACCCCGACTGGAACTGCCCCTGGTCACTGGACTGGCAACGCCACCACCGCGTCCTCGCCGACCTCGCCGCCGACGAACCAGGCGGCCGGCTCCCCGCCATCGCACCCGGCGTACTCATGGACGGGGATGATCTGGGGCGGTGGCTTCAGCGACAGAAACAGCCGGGCACATGGGCGCGGCTCTCCACCGAGCAGCAGGAACGGCTCTCACAGCTGGGCGTGACACCGGTGGAGGCGCCGTCTGCGGCCCCGGCCGCTCAGGGCGTGGCGAAGGGCACCAGCAAGGCGCAGCAGGCGTTCCAGCGCGGACTCGCCGCACTCGCACAGTGGGTCGAACGAGAAGGCGCCCACCAGCCCGTCCCCCGCGGCCACACCGAAGACGTCGTGGTCGACGGCGAGACAGAACCGGTGACCGTGAAGCTGGGCGTCTGGACATCGAACACCCGCGCGAGACGGGACAGACTCACCCCCGAGCAGCTCGCAGCACTACGGGAACTCGGGGTGGGGTGGGCGTAGACCCGACAGGTCGCGTGCGTTCCCCGGCCCGAAACAGGTGCGGGCGTCTCGTAGGTGGTGGTGTCGGAGAGGCGCCTGGGTGGGCTCTTGATCGGGGCCTGGCCTCGCCCGAGACTGCATTTCATACTGCAACAGCGGCTGCAGGCGGGGAGGCTGCGGGGCACGCCTTGGTCTGGGACGTTGGCAAAGTGCCTGGTGAGCGACCCGTCAACGGCACTTGGTGTGGCCTAGGTCACATTGATGTCGGGAAATCTCTACCCTCTACGTCTAAGAAGGTGAAGACGTCTCTGGCGTCCTACCGGGGCCCGCCGTCGCCGCTTTGGGAAGAGCCGAAGGCGGCGGGCCCGAAAAACCGCTCGCCGGACGGAGTTTGTTCCTCCGGTCACATACAAGGGCGTACATGCAGGCGCTGTGAGGCCCCTTCGACGGCCCTGGCCTGCGAACCTGAAAGTTGCACACAACAGGGCCAGTTGACCTGCGCCAGCTCGACACTGCCGTGGATATCGGGGCACAGTGCTCTCACTTATCCATTCCGGGGCCCAACGGCTCTTCCCGAACACGGCGGGTCCCCAGAGCAATTGGTAGGACGCATGAATCCACGATCTCTGCCGCGTGCCGCCCAGGCGGCCGCGTGCGTCGAGGATCCCCGGCCGTGGCGGCGCCGCGGCCGCCGCACGATCTCGGTCACGATCATCGTGGTCACGATCGTGCGGATCGTGCACGGCGACGTGACCTGGCAGGACCCGCTGGAGAGCGCGCTGGTCGCCGCGATCGGCCTCCTGGCGCTCGACACCATCGCCGCGGCGGTGTGCACCGCCGGGCACATGCTGCGGCGCATGGTGCCGGAGCGGGTGGTGCTGGAGCGCCGGAACGGCAGGCGTCGGCTCGCGTTCGGCTGGTAGCCATGCTTGCGAGCGAGCCTCTCACCGGTGCCCCGGCCGCGTACGCGGCCGGGGCACCGGCTCCGCTTCCGCAGCCGGAGCCGTCGCCGCCGGACCAGGACGCCGCCTCGCCTGCCCCTGCGGCCTTCGACGTGGTCGCGGCCGAGATGCTGGATGCCGAACCGCAACTGCGCCGCATGCTGCTGCGCAAGTTCGGGATCACCCAGCACACTGCGGAGGACATCCTGTCCGGCGTGCGCGAGCGCTGGCTCCGGGCGGTAAAGGAGGGTTCCGACCTGCCGCAGCACCCGCGCGCCTACCTGTTCGCCCTCACCCGCAACGCGGCCGTCGACCATCTGCGCAGGGTGAGCAGCAGGCCCGAGGTATCGACCGCCCACGACGACTGGGCCGCACTGGAGCCGCAGTTCGGCACCGAGCGGTCCGCCGAGGACGTGGTCACGACCGGCCTGCGGAACAAGGAGCTCCTGGCGAAGGTGCAGAGCCTGCCCCACGTCCAGCGGCGCGTGATCGAGTGCCTGTTCCTGAGCGGCATGACGTCCAGGGAGACCGCGAGGTGCCTGGCCCTCAGCCCCGGGAGCGTGGACCGCAACCGCCTGCGCGCACTGAAGACGCTGCGGGCCATGTACGTTCATGCGGCCCCGGATGCCGCGAACGAGCCCTGGGGGACTTCATGATCGGCAGTCAGCGCACCGTGGTCTCGAGCGCCATGCCGGCCTCGGCTTCGGCGTCCCTTCTGGGGGACCGCCAGGTGAACGTGCGTGTCCCCTTAGGGACCAACGACGAGTTGAAGGGCTTCAAGCCGTTCTTCAAGGAGCAGCGGGCCTGGGCGCAAGAGCAGCTCGCGGCCTCGCTGGCCGGGATGACCTCCCGGGAAGCAGCCGCCCGGCGTGGCCGGTGGGAGGACGAGAAGGCCGGACTGCGCCGACGCGGACAGCTCATCGACAGTCGTGATGCGCTGGTGACCGGCGGCCTGTGCAAGGTTCTGGAGGAACGCGGCTGGAACCGCGAGTGGGGCGACATACTGCAGCAGGCCAGGAACCCCGGCCGCTCGTGCGGATCCCCGGAATCCGGCTGGCCGGAGGAGGTCAATGTCCGGTTGCCCGTCGATCTCGTGAACATCGTGCTGGCCGCGTGCTGGCACACGTCCCGGCAGGCCCTGCACGAGCTGGAGAGGTGGAAGGCGCGGCACCCTAGGGCCCGCCCCACCAAGCCCTCGCGCGCCCGGTGTGATGCCGTTGCCCTCGCCGAGTACCAGGAACTGCGCAGCAAGCTCAATCACCGGGGGGACGTCTGGCGCGAGGCCGTGGCGAGCGGGATCCGCATCGCCCGTACCGCCCGGGATGCGGCTACAGGCGTGGGGTGAGGTGAAGACCTCCTGGGCGCTCGAGGCGAAGGAGATCGTCGCCGTCCACGACAGTACTGGTGGCGGCCGGGGAGGCCATGGTCGGCGATGGCGCGGGAGCTGCCGAGGCGCGCGGGGCGCGCTGCTGGCGCTCCGGCCGGGCCGCGGCGACCGCCGCCACGGCCGTCGCCGCCGGGGTGGCGCTAGAGGATGTCGCAGGTGCGCTTCTCGTACGGCATACGCACGCTATGCGTACGCATGCCGTACGGGCATGTGCGCGCTGCTGGGTGTCGACCTCGCCCGACCGGCACGGTGCTCGCTTCCGGTGCCGGGTTCGGCCGGGGACCGGCGGTACGGTGCGCACGAGCCGGAAATCGGGCAGGACGAGCAGGCCAGGGAGCGTTGTGGCGGCAGGAGCACTACGGACGGTGCCGCTGGCCGGGGAGACGACAGCGTCGCTGATCAATCGGACTGCGGCCCGCTACGGTCTGCCGGTCGCCGGTGTGCTGCAGCAGTGGACGTGCCGCAACTCCCCCGCCCGGCTGGACGGCGGCGGCGTGCGGGCCGACGCGGAGATCGTGCTCAACGCAGCCGGGCGGGATGTACTCGCCGATCTGTGCGGGGTCGAGCCGGCGGTGCTAGCCCGGGCGCTGCCCGCATTCACCGTGGACGATCCCAAGATCAGCACCGGCCGGGAGGCCGACCTGGCGCAGGCGCGGTGGCGTGCGGCGGGCGCGGTGGCGGGAGAAGCGGCGTTCGCCTGCCGGCTGTGCACCGCGCGGCGTACCGGGCAGGCGGTGCGGGCGATGCGGTATCTGCCGCGCTGGCAGCGAGTGTGTGTCCGGCACGGGTGGTGGCTGCTGGACGCGGACGCCGACCAGCCGCTGGAACACCTCGACCTGCGCAGTGTCCCGGAGGTGGTGGCCGCGCAGCGGCGGTGGGTGGGTGTGGCGCGCCGTGCGGGGCGTGCCGGGGCGGAGGGCGGGGAGGTGTTCGCCTTGGCGTACGCGGTCGTGGCCCGGTGGTGGGATGAGGCCCCGCGCTGGGAGCGGGAGGAGATCTGGCCGCACCGGCTGCACCAGGTTGCGGGCGGCAACGCGGGGCCGGATCTGGAGCGGTGGCGGATCGTGGGCCGGGACGCGGCGATCTTCCCCGAGGTGGTGGCGGTGGCGCAGGCGCTGCTGGAGCCGGAGACGGCCGAGCTGGCCTGGCAGGCGAGCGGGGGGACGCGGCCTCGGGCGCGGGGCGCTGACGATGCGTTCTGCCGCCGGATGGGCGAGCGGGTGGGCCGCGCCTGGCTGGGGCCTTGGATCGCCGCCGACCACGACAGCCCGCTGCACGGCTTCACGGGGGCGCTGGTGCGCGCCCGCCGCCGCGAGGCCGGGCCGCCGGGATGGGGCGATCCGTGGCGGCTGAGGCGGGAGCAGCAGCCCGCCACGATGGCCGGTCAGCTGCGCGTCATGGCGGCCGAGCAGCAGTCGGCCGGCTCGGGCACCCGGTGGCGTGCCACGGTGGACGCCGAACACCGCTTTCGAATCGAGCAGTTGATCAGCGAAGCCCGGGAGCAGCTGGTGCAGCTGCGGGGCGTGCACAGCGGCACCACCGCCGAGGTGGCCCGCACGCTGCTGGAGCACCTCGGCCACAGTGCCGCTCTGATCGACCAGGCCCTCGTGGGCACCGCCGCCGCGGCCGTCGCCGCCGGGGTGGCGCTTGAGGATGTCGCCGCGTGGTCACGCCTGCCCCCCCGGGAGCTGGCCGAGCTACTCGCCGCGGACTCGGACGACGGCTGACACGCCCGGCGGCCGGTGTGCTGCGGGCGGGCGGAAGAGATCCGGCCGGTCGTGGAAAGTGCAGGAGTCTGCACTGACACCAGCAGGTCCAGGCGGCATCCTGGGTCGCGTGGCCCAACCGGCCTAAGTTGCAACGCAGTTGCTGTTACCGGCCGGTTCGCCTGCGCGGGATGCCCGGCATGACGTTGTGTGGAGTACGTGATCATCGACAGCAGCCAGGACGGCTTACCGGCCGCCGCAGGCAGTATCTGGCGGGTGCCGGACCCAGGCGCGGTGGAGGCGGAGTTCGCCGGAGCCGAGGGCGAGCTCGTGCAGCGCCGCTGGGCTGACGCCGCGGTAGACGTGCGGTTCGAGGAGCTCCAGCCGGTTGCGGCGTTCTCGGTGGTGCCGGGGCGCCGGTGGGGGCCGGGCTGGTGGTGGTCGGCCACCACGGGGCGGCACGTCCCGCACGGCTCGCAGGCGATGTGCATGCAGTTGATGCTGCTGGACCGTGATCCGCAGGTGGTGGGTTTGTCGGCGCGGCCGGTGCGGCTGATCTGGCGCGATCCTGACAGCGGGCGTGTGCTGACGTGGGTGCCCCAGCTGTTCGCCCGCTACGCCAAGGGGGGCGCGCTGCTCGCCGACTGCCCCGCCATGACGTCGCCCGCCGCAGGCCGGGCCGAGCGTGCTGCCGTGGTGCTTGAAGCGGCGTGTGCGGCGGTGGGGTTCACCTACCGGCGGCTGCTGCCGCCGGATGCGGTGGTGGCGGCGAACGTGCGGTGGCTGGCCGGCTACCGCCATCCCCGCTACCGCGACGCAGACGGGCTCGAGCAGGCGGTGCTGGAGGCGTTCACCGCGCCGCGGCCGCTGATGGCCGGGGCCGCGGCGGCGGGTGAGGTCCTGAGCGCGCTGCCGGTGCTCTACCACGCGCTGTGGAGCGGGCGGCTGGCCGCGGACCTGACCCGGCCGCTGGGCGAGCACACCCTCGTCTCGGCCGGCTGCCCGGACACGGCCAAGGACGGCACGGAGCAGGAGCAGTACGCGAGGTGAGCAGGAGCCATACGGCCGCCCCCGGTGGGCGGTGCGTTGCGGTGGGCGCGCAGGTCCGGTTCGAGGACCGCGCCTGGCAGGTGATCGGACTGGCCGGTGGGCGGGTGCACCTGGTGGCCGGGGACGGGGCCAGCGCCTGTGTGCTGGCCTCCGCTCTGGTGGCCGCGCCCGGCTTCGCGGTGATCGGCGCGAGCGCGGCGCCGCCGGTGGTCCCGGTGCTGTGGGAGGCGGTGCCACTGGCGGCGCAGGAGCGTGCCCTGGCCTGGCTGCGGCACATCCGCGAGGTGGAGACCGGGCTGCCCGGCGGCCCCGGAAGCGGTACGCCGAGGCCCGAGTACAACCCGCAGGCGTTCACTCTGGCGCAGCGCGAGGCGGCCAAGGCGCGGGAGCTTGCAGGGCTGGGCTGGGCCAGGGTGAGCCGGACCACGGTGCAGCGGATGCGGCTGGTCTACGGCCGGCAGGGGCTGTGGGGGCTGGTCGACAAACGTCACCTGCGGGGCCCGTCGCCCACCGGGCGTGCGGACGAGCGGGTGGTGGCCGCCGTGCTGGAGGCCCTGCGCCGGTGCCGGGGCCGGAAGAAGACCACCATCCGGCAGGTGATCGAGCTGACGGAGCAGATCGTGGCGGACACCCACGGGCCGCATCAGGTGCGGCTGCCTGCCCGCTCGTCGCTGTACCGGCTGGTGAAGGCGCTGGCGGATCCGGCCGAGCCGCCGGGTAGCGCGGCGCGCACCGCCACCGCGGCGGGCCGGGCCGGTGGCCCGCCTGCCGCGCTGCGGCCCGCGGAGCGGGTGCAGGTAGCCACCGCCCGCCTGCCGGTCGGCGTGGTGGGCGAGGACGGGACCCCGGTGGTGGTGGCGGTGACGGCCGCGCTGGATCAGGCGAGCGGCTGCGTGCTGGCCGCCGTGCTGCACCCGGAGCAGGACGGGCCGGTGGAGCTGTCGGTGCTGCTGGCCGAGATGGCCGTGCCCCGGCCGCTGCGCCCGGGCTGGCCCGCCCTGCTGGAACAGGCCCACGCGGGCGGGCTGGCACGGCGGCTGATGTCCTTGCCCGACCGGATCGAGGCCACCGCGTCGCGTCCGGCGGCCGTCCCCGAGACACTCGTCCTCGACCGGGGGCCGGCCGGTATCACCTCGGCGCACCTGACCGTGTGCGAGAGCCTGGGCATCAGCCTGGAGCCGGCCCCGCCGAGAGCGGCGGGCGCCGCCAGTGGTGCGCTGCGCACGCTTCAGGTGCTCGCCGACCTGTTCACCCGGCACGCGGTGGCAGCCCGGCCGGCCGTCACCGCCGGACAGGAGGACCGGGCGGACGAGGCGAACGGGGTGTACTGGAGCATGCCGCAGCTGCAGGACCTGCTGGACGAATGGATCACTGGCGTCTGGCACCACCGTCCCCAGGAGCAGTTGCGGCATCCGCTGCTGCCCCGGGCGGGGCTGACGCCCAAGGAGATGTGGCAGGTGCTGCTGGGCGCGGCCGGGAGGGTGCCGCTGCCGCTGGCCGGGCAGGCCTACGGCGAACTGCTGCCAGCCCGGCGGAGCGCGGTGACCGAATCCGGCATCCGGCTGGGCGGGCGCCGTTACGACGATGCGTGCCTGGACGAACACCGCGGCCGCGGGGACCGGTTCGAGGTCCACCACCATCCTCATGACCCGCGGCAGGTCTTCGTCCGGCTGCCCGACGGCCAGCTCCACGCGGTGCCCTCGCAGGGCGAGCACGGCTTACGACCCTTCGACGAGCTGCTGCGGCGCCGCACGGGCACCGTCCTCGCACACCGCGCCGCCAACGGCGGCACGGCGGCCGTGGAACCGGGCGGGTTGTCGGTGTATGACGCCGAGGCGGAGGCCGGACAGTGGTGAGCACCCCCGGCCGCCCGGCCCGCGCCGTGGCCGCCGCCCGGCGCCGGCAGGTCAAACTCGGGGCGTATGTGACGTTCGAGGGCCGCCCCTGGCAGGTGGCCGCCGTGGCCGGGGCCTCGGTACGCCTCGTCGACGAGGACGGGCGGACCGCCTCGGTTCTGACCTCGCTGCTGTTCGCCGATCCCACCTTCGCGGTGGTGGACTGCCCGGTGCCCGCCGCGGCGCCGTGGGGCCTTCTGGAGACGGTGCCCGAACGGGAGCGGGAGAGGGCGATGGCCTGGCAGCGGCACATCCGCGAGATCGAGACCGGGCTGCCCGACGGGCCCGGCAGCACCTGCTCCCCCCGGCCCGAGTACGACCCGCAGCGCACCTCGATGGCCGAGCGGGAGCAGGCCAAGGCCGACGAACTCGCGGCCCTGGGCTGGCCGCGGGCCAGCCGGGCCACCGTGCGCCGCATGCGCGCCCGCTACCACACGGGCGGCGTCATGGGCCTGGTCCGGCAGCGCAAGCCGTCGAGCGCAACCGGGCGTGCGGATGAGCGGGTGGTGGCCGCGGTGCTGGAGGCGCTGCGCCGCCAGCGCGGCCGCTCCACGGGCACGCTGAAGGGGCTGCGGGAGGTGACCGGGCAGATCATGGCCGAGGCCCACGGGCCAGGCGCGGTGGCGCTGCCGGCGCCGTCGACGTTCAACCGGCTGGTACGGGTCCTGGCCGACCCGCTGGAACACCCAGGGCGTCCCGCCCGCACCGCCACCGCCGTGCCGGTGCGGCCGTTCACGCCGGTGGTGGCGCTGCGGCCGGGCGAGCTGGTGCAGGTCGACACCACCCGGCTGGACATCATGGCCATCGGCGAAGACGGAAAGCCGGTGCGCCCGGAGCTCACGATCGCCCTGGACGTGGCAACACGGTCGGTGGTGGCGGCCGTGCTGCGCGAGCAGAGCACCCAGGCGGTGGACGCGGCTCTGCTGCTGGCGGAGATGGCCGTGCCCCACCCGGTGCGGCCCGGCTGGGGCGAGCATCTGCGCCTGGCCCACGCCGCCGTCCCCTACGACCGGCTCCTCGCCCTGGACGCGCGGCTTGAACAGGCGGCGGCGCGGCCGGTGGTGGTGCCGGAGACGATCGTCATCGACCGCGGGCGGGTGTTCCTCTCCGCCGCTTTCCTGGCCGCCTGTGAATCCCTCGGGGTGAGCATGCAGCCCGCCCCGCCCCGCTCCCCCACCGCCAAGGGCGCCGTGGAACGGACCTTTGGCAGCATTAACACCCTTTTTGCCCAGCACGTCGCCGGCTACACCGGCCCCCACATCCTGGCGCGCGGCGAGGCGGTGGAAGACGAAGCCCGCTTCACCGTGGCCCAGATGCAGGAACTGCTGGACGAGTGGATCACCGCGTGCTGGCAGCACCGCCCTCACGATGGGCTGCGCCACCCTTTCCTGCCCAAGAAGGCGCTGTCCCCGGGCGAGATGTGGGGTGCGCTGCTGGGCGCGAGCGGCTATGTGCCGCTGCCGCTGACCGGAGCCGACTACACGGAACTGCTGCCGGTGCGCTTCCACCCGGTCACCGGCCGCGGCATCCGCATCAACTACCGCACCTACGATCACGCCCTCCTCAACGAACACCGCGGACGGCCCTGCCCCACCGGCCCCGGCGGCAAGTGGGAGGTCCACCTCAACCCGCACGACGTCCGCCAGATCTACCTCCGCCTGCCCGACGGACACCTGCACGAGATCCCGTGGATCCACCGCGACCACGTCCACGCGCCCATGAGCGAGACCACCTGGCGCCACATCCGCACCACTCTCGAGCAGCGCGCCGAACGCGAGGCACACGAGGCCGCCCTCGCCGAGGCCGCCGACCAGATCCTGCGCCACACCCGGCCCACCACACCGGCGCCGCCAGGCGTGCCCGCCACGGCGCCGGGCACGCGCGCCGAGAAGGCAGCCTCCCGGGCAGCAGGCGGCGAACCGGCAGCACCGCACCGTACTGCGGCCCAGGCCGCAACGGAGGCGGAGGACAGCCTGGATGCGCTGGACGCCCGATCCCCCGCCGAAGACCGGGACGACGCCGGCGCCGATGAGTCCGGCACACTCACGCTGCCGGGAAGCGGCGCGCTGACGCTGTACGACGCCGACCAGGAGGCCGAACTGTGGTGAGCCCTGCCCGCCCTTCGCCCCCGAACGACGGGGAGACGGCCGCGGGCACGGTGACGACGTTCGACGGCTTCGCCCGGTTCGCCCACGCCGCACCCCCCACGCCGCCGCAGCCGGGCCAGGCACCCCGCTCGGCGGAGGAACGCCTGGCCTACCACTCGCAGTTCGTCACCGTGCGCACCCCGGCCATCGAATCCCTGGCACGCCAGGTCCGCACCCTGATGGTCCTGGGCCGCCACCAGCAGGCCACCGCCCGGCCGTCGCTGATCGTCACCGGCCCGGCCACCACCGGCAAGACCACCGCGCTGCTCCAGGTCGGCCGTACCTGCCACCTCGCCCACACCCGCCGCGCCCACCCGGGCGACACCAACGTGCCCGTCGCCTACGTGCTGGTACCGCCCGGCGCCACCGCCAAGACCCTGGCCGCCGAGTTCGCCCGCTACCTCGGCATCCCCGTGGCCGACCGCATGACCACCGCGCAGATCACGACCGCCGTCTGCCACACCTACACCACGGCCGGCGTCGCACTCGTGCTGATCGACGAGATCCACCGGCTCAACCCGCGCTCCTCCAGCGGCGCGGAGGCCGCCGACTGGCTCAAGGACCTCACCGAACGCATCGGCGCCACATTCGTCTACGCAGGCATCGATGTCACCACCAGCGCCGTTTTCAGCGGAATACGCGGCGCACAGCTGGCCGGACGCGCCTCTCTGATCGACTGCGGAGCGCTGCCCGCCCGCGCCGGCCACCGCGAACCCTTCCGCGAGCTGATCGCCACCCTGGAAGCGGCCCTCGACCTCACCGCACACCGCACCGGCAGCCTGCCCAGGCTGGCGCCGTACCTGCACGAACGGACCGCCGGACGCATCGGCAGCCTCTCACGCCTGATCCGCCAGGCCGCCATCGAAGCCATCCTCGACGGCACCGAGCGGATCACCAAGACCCTGCTGGACACCATCGCACTGGACCACCTCGCCGAAGAGCACTACCGGCCCCGAACCCCCGCCCGCCGCACCCGCCCCCGCCGGTGACCGCCCCCACCCGGACCCGCCCCACGCCGGCGGTGCGACCCGGCACGATATGGCCCAGCCCGCCCGGCGCGCTGCGTGTGCGACCGCTGCCCCGCGAGAGCGCAGCCTCCTACCTCACCCGCCTCGCCGCCGCCTACCGCCTCTCCCCCGCCCACCTCCTGGACGGCCTGCACATCACCGCCACCGGCACCCCCGCCGCCCCGCACGCCACCGAACTCCACCTCAGCTGCGAAGCCGCCCGCCGCCTGGCCGCCTTCACCCGCATCCCGCCCGCCCACCTCAACCGCGCGCTGACCCGCCGGCCCCCGCCAGCCTCCATCGCCACCGCCCCCACCGCCACCGCCCGCTGGCAGCCCCTCGCCCCCGCCGTGCAGCCCCTGCCGGCCTGCACCGCCTGCACCCTGCGCCGCCCGCCCCACCACACCGCCCCCGCGTGGATCCACCCCGCGCCCGACCTGCCCCGGGCCATGATCTGCACCCGTCACCAGCAAGCCTCCAGCGACCCCCGACAGCGCATCCCCCTCGACATCCGCACCCTGCCCGAACTCACCCACGCCCACCGCACCGCCCGCCGTCCACCCACCACGGCTTCCCTGAGCTGGGCCACCACGATCACCACCCGCTGGTACGACCACCACCAGCACCTCCACACCCGCTGGCACACCCGCCTGCACCAGCTCACCACCGCCAACCCCCACCTCACCTCAGGCCCGGCCTCCCCCGCCCTGACCTGCCGGACCCTGATCACCTACCCCGAAACTCTCACCCTCGCCACAACCCTCGACCGCCTCCCCCGCCACACCCCCCTGACCCGCACCCAGCAGACCGCCTTCCTCCGCCACCTCGCCCGGCGCCTCCACCTGACCCACCTCGTACCCGCCGACCACGACCTGCTCTGGCAACGCCTCACCACCCGCTGAACCAACCCACACCCCACACCGCCCCAGCCCTCACAAAGCCGGCCAGCACCGGTACCTATAGAGCGCGCCAACCACACTGAGCAAAAAACACCACCCCGCTCAGCACACTGCGCAACACCAAACACCCAGCTCAACCCACGTATCCCCCGATGCCGGACACTCGGTTCCGCGTAAACCCCACCGACTGACCAGAACTACCACCCAGTACAACTGAACAACAGCAGGCCACAATCAAGATCAATAAGCACACCATCAGCTACGCCATACGAGCGATACGGCGAGCATCGCGGCGCCGCAAATGGGTTACCGCACGGTGCGTGTTTCGGCGATCGAGCTGGACGCCGAGAGTGTTCTGTCCCGCGCTGGCTCTGGAGACCGTTTGAGATTTCTACTTGATGGTCACCTTGAGGATGCGGTCCTTGCCGGTGCCCTGGTGGGTTGTGCCAATCCAGAGCTGGTCGGCGCCGGGAACCTTGGCGATCTCATCCCCCGGTCATCACCGTGCACTCCAGATGTCCTTCCTTGTGTGGCCAGCACTGTCCGCCCTGGGCAGCCCGGTTCGTCGGGGATGGCAGCAAACGCTTCCTGGATCGACCGGGGTGACCCCTTGGCATGGGATACGAGGAGAAGCTGTGATCCGCCGCTACATGATGGCCTTCTGCGCTTTCCCCGGGTCTGTCGCATGCGGTCGGCTTGCTTGAGATCGAGTGAAGTCCAAAGCGCCACAGCGGGCATGAGCGCCACGTCCCGCGGAGCGACGTGTTCCTTGCTGGGCGTTCGGGTATCACTGCGAGCGGTGACAGTCTTGCCGCTGGAGGGGGAGCATGGCCGGTAAACGCCGCATTCTGGAACGGAACCGCGTCACCGGTCTGCTGATCACGGTGCCTTCGATCGCGGCCGAGGTTTTTCTGGGTACTTTGGCGTACCGCGACCACATGTTCTGGGCGTACATCCTCTGTATGTTCGTTCTCGGCCCGTGCTTCGTCGGCCTAGGTATGTTGATCATGGGTCCGCACTTCGACGAGGCGGGGGGTGAGACCAAGGGGGATGGTGGGATCGGCCTTGGGGGTCTCTAGCGCTCTGTGACCCGGCACCTTACACAGCCAGGTGTCCGCGCCGCCGGCGCTCTGTTCACCGTCGGGGTGGCATCCAGGCAACGAGATGCGGGAGAACGGCGTCGCCCCTCCTGGTGCGGTGCCGGCCAGTGGCAAGGAGCAGAGATGAGATCGAAGAAGCCGGTGAGGAGCGGAGGTCACATGCTTCGCGCCTGGCTGATCAGGCGGCGTTTCCGGCACTGGCCGCGGCCGAAGTCGATGACTGCGGGGAAGGCAGATCAGGGGATCGAGTACCTGGCCGGGAAACTGGGCCGCAGACATCCGTACACACTTGAGGCTCGGTTGGATGACAGAGTCCGGCGCTGACCACCCCGACACATTGTCCGCCCGCATGATGCTGGCCCGTCGCCGCCGCGCGGTAGGGGACCTGCCAGGGGCGATGCGGAACTGAGAACCCTTGTCGAGGACACGAGCCGGGCGCTGGGCCCTGACCATACAGACACCCACCGCCAGCGGCGGTTCCTCGCTGAGCTCATAGGCGAGAGCGGCCAGAAGGCCGAAGCGGTCCGACTGCTGACCGACCTGCTCACCGAGATGCAAGGCTCCTGGCCGTATCGGAACGACGGCATCCGGCTCACACGAAGCTCCCTTGCCAGGGCACTGGAAAACAACGGCGACCTCCAGGAAGCCCTCAAGCTCGTGGAGGAGGAGATACGCGCCGAGGACAGCATCATTCACGATGTGGATGAGTTCCCCAGCGAATACAACCGCAGATTTCTTCGCGACTGGCGCTACCGGCTCGCTGCCCAGATAGACAGGAGCGACAGGCATCAGGATGGCAAGGCGGGCGAGGCCACGGCCTGACCGATGGCTGGGGCCACGAGGGCGGTTGGCGCTTCCGCGAGGTCTGGACTGCCTCGAAGGTCCGCTGGCCGACCTATTATTTCCGCGACATCCGGCAGCACCGCGCGGACGACCCTGCACCGCCCACCCCGAAAGGGAAGGCCTGTGGTGTGCGAACACGCCTGCGGGCACCGCTGCACGCTGAGGCCGGGCAACGTCTGTAGCAACAGGTCCGGGCTTGCATTTTCTGGTGGAGATCGATGGAGATGGAGCCTTCACCTTCGGCCAGCAAGTCGCCCTCACCGTTTGAGCGGTCCTCCAAGACCGTATCCCGCAGTACACCGCCACACAGCCCAGGCATGCGCGGGTGGTGTTCCGGCGGTGGCCGGCACTTGAGAAGGTGGTGCCCGATGGCGGATAGGACGTTCGGCCGTTGAGAAAGACAGCTCACTCCGACAGCTCGACGAGCAGCAGGGCCGGCTTCTATCGGCAGCCCTTGGAAGAGAACGAAGTTCTGGCGGAGGGACGGCCCGTCGGATGCGTGGGTGAGGCGGGAGCGGAAAACCCTGCGGAGGCCGGGGGATGACGTGGATGCGGAGTCGGAAGTCGACTGCGTGGCGGATGTTCCCGTCGGCAGGCGCCAGCCGGTGGTGCTAGGAAAGCCAGCCGGCACAGGCCCCGCCTGTTCCCCCACAGCTTCAGCGACCGGCCGGAAGCCGACAGGCGTCGTTGACACGGCGGATGGGAGTGCGGCGTTCGGCGCCGAACGGCAGTCATCGGGGCCCTGCCCCTCAAACAGCACTACGCCCACCAGGCCCATGGAGACGGCTAGGCCGCTTCTTCTGGATCAGGCCGCCAACGTGTCCGGCAACAGCGACGATCGTTACCCGGTGCACGTAACGGACCTACACCGCGAGCTGCCTCGCCCTGCTCACCGTCGGTCTCGCCGCCGCACCGGCCGCTGCCGGCGGCATCCTGCCGATCACCTCGCCTGCGTTCGGCACCTCATGCGCCATCCACGGCGGATCCCAGGCCGACGGGACAACCACTCACGGCACCGGCGCCGCCAACGGCAATCTCGCCGGGCTGCTCATCAGCGACCCCTTCAGCCACTGTGGCGGCGCCGAACTGGACGCCCTGTCAGGCCTCCTTGCTGGCCTTATGACTAGGACGGCATGCGATCCGGAAGAAGCGCTTTAGCCTGCGTACGGCCACGTGAACGTGTCGCGCTCCGCACCGCAGACGCCGGCCACCGGCCCGCCCGGGCCGGTAAGCGTCCCTGCAGGCTGGCCTTCCTCACCGGCCTATCGTGTGGGGGCCGACGGCGGGCGTCCGCCTGGGTGGCTTCGTAACTGACGGGCGACACCGCTTATCACCGAGTTTGCCCAGCACTTGGTGATCAAAGAGCAAGAAAATGTCGATGCGAACCGACACCAGTGCGCACTGTGGCGCGATGCTGCTGAGGATCTCCAAAGCTCCACCTCGGCTCGCTTGATCCATCAGACTTGCTCTTGGTTCCCAACGGAGAGAGGTGTCGGCAAGCATGGCGAACAGCGCACTCCTGGTGTTGGACGTTCAACGGGACGTCGTGGCCATCGCCGACGATGGTTCCGGGTATCTGCCGCGCTTGCGCAGTGCGATCGACGGTGCCCGGGCTACCGGCATCCCCGTGATCTACGTGGTGATGGGGTTACGGCCGGGCGATCCGGAAGTCAGCCCCCGCAATAGGGTGATGACAAACGCCGTGCGGGCCGGCCTGTTCACCGAGGGCGCCCCTGGCACCGAGATCCATCCCGATGTCGCGCCCCAGGAGGGCGACGTGGTGGTTACCAAGAGGCGGGGGAGCGCGTTCTCGGGCAGCGACCTCGACTTGGTGCTCAGGGCCCGCGATATCGACAGCCTTGTTCTCACCGGCATCGCCACCAGCGCTGTGGTGCTGTCCACCCTGTGGCACGCCATCGACCTGGACCTCGGCCTCACCGTCCTGGCGGATGGCTGCCTCGACACCGACCCCGAGGTGCACCGGATGCTCACCGAAAAGCTGTTCCCGCAGTGGGCAGATGTCGTCGCCGTCGAGGACTGGCTCAAAGCCATCCCACTGCAATAGCGGGACGCTCACCGAGGATCACTACGAGGCCTGGCTCGACCCCACCCATCAAGACCCCGACCACTTGCGCGCTCTCCTCGGCTAGCCCGCCGGCGGGCATCTCGACGCGCGCCCGGTCTCCACGGCCGCCAACAATGTCCGCAACGTGTCCGATCACCTCGGTGTACTCGTCGCGTACCTCCAGCTGGGCCAGATCCTGGACCGTCATCGTGTCCACCAGTGCGAGCGCCCCCTCGATCTCCTCCTCGGACACCTCCACCGGCGGCGGCAGCAGCTCCTCGGGGGAGCGGATCTCGTCCGGCCAGCGCATGGCATGCAGCACCAGGACGTCGTCACGGACGCGCAGGAGGCCGAGGCGCTCGCGGCCGGACCAGGCGTACTTGGCGATGGCCACCTTGCTGAATCTGCCGAGCGCCTCCACGAGCAGCTTGTACGGCTTGGCCGCGACCGGCTGGGACGGTTGGAGGTAGTACCCTTCGCCGATCTTCAGCGGATCGATGTCCTCCTGCGGCACGAACGCGTCGATCTCGATCGCTTTGGCGGTCGGCAGCGGCAGGTTGCTCAGCTCCTGGTCCGTGATCGGGATGACCCGGTCCTTGGCCAGCTCGTAGCCCTTGCCGATCTCGTCCTGGGAGACCTCGCGGCCCTCCAGCTCGCACACCTTCCGCACCCGTACACGCCCCATGTCCTGGTGGTGGTACTGGTGGAATCTGATCGAGTGATCTTCGGTGGCGCTCTGGACGTTGATCGGAACGGTCACCAAACCGAATGAAATGGCACCTGACCATATGATTCGGGGCATTGGCAGACCTCCTGTGCTAGCCCCGAGCACCATCAGGCTATGACCGTCACACTGCAGGCGCACGACACCTGTTCCGGGGCGGCTGGCACGTCGGGCGGGGTCACCCGAGGCAGGTGATCTGCAGCATGGTGATCACCTTGAAGGCGAATGACTGCACCGACGACCAGCTCAGCCACTGAGCGGAACCTCAGCGGGGACCTCCCACCGGATTTCCTGGCGGTCGTTGCCACTCGGCGACCAAGGACAGGACATTGACCAGCACGACGACCGGCTCGGCCGGCAGATCGGACAGCAGGACCTTCAGGGCGCCGCGGTCGGCCAGGTGCGCCTCGCCGCCTGCGTAGGCAGGGAGAGGTGCGGGTAAGAAACGGCCGGATCCGCGGCCACCGGTCGGCCCGCGTCTCTGAGGGCAGCGTCAGCACGTTCAGCACATGTGGCGCATGGTGCTCAGCAGGCGCCGGCAGTTGGTGACGGCCTCGTAGATGCCGCCAAGAGGCTGGTAGCGGTAGGAGCAGTGGCGCGCGGACCAGAGTCCTTTCCAGGCTGCGTAGGGGGCCATGGCATCCGTCCACGTGCGAGGGTGCAGTGTCGCCCAATTGGTGCGCGCAAGTTGCGGTAGGCGGTGGATTTCCCGTTCCAGGACTGCTCTGTCGAAGTCCGCGTTGTAGGCGAGGCAGCACCGGTTTGCCAGGAGGTGGGCGAGGTCGGGCAGGAGCGTGTCGAAGGTGGGCGCCGAGGCCAGTTGGTTTGGTGCGAGGCCGTGGAGGGCTGTGGCTTCGGGCGTGATGTCGGCCAGCGGGTTGACGAGTTCGTCGAAGAGGGCGTTGCCGTCCCGGTCGGTGACGCCGATCTGGACGGCCCAGGCCGTGTCGAGACCGGTGGTCTGAATGTCGAGGACAAGCAGGCGCGGGTCACTCAGGGTGTTGCGGGCCCACCGTCGGACGCGTTCTCGGTCGGCTGCCCAGGTGGCGGGGCGGCGCAGGGCGCGGACGGCGTCGTCGAGGTTGAGGTGGCGCTCGTTCAGGGATTGGACGTGCCAGCGTCCGTCGAAGTCAAACTGGCCGTGGACGGTGCCCAGGTACCGAGTTTCTTCGTAGGCGGCCCAGGTCGGCCGGTCGGTGTCGCTGGGGCGTACGAGTTGTACAGGCGCGCCGTCGACCAGGTGATCGAGCCAGTGATCCCATTGCGTCACGTCATCCGGGTCCACGTTGACCGTACTGCCTTCCTCCTGTGTGAGGCGTCGATGCGGGGGGACGCTGCCCAGCGGCCCGGTCGATCGGCTGGGGCTTCGCGTTCGGTCGTGCCTCAGGGCTGCGCGTCGTCGTCACCGTCGGTCGGATCGACGGTGCGGCGGTATTCGGGGTGGTCCTTGTCCATCTGGATGCCGAGGTGGACCGGCGCGGGGTACTGCGTGCGGTGTTCCCAGTGAAGGGCGTGATCGCAGAGGCGGGCGGCCGCAAGCCCGTAGGTGAGCAGAGCCTGATCGGCGGGGTGGTGGAGCACGGTGATTTCCGTTGCCGTGTGGCTGTACCAGGTCTCAGCTTGCTCTTTGGGGTCGCTGCTGCCCCACCGGCTGTAGGACTCGCCAGCGCGCGCGTATCGCGCTCCTCCTGTGAACTGGTGGGGAAGGTTGCACATGATGAACGTCTGCTCGGCCTGTTCCATCTGGAACAGGCCGGTGGCGAGTTTGCCTTCCTCGGTGACGGACTCGTCGTACTCCGGGATGTGGCGGAGCCGTTCGATAACGGCCGGCCGGGCCACATCCTCGCTGCCGGAGGTGACCCGGACGACTGCCCGCGGTCGCTGGTCGGGTGCGAGCGTGAAGCCGGGCAGTGCCGGCCGCTTGTTGATCTGACCAGCCGCGTCGGGTGTCTTGCCCAGGTTCTTGTTGGCGAGCAGCGGCCAGATGCTGCGGGCTTCGCCTCCGGACACGTACATGACGTATCCCCGGGCCCGGCCTGCGTGCCCGCCCAGCTCGTAGAGTGCACGGTCGATGTGGCGGGGCAGGAGTTCATCGCGGCGTCGGCCTTCGGGCAGGGCCCGGGCGCGGAAGTGGTAGTTGGCGGGCGCGTAGTCGAGCCAGGTCCCCTGGCCAGCGTGTTCGGCGGGGAGGTAGGCGAGTGTTCGCCAGTACGGGCCGTGGGGGACGAGGGCGACCAGGGTCCACATGAGTTTCGGCTCGTCGGTGGCGACGCGGCGTTCGCCGCGCTGCTGGCGCAGGTGGAGCCCGACGTGGACGAGGGGTTCCTTGAGGCCGTTGGGGCCGGAGCTGAGGGCTTTGGTCAGTCGCGGGTGCACGAGGCCTGCCACACGGGACATATCCGCGATGGCCATGTGGCCGCGGTGGTGTCCCTGGAGTTCGAGGCCCAAGAGCTCGAGGTCGGTGGTGGGTTCGCGGTCCTTCTTGCGGGGATTGCGGCGTCCGGGCTTGTACAGGGTGAGGAACTGGGCGAGGACACGGTGTTTGGCGAGTTCGCCGTTGACTCGGTGCTTGGCGTCCAGGGTGTCGGGGTTGACGACGGTCGAGTCAGTCTTCTTCGAGGCGCGTCGTTGGCGTGCCCAGGCTTTGGGGTCGTACTCGGTTTCGCACAGGGCGAGCAGGCGGGTGTCCTCGGGGGCGTCTAGACCATGGAGTTGCCTGACCAGGGCGGGGCGCTGGTCGTGGTGATCTCCGTGAGCCAGGAGCTCGGGTGCCGGCTGGAACAGGACTTCGATGTGTTCGTTGAGGGAGACGGGCTTGTTCTCGCCGATGCCTGTGGTGGCGAGGTCGGGGCGGTTGAAATGGTAGGCCAGCAGCAACTGCATGCGGGTGCGCATGGCCTGGGTCTTGTAGAGGGCGAGGATGCGCAGCTTCCGGCATCCGGATGCGGCGATGATCTGCTGCAGGTTCTCGTCGTCCCACAGGACCGTGTCGCGGCCTTCGACGGTGGTGCGCCGGTTTCCGAAGGGGCGGCGACCGGCGACCTGTACGCACTTGACCAGGGGCTGGTCGAGGACGGTTCTGACGTGCCGGGCGAGTTCGCGTTGGCTGTACATGCCCACGCCCCTGCCGACCGGATAGCTCACGGCGAAGGGCAGGAGGGCGCGGAGCTTGCCGGGAGGGCCGCTCAGCTCGAGGGCACTGGGTGCGAGGAACTCGTCGTCTTTGTCGCGGGGGAAGACGTGTTCGCCGTGCAGGCGGGTCCAGGAGTCCAAGGCCAGGCGGGTGGTGTGGTTGATGTGGGTGTGGTCGCCGTATCCGCCGAGTTCGAGGTTGAGGAGGGGGCCCTTTGCGTCGCGGGGTTCGTACCAGGCCGTGCGGGCGCTGCGGAGCGTGTTGCTCAGCCGGGAGACTGAGGGTTGGACGACGGCCACGGGATGGGGCAGGCCGGGGTGGGACTTCATCGTGACGTCGAGCCGGAGGGTGGCGTATCTGGTGGCCGTCTTCCAGGCGTTGTCGGTGTCGTCTTCGTCGTCGGCGGCGATGGCGTCGAGGGTTTCTCCGCGGGCGGCGAGCCAGGTGTTGCTCCAGAGCAGTTCGCGGTTCCAGACCTGGAGGCAGTTGGCGAGATCGCGGCGGAAGGTGACGGTCTTGCCGTCGATCTTCCAGCTCTGACCGGAGAGTTTCTCGGCGATGGTCCAGCTGGCTGCCGTCCATACCCAGCCGGGGGCGTCGATGCAGGCCGTGCTGCGGGTGATCTGGTCCCACAGCGGGACTTGTTCGGGGGGAGTCCCGGCGATGAGGTCGGCGATCTGGCTCGGGTGCTGAAAGGTGAAGCGGTCGGCCGGGGTCTGCAGCAGTGCCTGTTCCCAGAGGGTGATGGCGGCGTGCAGGTCGTCGCGGTCGATGGGCCGGGTGGTGGCGAGGAACTTCGGCGGGTTGCTCTTGGAGGTGGGGTAGAGGGTGGCGCTGGTGTAGCCGATGGCGCGCAGGACGGTCAGTAGCCCGCTGTAGGGAAGGTTGGCTGTGGAGCCGGTGATGCCACGGTATTCCTCGCGCAGCTTCTTCCAGGCCGTGTCGATCTTCACCTCGGGCAGGCGGTACAGCCATACCGAGCCCAAGAGTTCTTCGTTGGTGTGGCAGGCCAGCAGGGACAGCTGGGTCTGGTCCGTGGTCATCAGACGCCTTCGTGATCAAGGTCTTCGCTGCGGGGTAGGGGGAGGTGGGTGAGCTGGGGGATGTCGGGTTGGTGGGCGAAGTCGAGCCACGCGGTCAGGGTGGATCCGTAGACGCGGCGGAGGCTGGCCTGTTCTTTTTCCGTGAGTCCGTCGTAGTAGGAGCGGAGCAGCGAGGGGAAATCGGAGCCCAGCCGGGTGTCGAGGAAGGAGTTGTCGACGAGGTACAGCTGTACGGGGGTGCCTCCTCGGCGGGCGCGGCCGGCGAGCTGGATGAGGTCGACGAGGATTCCGGCGAGGATCTCGGTCTTCAGGTAGCGCGGGAGTCTGCTGAAGCGGGAGTCGCTGCGCAGCAGGGTGTGCAGATGTCTTCGGGCGGCCCGGCTCTGGATGGAGAGCATGCGGGCGGGGTCGGGGCCGGGGCAGGCCGCGCGGATGGCGGTTGCGTTGATGCTGGCGTACATCGCCTCGGGTGAGTGCAGGTCGGTGACGGGGCGTAGGCCGACCCAGACCGAGGCCAGCGCGGAGTTCTCGGTGCCGGGGACGAGGATGTTCAGTCCGCGGGCGACCAGTGACAAGGGCGCGCAGATGACTTTGACGTGGGGGTGGGTGCGGGGCAGGTCCTCGAGTTGGTCGATGGTGATTGTCACTACGCCGGTGGGCAGGTGGACGCCAGGCGGAATGCCTGTCCTGGGGACGACAACGGCGATCCAGGAAGCTTGCACCGCGACCGAAGCGATGCCGACGGCGAAGAGGATGGCCTGTTTGTAGGAGTTGGAGACCACCATGGCTCTGGCCCGGTCGGGGTCGTCGATCTCCAGCTGGCGGAGGTGCTCGGAGAGCCGGGTCTGCCACAGCCGCTCCCCCAGTCTCTGGATCTCTCGCGGTTTGTGGGTTTCGGCGATTCCTCCGATGGTGATGGGGTCCCATACGGTGTCCGAGGCGGAGACACTGCCGGCCAGAGCGGTGACCGCGCCGGGTGTGGCATCGGTCATGACGTAGGCGGGCTCGGTGTGCACGTGCTCGCAGGCCGCGCGGGGGAAAAACGCGGTCGCGGACAGCGCGAGGACGCTGCGCTCGACGCCGGCGGTGGCGAGGGCCATGGTGCCGCCGAGCTGGACGGTTCCGGTGTGGGGGTCGCCGCCGAGGGACTGGACGAAGAGTTCGCCGCCGCCCCGGGTGTCCTTGTTTACCTTGAATCCGAACAGCTGGTAGCCCAGGGGGCCGTAGGGCAGGGCACCGTTCTGGGTGAAGGAGCCGAGCGCTCGTGCCAGTTCACGGCCGACGGTCAGCTGGGCCCCAAGCCCGGCGATCACGGACTTCAGGTAGGTCAGGCTCTGGTGGAGACTACCCAGCCAGGCACGCACCAGCAGCGCGTTGGTGACGTCCGGGTGCCGCCTTCTGGGAATCTTGAGACGTTTGAGCGCCCGGGAGATTTCCGTTTTGAGGACGGGCAGCTCGTCCTCGCTGGTGTTGCGGCTGACGGTCCGGGCGAGGATGCCGGCCAGTTCCTGGAAGCGCGGGTCAGGTCTGGTGTCGTCGTCGGAGTCGGGAAAGATGGCACGGAACGCCTTGTGGGTGTCCGGATCGAGGCGGACGTGTTCGTCGAGTCCGAGGAGATCCCTGATCAGGATGCGGTCCCAGATGCCGGGCACGTGCCACCCGGAGCCAGGACGCTCTTCCTCCTGAGCGTCCTGCTCGAGCCAGAGCTCGCCGTCCAGCACGTAGTTGAGGAACTGCTCTCCCAGTCCCCTGGCCTTGAACAAGGCGTTGACCACCCGGCGGTCGGCCGCCGCTGCCAGGCTCTGCCGCTGCTGGTCAACCTGAAGCAGCAGCGAGGTCTTGCTGATGCCGCGCGTGGCCAGGGAGAAGTCATGGGCGCCCGTGGAGCACCAGCTGTTCTGGAGGTTGTCGACCTCGTCGACGATCAGTGTGCGGCAGTGACGGTTGAGGAACTCCATCACGGGAATCTGCCGAAGGAGATGCCGGCCGGTGTCGACTGGGACCTGGATGAGGCCGCGCAGCAGGTTGTGATGGTTGGTGACGATGATGTCCGCCTGAACCGCCTCGCGGAGCAGCGTGTACTTCCCGCACACTCCCATCCGCGGGCAGGCGTGCAGACCGGCCGACTCCTCGTCCCCGGATCCGGCCACGGGATCGGTGACCTTGATCAGCGTGCGGCATGGCTCGCGGCCGCGGGTCACCTTGGGCCCGTCCGTCACCCAGGCGGATAGATCGCATCCGTAGGCGAGTCGGTCGTGACGGTCCTCGCGGCCCTGTTCTGCGGCGCGGAGGGCCTGTTCCGCGACTCGGGTCTCGGTGACCAGCGGCACGCAGCGCAGCTTGTGGCGGGCGGTGGCCTGGGCAAGCTGGGCGGTGACCTGGAGGACGAGTTCGTCGTCCGCCTCGATCTTCTCGGCATTGTTCAGGCTGTCGTGGATCGTGCTGACGATGATGGCGACGGGGCCTTGGCCCCGGTCGGCCAGGAGCGGGGCCAAGGCATTCATCAGCACGCTCTTGCCTACGCCGGTCGGCGCGTTGACGATCGTGAGCTTCCCGGCCGGCAGGTTCAGACGGGTGACGGAGTCGCCGGAGCTGTCCTGGAGCCGGTCCATGAAGGAGGCGAGCACGCCCGGCTTCCAGCCGTGGCGGGCGGGTCCGGCAGCGGCCTGGCGTCGGGCCAGGCGCAGGATCTTCTTGCGGGTGGCGGTCGTCGTGGCCATGTACGGGGCGGTCGTCAGGCGCAGCGGCCGTACGTGGGCGCCTTCTTCGGTGTCGGGGATGGTCACCACCGAAGGCTCGGATCCCCCGAACTGCCACCGGCCGGGGCCGGCCACGGGCAGCGGTCCACGGTTGCTGTAGTGGTACCCCTCGGCTTCGCGCACCAGTTCCCGTGCCAGTTCCAGCGGCTTTTGCGCGTGCGCGGCCAGGAGATAGGTCGCCTGGCGGGGCGGCACATCATCAGGGAGCCGGTAGAGGCCGCCGCCCGAGGCTGCAAAGGTTCGCGCGAGCGCCTCGAACATGCGGCGTCCTGCCAGGTCGTCGGGGCGCACGTGCCAGTACCGGCCGGCCAGCTCCCGTACGCGCCGCGGGACCTGGGGCCAGCCCTCCCACAGGTCCACTCGGGCAGCCGCGAACACATGCGCCTGGTCCAGCGGCACGACCATCCGGCCGTCGGCGTTGCGGAAGCCGAAGTGCTCCTCGGCCAGCGCCAGCGCCGCGGAAACGGACAGCTTGCGCAGTTCCCACTCCTCCGGCCTCACCGCGACGCTCCGCACGCGGCCTTGACCTGCTTGACCAGACGGCTGACCGTGGTCACCTTGACGCCCCGGTCGCGTACCTGCGCGGCGAGGAAGTGCCGCTCGCTGTGCTGGTGGTCGGGCAGGACGATCGTCAGCCCCTTCCGCAGCCCCGGGCGGTCCGAAAGCGCCTTGCCGAGCGCGACGACCGACTCCCACGCCTTGGCGTCCACCCTCCAGTGCCGAGCACGCTTGCCTGGCACCGCGACGGTGATGTGCAGGTCGTACTCGTCCGGCCGTTGCTGGCCCGGCCACATCACCAGCTCGACGAACGGCAGGCCGTCGAACTCGTCGCGCAACTGGAGTTCGAGGAGCACGGGAAGGGTCCCGTAGCGCCACACGTGCCGGTTCACGGCCAGGTGATCGGAGCTGGCCGGGAGCGGTGTCACCGGCACCGCCGCCTTGCCGGTCCCGGTCAGCTCACCCGGGCCCGGCCCTTTGCCGGGGATGTACCGGTAGTGCACACCCCGCGGCGCATGGGCCTCACAGCGCACGTCGAACTGCGGCCCGAACCGAACGGCCCGCATCGGCCAGCGGCAGACCGGGCACGGGTACCACCAGCCGTCGACCTGGCACCACGGCCAGTCGGCCACCGACTCGAAGAAGTCGAACCGCATCCACAGCCGGTCCCACTGGCGGCTCAACACCCGCACCGAGCCGGCGGCATGCGTTCCCAGAAGGGCGCGGGCGCGTCGGTACTCCTCCGGCGAAAGGCGCCGCATGAGGCCGTACAGACGCTGTTCTTCCTGCTCGGCGCGCACCCGGGCCCACGGCCAGTACTGCTCGAGCGCCGCTTGCGGTATCAGGTGCTCGCTGCACAGGTCCTGAACAGCGTCACGGGCCAGCCCCTGCGCGTCGAACAGTCTCATGCTGTCGAACCGGTCGGGCCTGCCTGAAGCCGGCGGGAGCAGAGCTCCCAGCGGGCCGCGCAGTCCCTGACGGAATTCCTTCATCCCGATTTGCGCCGCCCGCTCAGGACGGTGGGCCGCTCGAAGCACCGCCAAGCAGTCCATCAGCAGCCTGCTCCGGCGGCCGGGCGCCAGTACCGGATCGCTCTCCGCGACGACCGCCATGCAGCATGCCGTCAAGGCCTGGTCACGCCGCTCCTCGTCCGCGACAACTTCTCTGACACCCACACCGGAACACATAGCCACGAAACATAACTAATGTCACATACCGTTAATTCATGTACAAGGAGCCCACCCAGACAGGTCAACAGCCCGCAAAGGCGCCCCCGCCGGCGGCCGACACCCGCCACCGATGGCAGTGGGCCATGGCGCCCGGGGTCGACTTCTCGGCCCCGGCCGCTGTCAACGAATTCGCGAAAGCGGGCAAGTGGCTGTGGTTCCTGCCCCTGCGCGCCCTCGATGCCGGATGGCGCCTCATCAAGACGGCCGTGGAAGCCGGACAGCTCGGGCCGGGAGCCAAGGTCGCCACGCTGGGCAGCGACTTCGACGGCGATCCCACACGCCGACCTGTGATCATCTACACCGCCAACCACCACGACGAACAGGACGTACGGCGCGTCCTGAACGCCCTGCGCGCACTCGGTGTCCGCGACACTCTGGCCTACAAGACCGACGAGGCCACCGCGCGCGGAGAATACGGCGACGGAACCAGCATCTACACCAGCCCCGCGGGAACCACCAAAATCATCCAGCGACCGTCAGACTCGCCGGCGGCACAACGCGCGAGCCGGTACATGACCTGGCGCAGCGTGACGCCGCCCTCGTAGCACTCCACGATTCTTTCGGGTGGACACCACCGAGTGGGCTCCACCCGATGTCGTGCACCGCCACTGAGTGCAGGACGTCTGGGGTTCCACTCGGTGGACGATGCACAGCACCGTCACCACAGCCAGGCGGTGGAGCGCCGCACCCGGGACAGCGCGCGGGCGTCGCGGCGCGCGGCCGCGTTGCCGATCCTGCCTTGCCTTGCACGGGGCCGACGGGACTGCCCAGCGGCGAGGCGGCGGCGTCCGGCATCCTGGAGCCGCCGCCGTTGCTTGCTCAGCTCCCGGTTCTTCTCCGCCTTCGACTTTGGTTTCCAAGGCCGCTTCCAGATCGGCTCCCACGCCGGGGGCCCATCGAGGACGGCGGCCATCTTCTCCGAGGCCGCGCGGGCCCGAGCGAGGACGTCGTCAAGGCTGGGCTGTTCTTCCGGGGTACTCACCCGACTCCTCCTGTGGTCCGGCCCGGCGCGTGCTGAGTGCCGGGCTGCTGAGTGTGCGGCGACGGTGCCGTCGTCGGCGCGGGCTGCGTTTGTGGGCCGTGGGTGACGGCGCGCTCCCGCATGCCGTCCTGGAGCTTGGCGACGGCGGCCTCGAGCGTCCGGCGGGTCTGCTCCACCGTGGCGACGTCGGTCTTCGGCTCCGGGACGCGGCCGGCCTTCCGATCCGGGCGGCCCAGCCGCGGGCGGGACCTCGCGGTGGCGGGCACGGCGACGGGGTACGGCCGACTCCGGGAGCCCAGACGTTCCGCGCGGCGCTCCGCCTGGACCCGGGCCGTCAGCGCGTCGGCGGCGAGGCGGGCCCGCTCGTAGAGGGAGGCGGACCGGTTGCGGGTCAGCGGACGCAGCACGGCCTGGTCCTCGGTGTCGCGCGGATACAGCGCGCGCAGGTCGGCCGTCATCATCCGCCGACCTGCCGGGCGGGTGTAGTCGTCGACGACGGTCTGCACGATCTGTTCGTCCAGGCCCGCCTGGTGGGGCCGGCCGCGCAGGACGTAGGAGAGGTAGCGGCGGGCTTCGGCGAGCAGGTGGTGGCGCTTGAACGCGCCGCGCATCACGTACACCACAGCCACGACGTCGACGGCCGCCAGCGCTATGTCGACCACCGGCCGCACCCGTGCCCACACCGCCGCGGCCACCGCCCGCGCCCGCTCCGCCAGCCCGTCGACGACGTCGGCGCCGTAGGCCCGGATCGCGGAGGTGCGCCATCGCTTGCGCAGCTCGGTCAGTGACAGCAGCTCCGTGCGCTTGGGTGGGCGCGTCTGGTCGGCGGCCTGGCAGGCCAGCGCGTAGGAGGCCCGCTCCCCCGGCGGGTGGCCCTGCCGTTCCTCGTATTTGGCGGTGAGGACGGGCAGGGCGTCCTCGATCTGCTGGCGGCGGGTCGACTGCCAGCCGATGAGCCGCTGGTCGATGCCCGCGATCTCCATGACAGGCCGGCGGCCGGGCGTCACCTCGCGCGGCTCCCACGCCCACCCGAGCCGGGCGGACACCAGTACAGGGTGTAGAGGGTGTCGGCGGCGACGATGTGGGTCATCAGCGAGTCCGCCGACAGGTTGCCCCACTTCCCGTCATGCGGCCGCCGGGCGCGGACCGACACGACCGCGTGCGCGTGGAGCAGGGGCCTCGATTCCGTGGCTCTGGACTCGTAGTGCCGGAAGACCGCGACGATCAGCCCGTCCTTGACCCGGGCCCGCTGCTTGCCGCCGGCCTTCGAGCGGATTTCCGCGACCGACTCCTCCAGCCACGCCAGGGTCTTGTCGCGGGCGATGTCGTCGCACAGCTCCAGCACCCGGCGGTGCCGGTCGTCCATCAGGGCCCACGCGATGTGTGCCGTCGGCGGAGGCCGGAAGACCAGGTCGAAGGCCAGCCAGGGGGTGCGCTCCTTGGCCTTGTCGGTCTTCGGTGAGCGGTTGTGCTCGATGGGCCTGCCCAGCACGGTCGCCCGCCTCGCCTGCGCTGGGCTCTTGCCCTGCGCCAGGAGCTCGCGCTCGATCCGGTCGGCGTCCGGGTGCCGGCCCTCTCCCAGGAGCAGTTCGGCCTGCCGCTCGGTCACCACGTCCCCGGCCGCCAGGCCGAGCGCGGCCGGGCCCCGGCCCTTCCACACGCCGGGCGGGACACCGGCTTCGTCCTGGGCGGCGCGCAGCGGCGTGCCCGCCCGGCGGTGGCCGTCGCCGACCATCACGCCACGGAAGAGGTAGCGCACCCCGTTCCCGGGGCGAACTGGCGACATGCTGATCATCGGCCCATGGAACCCCTGCACTGACCTGCGGAAAAGCGTGATCCGGGGTGCTTCCCGCCGGGCGGGAGGCCATCACCAGATCTTTACCGGAGCGCCCGTCAGGCGGTCTGTCTGCTCAGGCCGAGACGGTAAGCCACCGACCTGTGCACAGTCCGCCGCATCTTGAAGCAACTGATCTACGCAGACCCCTGCCCGCTGTGCTCGCGACCGATGGAACCCGAGTTCCGCAGCGTCGGCCGCTCCGCCCAACAGGACCACCCCGCCCGCACCGACTTCCACCGGTACCACTGTGTCGGCTGCGAGGCCGCCCGCCCCCAGGAGTTCTACGACGCGATGCGCGCCCTCTACGAGAGCTGACTCCGGGCCGTGCGAATACTGCGCCGCAACCACACGAGCCCCACCAACCCCGCAATCGCCATGCAACCGACTCCACCGTCATCGAGCGCACACCAGCGCACCACTCCCTCGCCCAACGACCACCACTGAGCACCACGTCACCGACGCCCTTCAACACGAACAGCCACCACCGCCCCCGGCCAACCGGCCGGGGGCTTCGTGCGTCCTGGAGGAGTTCGCCGTGCCCACCTACGAGACCACGCCCCGCTTCACCGCTGACCTTCACCGCCTGACCCCCGCACAGCGCCGCCGCTTCTTCCAGACCGTGGCGGCCTTCGTCGAGGACCTGCGCACCGGCGGGCACTTCCGCGCCGGCCTCCGCGTCAAGCGCGTCCAGCGCGCATCCGGCATCTACGAACTCACCTGGTTCATGGGCGCTGGACCCGCAGGACGCGCCACCTGGCAATACGGGCCTGCGCTCCGCCCCGGCGTGCAACACGTCATCTGGCGCCGCATTGGCACCCACGACATCCTCACCGGCCCCTGACAGCATCTGGGACGGTGGGCACGGCCGGTCACCCGCTGGCGGGCTCGGCGCCCGCGCCGAACGGTGGGACGTCCGCAACGGCGACGTCCAGCCGGAGCCGGGCGAAGCGCACCGGGTGCCGCCAGGCTCCGCGCTCCAGCGCCGTGTCCACCATGATCTCGGCGACCAGCTCCGGTTCGACCAGCACGACGTCGAGCGGCGTCCGCGACCCCCACGAGGTCGTGAACCGAACGCCCTCCTATGGATGTCCGGGCCCGGCTGGTGTCAGCCGGTCGGCCAGCTCGCGCGCCGCGTCCGACCGCAGCGGCGTACTGGGGCCGACCGGCCGGAGCACCCCGGCCGCGTCGAGACGGCCCAGCACAAGCGTCTGCGGCCGGCGCACGGTCCCGGTGATGGCGCCAACCACCACCTCGGTGGAGTCCCGGCGGCGCACCTTGTAGAGCGCACGGGCTCCCGGCAAGTACCGCTGTCCGCTCCCCCGGATCACAAGCCCTTCGACGCCGGGCACCTGCGTCCAGGACGTCAGCCACTCCTGCGCCGTCGTCACGTCAGCCGTCTCGGGGCAGAGCGTCCACGGGGCACTCAGCCCGTGGTCGGCGAACAGCCGCTCCAGCCGCGCGCGCCGCTCGCCGTACGGGACGTGCAGCAGCTCCTGGCCGTCGATCTGGAGGACGTCGAAGGCGATGAAGTGCTCTGGCATCTCCTGGGCGAGGCGGGCCGCGGTCCGGCCGCCGGAGACCGCGCGCCGCTGGAGCGCCTCGAACGACATCTTCTCCTCGGCCCACACAACCAGCTCGCCGTTTATGCGGGCTACTACGTCTGTCTCATCAACGGCCCTCTCCGAGGCGGTGTGCAAGGTGGAGCAGATCAGCCAGGCGCAGCACGCGTCCGTCGAATCCTGGGAGGGGGACATGGAGCGGCTGGGTCCAGCGGGCGGGGATTGCGTCCAGCCCGTAGTACGCGCCCGCGAGGCCTCCGGTCACCGCGGCGACGGTGTCCGTGTCGCCGCCGAGGTCGATCGCCGCGCGTATCGCGTCTTCGAAGCTGGTGGTGGTGCGCAGGGCCCAGACGGCGGAGCCCAGGCAGGGCCAGACGGCGCCGTTGAACTCGGTCGCCCGATCGGGGTGCCAGTCGGGCGCGAGGACGGTGGCGTAGCGGCCGCGGTGGTCGGGGTGGACAAGGGCCAGGATGTCCGGGAGCGCGGTGAGGGGGTCGGTGTCCTCGAGTGTGACGCGGATGAGTTCGTGGAAGATCGCAGTGCCTTCCCAGGCCGCGCGGTCACCGTGGGTGAGGGCAGCGATGCGGTGGGCCGCGTCCATGGTGGCTTCCTGGCCGACGGCCGCGAAGTAGACCGCGGAGGTCGATGCCCGCATCAAGGAGCCATTTCCCGCTGCTCGTTGGTTGACCTGGAAATGGATCGCGGCGGCGAGGTCCCAGGGCATGCCGTTGGTCAGGACGTCTTCGGTCTGCAAGCCGATGTCCTTCGGTTCTGATGCCGCCCACCGCTGGAAGCGGGTAAAGATGTCCGGCAGATCCAGTCTGCCCCGCTCCAGCAGGGACTCCGCGACCAGGACGGCCATCTGCGTGTCGTCAGTGGCCTCGCCGGGGTCCCAGCCACCGCCTGCGCACATCTCGCCACCGGCATTCGGCGCGGGAAACCGCGCGGAGAACGCTCCCGGGGGACCGAACTCGAAAGGGGCGCCCAGGGCGTCGCCCACCGCTGAGCCGACGACCGCACCAGCGGCCCGCTGAATCCGCTCCATCCGCGCAGGTTCCTGTGCCGCGCCGACGGCCGCGCAGCCCTAGTTCCTTCTTAGACCGTGTCCTACATGGTGAGTTTCAGGAGCCGCTTGTAGCAGCAGAGGGCTGCGGCGAGGCCGAGAAAGGCCAGGTAGTTGCGTGGGTGGCGTTCGTATCGGGGGCTGAGTCTGCGGTAGCCGGACAGCCAGGAGATGGTCCGTTCGATCACCCACCTGCGGCGGCCCAGTCGTTCGCTGGACTCGATGCCCTTGCGTGCGATGCGGACACCGATGTGCTTGCCCCACAGCCATTTCCGCAGGTGGGGGATGTCGTATGCCTTGTCGGCGTGGAGTCGCTTGGGTTTGAAGTGACGGCCTCGATGCGGGTCGTGTTGCGTTTGGATACCCGCGACCATGGGCTTCAGGCCCTCGCTGTCGTGGACGTTGGCGGCCGAGACGCCGACGACCAGGGGCAGTCCGTTCGCATCCGACAGGATGTGCATCTTGGAACCCGGCTTGCCCCGGTCCACGGGGTTCGGACCTGTGTGTTCGCCCCCTTCTTAGCCCTGACGTGGGCGGAGTCGAGGACCACACGGGAGACGTCGACAAGGCCGGCATCGTCGAGCTGACGCAGGACCGCCTCATGCAGGCGGCCCCAGACGCCGGCTCGCGACCAGATCATGAACCGGCGGTGCGCGGTCGACTTCGATATCCCGAAGCACGGCGGCAGTGCCCGCCAGGCGCATCCGCTGACCAGCACGTAGATGATGGCCGCGAACAGCGTCTCATCAGGTGTGTTCTGCTTCCCGCCGCCCTGCGGCCGCACCCGGTCCTCCGGAATCAACGGCTTGGCGATCTCCCACAAGCCATCCGGAACAATCCAACTCCACGTACCCCGCCCCATGTGCAGCCCAACGACCAACTGACCATGTAGGACACGGTCTTAGGTTCCCCGACCCGGAGCGTGTCCGTCCACGGCAGGTGCGCCACCTGAGACACTCTGAGGCTGAGACACCCGTACAGGTGACATAACTCCGTCGAGGGCCGGGCCGTCGGGCAGGTGGGCGGCCGCGACCACGAGATCAGGGAAACGGCTCTGCAGGAGACCGCCGCGGCGGGACTGCACGAGCAGCGGGCCGGGCACCGGCCACGGGGTGAAGACGATCGCCCGGTAGCCATCCTTCTCCAGACTGCGAGGTGTCTAATGAGACACCGGCGGCTGAGCTGCCTCTCTTACCGCCAAGTCATTGGCTCGGCTTGCACTGGCCGTTGTGCACGGTTGTCAGCAGACTGTCAGCACGAACCATCGGTGCCCGGAAGGCGAGAACTCTTGCTCCTTGCGACTGGCAGTGTCGTCATCTGTCTATGGCTGATCCTCTTTACTTGGGTCGGCTGGCGGCGGCGCAGGCATGGCGGCGGAGCATCCACTGCTGAGGCATGGGGCGAGCTCTTCCATCCGTCACAGCGGCACGTGCAGCAGGAGCGAGAACGCCAACTTGTCCTCCGGGACGACGCCGAATCCGGTGCACCCCCCAGCTCTGTTGACCTCGACTCCGGCAAGGCGGTTATCCGCCCCGCGCAGAGCGCCACGAGCAAGTACGACGCGCCGTAACGGTTCGGCACGTCGCCATCCGCCCGAGCGCGGCTGCCCGGAGTTCTCGGTTTCCTCCAGCCCTGCGCATCCACGGACCGGCAGCAGCCGGTCATCTTGCCGGACCGCTGCCCCGCACCAGCAGGCTATGTCCGCGCCTTGACGGTCGATCAGCGGCGAGTTGGGTCTTCTCGCCGGCTACTTCCGTAGGCGCATGAGCTCGGAGCGTATTTCTACTCCAGCAGCTTTTCCCTGGTGCAGTAACTTGCCAGCGCCCCCCTGGAAATGGTCAGTTGCCGCAGAGCAGGACAACCGGAGGATCATCCATGCCCCGACAGGCGCCGTACCTCGCAGTAGCCGACGTGCTGCGCGCGCGGATTCTCTCCGGAGAGTGGGAGATCGGGGAGCGCCTGCCGTCCCGGGCTCGGCTTGCCGTGGAGTACGGGTTCGGACGCAACGTCATACAGAGGGCCATGGACCGTTTGATCATCGAAGGTCTCCTCGAAGGCCGTGCCGGCTCGGGCACCTACGTCCGCAGGCCGCGAGAGCGCCTCCGACTGATCCGCTCGCGGCACCGCGAACGCCGGGAGAGTTCTCTTCCTTGGCAGGACAGGAGGGAGCGGGGCAGGGCCGACGCCTGGGATTCACACAGTCAGGTCCGCGTCCCCGCCCCCGAGCCAATCGCCGAGCGGCTCGCCATCAGCCCCGGGGACCCCTGTGTCTGTACGCATTACGAGTTTCTCGCCGACGGGCAACCTGTCCAGCTTTCAGAATCCTGGGAGCCGATGGCTATCACGGATGGAACGCCGATTGTGCTGCCCGAGAAGGGTCCCCTGGCGGGTAAGGGGGTGGTCGAGCGCATGCGTTCCATTGGCGTAGCCATCTCGACTGTGGTCGAGGTGCCGCGCCCGGCTCGTGCCACCCAGGTTCAGGCGAACCTCCTGGGGATCAGCCTGGGAGACCTCGTTCTGCAGATCGAGCGGACCATCTTCGACACGGACGGACGTCCGGTGGAAACAGCCGACATGGTCATTCCGGACATATGCCGGGAAGTGGTCTACGAGTTCGGAATCGACCGTCCGTAGTCGTTGAAGCCATCAGAGAGACATCTAAAATTCGACAGCAGGGTATTCCATGGCAAAATCCTCCCGCCTCGGCCTCTTGCATAATCGGGACTTCGGGCGATTGTTTGCTGCCACTGCGCTCGGTCAGCTAGGCGACCGCATCATCTTCCTGGCCTTGCCTCTGGTTGCCATTGCGGCATTACGTGCCGACGAGTTCCAGGTGGGCTTACTGACCGCGATGACTTCGGCAGGATCGCTCCTGATCGGATTGCCGGCAGGCGCATGGGTGGACCGCGCGCGGAAGCGATCGGTGATGATCAGCACTGATCTCGCTCGCGCGCTGTTCCTCTCGACGATTCCGGTGGCATGGTGGGCGGGCCTTCTCACCATCTGGTGGCTCTATGCAGTCGCCTTGGTTCATGGAGTATTGACTGTCTTCTTCGATGTTGCATACGTCAGCTATCTCCCGCACTTGGTGGGACGAGACCATCTCGTGGAAGGAAACTCGAAACTGTCGGCCATACGCTCGGTGACCAGTATCAGCGGGCCGACGGTGGCGGGGCCGCTGGTCGGCCTGGTTGGAGCGCCTGCAACGCTTTTGGTGAGTTCGGTCGGGATGGCTATGTCGGGGCTGCTCGCGATTACCATCAGGAAACGCGAAGAGAAGCCTGAGCCGAGCGAGCGTCCTCAATTGGCTGGCGAGATCAAGGAGGGGCTGAAGTTCGTCGTAAAGTGCCCTACCCTCCGTGCGATCATGCTGGGGGATGCGGTATTCAACCTCTTCCTGGTCATGTATCAGACCATGCTGCTGGTTTTTTTGGAGCGGGAGATTGGTCTCCATTCCTTTGGTATCGGCCTCATTTTCTCGGGGATGGGTTGCGGTGCCTTGCTGGGCGCACTGTTGGCAACCAGGGTCTCCAAGCGGGTCGGGCAAGGTCCGGTCATCGGGCTGGCGTCGCTGGTTAGCTGTCCCTTGACCGCGCTCATGCCGCTGGCACGAGCGGGTTGGAGCGTGTATGTGGCCGCGATCGGACTCGCGGCTCTGTCACTGGGTGGAGTCGTCCGCGTGGTGGCTCAGTCAAGCTTCCAGCAGGCCCTGACGCCGGATCGGCTTCTGGGTCGGATGAGCGCAACAGCTCGGTTTGTTTCCTGGGGTGGCATTCCTCTCGGTGGGCTTTTGGGTGGAGCCTCGGGCTCTGTGTTCGGAGCGGCAGGCACTTTGTGGATCGGTGCAGCGGGTATGACGCTGAGTGTCCTTCCAAACTTCCTGTCACCGCTTCGGACAATGCGCACGGTGCCCACGGAGAAGGCCCCCGGATTCGCGCGTTGAGGTGTCACTGATGGCTAACCAAACAAGCGCGTACGGCCTGTAGGGGCAAGCGTCTTCACTCAGAAATGAAGTGGGTGCGGTCGAGGGGGATGACGACAGCCGATTGTTTGGTGGCCTGCTCGCGCAGGGCTGTGTTCTCCGCGAGCAAGACGGCGATGACGGTAGCGGCTGCGTCGACCTGGTCCTGGAGTTGCTGTCGCTCTTGCCGATTGTTCTTGAGTTGGCGTCGAAGATCAGCGATCTCCAGCGTCTGCCGTTGGTCGTGGAGACTTGCCGGGCTCCGGCCGATGTGGTCGTCCCAATCAGCAAGCACGTCGGTGGCGCGGTTCATGGTGGCTCGACTGACGCCGGCCTCCCGCCAGAGGTTGTTCTTTGTCAGCTTGCCGTCGGTACGGGCCGGTCGGCCGGTGAATAGTCGCTCCATAGCTTCCCGCAGTGCCTTCTCGGCCGGTGCCGAGACCTTGAGCTGAGGGGCCTCGCTCATGCGCCGTCTGCCTTCCTGAGCGCGAGTTCGACGTCACGGATCTGTTCGTCGATGGCAGCTCCGTTCGGGGGCAGCCGTGGCTGGTCGCGGAGTCGGCTCAGCGAATCGTGCTCGGCCTTCCAGATCGGTAGGTGTTCGGGGGCGATGATGCTGTTGCTGCAGCGTGCGGGCTGGCAGCGGTCGATGAGTGGCCCTCGGTGTCCCGGGGGCACGATGGCGTCTTCGAGGCACTTCGCGCCGACGGGGTTGTTCTCGTCCATGGTGCAGTGGTTGAGCTTTCCGAACCGGATCGACAGGTGCGTGCGTTTGAGCAGGCCGTGTTCGACGCGAATGTCCCCTCGCTGTGCCTTTCCGTTCGCTCGGAGGGCTTCGGCCTTCTCCCGGACGGCAGCGAAGGCCGAACGCATCTGGTCAGCGCCGGGCCCGAAGCCGATGGCCTCGCCGCGGCTGTCGGGGTCGAAGAGGTCCCTCAGTCGTTGGAACCGGCGTTCGGCGATGGCGGTGGTGAGGAGGCGGGCCCAGGAGGGGTCGTAGCAGTGCGCATCGCGAGCGTGCGCGTCGACGCCGGTTCAGAATCTCAAGACAGTAGAGCGGAGTGGGGTGTACCGCCCCATGACAGCCGCACCGCTACAGAAACCGCCCCACGGCAGTGACGCGACGTTGCAGGTCACGGTCTGGTGTGCGTGGGGGTCGGGATACTCGTGCTGGTCGTGGGCGGATGGCCTCGGCGAAGATCGTCGGTCACCGGGAGACTTCACGGTTCGTGAGGACCAGCAGGGCCATCACGAGCGCGGTCGCCCACTTCGTGTCGGTGCGTACCTTGCCGAGCACGCGCCAGTTCTTCAGGCACAGCATGGGTGAGGAGGAGCACTTCCTCACCCATTACAAGATGCCTGTCAACGCGGAGGCCGGCGAGCCGATCAACTGGATGCGGCTGCCGGTCCTGGACCGGGGGTGGAACGCCACTTCTTGCGACAAAGGTGGCTTCATCCAGTGCGCGCGGGACCGCGCCGCGTCGGGTGCTGCTGTTCGCCACCGCGGCCTGCACGCACTGCGCACCTGGTGCGGGGCTGCACCGACGGAAGTCCCGCCCCGCACCGGCGCACTCACCGCCCGCCGCCGCCCGGTGCCCAGCACGAGGATGCGCACCCGGCGATCCTCGCATGGACGCAGAGCAAGGCGGCGGACCGTGGCACGAACGAGCTGTCGCTCAGCGACCTCCAGGCCATGATGGCGAGCTGACGGCCGTCCGCTGACCGCGCCGACGCCCACGCACCAGATGTCCTTCAGCGCAGGCGCTTTCGCGTCCTGTGACCGCGTCGCCGAGGGGCGGTCACTGTCCAGAAAGGGGCACGGCATTCTGGGCCTGTTCGTGAGAGCCCCCACTGCTCGACGGCCGGTCGCATCGCTGCACTGCCTTCGCGTCATTGGCGCATGCCTGTGCGAACTAAGGAATCCGCGTTCGAAAGCACGGCTGCCAAAGGCGGTCCAGCAGAGCCGGTGCCCAGTACGTGGCGGATGTCCGCGACCAGTGTTCTGTTATGCCCAGACGTAGTGGGCCAGGACCCACTCGCTGAGACGCCCCTTGCCGCTTCAGCGATGGCCGCGCTTCTTCTGCTCGGTCCAAATGATCACTGTGCTCAGGACCAGCAAGGCGGACAGGATGCCCAGGAACCAGGCGGGCGGGCCGACGAAGATAGACACGACGAAACCCAGGAACGTGGTCAGGAGGACCACACTGGCCCACAGTTCGCGATCACTCATGCGTCCCCCTACGCGCGGTGAGTCCTGCTCCGCCCCTACGGACGAGCAAAGCAAGGGAAGCATCACCAGACACACGGCTGCCGGTCAAGGGTCGGCGCCACGTGCGGTGCTGCCGGGCCGACCCTGCCCGCAAACCACCCGGTCGGCCGGCGGACGTCAGCACCTGCCCCCACCGCCTGACTCGGTGCTGATGGCCGCACCGCAGCCATTCACATTCGAGGCGCGAAGGCACCCCGTGATCGGCACGTGCGCGAGGCCGGGCCGGGCGGTGAGATGCCATCCACCGGGCGACCCCACCGACCTCGCCCACCTCGGCGCCCCTTGGTTCACGGGGCGCGACCGGGCCGCCCAGCAACTGATCGACCGCTATGGTGCACGCGTCGACAAACCGGTCGAAGCGATCGTGAAGGACCCCGCCGTGCCGAACCTGGCCGCCGTCGAACCCCGTTTGGCGACAGGCACCGTCAACAGCTCCAGCTCAGCCGCGACCACGATGACGTGTGGTAGCTGCAGTTGGGTACAGGCGATCCCGAGGGCCCCGGAGCCCTCGTGCCCGTCTCCCGGGACGACGGGCGAGGTCGCTGGAGCGTTTGCCGGGACGTGGGCCGCGCGAGTGCCCCCGCAGGCGACGCAGCAAGCGAGGGTGCAGGGGAGCGAAGCCACCGAAACACGGAGGCCCCGATGGTCCACCCGACCTGCCGCACCTCTCGCCGGAGCAGCGCGAGCGCCTGGAGTGGCGCTGTCACGTTGGTGGGTGGGTAGGTGCTGATGGCACGTCGTGGCGTGATGGAGCCCGGTTCCGGGCTGTGGTCAGACCGCGGTGGCAAGCCCGGCGACGCCGGTGATCTGCTCCCAGATTGCGAAGCGGACGGTCATCTCGGCGCGGTAGTCGTGTGCAGGCATCAGATGGCGGCGGGGCCAGAAGTGGGGCGAGATACCACTGAACGCGGACAGGAACCGCTGGGCCCTGCCCACTGAGCGGAAGCCCTTCATCGCCCGTTCGCGCTGCCTGGTGGGCTGGTGGCTGTTCTCCGCCCGGTTGTTCAGGTACTTCAACTGGCGGTGCTCGACGCAGGGCATGACTTCGCGGCGGGCGGCGCCGTAGCAGCGGAGCTTGTCGGTGACGATCACCCGTGGCACCGTTCGGCTCTTCTTCATCAGCCTGCGGAAGAAGCGCCAGGCCGCGGCCTTGTCCCGGCGGTTCTGCACCAGGATGTCCAGGACGTTGCCGTCCTGGTCGACGGCCCGCCGCAGGTACTTCTATTCTCCATTGATCTTGAATGAAGACCTCTTCCAGGTGCCATTTGCCACCCGGCCGAGGCTGCCGGCGGCGCAGCGCGTTGGCGTAGGTCTGCCCGAACTTGCCGCACCAGCGGCGCACCGTCTCGTAGGAGACGACGATCCCGCGCTCGAGCATGAGCTCCTCAACCTCGCGGAACGACAGCGGGAAGCGGAAGTACAACGATGGCGGACATCGACGCCGTACCGGGCGGCGAGAACCTTCTGCTGCAGGGAGCGGAAAGAGATCTCCCCGGAGGTGAACAAGGCGGCGGTGCCGGCCTGGGCGTGATGGAGAGCGATGTTCAGGGCCAGCGTCGAACGGCCGGCCGTCGGCAGTGACACCAGGCCCGTCACCGTCCCCGGGGCAAGAGAGGCCAGTGCGGCCCCACCAGCCGAGGGCAGGACACCGGGCGCTGAAGAGGGTGGCACAGGGGCGGGCTGCGGTGCGGCTTGTGTCCGGCTCGTAGTGGTGGCGGCCGGAGCGGTGACGCTGTGGGCCAAGAGCTCGACGGCCGCCGCGCGTCCTGCGGCATCCAGCCGGGCGGGCAGCAGGCCGGCGGCGGCCTCCCGGACACGGCGCAAGGCCTCCTGATAGCCGCATCCCACGGCGTGGTGGAGGGCTTGCGATGCGCTGCTGGTGGGTGGTGTTCGGTTTCGTCATGACTGCTCCAGTGCACCGGCGGTGCCGTCCCACCACGGCGTGCCAGATGCACGGACGTCACGGCGCGTTCGCGAAGCACCATCCATCCTCTTCGTCTTCCGAGCGGCCGCTCAGGTTCGCTCTCGGCCGGGAGGTGGGTCCTGGCCGCAGCACGCGCGAGACGAGGCACGTGAGAATCGAGGATAGCCACCACTGCCCGTACTTGAAAGACGACATGCGTCACCGCCTGGGCCCATGACGTCGCCCCCTCGGACTCCGGTATCTGCCCGGCCTGCCGAGGTCACGGCGCGACGGCCGGCCTGCCGGGTGCCGGAGGCACAGCGGCGTGCGAAAGACCCGGGCTGACGCTTTGCGGTGCGGGCAGGCGCATCGTCTGTCCAGGTGGCGATGTATGCGATCGGCTTCACCGCGTACCTGGGCCGGACGCAGACGCCGACCGGAATGTGACCGGCTACGGCGTCGGCGGTCTGATTTTGGACGTACCCGCCAAGCCCCTGCCCGCCCTGGTCGAGTGGACGCTCACCGAGCTCAGCTCGGTGCGGAGCGGCTGCACGGTTCGGGCAAGGACGCCGACCCGCTGCTGGCGCTCACCGAGGCCGCGTGCGAACGGTTCGGCCTGCCCGCCGCTCGCATCCGGGTCCCAGCCGCCCGCACGACCGCCACGCTGCGCCGTTACCAAGGCCAGTCACTCCACAGCGGTACCCGGAGCAGACCCCCTACCGCATATGTGACGTAATCGTTTAATATTCTCCAAACCTCTGCCGGAACCACCGCGCTACCAGCGCCGCGGTCACCGTTCGCCATGCAGGCAGCCCGGAAGGGGAGTTGATCATGACCTGCATATCAAGCGGAGAGCCGGCAGAGTCCGACTGGCGTGATCAAGCAGCCTGTGTGGGAGAAGACCCCGAGATCTTCTTCCCTCTCGCCGACCTCACGGCTCCGGGCGCGGAGGCCTCCCTGGCCCGGGCAATATGCCGCCGCTGCCCCGTGATCATCGACTGCCGTACCTGGGCACTCGCTCATGGAGAGGACGACGGCATCTGGGGCGCCACCACCGCCGCCCAACGCCGCGCCATACGACGAGCCACCTCAGAACCCAGCCCGGCGACCAGACACCACAACGACGAGACAGGCCGAACGACCGAGTTACGCCAACGATGCCGGGCACCGACACCGACGCACGCTCCCCCGCTCCCCCTGTCGCGGCTCCCGCCGCGCGCAGTGCCCGGCGAACCGGGGAAGACAGGGCGTGTGGCATACAGCAGGAGTCGTGTGCCCGTGCGCGGCGGCGGCCAGAGGACGACATGTCGTGCAAAGCACGGCGGTCTCCCCGGGTCGTCGCCGGCACGGGATGACCCGCGCGAACGTCAGCGTCCTGCTGGCGCTGCGCGATACAAGACGGCCGCCACGGCGGTCGCGGCCCGGCATACGTGCTCGGCATCGATGCTGGCCGCTGGCCCGGGTTGGCCGGGCAGGCGGCCGCCCCTGCCATCATCCCGGCTGCTGCGCCCCCGATGCCCTCCATCGCATCCAGGCGCCGGTGATGGTCTGGCTGTTTCTGACCACGCTCACCGGCCTTGAGGAGCGTGGTACCAACTAGGTACCATCAGGTCATGCCATCACTGAACGTGTCCTTCTCTGACGAGGAAATGGAAGGCGTCCGGGCCGCCGCCGCCGCCGAGGGCAAGAGCCTCAAGCAGTACCTGCACGACCTCGGTGTACGCGAGATGCACCGCAAGCGGTTCGTCGCCGGCGCCACCGCCTGGGCCGACAGGCTGCGCGGGGAGTTCGACGAGGCGTTCCCCGAGGAGATTCCACCCTCCCAGCGCGGCGACGGGGCTGCGGCTGCCTGATGGTTGTCCACATCGACGTCTCCTGGCTCCTGGACGTCCAGGAGGCCGCCCTCGGGCATGAAGACGTGAGCGTGACCGACTACTCCGCGCTGGTGGCGGCCGTCGCCCGGCACAAGACCCGGATGCCGACGCTTGAGGCCTCCGACCCGGATGCCGCCTGGCGCGCGGCCGCACTCCTGCACACGATCGTGCGCCTGGAGCCACTCCCCCACCGCAACAGCCTCTTCGCCGCTATCGTGGCCGCTCAGTACATGGATCAGTTCGGCGAAGGCATCGACCCCCCATACGGCGCCCTGTCCGACCTCGTCAGAAAGGTCCGGGACACCCGGCTGAGCGTCTACGCCGTCGCCGAGGCCCTGCGGTCCTGGCGCATCTGATCCAGGCGGCGGGCCGGCCCTGTTGCGCGCAGCACTGCAACCTCCACGAGGCAGGCGGCCGGGAACGCTGGCTGGGGGAACCCCGGGTGGGAGGGGCGGCGCTGGAAGCCGTCGACGAGGACTGGAACCCGCCGTGGCCGGCCGACTGGCACATCCGCGGCGCTGCCGCGAACTCCTGCGCGGCGGAGAGGGCCAGGCCTGGCGCGGCAAACGTCACCTCTGCTTGACCTTGATGTCTCTTTGAGAGGACATGCCGCACGAGTTGTGTCCCCCCATCGCGCCCGACGACGCCGGCGTCTACAGCAGGACGGCCGGGACGGCGTCCTCGGCCGTCCAGTCCCCGTCGAACAGGGCGGCGACCAGGCGCGCGTCCCCTTCGGGGAGCTGGCCGCAGCCGTGGCGGTGGCGGGCCTTGGCAAGCCAGGCGCCGATCTTGACGGTGTCGCCGTCGACACGGATGATCTCGCGGGCGGCGGGGATGCGGCCTTCGCGGTGCAGGAAGAGTTCCAGCAGCTGCACGGTCTCCTCGAACGTACCCCGGTTCGTTCACCGCCCGCCGCATCCGGGGACGGCGGGCAGGCAGCGGCTCGCGCGCACCTGCCGGCCCGACACGGGGGCGCCCCCGGAAGGGGTACCGGTCAGTGCTGCCAGTAGTCGCGCTCGGGGAGTTCCACCCACAGGTCGGGGGGCCCGGTGAACGGCCGCGGGTCGGCGGGGAAGAGGCCCGCGTGGGCGCAGCACTCGGCGATCGCGTGGGAGCCGTAGATGTACGCGGTGAGCACCTCCTCGGGAGACATACCGGTGTACGGGCCCCCGCCGGGGTGCAGGTCCCAGCCCTCGACGACACCGTCGCGCACGAGGCTGCCCTGGTTGCCGCTCTTGGGGTTGGCGTACATGCCGTAGCAGACGGTACCGGCGGAGAGCAGGGCCTGTACGCCCGGCATCTGCGGCCCGTACCCCCAGGGCTGAGTGACGACGCAACCGCCCGGCACGGTCGTCACCCCGACGATGCGCAGGCTGTCGTCCGTGTCGACGCCGTACGGGTCGTCCAGGAGCTCGGCGAGCAGCCCGGCTTCCGGCGGCACCGCTGCCAGGCGCCGTACGGCCTCCTGCGCGTCGATGCCGGCCACGCAGGCCAGTCCCGTGCCGTCGTAGTAGCCGATGCCGGCCAGGGCCGCGATGCGCCGCCGGCCTTCCCGCGCCGCTGCGGACTCCGCCTCGCTGAGCCCCGGTTCGCCCTCGGGCAGCGGGAACAGCGGTGTCGGCCCGGCCAGGCTCAGCCGCCCCGGTGACCAGCCGGCCAGCACCCTCCGCCACGGGTCGGCTCCCGCGGCGACGAGGACGCGTGCGATCTGAGGCCGGTGCCCGACCACCGCCTCCCACAGCGCGGTCGTACCGTCCTCCAGGGCGTCGACGTCGGCGACGCGCCCGGCCAGCTCCGCGACGACCTCGGGCGAGCCGAACGCCACGGCCCGGTGCAGGGGCCGTTCCCCGCACGGCAGCGCCTCCGGATCGGCGCCCTGGTCGAGCCGTCGCCGGATGTCCCGGTGGTCCCGCCAGCCCTCCCAGTCGACGCCGCCCTCCCAGCCGTCCCCCGGTCCCGTCCCCATGTCGCCTCCCGCGCCCCGCCCGACGGCACCCTGCCGCACCCCGGCCACCCTTGCGGGCACGTCGTTGTGTAACACAGCCGCGATCATGCCCCCACCAACCGGCCTCCTGTACCGCTACCTGCGAGTACTGGCCAGAAAGCGCGCCTCGCCCACCCGGACGAGTGCGGCTGGCAGCAGTCCAGCTCACGTCTCACCGGCGCGCCCGGACCGGGGCATCAAAACGGCTACCGCGCGCGGCCGTCGCGTTCTACCGTTGCCGGGCATGAGTACGCAGGCCTTCCAGAGCGCCTACCTTCTGCCTCTGGGAGCAGGCCCGCGGTGAGCACGCCTACTGGCAGCTGCCCGCACCCGCACCGGCCAGCAGCCTGGCCGCCGACGACGCCCCGCTGGGCCCGTACTCCGCCGCGCACCTGATCCAGAACTCCTACGCCGCCGGTCTGGCCCACGCCGACGCGCTGCGCCGCCTGACGGCGGCCGGCGAGGTCGATGCGACCAGCCCCTGGACGCTGCTGCGCGGCGCCCTGGAGAACTTCGCCACCGGGCTGTGGCACCTCGACGGCACCGGGCGCAGCGAGCGCCGGTGCCGCGCCCTGTCGCTGTGGGACGAGGACATGCGCAACCGGCAGCAGCACGAGACGGACACCGGCCACCTGCCGTCCGGCGGCGGCCTGACCGGTGCGCAGCGCCGGGCTGAGATCCGCGCCCTCGCCGATCAGCTCCGCCTGGCCCCGCTGACCGCACCCAGGAAGATCCTGCTCACCGCCGCACCGGCCGCGGGTCTGACCGCCGTGAAGGTGGGCGCCGCCTGGCGGGCGGCTTGGGTTCGCACACGGCCGCTACTGGCCCAACCTGCGAGCGTCCCAGCCCCGCGCGGTCATACCGGGAGACGACGTCGTCCATACCGTCGCCTTCGTCCCTGGACGAGAACAGCACCGGCCGCTGGCCGAGTACTGCCGCATCATGCTGGGCCGGCTGCAGGAACACTACGAAGCGCGCGCCCAGGCCCGCTGATCCCCATCCGAGGTCTGGCCGCTGGTGATGCCCTGCGCCGGAGGGGACGGACGCCTTGTGCACGCGGCAGGTACCCGCGATGAACGCCCCGGAGTGCGGGAGGTGGCCGTCATGTTCCGCGGTCGGCTGCGTCACGTCTCGCACGGCGTGCAAGCGATCGGTCATAGACGAGATCGGTCCCCTTCTGCGGGGGCCCGTGCGGGGTCGCGTCCCCGGACGTTGACACGGCGGGCCGAGGTGCGTGCCAGGGGGGCGGAGCAGCGGGAGGGTCAGTGGAGCAGCGGGCGACGGTGTCGCCCCGCCCACGGCCGGGCTGGGCGGGCGCGGCGCACAACGCCGCCGGGGTCGCCGCCGGGGCGCGCGCGTCGACGTTCGGCGCCCCGACGATCTCGAAAGGCCGCGTCGTCCCGGGGCCCTCCGAGACGTTGGTGCCCTCGAACAGACAGGTGCCGGGGGCAGACGGCGGCGGTCGCGGGCGTCGGGGATGCTCGGCGAGGGCACGGCCCACGGCAGACCGGTGGCGCCGGCGTCCATGGCCCGCCGCGACGCCGTGACGGCGGTGGCGTTGTCGGACCCGTCTGCTTGCGTGCGGTGGGAGATCCTGATGCACGAACGGTTCAGCGACGTGTGGATCTGCAAAGACCTCGGCCGAGCGACCACCCGTGCGGACCTCGCCGAGTTGGGCCGGGCCGCCCTGGCCGCCTACCTCGCCAGCCGGGACAGCCGGGACAGCCGGGGCGAAACGTTCCGCGTCGTCGTCCGCGCCGACCACGGCAACCACGTCGTCATCACGGCCGACCAACTCACCGACCCCGACTGGGAAGCCGATCCGGCCGTCTGCCACGCACTGCCCGCCTACCTCCGCACCGCCCTCGCCTGACGTCGGGCTCTCGACGACCGGATCACCAGCCCTGCCCGCCCGCAGAGGCGGGCGCGCCCACGCCGGGCCGCGGACTGCGGGTCAGTGACGGGGCTGGCTGCCGAAGGGGCGCGGCCATGCCACGCCGGGGCTTGCCGAGGCGAGGCGAAGGTGTACCGCCGGTTCGCCTAAGTCTCCTGGGACTTCCGCACGTCGTCCAAGCGGCTGGCCAGCTCCTCCAGACACCACCCGCTCGCCCCGCGCCCGATCGAATGCCGGACTTCCGGGCGGCCACTAACCGACCGCTCGAAGTGAACGACCGTTAGCAGCAATCCCCAAGGAGGTTGACCAGGCGCAGTGCGCACCCTCCCAACGAGATCTCCTGGGACAAGGAGGAGATCTCCTGAGAGGAGAACAAGAAGCAGGTGCACCCCTATCGCGCGGGTGATCTTGCTGCAACGCTCTGACCTGGAGCGATGGGGGATCGAAGACGTTGGGGTACTCCAGTCTGCAGCGATTCCCGTTGCGACCGGACTGTGATGTTCAGATCTCCCTCAGATAGGCAGACATAGGTCGCCGCCGCGTTGTGTCATTAACTCAGCGTCAACAAAGGCGCGTTGGGATCCCAACCAATTCATCGCACAAGGCTTCGAAAGGAATTGACCCAACGTGAACCCAAACGACTCTGGAAACCTGGCACCGGGGAACTTCCGCGCTCGGGTGACGGACGTGGCCCTGTGGTTCTACCGTCGTCGGCACATTGCGGCGCTCAACGTGCTACGCGGAGCGTCATACGCGGCGGGGACCAGCGCCGTCGGCCTGGTCGTCTTCTGGATCGAATCGCGACACTGAAGCGATCGTGCTGGGCGGGCCATAAGCTCGCCCAGCCTCGCGTCCAGCGGACAAGCAAGGCACCATCGAAACCGGTCGGGCGCTGACGGCTCGGGTCCCCCTAACGGCTGGGCGTGAAGGTCGTTCCCTCGGCGTGCCTGATGGCATCACTCGTCATCCATCGACCGGAGATGTGCGGTGAACGCCTCGTCCTCTGTGGCGCCCGGGGTGCGGGTGTAGGTGCACACCAGGCACTGTCCGTGCCCAACCCGGCCGAAGATCGGGTCAAGGCCCTCGACGCAGAATGTCTCATGCCCGCAGACGGGGCAGGTGTCGAGGTTGTGTCCGTCGGGGTTGTGCTTCTGGTAGGCGTTGGGGTTGGTCTCGTTCTCGGCGCACCGGGTGGTTCGTCCTCACCGATCCGTTCGAGGTATTCGGCAGCTCGTTTCTGGGGGGCCGTGTCCTCTGCCTGCGCGATCTGCTGGATCCGGTCCTGCTGTTCCTCTCTCATGACGCCGAGGCTTCTGTGGCTGTCAAGGGCCAGCAGGGCCTCGATGTGGCGATGCTGCAGACCTCCGACACCGCGGCCGTGACGGGCCGCCTGACTGACCCCATGGAGGGAGCGAAGGGGTCATCGCCTGTCGGGACGGGAGCGGCGAAGGGGTCTGCTTGTGCCTCTGGGGCGGCGGGGCGCGGGCCCAGTCCGGGCACACCGGTGATGGCGTGGCGGGCGCGCCACAACTCCACGAGCGCGGCAGTGGTGGCCCACGTGTGGCGGCGCCGAAGCGCGCTGGTGGGCGGCGGATTGCCGAGCGGGCGGGCCTGTCTGGGGCGGGTGCCGCAGTGGAGGGAGCGCAGCCGGCGGGCGCTGGCGGAGGTCCGCTACGCCGACCATGGGACCGTGCGGCCGGAGGCCGTAGCGCTGCGGGAGGCGTTCGACCTCGCGGCCACCGGCCGCGCCCCGGCCGCGGCCGAGCGGGTGCAGAAGGCGGTGAACGACCTCGGCGGCCGCGACCGGGCGCTGCGAGGCTGGCTGCGCGAGCAGAAGGCCGCCTACCTGCACCAGGCCGATCCCGTGGCCGCCCAGCAGGCACTCCGGAGCGCTGAACGACAGGGCCAGAACCACCCGGCGTCGGCCTCCTACACCCCACCGACGAACGAGAACCGGCCGCATCGACACCCGGCGCGGCACCTTTCCGGCTTTCCTCCCCCGCGCGCGGCCGGGGCGCGGTTGGATGCCCTCATGACCTCCCCAGAACACGCGCGGCTAATGCGCGCCAACCAGGCGAACTGGGACGCCCGCACTTCGGTCCACGTCGCCAGCACGTTCTACGGCCTGGACGAGGACCCGCATCCGGAACGCTGGTTCGCCGCGTTCGAGTGGGAGGACCTGGGCGAGTTGTCCGGCCGGGATGTGCTGCACCTCCAGTGCCACCTCGGCACGGAGACGCTCGCCCTCGCCCGGCGTGGAGCCCGGGCGGTCGGCCTGGACTTCTCGGCGGCGTCCGTGACGGCCGCACGGGACCTCGCCGCGAAGTCGGGCCTCGACGTCACCTACGTCCAGGCCAACGTGTACGACGCCGTGACAGCGCTCGAGGGCCGGCGGTTCGACGTCGTCTACACTGGCAAGGGCGCCCTGTGCTATCTGCCAGACCTCGATCGGTGGGCGGATGTCGTGGCCAAGCTTCTGCGGCCGGGCGGGCGGATGTACGTCGTGGAGTTCCACCCGCTACTCAACGCGCTCGGCCCGAAACCCGGTCCGGGTGAGGGACCGGAACTGCTGCTGCGCCACGACTACCTGGGGGGCTCCGGTCCGGTGCACCGGGATGGCACCTACACCTACACCGACGGCCCGGCCGTCAAGGGTGCCACGGACAGTTACGAGTGGATGCACGGACTAGGAGAGGTCCTGAACGCGTTGACGGATGCGGGAATGAGCGTCCGGCGACTGCGGGAGAGCGACGAGCTTCCCTGGCCGCGATGGCCGCGGATGGTCCGTACGGACTCTGGCTGGTGGCGGCTGCCCGAGCCGCGGATCCCCCTTTTGTACGGCCTGCTGGCTGTACGTTGAGCCTCCTTCCCCCGGCCGCGATGCCGTGCAAGCAGCACGCGTGCTTGCCCCCGTTCGGGGCGCCGGTGCCGGTTCCCTCTCCGTCGGCTGAACGGCCCGTCACGTTCCGACCCGCGCGTCAGCTCCCCCGCACCACCTCGTGAACCACGTTCCCCTGTTGTGGTGGAATGGCGTTGGCCGGGCCCTGGTCAAACACCTTCTGCGACGTTACTTGCACTGCCGCTTCTTCCTCCTGTCCACGGACCACGAGTCATCAGAGGACCAGGAGGTGGGCTCCGACTAGGCCGTTTCTTTAGCATCACCTTGCTGGCCAGATGAAGATGGCGGCGAGGTGGAGTCCGGCCAGGTAGATGGTTGCGGTCTTGTCGTAGCGGGTGGCCAGGCCGCGCCATTGCTTGAGCTCGTTGATGCAGCGTTCGACCGTGTTGCGCTGTTTGTAGGCGTCGCGGTCGTAGGTCGGGGGACGGCCGCTGAGCCGGCCGGGTCGCTTGCGATTCGCGGCCTGGTCGGCCGGCTGTGGGATCACCGCCCGGATTCCGCGCCGTCGCAGGTGACTGCGGATCACCCGGGTCGAATACGCCTTGTCGGCCAGGACCACGTCCGGTGTGGTCCTTGGTCGACCGATTGGCCGGGGCACCCGTAACCGGGACATGACCTCGGGGAACTGCGGCGCGTCACCCGCCTGGCCGGCTGTGATGGTGAAAGCGAGCGGGCGGCAGCGGCTGTCGGCGGCGAGGTGGATCTTCGTGGTCAGGCCGCCGCGGGACCGTCCGAGGGCATGGTCGTCCGGCTCGCCGGACGGGGCCCCTTTGAAGGGCCCCGGCGGCGTGCTGGTGAGCGCGGACGATCGTGGAGTCGACCGCGACGACCCAGTCGAGGTCTCCTTCGGCGTCGGCCTGCGAAAGCAGGGCGGTGAAGACCTTCTCCCAGGTGCCGTCGGCGACCCACCTCCGTAGCCGGTTGTGGGCGCCCTTCCAGGAACCGAAACGCTCGGGCAGGTCCATCCACGGCGTCCCAGTGCGGTACTTGAACGCAATCGCATCGATCACGTGCCGGTGATCACGCCATCGCCCACCGCGCTTCGGCGTCCGGTCCGGCAGCAACGGCTCGATGCGTGCCCACTGGGCATCAGTCAACGACACGCATCAACCAACGATTAGATGATCTGAAGGAAACGGCCTAGGGGCATGGATCGGGCGCCGGCGTCTAAGGGCGGCGCCGCGCGGAAGGCGGAGAGAGCGACTCTCCTCCACGACGCGGAAACCGGTGCTGGTGTACAGGTTCATGGCCACCTCGTTGCCGCCCCACACAGTGAACATCAGCGTCGAGTCGCCGGCCGCGAGCGTGGCCTGTTCACCGGCGGTCATCGCGGCCCGCCCGTGCCCCCTGCCGCGGTACCGCTCCTCGACGTGCAGCGAGTACCCGTAGGTGACCCCCGGGAGGTACCCGTGCTTCAGCCAGCCGGAGCCGATGCGCTCGTCCTCCGCCTCGAACACCAGCAGGGAGCTGTCGGGCGTCGCTAGGCCCTCGGGGAGCAAGTTCGCGAAGTCACGGTCGGCTTTGCGTACGGCTTCCTCGCGGCTCATGGCTCCCGACCGGACGATGTCACCGACGTAGGCGGACTTCTCGGCGGCGACCCATTCGGAGTACTCGGCCTGCGTCATGGGCCGGGCGGTGAAACCGTCGATCGATTCCGGCGGGGAGGTGACGCGCCGCGCCCTGAGCTGCCCGCGGACGCCATAGTCGGCGAAGAGTTCACCGGCGGGCTCGGTGAGCCGTATGTCCAGCCGGCGTGCGCCCCGCTCTTCGCACCATTCCTCGGCCCAGTCCCGGGCCGCCTGTTCGTACCCCCGCCCGGCGTGGGGTGCGTCGACGTGGAGGTCGCCGATGCGGCCCGCCGGCGCGCCGTTGCCGTCGACCACGACCACGGCGACGTGTCCCACCCGGGTTCCGGCGTCCGTGATCTCAGCGACGGTCCAGTCACCGACGCCGGTGCGCAGGTCGTCGAGCATGCGGTCCACCGCCGCGACGTCTAGGCCTGCCGCCGTGTACGCGGCGCGCAGCCGTCGCTCGAAATCCTGCTGCCACTCGGTGGCATCACCCACGATGCTGAAATCCGTCACATGATCACACTAGTCGCGTTGTCATGCACTCGCCCCGCCTTTTTGCCCACACCCGGAAGGAAAGAGGTTACCCAGGACACAAACGCGGCCCGGGCACGGCCGGTGCCGCTCATCCGGCAAGGCGGCCGGCACTCGATCAGTCCGGCTGTGGGTGTACGACGAGCAGGTCGTAGCCCGGCGGGAGCTGGAGCAGGATGCGGTTCATCAAGTCCTCCCCCGCAATGTCGACCACTACGCTGAGTACGGCGCTAACGTCCCAGGTGTCCGTCTTCTGCTGGCTTGCACGAACCCTCGCCGGCATCCCTTCCCACCACGTCACGCTCATCCGCCCCTTTGCCCATTGGCAGTCAATCCGCGATGCCCCGACGACGCTCTGCACGGGGCCGCTACACCTTCAACGCACACATGGGCGACTGCGGCAACGTCCGCGTCGCCATCCGATTCCTGGCTTGGCTGGAGGCACGCCGACTGAGCTCGCAACGCTCGAGCAGGGCCACCTCGACACCTGGTCCATGGACAGGCCCGGAGTACGCACCCGCTCGATTGGTCATCGATGCATCTTCCTTGATCAGGAGTTACACCGATCGTTTTACAGACCCCTCACTGGCACCCCAAGTCGAATGCGGCCGAGGATGCCAGCATCTCCGATAAGAATGCCGCTGAGGGCAGCGGCGTCGATAGAGTGCCGCCATGCCGTATACGCCGATGGCGCTCCGACTCGACACCGCCCGGTTGACGTTGCGTCCATGGACCGAGCCCGACATCGACGCCCATCGCGCGCTCGTCGCCGAACGGGGTGGTGGCATGCCGTCGATCGAGGACAACCTGCGCATGATCGAGGATCAGCGTGCTGCGTCGGCACGGACAGGGATTGCGCTGCTGCCCGTCATCCGCCGCGATGTGGGCGACTTCATCGGGTATTGCGGGCTCACGGTCGGCCGGGCTTCCGTTGACGAGCCAGAGATCGCCTACGAGCTGTTTCGGCGCGTGCACGGGCAGGGCTATGCCACCGAGGCGGCGTCCGCGGTGCTCGACGCGGCGATCGCGACGGGGCGGAAGCGTCTCTGGTCGACGGTGCGCCCCTGGAACGCGCCCTCCTTTCGCGTCCTGGAAAAACTTGGGTTCCAGCGCGACCATGTCTCGACCGAAGACAGTGGCGAACTGGTGTGGCTCACCCGTTCCCTGCCGTAGGAGACATGTTGCGGTCAGTTCGAAGTGGCTCCACCACAGAGGAGGCACCACCGCCGAGCCGGTTCTCCTCGGTTCCGGTCCCCTCAGATCGTCCGACCCCTGTCACAGTTCGGGTGCGGCAGGCAGGATGATCGTCATGTTCCGCGCCTCGGACGATCCCACCTCGTTCCATGGCCTGTTCGCCACACATCCTCGCCTGACCGACTTGGCCCTGGCGCCCGACGGAACGCGCTTGATCGCCTCCGTGCAGATCATCAACGACCAGGGGACCGGGTACGTCTCGAGGTTGTGTGAAGTGGACCCCTCGGGCGAGCGTGAGAGCCGCCCCGTTACCCGGTCCGTGCAGGGCGACTTCGCTCCCGCTTTCGCCGCCGACGGCACGCTGCTGTTCCTCTCCGGCCGTGAGAACACAGATCCCGCCGCCAAAGAGAGCGAGAGCCAGGGCGTGGGACTGTGGGCACTGCCGGAGGGCGGCGAGGCCAGACAAATCGCCCTCCACCCGGGAGACATATCCGCCTTCGCCGTCGCCAAGGACGCCCGCACCGTCGCCTACATGGCTGATCTGCGGCCTGGCGCCGTGACGGCCGAGGCATACGCCGACCTTCGCCGTGAGCGCGAAAGCGTCATGGTCAACGCGATTCTGTACGAGGTGACCACAACGTGTGCCTTCGGCGCAGGTCTCGGCCCCGACGAACCCCACACCTTCGTCCAGCACGCCGACGGGGCTCCGGTGAACGCCGGCAGCCAGGGGCTGGCCGGCACAGGAGATATGGCGCTCTCGCCGGACGGAACGCTGGTGGCCTACACGCGGGCCGCGACGGGCCGCGCTCCCGACACGAATGTCGTGGTGGTCGCCGACGCGGCCACCGGCGTCGAGCGGCACACGTTCTCGCGCCCTGGTCAGCAGTACTACCGCCTGGCGTTCACGGCCGATGGCTCGGCGTTGGTCTGCCAGCGCCAGCAGGAGGAGACCTACGCCACGGCGTGGCGAGTCACGCTGGTGGCGTTCGACCTGGCTTCTGGTGAAGAGACCGACCTTCTGCCGGAGTTCGACAACTGGCCGTGGCCGGGACGGGCGGTCCTCTCGCCGATCCGTGGGGACGCCACGCTGTGGTTCACCGGTGACGAGCGGGGCCACTGCCCGATCTTCCGCCGCGACGCGGACGGCATGATCACCCGCCTGACGGCCTCCGGCGCCTACGCCTCGCTTTGCGTGTCGCCCGATGGGACTACCCTCTATGCACTGCGCAGCACGATCGACAGCCCGCCTCGAGTGGTCCGGCTGGACGCCGTCACAGCCGATCAACAAACCGCCTTCCTCAAGGCCCTCGGCGACCTCGACCCGCTTCCCGGCACGCTGGCCGAAGTGCACGTCGAGGCGGAAGACGGTTTCCCGTTGCGCGCCTGGCTCGTGCTGCCCGAGGGTGCCTCGGCCGAGCGTCCAGCGCCGCTGATCATCGCCCCGCATGGTGGACCACAGATGTCCTGGAGCGCCTGGACGTGGTTGTGGAACCTTTGGCCGTTCGTGGCGCGCGGCTACGCGGTGCTGCTACCCGATCCGGCGCTGTCCACCGGCTACGGGCAACGCATGCAGGAGCGCGGCCGGGGCCAGTACGGCGGTCAGCCCTACCGTGATCTCATCGCGCTGACGGACGCGGCACTGGCACGCGACGACCTCGACGCGACCAGGACCGGCCTCGCCGGCTGGTCCTACGGCGGATACCTGGCCAATCGGGCCGCGACCCTCACCGACCGCTTCAAGGCGATCATCACCCACGCCGGCATGTGGAATCTGGAGGCGTTCCAGATCGACACGAACATGCACGCATACTTCCGGAGGATCTTCGGCGACCCCCGGACGCAGCGCGAACGGTACGAAGCCAACTCGCCCCACTTCCACGCCGCGAAGGTGACCACGCCGATACTGATCGTGCACGGCGGCAAGGACCACCGAGTCCCGATGGGCCAGGCACTGAGCCTGTACAGCGATCTGCAGCGGCTCGGCGCTCAAGTCAGCTTCCTGCACTTCCCGGACGAGGGCCACGCCATCGGGGCGCCGAACCATATTCGCCTCATGTACGAGACGGTGCTGAACTTCCTCGACCACCATGTCCTCGGACAGGAATGGCGGCGCCCCGCAATGCTGGCGTGATCACGGCGGCGGAGCCGTCCTGGATAGCCCCGTTCACTGGACTGAGCCCGCGCGTCTTGAGCAGCTGGTGACCCAGCTGCGTAGGGAGGGTGCGGACGCTCCGAGACGGGGGCGGCCGTGGAAGCTGCCGCTGGCGGACCGTGTGCTGCTGATCGCCGCGTGCTGGCGGACCAACCTGACGCTGCGGCAACAACTGGCGCCACTGTTCGGTGTGTCGAAGTCCGCGGCCAGTCGTGTCATTGACCACCTCGGTCCGAAGCTCGCGCTCAAGCCGCGCAAGCGGTTCGCGAAGGGCGCAGTGCTGATCGTGGACGGCACCCTGGTACCCACCCGCGACCGCAGCATCGCCGAGCAGTCCAAGAACTACAGGCACTCCACCGCCCACCAGGTCGTCATAGACGCCGACACCCGCATGGTCGTGGTAGTCGGCCGGCCCGTGCCCGGCAACCGTCATGACTCCCGTGGCTGGGAGGAGTCCGGCGCCAAGGACGCCGTCGGCCACGCCGTGACCATTGCCGACGGCGGCTACCAGAGCACCGGACTCGTCATCCCGCACCACCGCACCACCGCACCACCGCACCACCGCACCACCGCACCACCGCACCAATGGCAAGGAACTCTCCGCTTGGAAGGAGGAACACAACCGGTCTCACTAGCGAGTTCGGGCACGCGTCGAGCACACCTTCGCCCGAATGAAAGGCTGGAAGATCCTCCGCGACTGCCGCCTGAAAGGCGACGGCGTCCACCCCGCCATGCTCGGCATTGCCCGCCTGTACAACCTCGCCCTCACCGGATGACCGAGCGGACCGTGCCCCGGTCACCAGCGTCCGCAGCGCCTCCAAGATCACTTACGGGACAACCTTTTAATCGCGCACCTGCGTCTCACGGCGGTGCGAGGCCCGAGCGGACAGCTCCTCCGTTCGGCTACGACGTCATGCTGGCACGTTCGTGGGGATCATCATGCTCCTGGGCGACATGGCCCGCCGGAGCAGGTCACCCGCTCCAGGGGACCCGCGCGAGAACCAGCCCTCGGACGTCGGCGGCACCCGGTTGCCCGGAGCCGACGCGCGACGTGCTGGAGCTGCGACCCGCTGGTGAATACGTCGTCAACGATGAGGATGGTGGCCCCCTTGATATCGCCGGTGTCACCGGTCCAGGTGGACGCGGCAGCATGCGCGGCCGCGCGCTTCTCGTCGAGTGTCCGGTTGGCGGACCGAGGCGTTTCTGCGTACGTCACCAGCCGGTGGCCGCCTGGCGGGCTCAGCGGGAAGGCTCGGGTCACGTCCTCCGTGTAGGCGGCATCCATGATTGCCTCGATGTGCCAGGGCCCAGTCGACGTCGCCGAGCTCCCGATGGATCCCGACCTCCCGAGCCCGGAGCGCGTCTCTTTTCAGCCATGCCCCTATAGCGTCCCTGGACGGAAAGGTACTTCCGGACAGGGGCATGCACCTGACATTTTGCATCCACCACTCGTTTCGTACGGCCCGGCCGGTGCCCTCAGCCTCGGCCGGGCCGTCTCCGGAGGACGCATTGATACCCCACATACCCAGCCGACCTAGACGCACGCTGGTGCTGGCGGCCACGCTCGGCGCCGCCCTCGCGTTCGGCGCCCCGGGAGCCCTCGCGGGCACGCTTCCCGTCGTCCCCTCCACCGGGCCGGCCGCCAAGGCCAACGCTCCGGCCGCCGTGCCGGCTTCCCAGAGTGCGACCTGGGTGGCCGGCACGCGTGCCTACCTCGTGATCACCGCCCCCGGTGACAGTTCGGCGGTACGCTCCGCGATCGCGTCCAACGGCGGCACCGTCTTCTCCAACTTCGACGCCATCGGCGTGATCGTCGCCCACTCGGCGTCCAGCGGATTCGCCGTCACCATGCGCGGCGTCTCCGGCGTGCAGCAGGTCGGCGCCACGCGCACCTCGGACGTCCCGGCCGACGCCTACAACCCGGCACTCCCTGCCAATCCGCCCCAGGCCTCGACCCCGGCCGGAGAACCGATCCGGGCCGACATGAGCCAAATCAAGGCCGACCAGGCCTGGGCCGTGAACCCAGGCTCCGCCTCCGTCAAGGTCGGCATCCTGGACACCGGTGTGGACGACCAGCACCAGGACCTGGCGCCCAACTTCGACGCGGCCGACTCGGTCTCCTGCGCCTACGGCAAGCCCGACACCCGTGCCGGCGCCTGGCGGGACGTCGACACGCACGGCACCCACGTAGCGGGCACCATCGCCGCGGCCAAGAACGGCAAGGGCGTCGTCGGCGTGGCACCCGGAGTGAAGATCGCCGCGGTCCGGGTCGCCGAGCCGGGCAACTCCTTCTTCTTCGCCGAGAACACCATCTGCGGCTTCGTCTGGGCCGGTGACCACGGCTTCAAGGTCACCAACAACAGCTACTACACGGACCCGTGGCAGTTCAACTGCCCGGACGACATCGACCAGGCCGCCATCGTCGAGGGCGTCAAGCGCGCCCAGGAGTACGCCGAGGGCAAGGGCTCCCTCCAGATCGCCGCCGCGGGCAACGAGAACTACGACCTCGCCCACAAGACGACCGACTCCGCGAGCCCGAACGACTCGACGCCGGTCACCCGCACCATCACCAACGCCTGCCTCGACATCCCGACCGAGCTACCGGGCGTGGTCACGGTCGCGGCCAACGGCACGGGCGTCACCAAGGCCTCGTTCTCCAACTACGGTCAGGGCGTCATCGACGTCGCGGCTCCGGGCAGCAACGTGTACTCCACCGTCCCCGGCGGCGGCTACGGCAGCAAGAGCGGCACCTCGATGGCCACCCCGCACGTGGCCGGCGTGGCGGCACTCATCGCCAGCGCCAACCCGGGCATCACCCCGGCGCAGCTCCGCGCCAAGCTGGCCGCCCAGGCCAACGACATCGCCTGCCCCTCGGACAGCCGCTGCACGGGCACGACGGCCAACAACTCGTTCTTCGGCGAAGGACAGGTCGACGCCCTCAAGGCCGTCGGGACCACCCCGCCGCCCGGCAAGTACTTCGAGAACCTCACGGACTTCGCCGTCAACGACAACGCGACCGTGGAGAGCCCGATCGCCGTAACCGGTGTGACCGGCAACGCCCCGGCCACCCTCAAGGTGGGTGTGGACATCAAGCACACCTACATCGGTGACCTGAAGGTCGACCTGGTGGCGCCGGACGGCAGCGTCTACACGCTGCACAACCACGCCGGCGGCAGCGCCGACAACATCGCCCAGACGTACACCGTGAACGCCTCCTCGGAGGTCGCGAACGGCACCTGGAAGCTGCGCGTCAACGACAACGCCGCCTCCGACACAGGCAAGATCGACGCCTGGAACCTGACCTTCTAGCGCAGGGCCCGCGTACGGCACGAACAGCGCCGGCGACAGCTCACCGCCCGCGGCCCCAGACAAGGCGGGCTGCGGTCTGTTCGGCCAGGGCTGCGAACTGCTCGGCGGCAGAGGGCAGATGGGCCTCGGCGGCGGTGTACGCCGCGGTCGGGGCCCCCATGCCAGAGGCGTCCAGGAAGGCTGCGGACGGCATCGAGCCGGTGTCCGGCTCACCGTGCGCCTCCCTGAGGAGCTGCAGGGCCGTGTCCGCGCTGACCGTACGGGCAGCGCGACCGAGGCTGCGCGCGCCACGGCCCCGAGGAGTGCCGGCCGGCTCGAGCGGCGGGCCGCCCTCCCGGACTGGACCGCGAAGGCGGCCTCACCGCGGGAGTCCTACGCCTTGCGCACCGACCCCTGCTGGGCGGCCGCGAGTAACCCTGCGCGCGGCATCTTCCTCCTCACCCATGGTTCGGGAGGACTCCAGTGCCGCTACAGGCACGACGTAAAAAAACTCCGCCCAGGACGCCCACCGGCAAGGAGGCCGAATACGAGCGAGGCGGGCACCGAGTTCCGCGCACGGTTTCGACCAAGCCCCCCGGCAGGGCTCGTCGTGTCCACGGCGATGGCGATGCCGAACCAAGCGGGTACCGCCAGGACCGTGATCACGGTCAGCCAGCGCCACCGCTACCACGCCGCTTCGTCCTCGGCCCATGCCTACATCAAGGACGGAGCGCGGACGAGCGTCTAGACGCAGCATCGGAGCAGGCCCGGGCCCGCGAGCAGTGGGATGAGAACCACGCCGCGTGGCACAACCGCTGACCCTGTTCCGGTGCCCGGGCGGATCAGCCGCGCGGCGAGAGGCGACGGCGCCCGTGCGGTACGGTCACCGCGCGTCGTCGTCCGCGCCCTCCAGGGCGGGGGGCTCCTGCCAGGTCAAGGTCTCCAAAGGCCTCGGCAGGTTCCGGGCCGCGCCGGGCACGGCCCTCGTCACCGCGGACGCCGCGTCGCTGAAAACGGCAACGAGGTTGCCCGGCGTCCGGACGGGCGCGGGTGCTGCCTCACGTGAGGTCTGCGTGGTGGTCATCTGATCCCCCTGATTCGTCCCGGGCCGTGCCCGGCTGAAGGTCGGCGCACAGGCCGGCCGCAAAAGCGTATCCAGTTTCCGAACTGCGGCCCGAGAGGATTTCTTCGGGCCGCTTCCCCAGCTCAGGCCCTCCGCGCTGCTGCTCGGCTGTCCGCTCCTGGCGTGTGTACACGCCATCCCGCAAGCGCGTCGGTCCCTCCTGCCGGGGCCAAGCCGTTCACCGCTCGACTGCCACCTCACGGTCACCCCTCGGAGACCGCCAAAGCGGCCGACTCGTCTCGTACACCCACCGAGGCCGACCGGCCGGCCCCGTCCTGGAGGCCGTTTCGGCGGCCTTGCTCACGACGTGGGTCATCTCGTCCAGGGACCCCGCAGACGGAGGCGCCACCAGAACGACGTCCACTGCCGGTCCTCGCTCACGGACCGCACGCGCCAGCCGGTGAAGCTCGCTCTGGCCGGGGTGGTGGGCCTGGAGCCGGCCCTCGTCCATGATCACGGTCACGCGGCCGTCCACGGTGTCCGCGAAGGGTCCGAACGTCTGCCTGGCAGCCTTGGGGTCGAGCTCACGGCATTCGATGGTGTGCAGGGCGCGCCTGAGCAGCCTCTCATATTTGCGGTTGTCGCCCGGCCTCGTCCTCGAAGAGCCGGAAACCGCCCTTCGCGAGGCGCGCGGCCGGCTCCGCGGGGACGATGTAAACGCCGGGGACCATGTACTCCGCCGGATCCCTCGGCTCCCTCTGCGGCGGCAGGAGGATGCGTAACCGCCGAGCCGGGTGGCGGCCTCACCCCGGCCGGTCGCCCTCAGGCGGACGGCCGGGAACCGGCGGTCTGCGCCGCGAACCGGGTCCGGCGGGGATCGCCTGGGCCGGTGCGGCAGGGCGTGCGTGAATGCTTCGCCGGTGCGAGCCAGGGGAGGGAGCGGCTGTCAGTCCTTGAGCTTGTACTCGCAGGGCTTGGGGGACTTGCCGTCCTGGTTGTCAGCGACCTGCTTGCCGTCGACCTTGATCGTGCACGGGGCTGGCTTGAGCATCCCGTCCGGGCCCGTGACCGAGCCAGGCACCACCGACACCGTGACGCCGACCTTCAGCTCGGCGCCCTCCAGCTGCACGGTCTCGGTCTTGGTCCAGGGCAGCTTCACCTGTTCGAAGTGGTTGCCGTTCCCATTCCACATGACCTGGGTCGCGCCCGTGCCGCGCACCTCGAAGACCACCTGATGCGGAACACTCTTCTTTCGCGAGGACGAGCCCTTCGCCTCGCTGCTCGCCGAGGTGCGCCCTGAGGCCTCGCTCTCCTTGGCCGGGCTGTCGTCCTTCTTCTCGCTGCCGCACCCGGTCGCCAGGAGCGCCGCCGCGAGCAGGCTGGTGGTGAGGGTTGCTGTCTTGCGCATGTGCGTATTTCCCCGTTGCTGAAGATCAGTGCTGGTGCGGTAAAGACCATAGATCACGCCGCCGCGCGGGTGGATACCGCCTGGGAGCGGCGGGGCCTAGAACAGGGTCAGGGGCCCAGGTAGGGGCGGGGTGGTTTGGTGTGCCCGGATGGCGTCCCGCAGGTGGGCTGAGGTCACGCGGGTGGCATCGAACGTCTCGGTCCAGCCGTTGGGCATTTGGTCGCAGCCGGCGCAGGATCGTCTGATCGACGGACAGGGCGTCGTCGCCGGTGGGCACGTGCTGTTCGTGGAACAGGGCCCGTCCGAGGCGGCGGTGCTGGGCGATGCGGTCGTTGCGCTGAAGGGCGCCGGCGACGTCGATCTTGACGGCGCCGTGCTGCGCGTGGGTGACGACGTAGACGCGGGCGGGCGCGGCGCGATCGAAGCCGAAGCGGGCGCAGTACTTGCATCCGCGGCCGCTGCGGATCTTGGCCAGGGTGGGGGTCGAGGTGCGGCCGCAGGTGGTGCAGCGGCAGCGCCAGGGAGTCATGGTCGTGGTGTAGGGCTCTAGGGGCTCTAGGGGCTCGAGGCCGGCCTCGCGCATGGAGGCGGCGGCGCGCTCGGGGTCTTCCCGTCGTGCGGCACCGGCGCGGAGGTCGGCGCATCGTCGGCATCCGCTGGCCGGCGAGGATGGATCCGAAGGTCGGTGCGGGATGGTGCCGCAGCCGTGGCACAGGCACCGCCAGGGGTACTTGACCCCGCGGTACGGTTCCTGGGGTTCGAATCCGTGCTCGCGCATCTCGGCGACGGCCAGGTCCTCGTCGTGGCGCTGTGCCTTACCGTGGGTGCGATCGGCGCACCGCTTGCAGCTGGACGCCGACTCCGGCCGGTCAGGGAGCCCAGGCGCGGGGAGACGACGGCCCCGCACTTGGTGCAGCGGCTCTTCCACGGGAACGCGGTGCCGGGGTAGGGCTCCAGCGGCTCCAGGCCGGCCGCATCACGCCGGCCGCGGTCTCGGCGTCGTGGCGCATCGTCGCGTTGGCCTTGCGCCGGCCACAGGGGTAGCAGCCGCCCTGCCCCTGCCGGATGGAGCCCAGCGTGGGGGTTCCGGGCTCTCCGCACGTCTGGCAGCGGACGGGCCACGGCGTGTCCACTCCCGGGTACGGGCCGAGGGGTTCCAGGCCCGCGGCCCGCATGTAAGCCGCGGCGACGTCGGGGTCGACCGGCGCGTTCGGTGCGCACCACCGGCAGGGCCCGGCACCGGAGTTGATCCGGACGTAGGTGGGTGTGACCTCGCGCCCGCAGGCGACGTGGCGGCACCGCCACTTCCGGTCACTGCCGGGGTAGGGCTCCAGCGGCTCCAGGCCCGCCGCCCGCATGATCTCTTCCGGCTCGCGGGTGTCCTTCCGCGGTCGGCCGGTGCGCGCCATGGGTCCAACTCCCCGCTCCTGAAGGATGAGCGGGGTCATGCCTCGCTGTGCGGCGCAGCATAAGGGCGACCACTGACATCGACGCCGGTGATCGCCCTGCCGCTGGTGGGAGCCGGTGCCCGCCTCCGCCCGGCGGCCCGAGGCTCAGTCCGCAGGGTCGGGTACGAGGGGCGGGGACGCATCGTCGCCGGTGCCGTTCGCTCCGGTCAGGTACTCGCAGGTCCGGGAGCACAGGGCGATGGCGGCGGCATCGAGCCGCTCCCACTGCTCACTCGTCAGGTCAGGCAGCAGTGCACCGAGGTGGTGCAGCGCGAAGGCCACGACTGCCAGCGGGCTCAGCCTGGAAGCCGCGCCAGCGGCGTGCGATGACCTGGCTGGTCTCGCGTGGGAAGCGGTAGGCCTTGTCGGGAGGCGTTCGAGGATGGCAAAGCTGGGCATTCAGGGCACGCTGGCAGCTCTGGGACCCGGGGAAGGTAGCAAGACACCACACTCATCTATGACGGCCCTGAGGAGGCAGAGGGGTTCCTGACCGGCCAAGGCGTCATTCTTGTCCCCTCCGTTCTCTGGCAAGGCCGCCCCCTTGTGGCCTTGCACGACGACGCCCCCAGCGTCCTGTTCTACCCTGCGTCAGCCCCCCTTTCCGTTGCTTGAGCCAGGTAGTGACGATTCCGTCCAGGACGGTCTTGCCACGCTGCTGGGACGGACGCGGGCCGCCGTACTTCAGCTACTGGTGAGGCAGCGCACCACCACCGAGGTGGCCGAAGAGTTGGACATCAGCAAGTCCTCCGCTTCAGAGCACACCAAAGCACTTCGTGCGGCCCGGCTCATCTCCACCTACCGCGACGGCAAGCTTGTCTGGCACGCCTGCACCGCCCTCGGTTACGATCTATTGGCCGGCCTGTCCGCCACGCCCCCTCCGTTTCTTCCGTGATCGTCAACCAGGAGCTTCGACGTCTGATATCGGCCGAGAGGCGCGAAGCACTGGCCACCCACTGCTTGACCCTGCCGGAATCACGATCTTTGCGCCTTTCAAGCTCTAACAGAATGATCGGCGGCGTGGTGCGGAGCGCCCGGTCAACGGATGGGGCCTAGGACGGCTGTGTAGTTCTCTCCGCCGTAGAGGGACTCGTAGCGGATTATGAGCGTGAGCCGCCGGTTGATCAGGTCGTCGACTTCGGCGTGGCTCTGCGGGTCGTAGCTGGCCACACTCAATACGTACTGCTCGTAATCGGTGGCGATGACCTCTCCTTGGTTGAAGGTCACAGCGGATGGGCGCACCGACAGGCGGTCTCGGACGCGGTCGACACTGCATGCGTTCCAGGCGCCGAGCACTTCGTCATCGACGGTGAGCGTGCTGTCGACGATGACCGCCGGCCCGAGTCCGGAGTTGATGAGCCGTATCCCCGCCCTACCTCCCGGCGGCCAACCGCGGTGCAGTTGGAGTATCGGGCGCACCGAGTGGCGGTTGTGTTGCCGCATAGCGTGCGTCTGGTAGACCGAGACGACCAGCGACGCGACGGCGATCACGACCGCGCATACCGCGGTGACGGTTTCTGCGTTCATCCCATCCCCCTGGTGAAGTCTGATCGCTCGGACGGTATCCGAACCAATCATCGTGTCCCAGCCCGACCTCTACCGCGATCAGGTTCGCGAGCGCGGCATCATGCCGGCCATCGCCCGCCGTGGAACGCGGCATGGCACGGCGCTGGGCATCTACCGTTGGGTGATCGAGCGCAGGTTTGCGTGGCTGCACGGCTTCCGACGCCTGCGGATCCGATGGGAACGACGGGCCGACATCCACGAAGCGTTCCTCAGACTCGCCTGCTGTCTAATCACCCATCGACAACTCGGCTCATTGTGTTAGCCCTTGTTAGTCTGCGGATCGTGCGGGGAGGGTGTCGGAGACGTCCGGCTTGTTCGCGGCTGCTTCGAGGAGTTCGGTGATCCGGTCGGCGAAGTCCGGTCCGGGTAGGGGATGTCGAAGTTGGGTTCGCGCAGCCATCCGGCGGTGACCGCTATGGAGACGTCGGCCATGAGTTCGGTGACCGCAGCGCTGCAGGGACGGGCGGTGTGTTTGGCGAGGTGGCGCAGCACGCGAAGAAGGGTGGTGGTGGAGGTACTGGTGACGGTGTGCGTGGCGGGGTGCCACCTGGCTGTCGGCTGACGCTCCAGGTGCCCGCTGTGGGCGTTCGGCTCGGGCGGGGGCTTGAGGTTCCCCGCCCCCTACCGGCTCGCATGCCTGGAGCGACTGGGTGGCGGCAGAGTGGGCAGGCCGGTGACGAGCCTCCAGGCCGTCCTGGACAGCCACTGACCGCTTCCAGCACCGTGAACAGACCCCGGATCTCTGAAGGTTCGGGGTCCGGTGCTGTCCGTGCGTTGGCTGGTTTGCTGCGCTGTGCACCCGGGGTTCGTGGTCTCTGTACGGGCGCCGGGTGGTCAGCCCCCGACGGGCTCTCCCACGTTGTCGCGGAAGCGGCCGATGATGTTCCCCGCCGGGCCGTAGCTGCACACGATGAACGTCTGGTACGACTCCCCACCCTCCGGGCGCCCCGAGGCGCGGCCGCAGCCGAGCACGTCCGTGTCCTTCCACACGGCCTGGGTGAAGGAGCCGGTGTCGGGCGAGTAACCGGGCCGGTCCCAGTCGTACCCGCCCGTCCAGCGGGCCTCGTACCAGAGCCTTACCGCCTCCTCACACGAGGCCGGCTCGTTCTCGTAGGTGGCAAACCAGTAGCGGTTCTCGCCATAGCCCTTCGCCCCCGGTCCCGGCGGCGTGGACAGCCCGTCCAGCGTCGAGGCGGCCTGGGCACGCTGCACGGCGTGAGCGATGGCCGCGTCGTCCAGGACCAGGGACGGGGCGCCATGCCGGGCGCGGTAGGCGTTGCGCGCGGCCAGGCACTCCTCGCTTTGCGATATCCCGGAGGGTGTCACGCACCCTCGCGCGGCCACATCCGCCCCCAAGGGCAGCGGGATGGTTCTGGTCTCTGAGTGCACGTCGTCACTTGCGGCCCAGCCGTCGTTGGCGCATCCGCGGGTTAGGCGGCGCCCGTCTTGTCGTTGATCTGGAAGGTGATGACGTCGACTTCGTCGGTTCCCGCCAGATCTGGGTAGTGGCCCTTGAGGGCTTCCCGGAGTTCGACTGCGGTCGTCAGTCCCTCAGCTTGGGCGTCCTGGTTGGTGAGTTCGCTGACCAGGCAGTGCCTGATACCGGTCACCTCTGCCGCCAGGACGACTTCGGGGTCGCTCTCAAACACCAGCCGTGCCGGGCCGAGCTGCGCCGGGTCCCGGAAGCGGGTGGTCGTGGACTTGGCGCCGGAGCGGACGACTTCGAGGTAGCGGGGGTTGAACCGGATGATCGGGGGACCGGCCGTCTCAGGGTCTTGGTAGAGCGATGGGTCGAGAACGTTCATGCCCGACTCCGGGGTCCATTGCTGAGCCAGCGGCATCAGGTCGGCGGCGAGCACAGACCTGAGCCCCGCGGGGGTGGGCACGATGACGCGCATGGTGGGGTAGTAGTCCAGGAAGACCTGCCGATCGCGCCCGCACGGGCCGATGACCCCGCGCCCGTGGTTTCCCACGGCGACGATGCAGCGCATCTGGCGGGCGCCCTGGGCTCGCGCGGCTCCCAGAGCCACGAGTTCGGCGCAGGGTCCGCCGGTGAAGTGGTAGAGGTTCACGCCGGCGAACATCCGGTAATCGGCTGCCATGACCGCGGCGCCCATCGTGTGGATCCCATCTTCGTCGGGCCCGGCGTCGGTATGCGCGTCTATGGTCCGGCGTGCCAGTTCCACGAGCTCACGCTCATCATCATCGAGAGCTCGTGCAGATGACGGGACGTACACCTTTGTGACCTTTCCTTCCTTCAGTAGTCGCCCAAGAGCATTCCACGCCACGCAGGCGGGCTCCACAGGGTTTCGGCTTACCTTGGCTTGACCCCCATGGTGGTCCCGTGGGCAGGGATGCAGTGCCCAGGCTGAGGCTGATCGTGATCACGGACGACGATCCGGGGCCGCGGTTGTGCCGCGGGTGCGGTGATCCGCTCATGCCGACGGCGAAGGCGATGGCGGTGTTCTGCTCTTCCGCGTGCCGTTCGAGGCACTGGCGGCGGATGCGTTGGGCCCGGACGAGGACCCAGGCGGTGCAGGCCGACGTGACGGCCTCCTGCCCCCAGTGCGGGGCGTCGTCGACGGCCGGGGTCGACCGTCGACCGTCCCGTCTCGGCGGTGTACTGCTCTCCCGCCTGCCGCAAACGGGCTTGGCATACTCGGCGCACGCAGCCCGGCGGGTCGTGAGCCTGCGCGTCCGGCAGCGTCGGGGCCGCTTCGGGCGCCGGGCCGGTACGCCCTTCCGTCCGGGACAGGGCGGCCGGATCGTGCAAGTGATCTATGTCCAGCACGAGTTAGCCGGCACAGCGCGGCAAGTAAAGGGCGGCACCAGCCAGGACAACGACGGCTGTCGTGCCAGGGCACGGCCCGGGTGGCCGTCAATGCGGACGCCACCGGTCCCGAGCTGGATGAGCAGAAGGGTTGGCGAAACTGGTCAAGGGCTAGTTCAGCACGTACCGCTACCCCGCCGCGCACGGGCCGCGGCTGCACCGCACGGTCACCGACGAGGAGTTGCTGGAGCTGCTGACCACGCTGTCGATGGTGCACCGGCGGCTCGATGGCGCGCGTGTGACGCGCTGAGGCCAGTCGTGGTGCCGCCAGGTCACTGCAAGGCCGGCCAAAAGGGCGGCAATACAGAGCCAGGCGCAGTGCTGCCTCAGCGAGCGGTCCGCGAGCAGACCCGTCGCGGAGGAGAACGAGCCGCGGATGAAGGCGGGCTGTCCGCCGCGGCGAAGGCCAAGCCCTGGACATCCGCAACGCCATACGCGGCGTGTGCGAGGCCGGAAGGGGCGGCTGAGACACCCAAGGCCAGGCGCGCCCGGCCGGAGGTCCGTCACATTCCTCCGTCGGGCGCCTGGAGACTACAGGCCCGTCAGGGCTGCAGCGTGAACGCTTCCGGCCCGAGCTGGCCCGCCTCGTCGTATGCGGACAGCACCCGCTCGATGCGCTCCCACAGCTGCACGGGGCCGGCCTCGCGCACCTCCCACCTGCCCTCGAGGGGGTGAGGGTGGCGGCGGATCCGGGTCGTCACGTCCAGGTGCACAACGTCGCCGACGGTTGTCATCTGCGCGTCCGGCACCGCGCACTGGGCGAGGAAGCGCAGGTGGAACGCCTCAACGGTCCCGGTCGTGATCCGCTGCGGGGAGTGCCGGGCCGCCCGGCCGGTCTCGGGGAGCCCTGCGTCCCAGTGGGCGGGGTTGCCGAACGCAGGCGCCGCGTGGGTGCGGGCGGACATGAACGACACCGTGCCGGGAAGCAGCTGCCCCTCGGCGGTGCCGTCGCCGTTCACGGTGAGCAGGACGCGGGCGTAGCCGTAGAGCCAGCCGGACAGACTGAGCAGGATATTCCCCCCGGCCTCACCTGGGCGAGCAGGGCCCGGGGGGGGACCGCACGGAAGGAGCAGGCGGCCACGATCCGGTCGAATCTGGCCTCAGGCCAGTAGCCGTACAGCCCGTCCGCCACCGCCAGCGTGGGTGTGTACCCGCAGCCGTACAGCGCGCTCGCGGCCTGCTCCAGCCCTCGGCAATCGACCTCGATCGAGGTCACGTCCGCCGAACCGAGACGTTCGCACGCGAGCGCGGTGGAGTAACCGGTGCCGGTGCCGATCTCCAGAACCGTGTGGCCTTCCTGCACGTCGACGTCCGCCCATCCACCTTGCCGTCGCTCGTCGTAGGGATGTCGACGGCGATGAACCCGACTGGAAGGCGCCGCAGGTGCGGCACGGCGGGGCGCCCACTCCTTGTGTGATGAGCGTCGTGTCGGAATACGCGGCAGCCAGCCCCCGGCCATCGTCGACTTCGGCGGTGACCGGCTCCCACACCGTCAGTCCCTGCCCGTCCAGCCCGGCCGCAGGCAGGTAGAAGCCCGGGACGAACCGGTGCGTGGGCACCGTCTCCACGGCCGCCCGCCAGCCGGAATCATCAAGGACGTCGTCCTCGGCGAGGGCCTTTGCCATCGCCTCGGGCAGCCGGGCGGCGTTGGTCTCCAGGTCGTCGGGCATCATGTGCTCCGCCTCCTTCCGTGCTCAGGATGTCGGCGAACGCCGTGGTGATCGTCGGCGTCGGGCAGCCAGTCCCACTGGCCGTTCGGGTTGCACCCGATGAGCACCCAGTCCTCCGCCGCGTCGCCGTCGCCGGGACGAAGTCGAATCAGCCGAAGACCAGGCCGAACGCCGACAGGTTGCTGCGCAGCGCGGCCTCGACCGGCGTCGGTACGGCGAACGAGGCGTGCAGGAGCTGGCCCCAGTCACCGCGGCGCCAGTCCCATGCGCCGTCCGGTGCGGCCATCTGCCGGGCAGATACCCGCCGACCGGCCGCGGTCACGCGCACGTCGCCGGTCTTGGGGATCTCCGCCTGGAACAGGTGCGCGGTCACCGCGAGGGAGTCGTCGAAGGTGTCGGGGTCGACGCGCTGGGCCCAGATCGCGCCGGTGTAGCCCTCCTCGTCCCGGGGCAGGCCGCGGAACGTCTTGTAGATCACGGGGCCATGGTCGGCGGCGAACTTCCGGGCGGCGTCGAGTCGCCGTCGCTCGGTACGTCCTGGCCCCCGGGTTCCTGCCGGACCGCATCGCACGGGGCGCGGCCGGGGCGGATGTGCTCGCCGGCGTGCTCGGGCCGGCCCCGGAGGTGGCTCGTCTCCTGCTGGAGCGGTTCGACGAAGCGGCGCTGCGGCATTCTCTCTGGCACATCGCTTGACATTCCCGCGCAACAGTCCGTCATCTGGTACGACGCATCCGGCTGTTGTGACACATTCACGCAGACGCCGACTGCATAAATTCTGCGGAAAACGGAACCTCAGAGAACACTCAACTCAGTTGCCGTCTCACTCGTTCACACGGAAGGATGATCGCACAAGCCGAAGAACGGGGAACACGGTGAACATCAGCAAGAAATGGCTGACCACTTTGGCGGCTCCGGTCGCCGCCGGAATTCTTTTGGCCGGCATGGCGGCCCCGCAGGCGTCCGCCGCCACGCACAAGGCGGACGCCACCTGTTCCGCCTCGCTCACTCCCACGGCGGACGCCAAGATCAAGGTGCGGACGTACTACACCAAGAAGACGAGCACGACCTGGCAGCACCTGAGCCGGTACTTCTACCCGAGCAGCCACGGCATCAAGAAGTCCCGCTCGGATACGGACGTGGCCAGTTGGCTGCTCGTCGGCTCCAGCCGGAAGGGCTGGGAACACGAGAAGCCCGGTTCGATCCGCTGGGACATGAACTCGTACAGCTATGACTACCCCAAGGGTCAGCGTCCCGTGACCAAGAAGGGCAAGACCCGCCTGGTCGTCCACGGCTGGTACGCGCTCGACACCTGGCCGACCGAGTGCAAGGCCCAGTCCTGGGTGTTCTAGTCCGCCGACCGTCGCTTGGGTGCGCAGCGGCGCTGCGCACCCAAGCGGTGTCCCTGACACCGGGAAACGCATGAGCACCCAGAAAAGGCTTTTCGTACTGGCTTCGGTATTGAGCGGACTTCTTCTCGCCACCGGATGCACTGCGCCGTCGGGATCGAAAGCAGCGCCTGCCGGAAACCGTTCCATCGTGCTGGCCGACGGTGATTCCAGTGGTTACATCACGTACGACACGAAGCACGAGGTACTGGCCGGATACACGAGCGACGGCAGCGAGAAATGGCGCGAGAGCCGCTATTTCCCCACCGACGTTCACTGCGCGGGTTCCTGCCCGAACGCCGTCATATCGGCGACCCCCGACATGAACGAGCGGGAGACGCGGACGCACACCGTCTGGAAGACCGGAACCGCCTCCACGGTCCGCACGTCGCCCAGCCGGTCCCTGGTCGTCCACTGGGCCAAGGACCCGGACACCTGGGTCGCGTCGGACGAGTCCTCGATCACCTGGTCGGAGTCCGGGAGACTCCACAGCAAGAAGTTCGCCGGAGGGGTCGGCGACGCGATGGGGCGGGTCTCCGACGACGGGAGCACGCTGGTCGTCTCCGTCCAGTTCGGATCAGCGAAGACCTGGAGCGCCTACCGCTTCCGGCTCACGGGCGCCCGGCTGTCACCGGTCCTGGTCTCCGACGCCCTGCCCGGAAGCATCGGCTGCCTGTCCCAGCAGCGCGAGTCCATGTGGACGCTCGGCGACAAGGCCGTCGAGTTCGACCTGGCGACCGGCAGGAAGCTCCGTGAGGTCCCGCAGTTCCTCAGTGACTGCGCCAGTTCCCGGAGCACGACCGTGCTCGGGGCGTTCTCGGCGGGGACGGGCGAAGCCCGGCAGACGATCTCCCTCGCCCCCGCGGACCGGTCCGCGCCCGTGCGCAGGACCTCGGCGAACAGCGACGGCGAGATAGGCGTCTTCCGTGACTGTGGCGTCTTCCTGTCGGACGGCCGGGTGACGACCCTGTCGGCGGCCGGCGACCGGCAGCCGACACAGATCAGCGCCCACAGTGTGCTGACCACCCCGGACGGCCTGATCTACAGCGTCGGCCCGTCGGGCGAACCGGAGCGGCACGGCATCACGGCGGACGAACGGCATTGCCGCGTCACGTGACCCGCGACGCGCTCCTCGCCCCCCGCGCGGTGTGCGGTCGCCGCAAGGCGGGCCCCGTGGCGGCGGGGGCCGGGTGGAACACCCGAACACCACCTGCCGAAGCAGCAGCTGGCCACCGCCGCCCAGGCAGCGCCCGCAAGTGCAGCGGGACCACCGCGGGCCGCGTGCGAGGGCTCCGCGTGCTCGGCACCCGCCCACACCGGTGACACGCCGCCCGCGGGCACCGCCGCCACTGGGCGGCCGAGGACTTCAGACGCTGCGTGAGTACAACCTTGAGCGGCGCCCGCCGGCGCAGGAACACCTTCTGCAACCGTGACGGCGGCAACTGCGCCGAGGTCGCCGACGGAAGTCCCCGGTGACGTTCCCGTCCGGGACAGCAAGGCGGCCGACGGTCCGTGTCCTCCTCGGGGCCGCCGCCTGGGTGGAGCCCGTCAGGGGGATGGTGGGGTAAACCCCAAGGCGTTTCAGGTTGTTGCCCGGATGGGGCGGGCCCCTGAGATCCGCGAGGCTCGACGTATGACGCAGCGCACGCGCACCATCCGCAACGTCGCCATCGTCGGCGTCTGCACCGCCCTTCTGGCCGTCACCGCGCCCGTGACCGCCTCCGCCGCCGCGAGCCCCTCCCAGGGCCTCGCCTGGACCGCCTGCGAGGGCTCCGGCATCGACCCCCGTCAGCAGTGTGCCACCCTCCAAGTCCCCATGGACTACGCCGACCCCGACAGTCCCCGCATCGACATCGCCGTCTCGCGCATTCCGAGCGAGAATCCCCAGGCCCGGCGCGGCACCCTGATGCTGATCCCCGGCGGGCCGGGCGGCTCCAGTCTGAACGACCCCTCGGGGAAGGGGCAGAAACTCCCCCAGGACGTCGCGGACACCTACGACCTGGTCGGCTTCGCCCCACGCGGGCTCGCCCCGTCCACGCCCGTCGACTGCGGGCTCGACCACGGCGACCTCGCCACCTCCAAGCTCCGCCCCTGGCCCGCCGCCGACGGCTCGGTGGACGCGAACATGGCCACCGCCCGCCGCATGGCCGACGCCTGTGCCGCGAACGGCGGCGAACTGATCCGGCACCTCAGCACCGCCAACGAGGCCCGCGACATCGACCGCCTCCGCGCCGCACTCGGCGAGCGCAAGCTCTCCGCATGGGGCGTGTCGTACGGGACGTACGTCGCAGCCGTGTACGCGCAGCTGTTCCCGCACCGCACCGACCGCATCGTGTTGGACAGCAATGACAACCCCGACCCCACCCGCGTCGCCCGCACCTGGCTGGCCGGGCACGAGCAGGGCGTGGAGGACACCTTCCCCGACTTTGCCGCGTGGGCGTCGAAGCCGGACAACCCCGACCGCGTCGCGGGCAGGGCCGCCGACGTCCGGCCGCTGTTCCTGCGGCTGGCCGCCCGGCTCGACCGGGATCCCCTCCCCTGGCCCGGCGCCAATCCGCAGGAGCTGAACGGCAACGTCCTGCGCCAGACCATGCTGGACAGCCTCTACTCCCCCAGCCGCTACCCCGCGCTCGCCAAGCTGATACGGGCCGCGCAGCAGGGCACCGTGCCACCCGCGCCCGCGGCGCCGCCCGAGGCCGTCCTGCAGAACGTCGCCGCCGTCGGCGCCGGCACGCTGTGCAACGACGTCGCGTGGCCCAGGTCCAAGGCCGTGTACGAGAAGGACGTCGCCGAGAGCCGCGCCACGTACCCGCTCACCGCCGGCATGCCCCGCAACGCGATGCCGTGCGCCGCCTGGCCGTATCCACCGCGTGAGGCGCCGGTACGGATCACCGACCGGGGGCCGTCCGGCATCCTGCTCGTCCAGAACGAGCGAGACGTCGCGACCCCGCTCAGCGGCGCCCAAAAACTCCGCGAGGCCTTCGGCCGGCGCGCGGTCATGGTGACAGTGAACTCCACCGGGCACGACGCCTACCTCGCCAACGGCAACACTTGCGGCGACCGCACCGTCTCCCGCTTCCTGGCAACCGGGCAGCGGCCGGGCACCGACACCTACTGCGCCTGACGGCCGCCCGTGTCACCAGCCCCGACTCGCAGGCCACAATGAACAGATACAGCCCCGCACGCCCAGCTAGCCCATAATGCGGCTCACCCGGGTCCACGCGGTCAGCGGGCTCAGCCTGAGCAAGTCGGCGATCTCCGTGCTGGTGAGGCCCCACGTGACCAGAGTGAGGACCCGCCGCTGCCGCTCCCGCACGGACAGGCAGCCAGGACCACCGCGCCCACCGCGGGAACGCGCGGCTGCGCAGCAACCGCTCCATCAGACGGGCGGTCGGGCCGGGCGAGAGCAGAGCCGCGCCGGCCATCACGGTGCGGATCAGTTCATACCGACCAGGTCGGGCATGCGGACGTCCAGGACGACGAGGTCGCCCCGGCGGGCGCGGACCAGTCCCACCACAGCCTCACGGGCTGTGCCGGCCTCACCGACGACCTCCACGCCGGGCGCCGAGGCGACAAGCAGAGCGAACGCGGCACGGACCAGCGGACACCGTCACCCCGGGGCGGGACGCCGGCCGGTGCCCCGACGCGTCCGCCGCCGGTGTTGCGCTGCGCGCAGTCGCACGGCGGCCCCCAGGGACGGGCAGGTGTCCGGTCAGGCCGCCACGGCCAGAAGCAGGGCACGGCGTACGGGAAGAGGGCCTGCGGTCCTCCCACGTCTGCGGGGCGAACGGCACGAACCGTGTCCCGGCCGCCGGGGTGCGCGGCCGCACGTTCGGCAACGATGCCAAGGGGTGAGGCCGAGCCCACCGCCGACTGCCTGAACCCGTTCATGGCTGCTGTCCGCCGGCACCAACCGGGCAGGCTCTTCACGCACCAGGCACAGGCAGCACAGCTTGCAGCAACGGACCGATGACGCGGGCAGCACACGCAGCAGTACCGGAGGTGCCGCGCCCCTCGGTGTCGTGCCGCAACCGGCGGGAAGCAACAGCGCTTCACCCATCGGCGTGGAGCAGCGGTGTGAAGCAGCGCGGGTGCAGCCGGGTGTGCAGCCGCGCCCGTGCGGCACCGGCCCTGTGCCGCGGACCGGCGCCGGTACACACCGGCGCTGCATCCCGGAGGCGGACACGAGGCACGCGGCCCGCCATGACCGGGCGGCGGAAGTCTCGCCGGCTTCCGGCAGCCGCCGACGAAGGTCTGGCTCTCCCGCAGGGCCCTCCACGGCGCCCTGACTGGTCGGCGGCCGGCCAGTGAGCAGTTGTCGATCGACTTCTCGGCCGCCAACGGTGCCGGCGAGAAGGCCGCCCAGGCCCTGCTGGACCGTCGCCCGAGGATCCTGACCGGGCCGCCTGGGCCGGTGTCCTCCGAGCCGTGCGCGATATACGAGTGGGCCGAAGGGCGGCTCCAGAATGACCAGACCCTCCGGTCGTGCCTCGTCCAGCCCGAACTCACATGCCCGGGGTCGTCGACAGACTGCCATGTCCGCCGACACCTGACCGGGCCGCCAGACAACCATCCAGCCGCCGGGGACGCTTGGCAGAAGACCATGGCCCACGGCCAGGCCCTGCCCCCTGCCGGTCCGGCGCGACACCGGACCGGGGCCCCTGCCGCAGGGGACGTGCTGCTCGGCTACGGGGCCACGGGGGCGGTCTCCCCAAGCCACCCCCGTGGCCCCGTAAGCCGGACTCGGACGGACGGGCCACCGGGTGCGCGCGACACCGGGTGCGCAAAACCGGCCCGCAGGCGGCACAGAACCCCTGGCCGTACGCCATCCGGTGGCCATGCGAGCCGCGGTCAACGATGTCCCCAGGAAGCACAGACTGGGGGTGGAGTGTGGAGCTGGGAGCGTACTTCAGCAGCGGCGATGGATGGGCCGAGCCGTGGGTGCTCGACGTGGGGCTGATCGAGTCGCTGGCTGTTCGTGCTGGTGGGGTGGGGTTAGTGGTTTCGGGTGGTCGAAGCGGATGGGCGCCCCGTGTTCCGCTGAAGAGGGGTGTGTCGGAGACGTTGATGCCGACGTACACGAACGTGGCGGGGAGACGTTCGGTGAGGTCTTTCAGGGGGTCGACGGTCTAAGCGCCGGTGGTGGGGCGGGGTTGAGGCCGTGGAGCTCGGCGATGAGGACGAGCTGGACGTCGGCGGCGGTGAGGTGTGGCAGACGGCGTCGGTGATCTGGGTCTGGTTCATGCGGGTGGCGACGGGCCTACCGAGGTAGCGGGCGAACTCGGTGACGAGGGTTTTCGCGGTGGCGCCGGGCGGGACGGGGACATAGGCGATGGGTGCCCCAGTGTGGGCTGATCCACGCGGTTCGGGGTTTGTGCGGGTGTGCGCGAGGTGGCAGGGGCGGCCGACGTTCAGGAGGGCGGTCGTTTTCCTGGCTGCGGCGGGACCCGTGACGATCAGCGAGGACCGGGCGGGTCGGTGGTTCAGACGCCCGTCGTCGAAGAGGGCCAGGACGTCCAGGCGGGTGGTGTCGGCCTGGACCTGTTTACCGGGCCGCAGCGCCGTGGCGGGGGTGAAGGCCCGCCCGTCGACGCTCGCGGGCACCTGCCGGACGGGCCCGGTGGGCAGTTCGCCGGGCCGGGCTAGGGCGGTGACCAGACGGTACAGGGTGGCTTGCGACGGCGCGGGCACCGTGCCGGGGTCGTGCCGGTCCTCGAGGATCTGGGTGATCAGCGGGAACAGGCCGTTGATGGTGCCCCGTGAGCGGCCGCGCCGACGGCGCAGCGCCTCGCGGACGGCGGCGGCGACCCGTTCGTCGGCTCGCCCGGTGGGGCTGGAGGCGCGGGTGGTGCGGTGGTCGAGCAGCCTGCACAGGCCCTGCTTGCGGTGGGCCAGGCGCAGGCGCTGCACGCTGGTGCGCGACACCCGGCCGAAGCCGAGTGTGGTGGCCTGCTCCATCCCTCACCCCCAACAGGGACGAGGTCAAGGGGACAAGCTCAATACCTGTTTCTTAGCCCTTGGGCTGCCGATGCGCGCCCTTGAGGGGACGCGAACGGGGTAAGGGGAGGGCGATCGGCCGCCGAGCAACTGACGAGGAGTCACCCATGACCGATGACGCATACCTGTTTCTCGTGGACGATCCAGCCGAGCCGTTCGGCGTGCCACCGGCGGTGGTGGGGCCGCTCGACTGCATGGAGACGCCCGCGGTCCGCGCGTGGCTCGACGCCCATGACGTGTCGGCGACGTCCCCGCGGTTGCGGGTGGTGCCTCCCGAGGACACCGGGCTCATCACCGCGCAGGCGGAGCGGCTGCCGGTTCCGCTCGGCGCAGAGGAACTGAGCCGGTTGCGCCACCGGACGGCTCCGGAAGCCCTGGCGGCGGTCGAGGACGAACTCCTCGCCTACCGCGACTGCGCGCACGGACGCGACGAGTTGCTCGCCCGGGCGCTGGGCGCAGGCCTCGCACCCGATCGCATCGCGGAGCTCACCGGCGAGGACATCGCCACGGTCAGGGCCGCCGCCGCTCGCTGATCAGACGCCGTGGAGCCCGCCCCGGCGCCCGTGGCGCACCAGGGCCATCCAACCGGACCGGCGAGCGGCCACGACGCCACCTGAGTGCCGGGTGGAGTGTCCGGCCGCACCCGGGGCCGGGGCGGACCGCCCGCAGGCCATCAAACCTTGTTCCGCAGCGGCCTCTGCGTCTGCGCGCTGCAGGGCCTGCTCCCACCACCGGGCCACCACCGCCTGCGCCAGTGCGAACACCCGCTCCGGCTGCACACCGGACCGCACCGCCCGCCGCGCCACCCAAGCCCACCGCCGCTGCGCCGCCACCGCCTCCGGCAAACGACGCAGATCGAGGTGCTCCAGCGGCTGATCGGCGTGCCGCACGCACACCCGTTCCCACCACGGCGCGTACCGCACCACCCGCACGGCCGCCCCCGTACGCCGGGCCGTGCGCAGCCGGCAGCCGAACCCCATCGGACCGAACCGCGCTGGCTATACGCCACAGCCCCACCGGATCACCAGCGTCGGATCACCAGCCTCGGCGACATACGCAACGCCGCGCTCCAGTCCCTCTTCGATCTGTCCCATGTCCGCCTCTCCGAGCGGCCCGTCGGCAGGGCCGCACCCCGGAGTCCGTAGGGTTGGTACTCGTTGCCTCTGCCGACCGCCCCCCGGTTCGCTGGGAAGCCTGTGGCTTCCGACGTTTGCCGTCGCGCACGCGTACGGACTGCGCAACATAAAGGTACGGATTGCGTACATGGTCCGTCCCCGTTACCGCTTCGCGACCCATGCCCCGAGCTCGTTTCTCATCCTCGCCGGCGGGCTCGATTCCGAGGATGTGTTCACACACCCATTGCTGGACACCGCCCTGGTACACGACGGCAGCTTGCTCGGCGGTGTTTGCCTGTAGTGGAGGATGGCCCTATGCATGCTCTCTTCGATAGTCCCGGGCTCCGTCGCGTCTCGCTGGGCGAATACCCCTTGTGGGACGAGGCTCTTGTGCTCCTCAACCGGGACTTGGCAGTGACTCTTCCTGAGCAGGGGCCCCTGCAACTGGTGGCCCAGCCTTCCTACGAGGCGGGCGAGCCGGAGTATGTCTACGTTGCCCTGGCCAATGGCGAGTGGCACGGCGGTCACCTGTACCCAAAGGTGGCCGAAGACCTTGCTCATGCCTTGGCGATCGTCGCCGACGCCGCGCAGGATACCGTCGCTGAGCGTCTAGGGCAGGCGTGGCCCCTGTGCGTCGAACACAAACTGGGCATGCATGCGCGCGAGGTGGAGGGGCAGCTCTCCTGGTGGTGCGCCGGAGAGCGGCCGCCTCTCGGGTTGGCCCACATCCGTGCGGCCGTGGGCGCGCTCGACACCTTCTGAGCCGCCCGCATCGCCGCAACCGCAAGCGATGGAGAGCAGATCGACGTCATGTTGCGCGGCAGTCGCAGCGGTTGCCGTGACGTGAAGGGGGCCGTGCGGGTTGGGTGTTCGTATGACGTCTGGCGGAGTTCCAGGGGCGCGGCCGCCGCGGAAGCGCCCCCTGGGCAGAGGGGCGCGTGCCGGCGCTAGTCCGTACTGGCGGGTCCGGGCGGGCGCTGGGCGTGGGGCCCACGTCGAGGCCGCGAGCGCTGCGACCCTCGTCGTTCATGGACATCACCACCTTCTACGCCCTCTTCTCCGCGACCTGCTTCACCTTGGTCGGCCTCTGGTGGAACGTGGTCCAGAGCCATACCGACTGGATGAGCGACCCCGCTAAGCGCCGCGTCGCCGGCGGCGTGTACCTGTCCTTCCTGCTGCCCGCCGTGATGGGCCTGTTCGCCCAGGTCGGCGGTGCCGAGCAGCCGCGGATCTGGCGGGGGGCCTTCATCGTCCTCGCAGTGGTCGGATGCTGGTCCACCCTGCGGCTGCTGGCCCGCACCCGCGGCGACGACTTCGTCGCCTGGGAACAGGCCGGCGCCACCTTGCTCTACGCCCTGATCGCGATCGTCGGCGCGGCCCCCGAACTCGCCGACCACGTCCGGCTACGCCCCATCCAGGCCGAGGCGGTCCTGCTGATCACCCTGATCATCCTGGGCCACGCCCTCACCTGGCGGTTCATGGCGGGAGAGGGCCGCGCCGCGGAGGAGGACCAGTGACTGCGCACAGCTTTGGCAACAAGTGGGTAGGGGTCAAGGCCCTGGCCGAGCCGCCAGTCGCGCCCGAGGTCCAGGACTTGGGCCGCGGCCGAGGCCCTGTTGGCCGTCCGGAACGGCCGTCGCGTACACGGGCATTCCGTCGATCGACCTGGGTGAGGCCGCTGTAAGCCGAGCCAAAGCCTACGCGACGCAGGAGCTTCAAATCCTTCGCCCAGCTGGGTGCTCGGATCATGGATCAGCCTTTGCCGCAGGCCGAGGAGCAACTCGGCTTCGGTGGTGCGGCCGTTTGCCTGTGCGCCCTGGCCAGTTGCAGCAGCACCGAGCGCACGGCGGGCACATTGACGAAGAGCCCACGCGTGCTCAGAGGAGGGGCCCGGACCCTTGCCAGGCTTGCAAGGGTCCGGGCCCCTCCTCGCGCCGGTGGAGCCCGCCAGGGCGTGACGGATCGTCAAGGGCAACCAGAAGGAGCTGCGCCGACAATTCGAGTCCCGTCCGTGGCAGGACATGCCGCTGCAGGGACGCACCCGCGGCATCGGCCACGGCCGCTCCGAGATCCGCCGGGTCAAGGCCGCCACCGTGAACAGCCTCCAGTTCGCCGGCGCCCGTCAGGCCGCCCAGATCAAGCGCCGTCGCACCGACCGCAAGACTGGCAAGACCACCGTCAAGACGGTCTACGCCGTCACCAGCCTGACCGCCGAGCAGGTCACCGCGGCCCAGCTCGCCGAACTCGTCCGCAGCCACTGGAAGATCGAGGCCCTGCATCATGTCAGCGACACCACCTTCGCCGAGGACGCCTCGCAGCTGCGGACCGGCAAGGCGCCCCTCGATGGCCACCTGGCGCAACCTCGCCATCCGAGCCTCCGCACGGCCGGAGTGAAGAACATCGCGGCCGGCCTTCGCCGCAACGCCCGCGACCCTCGCCGCCCCCTCGCACTCCTCGGCCTCAGATGATCACGAACCGGACGCCACACGACTACGCCGAAGCCCTGGGTCGCCACCCCCGGCGTGGGCGGTAGCTGGCTCCAAGTCAGGCCGACGTGAGCGGCCGGACTTGCCGGTAGGGGGAACTACTGACCGCGTTCTTGAATCGACAATGCGGCTGATCATGGTTGGTGTTGTGCGAGGTGACGCTGGAGATCGAGGTGACGGAACTGGTACACCGCTCCCACCTGTCGCAGTACGCCCCGCCGCTCGTGGGCGTCGGCCAGGAAACTCATAAGACGCCAGGGCACGCGCCCCAGTACCGCCAATCCGATCTGTGCCATCAGGAACTCCAACCACACCGAGCGAACGACTCCGAGCATGAGCCCGAACGGGAGCCCGTACCCGAGGCCCTGCGGGAGTCCGAACTCGAGCGTGGTTGGGAGGCCGGGCCTGTACCCGAGTGCGAGCACGAGCACGAGCATCTGCGCGAGCGCGAGCGCGAGTACCCCTGTGAGCCCGCCCGCGAGCGTCATGACCGAAAAGGTACGGCGGTCCCGAGCCAGGACCGCGCCTGGTCCCACTGCCTTGTCCAGGTCGGGGTGTACCGACCTGAGTCCGCCCATGAACCCGCCCATGAGCCCGGCCGCAAGCGCATTCGTGAGCCCGAGTGCGAGCCCGTAGCCGCGCCCGACCGCGAGCCCATTCGTGACTCCGGTCACCAGCCCGAAACCGAGCCCGGTTGCTAGCCCGAAAATGAGCCAGGATTTCCCTCTCCAGCTCCAGCGGATCCCTGAACTCGGATTTCTTTCTTTGGCGGACGAGGTGATAAACGCCGCCCCCGCTGCGCATGGGAGCCCGAACAGGAGTCCGTTGGTGAGTCCGGCGCCGAGCCCATACACGAGCCCGCTGGCGAGCCCGAACGGCAGCCCGAAGCCGAGCCCGCCCGCGAGCCCGCCGATGAGCCCGGCCGTAAGGCCGACCGCGATCGCTACTCCGTGTTTGGGGAGAGCTTTGGGCAGTTGCCACCAGGCGAAGTTGGGGGTGCCGTCGAGGGTGTGTTGGAGGTGGTGGGCGAGGAAGGTGAGGGTGCGCTGGGCTCGTTCGGTGCTCCAACGGGTGGGGTGATGAGGGTGGGGGCGGTACGCGGCGGGGATGAAGGCGGTGAACAGGTGGGTGTCGATGTGCTCGCGGGTGGGGAAGCGGGCTTGGTCGAGGAGTTCGTCGGGGTGGGCGAGGTCGACGAGGTGCTCGTCAGGGCGGGGGTTGTAGATGGTGCGGGCCAGGAACAGTCCGAGGGGGGTGCTCAGCGCCTGGGAGGCGGGGATGCCGGTGCCCAGCGAGGCATTGACCCGGCTCCAGCGCGCGGCGGCTCCGGTGCCCGGGCCGCCGGCGTCGCGCTCCAGGTAGGCGGCCGCTTTCGCGGGCTCCAGTGGAAGGAGGCGGATGCCTGCGGCTCCGTTCAGGAGCACGGTGGTCCCCACTGGTGGGGTCAGAGCGCGGCGGTACTCGGCGGAGCGGCTGGAGAGCACCAGCGGCTGCCTGGCTGGTAGCGACTGGTTGATGGCGTGCAGGGCCAGGGCGCGCACGGGTTCGGGGAGTTCGTCCAGACCGTCGAGGAGGGGCAGGATCAGCCGCTGCTCAAGCAGGGCGCATGCCTCGGTGCCGGGGCTGGGTTGAGGGGTAAGGGCGGGGGGAGTCTGCAGGGCGGGGTGGTCTCGGATGAGTTGGTCGGCCATCCATGAGTACAGGTCCTGTCTGGCTGGGTCCCATGAGGCCATGTGGAACAGGACCGGGACGGGGCCGCCGGACGGACGGCGTTCGAGCAGGGCCAGGAGGAGGCGGATGAGCAAAATGGTCTTTCCGGCACCGGGCTCACCGAGAACCACCAGGCGGCGAGTGGGTACGCGCTCGAAGACCTCGATGATGTCGCCACCTTTGCCGGCCAGCCCTGTCGGGCTGAGAGCCCACGCGGAGTCGGCTTCGGGGCGCTGGCCGGGCCAGTCCTCGGCCAGCTCCTTCAGGTACGACCACGATTCGACGAGGTCCGCGTCGGCCGCCTCCCATGTGACCGGCAGCGGGAAAGGGTCGTTCAGGCGGCGTAGCTGGGCCTCGGCCTCCCACTGCTGACGTACCGCCTGGGCGAGCTGGTCGGCCACGTCCCCCAGCCGGACGAGTGCTGGCCCGGCATTGCCGGAGCGGGAGTGGAGCACGGTGACTACTGCCACGGGCAGCGCGAGCAGGGCAGTGAACGCGGAAACCACGGTGACCAGAAACTCGACCTTGTGGCCGCTTGCGATGTACCAGGCCAGGAACGCCCCAACGAGGACGACATAGAGCAGTCCGACCTGCTTCAGTACACGTCTCACACAGTGATCATGCGGGACCGTGGACGATGTTCCCGGGATTTGAGTTCGCTGACGCCACCGGAGCCGTATCCGCGGTCGACTCCGGCCGGGGCATGCTGAGCATGCGCTGATCCTGCCACGGGTAGCCCTAGGGGGTGTCTTTCCGATCATCCGATCGTTGGGCGTCCCGTGAGGGATGGGGAGATAACTGAGGCCGCCTGGGTGGTGATGGAGCCGCTGCTGCCGCCGGCAGGCCGCGCCCGGGGCAGATGGCGTGATCACCGCCAGGTCCTTGAGGGCATCGTGTTCAAGTTCCGTACCGGTGTGGACTGGAGGGACCTGCCGGAACGGTTCGGGCCCTGGCAGACGGTGCACGGGCGCTTCGTTCGCTGGGCGGCCGACGGCACCCTTGACCGGATCCTGGTCGCGGGATGTCGCCGCTCCAGGGGAAGCGGGCTGGTTTGCCGGGGCGCGGGTCGTACATGGCCCGGCCGCGGCGCCGAACTGCCCGAGCTCGGTGGCCAGCGCGACGCCGGTGTCGACCTCGTCCTGCATCCAGCCGGTCATGTCGAGCAGCAGGCCGTCCAGCGGGCCGCCGACCCGTTCGGCGTAGCGCCGCGTCGGGTCGCGGGCCGGGCTGGTCGTGGTCGGCGCCGTAGACACGGCGGCGTAGCAGCTGCTCGTCATCACGGTCCATCCGTTCAGCCTGGCAGTTGCCACTGACGGCCTTTTGCTCGGGCACGGCCTGGCCCTGCTCGTCAGGCCGCGAACCCGGCCTTTAGCGAGGACTCCGGCGGCTGCCAAGGCTGCCACGAGCAAGAGCAGGACCTACTCGATCCGCCGGATACGCCGGAAGAGGGCACCGGAGTCCGTCATCGCGCCTGCCTCTCGAGCGACACGCTCGTCCTCAAGCCGTGACCCGGTGACGGCACAGCACTGAAAACGGCCCTGCACGCGCGCGCGTGGAGGGCCGTTTTCCTGTTCCGGCGGCCGGTGACCGGGTCAGCCGCTCGCTAAGCGGTGCACCCCCGACCCGTCGTGGGGAGCCTCAGCCTTTTGCCTGGGCGCGGGGATGAAGGTTCAGCCGCCGACGTGGATGCCGGGTCTGCGGTCCGGGTCGGGCTCGTTGCTGCGGATGATCTCGCGGGTCACGGGGGCGGTGTCGCCGCGGCCGAGGAGGAAATAGCGGAACATGTGCTTCAACGGGCTGCCCTCGGCCCAGGCGAAGTAGCAGTGCGGCCGCACACCGGTGGCGTCCCGCAGGGCCAGCAGGATGGCGGCGATGGCATTGGGCGCCGCCGGGGCCTGGGCACGCAGGATGCGGTAGCCGTCGACCTCGACGCCGTGGACGGTGAGAGTGTCGCTGAAGTCGGACGGGTCGACGACGTCGATCTCCAGGAAGAGCACGTCGGCCAGGCCCGGTACCGGGTTGGTGCCGCGCTGTTCACGTTCCTTGGCCCTGTACTCGGCTTCGTCGCCGGCCTGACGGCGGTTGGCGATGATGTTGAGGGACTCGTCATGGGCGAGGGAGTCGGAGATGAACCGGCGTGCGGTCTCGTCGAAGACGATGCGGTCGGCGCGCAGTTCGGTGGTGCGGGAGATGCGGGAGATCAGCGACACGGTGATGATGCCGATGATGAAGAAGCCGGAGATGGCGATGCCGTCGGGCTTGTCAACGATGTTGGCCACCAGTGCGTACAGCAACACCACGGTGAGCGCGGCGAAGCCTGCGGTGGCTGCGCGTCGGCGGTTGCGTGCGACGAACACGGTGACGGCAAAGGCACCGGAGACCATCATCGCCAGGATGCCGGTGGCGTAGGCGCCGGCCTGCTTGTCAACGTCGGCTTCGAAAGCAATCGTGATCAGGATGCACAGGGCGGTGTAGACGAGGACGACCGGGCGCACCGCGCGTCCCCACTCCGGGGCCATGCCGTAGTCGGGCAAGTAGCGGGGAACGATGTTGATCAAGCCTGCCATGGCGGAGGCTCCGGCGAACCACAGGATGAGGATGGTGCTGATGTCGTACACGGTGCCGAAAGCCTCGCCGACGTGTTCGTGGGCCAGCCAGGCAAGAGCCCGGCCGTTGGCCGCACCGCCGGGCTCGAACTGCTCGTGAGGGATGAGGACGGTGGTCACGAAGCTGGCGGCCAGCAGGTAGACGCTCATGATGAGCGCGGCGACCGTGAGCAGCTTGCGGGTATTACGGATCCGGACCTGGAGCCGCTGTTGCGCGTCGGCGCCGTCGACCGCCACCAGCGGCATCATGCTCACCCCGGTTTCGAAACCGGACAGGCCCAGCACCAGCAAGGGGAACGCAAGCAGCGCCGGGCCCACCAGGTCACCGAAGCCGCCGAGGTCGGTGAGGGAGCCGGTCCACGCCGACCAGGCGTCGGGGGTGGTGAGCACATGTGCCACGCCGACGGCGATGACGACGGCGTTGAGGAGGAGGAAGACGGCCACCAAGGGAATGGCCACCTTGACCGCTTCGCTGAAGCCCAGCAGGAACACCCCGCCGAGGATCAGCAGCAGCGCCACCGTCAGGGCGACCTCATGGCCGTGCAGGGCGGCGGGGAAGAAGGGATTCTCCACCACGTGCACCGAAGCGTCCGCTGTGGACAGGGTGATGGTGATGATCCACGAGGTGGCCACGAAACCGAGCAGGACCAGCACGAACAGCTTGCCCCACCAAAACGGCAGCAGATCCTCCAGCATCGCCACCGACCCCGCCCCGTGCGGACTCTCCCTGGCCACCCTGCGATACATCGGCAGCATCCCCAGCAGCGTCAACGCCACGATCAGCAACGTCGCCAAAGGCGAGACGGCGCCTGCGGCCAGAGCCGCGATCGCCGGGACGTAGGCCAGGCTGGAGAAGTAGTCGACACCGGTGAGGCACATCACCTTCCACCAGGCATGCTGCTCGGCATGCGCCTCTCCAGCCGCCGGCCCCACCGGCTGCACCCGGTGACGCAGCAGCCACCGCGCCGCCTTGCCGTTCGGCTGCGCCCGCAAAGCGGGACTGTCCACCGTCTCCGGCATCACCGGCCGACTCGCCTCACTCATGTCCCCCATGCCCTTCCCAACCCTGAACCGATCACCACGCTCGAGTGCCCTCATGGCACCACAACGATCACCGAGTATGCGCCTCACAGGGGCACCACCCGACACCGGCCTTGTGCTGTGGGGGGTCGAGCACCTCGTCTGGTCTTCCCCGAAGTCGCCCGGGTGATCACGGAGCAGCAGAATCGGGACGTCGACATAGCCGCGGTACGGGAGGCCAGAGCTCAAGAAGATGCAGGACGTGTGGGTGCGGGCGCAGTGCACCCTCTCCGGCAGCCGGACGGTACGGGCGGACACGATCGTGCAGGTCAAGTGGGAGCGGCAGTCGTCGCAGTACCTCACGCTTGTCGTCAATGGCGGCGACGAGGTCCCGGGCAGTCACCTCTTCGCTTACCACTAGGCGCCGCAGCTCCGGATGCAAGGAAGGCACACGCCCGTGAACCACAAGTAGCTTCTCACCGGATCGATGCTGACGCCGGCCGCTCTTGGGATGGCCGTCGCGCCAGCGATCGCCGACGACGAGGTACCTGGTCACTACTCGCAGAACGTTGACATCCGGGACGTTTGCCCGACGATCCAGGACATCGATGTCCTCACCATCGAGGTGCTGGACCAAGCCCGCGCGTTCGAGTGCAACGAGATCCGTTAGCACTCGAAGGTGCACGACGCCTCCGTCCCTGCAATGCCCCTCCCCGGCGACGTCACTGACTGAGCCGAGATCTCAAGGCGCCAGCGGGAGTACGGCTACGTCTCCAACGAGTCGCCGCGGCGTCCGTCTGCTGCTCGACCTGTCGGGCCGTACGCACCAGTTCCAGCACCTCGCGGTGCAGGTCGCCGACGCGCTCGCACAGCTGCGGACGCGTCGGCGACGCTGTTGGTGCGGGGTCCAACTTCAATGACAGACGATCCATGTGAGGCCGCCGCGATCAGCGGGGCGCCCGTACGTTGAGGAGCCGACATGCCCGACACCACGCCGCTCGCCCCGATGCCGCACGCGGCCATCAGCGCCTTCCACTACCTCCCGGCCGTCCAGGCCGGCGACGTCGACGCCGCCCGTGAATTCGCCGGCGCCGAACCGCGGAGCCCGAGCTGCTTGCCGACGTCGCGGCCCGGATCGTCGTCCCGATCACCGCGCTGCCCGGCCCGGCCGCGGGCGAGCCGTGCGAGGACACCTTCGCCCTGGAGGACTCGGGCGCGTCTTCGTGACCTCGCTGCGGATCTGGACGCAGGCCGGGTCGGACACTGCGGAGGGCATCGCCCGCTCGGTCATCGACTTCGCCGCGCAGTTCCTCACCAAGAACCACGACGACGTCGCCGATGTCCTCCGCCGCGTGGGGCAGCCGGGAGCAGCTGGACGTGACGCTGGTGGAACCCGAGCTGGTGGTGGAAGCCAGCGCCGATGGGTGGCTTCGGATGGCCTCCCGCCCCGTCTGATAGGTAAGCCAGCAGCAGGCCGCGGATCTATACAGCCCCGCGCAGATCCGGTTCGCTTGATCCGCTGCACAGTTGTTACGAAAACGCCCGCAGGGGGCGGTGAGCACCAGACCGTGGCGGAGTGATCCGTAACCTCGGCATCCTGCGGACCGCTCCCCCTGCGGAGGGAGACGGCGTCGTCGCTGATCTGCCCGCATCGCCAGCCGCTACGGGATGGAGGCGAAGGTGCGGCGGGCGTGCTGGAAGTGGCGCAACTACCCGCTTGGGCATGGGGGGACGGCGCGCGGGCTGGCGCGGGTGTTGCCGTCCTGGGCGGAAGAGGATGCCAAGCTGCCCGCCGGGGCTGGTGATCCGGTGGGGCTGTGGCGTATCGCCGGCGCGGTGGTCGGTCCGGTGGGGTTCGGCTGCCGGCTGTGCACGGCCCGGCGTAGGGGGGTGGCCGTGCGGATGGGGCGCTACGCGCCGTGGTGGGAGCGGGTGTGTGTGCGGCATGGGCGGCGGTGGCTGCTGGATGCGGCACGCCGATCAGTTCGCCTGCCCGTTACCCGAGCGGCAAGACACCCCGCGGGCGACGCCAAGATCACCTGCCGCGGGGAGGGCTTCGCCGACCGTGCTCGGCGAAGGACGCGAGAGGCCGTCTCCCCAGCCCTCGCCTGCCGATGCCGGCGGGGTACGCCAACGTGCTGACCTGCATTGGTTCTCCGCAGCCGTGATTGGGGGGAGCTCGGACGGGATTTGCGTCACTGGATGAGTGAGGCGGCTGTCCGGTCCGGAGAGCCGCCTCACTCTGCGCTTGTGCTGTCCGCTCAGCCGCGGACGATGTTCTGTGCCTGCGGGCCCTTCTGCCCCTGGCCGATGTCGAAGGTCACATGCTCGCCTTCGTTCAGCTCGCGATACCCGGTGCCCTTGATCTCGGAGTAGTGGGCGAAGACGTCCGGGCCCCCGCCGTCCTGCTCGATGAAGCCGAAGCCCTTCTCGGAGTTGAACCACTTCACGGTGCCGCTGGCCATACCGTCAATCCTTCGTTCATGCCTGGGAACAGCCCGGCAAAGCGGGCATGTTCCGGTTCCGGCTCCTGCCACCGCACGAGCCTGAAGCCGTTGTACCCCTGACCACCCTGTTTATCCGACCGACGACACACCCCAGGTCAAGCTCGCGCGCGGTAGTACCTGCCGCTCCTGGTCCTTCTTCTGCTGCCTTGCCTGGTGGGCATGATCGGCTGCCGGGCTGCAGAGCCTTTGCCGCCATGCGCAGGCTGGCGTCCGATGCCCGGTCTGTGCCACGTTGGACGGACAGCCAGCCTGGTTTGGTAGGAGGCCCCGCGCCGCCCCCGTCGAGCCGGCACGGGATCCGCGAACAGGGGCTCACCCCGGCGCGGTTCGCATCCTGTCGGGGGCGGGGGACGAGTGGCGAGGCCCCGACCTGTCTTGGTAGGGGGTCTCGTCCAGTAGCGGCGCGGGCGGAGTTGCTGCCCTTCGCGGGCTCAACCGCTCTTGTACATCGTGACCGTGAAGCTGACCTTCTTACCGTTGTGGTAGTCGGTGCTGTCCCACACCGAGATGTGAGACCTGTCCTGCATCCGCAGGTGCAGCACCTCATCGGCGTTGCTCCAGTTGTATCCGACGAACTGGAAGTTCGGCTCGGGACTGTCTCCCATTCTCCTGTTTCCCCAGCTGCAGATATGCGACGAGTCGTTCTCGCAGACGGACCAGGCCCTGGCGTACAGGTGGCAGTCCTCTCCCTGCCATACGTCGATACGCTTCAGCCTCGCGTCGGACGAGCGCCACGTTCCGTTGAACCGGCTGGCGGAGCACGAGGCGGCTGCTTCTTTCGTCGAGGTGACGGTGAGCACCACCGAGAGGGAGAGCGTCAGGGCGGCCGTCAAGAGCACGGCCATGATCTGGCGTAGTGGAATGCGGGCAGAAGAGACCTGTGTCATCGTGAACCTCCGATAGCGGGTCGCAGCGCGGGGCATCCCGTCGTCACACGACGCGTCGTCCCCCTCCTCGGGCTGAACGCCACCCATTCGAGCCCGGATCATTTAGCCCTTTACCCCCTGCCTATTCCAGAGCAGCACTCCGCAATCCTGATCGCAAGTCGGCAGGATTTTACATGTCGCGCACGATTCAATGATGAATGCGATCCAAAGTGGATCGGTCAATCGAGCTTCTTCAGCCTTGACGCTCCAGGGTGAGGATGGCTTTGGCGATTGACGTCGTGCGGTTCTCGGTGGGGGTGAGTTCCTGCACGGGCCTGCGTTTGATGCCCGTGGTCAGCCAGGGGCTGCCGCCCTGGTAGGCGAGAGCGGTAGGCGGTGGGTACCTGAACCCCGTTGTCCCGGGCGAGTTGGGCCAGCCGGTCGGACAAGACGCCCAGAGCGCGGGCCCCCTTGCGGGTACCGAGCCGTTCGCGGTGCTCGCGCAAGAGCCGGGCGAGAGTCTCGGCGGTCTCCCTGCCGACGTCGAGTGTTGCGGTGTAGGTGATACTGGTCAACGCGTGCAGCCCCTGGGTTCCGGAACGTGATCTCCGCAGACTTGTTCCTTACCAGGGGCTTCTCGCGTATCTGATGCCGGGTCAAACCCGTCTCTTGGCCCTATTCAGTCAGGAAGATCGCGGATCTGTCGGACGGGCGGCCCAGCCAATACTCTGAGCCCCGTCCGCACTATCTGGGAGAGTCATGACGAGTAGGTTCACCGAGTTAGCCGTTGACTGCCACGATCCGGAGAGGCTCGCGGCCTTCTGGTGCGAGGTCCTGGACTTCAAGGTGATCGACCGGAGCGAGGGTAAGGTCGAGATCGGCTCCTGGGTGCCGACCGTCGAGGATGTTCGGGCCCGCCAGATGCCCCCCACCCTGCTGTTCATCCAGGTACCCGAGGGCAAGACCGTGAAGAACCGGCTTCACCTCGACGTCAGCCCGATCGACGGCAGCACCGAGGACGAGGTGACCAGACTGCTCGGCCTCGGCGCCACCAGGACGGATGTGGGCCAGGGCTCAGACCGAAACTGGGTGGTCATGGCAGATCCCGAGGGCAACGAGTTCGACGTCCTACGCACCCTGGCACCGCGCAACTAAAGCCTGTTGCAGAACGGGATCAACGTTGGTTTCCCGCCGTGATCTGGCCTGCCGCAAACTTCGCTTTGTCCGGTTTCTTGGTGACCAGCGAAGCTAGTTGATCTCGTGTGCGAGGAGCTACGAGATCTCTCAGCCCGTTCGGATCATTGCCGTCGGCAGGTGAGCCTGGGCAGTAATCCACCGGACGCGACCGGCAAGGGGGCGTCAGGCCATGGCGAACTTGGCGACGTACTCGTCGAAGGGCTCGATGCCGATTGCCGCACGGAGTTCGTCCATGCGCTCGGGCT
>NZ_JBIVJQ010000020.1:0-86260 GCF_044750305.1 Streptomyces sp. NPDC088810
TCCAGGACCAGCGGGCGGGTCTTGGAGGTGATCAGCAGCCAGGTGTCGCCGGTCTTGCGGCCGGCCACCAGCAGCAGGCCCAGGCCGACTCCCTTCAGGAGCAGGACACGGTCCGCACCCGTGCGGCGGGTGACGGCGATGACCGCGTATGCCAGCAGCACCCACAGCGCGCCGTTGCCGAAGGGATGACCGTAGCCGTGCGGCACCTCGACGTCGGCCGCCCAGCGCACCAGCAGGAAGACGAGGTCGATACCGGCCGCGGCAGCGACGGCGACCAGACGCTCACGCCAGGTGAGCACCACCATCATCAACGCCATCCCCGCATACAGCAAGGGGCCCGATTTCGGCGGCAGGATCACCTCCTTCGCCTGGTTGGTCATCGGCCCCGGCATACCGTAACCGCGCGCGGCGATCTCCAGCGCGATCAGGAATCCCAGGGCCGTCACACCCGCCACGGTCCACAGCACCACCCGCGGCTCACGCCACGCAGCGAAGGCGATTCTTCCGTTTTTGCGCGAAAACGCCCGCGAAGTCTCAGGTATCAATTCTCTGGCCGATTTGTTAGTTGTTATCCGAATGGCTCGATCTTCGTGCACTCGTCATGGCTTGGATCATGCTATCGGAGCGGCGCTCGTCAGCCCCCTCCTCCAGACCGGGTGCGGCAGGCAGGGTGATCGCCATGATCTACGACCGGGACCTGGAGGCATTGCAGACCGACACGGACATGCACTCAGCCTGCACAGCGATCTCCAGCGGCTCGGTGTGCCGGCCGGATTCCTGCACTTCCCCTCCGAGGGGCACACCATCGGGGCACCGAACCATATCCGGATCATGTACGAGACGGTGCTGAGCTTTCTCGATCACCATGTTCTGGGGAAGGAGTGGTCGGGGAGAACTTGTACCCGGTGAAGTCGGCAATCGGGACGTATCCGATGCGCTTGTAGAGGGCGTTGCTGGTGGGGTTGGCAGGGTTGGTGAACAGGACGACGTCCGTCGCGCCTGCGGTCAGTGCGGCTCTGCTCACCTCGGCGGTGACAGCGCCTGCGTAGCCGCGGCCCCTGAGGCGGGCCGGGGTGTAGACGGGGTCCACTCGGATCATGTCGCCGACCATCGACGTCGAGCCGGCCATGGAGACGGGAGTGCCGTCCGGGTCCTCCCAGAACGTGAAGTGCTTGTCGGCGAAGCGTGAGTCGGGCCAGGAGTCGGCGTCCAAGGTGGGGGCCTCGCCCACGTCGGCGGCGAACTCGTTGCACCACCGGATGAGTTGCCTGTGATCGTGCGCCTCCGCGACACGAGCCCTGCCCTCCGGGTGCGGCTCCGGTGGGGTGAGCGTGCCGAGACGGTACAGACGGCCCCACCAGTGGGCCACGGCTGCTGCGCCTGTGTGCCGTTGCCATGCCTCGGCGAACGCGGTGGCGGTGTCGTGGTCCGCGGTGACGCCGGACACCGGGCGGCCGAGGTCGGCCAGGCGGGCGGCGAGGGTGTCGGCCTGGTCCGTGGTGAGGGGGGTGAGGGTCACGCGCCGGGACGCAAGGCGGTAGAAGATGGCGTGGACTTCGCCCCCTGACTCCAGCCGGCCGAAGACGGTGGCTTCGGCTCCGTACGCGGCCGCCCCACGTGTTCGCAGTCTCTCGATCACCGTCAGCGGCGTGTTGTGCAGGGCGGGGCGCGAACGCAGGAAGTCGCCGGCTCGGGCGAGGAAATCGTCGATGTCTTCGGTGAGGTGCCAGTCATCCGGGCGCATGCTTCATCGTCCCCCGTGTACGCGACACCGCGGAGCACTTGCCCGGACATGAGCCTCGATTACCGCCGCCCGGTGCGACAGCGACCAGCTCAGCCCTCTTCTGGATTACGATCACGAAGTGGCGATCAAGTACGAGTGGCGGACGACTTCGGCACCCGCGCTGGTCGCGGCTGCGGCTCACGAAGCTCGTGCCGCGAAGTGCGAACGGCTCCACCTCGACTTCGACGAGAAGCTGCGCTCGTTCTATTCCGATGCCTGCGGCTTCAAGGAGACGACAGCCGGTCTGATCGCTCTGTGAAGGGGATGGGCCAGAAGCGGACTCGTCGGTCCAGCCCTACGCTGCCGTCGGAAGCTCCTTCTCCAGCAGGGTGAAGGACTTGGACGGCCCGCTCGGCTGCGGCTTCCCCTCCTTGTGCCCCACGACGCGGTAACCGGCGTGCTGGTAGTAGGCGTTGAGCTGTCCGTTGCCGGCCAAGCAGTCCAGGCGCACGCATGCCCGTCCCACCGCGGCCACTCTGCGTTCCGCAGCACTCAGCAACAGCCTTCCCGTCCCGGGCGCGGCGACGCCCCGGTCCACCATGAGCCGGTGCACGTATCCGGCCACGGGCGGCTGCGAACCCCAGGCGGCCTCGTCCTCCCACCACAGCTCCCAGGCGCCGGCAACGCGTCCGCCCACCTCCGCGAGCCAGACCTCGCCGTGCGCCATGGCCCGGCGGAAGTGGTCCTCGTCCAGCTCTCCCGGGCGCCACTGCCCGGTGATGCCGCGGGACACCATCCAGCGTGCCGCGTCGTCGCGCAGACGGACGAGGACAGTCAAGTCGGCCTCCGTGGCCGCGCGGACGCGTAGCTCATTCACCCGGCGATCCTCGCACACCCGTCCGGACGCCCGCCCCCAGCCCGCGCTTCAACTGCCTTACTCACGACTCTTCTCGCCGTCTGTCTGCTGTCCTGGTCGGGCGAACGCCCTGCGCGGGCAGCGCCGGGCGAGGGATCCCGGCCCGCCGTCGCGCCCGCCGGACAGCCTGGCGACCCCCACGTGAAGTTCGTCGGCCGCTGGGACACCACGAGCTCCAGCACCGCCTACACCCCGTACTGGGCCGGCGCCTACTACCGGTTCGGCTTCACCGGCCGGACCGTCAAGCTCAGGCAGCGGAGCGCGATCGACCTGTGGGCGCGCATCGACAACGGGCCCGTGAAGTTCTCCAACGACGTCAAGGGCACCGTGAACCTGACCCCGACGGCGCTGTCCTCCGGTAATCACACCCTCCGGGTCAACTACCAGATGGTCGCCGGTTCTTACCACGGTGGCGCAGTGTTCCAAGGACTGGTCCTCGACAGCGGCGCGACCACGCACCGCCTACGGCTGGCTGATCGGCGAACGCCTCGGCACCGAGCACACCCAGATCGCCCAGGGCGGCGCCTGCCTGGTCGCCACCTCGGACGGATGCGTGAGTCCGGACCGGCAGTTCACCAAGCTCAACCCCAACGCCTCGACGCCCGACTGGCACTTCTCCCGCTACCAGGCCGACGTGGCCGTCATCAACCTCGGCACCAACGACGCCGGTCACGGGTGAGTTCCGCGCAGTTCCAGACGGCGTACGGGAGCTTGCTGCGCAAGGTCCGCACCGCGTACCCCAAGGCATGCATCTTCGCGCTGGAAACCTTCCGCGGGCGGTACGTCCCCCAGACCCAGGCAGCGGTGCAGGCAGCACTCGCCGCAGGCGACTCACGGATCTCCCTCGTCGACACCACCGGCTGGCTGGACTCCGGCGACCTCACGGACTCCGTCCACCCGAACGACCAAGGCCACCGCGCCATCGCGGACCGCCCGGCACCCCTCATCGCCGCGCGCATCGGTACCTGACGGAAGGCAGGGTCACCACGCCCATGGCCGGACGGAACGGGTGAGGACACCCCCCACTCGACCAGGGAGTCATCCATGACCATGCAAGATCCCGGTTCCGGCCGGGATCACGGCGGATCCTCACGGAGCCGCCGGAGGTCCTCCTCCAGCTCAGCGTCTCCACTGAGCCGGTACAGTTCCCGGACCCTCAGCTCTTCCTGGTCCAGGGCTGTTTCGTACGCGGTGTCGGCCCCGGCCCCCAGGTCCTCGGTATGCGCGGTGAGGGCATCCCGTACCGTGCGCTCCATGATGCCGAGCCGGTCGGCGAGGCGGGCCAGGGCGAACTTGGTCTCGGCGGCGCGGCGACGTCGTTCGAGGGAGTCCAGGGTGCGCTGCAGATCCGCGCGTGCTTCCTGGAGCAGGGCCTCGAAAGCCCGGCACACACGGATGCCTTCTGCCGCCTCCTTCACCCCGGTCTCCCACGCTGCCATGTCCGCACGCAGTCGGCGCGCTCTGCGGAGGGCGTCTACGGCCCCCGGTGGCAGGTCGGCCACGGTATCGCTCGCCCTGGCGAAGGGCGCCACGAGACGCCGCAGTTCCCGCGCGTTCTCCGACGCTCCGGCGATGCGCCTGGTGAGCCGGTTGCGTTCGAACGTGGCCTCGATGAGCCGCCCCTTCAACTCACGTTCCATCTCGTCCAGTTGGTCGATCACTCCGCGTGCCAGTGACGGGTCGTGCGGATCACCGCGATGCACCGCCCCAAGGAAGTGCACCAGACGCTCGGCGACTCCAAGCACCTCCTCCACCCGCGCCGGGAGACCGCGTTCCTCGTCCGCCATTGCCCTCGTTCCCCCCTCGAAATCACTGGTCGTTGCCCTCGGACAGCTGGCGTATCGCATCGGCCAAGGCGTGCAGATCCTGTTCCACCGCCGGCACACCGCCGCCGTCCCCACGCTGTTCCATCACGGCGACACCCAGACTCTTGCGCAAGGAGGACGCCGCGGAACAGACCAGGCCCAGCTGCCAGGTCTGTGCTTCCAGCCGACTTCGGATCTCCGCATCCAGCGCCTGCCAGTCAGGGCCGAAGAGCCGTACGAGCGAGACCTGTTTGACGGCCAGCGCGCTGAGTTCCGCGATCGCCGCTTCCACGGTCGCCCGCACTCGGTCCGTGATGTCCTTGTGCACGCCCGCCGCCTCCGCCACCCCGGCGTTGTCGGTCAGCCCTGCCAGCCACTCGGCCGTGTGGAGCAGCGGATCCCGTACCGGCCAGGCCGGCAGGTACGCGACGACTTCACGCATCCGCTGCGGTTCGCCCTGCCGCGTGATCCGCGCGAGTTCGCCACCGACCTGAGCGGGATCACCGAAGCGCGCCACCCGAGCCGCTTCCGCCTCGGCCGCCTCCCTCTTCCGCTTCTCCGCCTGCTTGTCGCTGACGTACGCCCAGACACAGAAGATGACGAAGCCGATGAAGAGCAGTTCCACGGACACCCCCCGAAGGCCCGACCCGGCGGCCTCCGTCATGGTGGCACCGGGGTGTCCTGAGCACCATGCGCATCCGCCCACACCTCGCGTGAATGCACCCATGCGCCCTCCCCACGCGCCGTGCGTCCATGGGACGCTCGCCCGATGCACACCAGTCGCCGTTGCTCGATGGACAGCGGTGCGTGGACGGACCTCATCAGCAACGCCACGATGCCCACCAATCGGCGAGACACCCCCTGGGGCAGCACCGCAACGCTGGACCGCGGCTTCCTCGTCGCTGCCGTCTCCGCCGGCTGACCGCGTTCCGGTGTCGCCCTTCTACTGCGGTCGCAGTAGATCCAAGTGTCTGCGCTCGGCCAACGACGTGAGACCAGGCACATGTGCGCGTGAGGTGGGCCGGGATCGCCGGTCCGGATTCGTCGTGAAAGGTTCCGATGACCATTCGCCTCCTGCTCGCCGACGACCAGGCCCTGCCGCGCGGCACCTTCCGACTGCTCATCGACGCACAGCCGGACATGGAGGTCGTCGCCGAGGCGTCCAACGGGCGCGAGGCCGTGGAACTGGCCCGGTCCGAGCCCGCCGACGTCGTGGTGATGGACATCCGCCTGCCCGAGGTCGACGGCATCGAGGCCACCCGGCTCATCGGCCGCGACGAGGACCTGGTCGGCACCACGTTCGAGGTGTCGGCAAGGGCGTCGAACGGGCCCAACTCCTCGACGCCATCCGCCTCGTCGCCGCGGGAGAAGCCCTGCTCTCCCCGGTGGCGGCCAAAGGACTCATCGCCCGCTTCCTCGCCCAGCCTTCACCCGGCGACCTCACGGATCCAGCACGTCTCGCCTCGCTCACGCCACGGGAGCGCGAAGTGATGACCCTGGTGGCAACCGGTCTGAGCAACGACGAGATCGCTGAACGCCTCTACGTCACCCCGGTCACCGTCAAGACGCACGCCACCCGAGCCATGGCCCAACTCGGCGCCCGCGACCGCGCCCAGCTCGTCGTCATCGCCTACGAGACCGGCCTCGTGCACGCGGGAGAACCACGAGCTCACCGGCCGCCGTCGGCGAACAGGTGCGCAGGCTCCAAGAACTCGGCCGGCCGAGACCGGTTCGTGTGCGGCCCGAGGCCGGCGACGGCTGTCAGGACGACTCTCGGACCACCAGTTCGGTACGGAGAATCACGTGCCGCCAGGCCACCGCCGGCTCTTCCATCTCCTCCATCAGCAGCCTGACCATGGCCCGCCCGATCTCCTCCAGCGGCTGACGCACCGTGGTCAGGCGCGGCTTCGTGCTCTGCGCCAGCGGAAAGTCGTCGAAACCGATCACGGCCACATCCTCCGGCACCCGCCGTCCCGCCGCGCGCAACGTGTGCAGGGCCCCCACCGCCGTGGTGTCCGACGCGGCGAGGACGCCATCGATCTCCGGGTGCCGTTCGAGGAGTTCCGCCATGGCGCGGCGCCCGCTCTCCTCCGTGAAGTCACCCTCGGCGACCAACGACCTCGTGACCTTCAGCCCGGCCAGCGCAAGGGCATCCTGGTAGCCGCGCAGCCGAGACTGGGCGGCGTACATGTCGAGCGGCCCGGTGATGGTCGCGATCGTTCTACGGCCCCGTTCCAGCAGGTGTGAGACGGCGCTCCGGGCACCGCCCACGTTGTCCGCGTCCACATAGCTGACGTACTCGTCACCCGAGCGGCGTCCCAGCAGCACCGTCGGCAACCGTGCCTCGGCGAGCATGTCCGGCAGCCGATCGCCCGCGTGCACGGATATCAGCAGGATGCCGTCGACCCGGCCGCCACGGGCGTACTCCAGGAAGCGCTGCCGCTCGGCCTCCGAGCGGACCAGGGTCAGCAGCAGCTGCATCCCGGTGTCCACCAACGCATCTCCGAGCGAGCGGACGATCTCCGAGAAGAACGGCTCCGCGAACTGCCTCCAGTCCGGCTCCGTGAGGACGAGGGCCACGGCGTCGGCCCGCCGCCCGGCCAGGGAGCGGGCCGCGAGATTGGGCACGTACCCCAGCTCCTCGATGGCCCGCTGCACGGCCCGGCGTGTCGACTCCTTCACGCCGGACGCGTTGTTGATGACTCGGGACACCGTGCCCCGCCCCACCCCGGCATGGGCGGCCACCTCTTCCAGCGTCGGCGTACCAGGACGTCGCTTGACCATGACCACCTCCCCCACGAGATCACTGATCTTACGGGCCCTGGAACCGGGCAACACCGCTTCCGCAAGTAATCAGTTGGGTTCCGGTCAGGGGGAGTACTCAGTCCTCCGGCTCTTCCGTCATGACTGCCTGAAGCATCCGGCCGTATGCGCCGACTCCGTTACGCGAGGGTGGACGATGTGGTGGTGAGAAGCGGCTGGAGCGACAGCCGGCAGCCGGGAGCGCTCCCAACCGGTCGCGCCACCGCTATGCACCGTGCCGGGTTGTCGGCCTGTGCCCAGAAGCGGTGGTAGGTGATGACGGGTGCGGCGCCGCCCTTGAGGCAGGCCTCGACATTCGACCAGCGACCGGGAGCAGGTGCCGTTCCAGCCGTTGCTCGGCTTCTGATGGCCCGTGCACCGACGCCGCGTACGCGGCCGGCGTGCCGATGGCGAGCGTCTTGCGTCCGGGATCCATCGTTCTGGTCTCTCCTTGCGGCGTGCGGTACGTGGGGGACAAGGCTTGAACCAGTGGGAGCGCTCCCATAGTGCGGACGAGGGCGGGTCCGGTCAAGACGTTGAGAAGTTGAATCGTCAGAAGCGAACCATCCAGGGAAAGTTGAGCAACAGCCCTGTGAAAGCAGCGGGGTTGGCGCTACCGTCCCTCACACCAGTGGGAGCGATTCCATCAGTCGACGCGTCCGTCTCGGCGCGCCACGCTGCAAGGAGTCGCTCATGCGGCACCTCCCGCGTTCAGTACTTTTAGCCGCTAGCGGTGCGGTCGCGCTCGTCACGAGCGTGGGCGTGCCGGTGGTCTCGGCCCAGGGAGCCACGTCCGGCTGCACACGGCACCACCTGCAACGGCGAGGCCGGGCCGACGCCACCGCCGACCCCCCGCCTCCGTCGCGGGCGGCACCGCGCCCGCCCTGCACGTCTCCGGGAACAAGCTGGTGGACACCGCCGGCAAGGCCGGGAGGCTGCTCGCCCCGGTCGCCGCCCAGGTCCCCTGATCGCCGGCGAGATCGGCCAGGACACCTGCTCACACGGGTTCTCGACCAGGTCATGAGGTGGTTCGACAACCACAACCCGCGCACGGCACCGGCCTGCGCGACCACCTGCGCGCCCTCAACCCGTAACCCCACCCCACAAGAACTCACGAAACGAAGGAATCCGCACTGATGAGTCGTACCAAGTTGTCATTCCTCGCTGCCCTGGCGGTGCTCGCCGGGGCCTCGGGGACGGCGATCCTCACGGCACCGGCCGGTGCCGCCGCCACCTCCGTCCCCTGCTCGGTGGACTACAAGGTGCAGAGCCAGTGGGACACCGGCTTCACCGCCGCCGTCACCGTCACGAACAACGCGGCTCCCAAGTCGAGTTGGTCACTGAAGTGGTCGTACGCCGGGAACCAGAAGGTCACCCAGGGCTGGAGCGCGAAGGTCAGCCAAAGCGGCACCGCGGTCACCGCCGCCAACGAGAGCTACAACGGCAGCCTGGCCACCGGCGCTTCGGTCGGCTTCGGGTTCAACGGCACCTACAGCGGCACCAATGCCGTACCCACCACGTTCACCCTCGACGGCGTCACCTGCAACGTCGACAACGGCGGAAGCACGGGAGGCACCACAGGAGGCGGCAGCACCGGTGGCGACACGGGCGGCAGCACCGGTGGCGACAACGGCGGTAGCGGCGGCAAGGCCGGCAATCCCTACGTCGGGGCCAAGGCGTACGTGAATCCCGAGTGGTCGGCGAAGGCCGCCGCCGAACCGGGCGGCAGCCGCATCTCCAACCAGCCCACCGCCGTCTGGCTCGACCGCATCGCCGCGATCAACGGCGTGGGCGGCGGCATGGGTCTGCGCGCCCACCTCGACGAGGCACTCAGGCAGAAGGGCTCCGGCGACCTCGTCGTGCAGCTCGTCATCTACGACCTTCCCGGCCGCGACTGCGCCGCCCTGGCCTCCAACGGCGAACTCGGCCCCAACGACATCGACAAGTACAAGAGCCAGTACATCGACCCCATCGCCTCGATCCTGTCCGACCCCAAGTACGCCTCTCTCCGGATCGCCACCGTCATCGAACCCGACTCCCTGCCCAACCTGGTCACCAACGCGGGCGGCACCAACACCACCACCGACGCCTGCGTGACCATGAAGAGCAACGGCAACTACGAAAAGGGCGTCTCGTACGCCCTGGACAAGCTCGGCGCCATCCCCAACGTCTACAACTACATCGACGCCGGCCACCACGGCTGGCTCGGCTGGGACAGCAACCTCGGCCCGGCCGTCCAGGAGTTCGCCAAGGTCGCCACGACCAACGGCGCCAGTGTCGACGACGTGACCGGCTTCATCGTCAACACCGCCAACTACAGCCCCACGACGGAACCGAACTTCAAGGTCACCGACACCGTCAACGGCCAGACCGTGCGCCAGTCGAAGTGGGTGGACTGGAACCAGTACGTGGACGAGCAGTCCTTCGCCCTCGCGCTGCGGGACAAGCTGGTCGGGGCCGGGTTCAACTCCGGTCTGGGCATGCTCATCGACACCTCGCGCAACGGTTGGGGCGGTTCCGCCCGGCCCACCAAGCCCGGCCCCCTGACCTCCGTCGACGACTACGTCAACGGCAGCCGCATCGACCGGCGCATCCACGTCGGCAACTGGTGCAACCAGAGCGGCGCCGGCCTCGGCCAGCGGCCCACCGCGGCCCCGGCCGCCGGTATCGACGCCTACGTCTGGGTCAAGCCCCCGGGGGAGTCCGACGGTTCCAGCTCCGCCGTCTCCAACGACGAGGGCAAGGGCTTCGACCGCATGTGTGACCCCACCTACGGCGGCAACGCCCGCAACGGCAACAACCCCACCGACGCCCTGCCGGGCGCACCCCTGGCCGGACACTGGTTCTCCGCCCAGTTCCGGCAGCTCGTGCAGAACGCCTACCCGCCCCTGCCGTAACACCCTGAGGCCGTGAGCCCCCGCCGGGGCCGGTCCCTGAACGGACCGGCCCCGGCGGACCCGTCAAGTGCGTCTGCCGTCAGACGCGATCACCCCTGGTGTCGTTCAGCTCCAGGAGCCCTCAACGGGCACCATGCGGGGTTCGCCGGTGGCGGGCAGGCGCTCGGGGACGGCCCCCACCCGGCCGTCGCCGCCGCGATCCCCTCCATCGAGTCCCGGCTCGCCGATGCGCTCACCGTCCCGGGCGTGGCCCGCGCCGCCGGGATCTCCCTTAACCACCTCACCTGCATCCGCCGACTCTGGGTCTTGGGGAGTGCGCTAACTGGTTCGAGCCGGTGACGGTGGTGCCTGACCTGGTGACGTGGTAGGTCACTGAAGCTCCGCTCCAGAAGTGGAAGGTGAGCGTCACCGGTCGGTCGGCCACGCAAGGGTTGCCGTGCTCCGGGATTTAGGCCAGCAACTGACCTATCCCCTGCCTATCGTCGCTGCCGACAACCACCACCGGCGGAAGGATCGAGATGCCCGAGCAGACCAACGCCGCACCGGCGGGCTACACCACCGTCGCACCCTGGGTCGTCACCGACGACACCGGGGCTTTCCTCGACTTCGTCTCCCGGGTATTCGGGGGTGAAGAGCTGGCGCGGGTACCGACCGAGGATGGTCTGATCGGGCACGGTGAGATCCGGGTCGGCGACACCGTCGTGCTGGCCTTCGACCGGCACGCGGACTGGCCCACCATGCCGAGCCTGCTGCGCGTGTTCGTCGCCGACGCGGACCAAGCGTTCTCCGAAGCCGTCGCAGCCGGCAGCCACGTCGTCACGCCTCTGGCCAGCGACGCCTTCGGGCAGCGCGGGGGCCGTGTCAAGGACCCCTTCGGCACCATCTGGTGGGTGGTCAGCCGCGTCGAGGAAGTCGCCGAGGACGAGATGTGGAAGCGGCTGCAGGAACCCGTGTACGCCGAGGTCATGCGCGTGGCACAGGAGACGCTCGACGCCGAGCTGAGCGGTCGCGATCACGGGCGCAGCAGTGCTCCTGTTCCCAGGCCGGCCGACTGAGCGTGCGGGTCGGTTCGGCACCCGGTACGCGCGGGCGGCGCAGGGGACACTCCTCGTAAACAGTGACGCGGTAGTGGTGCCGTCTGTGCCAGGCTGACGGATCGTCCCTGGACCGGTTCGACACAGGAGCGTCCGATGACGACGACACCGTCCCGCCTGTCTCCCCTGCTGGAGCAGTTCGACTTCGCGCTCAAACGCCTCGCCGACCGCATGACAGGGCCGGTCATGGACAGCGGCGACGGGGCGGACACCGAGGTGGGCCCCCTGACCGACGAGGAATACCTGTGGGAGCCGGTACCCGGCTGCTGGTCGGTACGGCGGCGCGTGGACGGGCCGGGGCCGCGCGCGACGTTCCTGGCCGGCACCGGCGACTGGGGCCGCGACGCCGCCCCCTACCCGCATCCCTGGCCACCGCCCTTCACCACCATCGCGTGGCGCCTGAGCCACCTCACCGAAATGCTGGCCCTGCGCGCCGACCACACCGCCGGCAGCCACGCGCTGACCCGGGACGACCACCCCGTCAGCGGGGACGCCGCAGGGGCGGGCGCGGCCTTCGACGCCAGTGCCGCGGCCTGGCGAAAGGCGCTGCTGAACATCGACGACGCCGCACTCGACACCGTGGGGTACTGCACCTACCCGCACGGCAGCGACCCGGAGGAGCCGTTCATCGACATCGTGTGGTGGGTCAACCAGGAACTGCTGCACCACGGGGCCGAGATCGCCTTGTTGCGCGACCTCTACCGCGCCCGGCCGCACTGACCGCCGTCACGAGCGGCTCTCAGCCACGGCCGACGGGCGCGTAAGGAGGAAGCCCCCGCAGCCGGCGCGCTGGGCCGTGATCGGAGGCGCAGCGGCGATCGCCGCCTACGGGGCCGGAACCGTCTACGGGCTGGCCTTCGCGAACCCGCTCGACGTGTGCGGGGACAAGACCGGCAACGGCGTGTACATGGATGCCGGGCGGGACTACGGCCTGACGTCGGTGAGCGTGGACGGCTTCCCTCCGTCCATCACCACTGCGTCCGGGTTCCAAGACGCCGAGGTCTGATCCCGGCGGCCGGCGCGTCAGGCGCTGATCGCCTTCAGGAAGTGGTCGGCGTCCTCGTTGTCGGCCAACCGCCCCAGGTTGAGCCACGAACCGTCCGAGAAGCGCAGGAAGAAGTGGCGTTGGCCCGGTTCCCGGTGGATCCGGACCTCGCCGTGCGCGAACTCCGTGACGATGTCGAAGTCGTCGGCCTTGGTCGGCGACAGACGTCGTCCCGGCGAGGCCGCGAGACAGATGCGGTCGTCGGTGAGGAGCAGCAGGCGCCTGAGGTTGGGGGACTGCCCGTACCAGCGCAGCAGCAACCGGCCGGCGGTGAGGGCCCAGTCGCCGTCGAAGACGTCGTCGGACGGCTCCGGGAGGCGATGCCGGTCACCGTGGGCGCGCTGGGGCTCCGACGCACGGTCGGCCCGCCGGCCGAGCAGCTCCTGGCGCGCGCGCTTGGACGTCAGCAGTTCGTCGAGCTTGTCGACCAGGAACCACGGGATGACGATCACCGCCGCCAGTGCCGGACCGGCGTAGAACAGCCAGTGCCGGCCCGGCTTCAGCCGTCCTTTGCCCGCCGATGTACCTTCCGCTTCGCCATGCTGAGTGCGTGTTTTTGATCCCTCCCGGAAGCAGTGGCATGAGCCGTAGCCTCATGGGATGGCCGGAGTCGGCGGTCGACGGCTCGGGCGGATCTGCCCGGCGTGTGGTGGCCGGCTGAAGCCGGATGCTCAGCCGGGCGCCGTGTACTGCTCGTCGGTATGTCGTTCCAGGCACTGGCGGATGGTGCGCCGGACCAGGAACCGGGTTGCCGCGCTTCGGGGTGAGGGCGAGCGGGCGGTGTGTCCGGAGTGCGGTGCGGAGTGGATCGCAGGGTCGGGACGCCGGGCGGATGCGGTGTACTGCTCGCCGCGGTGCCGTACGAGGGCCTGGCGAAGGAGGAGGTCAGCGTTCGCGGAAGCGTCACCGTGACGGCTACGCGAACGCTTCAGAAAGGATCCTCTGATTGCTCGTCAATTACGCTTCGGAAGGGCTTGTTTGGCTGGAATCAGGGGGCCAGGCTGGCGCTACTTCGCATGCCGGTGTCACCGTCGGCATCAGCCGCCCCCGGCATGCAGAGGTGGTGATCGCCATGCCCAGCAAGGTTGGGTCGGTCAGCCAGATCCGCTACGAGGAGATCATCGCCGAGGCCCGGCAGCTTGTCCTGCAGCAGTCCCGGTGCCAGTTCGCGATCGGGGATCTCGCCCTGGAGATCGAACCACTGCGGGATCGAGGTGGCGCACAGCCTGATCCCGGTGAGGAACTGTTCACCGTGGAAGAAGCCCTGGGTCTGTTCGCCGAGGACATCGGGATTCCTGTTGCGACGGTCAAGACGTACCGGTGGGTCTCGGCTCGCTGGCCCAAGGACTACAGGCAGGATGCCGTGCCCCACGGAGTGCACCGGATCCTCGCGGACATCTCAGATGAGACCGTGCGGTGGGAAAAGATCCTCCACCCTCCAGTGCACGAGCGGTCGGGGACGAACCGGTGGACGCTGGACGCAGCCCGGCGGGAGGTCGGGCACCAGGTGTCCAGGCCAGTGACCCCGCAGGAGAAGATCCGCATCCGCGCGATCCATACCCTGGCCCGTGATGAAGAGGTCGCCGCCGCGGTGACCACGGACCTCTTGCGCCGTCCGGCGGTGGCCTCCCAGGTCCCGGTGGAGGACAAGGTGCGGGCGGTGGAGGAGCTGACCCGGGATGACGAGGTCGCTTCGACGGTGACACGGAGCATGCTGCACCGTCCGGAGGTCGCTTTCCGGGCGATGACCGATGACACCGCCCGCCATCAGGTCAACCAGGCTCAGGTCGAACGCTCCCGGCAGGCAGGGGAAGCCTTCCGCCGCGAGTCGCCGGTGGCCCCGGCGGTCAGCCGGATCGAGCACGCGATCGAGTTCCTCGACCTGGTCGGGGCCTGCCAGCGGTTCGTCACCACGACGGGCCGTATCGTTCCGCAGCTGCGGGACCGTCGGCTGTCCGATGACGAGCAGACGGTGGTGCACAAGAACGTCGACCGGGTCAAAGCCGCCTGTGAATGGGTGGAGACGGCCGTCGACACCGGCGAAGTCGACCTGGACGAGGAGCTGACCCGCATGCTGCGGGGCGAGTAGCGGTGCGAAGAGGGCCGTTGAAGCCGACCGTGTCCGCCGAACGGATCCGGGTCGCGTTGATGGAGGCCCGCCCGGCCGGGCTGCGCTTCGAGCAGCTGGTCGCGGCGACCGAGCTGTCGCCCTCTCAGACCCGGCGGGGCCTGGGTATCCTGCGGGACATCGCCGCCCAGGACCACCTGCCGCCGCTGATCTGGACGCTCGCCGACGGCTACTGCTTCTCCGGGGACCCGGTGGAGTTGGAAGCCTACGAGCAGGCGATCTTCCGCAGGAAGCTGAACGAGTTCGCCAGGCTGATCACCGGAACCATCGGTCCGCACGCCGAACTCGACCCGGAGGATGAGTGGGTGCAGCTGGTCCTGGCCCAGCTCAACGGCATCAAAGCCGCGCTGGACATGCTGGTGAAGTTCCGGCGCGGCGGCACCGCTCGCGTCGGCCGCTGAGGAGACGGGCATGCGCCGACGCCGCTACCCCTCGGACACCACAGTTGCCGAGTGGGCCCTTCTTGAACCGCTCCGGCCCGTCCCGGCCTGCCAGACCAAGACCGGCGGACACCCCGAGAAGTGGCTCCGGCGCCAGATCGTCGATGCCATTCGCTACATCGTCGACAACGGCGCCAAGTGGAGGGCCCTGCCTGCCGACTTCCCTCCGTGGGAGACGGTTTACGGGTTCTTCTGGCGGTGGAACCGCCGCGGCGTGGTCACCTTCATCCGCGACCAGCTCCGTCGCCGTCTCCGCACCGGCCTGGGACGATGTCCCCATCCGGTCACGCTGATCGTCGACTCGCAGTCGGTCAAGGGCGCATCCACAGTGAGCCAGGCGACGCGTGGCTTCGATCCCGCGAAAATGATCAACGGGAGGAAGAGACACGTCGCGGTCGATACGAAGGGCTTCCCTGTGATGATCATGGTGACGCCCGCCGACATGCAGGACCGGGACGCCGCCCGCGAACTGCTCTGGCGCCTTCGCCTCACCCACCCGCAGATCACGCAGGTCTGGGCCGACTCCGCCTACGCCGGCCAGCTCGTCACCTGGGCCAAGGACTTCCTCCGTATCACCCTCAAAACCGTCTCCCGCCCCAAGGGCGCCAAAGGGTTCGTCGTCCTCCCGCGCCGCTGGCGTGTCGAACGCACCCTGGGATGGATCATGAACGCTCGTCGCATTGCGAGGGACTACGAGCGCCTTCCCCAGCACAGCGAAGGGCACCTGAACTGGGCACTCATCACCCTCATGGCCAGGCGGCTGACCCGCAAAAGCCCCCGGACCGACGGCTGGTCGAAGAAGTCCCCGGCTGCTCAGGGACGATGCCGTACGAGCGTATAGCGCCAGTACAGCTGTGGTCGCAGCCGCACACCGGGGGAGGATGCTTCTGGTTTTCACGGACAATGTCGCCAAGAGCCATCTCTACTGCTGTTGCGGTGTGATGGCTTTGAGCCAGTCCTCGACGGCGAGGACATCGGCCCACTGCGGGAACAGCTTCTCGGTGAGTATCCGGTGCACCTCGGGGTCGGTGTCGAGGCAGGCATCCGCCAGGACGGTGAGGCCGAAGTCCAGGTCGATGGCGTGCCACAGGGTGGACAGCACTACAGCGCTGGTGGCGATGCCGGTGAGAACAAGGCTGTCGATATCGCGAGTCCTGAGTACCAAGTCGAGGTCGCTGCCCGAGAAAGCGCTCCCCCGCCTCTTGGTAACCACGACGTCGCCCTGCTGGGGCGCGACGTCGTGATGGATCTCGGTGCCAGGGGCACCCTCGGTGAACAGACCGGCCCGCACGGCGTTCGTCATCACCTTGTTGCGATGGCTGACTTCTGGGTCGCCCGGCCGTAACCCCATCACCACGTAAATCACGGGGATGTCGGCAGCCCGGGCACCGTCGATCGCCCTGCGCAAGCGCGGAAGATATCCGGAACCGTCGTCGGCGATGGCCACAACGTCCCGTTGGACGTCCATAACCAGAAGTGCGCTGTTCGCCACGCTTGCCGTCCCTTCTCCGTTGGTGAACACGAGCAAGTCTGGTGGATCAACCGAGCTGCGGTGGAGGTTTCGGAGATCGTCATCAGCGTCGCGCCGCGGTGCGCCCAGGACCGGTGTCAGTTCTTATCGACGCCTTCTCACCCTGTGAGCACCAAGTGCTGTCCAGACTCGGTGACAAGCGGTGTCGCCCGTCAGTTACGAAGCCAGACCGGCTCGGAGCGTCAGCCCAAGGTCTGCGTCAGCTCGCTACGGCTCGATGAATGGACGATCCGGCCATGTGCCCCGTTGACGATCGGCATGTAGGGCGGAATGTGGCCGCACTCGACGTCGGCGATGATCGGCACGTTCAGGGAGCCGAGCGCGTCGAGGACAGCCTCATGGTGGCTGAGGGAGCTGTGGCCCGGTGCGCTGCTCCGACCGACGAGGATCGCGTTCGCGCGGTCGAAGAATCCCGCGATCCTCATGCCGTGCAGGTTACGGCAGATCGTGAAGACGTCGCTGCCGGCATCCTCCACGTACACGAGGAGCCCGTCCGGGGACTCATCGCGGGCGAAGGAGGCGACATCGAGGTAGCTCGTTCCCGCGAGGTTGCACAGCGCCTCGATGCAGCCACCGATCAGCCTGCCCTCGACCTCCACGTCCCCGGTGCCGTCGAGCCGGGTCCACGTGCCGACGGCGTCAAGCGTGTACTCACGTATCTCGGGATGGCCGACGAAGTCGTCGGAGCCCGTGGTCCGGTGGCAACCGGGCGGATACTGCGTGAACCGGTGACCCGCGGGTGCGGCGACGATGTCAAGCCACGACAACAGTCCCTCGGAGACGCGGTAGGGCGTGTCCATAAGGTTGTTGCCGTGCAGGGTCGCCGTCCCGGTGAGCAGGGTCAGTGGTGTCATCAGGATCGAGATGTCCGAGAACCCGACGAGCCAGGTCGGCTCCGCCTCGCGCAGCCGGTCCCAGTCGAGCAGCGGAATCAGGTCGATCGCAGTCTCTCCGCCCCACGGCGGCACAACCGCCCGGACAGTCGGGTCGGTCAACATCGCCATGCATTCACTCGCGCGGTCGGCGGCCGGGGCACTCACGTGCCCCGAGCCGTCCATGCACTCCCCGACGACGACCTCGTACCCACGTGCCTGCACGTCACGGACAGCGACATGGAGCCGCTCACGCATGTCCTTCGGGACTCCACTCGAGGGAGCGGTCACGCCGACACGGTCACCGGGGCGCAGGGGGCTCGGGTATCGAACTGGCATGCGCGGGATTCTGGCACAGTGGCTTGCCCGAGCGACAACCGATTTCCATTCTCCCTGCGGGCAACCAGCAAGTCAGGTCAACCCAGTTCAAAAACACCTACTGAAGATCCTAGGGATCGATCTCTTCCGGCCGGGTCCGGGGGCCGCCGGGTGGGCGGTGGACTGCTCCGCCCTGTGGGACCGCATCAAGGAATCCGCACCGTAGGCAAGAGGGGCGCCTTCCCGGAAGGCGGGGGCACCCCCGCCTCCCCGACGGTCTCCATGCAACCCCTGAGGAGGGTCAGTCCTCCAGGCTCCGCCGTACGCGCCGGGACGGAGCGAACTCGTACAGGTCAAGGATGTCCGGCCGACCGGCCAGCCCCGGCCCGCCCGCACGCACCCACGCCGCGATGTCGTCCGTGGCGTCCGGGTCGTTGACCAGCCCGAGCCAGACGGGGCGGCCGCCCGCGGCCCTCCCGGCGGAGGATGGCTGGACGACGATGACGTTGGCCTGCTCGCAGGCGTCGAGGCAGTTCACCGCGCGGATCCGGGCGACCGGCGCCAGCTCGGCCTTCAGCGTGGCGAGCTGAGCGCGGTGGTCGACGCCGGGAACCTTGTCGGTGCCGCAGCAGCAGCCCCGGCAGACGGTCACCGTGCACTGGGACGCCGCCTGGGCCGTGGGCCCTTTCCGCCGGCTCACTCGGCGGCCCGCTGCCAGGCCGCCTCGCGCAGCAACCGCAGCCCGTTGAGGCCGACGAGGACGGTGGAACCCTCGTGGCCCGCGACTCCGAGCGGCAGCGGCAGGTTGCCGGCCAGGTCCCACACCACCAGGCCCGCGATGAAGACGCCGGCGACGACCAGGTTCTGCACGACGAGTCTGCGGGCGCGCCGGGACAGGGCGATCACGGCGGGAACGGTGGCGAGTTCGTCGCGCACGATCACCGCGTCGGCGGTCTCCAGAGCGAGGTCGGAGCCCGCGCGGCCCATGGCGACGCCGGTGTGGGCGGCGGCGAGTGCCGGGGCGTCGTTGACACCGTCGCCGACCACCATCATCTTGCGGCCCGCGTTCTCCGCGTCCCGGACGGCGCTGACCTTGCGCTGTGGCAGCAGCCCGGCGCGTACGTCCTCGATGCCGACCTCGGCGGCGAGGCGAGCGGCGGCGCGCGGGTTGTCGCCGGTCAGCAGCAGGGGCGCGGCCCCGGTCAGGGACGTCAGCGCGGCGACGGTGGCGGTGGCATCGGGGCGCAGCCGGTCGGCGATGCCGAGTACACCCACCGGCGTACCGTCCAGACTGACCAGTACGGCGGTCCGCCCGCCGTCCTCCAGGTCGGTGGCGAGGGCCGCTGCCCGGGCCGAGTCGTCGTCCGTCGCGCCGTTCAGCAACCGGGCCGGTGCCCCGACGGCGACGACCCGCCCGCCCAGGGTGACGCTCACGCCGACGCCCGGCGTGGAGTCGAAGTCCTCCGCCACCGGCAGCGCGAGCCCCCGCTCACGCGCCGCGTCCACGACGGCACGTGCCAGCGGATGCTCACTCGGGTGCTCCGCTGCCGCTGCGAGGACGAGAAGCTCCTCCGGGTCCCAGCCGGGCAGCGGGCGGAGGTCGGTGACCCGCGGTGTGCCCTCGGTCAGCGTGCCCGTCTTGTCGAGCGCGACCGCGTCGACCTGCCCGAGCTGTTCCATGACCACGGCCGACTTGACCAGCACACCGTGCCGTCCGGCGTTCGCGATGGCCGACAGCAGAGGCGGCATCGTGGCCAGCACGACCGCGCACGGCGAGGCCACGATCATGAAGGTCATCGCTCGCAGCAGTGAGTCGGTGAGCTGTGCGCCGAAACCCAGCGGGACCAGGAACACGGCCAGGGTCGCCGCCACCATGCCCAGCGAGTAGCGCTGTTCGGCCTTCTCGATGAACAGCTGGGTCGGTGCCTTGGTCTCGGACGCCTCCTCCACCATGCGGACGATCCGGGCGATCACCGTGTCGGATGCGTCCCGGTCGACGCGGACGCGCAGCGCCCCGGTGCCGTTGAGGGTGCCCGCGAAGACCTCATCGCCCTTCTCCTTGGCGACGGGCAGGGGTTCCCCGGTGATGGTCGCCTGGTCGACATCGCTCGCGCCGTCCAGCACCCGGCCGTCGGCGCCGACGCGCTCACCGGGACGTACGAGGATCATGTCGCCGACGGCCAGCTCCTCGACCGCGACCGTCTGCTCCCCGCCGTCGGCGTCGACACGGGTCGCGGTGGCCGGCGCGAGATCCAGCAGCCCGCGCACGGAGTCGGCCGTGCGTGCCGTGGCCAGGGCCTCCAGCGCGCCGGACGTGGCGAAGATGACGATGAGCAGCGCCCCGTCCATGACCTGCCCGATCGCCGCCGCACCGAGCGCGGCGACGACCATCAGCAGATCGACGTCGAGGGACTTCTCCCGCAGGGCCTTCAGCCCTACCCAGCCGGGCTCCCAGCCGCCGGTCGCATACGACAGCGCGTACAGCGGACCCCATGTCCACAGCGCAGCGCCGGTCAGCTGCAACGGGAGTGCGAGCACGAAGAACACGGTGGCCGCGGTCGCCCAGCGCACCTCGGGCAGGGCGAGGACACGGGTGCGGGGCCGGGCCGCACCACCGTCGCGCGCTGGTGCGGCCCTGTCGGTCGACGGCTGGGTGAGGGTGGAGGTCATCGGAGCGCAGGTCCTTCACGGACGGAGGCATGACGAAACAGCGGTCAGCCGGGTCTCCGGCGCCACTCCCACCACCGTACAGGACCACATGAAGAGCCATTCATTCGTTCATGGAAGGGGCTCCGTAGGATGAGGGCCATGGGCCACGGAACCGACGCCAAGACCACCGCCACCGCGCGCGAGCGCCTGGAGTCCGTGGGCGCCACCGAGGTGGCCGCCACACTCCAGGCCCTGGCCACCCCCTCCCGCCTGCGCATCCTGGCCCGCCTCCGGGAGGGTCCGTGCGCGGCGACCGAACTCGCGGATGCCGTTGGCATGGAGCAGTCCGCCTGCTCCCACCAGTTGCGCCTGCTGCGCAACCTCGGCCTGGTCACCGGGGAGCGTCGGGGCCGCTCGGTCATCTACGCCCTCTACGACAACCACGTCGCGGAACTGCTGGAGCAGGCACTCCACCACGTCGAGCACCTGCGTCTCGGCCTGCGCGACACCCCGGCCGACACCGAGGCGGCCGGGACCCGCTGAGTTTCACCGCGGCGGCGAACGCCCGGGGCGTCCTACCGCGCGGACGCCCACGGGTCCCCTCGCTCAGACGGGTTCGGGCTGCGGTTCCGGTTGTCGTGTTGGTGCGGCCGCCGGTTCCCATAGTTTGGTGGTCCGTAGGTAGCCGTATATCACTGAGGTCATCGCCAGAAGGAGAAGCGGCCCGAAAAACCCTGGATGTGTGGCCAGCTCCATCGGCAGATAGCGGTACGAGACCAAGAGCGCGGCAAAGACCGTGGAGCCGTAGACGACCAATTGGATTCCGCGCCGGTCCCAGCCGTGGTCGAGCGAGCGCAGCGCTGCCTCTATGGTGAGCGCGAACACGACGCCGGCGACGAGATCCACGCCGTAGTGGTAGCCGAAGCCCAGCGTGGCCGTGAGCGTGGCTATCAGCCAGAACGTCCCTGCGTATCGCAGAAGCTGTGGGCCCTTGCGGGAATGAATGAAGATCGCGGTGGCCCACGCCGTGTGCAGGCTGGGCATGCAGTTGCGGGGGGTGATCTCGTCGTAGGACATCGGGTGCGGGGCGGTGATCGACGGCGGCGTGTCCGGCCACAGGTTGGCCACCGCCCACTGCACGCCGCCGGTGCCGGAGGCGCCCGGGCCGTAGGCGAAGACCGGTCCGACCACCGGGAAGAGCATGTAGATGCCCGGTCCGAGGAGGCCGATCACCAGGAAGGTGCGCACCAGGTGGTGGCTCGGGAAGCGGCGCTCGACCGCCACGTTACGCAGCTGGTAGAGCGCGACGACGACTGCGGCCACCGCAAGCTGCGCGTAGACCAGGTGCAGAAGATGGGTGCCGATCGGGTCGGTGGCCCTGACGATCCGGCCCACGAGCCATGACGGGTTGCCCAGCGCATGGTCGGCGGTCGCCACGTACTGGTCGAGCACCGCCGGGCGGGCCTTGGATGTGATGAACAGCCAGGTATCGCCGGTTTTGCGGCCGGCCACCAGCAGCAGGCCCAGCCCGACGCCCTTCAGCAGCAGGACGCGTTCCTGGCCTGTGCGGCGCGTGACGGCGACGACCGCATATCCCGACATCACCCACAGTGCGCCGTTGCCGAAGTAACGGCCGTCGGTCATCTCGGCGCCGATCGCCCACCGCACCAGCACGAAAACGACGTCGATCCCGATCGCGATCCCAGCCGCGATGAGTCGCTGCCGCCAGGTGAGCACCACCATCATCAGCGCCAAGCCGCCGTACAGCGGCCCCGGTTTGGGGGCGAATACCAGCTCCCCCACCTGACTGGTGAGCGGCCCCGGTTGACCGTAACGGCGTGCGACGATCTCCAGCACGACCATGAATCCAAGAGCCGCCACACCCACTGCGACCCAGATCATCGCTCGCCGTTGACGCCATGCGGCCAACGCAGTTCTGTCGTTTTTTTGCGGGAACACCCGTGACGCTCTGGATTTCAATCGTTTGGCCGTTTTGTTTGTATGAGTTCGGTGGATGAAAAGCGCTGTGCGAGAGTTCGAACATGCTATCGGAGCGATGGGGCGCGGCTTACGCGGGTCGGCGGTGTCGCCAGATCGTCGTTGCGCGGCCGCCGGGCAGGCCCTCCGGATCTTCGCAGCCCCCGCCACCACGCGCCTCCCCCTCCGGCTGCTCCCCACGGCGACGCCCCCCTGGCACCGACACCCTCCTGAACCGGCATACCCCTGCGACGCCGGCCTCAGCCCCTCCGCCCTGAGGCAGACGGCGCGGACCCCGGCGCCGGCACGGTCACGCGAACCGTGGCAGGGCGCGCCGTTCGCGTTGCTGTGTCACCTTGGCCGGAGAACAGGGTGAGGCGCGAGCCCGGGTGCGGGAGGCGGTATGGGCATGGGTTCTGGCCGGCGAGGAGGTCCGGAGCAGGTACGGCGACTGGGGCGCAGGCGCTTCGTCGGGGCGTGCGCCGGAGTCGGGCTCGCCTCGGTGACGGCCGTCGCCTGCGACGGGGCCGCTCCCCCGCGTGGGCCGCACCGGGCGGACCTCTCCCACCGGCCCGAGGTGGAACGGGGCCGGCCGGGGACACCCGATTGGCGTATCACGTCCCGCGGTCCCGCTCCGGCCGTCGCCGGCTACGCAGACCGGGTGAGCGTGACCCCGGGCGAGGAATGCGGCCTGTACGTCTCGACGGCCGCGGCGTCCTTCCGGGTCTCGGCCTTCCGCGTCGGCTGGTACGGCGGGGCCCAGGCCCGGCTCGTGTGGTCGTCGGAGCGCATACGGGGCCGCGTCCGGCCGGAACCCCGCTTCCTGCCGGCCACCCGCACCGTGCGCGCGGACTGGCCGCGCACGCTCACGTTCGGCACGGCCGGCTGGCCGGAGGGTGTCTATCTGCTGCGGCTGGAGGCGGACAGCGGCCACCAGCGCTACGTCCCGCTGATCGTGCGCTCCACGCAGGGCACAGGCCGTACGGTGCTGATCCACGCCCCGGCCACCTGGCAGGCCTACAACCGGTGGGGCGGCTACAGCCTCTACGCCGGTGCCTCCGGCTCGTACGCCACCCGCTCCCTGGCCGTCAGCTTCGACCGGCCCTACGACGCCGACGGCGCGGAGAAGTTCATGGTGTACGAACGGGCGGCGGTGGTGCTGGCGGAGCGGCTCGGCATACCCCTCGCCTACACCACCGGGACGGATGTGCACCGCGACCCGGAGGTCCTGCGCGGGGCGGCCTCGGTCGTCTGTCTGGGGCACGACGAGTACTGGACCTCGCAGCAGCGCCGGCACGTCACGGAGGCCCGCGACGCCGGTACCAATGTGCTCTTCCTCGGCGCCAACACCTGTTTCCGCCGGGTCCGTCTGGAGCCGGGTGAGACGCGGCCGGACCGCACGGTGGTCTGCTACAAGTCCTCGGTCCGGGCCGACCCCTTCTACACCAGCCGGCCCGCCCTGGTGACCACCGACTTCCGCCGGGCTCCGGCGCCGGATCCCGAGTCGTCGCTCACGGGAGTGCTGTACGAGGGCTATCCGGTGGACGCGCCGTACGTCGTCCACGCGGCGGACCACTGGCTGTACGAAGGGACGGGCGTACGGCCCGGCGACGGTTTCGGCCACCTGGTCGGCGTCGAGTACGACCGGGTCACGCCTACGGCGCCCGTCCCCGAGCCGCTGGAGATAACGGCTCACTCTCCGCTGGTGTGCGGTGGCCGCCGTAGCCACAGCGACTCGGCCTACTACACGGTCCCGGGCGGCGCGGGCGTGTTCGCCACCGGCACCATGCGCTGGGTGGAGGCCCTCATGGCCGGCACCCCCGACGGCGGCCGGGACCACGGGATGGATGCCCGTACCCGCACCTTCGTCACCCGCACGACGGAGAACGTCCTGCGGGCCTTCGCGGAGGGCCCCGCCGCCCATCACCGGCCGGCAGCGCGCCCGAACGTCAGCGAGGTGTACAAGGTCAGGGTGTGAGTCCTTCACAGTACCGGACGACGAGGCGGCCGCGCAGGTCAAGGCTTCGCTACGCGTGGCGCCTTCGAGTCGGTGCCGGGTGGTGGCTACGCCCCTCGGACGCGGTCGTCGAGTGCAAGAGCTCCGTCAACGGGAACAGTTCCCAGTTGCGTCGGGCGATGGTGAGGACATCGACGAGGACGAAGCCGTCGCTCATCTCGACGCGTCGGCCGCCCTCGCCCGCTCCGCCGCCGGCCAAGGAGCCCGTCTCCACCACTCCGTGACCCAGGTCCCGTCAGGCGCGGAGGCCGGTGCCTCGACGTGGTGGTATCGGGGGGCGGAGTGTGGCGGACTTGGACTGGCGCAGATCGGCGAGGAAGTCGTCGTACGCCTCCCCCAGTTCCCGTCGGAGCACGTGAGCCCCGCGGTCGCGTACCCGTTGCAGCCATCGCCCGTAGGCGGGGGACCACAGGGCGGCCTGCACGGCGAGCATCACGAAGAATCCGACCAGCCACAGCAGCAGCCCGATCAGGATGGCTCCTCCGTAGGCGGCCGCGGGGTCGTCCGCGTCCACGACGTCGAGCCCGGCGCCCTCGGCCTTGAGGCTCGCCGTGAGGTACGCGAACACGGAGAACGCCATCCAGCCGGAGACGGCTGCGGCCGGGTAGGCCATCAACTCGGCGCGCAGGTCGATGATGTCGTCCCCGCTGCGGGGCAGCCGGTCCATCAGCCAAGTGGCCTCTTTCCAGTGCTCGTGGAAGAAACCCTCCTGGCCGGTGACCTCGGTGATGTCCTCGACTCCGCCGTCCCGTTCGACGACACCCCGCGCCAGTGCCGTGATCGGGTGGTCGCTTTCGCCGTCCGGGAGCGGGCGCCGGGCCCGGTGGACCGCCGCCCAACCGGTGACGGCCGAGTCGTGGCGGCCGTAGCCATGGGTGAACAGTGCCGCCGGGTAGAGGGCGCCGGGGTGTTCGCCGAGTTCAGCCAGGAATCGCGTCACGGTCCGATCGGTACGCCGCCGGATCACGAACGCGGTGACGTTCGCGACGAGGAAAGCGGCCGCCGTACTGAGCAGAAAGGTCTGGGCGCTCCACAACTTCACTGTCCCGCCCCCTTCGTCCGCGCCGCGGCGTCCCGGTCAGAGGAATCGCTCCGTAGATACCCCGGCCCTCCGGGCGGGGAAACGGCCACAGCACACGGGGCCGCCCGTAGCCGCCTCACAGACGAGCGCGACCGGGACGCCGAAGCGGCGCTCGTCGGAGTCGTACCACTCCCTATGGGACGACTCCTCGAACAAACCGGCATGAATTAGGCTGGGTCAGCCGGTCCGTCAGCGGCCGTTACGGTCCCGATACCGTGGGCCGCCGGGGCGCCGGGGCGCCGGCAGCTGCCGATATCGAGGTAATCGCAGGTCAGGGCGGCGAAGAAAAATCTCTACGACCTCGCCCGCGCCGCCGCCAAGCGCCCCGCCCGGCGCTCCCGCGACCCGCTGCCGGACAGCGCCCACGGGTCAGTTCCTCCACCCGCAGGGCCACGACTTCTTACCGGAGTGGGAGGAGTCCGTGAACACCACCGTGTCCCTGCTGCGCACCGAGGCCGGGTGTGCCCCGCACGACCGTGAGCTGACCGGGCTCATCGGCGAACTCGTGACCCGTAGCGGAGAGTTCCGCACGGCTTGGGCCGAGCACAACGTGCGCCTGCACCACACCGGGCGCAAGTCCTTCCGCCACCCCCCCCCGTCGGCGTCCTCACCCTCACCGCCTGGGCCGTCACGGAGGAGGCCCACACCGCGGACCGCACCGACAGCGCGGCCACGTCGGACAGCTGACGTCACCTGTCAGCTCGCGGTGAGTTGGAAGTAAGCCGTCTCCCGGTAGTCGGCGTCGGGTACGGCCACCTCGACGGTGACGGGGATTCCGGCCCGGGTCGGCTTGATGCGGACGGGGACGGTTCGCGTCTCCCCCTCGGCGAGCGGCGGCATCAGCAGGGAGGCGGTCTTCTCCCGGTCCAGCACGGTCAGGTCGTAGTCGCTGACGTAGTCGTCGCGCGGCTTGCCGGGGCGGACGACGAGCGGTGCGGGGCCATACTCCAGGACGCTGTCTTCGAGTGACTCACCCCCCGGGAGCAGTTCGTCGTCGGTGCCGTTCTCATAGGTCACGGAGAAGGCGTAGGCGCCGCCGGCCTCCGCGTGCGGCGGACCGACCGTGACCCTGAGGCCGTCTTCGTAGCGGGCCGTTGAGCCGGGGCCGAGGGGTTCGGTCACGCTGCCCGATGCACCGTCCTGTTCCATCTGACCGTACCCGTCCATCCCCTTCTGCAGGTTGTCCAGCGCGAGTGCACCGTAGGCCAACAGGGCAACGATGGCGATCGCCGCGAAGGCGCAGCAGCCGATCCAGCGGCCTTCGCTGCCGGATGTGGTGCTGTCAAGGGTCGGATCCGTCTTCATGCAGGCCACGGTAGGCATCGGCCGGGCCCGTGATCATGCGTCGCCGTACTCAACTCCCGGCTGAGTAGCTGCGGTGCCCTCGAACCCGCTGGTGGAGGGGACGCCCGCGTTGTCGGCCACCGATCGGCACACGCGCGTACGCCTGCTGCCGACCCGTGTCGACGGTCCGGCCGGCACCACCGGAGGCGTCCCCGTCGAGGTGAGCGTCAGTCGAGGGGCTTCGCGGGCGGTTCGGACAGCCAGTCGCGTGCCGGGTCGTACTCCAGCCAGCGGTGCCGGCCCGCTCGCGCGGCGCAGGCGGCGGTGAGGCTCTTCAGTCCCGGGTGCCCGGTGCCGGTGCGCCACAGCAGCGACCACGCGTACAGCGGTGTGGGGTCAACCAGCGGGACGGAACGCAGCCCGGGGATGTCCGGCAGGGGCACGTCGGCGGGCAGCAGCGAGAAACGCCGCGGGTCCTCGGCCACCTCGGCGAGGAAGTGGGTGAGGCCCAGGTTGACGCTCGTGGCTGTGTCCCGGATGCCGAACCGGTCGGCGAACCGGTGGAGGAAGTCGAGCCGTTCGAGGGCTCCGGGTGCCCACAGGACGCTGTCGCGCAACTGCTCCGGCCGCAGGGCCGGTTCGGCCGCGAGCGGATGCTCCGCGCTCAGGACGGCGTCCACCGGTTCGAGGCGGACGAGGCGGTGTGTCAGCCCCGGGTGCAGCGGAGGGTGGACCCGGCCGAATGCGGCGTCGATGTCGCCGTTCAGCAGCGCCGCCATCACCGACGGCAGGTCGCGGCCGTGCCCCAGCACCAACTCCCCTGCGCCGTCCGTTACTTGCGCCAGGGTTCGCATCGGCGCGTAGAGGTGTCCCCAGACGTCGACGCGCAGCGGACGGTCCGTTCCGACCGCTGCCGCGACCGCCGCTTCGGCAGCGGCCAGAGTGTGCCTGGCCGGCCGGAGGAAACGCTGCCCGGCCTCGGTGAGGCGTACGCCGGTGCCACCGCGGTGGAACAGCGCGGTGCCGAGCAGGGACTCCAGGCGCGCGATCCTCTTCGACAGGGCCTGCTGGGTGAGGGCGAGCGTCCCGGCCGCCCGCCCGAAGTGCAGTTCGTCGGCGGCGCACACGAAGGCCCGTACCTGCGCCAGATCAAGATCCATGTCCCGGACCTTAGGTGACAACCGATAGTTGTCGGCCGCGCGTGTTCGTTGTTGGATCGCGGCGCGGCGGCGCGGGTTGCATTCTCGGCATGCGAAGACTGATCAGCGGAACGGTGAGCCCCGCCGATTTCGCCGCCGCCCAGTGGACCCGCGCCACCGGAGCGGGCGTCGACCCTCACGAATACCGTCGCGTCACCGAGGCTCTCACCTCCCTCGCCGACTGGGGGCCGGCGTTCGTGCACACCGGACAGGCCCACCTGGAGCGCGCGGAGAAGGCGCGGTCCGCCGTCTCGGCGGGCGGGCACCTGTTGACGGCGGCCCGTTGGTTCCACCTGGCCACGCTCGCCCCCGACGGGGAGGCCGGGCCTGCGGCCGTCGAGGCGGACCACGCCCTGGGCCGCGGTCTGGCGCTGCTGGAGTCCGGTGCGCGGCGCGTGAGCGGGGAAGAATTCACCGGCTGGCTGCGCGGCCCCGCCGGCGGACCGGGCACGGTGGTCGTCGTCCCCGGCCTGGACTCGGCCAAGGAGGAGTTCCTCGACCTGGCGTCCGCACTGCTGGCCAGGGGCCTGGCGGTGTTCGCGATGGACGGCCCCGGGCAGGGCGTGCTCGCCGCGACGACGACGCTCCGGCCGGACTACGAGCAGGTCGTGGGCCGGGTCGTCGACGCGCTCGGCGTCACCCGGATCGGTCTCGTCGGCCTCAGCCTGGGCGGCTTCTTCGCGGCCCGCGCGGCGGCGCTGGAGCCGCGCGTGGCCGCGGTGGCGACGGTCAGCGGTCCCTTCCGCCTGGACTGGGAGCACCTGCCCGCACCGGTGAGGGACATCATGGCCCGCCGTACCGGAGGGACCGGCGCCGCCCGCGAGTTCGCCCGCCGGGTGGACCTCGCCCCGCTGGCACCGCGCATCGCGGCGCCGCTGCTGGTCGTGGACGGAGGCCGGGACGTCATACCGGGCGTGACCAACGGCGAGCCGCTGGCCCGCACGGCACCCCGCGGCACGTACCTCTCCGTTCCGCACGGCGACCACCTCCTCGGCAACGCCCGGCCCGACTGGCTGCCCCACCTCGCCGACCACCTCACGCACACCCTGACGGGAGTCAGCGCGTAGCGGGCGCGTCGCGGACCGGGCCGAGGTGGCGGTGAACGGTAGGCGGTGCAACCAGCGGCCCAGCTGGTGGGCGGCCCTGTACGGCACCCGGCGCAAGGCTTCCGGGGGTCAGTCCGCTCGGCCGCCCGGGGTGAACGTGACCGGGAGTTGCGCCGGGCCGCGCAGACCGCCGGGCCGCCAGGTCAGCTCGCTCGGCGGTACGGCCAGGGCCAGGTCCGGGAGGCGGCGCAGTGCCGTTCCGATGGCGATCCGGCCCTCCAGCCGGGCGAGTGGTGCGCCGAGGCAGTAGTGGATGCCGTGCCCGAAGGCGAGGTGGCCGTTGTCGCGCCGGGTGATGTCCAGCCGGTCGGGGTCGGGGAACCGGGCCGGATCACGGTCGGCGATCGCGGCCGCGATGAGTACGGTCGCGCCGCGCGGGACGGTCACGCCCGCGATCTCGACGTCTTCGCGGGCGAAGCGGGCGATGCCTGGGCTGACCGGGCCGTCGTAGCGGAGGAACTCCTCGATCGCGTCGGGGAGCAGTTCCGGGTGATCCCGCAGGAGGGTCAACTGGTCGGGGTGGGCGAGCAGCGCGGCGATGCCGCCGCCGATCAGGTTCACCGTGGTGATGTACCCGGCCACCAGCAACAGGAAGGTCATGGCGATCAGTTCGTCGTGGCTGAGCCGCTGCTCCTCGTCATGGGCGCTGATCAGCGCGCTGAGCAGGTCGTCTCCCGGCCGGGCACGCTTGGCTTCGAGGTGCGCCGTCACGTAGGCGCGCATCCGCTGCCACGCCTCGTCGACGACGGCCGGGTCGGGCATCTGCTCGCCTCGGACGAGCATGGCGTCGGTCCACCGCTGGAAGTCGTGCCGGTCGTCCACGGGGACGCCGAGCAGCTCGCTGATGACGGTGACCGGCAGGGGCAGGGCGAAGTCGGCCACGAGTTCGGCCCGGCCGGCCGGCACCACCGCGTCCAGCAGCCGGTCGGTGATCTCCTGGATCCGGGGCCGCAGCTCGGCGACCCGGCGTGCGGTGAACGCCTTCGAGACCAGGCGGCGCAGCCGGGTGTGGTCGGGCGGGTCGGAGCGGAGCATGGTGCTCATCATCGACTCCCGCTCGAACTCGGGCAGCTGTTCGATGAGGCGAGGGTCCGAGGCGTCCCGGACATCGCTGCTCAGCCGCGGATCGGACAGCGCGGCCAGCCCGTCCTCATACCGTGTGACCAGCCAGGCGTCCAAGCCCCCGGCGATGACCGCCCGCCGAACCGGGCCGCCCTCACGCAGCCGCCGGTAGAGCGGGAACGGATCCGCCACGAAGGCCGGGTCGGCGTAAGGAAGAAGCACCGGCTGCTCAGTCATCACACCTCCCGGATAGACCTCGTATACAGGGTCATATACCCACATTCTCCGCCCCGCTGGCTGCCGTCACCTTGCCCGCCGCCCGAGCGCTCGAGCGCCCGAGCCGGGGGATCTCCGCCAACCCAGCCGACTGCTGGTCTCAGCTGCGAGAGACTTGCGGGATGCGTGATCGCTTGGAAGCGTCCCCGGGGTTGTGGTTGCGTCGCTGGACGCCGCCGACCGGTGGCCCGGGCCTGCCGGTCGCTGGCCCGCCGGGCCTTCGACGACGCGGGACTCTTCCGGTTGGAGTCGGGACATCGGGTCGACAACCCGGATTCCTGCCGGGTGGCCCGGGCCGCGGGCTTCTCCGTGGAGGGGATCGAGCGCCAGAGGCTGGAGTACGACGGCGTGCGGTGCGACGTGGAACGCCATGCGCGGCTCGCCACGGACGAGGAGCCTGCGCCGTCCCGGTCGGCCTGACGGGACCGGACCGCGTCGGACACTCATGCGGCCGGGGCCCCCGTAGGGCGCCCCGGCCGGGATGCGCGTGGGGTCAGCAGGCGTCGATGTACCAGACGGGGCCCCAGTCGCCGTGGGCGTCCGAGGAGGGGGCGCCCGGCGTGGTGTAGATGAGCCTCTTGTTCTTGTCGTACATGCGGGCCTTCGTCCCCGCCGACTGGTTGTTGTACCAGGACCCGCCGCTGTTCAGACCGTCGGGGATCTCCTGCAGGTAACAGTCCTTGAACTTGAAGGCCAGTACCTTGAAGTTCGCCTCCTTGTAGCCGCAGAAGTAGTACTTCGGGCAGTCGGACGGAGCCGCCGTCGCCCGGGGCTGAGCAGAGGCGGCGGGGGCGAGCATGCCGGCCAGACCGAACATCGCGGCAGCCGCGGCGAGGCCGACCTTGTGTGACGTCCGCACGAAGAATCCTCCCATCTCATGGACACACCGCCCGGAAACCGGCGGTGCGCTCCGAGCCTGCCCGCTCGCCGCCCCCGGCGTCGTGAGCACACGGCGCACACTGCTTGGCACACAGCGCACACGCCGATTGACGAAGAAGCGTCTTCCGTCGGCAGCCCGCAGCGGCAGAGAGTGCTGGGTGACCACGAGCAACACCGGTGACGCCACGGGGAAACGTCATGATGACCGTCCTGGACACCTCCTGCCTGCCGCCCGCCGAGCGAACGACCGCCTGGGCGGAGACGACCGCCCTGGCCCTGGTGACAACCCGCTTCCGGTTTCCCGACCCCGCGAACTTCGGGGCGCACATCCGCGCCATGGCGCTGGGGCCGGTACAGGTGTCGGCGATCTCGTACGCGCAGCTGGTCTGCTACCGCTCTCCGCGCCTGATCCGTGAGTCGGACCCGGAGCTGTACCAGATCGCCGTCATCACCTCGGGGCGGCAGGGCATCGAGCAGGCGCGGCACAACACCGTCGTCAGCCCCGGTGAGATCGTCCTGTACGACAGCTCCCGGCCCTTCGAGGCGTCGGCCCGCGGCCCGGGCAGCTGCGGTTCCCTGGTTCTGCAGTTCCCCAGGCGCCTCATGCCGTTGCCCGACCGCGTGGTCGCCCCGCTGTGCGGGACGGCCCTCGGCGCGGCCGACGGCGTCGGGCACGTCTTCCGCCAGACCCTGGCCAGCCTGGCGCAGGCGGAATCCGACCTCACCGCCCCCGACCGGCAAAGGCTCGGCACGACCGTCGTCGACCTCGCCGCGGCGGTCATCGCCCGGCGTGCCGACCGTACGTCCGTGCTGCCCCCGGAGAGCCGCCTGGCGACGCTGTACCAGCAGATCACCGCGTTCATCACCCGGCACCTGCACGACACCGGCCTGGGTCCGGCCGCGGTCGCGGCGGCGCACAGCATCTCGACGCGCTACCTGCACCGTGTCTTCCAGGTGCACGGCACGACCGTGAACGGGTTCATCCGCCGGGAACGGATCGCCCGCTGCCGCCGGGACCTGGCGGACCCCCTGCTCCAGGCCACGCCCGTCAGCGCGATCGGGGCCCGCTGGGGCTACCCGAGGGCCTCCGACTTCACCCGCGCCTTCCGCACCGCGACGGGCATGACACCCACCGAGTACCGGGGCCTGCGCAACCAAGCCGATGGCGGGACGCCGCCCTAGGGAGCGCAGGTGCCGTCAGTCCCGCTGGGCGGCGATCAGTGCCCGGTACCAGCGGTAGCTGTCCTTCGGCGTGCGCCGCTGCGTGTCGTAGTCCACGCGGACGATGCCGAACCGTTTGCCGTAGCCGAGGGCCCACTCGAAGTTGTCCAGCAGCGACCAGACGTAGTACCCGCGCACGTCGACGCCCGCGTCCAGGGCCGCCCTCAGCGCGGTGAGGTGCTCGCGCAGGTACGCGACGCGGTCGCTGTCGTGCACCGCACCGTCCGCGCTCACCTCGTCGTGCTCGGCGGAGCCGTTCTCCGTGATGTGGATCGGGGGCAGCGCGTCGCCGTACCGTTCCTTCAGTTCCACCAGGAGGTCGGTGAAGCTGTCCGGGACGACCGGCCACTCCATCGCGGTGTGCCGAACCCCCTCCAGCCGTACCTCCGCGTACCGGTTGTCCGTCGCCGTGCGCCGCGCCGGATCGGTCTCCCGGTGCGGGGCGTCGGCCACGACGACCGGCCGGTAGTAGTTGATGCCGAGGAAGTCCAGCGGCTGCCCGATCAGTGCCAGGTCGCCGTCGCGCCGGAAGTCCTGGCCGCTGATCAGCTCGCCCCAGGTTCCCTCCTCGGTCCGCGGGTAGCGGCCCCCGAGGAGCGGCTCGGTCCACACCAGGTTGTGCTGGGTGTCCGCGCGGACGACGGCGGCCCGGTCGGCGGCGGAGTCGGTGGCGGGCAGATTGCGGTCGAGGTTGAGGGTGATGCCCACCTCGCGCACCCCGGCCGCCCGCAGTGCCCCGACCGCGAGTCCGTGCCCGACCAGCAGGTGGTGGGCGGCGGCGAGCGCGCCCCGGCCCTCCTGGGCGCCGGGGGCGTGGCGGCCGACGGAGTAGCCGAGGAAAGCGCTGCACCACGGCTCGTTCAGGGTGATCCAGCGCGGTACGCGGTCGCCCAGGTGTGCGGCGACGGCCGCCGTGTACTCGGCGAACCGCTCGGCGGTCTCCCTGGCCCGCCAGCCGCCCCGGTCCTCCAGGGCCTGCGGCAGGTCCCAGTGGTAGAGGGTGGCGGCCGGCTCGATGCCCGCCGCGAGCAGTTCGTCGACGAGACGGGAGTAGAAGTCCAGTCCCTTGGGGTTCACCGGGCCGGAGCCGTCGGGCACGATCCGCGGCCAGGCGATCGAGAACCGGTAGGAGTCGACGCCGAGTTCCCGCAGCAGCGCGATGTCCTCGGGGTAGCGGTGGTAGTGGTCGCAGGCGACGTCACCGGTGTCGCCGTTCGCCACCCGGCCGGGGGTGTGACTGTAGGTGTCCCAGATCGACGGGCCGCGGCCGTCCTCGTCCACCGCGCCCTCGATCTGGTAGGAGGCGGTGGCGGCGCCGAAGACGAACCCCCCGGGGAAGCGGGGGAAGGCCTGGGAGTCGGTCATGTGCGGTGCTCCGGAAGTCACTTGACGGATCCGCCGGTGATGCCGGCGGCGATGTACTTCTGCGCGAGGACGAGCAGGACGGCGGCGGGGATCGCGGACAGCACGGAAGCGGCCATCACCGAGCCCCAGTCGCCCACGTGCGCGCCGATGTACTGGTAGACGCCCAGCGTGATCGGCTTGACGTCGTCGGTGGTGTTGAGGGTGAGCGCGAACATGAAGTCGCTCCACGCGAACAGGAACGCGAACAGGCCCGAGGTGATCAGGGAGTTGCGGCTCATCGGCAGCACCACCTGCACGAAGGTGCGCAGCCGGCCCGCCCCGTCCATCTGCGCGGCCTCGATCACCTCGCCGGGGATGGACAGCATGAACGACCGCATCAGCACGATCGAGAAGGGGATGCCCAGTGAGGCGTCCGCGAGCATCAGGCCGGCGTAGGAGTTGACCAGGCCCAGATCGACGTACGAGGTGTACAGCGCGTTGGCGATGACGATCCCCGGCACCATCTGCGTGATCAGCGTGCCGAACACGAGGGTGCGCGTGCCGCGCAGCCGGAACTGCGCCAGCCCGTACGCCGCCGGAGCCGCGATCGCCAGGCAGACGACGACCGCGCCGAGCGAGACCACCAGCGACGTCAGCAGGTGGCCGCCCTGGTCGCCGAGCGCCTTGGAGAAGCCGGACAGGTTCAGGCTGTGCGGTACGGGATCGACCTCCAGCAGCCCGGACTCGGGCTGCAGTGCCGTGTTGAGCATCCAGTACAGCGGGAACAGCATCACGCACAGGACGAGCACACCGGCCACGGTGGAGCCCCAACGGCGCTTGCCGGCAGACGGCTTGGCGTTCTCAGCGGCCATCGTCGGTCACTTCCCCTCGGTGCGGTTGGCCCGCAGGTACAACACCGCGAACACCGCGGAGATCAGGATCAGTACGTTGCCGACGACGGCGCCCGCCCCGAAGTCCAGCCGTACGAAGGAGTTCTGGTAGGTGAGCGTGCCCAGGGTCTGGGTGGCGTCGGCGGGGCCGCCGTCCGTGAGGGCCAGGATCAGGTCGAGGATCTTGACCGTCGACATGAAGCCCAGGACGAGGACGACCGTGATGACGGGCCGGAGCATCGGCAGGGTGATCGAGCGGAACGTCCGCCAGGCGGAGGCGCCGTCCAGGGCGGCCGCCTCGTACAGCTCACGGGGGACCTCTTGGAGACCGCCGTACAGGATGACCATGTTGAACGGGATGCCGATCCATATGTTGACCAGGATGACGGACAGCAGCGCCATGTGCGGACTGGTCAGCCATGGAGTGTGGCCGCCCAGGCCGAGCGTGTCGAGGAAGGAGTTCAGCACCCCCGTGTCCTGGTCGAGGATGCGTCGCCACACGATGCCGGAGACCACCATGGGCACCAGCCAGGGCAGCAGGATCAGCGAGCGGAGGGCGCCGTTCAGCGGAAACCTCCGGCTGAAGAACACGGCGAGGGCGAGGCCGATGCAGAACTGGCCGAGCAGTGAGCCCGCGGTGAAGACGAGCGTGTGCCACAGCGCCTTGCCGAACAGGGCGTCCTGGAAGACCTTCGACCAGTTGTCGAAGCCGTTGAGGGGCGCCTCGCCGGTGAAGAACGTCGTCGGCGTGTAGTGCTGGAAGCTCATCACGACGTTGCGGACGAGCGGGTAGCCGAAGAACAGCAGCATGAAGAGGACCGCAGGGGCGACGAACCCCCACTGGGCCAGCCTGCGCCGGCGCCGGAGCCGGGCGGGGGCCGGTCGGCCGGCCTCGGACACCGCAGTGGGTGCGGTGACGGTGGACGTGGTCATCTGCGCGTTCCTCAGTTCCCGCTCGTGGCCCGCTGCTGGGCGCGCTGGAGGGCGGCCTGGCTGGACTGGCCGGTCAGGGCGGCCTGGAAGGCGCTCTGCAGGGCGAGCGACACGCCCGACCAGCCTGCGCCGAGCTCGGCCGTACGGGACCGGGCCGCGGCCACCTGGTCGGCCAGCGCGTCCAGCTCGGGCACCTGCTTGCGCCATGCGGCGGCGGCTTTCTCGTTGGCCGGGACCATCCAGCTGTTGCGCGCGTACGTCAGCTGCTCCCGCTCGCTCGACAGGCAGGCGACGATCTTCCCCGCCATCCGCTCCCGCCGTTCGTCACCGGTGTTCGGGACGGTGAGCACGGCACCGCCCAGCGGGCCCACGGACTTCTCCCCCGCCTTCGGCACCGGGATCCGCGCGATGCCCCAGTGCAGTGACTTCCTGGTGTTCAGCGTCTCGACCTGCCACGGGCCGTTGATCATCATCGCGGCGTTGCCCGCCATGAACTGGTCGTTGACGTCGGCCTGCGTCCAGCCCACCGTCGACTTCGACAGCGAGCCGTCCTTCAGCAGGCTCTTCCAGTAGTCCAGCGCCTCGACCACCTTCGGCCCGTCGAGCCGTGTCTCGTCCCCGCCGTTGGACCACATGAACGGCGTGAACTGGAAGACGCCGTCCTCGGCGCCGCCCGCGCTGAGCGCGAGGCCGTACCGCTTCCCGCGCGTCAGCTCCTTCGCCGTCTGTCGCAGCTCGGCCCAGGTGGCGGGCACCTGCAGACCCGCCTGGTCGAGGACGTCCTTGTTGTAGAAGAGCGCGAGAGTGTTCACCGACCGGGCGGCTCCGTAGTACGTCCCCTTGTACGAGCCGAAGTTGACGATGCCCTGCGGGATGTCCTCGGTGCCCAGCCCGAGCGTGCGGAGGTCGATCAGTCCGCCGGCCTCGGCGAACGTCGGCATCTCCGATGCGTCGAACTGCACGATGTCGGACAGCGACTTGGAGGACGCCATCCGCAGTGCCTTCGTCATCACCTGCGCCGCCGGGACGCTCTGCTGCTCGACGGTGACGCCCAGCTGCTTGCCGCAGCGGGCCATCGCCTGCGCGTCCCAGCGGTGGTACGTCTCGTCGGTCGACGAGTTCAGCACGGTGTAGACGGAGCTGTCGCGCTGCTGACCGCAGCCTGTCAGCGCGGCCCCGGCGACCAGGGCGGAGGCGGCTGCGACTGGTAGCACGGCACTGCGGGAGCGTCTATTGAAGCGCTTCGACATGCGTGGCCCTTGCTTCCTACTGTCCGGCGGCACTGCCGGACGCGTTTGTTTATTGGCATGACTAATACGCCATGCGCGGGTCCGGCGCCAGACCCGGGCAGATGCCCGTTCGTTCACAGTCCGTCACGACGATGGCCGAGAAAACCCTTATCCTGGCAGGTCAGAGAGATTTTTCCACCGTTCGACCCGGTCCGCCGGGGACCTGTCCTGTGTACGATCAAACGGCCGGGCGACGCCTCAGCGCCCCACTCCCACCCGTCCAGCTCCCCCGAGGGAAGAACATGAAGTTCACCAACGGCTTTTGGCGCGTCCGCGACGGCGTGCAGATCGCGTACGCCACCGAGGCACGCGATGTACGCAGTGAATCGAAGCGCTTCACTGCCTATGCCGCCGTGCGGAAGGTGACCCGGAGAGGGGACACGCTCAACGCGCCGCTCCTCACGGTCGACTGCTTCTCGCCGGCCGAGGGCGTCATCGGCGTCCGGGTCACGCACCACGCCGGCAAGCGCCACCCCGGCCCGGACTTCGCCCTCACCCCCGAGCCGGACGGTGCGGGCGCCGTGCGCCGCGACGGCACCGTCACGGAGCTGACCAGCGGCCCGCTGACCCTCCGTCTGGACGAGGCGGCTCCCTGGGCCCTGGCCTTCCACGGCCCGGACGGGCGGGAGGTGACCCGGGCCGGCGCCAAGGGCACCGCCTTCGCCACCACCGAGGACGGCGCGCACCATGTCCTCGCCCAGCTCGCGCTCGGTGTCGGCGAGCAGGTCTACGGCCTCGGCGAGCGCTTCACCCCGTTCGTCAAGAACGGCCAGGTCGTCGACATCTGGCAGGCCGACGGCGGCACCAGCAGCGAGCAGGCCTACAAGAACATCCCGTTCTACCTCTCCTCGCGCGGCTACGGCGTCTTCGTCAACCACCCCGGCCGGGTCTCCTTCGAGGTGGGCTCCGAGTCCGTCGGCCAGGTGCAGTTCAGCGTCGAGGACCAGAGCCTCGAGTACTACGTGATCGCCGGCCCCACTCCCAAGGAGGTCCTGGCCCGCTACACCGCCCTCACGGGCCGTCCGGCCCTGCCGCCCGCCTGGTCGTTCGGCCTCTGGCTGACCACGTCCTTCACCACCGACTACGACGAGGCGACGGTGACGTCCTTCGTGGACGGCATGGCCGAGCGCGGCATCCCGCTGACGGTCTTCCACTTCGACTGCTTCTGGATGCGCGAGTACCAGTGGTGCGACTTCGCCTGGGACCCCGCCGTATTCCCCGACCCGGAGGGCATGCTGGCCCGCCTCAAGGACAAGGGCCTCAGGGTCAGCGCGTGGATCAACCCGTACATCGCCCAGAAGTCCCCGCTGTTCGAGGAGGCGGCCACCCTCGGCCACCTCGTGCGCCGCCCGAATGGCGACGTGTGGCAGTGGGACCTGTGGCAGCCCGGCATGGGTCTGGTCGACTTCACCAGCCCCGACGCCCGCGCCTGGTTCCAGGGCAAGCTCAAGACGCTGCTCGACCAGGGCGTGGACTGCTTCAAGACCGACTTCGGCGAGCGCGTCCCCACCGACGTCGTCTGGCACGACGGCTCCGACCCGGAGCGGATGCACAACTACTACACCCACCTGTACAACCGGACCGTCTTCGAACTGCTGCTGAAGGAGCGGGGCGAGGGCGAGGCCGTCCTCTTCGCCCGGTCCGCGACCGCGGGCGGCCAGCAGTACCCCGTGCACTGGGGCGGCGACTGCTGGGCGTCCTTCGAGGCCATGGCCGAGTCCCTGCGCGGCGGGCTGTCCCTGTCCCTGAGCGGCTTCGGCTTCTGGAGCCACGACATCGGCGGCTTCGAGGGCACGCCCGACCCGGCGGTGTTCAAGCGCTGGCTCGCCTTCGGGCTGCTCTCCTCGCACAGCCGACTGCACGGCTCCACGTCGTACCGCGTGCCGTGGAACTTCGGCGACGAGGCCGTGGCGGTGGCCCGGCAGTTCACGCTGCTCAAGCACCGCCTCATGCCCTACCTCTACGGCGCCGCCGCCGAGGCCCACCGCACCGGCGTCCCGGTGATGCGGCCGATGCTCCTGGAGTTCCCGCAGGACCCGGCGTGCCGGCCGCTGGACCGCCAGTACATGCTCGGCCCGGACCTGCTGGTCGCGCCGGTGTTCACGGAGGACGGCGAGGTCGAGGTCTACCTCCCCGGGGGCACCTGGACGCACCTGCTGACCGGCGAGCGGGTCACCGGCCCGGTCTGGCGCACCGAGCGGCACGCCTACGACAGCCTGCCGCTGTACGTCCGCGAGGGCGCCCTCCTGCCGCTCGCCTCCGACGACGGCCGCCCCGACGGCGACTGGCTGGACACGCCGACCCTGCTGGTCCACCCCACGGACGCGCCGGACTACACCGCCGAGACGACGGTGCCCGACCTGACGGGCGCCCCGGCCGCCGCCTTCACCGTCCGCCGCGAGGGCGCCCGGCTGCGGGTCACCGCGCGCGGCAGCGACCGCCCGTTCACCGTCCGCGTCGCCGGCGGCACGACCGCGACGGGCGCGGGCGAGGTGGTCGTACCCCTGGACTGAGCGGTGTGGCGTCGGCCCTGCGGTGGCCTGCGGCGCCGGACGCGGCGTCGGAGCCCCGCTGGGCGACGCCCACGAACGGGCGGTCCGTCATGTGCGGAGCGCGGGGCGTTGGTGACGGTAACCGCACCCGTTCGGCGCGTCAGGTATCCGCGCGACTCACCAGGGATGGTTACTTGTTGACATACGTGACGGATCCCTGGACACGAAGGCGTGCCGCATGACAGCAGCAGTCGGAGAGAGTGTGCGCCAACTCGACCTCGTGGTGATCGTCGTCTACCTGGTGGCGATCGCCGTGCTCGGACTCCGTCTGGCCGGCCGGCAGAAGACGTCGAAGGACTACTTCGTCGGCGAGGGCAGCATGCCGTGGTGGACCGTCTCGTTCTCCGTGGTCGCCACCGAGACCAGCGTGCTCACCGTCATCAGCGTGCCCGGCGGCGCCTACAGCGGCCAGGGTTTCGGCAACGTCGAACTGGCCCTGGGCTATGTCGTCGGCCGCGTCGTCGTCGCCACCGCGCTCATCCCCCTGTACAAACGGGGCGGCTTCGTCAGCGCCTACCAGTACCTGGGCACCAGGTTCGGGCGCCGACTCCAGGGGCTGGCCTCGGTCACCTTCGTCTTCACCCGGCTCCTGGCCGAGGGCGTCCGGCTGTTCGCCTCCGCGATCCCCATCAAGCTGCTGCTCGACGAGTTCGGCGTGCACGCGGACTACCGGGTCATCATCGTCGTGCTCACCGTGATCACCGTCGTCTACACCTATCTCGGCGGCATCAAGGCGGTCATCTGGACCGACGCCATCCAGATGGGGCTCTACCTGGGCGGCGCGGTCCTGGCCGTCGCCGTCCTGTCCGCGCACGTCGGCGGCACCGGTTTCTCCCGCGCCCTGGATGCGGGCCGGTTCCGGCTGTTCGACACCGACTTCACCCTCGCACACATCCTGACCAGCCCGTTCGCCCTGCCCACCGCCATCGTCGGCGGCGCGATCTTCGCCATGGCCAGCCACGGCTCCGACCAGCTCATCGTCCAGCGCGTCCTGGCCACCCGCTCCCTGCGCGACGGCCAGAAGGCCATGGTCGCCTCCGGTGTCTTCGTCACCCTCCAGTTCGCGGCCTTCTCGCTCGTCGGCGCGCTGCTGTGGTCGTACAACGAGGGCAAGAGCTTCCAGGAACTGGGCCTGAGCAGCTCCGACAACCTCTACCCGAATTTCATCCTGCACGGGCTGCCCGTGGTGATCTCCGGCCTGCTCGTGGCCGGCATCCTCGGCGCCGCCATGGGCTCGCTGTCCTCGGCGCTGAACTCCATGTCGAACTCGACCGTCGCCGACATCGTCCACAGCTTCTTCCGCACCACGCCCTCGGAGGCGTCACTGCTCAGGCTCGCCAGGGTGATGACCCTGCTGTGGGCGGCACTGATGGCGGTCTTCGCCTGTGCCTTCAGTGCCGGCACCGGCAACGTCTACCTCACCGGTCTGACCATCGCCGGCTACACCTACGGCGCCCTGCTCGGCGCGTTCCTGCTGGGCAGGACCGTGCGGCGCGCCAACGAGGCCGACTCCGTCGTGGCTTTCCTGGTGACCGTCGCGGTGATGACGTACATCGTGCGCGCGGTGAAGATCGACGTGACCACGGCCGGCGCCACCGTCCCGACGGCGATCGCCGCCCAGTGGCTGGTCCCGATCGGCGTGGTCGTCACCCTCGCCGTCGGCGGCCTGATGAGCCTGCTGCACCGCGCCCCCGAGCCGGCCGAGGTCCGCGTGGGCACGAACGATCCGGACCCCGGCGAGGGCCGGGTCACGGCGGCCACCCGCCCGAACTGACCGCCCGCGCCCCGCGTCCGGCCGACATCTCGGAGGCACCATGCCCCAGCCGCAGTCCACTCCGCTCGCCGAACGGGAGACGCCATGCGGGTGATCGGCCTGATGTCGGGCACCTCGTACGACGCGATCGAAGCGGCCGCCGCGGACCTCACCCTGGACGACGACACCCTGCTCCTGCGGCTCCTCGGGCACCTCTCGGTTCCCTACGCGGACGACCTGCGCGCCCGCGTCGCGGCCGTCCTGCCGCCGGCGGTCACGACGGCACAGGCCGTCTGTGCCCTGGACAGCGGGATCGGTCAGGCCTTCGCCGGCGCGGCCGGGCGGGCCCTGCGGGAGCTGTGCGCGGGCGCCGCGGACCTGGTGGTCTCGCACGGCCAGACGGTGCACCACTGGGTCGAGGACGGCATCGTCCGCGGCACGCTGCAGCTCGGCCAGCCGGCCTGGATCGCCGAGGCCACCGGGCTCCCCGTCGTCTCCGACCTGCGCAGCAGGGACGTCGCCGCCGGCGGCCAGGGCGCCCCGCTCGTCGGCATGACCGACACCCTGCTGCTGCGCGGCCTCCCCGGCACCCCCGCCGCGCTGAACCTCGGCGGCATCGCCAACGTCACCGTCCTCGCGCCCGGCGCCGCACCGCTGGCCTTCGACACCGGCCCCGCCAACGCCCTGCTCGACGCGGCCGTCCACCACTTCACGGACGGCGCTGCCGCCTACGACGCGGACGGGCGCCGGGCAGCCGCCGGACGGGTACGCCCGCAACTGCTCCGCGTCCTCCTGGACGACCCCTACTACCGCAGGGCCGCCCCGAAGACCACCGGCAAGGAACACTTCCACCTCCCCTACCTGGAGCGGGCGCTCGACGCCGTGCCCACGCCCGCCGCTGACGACGTGCTGGCCACGCTGACCCGGCTGACCGCCGTGACCGTGGCCGATGCCTGCCGCGCCCACGGGGTCACCCAGCTCGTCGCCTCCGGCGGCGGCACCCGCAACCCGGTGCTCATGCGCATGATCACCGAGGAACTGCCCGGCGTACCGGTGCGTCCCAGTGACGACTTGGGCCTGCCCTCCGACGCCAAGGAGGCCCTCGCCTTCGCCGTCCTGGGATTCCTCACGGTCCACGGCCTGCCCGGCACCCACCCCAGCGCCACCGGCGCCTCCAGGGCCACGCTGCTCGGCAGCATCACCCCCGGCCTGGCGCCCCTGCGCCTGCCCGAACCGGTGGCACAGCCGCCGCGCCGATTGCGGACCGTCCAGTGACCGCAGCAAGTCGCTTGCGGATCCGAAACATTCGGGATGGAGATCCTGCATCCTGTCCCCTCCTCGGCAACTGTGGCGAATAGTGTGTCGCCCCGCGCTGACGAATCATGGCTCTGATCAGGGGGATCAGGTCGCAGCCCATCAAGCCGGGCCTCACTGATGTTTCGGAATCATCTCCGAAAATATTGACAGTCCATCAGGGCCGCTCAACACTGTCGCCGTTGAGGGGGGTCGGAGCGCGACGACGAGGAGGAAGCATGAAGGACGCACTTTTACACCGCTTCAGGCTGCTGGTCAGCAGTGCCTGCACCATGCTGCTGGTCGGTGTGGCCGCGCTGACGCTGCCCGGCACCGCCGAGGCCGACACGGTCATCACCAGCAACCAGACGGGGACGAACAACGGTTACTACTACTCGTTCTGGACGGACGCACCGGGAACGGTGTCCATGAACCTGGGCTCCGGGGGCAACTACAGCACCTCCTGGAGCAACACCGGCAACTTCGTCGCCGGCAAGGGCTGGAGCAACGGCGGACGCAGGGCGGTGACGTACTCGGGCACCTTCAACCCGTCCGGCAACGCCTGCCTGGCGCTGTACGGGTGGACCTCGAACCCGCTGGTGGAGTACTACATCGTCGACAACTGGGGCACCTACCGGCCCACCGGAACGTACAAGGGCACGGTCACCAGTGACGGGGGCACGTACGACATCTACCAGACGACCCGGTACAACGCCCCGTCCGTGGAAGGCAACAAGACCTTCAACCAGTACTGGAGCGTCCGGCAGACCAAGCGGACCGGCGGCACCATCACCACCGGCAACCACTTCGACGCCTGGGCCCGCGCCGGCATGCCCCTCGGCAGCTTCAATTACTACATGATCCTCGCCACCGAGGGATACCAGAGCAGCGGCAGCTCCGACATCACGGTGAACGGCGCCGGTTCGGGCGGTGGCGGTGGCAGCAACTGCACCGCGACGCTGTCCGCCGGCCAGCAGTGGGGTGACCGGTACAACCTGAACGTCGCCGTCTCCGGCTCCGGCAACTGGACGGTCACGATGAACGTGCCGTCCCCGGCGAAGGTCCTCTCCACCTGGAACGTCAGCGCCAGCTATCCCAGCAGCCAGGTGCTGGTCGCCAAACCCAACGGCAACGGCGACAACTGGGGCGTCACCATCCAGCCCAACGGCAACTGGAACTGGCCCACGGTCTCCTGCAGCACAGGCTGATGTTTGCCTCCCCGGATGGATTTCTCCGCTTTTCGCGCCGGCCTTCCGGTGTGAGGCTCGACCGTGAGCAGCCGTCTGTCACCCAGGGCTGCGGCACAAGACCCTCGTACCGAAGGAAGACCCACCATGCGCGGAGCAGTCATCCACGCGCCCGGCGACGTGCGCTTCGAGAACCTGGACGACCCGAAGATCAGCCGGCCCACCGACGCGATCATCCGCACGGTGGCCACCTGCGTGTGCGGCTCGGACCTGTGGCCGTACCGCGGTGCGGAGCCCATCGATGATCCGCACCCGATGGGTCACGAGTACGTCGGCATCGTGGAGGAGGTCGGCAGCGAGGTCACCCACGTCAAGCCGGGGCAGTTCGTGGTCGGCTCCTTCGCCACCTCGGACAACACCTGCGCGAACTGCCGCAACGGCTGGCAGTCCAGCTGTCTGAACCGCGAGTTCATGAGCACCTGCCAGGCCGACTACGTCCGCATTCCCAACGCCCACGGCACCCTGGTCGCCACGAACGAGCACCCGACCGGCGACGTCGTGCCCAGCCTGCTCGCCGTCTCCGACGTGATGGGCACCGGCTGGTACGCCGCTCTCGCCGCCGAGGTGAAGCCCGGCTCCACGGCCGTCGTGGTCGGCGACGGAGCGGTCGGCCTGTGCGGTGTCATCGCCGCCAGGGAACTGGGCGCCGAGCGGATCATCGCCATGAGCCGGCACGAGTCCCGGCAGAAGCTCGCCCGCGAGTTCGGCGCCAGCGACGTCATCAGCGAGCGCGGCGACGAAGGCATCGCCCGCGTCAAGGACCTGACGGACGGCATCGGCGCCGACTCGGTGCTGGAGTGCGTCGGCACGCCCGAGGCCATGCGGCAGGCCCTGCACTCCGCGCGGCCCGGCGGAAACGTCGGCTTCGTCGGCGTCCCGCACGAGGTGGCCGTGGACGGCCAGGAGCTGTTCTTCTCCCAGGTCGGCCTGCGCGGCGGTCCCGCGCCCGTCCGTCGCTACCTGCCCGACCTGATCGACCGCGTCCTGTCCGGCCGGATCAACCCGGGCAAGGTCTTCGACCTGACCCTGCCCCTGGACCAGGTCGCCGAGGGCTACAAGGCGATGGACGAGCGCCGCGCCATCAAAGCCCTGCTCAAGCCCTGACCGCAGCCTCACACGTCCGGGGCCCGGCAGCGGATGCCCGGCCCCCCGGGTTCGGCCGCGGCACGCTGCTGTTCGCCAATGGCGCCGGCGCCGTGCGCCCCCGCAGTCGGGCAGGGGCTCGGCGTAGTTCCCGGCCGCCCGTCGCGTCCAGAGCACCCGCCACGCCGTCCGACAGGCACATCGCCATGCACAGCAGGCTCACCGTCCGTGAAGGAGCTGCTCAGGGCGGCGAGCCGACACCTCGGCACGTTGCTCGCCGCGCCGCGCGGCGGAATGCGACGCTGGTGGGGCAGGTGCAAGACGAGGGAAGCACGGGAGATGACGGACGGACATGGCACTGATTCTGGTGACCGGCGCATCCAGTGGGCTCGGGCGCGACACGGCGCACGCGTTGGCCGACGACGGGCACGACGTGGTCGTCCACGTCCGCAACCCGTCCCGTCTCACGGGCGCGGACGACACCGCCCGGTGGAAGGGTGTCGTCACGGGTGACCTCGCCGAAGTCGATCAGATCCGTGACGTGGCCCGGCAGTCCGGCGGGTTCGGCCGCTTCGACGCCGTCATCCACAATGCCGGCGTCCTGCACTCCCCCGACGTGAGCACGGTCAACACCGTCGCGCCCTACCTGCTGACTGCCCTCATGGACAAGCCGGCCCGGCTCGTCTACCTCAGCAGTTCGATGCACCGGACCGGCTCCACCGACCTGCGACGGCTGGCCGACGGCACCGCTTCCTACGACGACAGCAAGCTGTGGGTCACCGCCCTCGCGCTCGCCTGCGCGTCCCGCTGGGAGGGAACCACCAGCCACGCGGTCGACCCCGGCTGGGTCCCCACCCGGATGGGCGGTGCCTGCGCACCCGACGACCTGGCCGCCGGGCACCAGACCCAGGTGTGGCTCGCCACCGGCCACGACGTGACCCCGGCGACCGGCGGCTACTGGTACCACCGGCAGACCCAGACCCCGCACCCCGCCGCGCAGGACGAAGCGTTCCAGGCCCGGCTCGTCCAGGAACTGGAACGCCTCACCGGCGTATCGCTCGGCTGACGCTCGGCGCACCGGTCAGGGGGTGTGGAAGACGAGGACGGCGTTCTGACCGCCGAAGCCGAACGAGGTGCTCAGGACCGTCTCGATCCGGCAGACGCGGACGGCCTTGGTGACGATGTCGAGGTCGATGCCGGGTTCGGGCGTGCCGAGGTTGGCGGTCGGGTGGATGGTCTGGTGGTGCAGGGACAGCACGCACACGGCGGCCTCGACGGCACCCGCGGCCCCCAGCGAGTGCCCCAGGATGCTCTTGGTGGCGGTGACGGGCGGCGGCCGGCGGAACACCCGGTGCAGGACGGCGGCCTCGCTGCGGTCGTTCAGCGGCGTCGACGTGGCGTGCGCGTTGACGTGGTCGATATCGGCGGGCGTCAGGCCGGCTTCCGCCAGCGCTGCTCGCACCGCGCGTTCGGCGCCCTCCCCCTCGGGATGCGGGCTCGTCGGATGATGGGCGTCGCTGGTGGCGCCGAATCCGGAGAGGACGGCTTTCCCCCGGGCGCCGCGGGCGTGTGCGTGCTCCGCCCGCTCCAGGACGAGCACACCAGCGCCCTCGCCCAGCACGAAGCCGTCCCGTTCCGCGTCGAAGGGACGTGAGGCACCCACCGGGTCGTGGCAGCGGGTGGAAAGCGCCCCCAGCCGCCAGAACCCCGTGCTGGACAGCGGCCCGCAGGCGCTCTCCGCCCCGCCGACCAGCGCGATGTCACACATGCCCGCGTTCAGCAGCTGCCGGCCGATGCCGATGGCGGTCGCGCCGGACGCGCAGGCGGTACTGACGCCGAAACCGGGTCCTTTCGCGCCGAGGTCGGCGGCGACCTCGCCGGCGGCCATGTTGGGCAAGGCCCGCGGGACCGTGGTCGGTGAGATCTTCCGGTACGCGCCGGACGTCAGGCAGCGCAGGACGTGCACGTCGGTGTCGTGGCTGCTGCTGCCCACCCCGATGACCACGGCGACCCGGTCGGCGTCCCACCGCCCCGGTTCCAGACCGGCGTCCCGGGCGGCCTCCCGCGCGGCGACGAGGGCGAGGTGGATGAAACGGTCGGTGCGCCAGCGCAGCCCCCGTCCGAGCGCGGCGGCGAGTTCCTCGTCCCGGACCCGGCAGCTGAAGTCCACGGGCAGGCCCGCCAGCCCGGGGTCGGTGGACGCCGTCGGTGCCCCCGCGCACAGCCGCTGCCAGGTCGCGTCGGCCCCGACACCTCCCGGGGTGACCAGACCGATGCCCGTGACGACGGTCCGGGACCTCTTCACGCGTCCACGTCCGCCGGTGCGGCGGCCAGGGTGTGCAGAACGGCACGGGTGGACTCGTCGGCGAACCGGGCCACGTAGTCGGCCACCGCGCCGAGGGTGACTTCTGGCCCCGTCGGCATGGCCTCGTCGGTGAGGGGGACGTCGATGCCGGTCTCCTCCTCGACCACGACGAGTAGTTCCGCCAGGGCGATCGAGTCGAGGCCGAGGTGTTGCAGATTGCTGTCGGCGCTCAATTGCGCCGGGTCCATTTCGAAATGGCGGACGATGAGACGGACAAGTGTGTCGACGATCAGCTGGTCGGCCAAGAATTCACCCCGGGAAGGAAAGTTCGATTCGGCGGACAGCCAGCAAAGCGCACCCGGGACAGTCGCGCCGGGGAAGCACCGGCGCGTGTCGGCGAACAATGACCGGAGTGGTCTACGGAGCGCTGCTCTGCGCGGCGCACCTTTCCGAACGGGGTGAAGCGGGGACGGCGGGGAGGCGGGGCAGCCCCCGCCATACGGCCACCGCACCGGCGACGACGACCACGGCCGCCACCCACGCGGTGCGGGTGAGCCCGGCGACGAAGGCGTCTGTCGCGGCGGCCAGCAACTGGTGCCTCACGGCGGGCGTGGCCTGCCGGCCCGCCCGCGCGGCCGCGACGACGCCGTCCCGGGCGGCGGACGGCAGGCCGCCCAGTCCCGCATGGGAGAGCGCGTCGCTGATCCTGTCCCGGTAGACAGTGGCCAGGACGGAGCCCTGGACGGCGACGCCGAGGGTCGCGCCGACCTGGCGGCTGGCGTCGTTGACGGCGGACCCGACACCGGCGTACGGCTCGCCCACGCTCTCCATCACCGCGGCGGTTCCGGCCGCGGCCGTCAGGCCCGCCCCCAGGCCCGCGACGATCTGCACCAGGGCCAGGTACGGATAACCGGACTCCGCGGTCGTACGGGACAGCAGCACGAAGGAGCCGGCGGTCACGAGGAGGCCGCTCACCATGACCGACCGGTGGGTCAGCCGCACGGTGAGCGGCGCGGCCAGCCCCGCGCCCACGATGAGAGCGCCCGGCAACGGCAGGGTGCGCACACCGGCCTCCCAGGGAGTGCAGTCCAACACTCCTTGCAGATAGAGGGAAATGACGAAGAGGGCGCCGAACATCGCGAACGACATCATGGCCAGGGCCGCCGCCGGGACGGTGACCGCACGGCGCAGTACATGCCGGGGCAGCATGGCCGCCGGCGCCCGCCGCAGCCACACCCCGAAGGACGCCAGCAGCCCGGCGCCCACGGCGGACACGGCGAGGACCGGCGTGCTGGTCCACCCTCGGGCGGGGCCTTCGATGATCGCCCAGACCAGCGCCAGCAGCCCGGTCGCGGACAGTACGGTTCCAGGGAGATCGACGGGCTCGGTGCGGGCGGGCGGTGGTGCGGGGACCACGAGGAGCGTGAGCACGATGACGGCCGCGGTGAACGGGACGTTCAGCCAGAACACCGCCCGCCAGGAGTGATGGCTGACCAGCCAGCCACCGATCACCGGCCCCAGGGCACCGCCCACCCCTCCCACGGCCGCCCACAGCGCGATGGCCCGGCGCCGGAGTTCCCGTTCCGGAAAGAGGGTGGTGAGCAGCGAAAGGGTCGCGGGCATGATCAGCGACGCGCCCGCGCCCATGGCGCCACGGGCGAGGATCAGCTGCCACGGTACGGCGGCCAGCGCGCCCGCCACGGAGGCGAAAACGCAGGTGACCAGGCCGGCGAGGAACGCTCGTCTGCGGCCGATCCGGTCGGTGACGCCTCCTGCCGACAGCACCAGACCGCCCAGCACCAGCGCGTAGGCGTCGACGATCCACTGGGTCTGCCCCGCGGACGAACCGAGCGCGCTCTGCAGTTCGGGGATCGCGACGTTGAGGACGGTGAGATCCATGCCGAGCAGAAAGAGCCCCGAGCAGACGGCCCCGGCGCTCACCCAGCGTCCCCGCGTTCTTCCCGCACTCGCGTGAAAAGCGACGCCATCCGTTCCGCGCTCAGCCGTCATGTGCACTCTTTATCAGAATGTGTGCCCGCTGCTACGGCAATGGAGCCGAGTCCGCATGGAAGCATCCGATACGTTCATCGACTGTCTGACCGGCCAGTTGCCCTTCGACATCGGCACCGACGAGTTCGTGCGGAATCCGTACCGCTTTTACGAGGAGGTACGCCGTTCGAGTGGTCCGGTGCACCGCACGGACTCGGGTGACATCGTCGTTCTGGGCTACTTCGAGGCAAAGGCCGTCCTGGGCGATCCGCGCTTCGGCCACGGCGCCCAGACGGCTCAGGACCGGACCGGTTACGGCGTGCCGGCCCGCACCTTCCTGCTGACCGATCCGCCCGGCCACACCCGGCAGCGCGAACGCGTACGGCGCGCCTTCACCGCGCGCGAGGTCCTGTCCCTGCGCCGCCGCGTCGGCGACGTGGCGGCGCGTCTGGTCGAGGAGGCGGCACGGTCCGGTACGGCGGACGTCGTCGCGGATGTCGCGCGGCCCCTGTCCGCGAGGGTGGTCGCCGATCTCATCGGCGTGCCGGAGGATCTGCGTGACCGCTTCACGCAGGCGGCCGCGCTGCTGGTGCGCGGCATGGATCCGCCCGGTCTGATCGACCCGGGCACGCGGGAGCGGATCGCGCGGGCGCGGGTCTGGCTGGCGCGGGACATCGGCGTCGCCCTGCGCCGTCCGGCCGGCACGGGAATCCTGCGCGCCCTCGCCCAGGGCTCCGACGACCGGCCGGCACCGGCGGAGACCGTGGCGACGTGCGCACAGCTCGTCGCGGCCGGATACGAGACGACCGTAGGCCTGATCGCCAACGGCACGCACGCCCTGCTCCGGCATCCCGGCCAGCTGGCGTGGCTCGCGGCCGCCGGCCACTCGGAGCAGGCGTGCGCCGTGGCCGTGGAGGAACTGCTGCGCTTCGATCCGCCGATCCAGCTGGCGCCCCGCTGTGCCCTGGTCGACGCCGACATCGCGGGTACGCCCGTACCGCGCGGCACCCTCGTCCTGGTTCTGCTCGGCGCGGCCAACCGTGATCCGCGCGTCTTCCCCGAGCCGCACCGGCTCCGGCTCGACCGGCAGCCACGGCACCTGGCCTTCGGGCTGGGCAGCCACTACTGCCTCGGCGCCGCACTGGCCCGCCTGGAGGCCACCGCGGCGCTCGCGCACCTGCTCCCGCGCCGGCCCCGGCCGACGGGCCACCCGGTGTCGTACAGCCCGGCCCGGGTCGCCCGCAGCGTCCAGAGCCTGCAGGTCCGGCTGGACCCGGGCGGGAACGGGACCGACTCGGGCGCAACCCGGCTGGCGGGGTGACATCACCGGCCCCAGCATGGGTACCCCCGCAAAGGAGGTTGTGATGTTCGAGGCATCCGATATCCGCGAATGGCGAGGGCACGACGTTGTCGACGCGGACGGGCACAAGATCGGCACGCTGGAGGCCGTCTACGTGGACACCAGCACCGACCAGCCCTTTTTCGCCACTGTGACCGTGGGCCTGCCCACCCGCCGTCGGCTGGTGTTCGTGCCCCTCCCCGGTGCGACCGTCGGTCCGGGGTATCTGAAGGTCGCGCACGGCAAGGACCGGGTCAAGAAGGCACCGTCGATCGACATCGACGGGGAGCTGCCCGCCGCCGACGAGCCGTCCATCTTCGCCCACTACGAGTTGACCTACACACCGGGCGCCGGCGGCGAGCGGCGCCTGGGCCGCCGTTGACCTACCGAAGCCGACGGGAGCTCCGATGAGCATTTTCCTGTTCCTGATCCTCGTGGCCGTCGCCCTGGGCATCATCGGTGTCGTGACCCACGGCCTGTTCTATCTGCTGGTCATCGGCGTCGTCGTGCTCGTCGCCGATCTCGTCTACGGCGCCGTGCGCTTCCACCGAGGGGGCAGGAAGCACCGCCTCGTCCGCTGACGAGGCCCAGAAGCGCGGTGTTCCGGCACGGCAGTCGACCCATGTCCGGGACGTCCTCGGCGCGGCGGCACGTCCCGGCGTGCGGGACGTCGTCCTCGTCGGACACAGTTACGGCGGCGTTCCCGCCGCTCAGGCCGCCGGGAGGATCGGCGACCGGCTGGTGCGCCTGGTGCTCGTGGACGCGCCGGTGCCGGCCGACGGCGAGTCGTGCGTGGCCCGGTGGCCGAACGGCGGAGCGGTCATCGTGGACCGCTCGACGCCGCATCCAGGTGACACGCTGACCGAGCCGGCGGTCCTTGCCCGCCCCCTCCCGCAGATCCCGACGACGCACGTCAGGTGCCTGCTCAACGGTGCCGGGCTCGACGCCGAGGTGGCCGAGCTGCTGACCGGCGAACGGTGGCGGCTGGTCGAGCTGGACACCGGTCACTGGCCCATGTTCACCCGACCGCGCGAACGGGCGGAAATGCTCGTGCGGGAGGCGGCGGGGCGCGAGGGTCCCGCCGGACGGACCGCCCCTGAGCGACGCGGTCGCGCGTTCTCACCGGAAGGCTGCAAGCTGGTACCGACATGCCCGAAGAGTCGTACGGCAGGGAGCGGTCATGGATGGCGCAGACGACGTGACCGTAGGCGTACTGGGCTCCTACGGCGGCCGGAACGTGGGCGACGAGGCGATTCTCACCGCCCTGCTGGACCGCGTCCGCGCCGGCCGGCCGGGAACCCGCTTCGTGATCTTCTCCCGCCATCCCGAGCACACCCGCAGCGTCCATCCGCAGGTGGAGGTCGTCGGCTGGGAGGGGGTCTGCCGGGAGGGCATCTCCACCCATCTGCGGCGGCTGGACGTCCTGGTGCTCGGGGGCGGCGGAATCCTGTACGACACCGAGGCGCGTCGCTATCTGCGGACCGCCCGCACCGCCCAGGACCTCGGCGTACCCGTCTTCACCTATGCGGTGGGGGCCGGTCCGCTCACCGACGAGGCGGACTGTGCGTGGGTCCGTACGGTCCTCTCGGACGCGGTCGAGGTGACGGTCCGGGACGAGGAGTCGAAGCTCGTGCTCGAGGAGGCCGGACTGGCCCGGCCCGTCACCGTCACCGCCGATCCGGCGCTGCTGCTGGTGCCCGGCGATCGCGGCGGGGCGCTGCTGCGGGCGGAGGCCGTGCCGCGCCGGGTGCGCCTGGTGGGCATGAGCGTGCGCGAGCCCGGGCGTGCGGCGGAGCACCTGGACGAGGAGGAGTATCACCAGCTTCTCGCCAGTGTGGGTGACTTCCTCGTGCACCGGCTGAATGCTCATGTCGTCTTCGTCTCCATGGAACGCGGCGACATCCGGCACGCGCACGCCGTGGCGTCACGCATGGCGAAGGCGGACCGGTGCACGGTGCTGCGCGGCGACCACGGGCCGCAGCAGGTCCTCGACATCGTCAGCCAGTTGGACCTGGCCGTCGGGATGAGGCTGCACTTCCTGATCTTCGCCGCGCTCGCCGGGATCCCCCTGCTGCCGCTGCCGTACGCGGGCAAGGTCTTCGACTTCGCCCAGCGGATCGGCGCGCCGGCCCTGCGCGGTGTGGTCAGGGAGACGGCGGGGCTGCTGCTGGCGGAGGTGGACCGCCTGTGGGACGAGCGGCGTGCCCGTGCGGCCGAGACAGCCGTGCGTACGGCGGCGATGCGGCTGCGGGCGGCGGAGACCGCCGAGCGGCTCCTCGCCTATCTGGACGGCGCGGCCGCGCAGCGGGTCCTGCAGGGTGCCGCGCCCGTGCCCGCCTCCACCCTGGGCTAGGGCCGACGGCCACCGGTCCCCGGAGGGAGTGAACGTGTCGTACCTGATGCCGCCCCGCGTTCCCCGGACGGTGGAGCTTCCGCCGCGTCGGGCGCTGCACGCGGGCTCCACGCAGGTGTTGGTGATCGGTGGCGGGCCGGCCGGCATCGGCGCGGCCCTCGGTGCCGCCAACGCGGGCGCCGAGGTCGTTCTCGTCGAGCGGTACGGGTTCCTCGGCGGCAATGCGACCGCGGCGCTGGTGATGCCGCTGATGAGTTTCCACAACGAGGTCAAGCAGGCCGTGGCCGGTGACACCACGCGCCTGCTGCCGCCTGATCACGGCGAGGGCGAGCCGGTCGTCGGCGGGGTGCTGTGGGTGCTGCTCGACCAGCTGGTGCGGGTGGGAGCGGCGATCCGGCCCTCGCTGGAGACCGGCTACACCGTGCCCTTCGATCCGGAGCTGTTCAAGCTGGTGCTGTACGAGCTGCTGGAGGGCCACGAGGTCCGTACGCTCCTGCACGCCTTCGCCTCCGACGTCATCAGCCTGCCCGACCGCGCGCGTGCGGTGTTCGAGACGAAGTCGGGTCCCCTCGTCATGGACGCGGACGTGATCGTGGACTGCACCGGGGACGGCGACATCGCGGCGGCGGCCGGGGCGTCGTACGAGATCGGCCGGCCGGAGGACGGCTGGACGCAGCCCATGTCGCTGATGTTCCGCATGGTCCGCTTCGACCACGAGGAGTTCACCGCCTACACCCGCGCCCACCCGGACCAGTGGAGGGGCGTGCACGGCCTGTGGGACCTGGTCCGGGCCGCCGCGGACGCCGGGGAGCTGGACCTGCCGCGCGAGGACGTGCTGTTCTTCGCCACGCCGAACAGCGGTGAGGTGGCGGTCAATTCGACGCGTGTCACCGAGGTGCTCGGCACCAGTGTCTGGGACCTCACCCGTGCGGAGTTCACGGCCCACCGCCAGATGGCGCAGATCGCCCGTTTCCTGCGCGACCGTGTGCCCGGTTTCGCCGACTCCTACGTCGTCCAGAGCGGTGTGCAGGTCGGCGTGCGGGAGACCCGCCGGATCCTGGGCGAGTACCAGCTGACCGGCGACGACGTGCTCAAGGCCCGCACGTTCGAGGACGCCGTCGCCCGCGGCGCCTACCCGGTGGACATCCACAACCCGAGCGGTCGCGGCACCACGCTGAAACGCCTGCCGCGCGGGGAGTCCTATGACATCCCCCTGCGCTGCCTCCTCCCCCGGGACGTGGAACGCGTTCTCGTCGCGGGCCGCTGCATCTCCGGGGACCACGTGGCGCACTCCTCCTACCGCGTGATGCCGATCTCCATGGCCACCGGGCAAGCGGCGGGCGTCTGCGCGGCCCTCGCCGCGACCCGGGGCCGGCAGCCGCGTGACGTCCCGGTGAGCGAGGTCCAGCGGGAACTCCGTGCGCAGGGCGCCAGCTTGCACTGACCCGGCACGTGCGGACCGGCATCGGGCGGTGGAAGCGCCGAACGGATGTGCCCCCGGCTGGGCCGCCGCCCGGGCGCATGGCCGGTCGCCAGCCGGTGAGACATCGCATATGGACGAATCGACATCCCGTGGCCCGCTGCCGGGTCCTCGCGTCCCGCCCCCGCCCGACGTCGTGTTCACGGCGGACTTCGCCTCCGAGACCCAGTGGGTGGCGGGGCGCTCGTGGGCCTATCCGGGAGGCGGACCGGTCAACCCGGGCGACAACAAGCTGGATTACCTCGTGCCCGACGCCGACTACAGCCGCTCGGGCGTCTTCCGGGCCACCCGCCGGCCGGACGGACGGTGGAACACGGGGCTGCTGACCACCGAGGGCAGCCAGGACGAGTTCACCGTGCAGTCGGGGGACGTACTGGAGGCGCGCGTACGACTGCCCGAGGAGGTCGGTGCCTGGCCGGCCATCTGGACCTGGCGGGACGGCGACCAGGAGGTCGACGTCTTCGAGTACCACCCCGACAACCCTGACCTGCTGGAGTTCACCAACCATGTGCGCGGCGGCAGCAGTTACCTCCGGGACGACTCCGTCCGACCCGGCGCCTGGGTGGACCTGCGCACCGATTTCGGGGCGCGCTCGGTGGTCTGGTGGCTGAACGGCGCGCGGGTCTTCGCGGACAGACGAGGAGTGGGGCACACCTGGCACGCCTACCTGATCGTCAATCTCTCGGTCAGCGCCGGTCGTTACCACCCGGCACCCGACCCCGGGACGACCGAGATGTCGTTCGAGGTGGCGAGCCTGGTGGTACGGCGTCCGTCCGCGGACGGTTCGCCGCGCGTGGAGACGGCGGCCGGGGACGGAGAGCGGCAGTCGGCCGATTCCTGAACCGTCCCCGGCGCGCCGTGCCGTAGGCCCGGCCGGTGGCTACCCGCCGGAACCCGTGCCCTCGCCCTCTTGCCGCTTCTCCCCCTCCTGCTCCTCCGTGCCTACGCCGCGCAGCGGCTCCCCGGCCACTGTGCCGTGCTCGGGCTGGTAGCCCTCCTTCGCGCCGGCCGTGCCCGGAATCGTCCGTTCGCGGGCCTGGCTCTCGCCGCCCGAGTGTGCTCCGGGCTCTTCGTCGCCGCGGGCCCGTGCGTACCGGTCGGCAGGCTCGTCGGTGTGTTCCGTCATGGCCGTCCTCCGATCCACTCGTCGCCCCGCCCGGGTTCCCGGGGGCCGGGTGCGGAAACGGCGGACGACGAGGACGCGCACCGGTCTGCCGGCCACGGTGGTGGCCGCCGCCCTCGCTGTCACCGCCACCGGTCCGGCCACGCCGGCCCCGGCCGGCTCGGTATCGCCCGCACGCCGTCCGCCCGGATCAGCCCAGGCAGGTAGGCGCTCTGTGCGGGACGCTGAGCATGTGTGCCCGTGCGGGGCCGGGGGAACCTGGTTCGACCGGGTGGCCGCCCTGGGAGAGGAGTCCAGGTGACAGCGTCGACATCGGCGGCAGACGGTCGGGAGCCGGACGCTCAGGAGGCCGGGTACGAGCCGGATCCGCAGCGGTGGCGTGCCCTGTGGGTCACCCTGGTGGCCGGCTTCATGAGCCTGCTGGACGTGACGATCGTGGCGGTCGCCCTGCCCACCATCCAGCGCGACCTGCACGCCTCCGCCGCGCAGGTGCAGTGGGTGGTCTCCGGATACGCCCTGTCCTTCGCGCTCGCCCTGGTCACCGCGGGCCGCCTCGGTGACGCCCTGGACCGGCGCCGGATCTTCCTGCTGGCCCTGAGCGGCTTCGTGCTCTGCAGCGCGGCCTGCGGAGCGGCCCCGGACATCACCCTGCTGGTGGCGGCCCGGCTCGCCCAGGGCCTGGCGGCGGGCTTCATGGCTCCGCAGAACTCGGCACTGATCCAGCAGATGTTCCGCGGCGCCGAGCGCGGTCGCGCCTTCGGTTTCTTCGGCGCCACCGTCGGCATCTCCTCCGCCGCCGGCCCGATCACCGGCGGCGCCATCCTCGCCCTGGCCTCCGGTGCCCAGGGCTGGCGGTGGATCTTCTACGTCAACGTCCCCATCGGCATCCTGGCCGTCCTGCTCGGCCGCCGGCTGCTGCCGCGCACCCGGCGCTCCGAGCGGGGTCAGGTGGATGTGGCCGGCGTGCTGCTGCTCGGGCTGGGCGTCCTGGCGCTCATGTATCCGCTGGTCCAGGCGGACTCCGGCGGCCTGCACCGGCTGTGGTGGCTGTTCCCGGTGGGTGTGGCGGTGCTCGCCGTCTTCACCTGGTGGCAGCACCGCCTCGTCGCCCGGGGTGCCCAGCCGCTGCTCGACCCGCGCCTGTTCAGCACCGTGCGCGGCTATGCCGTCGGCGCCGGCATCGGCACGCTGTACTTCGTCGGTTTCAGCGGCGTCTGGCTGGTCTTCGCCCTCTTCTACCAGCGCGGCCTCGACTTCTCCCCCCTCCGGTCCGGCCTGGCCGTGACCCCCTTCGCGCTGGGCTCGGCGAGCGCGGCCGTGGTCTCGGGCCGGCTGGTCGAAAGGTTCGGGCGCCTGCTCACCGTGTGCGGTCTCGCGGGCGTGATCGTCGGCTTGGGCGGCACCGCGCTGCTGCTCCGTTTCGCGCCGCTGCACATGGCGCCCTGGCTCGCCGCTCCGGTCCTGTTCCTCGGCGGTATCGGCGGCGGCTTCGTGGTCTCCCCCAACATCACGATGACCCTGCGGGACGTACCCGTACGCATGGCGGGCGCGGCGGGCGGTGCCCTGCAGACCGGGCAGCGGCTGGGCGCCGCGCTGGGGACCGCCGCGCTGCCCGGCCTCTTCTACCTGGTGCTCGGCAGGAGCCACGACTATCGCGGCGCGCTCGTCACCGCGCTGGGTGCCGCCCTCGTCGGCATGGCGGCGTCCCTGGCGCTGGCGACGGCCGACTGGCAGCGCGACCGGCGGACGAAGCGGCCCCGCCGCAAGTGCCCGGAGGAGGTCGCGAACGACCCCGTGCACGCGCGGCAGACCTGACGCCATCAGGGTGGTCCGGGGCCGTGTCGGGCGGCGGGTGCGGGCTCGGTTGGCCATGCTGGGCCGGGAGCGGCACCGCGAGCGGCGACAAGGAGCACTGCATGCCGAAGGACCCCGTCGAACGATTCCTGGCGGCGCTTGACCCCGGCCACCGGGAGACCGTCGGCGCGAAGCCGCGCGAGGAACAGGAACAGCTCGCCGCGGCCTGGGAGCGGGAACTGGAAGCGGACGACGAACTCGACACCCTCGACGAGTTGTCCCCGCAGGCGGCGGAGGCCGAGGCGGCCCGCCGGGTCCTGGACCGCGGGACCGGATGACCCGGCGTCCGGGCGGGGCTCGGCGTTAGGCTCGACCCCGTGACACTTTCCTTACAAGAACGCGAACAGTTCCTGGCGGAGCCTCACATCGGCGCCCTGTCGGTCGTCGAACGGCCGGACCGCGCGCCGCTGACGGTTCCCATCTGGTACCAGTACACGCCGGGTGGCGAGTTGTGGGTCCGGACCGGGCCGGACTCGCGCAAGGCGCGGGCGCTGCTCTCCGCGGGGCGCTTCAGTCTGATGGTGCAGCGCACGCAGCCCTCCGTGCGCTATGTGTGGGTGGAGGGGCCGGTCACCAGGACGGCCCCGGACAGCCGCGAGCGGTCCTGGGAGATGGCCGCGCGCTACCTCCCGGAAGAGAAGGTCGCCGCGTTCGTGGAGTACGACCAGGAGCACCTCGGCGAGCACTTCCTCGTCTACATGCGGCCGGAGCACTGGGTCGCCGCGGACCTGGGAGCGTTCTGAGGGTCGTCAGCCGTCCTCCTGGTGCAGGTCCAGGGTCGTCGTCAGACGGATGTGGGCCGTCACCCAGTGCGGGGCGGCGCCGGGGGCGCCCTGGTCGTCCAGGGTGCGGGTCAGGTCGTCCAGGAGGCCTGCCGCACCGTTCAGGCCGGCGCGGCGCAGGCGGTCCGCGCTGTCGGTGAGGGCGGTACGCGTGGCGGGGGTCAGGTGACGCAGGCCCTGGTGGGCCGCGTCCGCGAGGGCCGTGAGCGCCGCCTGCAGGGCTGCGGTGATCGGGTCGTGCGGGCGGTGCGCGGCCGCTTCGAGCGTGCTGTCGCCGGCGCCGGGGGCCAGGTCGGGGACGGTCACGCCGTCGTCGGTCAGGACGGCGAGCGGGTCCAGCACGGTACGGCCGCGGGCCCGGCCGAGCATGCCGCTGACGGCGCGGATCCCGTCGTCGGCCAGGGCGGCGGCCAGCGCGTCGAGGCCGCCGGGGCACAGCGGGTTGTAGTCGGCGTGGAGGTGGACGCCGTTGCCCGCCGGGTCGCGGAGCACCGCTTCCAGGCGTTGCGCGGCGGGGTCGTAGCCGATCTCCTCGACGGCGTCCACCACGATCACTCGTACGGCGTCCGCCGCGACGCGCGGGCGGATCAGTCGCGGCGGACGCTCGCCGGCCGCCCGCAGGTGTGCGGCGGTGTCCCGCACCAGCAGGGCCTGGGGGAGTTCCGTCCAGGCCGAGCCGACCGGCGTGATGCTCGTGGCGGCGATGCGGCCGCGGGCGAGGGTGACCGTGCGGTCGGCGGCACGCGTGGTGTGTTCGCTGACGACGTTCGCGGTGGCCAGCGCGTGCAGCGGGGAGCCGAGCAGGCGGCGCGCGGACAGGTCGTGGCCCGTGGGGTGCTGATCTTCCGTCAGGTCCCAGCGGGTGCGCAGGACCAGGGCGATGCCGGCGTCGGCGTGCGCGAAGTACGTCTCGGCCGTACGGTCCCGGGCGGTGCCGCCGATGCGGCAGCCGAGCGCCACCAGCCGTACCCGGCGCAGCCGGGTCACCGGCGCCTCCGCGGTGCCCAGCACGCCGACCGGGTCGTGGCCGGCGGCGCGGTGCCGGGCGTGGAGCTCGGCGAGGAGCAGGGCCAGGCGTTCGGGGGTGTAGCGGGTCGCCCGGGCTGTGTAGGCGTCGAGCTGTTCCCGCAGGTCGGCGACCGCGCCCGCGGGCCAGTGCTGGGAGGTGGCGGCCAGGGCACTCCCCGCGCGGCGGAGCGAGCCGGCGAACACCGGGCCCGCTTGCCGCACGCCGTCCAGGAGGAGTTCGTCGGCGAGCGCGACGGCCGCGCGCAGCGCCTCGTCGGCGGCTGCGGTGGGCGTGGTCGTACGGCCGCCGACGGACACCTCGGTCGTCCCCTCGGCGTCCGCGGCGCGAAAGGCCCACACCGCGAGGGTGACGACCTCGCCGCGCAGTGCGGCGGCCGCGTCGGTGAGGGCGTAGCCCAGCGCGCGCGGTACGGGGAAGCGGACGGTGCAGGTGGGCAGTTCCACGCGGGGTGCCGGGTCGTCGGCGGTGGGGCGGTGCACGCGGGCGGTGTAACCGCGGGCACGGACGCGGTGGGCGGCGGTCAGGGCGGTGCGGCCCAGCGCGGCGGCCAGCGCGTCGTCGTCGAACGCGCCGGGCGACCAGTCCTCCAGTGGTTCCTCGGCCGCCGGCGGCTGCTCCGGCGCGCCGCGCTGGTAGGCCAGCACCAGGGCGACCCGGTGGCGGCACATCCCCGCCGCGGCGCAGGTGCAGTCGGCCGCGTCCAGGCCGCGGCCCGGCGGCAGCACGGTCTCGGTGCCGTCCGGGAAGGTGCCGCGTACGGTGCCGTCGTCGCCGGTGGTCACCACCGGTCCGGAGCCGGCCGCGAGGTCCTTGTCGGCGCGCTTGACCAGGCCCCGGTTGGCGAGCGAGGCCAGCGTGTCGGGTGTCAGGGCCAGCAGGTCGGAGCGGGTCACCGGGCCTGCCCTCCGCGGCCGATCCGCTCCGCGACGAACTCCGCGAGCCGGCCCGGCGTCATCGCCCCCACCGGGGCGCCCACCGCGGCCAGCCGTCCGGCCAGGTCGCGGTCGTAGACGGGGTCGGCGGCCTCGTCCAGGGCGGCCAGGCACAGCACGGTCGTGCCCTGTTCGACCAGCTGCCGCACGGTGCGCACCAGGCGGAACGGGTCGCCGCCCTCGTAGAAGTCGGAGATCAGGGCGACGATCGTGCGCCGCGGGTTCTCCACGAGCGAGGCGCCGTAGCCGACGGCGCGGGCGATGTCGGTGCCGCCGCCGAGCTGGACGCGCATCAGCAGCTCCACCGGGTCCGTCACCTCGGAGGTCAGGTCCACCACCGCGGTGTCGAAGGCCACCAGATGGGTTTTCAGACCCGGCAGGCTCCACAGGCAGGCGGCGGTGACCGCCGAGTGGATCACCGAGCCGGCCATGGAGCCCGACTGGTCCACCAGCAGCACCAGTTGCCACTGCTCCAGGTGGCGGCGGGTGCGGGAGTGGAAGTGGGGCCGCTGGATGAGGATGCGGCGTTCCGCGGGCTGGTAGTGGGCGAGGTTGGCGCGGATGGTGGTGCGGAAGTCGAAGTCGCGGGCGAGCGGCAGCCGGCTGGGGCGGCGGGTCCGGGAGCCGGTGAACGCCCGGCGCACTTCCGGCTGGAGCCGTTCCATCAGCTGCCGTACGACCGTTTCGACGATCCGGCGGGCCGCCGCCAGCACCTGCGGGTTCATCAGGTGCTTGGTGCGCAGGACGGCGCGCAGGAGGGTCTGGCTGGGCTCGACGCGGGCGAGGACGTCCGGGTCGGTGACGATCTCGTGGATCTCGTACTGCTCCACCGCGTCGCGTTCCAGCCGCTCCACGGTCTCCTTCGGGAACAGTCGGTGGATGCCGTCGAGCCAGTCCACGGCGGTCAGCTGGGACGGTCCGCTGCCGCCCTCCCGGGAGTCGGCCGCCCCGCGGCGCACCCCGCGTCGGCGCAGGTCCTCGTCGCGGCCGTACAGCCAGTCCAGCGCGGCGTCCCGGGCCGCGGACGCGCCGTGCAGCGGGCCGGTGCAGCGTTCGGCGGCGGCGCCGAGGATGAGCCGCCAGCGCTCCAGCCCCGGGTCGGGCGCCGCCGGCGTGCCGGATGGCGCCGGAGCCGGGTCGGCCGGTGTGGGGCTCATCCGGCCACCTCCGGGCGAGGGGCGGGCACGGGTGCCGCCGCCAGGCCGTGGCGGTCCAGCAGTCGGGTCACGTTCTCCTCCAGGGCTCTGGCACGCGCCAGCAGCAGGGGGTCGGCGGGGGTGCGCAGCAGGGAGCGGGCCGAGCCGCGCAGCCGGCGGCGGTGCAGCAGGCGCTCGGCGATGCGCTCGCGTTCGCGGGGCGGGAAGAAGGCGAAGGCCTGGCGCAGCGCGGGCAGTCCGACGAGGAAGCCGGACTCGGGCAGCGTCGATACGACCTCGTCCACGATGTCGATCAGGGAGTCGCCCTCGGTCGTGGTGCCGTGGGCGACCTCCTCGCGGGCCACCGCGAACAGGCCGGTCAGCCAGTCGCCGAGGGTGTCCACCGCGGCCGTGGCGAGCACCTGAACCACGGGCCCGGGGTCGTCCGGGACGCCCAGTGCCCAGCGCAGGCCGAAGGCGGCTCCGCGCAGTGCGGCCGGGGCACGCGGGTCGCGGCTGATCCGGGCGGCGGCCTCCACGGCGGCCTCGGGGGTGACCGACAGCAAGGCGGGCGCGTGCCGCAGCGCATCCCGCGCGGCCGCCAGCGCGCCCAGCACCGCCGGGTCCGCCCCGGGGCCGCCGTGCAGCCCCTCCGCCAGCCAGAACACCCGGTCGGCGGCGCTGCCCACCACCCCGCCCAGCAGACCGTCCCGGGCCACGCCGAACACCCGGTCGTGCCGCCACAGGCCCAGCGCCGCCGACAGCACCTCGCCGAGCGGGCCGAGGTCGCCGGCCTGACCCACCCGGTCCGCGAGCGCCGTCAGCAGGTCGGCGCAGAGCGGGCCGGTCCCGCACAGCACGGCGTCGAACAGCAGCCCGGCCAGCGCCCCGAGATCCGGGCCCGCCGCGCGCGTCCGCTCGCCGAGCAGCGCCGCGGCCGCCTCGTCCAGGCGTGCCCCGTAGGCACCGGCCTCGATCAGCGCGGCCTCCCGGCCGGCCGCCGCCGGGTGGGGCTCCCACACCTCGGTGAACACCGGGTCGGCCCCGTGGGCCGGTCCCGAGACCCGGGTGAACCCCGGGACGCCCAGGACGCGCAGCCGGTGCAGGGCGCGGCTGCGGGACAGGCCCCGTTCCTTCGTCAGGTCCAGGGTGACCGGCGCGGCGGCGTCGGCCAGTCCCAGGTGGGCGAGGTGGGCGGTCACGTCGTGCACCAGCGGGGGCAGTGGCGTGTCCGGGTGGAGCCGGCCCACGGCCTCGCCGGTGCAGGCGGCGACCATCTCCACCACGACCGGATGGGTGCCCGCCCCGAGGGTGCCCCGCGTCGTCCACGGCAGTGGCCGGTCCAGGTCGTCGGTGATCAGCGCGCCGGCCAGGCCGTCGAGGACGTCCACCCTCGTCTCGTACGGGTGGCCGCGCAGGTGGGCCAGCCCCTGGGACAGCGAGCGGGCGGCGATCAGGTCGGCCGTGGACAGCGGTATCCCGCGGGCCCGCAGCCGCTCGGTGACCGCGCGCAGCAGGCCCTGCCCGGCCGCCGGCGGGCCCGTCTCCCACAGCCGCTGGTAGTAGCCGGGCGAGGGCATGCCGGACTGGTATCCGGCGAAGGCGTCCAACTGCCGGAAGGAGTACGGCACGAGGAAGCTGCCGCCGAGCGCACCGTCAGGCGGCTGGGGCACCGCGGGCCAGTCGGCCGGGGCCGCGGCGGACCGCTGCCGTGCGGACAGTGCCCGCAGGGCCGGCTGGTGGAAGCCGCCGGTGACCACCAGCACCGGGCGGTCGCCGGCGCGGGCCTCCGCGGCCCGCACCCAGGAGGCCATGTACTCCTCGCGCGCCCGGTCCCCGGCGTGCGCCTCCGCATCGCCGCGCACCAGCTCGAAGTAGGCGTCGAGCCGGGCGCGCAGCTCCCGCGGGTCGGTACCCGGCTCGGTGACCTCGAACAGCCCGTCCCACAAGGCGTCCACTGAGTCCACGGCGAAGTGCTCGCACAACCGGCGCGTGGCCTCGGCGTACCGCGCCTCCGCGTCCGCGTAGCGGTTGGCGTACCGGTCGGTGTGGCCGGCTACGTCCGGGTGCCAGGCGGGCAGGTCGATGAACCGCACCTCGGCACCGGCCGCCCGGCCCTCGCGCAGCGCGATCCACTCCGGTGAGTAGTCGCACAGCGGCGTCCAGGACGTCGCTGTGCGCTGGTCGTCGCGGTAGTGGCTGAAGACGGCGACGGGCAGCGTGTGCCCGAGCAGCAGTTCGTCCATCCGGTCGTTCATGTCCGCCGGGCCCTCCACCAGCACGCAGGCCGGCCGCAGCGTCCGGATCGTGTCGGCGACCAGACGCGCGCAGGCCGGTGAGTGGTGGCGCACGCCGAGGAAGACGGCGGGCGCTGCCGTGGCCGGCATCAGTCGGCCAGGAGGTGGCGGGCCTCGTGGAGGGCCTGCCACTGCGGGCCGGGCCGGCGCGGTGCCTCCTGTTCCAGGAAGCGGCGCAGCCGGGCGAGGTCCTCGGGGCTGTCCTTGGCGGCCGTACCCGCCAGGCAGGCCACCACGTCGGCGGCACCGCCCGGTTCGCCGCGCAGGAACCAGGCCCGCACCCCCACCGCGTGGGCCACGGACACGGCCTCGGCGGTGCTCATCACCGTCGACATCCGCTCGCCCTGCGCCGCGGATCCGCGCAGTTCACGGAAGGTGCCGACCAGTACCTCCAGTACGTCCCGGCGCGGCGGCGGCTCCACCCCGGACTGCCGCAGCAGCGCCGCGGCCTCCGCCTCCACCAGGGCCAGTTCGGTCTCGAAGTCGGCGATGGGCAGCACCGTCTCGAAGTTGAAGCGCCGTTTGAGGGCGGCGCTCATCTCGTTGACGCCCCGGTCGCGGGTGTTGGCAGTGGCGATGACGTTGAAACCCTGCCGGGCGAAGACCAGGCCGTCGGGCCCGTCCAGTTCGGGAAGGGTGATGACCCGGTCGGAGAGCAGGGACAGCAGGCAGTCCTGCACCTCCAGCGGGCAGCGGGTGATCTCCTCGAACCGTACGATCCGCCCCTCGGCCATGCCGCGCAGCATCGGCGCGGGCACCAGGGAGCGCGCGGAGGGGCCCTCGGAGACCAGCAGCGCGTAGTTCCAGGAGTATTTGATCTGGTCCTCGGTGGTGGCCGCGCCGCCCTGCACGGTGAGCGCGCTGCTGCCGCTGACGGCTGCCGCGATCAGCTCCGACAGCAGCGACTTGGCGGTGCCGGGCTCGCCCACGAGCATCAGCCCGCGGTTGGTGGCCAGCGTCACCAGGGCGCGCTCGACCAGGGAGACGTTGCCGACGAACTTGCGGCTGATGCCGGCCGGTTCGTCGCCGACGATGAAACGGCGGGCCGCCCGCAGGCTCAACTGCCAGCCCGGGGGGCGGGGATCGTCGTCCGCGGCGCGCAGGGCGGCCAGTTCGCCGGCGTACCGGACCTCGGCGGGCGGGCGCTGGAGCAGCGCCTCGCCGGCCTCTTCGACGGTGGCGGTCACTTGGCGGTCACCTCCGTGAGGTCGGCGAGGATCTCGGAGGCGATGACCGGGTCGAGGTCGCCGAAGCGCAGCGGGTACGCGCGGCTGCGCCAGTAGTCGCCCGGGGCGGAGTCGAGCCAGACGTTCTCGAAGGTCTGGTCGGGGAACACGTCCAGCGCGCCGACGGCGATGCCCTCGTCGAGCCCGATGACCAGGTAGCGGTCGTCGTCGATGCGCCGGTGGAACCAGCGTTCCACGCCCGCGTCCTGCGGTACGCCGCGCTCCCAGCCCCGCTTGGTGAGGCCGAGCAGCTTGCCGACCGGCACGCGCGCGCCCTCGAACCGGGTCAGCCGGTGCCCGGCGGCCTCCTCCTCGGTCAGCGTGTGCACGGCCCGGCCCAGCTGCGGGAACGGCTGGAGGATCTCGTAGTCCGCGAACAGCTCCGACCACGCGGCGAGGTCGTCGGCCAGGTGCAGCGGGTGCGCCACCCGGACCGTCGCCTCCTCCGGCAGCGTCAGCTCGTCGTCGTCGACGTCGGCGAAGGTGCGGTCCTCCGCCACCCGGAAGGCCGTCGCCACCCCGCCGGTGTCACCGATCCAGACCAGGCGGCGGACCAGGTGCCACACCAGCGGGTGGGCGACGAACAGCTCCCGGAACTCCGCGGCCGTCCAGGTGCGCTGGGCGACCATCGCCGCCTCCAGGCGCCGCACCTGGTCGCCGGCGATGGTGCGGACGTCCTTCTTCAGCGCGGCGAACCGCTTGCGCTCGGCCGGGGCCAGCTCCGGGTCGTCCTTGACGCCGGGCGCGGGCAGCGCCTTGCGCTGCTTGCCGTCGGCGTCCCGGACGTAGGGGCGCAGCTGCTCGTCGAAGCCGACGGTGAACTGCCGGGGGCCGTAGTCGATGACGGTGGTGCCGTCGGCGTCGAGGCCGAAGTCGGGCACGAGCCGGTCCCCCAGCTGCTCCCCGGTCAGGCCGAGACCCTCGGCGACCTCGGCGATCTTCTCCTGGGCGCGCAGCTTGAGCGCCTTGAACGGCACCCGTTGGGCGATGCCGTGCAGATGCATCAGCGCCACGTCGGTGCCGATGGTCGCGAGCACGGTCAGGCCCTCCACGGCCCGGTGGTGGCCCCCCTCGCCGGGCCAGGCCCGCACGACGGGCGTGAGCCGGCGCACGGTGTCGTCGTCGCCGAGCCAGCCGAGCGCGTGCAGCGCCCAGCTGTCCTTGGCCGGCATGCCGGCCAGCCGCCACTGCTCGAACAGGCCCCAGGCGAAGTCGGCGAGGGAGTCGGCGGTGCAGTGGGCGGTCAGCACCTCCAGGCCCGGGTAGATCTCGCCGGGCTTGGACAGCGCCAGCAGCATCAGCGCGTTGCGGACCGCGTCGGCGGGCAGGGCGCCGCCCTCGCTCAGCAGGATCTGCGGCAGCAGCGCCGGGTCCGCCCAGGCGCCGACCGCCGGCACGCGGGCGGGCAGCGCGCTGACCAGCGGGTCGACGGCCAGTGTCTCCTCGACTATGCCCGCGGCCTCCTCACCGCACCCGGCGACGGCCGCGGAGACCGCCGTGCCGCCGTGGGCCTCGGCCAGCAGCCGCAGGGCCTTCTCCGCGCCGCGCCGGACCGCGCCGGCCGGCCCCACCGCGTGCGGGACGAGGAAGGGCACCGCGTCCAGACCGTGCCGGGCCAGCCAGGCGCGGGCGGTGGCGTCGGCGGACTTCAGCCGGGCCAGCCAGTCGCACACCAGCGCGGCGACCTCGACGTCCCGGTAGGGCAGCACCAGCGCGCCCAGGGTGCTCGGGTGCCGGGCCGCGGCACGCCGCATCAGCGGCAGGGCGGCCAGGGAGTGCCGTGCGGCGACCGGCTTGAGCGCCGCTTCGCCGTCCCAGAAGTCCTCGGGGGCGCAGTCGGCGAGCAGCGGTCGTACGACGTCCTCGGGGCCGGCGACGAACAGGCGCACGTCGTGGAAGCTCCGCAGCTGCCCGGTCCGCTGCAGGTGCTCGATCTCGCGGGACCAGTCGTAGCCGACACGCCATCCGCCGTACCAGCCGTCGGCCTTGGCCCAGGCCTCCTGCTCGTCCGGCCGCCACACCACCTGCGGCTCGGGCGCCGCGGGTACCTCGGCGGCCACACGCGCCTTGCGGGCCTTGCGCTTGCCGGCCCAGGGCGGGCTGACCAGCAGGGCGGGCAGCGCCTCGACGGGAGCCTCGGCCACCCGGTCGGTACGGGTGAGGTGGGGCGTCACGAGGGCGGCGACCTCGGCGGGCAGGTCGGGCAGTACGGCCGCGGTGGTGCCGGTGTGCGCGAGGACGTGCGCGACGAGCAACTGCCCGGCCATCGAGGCGTTCTTGCCGGAGCCGGTCGCCTCCGCGCCCAGCAGGCGCAGCGCGCGCACCGGGTACCGGCGCATGGCCTCCAGCAGGTGCGGGCGGACGTGCTTGTCGCCGATGCGGTCCAGGAGGAGACCGAAGGCCTCGTCCGACGGCAGTTCGACCAGGGCGTTCGCGAAGGCCTTGGTCTGCTCGGAGGTGTAGGCCCGGTCGAGGGCCTCCTCCAGGAGCGGGGCGAAGGCCTTGCCGGTGCCCTCGGCGAGGGTGGCGACGAGCGCCGACGTCCAGCCGTTCCAGCCGAGGCCCGCCCGGTGGCCGAAGTGCTTCAGCTGCTCCGGGGAGTTCAGCGAGCACAGCAGCATCGCGCGCAGCATCCCCTCGGCCTGCGATACCTCGACGCAGCACTCGTCGACCCACTGCTGCTCGGCCGGCAGCAGGTAGGACACGACGACACGGCGGCGGACGCCGGTGCGGCAGCCGGCCAGTGCGGCGACCGTCTCCCGGTAGGTGTCCTCGTCGGCCACGGACAGCAGGGCGCGCACGCGTTCGGCGAACTTCGACCACGCCCACTGGGTGGCCATGGACCCGTCGGCGCGGAAACCGAGCCACGGGTCGTCCCGGCGGGTGCCGCTCTGGTGGTAGTGCGGCTCGACGTCGAAGTACTCCACCACCGCCTGGGCGGCGAACGCCAGTCCGTGTGCGCGGACCCAGGCGTCGACGTGGATGCCGTCCGGGTACTGCCAGTGGAAGGTCAGCGAGGCGATCACCGCGGCACCCAACGGGTCGTGACGGCCGCTCAGGTGGTCCCTGGTGGCTTGGACGATCCGCGGGTCGCTCTTCGGGGCGGCCAGCATCGCCTCGATCCAGTCCGTCTCCTCACGCAGCCGGAACGCCGTCCGCTGCTCGGCCTCGGCGTGCAGCCCGGCGACGCTCCGCTCGATCCCGCCCCGCCGCGGATGCACCAGCCGCCGCCAGGCCGGCGGCATCCGGAACGTCTCCTCGTCGGGCAGCGCAACCGGCCCGTCCGCCACCGCCGCTGGTCCGACGACCGCGGGAGCCTCCCCCTCGGCCTCTCCCGTCGCCGAGCCCTCCCCGACCGACTCCGTGCGCCGCACAGCCCCTCCTCCGCCGATCCCGGGCGGGATCGATAGCTTGATCAGATGGCGGTCACGCTATCCGGCCCCACTGACAACGCCCCCGGCCGGCCAGGGTGCGCCGCCGCCATACGGTGCCTCAGCGGGGCTCCACCTCGTCGAGTTCGGAGCGCCGGCGGGAGTGGACGGTGTCGTAGTCCAGGGGGGCGAGGCGGTACCGGGTGAGGTCGAGGGAGAGGAGCCGGCGGTACGCCTCCGGGGGCGGGGCGGAGTGAGGCCGAGAGGCCGGTGGCCTCCCGCAGCAGCGGCTGAGGCAGGTGAGGGCCTCGGCGAGGAGGGCTTCCGGGGCACGCGGGAGGCCGTTTCCCGGCGCGACCGCGGGTGGTGCCGCCTCTTCCACGCTACGACCGATGCCGTACGGCGTCCTGGCGCGGCCTGGTCCCCCGTCGCCCTGAGGTCTCCGCGGCGCGGTGGTCTCTGCCGCGCCGGGTGAGTCCCCAAGGTTTGAGGACGGAGATCGCCGTCATGAAGACGTACGCGCACAGGGAGACGATCGGGCCCGGCAGGAGGCCCCCGGGGCCGGGTGCCGGCCCGCTCGCCGCCACGGTGGCGACCGCCGTGTCGAGGCCGGGGCGCAGCGCGAAGGCCGTGGCCGCCGTCGCGGCGAGGGTCAGCCAGAACTTGACGGAGACCCACCGGTGGCGGGCCAGGCCCCACGGTGTGCCGACGGACAGCAGGACACCGCTCAGGGAGGTGAGGAACGCGACGGGAAGCAGCAGCCAGTCCGCGAAGAGCTTCATCGCCCGGACGGATGCCTCGGCCGTCACCGCCGATCCCGTGGCGGTGGCGGTGACGGCGAGAGCGAGCAGCCCGAGTGTGAGCCCGAGCCAGCCCGCGGAGGCGGCCACATGGACGACGAGGGAGGCCCGGCGCGCGGGTCGGCTCAACTTCATGGACGACACGGTGCCGGAAGGGGCCGGCGGTGCCGTCCGGCGGCGGGAGTAACCCGGTCTACTCGGCGCGGAGTACGTCGGTCGGCGGGAGGTGCCCCCGGTCAGGGCGCCCAGGGGGGTTCGACGGACCAGGTGGTGTCCTCGGTGAAGGTGTTCGGGTCGTCCCAGGTGTGGGTGCCGCCTGAGCGGGCCAGCCAGAGTTCGGCGCTGATGTGTCGGAGGTACTGGCCGGGGAAGCCGGACGCGGACAGCCGGATGCCGCCGTTGCCCCGGACGGGACACCAGGTGGCGTCCGCCTTGTACAGCGCGGAGTCGTCGCCCGCCTCACGGCGGACCCGGAAGTCGCGGTGCCGCAGGTACTCACCGGGATGGTTGCGTGACTCGAAGGAGTAGCAGAGCCGGTTGGCCAGGCCCGGCCGCACCTTCCAGGTGGCGTCCTGCTTCAGCAGGTCACTGCTGCCGGAGTCGACCACCTCGGTGTAGCCGAGCCCGTCGGAGTGGCGGACGTAGCGGTCGGTGTAGCCGGGTGTCGTGACGCGGAGGGACACGTACTGCTCCAGCGGCAGCCGCACCGGCGGGCCGATGGTGCGGGAGGCGGCGATGAGCGCCTGGTTGGCCGCGCGGACGCGGGATTCGTCGACCTTGACGACCCGACGGTCGTAGGTCATCAGCCCGTTGGTCTCGTTCTCGACGTCGGTGATCTGCGTGTAGACGGATGCGGACAGGCCGCCGGCGGGCATGGCGTTCTCCCGGATGCCGTCGAGGAGCCCGACGAGCCGGTCGTCCAGCGCGGCCGGGGTCGGCTGGTCCTCGTAGCTGAAGCCGCCGCCCGGGTACCACTCGTGGCCGGGGACCCGGTAGCCGAGGCCGCCGTACTCCCCCAGCACCGAGGCGCGCACCGGTTCCGTCGGTGTGTTGCCCGGTCCGACGTAGTTGTGGTCGTCGATCACGTCGCCGTTGCCGCCGTCGTGGGCTCCGCAGCAGTTGACGCCGCTCATGTTGTCCACGAGGCGCGAGGGATCGTACGCCTTGACCATGTCCGCGATGCGGGCTTGGTCGTACTGGCCCCAGCCCTCGTTCTGGTCGACCCACTGGATGAGCGCGGGCGAGCTGCGGTGCTGGTCGATGACGGCGCGGTACTCGCTCTCCCACTGGCTGCGGGCCGCGCTGTCCGGTGTCCTGCCGCTGTCCATGGAGGGCATGTCCTGCCACACCAGCAGTCCGAGCCGGTCCGCCCAGTAGAACCAGCGCTGCGGCTCCACCTTGATGTGTTTGCGGACCATGTTGAAGCCGAGGTCCTTGTGTTTCTGCAGGTCGTACTTGAGCGCGGCGTCGGTGGGTGCGGTGTGGACGCCGTCCGGCCAGTAGCCCTGGTCGAGGGTGCCTGTCTGGAAGAGAAACCGTCCGTTGAGGACCGGCCGGCGGACGCCGTCGACGTCCCTGACGGCGATCGAGCGCATGCCGGTGTAGCCGCCGACCCTGTCGCCGCCGGGGCTGCCGGTCAGCTGGGCGGTGACGTCGTACAGGAACGGGTCGTCCGGCGACCACAGGTGGGCGTTCGGCACCGGGACGGAGAACTCGGTGCCGACCGTACCGGTGGCGCTCGCGACGGTCGTCCCGCCGCTGGAGACCGTGACCCTGACGGCGGCGCCGGCGGCTCCGGTGCCGCGTACGGTCACGCGCAGGGTGCTGTCCTCCAGGTGCGGGACCATGTCGAGCCGGGTGATGTGTGCCGCCGGCGTCGGTTCGAGCCAGACGGTCTGCCAGAGGCCGGAGGAGGCGGTGTAGACGATGCTGTGTCCGGCGTGCGGGGTGACGTCCTGGATGCGCTGCTTGCCGATGGCCTGGCCGCCGGTCTCCGTCGGGTCGTACACCGACACGACGACGGTGTTGGTGCCGCGGTTCAGCAGTGGCGTGATGTCGTACGAGAAGGCGTCGTAGCCTCCGCGGTGTACGGCGCCCGCCTGCCGGCCGTTGATCCAGACGGTCGTCTCCCAGTCGGAGGCGCCGAAGTTGAGCCGGACGCGGCGGCCGTCCCAGCCGGCGGGGACCGTGAAAGTGCGCTTGTACCAGAGCCTGTCGTTCTGGGTGATCTTGCGCTGGATGCCGGACAGCGCGGACTCCGGCACGAACGGTACGCGGATCCGCTCACCGAAGGCCTTCGGCTGCCCGGCGTCGCGGGAAGTGACGGCGAAGTCCCAGATGCCGTTCAGGTTCGCCCAGTCGGGCCGGGTGAGTTGCGGACGGGGGTACTCGGGCAGGGGGTGGTCCACCGGCACCTGGTCGGTCCAGGGAGTGGACATCGGGGCGGCTGCGGGCGTCCAGGACCCTGCTGCGCGCGAGGGGGACGCCCCGGTGGCGAGGAGGGTGGTGACGGCCGGCACCGTCACCACGACGGCGGTCACCAGGTGCCGTAAGCGCCGGAAGGCCCGGTGCGGCCGGGAAGGGGGGCGGGTGCTACGGGGCGGGAGTCTCAGCACGGTGTCTGCTCCATGGTCGGTGCGGCGCCACGGACGGGGGTCCGCCACGGTGCGTACGGGCCCCCGGTGTGACCGCTGTGGTCGGTGCGCGCGCGAGGTCAGCCGGTGTACGTGTGCAGGGTCAGGCCGTACCGGCCGAGGATCTCGTTGACCGGCTGGAACCAGGTCTCGCCGCCGCTGGTGCAGTTGCCCCAGCCGCCCGATGTGACGCCCTGTGCCTGGTCCCCGGTGATGAAGGAGCCCCCGGAGTCCCCTGGTTCGGCGCAGACGCTCGTCTTCGTGAGCTGGTGCACCGCGCCCTGGCTGTAGTTGACGGTCTCGTTCAGTGCCAGCACCGTCCCGCAGTGCCAGTGCGAGGTCGATCCCGAGCGGCAGACGGAGGATCCGACGGGCGCCACGGCCGAGCCGCGCACGAGCTGGTCGGGCACCGTGCCCCAGCCCAGCACCACCGGGACCGTCCACCAGCCGCTGCCCACGCTCACCCAGGCATAGTCGTTGTCCGGGAACGAGGAGCCCTGGAAAGTGCCGATGTAGGAGCCGTCCCAGCCGCTGACCCCGGCGCCGGGCCGGCCGCAGTGCCCGGCCGTCACGAAGCCGCCGTACACCGAAAAGCCTATGGAGCAGCGGACGTTGCCGGTGTAGTAGGGGTCGCCGCCGACCGTTCCCGCGGCGAAGGTGCGCGGTGCGGCGGGTACGGTCCGGACCGTGACGGGGCCCGCCTCGCGGGCCCGGGAAACGAAGCGCCGGACATCGTTGTCAGCGCGGTCCTTCCGGACGATGTCGACGACGACCGTGTCGGCCACCGGGTCGACGTGCCAGCCGCTCACTCCGGGCGGCGCGGACAGCCGGTCCATGCGCGCCTTGACGGCGTCCAGCTGCCGGGCCGTGTGCGCGGCCGTACGGACTTCCGCCCCGGCCGCGCTGATCGCGCGGCGCGTGTCCGCCGGGGCGTCCGGGGTGAGCGCCACCGTCAGGCGCCCCTTCACGGGGTCGAACCAGGAGCCCGCGTAGGCCTCCCCGGCCGTCCGGCGTGCCTTCGGAGCGAGCGCGGCGGCGGTCCGTTCGTCCGCGATCCGGGCCTCGGCCTGCTTGCGCGTGAGTCCGAGATCGCGCTGCATGGCGGTCACGAGTCCGGAGGAGGCGGGTCGGGGGGCGGATGCCGCGGTTCCTGCGGATCCGGCCGTGGAGCCGGCCGCCGCCGCGGGGATCGTGCCCGCTGCGCTCAGCCCGCCGAGGACCAGGAGCGCGGCCAGCGCGACATGCGTAAGTGGTCTGCGTCTCATGGGAGTTGCCCTTCGTCGTTCCAGGGGTGGGGTGGAACAGCCGATGTCTGAGAGCGCTCTCTGCGTGGCGGGGCAGAGCCTAGCCGGGCCATGACGTCAGGTCCATGCCAATGCGCAAACTTGGCGGCGGCAGGCGTCCCTCATCGAGGCGCACACCACCGAACGGGTCCTGCGCGACGCCGCCGCCTGTCTGCTTTCACTTCTCGGCCGTACGCTGACCAGGAGTTGCGCCGGCACCGGAGGTGCTGGGAGCACGGCCAAAGCGCGTCACGCTCCCACGTGTATGTGCGACGCCCATCGGCCCGGTGCGTGAGGCATGCGGGCGCGCAGAGCGCGGACCGCGTGGTGGAGCGCCTCCGCGGCCCGCGCCGGGTCGGGCTCGGCCGTGCGGGTCAGGCCGGTGTAGAAGGCTTCGGCCGTGCGCGTCGCCACGGTGTCCTCGACGCTCCACAAGGTGGCCACCACGTGCCGGTAGCCGGTGAACTGCAGGGCGTGGGCGAGGGTGACCGCCTCGTCGGGGACGTCCGCTCCTCCCATGGCCGTTTCGCAGGCGGACAGGTAGGCCAGCTCCCCCGGGCCCGTACGCCGGGCGGTGGCCAGCTCGGCCAGTGTCAGGACGCCGTCGTGGAGGTGGAGTCCGGCGCGGGTCGGGGCGGAGAGGTCCTGGCTGCCGTGGCAGGCGATGTGCGCCCAGGCGTGCCCGGCGAGTCCGGTGCGGACGGCGTCGCGGGTGGCGTCGGGTCCGTCGAGCAGCCTGTGGGACCGGCCGGGGAAGAACCGTGTCACCGCCTCCGCTTCCTGCCGTACGCCGGGCAGGACGGGCAGCCCGGGCGCCTCGGCGACGGCCACGGCGAGCAGTCCGGGCCCGGGCGCGCTACGACCCGGCCGGCTGGGCGCGGGGGCCAGGCTGCGCAGCGTCGGGGTGTACGAGCTGATGACGCGGTCCAGCACGCTGTCGCCGGTACGGCCCGCGGCATGGAGGGGCAGCAGGGCGAGCGGGCCTGTGGGACACCACCACAGGCGTGACCAGGGGCCGTCGGCGGGCAAGGCGGAGGTGAGGTGCAACGCGCCCAGGACAGGGGCGGCGACCGTCTCCCACAGCCATTCCAGGATGTCCCGGAGCGTGCTTTCGCGGATCATGCGCACGGCCCTGGCGTCGGCACCGACGGCGCGGTCCGCTTCGTGGAGCACGGTGAGGAACTGGTCCACGCGCGCGTGCGCGTCGCGGGCCGTCAGGCCGGGCAGCGGCACCGCACGCACCGAGTCGGGGGTGACGATCAGTGCGTCGCAGCGCAGCGCGCTGACGTTGACCACAACCACCGGCCCGGGCAGCGCGGACTGCAGCTCGCGCAGCGGAGGCCGGCTCAGGAAGTCCCCGAAGCCGGGCAGCCGGCGTACCTCTGCGATCAGCTCCTCCCACTCGTGGGCCGGTGCCGTGCGGCGGTCCGTGGCGTCGTGACGCTCCAGCCAGGCAGGGCGTGCCGGTGCGGTCGTACCGGCACCGGCTTCCATGACGGAGAGCGCGGGCGCGGCGGCTGCCGTGGCGTCCAGTGCCGCTCGGACCCGGTCCAGGCGGGCTGCCAGAGCGGGCGCCGCGGTGCGCAGGGCGTCGAGTTCGGTGTGTTGCTCGAGCAGTTGCGACCACAGCACGGAGCGTCCGCGCTCCAGGAGTTCCACGGCCTGTTCCGGCCGGCCCGCGGCCAGCGCGGTCGCGGCGGCGTCCTGGGCCAGTCCGGCGCAGTCGGCCAGCAGCCGTTCGCGTTGCCTGCGGTCCAGGCCGCGCCAGGCGAGCAGCGGCAGCAGGTCGACGGCCGTGGCCATGCCGTCCACGGCCTGTGCCCAGTCGCCGAGTTCCGCCGCGAGCCCGCCCCAGGAGGTGGCCGCCGCGATCCGGTCGGCCGCCGAGCCTCCGGGCAGCCGTGCCGCCCGCTGCCACAGGGCGATGGCCTCGGCCGCGGCGTCCCGGTCGCCGGTGTGCTGCCGGCGTGCGCTCAACAGCTCGCCGAGCGCGTGCAGGTGCCGGCCGTACACCAGGCTGTCCTCCGGCCCGGCGCGCACCGCCTTGCGCAGCAGAACCTCTGCTTCCTGTGCGTCTCGGGACCTTCCCGTCTGCTGATACCGCCAGCGGAGCGAAGTCCCGAGACTGGCCGAGCACATCGCACGCTCGGCGACGCCCACTGCCGCGTCGAGGGCCGCGCGGTGGGCCGCGATCCCTTCGTTCAGGTCGGCCAGGTCCGCCGCCTTCCGCGAGGGCCCTGCCCCGGGGCCTCGGCTCCGTTCGCCGTCGTCGCCCTCCCCGAGCCGCCAGACCCATCGGGTGACCAGGGAGTTGCCCAGGTTCTGCCGGCAGGTCGCATACAGCGGGTGGTCGCGGGGGGTGGCGCTCACCGCCTGCCGGGCGGCGCGGACTGCCGCGTCGATGTCGGCGGGGTCGGCACGTTCGGCGAACCGCTCCTGGTGGGCGATGCCCAGGGCGTTCAGGTACAGGCCCCGATGGGGGTCGCCGGGAGCGGCGGCCGTCACGGCCTCGGCTGCGGCGGCCACCGCCGTGTCGAGGTCGACGGGATCGGCGCCGAGCCCGTTGCGCAGCAGCGCCAGGACGCTCAACTGCGCATGGCACACGGCGTATGCGGCGTCACCGGGTGGCACGGTGGACAGGCCCTGTCGGATGGCGGCGATCGCCTGGTTGAGATCGGCCGCGTCGCCATGGCGCTCGAACCGCAGGCGCAGCGCACGGGCGTGGTTGTTGACCAGGATGGCCCGCGCCGGGTGACCGGCGGGACAGCGCCGGAGCGCCTTGCTGCCGGCGTCGACCGCCTCGTTCAGGTCCTCGGCGTCGCCTGTCCGCTGGAAGCGCAACTGCAGGGCATTGGCCAGTTGGTCCAGGCAGGCCGGGTGGTCCGTGCCGCGTGGGGGCGAGACGCGCAGGGCCGCGCGGGCGGTGGCGACGGCCGCGTCGAGGTCGTCGAGGTCACCGGTGCGTTCGTGCCGGCGGCGCAGCGCGAGGGCGAGGTTGACCAGCACGGGCACCACGTGTGCTGGGCCGCCCGTCGGTGGTTCCGCCGCGTCGGCGTCGTCCGGGTCCAGGCAGGCGGCGGGCCGGGGGACGCCCAGGGCGTCGAGGGCCGCCCGCCCTGCGGCGATGGATTCGTCCAGGGCGTGCGCGTCGCCCTGGACGTCGTACTGCCGGGCCAGCACGCCTCCCAGCGTGCTCAGGCAGGCGGCGCGCAGGAGCCCGTCCGGGGCGGCTTCCGCTCCGTTGCGTGCGTGGACGACGGCCTCCGCCAGGTCGGTCCCCACTGCTCGGCGTTCGGATCGGTTGCGCAGGGCCAGGGCCAGGTTGTTGCAGGCCACCGAGTAGGACGGGTGCGCCGGGCCCGCCGCTGCGACGGCGTCCCGGCCGGCCCGGACCGCTTCGTCGAGGTCGGCCGGGGCTCCGGTGAGCAGATGCCGATCGGTGAGAAGACGGCACAGGGTGGCCAGGACGTGGACGTGGTCGGGCCCGGTGGTTCCGGGATGCCGTACGGCGGACCGGGCGGCCTCGATCGCGCCGTCGAGTTCGCGGACGTCACCGGTGGCGCGCAGACGGGCCCGCCGTACCTCGCTCGTGTGCGCGAGGAACTGGGCGACCGAGGGCAGACGGGGGTCGGGGTCGACCGTTTGCTCGCGCAGTCGGACCGCCAGTTCGGCGTGATCCAGGGCGCGGTCGAGGTCGGCCCGCACCGGCGTGCTGCCGCCGAGTTCGGCGCGGAGGAGGAGCAGGGCTGAGGCGAGGTAGGCGGCGATCGCCCGCTGCCCGGGATACTCCGCGGGCACCTGCGCGTACAACGCTTCCGCCAGCGCCAGCGCCCGCTGCACCGCGGACGGCTCGCGCCCCGCCCTGGCCTGCTCGTACGCCGTCACGGCCTCGGTCGCGCGTTGCAGCAGGCTGTCGTCGAACGGCATCGTCACGCCCTAGGACGCGGTTACGGCCCGGCAGACGCGCACGGCCTGCCCGCGGGTCGACACGTCGCACACAGAGGCGTGTTGCCTCCCCACCGCGGGCCGGCCCCTCGTACTGGCACCGCATCCCATCCGTGTGTCCACTTCGGCCTCCCCCTCGCCGGGCACGGACTCGGAAGTCGCTACGGAACGATCCGTGCGAGGGGGAAACGAATGGTCGACACCGCGAGTTCCGGACCCGCCGGCGACCTGCCCGTCCGGCTGGGGCGGATGCCCCGGGCAGGCCGCCGGCGTCGGGCGGAGCCGTGCTACAGCGCGCGCTCCAGACGGTCCGCCATCAGCTTGACGAAGCGGGCCGGTTCCTTCGGCTGGCCGCCCTCGGCGAGCACCGCCAGGCCGTGCAGGAGTTCGGCGGTCTCGGCCAGCTCCGAGCGGTCCTCGCGCTCCTTGTACGCCTGGTTGAGACCCTTCACCAGCTGGTGGTCCGGGTTGAGCTCCAGGATCCGCTTGGCGCGGGGCACCTCCTGGCCCATCGCGCGGTACATGTTCTCGAGGGCCGGGGTGAGGTCGTGCGCGTCCGAGACGACGCAGGCCGGGGAGACGGTGAGGCGGGAGGACAGGCGCACCTCCTTGATGTCCTCGTCCAGCTGCTCCTTCATCCAGCCGAGCAGGCCGGCGTACTCCTCGGTCTGCTTCTCCCGCTCGGCGTCGGAGGTGTCCTCGTCCTTGGCGTCGAGGTCGATCTGCCCCTTGGCGACGGACCGCAGCTTCTTGCCCTCGTACTCGCCGACGGCGTCCGCCCACACCTCGTCCACCGGGTCGGTGAGCAGCAGCACCTCGATGCCCCGCTCCCGGAACGCCTCCATGTGCGGGGAGTTCTCGATGCTCTGCCGGGACTCGCCGGTCAGGTAGTAGATGTCCTCCTGACCGTCCTTCATCCGCTCCACGTAGCTCTTGAGCGTGGTCGGTTCGGTCTCATCGTGCGTGCTGGCGAACGACGCGACGGCGAGGATGGCGTCCCGGTTCTCCGCGTCGGTGACCAGTCCCTCCTTCAGGACCGTGCCGAACTCCCGCCAGAACGTGTCGTACCGCTCCCGGTCCTTGGTCATCATCTCCTTGACCGTGGACAGGACCTTCTTCGTCAGCCGGCGCCGCATCATCTCGATGTGACGGTCCTGCTGGAGGATCTCGCGGGACACGTTGAGCGAGAGGTCCGCGGCGTCGACGACACCCTTGACGAAGCGGAGGTACGGCGGCAGCAGCGCCTCGCAGTCGTCCATGATGAACACGCGCTTGACGTAGAGCTGCACGCCGCGCTTGAAGTCGCGCGTGAACAGGTCGTGTGGTGCGTGCGCGGGGAGGAACAGCAGGGCCTGGTACTCGAAGGTGCCCTCCGCCTGGAGCCGGATCGTCTCCAGCGGGTCGCGCCAGTCGTGGCCGATGTGCTTGTACAGCTCGTGGTACTCGTCGTCGGACACCTCGTCGCGGGACCGCGCCCACAGCGCCTTCATGGAGTTGAGGGTCTCGGGCTCGGGCGCCTCGTCGTTCCCGTCGGCGGAGCCCTCGGGCACCAGCCGGATGGGCCAGGTGATGAAGTCCGAGTACCGCTTGACGATCTCCTTGATCTTCCACGGCGAGGTGTAGTCGTGGAGCTGGTTCTCCGGGTCGGCCGGCTTGAGGTGGAGGATGACCGAGGTGCCCTGCGGCGCGTCGTCGACCGTCTCCAGGGTGTACGTGCCCTCGCCGCGCGACGACCAGCGGGTGCCCTGGCTCTCGCCGGCGCGCCGGGTCAGCAGGGTCATCTCGTCGGCCACCATGAAGCCCGAGTAGAAGCCGACGCCGAACTGGCCGATGAGCCCCTCCTCACCGGCCTTGTCCTTGGCCTCCCGCAGCTCCTGCAGGAACTTCGCCGTGCCCGAGTTGGCGATCGTGCCGATGAGCTGCCCGACCTCGTCGTACGACATCCCGATGCCGTTGTCCCGCACGGTGAGCGTACGGGCGTCCTTGTCGATGTCGATCTCGATGTGCAGGTCGGACACGTCGGCGTCGAGCGAGTCGTCCCACAGCTTCTCCAGACGCAGCTTGTCCAGCGCGTCCGAGGCGTTGGACACGAGCTCCCGCAGGAAGACGTCCTTGTTCGAGTAGACCGAGTGGATCATCAGCTGGAGCAGCTGACGAGCCTCCACCTGAAACTCGAAGGTCTCAGTCGGCATGTTCGCGAATACCTCACAGGTCCTGTCGCTGGAACTGGTGAAGCCACTCTAAAACACCACGTCAGCGCGGTGGCCCGAATGGCGGCAGTGGCCGGATCGAGCCGGGCGGCGGAAGGGCCGATGCGCTGCGTGTGCATCCCCTCACGCTCCTCGTTTCGACTTCGGCGCCCATGACCTCCGCTTCTCCGGGTACTCGCCAGGTCCAGCCAAGGAGTGACAACGGAGGTACAGAGATGAGCACGGTCCGGGAAGCGGTAGAGGTCGAGGTTCCGCTCCACACCGCCTACAACCAGTGGACGCAGTTCGAGGAGTTCCCGAACTTCATGGAAGGCGTCGAGGAGGTCAGGCAGCTGGACGACCGGCACAATCACTGGACCACGAAGATCGGCGGGGTACGGCGGGAGTTCGACACCGAGATCGTCGACCAGCTGCCCGACGAGCGCATCACCTGGCGCACGACCAGCGGCGACACCAACCAGAAGGGCACGGTCCGCTTCGAGCGACTGGACGACAGCCACACCAAGGTCGAGCTGGTGCTGGACGTCGAGCCCAGCGGAGCCGTGGAGAAGGCCGCGGACCTGATCGGCACGATCGACCGGCGTGTCAAGGGTGACATGAAGCGGTTCAAGCAGTACGTCGAGGAGCGCGGTGGGGAGTCCGGCGCGTGGCGAGGCCGGATCCGGCCCGGCGACATCGGCCCTGGGGTGCTCTGACCCCACACAGGTCTCAAACGACACGTAGGTACGAGGCACATGGCCCGGGCACACCAGCTCGGGCCATGCCGTGTGTCTGGCCCTGCCTCGTATCGGGCCGTGCGACATGCGCCGGGCCCCGGCGCCCCCCCTCCCGCCGAGCCGGTGCCCACCCCTCGCGGGGCCGGCTTGCACCCGCCGGACGGGCGCTGTCAGTGGTGGCTGGCACGATCGGTGGCATGACGGACATCGACTACTGGCGGGCGTTCCTGACGCGCTGGAGCCATGAGTGGGCGGACGCGCAGGATCCCGACGCGCCGGACGGCGAGCGGCTCCCGGGTGACGAGGACAGCCTGCGTACGCGGTGGCTGGGGTTACCGCCCGCCTCCGAGGAGCGGATCCTGGCTCTGGAGGAGCGGCTCGGGCACCGGCTGCCTCCCTCGTACCGGGCGTTCTTGGCGGTGAGTGACGGCTGGCGGCACGCGGGCGGCTTCGTGTGGCTGCTCGCCGGTACCGGGCAGGTCCGGTGGCACCAGGACGCCGCGGGGCTGGCCGAGTACTTCCCCGGGGACCTGGACGACGACCCCACGCCCGAGGACGAGTTGCTGGCCGGGATGTGGCAGCGGGCCCTGCAACTGGACGTGGAGTCGGACGCCGTCCACATCCTGATGGATCCCGGGGACGTGGACGCCGACGGCGAGTGGGCCGTGTACTCCTACGCGTCGTGGCGAGCGAGCCCGCCGGAGCGGTACGGGTCGTTCCGCGCGTTCATGGAGGACATGTACCGGGAGTTCCACAGCCTTGAGGCGGACCGGTCGCACCGCGCCGGTCGGGAGTTCGTCAACGCGACGACGCGGGCGCTGGACGCCTCCGTGGAGGAGGCCCGGCTGGAGGCGCTGCGGGGGCGGTACGAGGAGGCCGAGGCGGCACTGGCGGAGGCGCTCGAGTACGGCAGGCCGCGGGCGGCGGGACTGCGCGACCAGATCCGCCGGCTGCTCGGGCAGACGTACACGGTGTCGTTCCACGGACTCACTGCCGATCCGTTCTACGCCCCGGAGGTCCTGCCCGTTCTGGCGGCGGAGCATGTGAGCGCGCACCGGGACGACTCCTCGTGGACCTACCACCTGGGCGGTACCTCCCCCGCGATGGCCGAGACGGCGTACGAGATCCTGCGTGACGTACGCGAAGGTACCTACCGCTACGCGCCCGAGGGCGCCTTCGGGCGGGCCGTGGCGGAGGCGCGCGAGCAGGCGCGGTGGGGCGACGCGGACGGGGCGTGGCGGACCCTTCGCGCCGCGCTGCCCGAGTGGCGGCCTGTGGGCCCGGAGCACATCGCCCCCGTCGGGCTGTGCGCCGACCCGCTTCTCGGCCCGCTGCTCACCCCGGAGCGGGGCCGGGAGGCGCTGGCAACACCCCGGGCCGGGCAGCGGGGTGCGCCCCCGGCTCCGGCGGCCGACGTGGATCCGCCGGGGCTGGCGTGGCTGACCGGGCTGGATCCCGGCAATGTGCTGTCGTCGTCGTACCGCTTCGTCCTCGTGGAGGCGGTGGATCCGGCCGAGCTGCCCGGCCGGATCGGCGCGGACGAGACCACCGTCCTGAACCAGCCGACGACCTTGTGGGAGTCACGCATGCGCCGGCGCGGCGACGCGAACGCGTCGGGGTGGGAGGACAGGGCGCTGGCCTCCGTCGGCCGGGCAGGCGCCGGCTGGAGCTTCGCCCTGGAGGCGTGGCCCGGCGGGAGCTTCGCCGAGAAGTGGTTCGTCTCCCCCGGCATCGCGGCTTCGCGCGGCACACGTGCGGTGACGGTGTGGAGCGAGCCGTCCGACGGACACCGCCCCGGTGTCTTCCACCTGTCCATGGCCGAGAACGGGGAGGAACGGTACGGGTTCACGGTCCGTGAGACGGCGGTCGTACGAGGTTCCGTGCCGGCCGCGCTGGATCCGGAGCGGCTCTTCCGGCCGGACGACCCGCGCACCGAGCGGCTGGGCGAACACCGGGCCCTGGAGGCGCTCGCCGCCGAGTACGGCGTCCGGTTGCCGCGGTTCGCCCTCACCCGTGGGCGTCTGCACACGTTCCGGACCAGACCCTGGAACCGGCCGCCGGGCCCCGGCGAGGGCTATGTGACTCTGCGCTTCGTCCGCACCAGGCCCTAGGGAGGTGTCCGGCGCGCCGGCCCCGGCCTCGGTTTCAATGCGTCATGTGACGCCTTGACCCCACAGCGTGATCACGGTTGCATGCTGGCGGTCCTCCGGTGGAGAGCTGGAACGGCCGTGGCGTTTCGGGCAGAGCCCGCCGGGCGGCGCCCGTGGAAAGCTTCCACAAGGTGCCGTTGACCACCTGGCGGCGATCCCGCGCGGACGGCCGATCATCGGCGGAGCCGGCGACGCCGGTCGGACGCCGGGGGCGGTGTCTGCGCTCGCAGACTCCCGCCACGAGGCGCACGATGGTCACAGGGGGACTGTTCCCAGAGGGCCACTCGGCACCGCGGGCCGTGCCCGGGCCGCGGGCGGCACGAGGAGGGCAGTATGACCCGCGCCGGTACCGTTGCCAGAAACTTGATGCCCGACACCGTCAAGCCGGGCGGCACACTGCCGGAGGACCATCCCTGGCGGATCCGGCTGGTGGAGCACCCGAAGCGTTTCGAGTCGCCGTTCTTCAAGGCCGCGAAACGCACGGCGCACCGGATCCTCGACGAGATCGACGACGCGGACCTGCCCTACGGGCCCCGGCCGGTGGCGCCCGAGGGCTGGGAGATGCACCACGGCGGCAGCCTGTGGGTGAAGACGGCGGGCGGCTGGCGGATGTACCGGGCCCGCGTGGGCATCGAGTGGAGCATGCAGTTCTGCGCCGACCCGCCCAAGGTCGACCGGCTGCGCCAGGACGCGGCCGAACTCGTGGCGGCCTTCCCGGAGACGCTGCCGGCCCTGGCCCAACTGGGCTACGAGGAGGCCGAACAGCTGCTGCGCACCCCCATCACGGACGCCGACGGCGTCGAGGCGTGGACCGACTCCCTCTTCAACGCCTGTGTGCCGATGAGCCGTGGGAACCACCAGGGGATCCTGCCGAAGGTGCCCGGGGAGCACCATTACCCGTGGCCGGTGAAGGGCGCGGACTTCTTCCGGTACGACGACTTCCAGCTGTGGGTGACGCTGCCCGACGGCACACATGGCGCCGTGACGCCGGTGGACCGGCGGGGCTCCGGTGACGGGCACGTACGGCTGGTGCTCGCCCCGGAGGGCAGCCAGGCCGCGGACACGCTGGCCGAGGCGCAGGACCGGGGGCTGATGGCGGTCCTGCCGCCGAACAGCTCTGCCGCGCTCCAGGCGTTCGCCGGGCAGATCGAGCCGGGCCGACGCAGCGCGTCCGGACCCCTGGCCACACGGCGGACTGGAGGCAACGGCCGGAGTTCCAGAGCTCGTTGACCGTGGCCCCGACACAGGCGCGGGCCGCCCGGTCCGGATGCACCATGGAGGACAGGGATTGTCTTCGGCCAGTGCCTGGCCGGCTTCGTCAAGCGACGTGCCGTGCCCCGCGACTAGGCAGCACCGCCGACGGCACGGGACTCATCAGCCGGCTGAGGACCGGCGGTGCCGACCAGGGACCTCTGAACCGGCGCCGGTGGCGGCCATGGGGTCAGTTCGGGTTGTCGCCGTGAGTCAGGGTCTCCCAGGCGACGAAGAGGTTGTTGCTGCCTGCCGGGCGGTTCTGTTCGGTCAGGGACTGGGTGTTGGTCATGGCGATGCCCAGGCGGTTGTGCAGGGCGTTGTAGCCGACCTCGGTGACCGGGCCCAGCCCCCGCTTGACCGACCCGCCGCACAGCCAGCTCGGGACGGCGGTGCCCAGTTCGTACTTGGCCTGGAAGCCGAGCGCCTGCCGCAGCCGCTCGCCCACGTCGGTGCCGTACAGGTCCTGGCCCTGGATCCGGCTGGTCTCGGCGACGTGCGAGATGGCGGAGATGCCGTACCCGGTGTGGGTGAAGTCGCGGCAGGTCTCCTGGGTGAGGCCGGTGACGAAGGTGGACTGGCCCTGCCAGTAGGAGACGATCTTGTCGCGGGTGTTCAGATTCTGGCTCGGTACCGTCTTCGGCAGGTCGCCGTCGGAGGCGAGGTACACGTACGCGGCCGTGCGGGTGCGGAACTTCGCCATGGCCGTGTCGTACGACGTTTTGTCCTCCAGGAAGACGGAGATGCCGACGGCCGCCTCCATCATCGACAGCTCCCAGTTGCCGTTGGAGTTCGAACCGTTGATGATCTCCGGCAGGTAGACGTTGCGCAGCATGGAGGCGAAGCGGCCTGAGTTGGCCCAGGTGCCGGAGTACGTGTACTTGATGATCTCGGCGGCCTTCGGCCAGGAGGAGCCCGCCCAGCCCGTCTGCAGCGGCGCGTTGCTGTTGGTGTGGTCCGTGAGCACGGCGGACCAGGCGTCCATCAGCTCGATCGACTTCTTGGCGTAGCGCTCGTCACGGGTGATGTACCAGGCGAGCGCGTCGGTGTAGGCCGCGATGGCGTCCTCGCGTTCGTCCGTGCAGCCGTAGTTGGGGTTGGAGTAGGAGCCGCACTCCACGACGGCGCGGGGCTTGGGGGTGCGGCTGAGGCTCGCGTACTTGCTCGCCGCCATCTGGTCGTACGCGCTCTTCCAGGGCTGGGCGCCGGCGAACACCTTGCTACGGACGAAGTCGAGTTGAGTGAGGGAGACGGTGATGCCGGGGTGGACGAAGGTCGCGGGAGCGGCCTCCGCGCGCTCGGTGCCGGGCCAGGAGAGCAGGCCGGTGGTGAGCAGGGTGGCCGCCGCCGCGAGGGCGAGAGCGGAACGCGGGGACTTACGGGGGTGTGGAGCGGGTACGTCCTGCATCTAGTCCGTCCTCATATGTGAACGCTGGGCGGCTTCTTGAACGTATGAGCTGAACCGAGACCATAGGTACGGACCTGGCGGCCGTCAAGGGGCTGTGAAACAGGGGGTGTTCATGAGGTGGCGGCCACCACGCTGGAGCAGCACCCCTCTGCCGCCGGCATCAACAAATGAACGCCGAGTGACGCGCACCCACGCCGACACCCTGGCCTGAATTCACGCTTCTAGGTCACTCAACTCCCTTACCAAGATGCCTTGTTCGGCTCTTGACCGCACTGGTTCAGACCACCTACCTTCCCGGGTGCCGGGTGGGCCTCCGCACGCAGCACTCGGCTCGGTGAGGCCTTCCCCGTTTCTTCATCGACCGCGAAAGGCTGTGATCTCCTACCGTGGCCGCACAACCCCCCACTCGCTCGGTCCTGTTCCGCACCCTGCTCGCCGCCGCCGTCGCCGTATCGGCCGGAGCACTGGCCGCTTCCCCCGCCCAGGCCGCCACCGGTGCCATCACCGGGCTCGCCGGCAAGTGCCTCGACGTCGCCGGGGCCGACTCCGCCGACGGCACGCCCGTCCAGCTCTACGACTGCAACGGCACCAACGCCCAGCAGTGGACCGTCGGCAGCGACGGCACGATCCGCGCCCTCGGCAAGTGCCTTGACGTCACCGGCAATGCGACGGCCGACGGCGTCAAGGCGCAGCTGTGGACCTGTACCGGCGGCGCCAACCAGAAGTGGAACGTGACCGCCGCCCGCGACATCGTCAACCCGCAGGCGGACAAATGCCTGGACGTCACCGGCAACACCTCGGCCAACGGCACCCGGATACAGATCTGGACCTGTACCGGCGGCGCCAACCAGAAGTGGAACGCCCCGGCCGCGCAGGCCGGTGAGCAGTGCTGGGCCACCCACTACGGCCCCCAGCCGCCCGGCGCGCTGACGGCGAGCGGTGAACTGTTCGACAACAACGCCGACACCGCGGCGACCTCGCTCAGCCGTCAGCCCCAACTGCCGTTCGGCACAAGGGTCCAGGTGACCAACGTCGCCAACGGGCGGTCGCTGGTGGTCCGCATCAACGACCGGGGCACGTTCGTGCAGACCCCGCAGGAGCCCAAGTGCCTCGACCTGACCGACGGCGCGTTCAGCCGGCTCGGCGGCAGCCTGAACCCGGACGCCGGGCACATCGTCGTCACGCAGACCGTCCTCAACTGACCTCCGCGGACCGCCCGGTGCACATCTCCCGGACCGCAACCAGCCCCATGAACTGGAGCGAACTCTTCATGCGTCACCCCTCCCCCAGACGGATCCCTCTGCGCCGCATGCACCTCGGACGCTTGCTGGCCGCCGTCATCGCCGCGTCGTTCGCCGTGCTGTTCGCCGTCACACCGGCGCAGGCCGCCGACGGGCAGATCACCGGCCTCGCCGGCAAGTGCGTCGACGTAGCGGGCGCGAGCAGCGCCAACGGCACGGCCGTACAGCTCTACGACTGCAACGGCACCGCGGCCCAGCGGTGGTCCAACCCGGGCGACGGCACCCTGCGGGCGCTCGGCAAGTGCCTGGACGTCGCCGACCGCGCCACGGCCGACGGAGCCGCCGTGCAGCTGTGGGACTGCTCCGGCGGGGCCAACCAGCAGTGGGTGGTCACCGCCGCGCACGACATCGTCAACCCGGCCGCCGACAAGTGCCTGGACGTGCGGGACAACAACCCGGCCAACGGCACGCGGCTGCAGATCTGGAGTTGCTCCGGCGGCGCCAACCAGAAGTGGACCGCACCGGCGAGCGGCGGAGGCGGCACCACGCCCTCCGGGTTCGTCGTCTCCGAGGCCCAGTTCAACCAGATGTTCCCGAACCGGAAGTCGTTCTACACCTACAGCGGCCTGACCGCCGCCCTCAGCGCCTACCCGGCGTTCGCGAACACCGGCAGCGACACCGTGAAGAAGCAGGAGGCCGC
>NZ_JBIVJQ010000021.1:0-33190 GCF_044750305.1 Streptomyces sp. NPDC088810
CAGCTTCACGGCGCCACCGTAGCCGGGCTGGTGCGTGGCGGGCAGTGCGCCGCTACGAACGTTCCCGCCGGGGGGGGGGGGGGGCCGGGGGGGGGGGGGGCGCCCCCCCCCGGCCCGTTCCTCAGCTGCTGTACACGCCGACCTCGCGCAGCGAGTAACCCCACCCGGTGCCGCGCTCCGTGCCCGAGACGCGGACGTAGCGCGCCGGAGTGCCGGTGAACCGGGCGGTGTCGAGGCCGCCGTCGCCCGTGGTGGTCGACCAGACCGTCTGCCAGTCCGCGCCGTCCGTCGACAGCTGGACGCTGTACGCCTTCCCGTACGCGCGCTCCCAGTCGAGCGTGACCCGCCCGACCCGGTGCGTGGAGCCCAGGTCGATCCGCAGCCACTGGCCGTCGCTCCACTCGCTGGCCCAGCGGGTGTCCCGGTCGCCGTCGACGGCGCGGCCCGGCGCGTAGCTGGTGAACGGGTTCCACCACTCCGTCGAACTGGCCGCGGCCGGCGCGCCCGCGGCGAGGTCGACGCCCGCCTGGTGCCGCTCGGTCGCTCCCCAGGTGTCCAGGTAGGACTGGGCTCCGCGGAAGAGGTCGTTCACCACGCCCTGGCCGCCGACGAGCCGGATGTCCTCGATCCAGTCCGGGACCAGGCCGTAGTGCGCGGCTCCGTCCGTGTTCAGGTCCCAGGTGCGCTCACCCGTGGTCTGCCGGTCGACGAGGGAGCCGCCGTCGACGCTGCGGAAGGGGTACGTGACCTTGTTCGGGGCGTCCGCGCCCCGGGGGCCCGGCCAGCCGCCGACACCGTTCATGTCCGTGCCGTAGCCGTATCCGACGCCGTACTTGTCCCGCAGCGCCTTGGTGCGGTTCGCCTCGGCCACGAATCCCTCGGAGCCGTGCATGTACTGGGCGACGAAGCCGCCGAGGCCGTAGACCCGCTCGGTCCAGTTCAGGTCCATCCAGCTGTGCGAGGAGATCACACCGGGGTAGGAGCCGGCCTCGAAGATGTCGAGCGCGCGGCCCACGGCCTTGACGCTCATGTGGTCGATCTCCAGCATCATCTTGCGCTTCATCATGCCGCGCACGGCGTACTCACCGAGGTCGGTGAGCCCCCGGACGTTGCACTGCGCGTCCGAGCCGTACGAGGGGACGCTCACCCCCGCCGGGAGTTTCGCCTCGGCCCCGGGCGCCGCGGCCGAGCCGATCGGGTTGTCGTGCTGCGGGCCGGTGCACTTCTCCGTCTTCCAGAAGGTGCCGGTCGACAGGAACTGCCCGACGTTGATGGCCGTTCCGAGCGTGCCCGAGTCGAAGCGGACGCCGCACAGGGCGTTGTCGAACTTGTGGCACAGGAACATGCTGCGCACGCCCAGCGCGTACAGCTCGTCCAGGCCGGCGTCGATGTCCTTCCTGTCGCACTGCGGGACGTCCAGGATCTGCTTGCACCCGAAGGGCTCGGAGGTCTCCACGCCCAGGACGACCGCCAGCTTGCCCTGCTCGATGACGTCACGCGCCTGGGCGCTGTCGGTGACGATCCGGAACCAGCCCTTGCCCGGGCCGCCGTACATCTTGTCGACGTAGGCCTGGAGGTCGTACGTCAGCTTCGCCTGCAGCCGGATGGACGTCATCTCGTCGCAGCTGCGGTCCTTGAAGAAGTAGACCGAGCAGATCACGCCGTTGGTGACGAGGTCGTTGACGAGCACCCGCTGGCCGCCGCGCCAGGCCCGTTCCACCCAGGCGTAGTAGTTCTGCTGGTGGGTCAGGGAGTCGTGCGCGGGCCAGTCCTTGAAGGTGGGCCAGCCGACCGGGTCGTGTCTGCCGTCACCGCCCTTGGTGATGAAGTCGAAGACGGCCAGCGAGCCGTCGGGGTAGTGCTCGGGACAGTCCTTGAGCGCGTCGGCGATCCCGGCCTCGGAGAAGACCTTGCCGCAGATGAGGCGCCCGCCGAAGGCTTCGTTGGCGAACAGGTGGTCGTGGGCGTCGACGAACCCGCGCACCCGGCCCTGGGCGTCGGTGCCGGTGAACGGCGCGCCGGTGACGCCGATCTGCGAGTCCGGCGTGGGCCGAGCGCTCGGGACCCACCAGTCGTTCCCGGCCGCCGAACTCGGAGTGGGACCGAGTACGACGGCCAGGACGAGCAGGAGCAGCGACACTGCGGTGACGTTCTTGCGTCGGCGGTACGGGCGGCTGGTCATGGCCACGGCCCACGTCCCTCGGTCGGCGGGATGCGCGGTCGACCAGCCGAGGAGGTCGTGGCCCGAGGACACGCGCGATACCGCTTTGTCATGTCTACGTAAACTGTGCGCCATGAGGATCGCCAGTGCCGCCTGCCGAGTCAAGACTTCGGCGCCGGGGATGCCCGCCGACGTGCTCCCGGGCCCGCTCGTTGCTTACTCGGGCGTAGTAATAAGCTGGGTGGACGTGAGAACCGTACGTCGACGACCGCGCCGGACAGCGGCTCGAGGGTGAGGGAGCGACCGATGACATCGGAAACCGAGCGGGCCGTACTGGCGGGCGGTTGTTTCTGGGGCATGCAGGACCTGATCCGCAAGCAGCCGGGCGTGGTGTCCACCCGCGTCGGCTACAGCGGCGGCGACACGCCGAACGCCACCTACCGCAACCACGGCGACCACGCCGAGGCCATCGAGATCCTCTTCGATCCGGAGGTCACGAGCTACCGCGACATCCTGGAGTTCTTCTTCCAGATCCACGACCCGACCACCAGGGACCGCCAGGGCAACGACATCGGGCGCAGCTACCGGTCCGCCGTCTTCTACGCCGACGAGGAACAGCACCGCGTCGCCCTGGACACCATCGCGGACGTCGAGGCGAGCGGGCTGTGGCCGGGCAAGGTGGTCACCGAGGTCGAGCCCGTGGGCGACTTCTGGGAGGCCGAGCCCGAGCACCAGGACTATCTGGAACGCTACCCGGACGGCTACACCTGTCACTTCCCGCGACCGAACTGGAAGCTGCCGCGCCGGGCCTCGTCCGCGACGAGCTGAAGCGCCGCTCGCTCCTCACGCCCTGCGCCGCTGCCTGATCGGCTCGCCCACGCGCTGCAGGTGCGTCAGCGCCTCCCGGTAGGACCGGATCAGTCCCGTCTCGTGGTACGGCACCCCGATCTCGGCGCAGTACCGCCGCACGATCAGCCGGGCCCGGCGCAGATGGACCGTGGGCATGCCCGGGAACAGGTGGTGCTCGATCTGGTAGTTGAGGCCGCCCAGCATCACGTCGGTGAGCAGCCCGCCGCGCACGTTGCGGGACGTCAGGACCTGGCGCCGCAGGAAGTCGAGCTGCTGGTCACCGGTGAGCGTCGGCATGCCCTTGTGGTTGGGGGCGAAGGTGCAGCCCAGGTAGAGGCCGAACAGGCACTGGTTCACGGCGAGGAACGCCACCGCCTTGCCCGGTGAGAGCACCAGGAACAGGGCGGAGAGCAGGGCGGCCATGTGCGCCAGGAGCAGCGCGCCCTCCAGCACCCGGTTCTTCAGGAACGGTGAACGCAGCGCCCGCACGCTCGCGACGTGCAGGTTGAAGCCCTCCAGGGTCAGCAACGGGAAGAACAGCACCGCCTGGTGACCACCGAGGAGGCGGGCCAGGCCCCGGCTGGCGCGGGCCTGTTCGGCGGACCACACCAGGATGTCCGGGGCGACATCGGGATCGAGTTCCTCATGGTTGGGATGGGCGTGGTGGCGGGTGTGCTTGTTCATCCACCAGCCGTAGCTCATGCCGACTCCGAGATTGCCGAACAGCCGTCCCGCGAGCTCGCTGTGCCGGCGCCGCCGGAAGACCTGCCGGTGCGCCAGATCGTGCGCCACCAGGGCGACCTGCCCGAACACCAGGGCCAGGAAGGCGGCCACGGCCAGCTGCCACCAGGTGTCGCCGAGGGCGACGAAGGCCGCCCAGCCGCCGGCGAACGCCCCGACGACCAGACCGAGCCGCACCGTGTAGTAGCCGGGGCGCCGCTTCATCAGGCCGGCCTCGGCGATCCGCTGGGACAGCCGGGCGAAGTCGCTGCCGGCACCGGGCCGCGACGTGGTCGCATCGACGGCGGCACGGGGGCTCGCGGGGGAGGCATCGGAAGAGATCGTCATGCCGAGAATTCTGGAGACGCCGTACGATCCGAAGAAGCCTGCCCGCCACCGTATGCGCAGGAGGCCCGCCCCCACCGAGTGCCGGGGGTTTTCCCCCGGAGTCACCCCTGGGCGGCGACGCCCTTGCGGTCCGGCTGACGGGCCTCGGGGCCGACGGCCGGCGCTCTCACGCCGGCAGGTCCTGCTCGCCCTGCTGGGCTGCGGCGCCCCGCGCGAGCAGCAGGAGGGCGTCGACCAGGTCCTCCGCCGGGCTTCCGGTGGCCAGGCGGCGCAGTTGCAGGCCCATCACCACGGCGACCGTGGTGGCCGCCAGGCGCTCCGCGCCCGGGACGCCGAGAGCCGTGAGGATCTGGGTGGCGAGCCGGTCGTAGGCCCGGAACGCCTCCGCCGCCGCCTCCCGCAGCCGCTCGTCCCGCCCGGCGTGCAGGTACAGCTCGAACGGGGCGAGATGCGCACTGTCCAGCGCCGTGCCGCAGGCGACCTGGCCGGCCAGGGACGCGGCCTCCTCCACGCCGATGCCCTCGGTCTGGCACTGGTCGGCCAGCTCGGTGAAGTGCCGGGCCTCCTCGCGAACGAAGTGCAGCAGGCTCTCGCGCAGCAGCTCGTGCTGGGTCTCGAAGTGGTACGTCACCGAGCCGAGTGACACTCCCGCTTCCCGGGCGATGCGCCGGTTGGTGACCGCCGCGACGCCGTCCTCGCCGATGATCCGCAGGACGGCGGTGATGATGCGCTGGCGGGTGGAGGCGGAGGGGGCGGCGTTGGGCATGCCATGCATTCTTCCATCAGCGGTCTTCCGGCCAGGACCGCACGTTCGGCGTCGGCACGGTGGACAGGAGGGCCCGCCGTCCCTACTGTTCGTTCGAACGAACAACATGGGAGGGAAGTCGTGCACATTGCCGGGGCAACTGTTCTGCTCACCGGAGTCACGGGCGGCATCGGCGGCGCGATCGCCGCGGAGATGTCCGCACGCGGCGCGCACCTCGTCCTCACCGGCCGGCGGAGCGAGGCGCTGGAACCCCTCGCCGACCGCTACGGTGCCCGGACGATCCTGGCCGATCTCGCCGACGACGAGGACGTCAGGCGACTCGCCGAAGAAGCCGCCGGTACGGACATCCTCATCGCGAACGCGGCTCTGCCCTCCAGCGGCGACCTGCTCGACTACACGCCCGCGCAGATCGACCGGGCGCTCGCGGTGAACCTTCGCGCCCCCGCGATGCTCGCACGGCTGCTCGCTCCCGGCATGGTGGCCCGCGGACACGGCCACATCTGCTTCGTCGGCTCCCTGTCGGGCATGGCCGCCACCAAGTCGTCGTCCCTGTACACCGCGACGAAGTTCGGCCTCCGCGGTCTCTCCCTGGCCTTCCGCCAGGATCTGCACGGCACCGGCGTCGGCGTCTCCATCGTCCAGCCCGGATTCGTCCGCGACGTCGGGATGTTCGCCGACACCGGTTCACCCACGCCCGGCGGCGTCCGCACGGTCGCACCGCGGCAGGTCGTCAGAGGCGTCACACGCGCGATCGAACGCAACGCCGCCGAGATCAACGTCGCCCCGCTCGAACTGCGGTTCCTGACCCGGATCGCCTCACAGTTCCCCGCGTTCGCCGAACGGGTGCAGCGGCACGCGGGCGCGGAGAGGGCCCTGAAGACGATCGTGGCGGCCCAGCGGACGAGCCGGTAAGGGTCCCGCCGGCGGGCCGCGTGGACGTAGGCCTGGCGTGCGAGGTGCCGCTCGCCGCAGCCGTCAGCGTGTCCTGTACGACCGCCGGGGACAGCGGGACGGTGTGAACACCTCCGCCTCCTCGTCCGGCCTCAGCGCGGTCGCACCGGCCAGGGACACGGCGCATGGGCCGGGTGGAGGTCTACGGCAGGTGCGCCTCAGCCGGTGCCGTCCTCACTCGCCGCGTCGTTCGGGCCCAGCCGTACGCAGCATTCGCCGGACTCAGGGGCCAGGACGGCGTGGACGCCGTTGACCGCGAGGCCCTTCAGGTAGCCGCTGAGGAAAGCGTGGTTCATGCCGCACACCAGGTCGGGAGCCTTCCCGGCCAGGGGGTGGAAGGGACAGTTGCGCAGGCGCAGCCGGGTGGGGGTTTCCCGGACGGGTTCGTAGCCGTACTGCTCCAGCAGGCGCTCGCAGGCGGTCAGCCCGCGCTCAGGGCCCAGGCGGCCCGGGCGCGTCTCTTCCCGCGCGGCCTCGCCCAGCTGCCGGCCGCGTTGCTCGGCGGTCCGTACCGCCGCCTGTGCGGCGTTTTCGTCCCGGCCTTCGGTGAGGACGGCGTCCAGGAGCAGGTCTGCCAGGAGGTCGTGGCGGCGGTCGGGGATGCTCACGGTGATCTGCGCGTCGGTGGGCTCGTAGACCTTGGGCTGCCTGCCGACCTTGCGTATCCCGCCGGGCGTTTCGTAGCGCGCACGCAGCAGCCCGGCGTCGACGAGTTTGTCGAGGTGGAAGGCGGCGAGCTTGCGGGATATGCCGACGCTGGCGGCGGCCTCGTCGCGGGTGACGGCGCGGCGGGCACGGCGGATGAAGGCGAACATGCGCCGCCGCGAGTCCTCGCTCAGGACGCTGACGGAGTCGATGGCGCTGTCGGCCGCGTCGGCCTGCGCATCGGGATCGGAAGCCACACGACCACGGTAACTCCCACGTGCATGGGCACAAGCGTTCTTCTTGCCTTTTCCGCCGAGCGTCTTGACGCCCCCTGCCAATAAGACCAAGAATCGTTGGTGAAACTACTGGGGAGGTCGGTTGCGATGGCCCATGAGTCACAGCTTCAGGCGAAGCGCCCGGTCAGTGCCGCGCTCGCCGGTCCGTACGGCCACCCGTTCCACCCGATCGTGGTGACCGTGCCGATCGGTGCCTGGGTGACGAGCCTGGTGTTCGACATCGCTTCCCACGTCGTGCAGCGTCCCGGCTTCCTGACCCAGTCCTCGGAGTGGCTGATCGGGGTCGGGGTGATCGGCGCCCTGCTGGCGGCCATGGTCGGATTCCTCGATCTGTTCGCTATCCCCTCGGGCACCCGGGCCTTTCGTACCGCCCTGGTGCACATGACGCTGAACCTGCTGGTCACCGCCGCCTACGTCGTCAACTTCCTGTGGCGCCACGGCGACTACACCGCCGGCGGAAGCGTCGGAACCGGCCGGCTCGTCCTGTCCGCGTGCAGCGTGGCGGCCCTGGCCGTCTCGGGATTCCTGGGCGGCAAGCTCGCCTACCGCTACGGCGTGCGCGTCGCCGACGAGAACACCCAGGCCGATGGGTATACGCCCGGCCCCGGCCGCAGCAGCACGCACACCCCCGCATGACCAGGCCTCCCGTCCCCGTCATGGCGGTCGGCCCGCCCCGGCCGCCCGTCACACCCAACCGCACCTGGAGTCCTCATGGACATCGCCGCATTGATCACCTGGGTGGTCACCGCCCTCGGCGGCTTCTACATGCTCGGCACCTGGATCCAACGCGGCGGGATCCGGCAACAGCAATCCGGCACCAGCCGCCTGCCCGCACCGGTCGTCTTCGGCCACTTCGCCCTGGCCGCGATCGGACTGGTGGTGTGGATCATCTACGTGGTGGCCGACCGGACCGCCCTGGCCTGGACCTCGTTCTGCCTGCTGCTGCCGGTCGCCCTGCTGGGGTTCGTGATGCTGGCCCGCTGGATCCCCGTCCACCGCGACCGCGCCGCCGCCGGGACAACGGCTCAAGGAGGCGCAGGGACCGTTCCCGCCGAACGGCACTTCCCGGTGCCCGTAGTAGTGGCACACGGTCTGTTCGCCGTGGCGACTCTCGTCCTGGTCCTGCTCAGCGCCCTCGGCGTCGGGGGCAGCTGACATGACCGAGAGCCCCCGCCGCACCACCGCCCTGACGGACCTGCTGGACGAAGAGCAAACGGCACCCGCACGGCCCGCCCTGCGGGTCGTCCACGAAGCCGGAGGCATCGACCTGGCAGCCGCGGAGAGGGCGGCCGGCCAGTTCCTCGAGGCCCTCGGCGTCTCCACCGCCTCGGAGAGCCTGCGCGGCACACCAGGGCGGATGGCCCGCGCGTACGCCGAACTGTTCACCCCGCGCCCCTTCGACCTGACCACCTTCCCCAACGACGAGGGCTACGACGAACTCGTCCTGGCTCGCCGCATACCGGTCCGGACCGTCTGCGAGCACCACCTGCTGCCGATCGTCGGTATCGCCCACGTCGGTTACCTGCCCGGCGCCCGGATCCTGGGCCTGTCCAAGCTGGCCCGCGTCGTCGAGCACTTCGCCTGCCGCCCGCAAGTCCAGGAACGCCTCACCAAACAGGTCGCCGACTGGCTGGAGACCAACCTGGAACCCAAGGGCGTCGGCGTGGTCATCGAGGCCGAACACGCCTGCATGACCCTGCGCGGCGTCCAGGCCACCGGATCCAGCACCATGACGTCCACCCTCCTCGGCCTGCTGCGATCCGACGCCCGCTCCCGCAGCGAATTCCTCGCCCTCACCGGCGCGGCCGGCTGACACGGCAGCACCGAATGCGACGTCCCCCAGCGGCGGAATCAAGGCCGACCAGAGCATGGCGAGGGAGCGGCGCCCGCCCCACCCTGCGCCCCTTCCGGGACTCGGACCCGCCGGGGACGACGAGGACTGACGGCCGGCACCCCCGACCGCCCCGGCCACTCGTCGCGCCCCGCGGGGAACTCGCACCCGACATGTCGTGACGCCTTCGCGGCAGGCGTCACAGCACGTCGGGTTCACTCTCCTGGGCGGGATCCCTGGGTGCCGGGTGATCCGGACCGCCGACCGGGGCAGCGGCATGCAGCGCCGCGTCGACCCGGCGGTTGCTGGTCATGGATGCCGTGACGGCTGTCATCGCCAGGAGGAGGACGGCGGCGGCGTAGAGCGGGGTACGGATGTCGTAGGTGGTGGCCAGCCAGCCGCCGAGGAAGGCCCCGATGGGGGCGGCGCACATGGCCAGCATGCGGGAGGTGGAGGCGACCCGACCCATGAGGTGGGCCGGAACGATCGCCTGCCGGAGGGAGGGCCCGAGCACCATCGTGGCGCCCATGCCGGCCCCGCAGACGGCGAGCGCCAGCCCGGCCGCGTACGGGTTCGGGGCAGATGCAAGGCCCAGGATGGCAAGCCCTTCGACTGCCGCCGTGCAGGTCAGTGCGGTGCCGGTGCCGAGTCGTCGGCCAAGGTGGGAGGCGATGCCTGCACCGAGCAGACCACCGGTGGCCTCCGCCGTGAGGAGCAGGCCGAAGCCGTAGGTGTCGATGCCGAGGCGGTCGTGCGCGAAGAGGGCGAGTACGGTCTCCACAGCGAGGAAGGCGATGTTCCCGACCGCCGGGCGGAGCGCGAGCCCGAGAAGCAACCGGTCCTGGAAGACGTACGAGGCCCCGGCCCGCGCCTGCCGAAGCAGCGACTCGCGGATCTCCGGCTCGGGCCGGGGTATGGCGGGGAGCGACCGTACGAGCAGTGCGGAGAGCATGAACGACGCCGCGTCGGCGAGCAGCGGAGCCGCCCGCCCGAGCGCGAGCAGCGCACTGCCCGCAGGCGGCCCCGCGAAGCCGGACATGGCGGTCTGGGCTCCGCGCAGGCGAGAGTTGGCCCGCTCCAGGAGTGCGGGGTCGCGGCCGAGCAGATCCGGCAGGTAGGCCGTGGCGGCCGTGTCGAAGAAGAGTCCACCGAGGCCGAGCAGGAAGGCGACGACCGCGAGCAGCGGAATGCTTAAGCCGTCGAGCGCGGCCGCTGCCGCCGGTATCGCGAGCAGCACCGCGCGCGCCGCGTCCATGACCCACATCGTGCGCCGACGGTCCCAGCGGTCCACCAGCGCACCGCCGAGCACCCCGAAGAGCAGCCACGGCAGCGTCCCGGCGGCCGTGACGACGGCGAGCGCCATCGGATCCCGCGTCAACGTCAACGCGAGCAGCGGCAGCGCGGCATGCGACACCCCGTCACCGAGGGAAGACACTGTCTGCGCAGTCCACAGCCGTCCGAACCCGGCCGGCAGCTTCCGAACGTCTGAAGTCACTTGGCCCCCCGCTCGGCCTGTTCGCGCGGTGCCGGGTGGAACAGTGCGAAGACGAGTGACGTGTCCGGCAGCGACGGATCGGACAGCTCCAGGTACTCGTCCGCCAGTGCCTGCAGCCGCGCCCCCAGCTCCGAGAACTGCTCATCGGTGAGCCGCAGATGCGCCATCCGCACGTGCCGCTCGCCATCCGCCGGCGCTGCCTCCAGGTCCGCCACCGCATGCCGCATCAGCGCATCCGGCCCTCCCTCGCCCCGATCCGGCAGCACGATCGCCCGCGCGGCCATCGCGTAGTACCGCTCGGTGACACCCCGCACCTTCCGCGTCCGTACCACCTTCACCAGGCCGGCCCGCTCCAGCAGCCGCACGTGATAGCTGGAACTCCCCTTCGCGAGGCCGACCCGCTCGGCGATCTGCGTGATCGTCGCCGGCTCGAAGCGGAGCACGGCCATGATCCGGTGGCGGGTGAGATTGGAGACGGCGCGCAGCTGCTCGTCCGTGGTGACGTGAAGCGTCTCGAGAGGATCATCGGTAGGCATGCGAGCAATGGTCAACGATTCTTGACCATTGAGCAAGGGGATTTCGCGCGGACCTCTACGAACCGGCGGCAGCCGCCTGAACGGCTCCGCCCAGCACCCGGCCGGCCCGACCCGACGGAGTGCACCGCCCTCCCGGGCGAAGGACAGGTGAGACGGAACGGCCTCAGCGTTTGACGGCGAACCCAGTCGCTCAGGCTTCCTTGTCAGCGAACCTGGTCACTCTTCGGCCCGATGCCCTTGATCCTGGTCAAAGTTCCGTCCGGGGCGAACGAGTGGTGGAAGGTGAAGGCGTGCGGCGTGGAGCCGTGGTCGTGGAGGTGCTCCAGCCTGGATACCCCGTCCCGCCAGGTGGGTATCACGCCGTCGGGGACCCACCAGAACACGTAACTCGGGTGTCCTGTCCTTTCGAACCAGTCGTAACGCCTGTTCAGTGCCTCACGGTGCAGACCGGTGTAGATGGCGTCGAAGGCGGGGCGCAGGTCGGTCCAGAGTGAAAGGGTCGCGGCCAGGGCGATGGTCTCCACGGTATGGCCCTTGCCGTACCAGGTCGGTACGGCGAACTCTCCCCAGGCACCCCAGTCCAAGTCGAAGTGCGAGCCCTGGTCGCTGTCTGCCGCTTCGGCACGAGCGAGGTATCCGGGGTGCCGGCTGATCTTCCGGTAGACGGCCTCAGCGCCGTCGTGGAACTCGCGCGTGAGAGGTGCGGGATCGGCGAGAGGTGACTTCAGGACGCCGAATGTGTACAGAGCAAGATGGGGCATGCGTCTCTCCCTGGTTGGGGGTGCCTGGTGTGGACCCGGTTCGGTGGCTTACGCATGGGGGCGAGGATTCTCGGGGCGTGACCAACTCATCCCGTCGCGGATGGCTCAGCCTGAAGGAACCCCCGCGCGACCGTGGGCGACCGCCGAAGACCAGGTGAAGGTAGCTGCCGCTGCGGGGCCATGTCGAAGTTGCGTTTTCCCTGTCCAAGTGGCCTCTTGCACAGGTCCTTGCGGGAGTTGGGGCGGTGGCGCTGCCTGTCGTCGGGTAAGTCCGCATCGGCCCGGCGCGGACCCCGGCACGGAGATCCGCGCCGCCGCCCGCCTGCAGCTCATCTAGGCGGTGGAGGCCGGGCGACTGCGGATCCTGGTCGCCGGCAGCCACCCGCTGCGCGAAGCCGCCGCCGTGCACTGTCAGATCATGACCGGCCGCACCACCGGAAAGAGCATCCTGATCCCCGTGAACCCCGATGCTGTGCGAACGCCTCCACGCGGCCCTATTCGTCGGAGAGCGTCAGGTTCGGTACCCGCCAGGCCGCGAGCAGGAAGGCGACCAGGGCCACCGCGGCGCCGGTGAGGAAGACGGTGCGCATCGAGGCGACGTACCCCTCCAGGAACGGCAGCGCCGCGCCCCGGTCGAGCGCGTGCAGGAAGGCGGAGTCCTCCAGGTCGACACCGCCGCCGGGGCGCAGCACTCCCGCGAGGGCGTGGGCGTTGTCGGACTGGGCCAGCAGCCGGCGGTAGGCCGGGTCGTGGCGGGCCTCGGCCAGCCGGTCGGCTATCCGGCCGGCCGCCGTGGAGAACAGGATGGACAGGAACGCGGCGGTGCCGACCGTGCCGCCGTTGGAGCGGAAGAAGTTGACCGAGGCCGTCGCCGCGCCCATGTCCGTACGGGGCACCTCGCTCTGGGCGAGCGTGGTCAGCGTCTGCATCGACGCGCCGAGTCCCGCGCCCATCAGCGCCATGCCGAGCGCCGCCTGCCACAGCGGGCTGTCCACGCGCAACGTGGCGAAGACGAGCATCGCCGCGGTGAACGAGCCGAGGCCGGCGACGAGATGCACCTTGAACCGGCCGGTCCGGGAGATCAGCCGGCCCACCAGCAGGGTCACCGCGAGGTTCGCGAACACCGTGGGCAGGGTGGCCAGACCCGCCGCCATGGGGCTCATGCCGCGGACGAGCTGGAGGTACAGCGGAAGCGTCGTCATCGCGCCGAACATGCCGATCCCGACGACGAAGTGCAGCCCCACGCCCAGCCGGAAGGCGTGGATGCGGAACAGGCGCGGCGGCAGCAGCGCGGCGTCACCCGTCCGCCACTCCACCACCACGAACACGGTCAGCCCCACCACGCCGATCGCGTACAACAGCAGGGCCCCGGGCGAGGCCCAGCCCCAACTGCGGCCCTGCTCGGCGATCGTCAGCAGCGGCACGAGCCCCACCGCGAGGGCCAGCGCCCCCGCGTAGTCGAGCCGGTGCCGTACGCGCCGGTGGGGGAAGCGCAGCACCCGGACGATCGCCACCGCCGCCACGGCGGCGAGCGGCACGTTGATCAGGAAGATCCAGCGCCAGCCGTCGATGCCCAGCAGACTGCTCCGGTCCGCGAACGCACCGCCCACGAGCGGGCCGACGATGCTGGCGCCGCCGAACACGGCCATGAACCAGCCCTGGTAGCGGCCCCGTTCGCGCGGAGTGGTGATGTCGGCGACGATCGTCATCGCCAGTGACATCAACCCGCCGCCGCCGAGCCCCTGCAGGGCGCGGAAGGCGGCGAGTTCATAGATCGAGGTGGCACATCCGCACAGCAGTGAGCCCGCCGTGAACAGGGCGATGGCGGCGAGGTAGGCGGGCCGGCGGCCGTGCAGGTCGGAAAGCTTGCCGTACAGCGGTGTCGCGATGGTCGCGGTGACGAGGTAGGCGGTGGTCACCCATGCCTGGGCCGTCAGCCCCTGCAGGTCGTCGGCGATGGTGCGCAGGGCGGAGGAGACCACCGTCTGGTCCAGTGCCCCCAGGAACATGCCGAGCACCAGACCGGACATGACGGTGGTGACCTGCCGGTGACTGAGCCGCCCAGGCGCGTCTCCGGCGGCGCCCTGCTGCTGGGTGTCGGAGAAGGTCACAAGTCGTCCTAGGGGAGGGGGAGGTGTGGGGGCCGTCCCCGGGTTCCGGGAACGGCCCCGTGTGCGGGAACGGTGGGGCTACCCGGCGATCCCCTCCAGATCGCCGACCGCCTGCTCGACGTCCGGCAGCGTGAGCATCGCCAGCCGGGCCGCCCGGGCCCGCGCCCGGGGTGCGGGGTCGGCGAGCAGCTTGCGGCACACGTCGGCGATGCCTCCCGCGCTGCGGTCGGTGATGTGGCGGCCGAAGCCCAGCTCCTCCACGCGCTCCGCGTTGGCGTGCTGGTCCCCGAAGTGCGGCAGCACCGCCAGCGGTGTGCCGGTGCGCATGGCCTCGCGGATGCTGTTGAACCCGCCGTGGGTGACGAACAGGTCGACGGACTCCAGCAGCAGCGGCTGCGGCACGTGCTCGGCGACGTGGACGTGCCCGGGCAGCCCGTCGGTGTCCAGCGGCAGCCCGGACGTCGACACCACCACCGTGCAGTCGTCCAGCTCTGCCGCCGCCCCCACGAGCGCGCGCAGGCTCTCGGCGGTGTCCGGCAGCTTGACCGGCAACGGCTCGGCGGACTCCGCCATGTGCTCGCGCAGCGCCGGCAGGGCCGTACCGATCGCGGCGTACACCAGCGGCCGGTCCGTGGGCAGTCCGGCCGCCCACGGGGGCAGCACCCCGCGGCGCTCGACGTCCACCGTCTGCCGGTAGGACCAGCTCACGGACAGGTTCCGGGCGAAGGAGAAGGCGGGCGGTACGTAGTCGACACGGCCGTGCGGTACGACGGACAGCGGGTCGTCCTGCACCGGCAGCCCCAGCTCCTCGCGCCGTTCGTTGAGCGGCGGCAGGATCTCGGCGGGGTCCATGATGTTGCTGAACCCGGAGGGCGTCGGAAGCTGCGGTACGCCCAGCAGTTCGCCGATGAGCACCGAGCTCATGTCCATGCCGTCCCGCAGGATCAGATCGGGGCGGAAGTCCCGGGCGAGGGGGAGCAGGACGTCCAGATGCGGCTTGACGGCCGCCCCGGCCACGCTCCGCATCAGCAGCCGGGTCAACTCCGGTGTCGGCTTGGCCATGTCGGGGGGTTCGGGAAGTTCGGCGAGGTACGGGCCGGCCGCGGCCAACGGGTTGAACCGTGTGAGCGCGGCGTTCACTTCCACGTCGTCGTCACGGAAGACCGGGGCGAGGGTGTCGACGGTGACCACCAGCACCTGATGCCCGGCCTCGGCCAGGGCGCGCAGCAGGGGCAGCTGGGCGCGCCCGTGGGAGGGACTGCCGAGCGTGGTGCACAGAACCCGCATGGGATGAGCCTTTCTGCTGAGGACTCTCGGGGATGGTTGAGGACCTTCGGCGGACGGCCGCGAGCGGCTCAGCGGGAGCGCCGGCCGCTCCGTGTGTGCTTCACGCCACCCGTGCCGGTGCCGCCGGGCGTCCGATGCCCCGCCGGCTCAGCCCGGCCCGCGCGAGCAGGTCCGCGTCCAGCAGGTTGCGGAAGTCGTGGACCTCGTCGCCGGTCATCCGCGCGGCGATCGCCGCCCAGTCGAGGTCGCGCAGCTCCGGCCACTCGGTGAGGACCAGGCAGGCCGCGGCCCCCTCGGCGGCCCGCACCGGGTCGGCGACGAGCTCGACCAGATCGCTCAGGTCGGGCCGCTCCTCGGACAACGCCGGGTCGTAGCCGGTGAGTTCGGCGCCCCGCTCACGCAGCAGCCGGGCGACGGCAAGCGCGGGCGAGTCGCGCAGGTCGGAGGTGCCGGCCTTGAAGGTCAGGCCGTACAGGGCGAGCCGTACGCCGTGCAGGGAGCCGTCCTCGCCGCGCCCGCACGCGGCGGTCACCCGTTCCACGAGCCGGCGCTGGTGGGTGACGTTGGTCTCGATGGTGGCGCTCAGCAGCGGGAAGTCGACGCCGGACCGGTCGCACATGGTCAGCAGGGCGTGGGTGTCCTTGGGCAGGCAGGAGCCGCCCCAGCCGGGCCCGGGCCGCAGGAACGCCGAGCCGATGCGCGGATCGCGCCCGATGCCCTCGGTGACATCGGCGATGTCGGCGCCGAAGCGCTCGCAGAGGGTGGCGAGGTTGTTGGCGAACGACAGCTTCATCGCGAGGAAGAAGTTCGCCGCGTACTTGGTCAGTTCGGCGCTGGCAGGGTCGGTGAGGACGAGAGGCGCGTCGAGTGCCGCGTACAGGTCGGCCACGCGCCGGGCGGCGGCCCGGTCGGCCGAGCCGATCACGATGCGGTCGGGGTGCAGGAAGTCGTGGACGGCGCGGCCCTCGCGCAGGAACTCCGGGTTGCTCACCACGGTCACGTCCGCCCGGCCGAGCAGTGCGGCGACACGCTCGCAGGTGCCGACCGGCACGGTCGACTTGTTGACGACGACACAGCCGGGTCGCAGCAGGCCCCGGATCTCCCCGGCGACGGCCTCCACGGCGGCGAGGTCGGCCGCACCGCCCGCTCCCATGGGCGTGGGCAGGCACAGGAACACCACCTCGGCCTCGGCGACGGCGGCCGCGGTGTCGCCGGTGAACTCCAGCCGGCCCGCCTCCAGGGCGTCCCGTACGGTCTCCGGCAGATCGGGCTCCATGATGTCGACCCGGGCCTCGCGCAGCCGTTCGACCTTGTGCGGGTCGGCGTCGGCGCACACCACGGAGTGCCCCAAGGAGGCCAGGCAGGCACCGGTGGTCAGTCCGACGTAACCGGTTCCGATCACGGCGACATGTCGAGCAGGCACAGAAGATCACCATTTCCGGTCGGTGGGGCCCGCGCGCGGCGGCTTGGGGACACGTGTCGAGGACACGTGCCGTCGCAGCGTGCGGGCGACCTGGAACGGGCCGACTCCGTCGTACGGCCCGGCGGAACGAGGTCTGAAGTCATCAGTCGTTGACCTGCCTCAGGTATGGCATGCGGCGCGAACACAAGTCAACGATTGGTGACAACGGTCGGTGACTTTGAGACAGCCGCTTCACACTGGACCATGGGGCGGGCAGCGGGAGGTCCGCGGGCAACGGAGGTGCGGTGACGTGACGGGAGCACACGACGGCGAGGCGCCGAAGGCAGAGGTCTGCCGACCAGCCCACAGGCGCTCGGCCTCGGCCACGCGCACCGCGCTCAGGTCCGCCGCCGCGTTCCGCTTCGGCAAGTACGGCTACGAGGGCACCAGCGTGCGCGACATCGCGGGTGACGTGGGTGTGGACGCCGCCCTCGTCTACCGCTACTTCGGCTCGAAGGAAGCGTTGTTCAACGACGTGGTGGGCGCCGGCAAGATATTCGAACCCCTGCTGGAGGAGCCGGTCGAGACGATCCCCGACTGGTTCTGCGCGCTGCTCTCGGGGACGCCGAAGGAGGGCGACTTCCCGCATCCGGTGCTGTCGGTGCTGCGGTCCTCCGGCCGGGACGAGGCGCTGGCCGGGCTGCGGGCCGACTTCACGGAGGTGTTCACCGAGCGCCTGGCCTCCCGCCTCGGCGGCCCCGACGCCGACCTGCGCGCGGAACTCCTGGCGGCCTGGATGCTCGGCACCAGCCTGATGCGCACCGAGATACGGCCCCCGGCCCTGATCGCGGCCTCGGACGCCACCCTGGAGCGGTATCTGCGGGCGGGCATCGACGTCCTGCTGAACCCGGCACCGCGGGAGGACACGGGGAGGGCGGAAACCGGGGACGGGGACGACCGCTGAGGGGACGGCAGGGATCAGCTGCCGACCGCGGTGGCGCACACCGCCGTGGTTCACAGCTCCTGAGCGGTGTTCCGCACGGTCTGCAGCAGCGGCCGTGGCAGGCTCGCCTTGACCTACCGGCAACTCGCCGACCGCGGCGACGGCTTGGCCTGCCGCCTCCCCGCGCGTCGCGCCCACGAACTGCGCTACCCGGCCGTCCAGGCCGAGGCCACCTCCATCACCGTGCCGGACCCGCTTGGGCGCCTTCTCTCGGGCGGTACGACCGGACTGCCGAAGCTCATCACCCGCCTGGTGGCCTGCCCCGGCAGCCTGGGCACCCTGATGAACGGCGGCCGCATGGTCCTGGCCCGCACCCCGACAAGGTGCTGCCGTTGATGGCCGCTGACAAGGTGACGACCACCACCGCCGCCGTGCCCACGCGCTGGACCGACGCCGTGTCCTCCGGCCGACAACCCGGTCCCGTCCGGCGGGATGGGCGTCCTGCTGACCCACGGGCCCCTGCACACCGCGCGGCTACTGCCCATGATCGGTGGTGAACGGTTCGGCCGTCCCCGAACAGTCGGCACCCTACGGTCACCGCATGAACACCGCACCGAACCGGCCCCCGCACACCGGAACCCACCTGACCATCACCCCGAGCATCCTCTACTTCGGCACGCCCGTCGCGCTGTTGACCACCGAGAACCCGGACGGCACGGCCAACCTCGCGCCGATATCGTCGGCTTGGGCCCTCGGGCAGGTGGTCGTCCTGGGGCTCGGACGGCACGGGCAGACCGGCGCGAACCTGGCCGCCCGGCCGGAACTGGTCGTCAATCTGCCCGAGCCCGGGCAATGGGCCGCCGTCGAGCGGCTGGGCCGGCTCACCGGCAGGTCCGTGGCACCCGGGCACGGTCCCCGGCACACCCGCTACGAGCCGGACAAGTTCAGGGCGGGCGGCTTCCGGCCGCAGCCGTCGCAGGAGGTGCGCCCGCCGCGAGTGGCCGAGTGCGCGATCCAGCTGGAGGCGCGAGCCGCCCGGATCACACCCGACGCCACGGGAGACTTCCTGATCGTCGAGGCCCGGGTGCTGAAGGTGCACGCCGACGCCCGCCTGGTGGTCCCGGAAACCCAGCACATCGACCCCGCGGCATGGAGCCCGCTCGTCTACAACTTCCGGCACTATTTCGGACTCGGTCCCGAACTCGGCCACAGCGGCATCTCCGAAACCCCGCGCGGGAGCAGCACGGCGGACAGCCCGCTCTCCGATGACCTCACGCGCAGCGGACAACCGGCCTAGGAACGCCTCCGCGTCACCAACGCCACGACCGTCCCGATCCCCGCGAAGACCAGCCCGATCCCACCGAAGATCAGCGGCAGCAGCCACAGCGAGGCGAATCCGTTGATCCGCGCGTCCTCGGGGGAATCCGCCCGGTAGAGCACCTCGACCCGCTCACCCCGCTCGTACGCCGGCGGATTGGAGCCGGTGGAGTCCCGGAAGGTCCGCCGCGTGCCATCCGCCGCCGTGAACTCGACCACCGGGTACGCCACGGGCCCGTCGGCCACCCGCTTCCTGCGCGACACTTCGCTGTGGTCGTCCCGCCACTCCAAAGCGACCACCGTGCCCCGGACGCGCTCCGCATCCGCCAGGAACGAGGCCGACACCCCGGCGAGGATCAGCCCGATGACCAGGAAGAGCCCCCCGAACGCGATCGCCCCGAACGTGATCCACCGGCGGGCCCCCCGGCCACGCACCTGAACCTGCACGACATCCCTCTCACTCGCCCGAACCGAAAGGGACGCTATCCCAGACAGGAACGACGACGGTGACGAGGGGGATTGGTCGAGCTGCGGATGGCCTAGGGAAGCCAACCGCCCTCCTGCTCGCGGAGCACGTCAACCGCCGCACCGACAACCGGACTTCGCTACCCGTCTGATCACCGGAGCACTGCCCAGCGCGGACGAACTCCGACGCGCCGCATCCTGAGCCGGGGCAGCGGTACGGACCGCGGCACCGGTCCGCGGTCCGTACGCTGACGTGCAGGACTGTGGGGGAGGTCAGCCCGCCTTGGTCGCCGTGCCGACCCGCGCGAGTGCCCTGGCGAGGCCGTTGGCCCACAGCTGGTTGACCCGGGCCCGCTCGGTGCTGTTCGGGTAGCGGTTGGTGCAGCTCGTGCCGGGGCCGCCGCCCGACATCAGTTCGCTGCACGGGCCGCTGTAGTGGTCGGGGAGCCCCAGCACGTGGCCTGTCTCATGGGCGGCGACGCGGATGGAGTCGTACTGCTGGTTCTGCGCGTAGTCCAGGAAGATGTAGCCGCGGCCGTGGCCGTTGGTGGAGGCGTAGGAACCGCGCGAGTCGTTGCCCTCGTAGTAGGCGAAGTCACCACTGCCCGTGGTCGCCTGGAGCTTGACGTTCGACACGGAGCTGTTCCAGATGGAGGCGGCGCTCGATATCTGGGCGCGGAAGCTCGGCGCCTGGGAGGCGTTGTAGTAGACGGTCACCACCTTCAGGGAGGGCTGGGCGGCCTGCCTCTTGGCGACCGACTTCAGCACGGCGTCGAAGAACACCTTGTTGCCGGCGTTCTCGGCCGTGCCCACGTAGCCGGCGGTGGCGGCCTTGGCGGGGGCTTCGGCGGTGTTCGACGCGCTCGCCGGGCCGGCGGTGCCCAGCGCGGCGGAGGCCAGACCGAGGCCCAGCGCCAGGGCCACGAGTCTCCTGGAGTTCTTCGACCCGGTGCGGGTACGGAACGACTGCATGGGGGGCTCCTTCTCGTCCTGTGGGGTTGAACGATCGGTTGCCAGTGAGTCTCGGGCAGGCCAACGGGACGAGGGATGATGGCAGTTGGCGATAGCTCGGGGCTATCGGTGGCCGACTCGTCCGGTTTCGTTGGACCTTGAACATCTGGTGTGGCGCTCGGCGCCGCCCTACGCTCCTCCCATGGAGCTCGAGGTGAGGCATCTGCGCGTGCTCTGCGCCATCGCCGACACCGGCAGCTTGCACAAGGCGGCACGGCAACTCGGTCTGGCGCAACCGTCGTTGAGCACTCAGCTACGGCGCATAGAGCACGCTCTGGGTGCTCAGCTCTTCGTGCGCGCCCGGACCGGCTGCCACCCCACCCCGCTGGGGCTGGCCGTGCTGAGCCGGGCCAGACCGCTGGTCGCGGAGTTCGCGGCGATCGTCACCGAGACCCGGGCGGCGGCGGCCCGTGCCGCCGGCGGGTACCAGCTGCGCATAGGCGCCACGGCGAGCCGGGCCATCCCCGGCTGGCTGCGCCTGCTGCGGGCCCGAGGCCCGCAATGCGAACCCACCCTGCAGATGAACGTGTCCGCCAACGCCCTGCTGGGCATGGTCGCCGCGGGCCGGCTGGACATGGCCTTCGTGCACGAGGTCGAGGGCAGTCCGCTGCGCATCCCGCCCGGTCTGTGCCTGCGCGTGCTCGTCGAACGCGAACCGCAGTTCGTCACGCTCGCCGCGGACCACCCCGCCGCGTCGCAGCCGGAGGTGAGTCTTGCCGATCTGGCCGGCGACCGCTGGATGGTCGACTCGACGGTCGACGGTGAGTGGGACGGCCTGTCCCGGGTCCTGCGGGCCGCAGGCCTGCACTCCGAGATGCTGCACGGCGACTACCTCACCGCGTACTCACTCGCCGCCACCGGCGAAGTGGTCACGGTCAGCCAACCGACCGCCCACCCCCGCCCCGATCTCGCGATCCGCCCACTGAAGGGCGACCCGCTAGGAGTACGTCTGCTGCTGGCGGCCCGCACCGAGGACGGACTGGACGAGGCCTTCCCGGCGTTGGAGGAGGCCTACTGGGCCGTCGCCCACGAGGCGCCGGCGTACCGGGAGTGGCTGCAACGCGCGCACCTGCCCGGTGCGCCGGAAGGCAGGATGGCTGCGGCTCAGCTTTCCCGTTCCACCATGTAGAACGGCAGATCGAGCAGGAACTGCTTCTCCTCGGAGTCGGGATGGCCGTCGAACGCCTCGAGCGCCTCCATGTGGGCCTCCTCGGCGAGTGACCTCGCCCGAGCCCGTACGGTCTCGACGCAGCCTGAGGCGAGCAGTTCGTCGTGCACCCACTGCACCTCGGCCTCCGTGCGGGTCGCACGCGTCTTGCCCAGGAACCGCTCCATCCGCGCCCGCTGCGCGCCGGTGCAACGGCGCATGTACTCGATGAGGACGAGGGTGCGCTTGCCCTCCCACAGGTCCCCGGAGATCTCCTTCCCGTACTGCGCGTAGTGGCCGGTCAGATTGAGCAGATCGTCCTGGATCTGGAATGCCGCACCGAGGTAGCAGCCGTAGCGATCGAAGCGGGCCGTCTGTTTGTGCTGGCCCTCGGCCACGAGAGCGCCGACACGACAGGGGTAAATGCACGTGTACCAGGACGACTTCTTCATGCACATCCGGTAGTAGTCGTCGTCCGCCAGGTCGCAGGCGTTGTTCCGGATCCAGCCGACCTCGATCGCCTGCCCCTCGAGCGAATGGCGCATCATCAGCGCCGATTCCTGGAGGACCGCCCACGCCAGATTGGGGCCGAGTGTCCACCGGTTGGCCATCAGGTGCTGCAGGGCGAGCAGGTTGGTCGCGTTGCCGACGTTCACCGCGACCCCGAGGCCGTACTCGGCGGGCAGTGTCGGCGCCCCGCGGCGCATTTCGCTGCCGTCCTGGATGTCGTCCAGGATCAGGAACGCGTTGTGGGTCAGCTCGATGGCGACCGCGGAATCGATCGCCTTTTCGATGTCACCGCCGAGCGCCCGGCACACCGCCAGGCAGAGCGCGGGGCGCAGCCCCTTCCCGGACCGGCTGGGGTAGGCGCGCACGAGACGGTACAGGTCGTCCTCTGCGCACTCCGGGATATCGGACATCAGTCGCGCGATGGTGATGTCGCGGTAGCGTTCGAGAACCGACTCCACGGCCGAGGGGCCGAGCTGTACGCCCACTGTAGAGGTCACCTTTCGACCCTCTCAGGCGCCGGGCTGCCGTGGCGCGTCACCGGAAGCCGGCCCGGGCCCCGGCTCCGGCGCGTCCGCTGCCGCCTCGGTGGGGGTCGTGGGCGGCGGCGTCGTGAAGCCCAGGTTGGCCAGGGTCATGGCGGTCGCCGGTCTGTTGTCGACGAGGTTCATCGTCGTTTCGAGCACGTCGTGCGCGTCGGTGGCCATACGCGACACCACCGTCTGGACCTCGTCGGTCTGGAGTTCGGAGAACAGGTCGGCGGCCATTGCGATGAGGTCGTGCACGTCCTTGCGCACCCGGCTGCTCAACGCCTTGAACTCGTTGGGGTCGACCTTCTTCGTCGCCGCGTACTTCGCCTGCATCGTGGTGGCGCGCCCCGAGCCGTCGTTCACCTCCTGCTGCAGGATCGCGGTTGCTTGCTTGACCGCCTGGGAAACCGTCCGCGACAGCTGGAGGCGCGCCGGATCGACTTCATGGATGCGTTCGTCAGGCATGTGATCTCCCCACCGGAAAAGCGTCCAGATTATGGCGATATGATCGTGATCGTAATAGAAGCCCTCGATGAGACCCCGCAACAAACCGCCGTGAGCCCCCCGGCCGTCGATACCCTGCGCGGATGGAGCGTACGGAACGAGCCATCGCGACGGTCGTCGGCTCAGCGGTGGGCGACGCGCTGGGAGCGCCCTTCGAGTTCGGGCCCGAGGGGGCGTTCTCCGCCCGGTTCCCGGAACCCGGGTGCGGTGGCGAGATGTGCGGAGGCGGCGGCTGGGAACCGGGCGAAGCCACGGACGACACGCAGATGGCCGTACTCGTCGCCGAGTCGCTGCTGCAGCGGGGCGGACTGGACGCGCCGGACATCTTCGCCCGCTTCCAGCGCTGGGCCGCGGCCAGCCCCAAAGACATCGGCCTGCAGACCGAGGACGTACTGACCAACGGCATGCCGTGGGATCTGGCCGCCGCAGCACACTTCCGGATCAACCTGCGAGCGGCCGGCAACGGCTCCCTGATGAGGGCATCGACATCTGCGGTCTACTTCGCACGTGCCGGCCAGGCGGTCACCATGGACGCCGCCCGGCGCATCGCCGCCCTCACCCACGGCGACCGCGCCGCCTGGGAAGGCACCGCCCTCTTTCACGAACTCGTTCGGCTCACCCTGGCAGGCGCGGACCCCCTCTGCGCCCTTCCCGACGCCCTGGACCTCGTCCATCCCGACCACCGTCAGCGCTATGCCACCGTCCTCGCCGCCGACTGGCATCCCGACCAGGCAACCGAGTTCAACGGCGCGGTCTGGCCCTGCCTGGGGACCGCGGTCTGGGCCCTGCGCAGCACCACCGGCTTCGAGGACGCCCTGCGCGCGGCGATCGACGCCGGGGGCGACACAGACACCGTCGCCGCAGTCACCGGCGCCCTGGCGGGCGCGTATCACGGCCTGGACGCGATCCCCGCCCGCTGGACCACGCCCTTGCACGTCCCTCTGCCAGGGTTCGGCGGACGGGTACTGCGGCTGGCCGATCTGACCGACCTCGCCCACCGTCTCGGCGCGGCCGAACCGGACTGACCCGGCCAGCGACGGAACAGACCGGCGTCGACGGGTTCGAAACGAGCCATTCCCCGGTACGGGGGCTCCGCGTCCGCATCCTCGGCGCGCGGTTCGGCCGCCACCTCCGCGGCCGCCTCCCGTCACCGCTCCTCCCCTTCCCGCCGGTCGCCCCCGCAGGCCCGGACGTGGGCCAGGGCGACCGGCAGGGTCGGCAGCCGCTCATCCCCGGCCGTCTGCGACAGGTGCCCGCCCCCTGACCCGTGCGCTGCGCCATCACCCGCACGTCGGACTGCCCGCTTGCGTACGGAGCTTCGCAACTCGGCGGCGAACCGGGCCACCGGGCTTTCCGGTCGCCCCGCCATCGGCAGCACCGCCCCCCGTGGACCCCAGCATGATGGGCCGCCGCGCTGGGCAGGCCGGTGACCGAAGGCAAACCCCAGGCACGTTCTCCGTCAGCGCGGCGCCGACGGACGCCGTACTCATGCCTCAACGAACCCGGTCGCCCCGTGCGAGCCCGCGCGGTGCGGTGCGGGCGGTGAGCAGTTCGTCGGCCGCTGCGGGCATGCCTTCGTCCCGGAGGATGTCGGCGAGGCCGGTGACCTCCCAGGCGGGCGCCTGCCGTGCGAGGTGGCGGAGCAGGGCCTGGAGGTGGCGGTCGCGTCCGGCCGTGACGAGGGCGCGTACGAGATCGGGCACGACGTCTTCGAGTGGCTGGTGCCCGGCGTTGTGGCCGAGGAGTGCGGGGATGTCGTCGGGCTCCTCCCACGCGTGCAGGAGTTCGCCGACCAGCGTTTGGGCGTCCTCGGAGGTCAGGGGCAGGCGTACGGCGAACCGGGCGCCCACCTGGTCCTCCTGGCCGGGGGAGAGGGTGAGGGTGCCGTGGTGGAGCGTGGTGATGCGGCGGGCGATGGCCAGGCCGAGGCCCGTGCCCCCGGCGCCCCTGGTGCGGGCGTCGTCGAGCCGGCTGAAGCGCTCGAAGATCTTCTCCTGGTGTTCGGGAGGGATGGGCGGGCCGTCGTTGGCCACTTCCAACAGGGCTTGCCGGCGTGCGTGGTCCAGGGTCAGGGTGACGGTGATCGTGGTGGCCGCATGGCGTTCGGCGTTGTCGAGCAGGTTCGCCAGGACCCGGGCGAGCAGGCCGCGGTGGCCGGTCACCGGCGCGGGTTCGTCGGGCGCGGTGACGACGAGACGGAGGCGGCCGGGCAGGTCACGGCGGGCGACCGCGTCACGGATCAGTCCGGGCAGGTCCACTTGCTCGGTCAGGAGGTTTCTCGAGTGCGGGGCCTGCGCGTCGAGACGGGCCAGGAGCAGCAGGTTCGTGGTGATGTCCTGGAGATGAAGGGTGTCGTGCAGGGCGTCGCGGGCGGCGACCGGCCAGCGGGCCGTCCCGGAGGGGGCTAGCGCGAGTTCGAGTTCGGCCCGCAAGCAGGCGAGCGGGGTGCGCAGTTCATGGGCGACGTCGGAGGTGAACTGCCGCTGCCGGGCGGCCCCCGCTTCGAGGCGGTCCAGGGCGCTGTTCATCGTCGCCACCAGACGGGAGAACTCCCGGCCGCAGCGCGGCGCCGGGATGCGCTGGTCGAGCCGGCTCAGACTCAGCGCGGCGAACTGCGTCCGGATCACCTCCACCGGCTTGAGGACCCGGCCGATGACCAGCCATGCCCCGCCGGCCGTCAGCAGGGTGAGCACCAGCGTGCCGCCGCCCAGCCACCACACCGTGGTGGTCAGCCGGTCCTGGTCCGTCCAGGAGTCGGGGAAGGAGATCGGGTCGGAGCCGTCGGCCGGAATCAACTCCACGGGCCTTGCGTCAGCCCGATCGGCCCACGGCCGGAGCGACAGGTGTTCACCGCGGAGCAGCGGGACTGTGTCCCGCCGGACGATGACCCCGTGACTGGGGCCTGGCGTGCACCTCGTGCCGCCGGCATCGGATGTGCACACGGCCGCCTCGGTCGCTCCCACCGGGCTGCCGTCGCCGGCCCGCTGGAGCGCCGAGGCCTGCAGGGAGCTGCGCACCGCGACGGCGGAGGCGACGGCGGCCAGGGCCAGCAGGACGGCGGCGACGGCGGTCGCGGCCAGGGTCAGCCGTACCCGCACGCTGCCCGGTCGCAGTCGGCGCACGGTACGCGGTGCCCCGGAACTCCTCAGCATGCCGTCGCCGGTGCGACGTCGAGCCGGTAGCCGATGCCCCGGACCGTCCGGATGGACCGCCGGCCGAAGGGAGTGTCGATCTTGCGGCGCAAGGCGCTGACGTAGACCTCCACCACGTTGACGTCTCCGTCGAACCGGTCGTCCCAGACATGCTCCAGGATCTCCGTCTTGGTGACTGTCTGACCGCCGCGCCGCGCCAGGTACTCCAGGACCGCGAATTCCCGCGCGGTGAGAGCCACCGGCACCGTGCCGCGACGGCAGTGCCGGGCGGCCGGATCCACTTCCAGGTCCCCGACGCGCAGCACCGCGGGACGTTGCGGCTGACCGCGCCGCATCAGCGCCCGCAGCCGGGCCAGGAGCGTCACGAATGAGAACGGCTTGGTCACGTAGTCGTCCGCCCCGACGTCCAGCCCCTCCGCCTCGTCGTACTCCCCGTCCATCGCGGTGAGCATCAGCACCGGCGCCCAGATGCCCGCCTCACGCAGCCGGCCGCACACTCCGTATCCGTTCAGGCCCGGCAGCATCAGGTCCAGCAGGATCGCGTCGTACGGGTGCTCGCCCGCCCGCTCGACGCCTGACAGCCCGTCGTGCACGACGTCGACCGCCCATCCCTCACCGGCCAGGCCGCGCCGCAGCAGCTCCGCCATCCGCCGGTCGTCCTCCACCACGAGTACGCGCATGACTCCAGCATGCGGGAGAAACCCTGTGGCCAACCTGAAGAACCATGCACAGCTGCCGAGTTGGCGCCTTCGGGGATCTTCAGCTTCCCCACAGCCCCTCGCTGCCACAGTCGTTGCCTGGCACCGGCCGGCCGAGGGAACGCGGAAGCGCCATTGATCAGGGCGGCGTAACCGGCTGCCCATTCAATTCCCCGGCCGGAAAAGTCGAGGTCAGGCACGAGCGGACGGCCGCTCGTCGGGCAGGCCCGGTCGGCTGCCGTGAACAACCGAATGCGCCGTGCAGTGAGGCGCCAGTGAAAGGAGTACAGGAATGCCCTCTTTGATGCGCAACAGCTGGGCGCTCGCCGCGACCACGCTCGCCCTGGCCGGCAGCATCGCCGTGGCCGGCCCCGCACACAGCGACGCACGGGCCCCGCAGCCCGTCGCCACCGCGTCCTCGGCGCCGGCACCGGTGTCCGACGTGTCGGCCGCCAGCGTGAAGAAGATCCGCATCAAGGGTACGCACGTGGCCCTGCGGGAGTGCCCGCGCAAGAGCTGCGGGGTCGCCATCAGGGTGTCCAACGCGACGCTCCGGGCGTACTGCCAGACCAACCGGCACACCAGCAAGGTCGCGGGAAACAAGTGGTGGACGAAGGTCACCCTGCTGTCCGGCAGCGACCCGGCCTGGGTGAGCAACCACTACGTGCGCGGAGCGGCACCCAAGGTGCCCGACCTCCCGGACTGCTGACAGCCGGCCGTCGACGCGTACCCGTCCCGCTTCCCATCAGCTTCGCTCTCCACGAGGAGACAGACATGCCCATGCCGTCCACCCGCATCCGAGTCGTCGGCGCCCTGGCCCTGACCGCCGGACTGCTCGTCGCCGTACCCGTGACGGCGGCCCATGCGAGCGCCGGCCCCCGGACGACCAGGACGGCGGTCCAGGCCGCCGTGCACTCCTGCACCTACCGCTCCACCGTCGGCTACACCTGCGACTACTACTACGGCACCGCGACCATCAGCGAGGGAAGCTCCAACGCGGACGCCGTCAGGGAGATCCAGGACATCATCAACCAGCACACGGACTACCCCGGATGGCTGTCCGTCGACGGCAGGTTCGGGCCCGACACCCTCGCGGCGGTCAAGTGGCTCCAGAGCCACCACCACATCACCGGCGGTGCGGACGGCATCGTCGGCAGCCACACCTGGGACTACCTGCGCCGCTGACCGGCACGGCCGAGAGCCACGGCGGCCCTTCGAACGTGACCGGCGCGCGCCTGCACGATCGCGAGCAGCAGACGGCGCCGGGTGGGGTGCGACCGTACGTCACCCCACCCGGCGCCGCCCACCAGCACGGACACAAAGGGAAGGCACCGCGATGATCAAGGGAAGACGTCGGCGCTGGCGGGGGGACGGTGGCGGTAGTCGCCGCCACCCTGCTCCTCGCCACTCCGGCCGGCGCAGCCAGGCGGAACAACGGGCCAGCAATGAAGATCGGCAACACCCGGATCCAGCTGCGCTACGGACACCGACTACGGCTCATGGCGGGACAGCGGCGCCTGCTCGGCGACCGTGCACGCGGGAGGCAGCCAGAACACCCGAGCCGTCAAGTTCGTCCACGACCGCGGCTTCCACCTGGAGGCGCAGGCGTGCGGCAAACACGCCGGCCACAGCAGGTGCGCCCCACCGCGCCCCTGACACCTCCTTGCGTCCGGGCCCTCTCCCAGGCCACAGCGGCCTACAGACGACGCCTGGCCGCCCGCACCAGCCTGCCGACTGTCGCCCCACCCCCGGCACTGACCTCTCCTCCCGACCCCTGCCTGAAACGAGCCGGACGATGACCACCCAACCCCAACCTCAACCCCAAGCCCCTGTCATGGACTTCGAGGAGTACGTCCGTACACGGCACGACGCTCTGCTGCGCAGTGCCCGCCGCCTGGTCAGGGACCCGCTGGAAGCCCAGGACCTGCTCCAGACCGCGCTGTTACGCACGTACCCCCGGTGGGACCGCATCGCGGACAAGCGACTCGCAGACGCCTACCTGCGCCGCGTCATGATCAACACTCGCGCGGAGTGGTGGCGGCGGGCCCAGCAAGTCCGGGAACTTCCGTCCGCTCAGCTGCCCGAGACGAGCGTCGAGGACTCCGCCGAACGGCATGCAGACCGCACTCTCCTCATGGACCTCGTCAAGTCGCTGGCGCCCCAGCAGCGCGCCGTCGTCGTGCTGCGCCACTGGGAGCAGATGTCCACACGAGAGACAGCCACCGCACTCGGCCTGTCGCCGGGCACGGTCAAGAGCACACTGCACCGCGCCCTCACCCAGCTCCGCGAGGAGCTCCTGCGACCGCACGTCCTCCTACCGGGGGCTTCTAAGCGCGTCGAAACTTCGCCGAACTGACCGCTGCCAACGAGCTGGACATCGCCGCGTTCAGCCCTGAGGTCCGCACGCGCTACGGGGCGGACCTGCTCGACGTGTTCCCTCGGTGGCGGTCGCTGCGGCGTCGGCCTACTCGCTGCCGAACGACTCGGCTGGTGGTGTTGGGTGATACGGGGGTCACCCGGACAACTTCTCGTGTCATCTGCCAGTACGGCCCCCGGACACCGGCGAGGGAGACTTCCTGCCACCACCACGACCGGCGAGCCTCCGCATCCGGAGGCTCGGCGTGGCGTGGCCACGTACGGGACGAAACACGCGAGGGGGCGGCACGTGAGCGTGCAGCAGTACGACAAGATCGGCGAGGCGTTCGAGGGGTTCAAGTCGCTGCCGCTGATGCGGTACGGGGAAGTGCCGAGCTTCCTGGGCATGGTCGGGGACGTGAGCGGCAAGTCGGTTCTCGACCTGGCGTGCGGCACCGGCTTCTACAGCAGGGAGTTCAAGCGGCGCGGCGCCACGGACGTCTTCGGTGTCGACATCTCCGTCGAGATGATCGCGGCCGCGCGCGAGATCGAGCAGCGTGACCCGCTGGGTGCGCGCTACTTGGTCGGCGACGTGGCCGAACTGCCGCCTCTGGAGCGGCGCTTCGACATCGCCGTGGGAGTGCAGTGCCTCAACTACGCCGAGGACATCGCGACGATGAAGCGGATGTGCGGCAGCATTCACCAAAACCTGCTTCCGGGTGGCGAGTTCTTGGTGTTCGCGCAGAACCCCGACTACCGGTTCGACTGCCCGTCCCTGGACAAGTACGGGTTCCTCTGTGAGCCCACCGGCGAGGAAGCCGAGACGGGCCCGCGGGTGCGGGTCACGGCTCTCCTCGAGCCGCAACCGATCAGCATCGTCAGCACGGTCCCACGCCGCGAGGTGTACGAGGAGTGTCTGCGGGCGGCCGGGTTCCGTGACGTGGAGTGGGTACCGGTGCAGGTGTCCGAAGCCGGTATCCGCGAGTTCGGCAAGGACTTCTGGGCGGACCTCTTGGCGTACCCGCCACTGGAGATGCTGCGCTGCCGCGCCTGACCGGCTCGGAACCCGCTGGGTGGTGTGGGGGTATGCCGTCGGCAGCGGCCGCCGGATCGGGTCAGGTAACCCCGGACCAGGGCGGCAACTGAACACGCCACACCGACGGTCGCCCGCCGGCCGAAGAGACGCCGGCGGGTGGTCGTCGGCAGGGGTGCGGGGTATGAGCCCGGTCGACCGACGACGTTGGACCGCGCGTCCATTGGGGCGGCCCGGCATGCGTCACGCCCTCAGTCTCCAGCGCGCACCGGACGAACTCCGGCACGGTCCAGATCGCTCGGCCAGGTCCAGGTCCGGCTGGACCTTGACACAGTGACAAGGTCTTCACTGTGGCCAAGGAGGTGGTCTCCATGACCAGGCCGAGAGAGGACACGAGCACGATGCGGGCACTTCAGGGACTGGAGGACAACAGCTCGTCGGTCCGGCTGCAGGCAGCGTTGGCGCTCGGCACGGCCCCGGACCCGGAGTTCATCGGCAAGCTCATCGAGCGATGCGCGAGCGAACCCGAGTTCTACGTCCGCGAAATGCTGACGTGGGCCCTCACTCGCCACGCGGCATCGATGACGGTCCCGTTGCTTCTCGACGAAGTCGGCTCGGGGTGTGCGCAGGCACGCAGCCAGGCGTTGCACACGCTGTCCAAGATCGGGGATCGGAAAGCGTGGCCGGCGATCACACCTGCGCTGCTGTCGGACCCCGACGACGAGGTGGCCCGGAGCGCTTGGCGGGCAGCGGTCGTGCTCGTGCCCGAAGGCCAGAAGCCCGAGTTGGCCGTAGCGTTGGCGACACAGCTCGGGCGCGGCGAACGCGAGACGCAGCTGAGCCTCAGCCGGGCGCTGATCGCGCTCGGAGAGGTGACGTTGCCGGCACTGGGAGCCGCGACGACGGCACTCGATCCTCGCGTGCGCGCACACGCGGTCGCCACGGAACGACTGTGGCGCGATCCGAATGCCGGATTCGAGTGCGCGATCGAGGAGGCGAAGCGCATGGTAGCTCTCGGCGGGGCCGGCCAGGAGGGGCAGTAGGCAGTGTTGATCGGTGATGTGGCGAAACGGTCCGGGGTCAGCGCCCGCATGCTCAGGCATTACGAGGCGCTCGGCCTGGTGCGGCCAACGGGCCGTACCGGCTCCGGCTACCGGGAGTACTCCAGCGAGACCGTCCGGCGCATCTTCCACATCGAGAGCCTGCGGTCATTGGGGTTGTCGCTGCGTGACGTCAGGCGCGCACTCGATGACCCCGGCTTCACGCCCGCGGAACTCGTCGACGACCTCATCCGCCAGACGCGAGACCGCATCGCAGCGGAGACGGAGTTGCTCAGGCGACTCCACCGGATCGACGCCGCGGAACCCGCCGGCTGGCAGGATGTCCTGCAGACCGTCGCGCTCCTCCAGGCGCTGGGGTCGAAGAGCGCGGGGGCGCGGCAGCGGGCGGCCCTGTCCGCGGTCGAGGAAGGTCCCGTGCCGGTGGAAGCACTGGTCGAGGCCGTGCTGAGCGAGTCGGATCCGAACGTCGCCGGCGCCCTTCGCTGGGCTCTGGCGCAGTCGGGCGAGGACGGGCTGGCACTCCTGGCGGAGGGCCTCGGATCACCCGCGGCCGAGGTGCGCGGACGTGCCGTCCAGTCCATCGCCGAGATCCCGAATGATGAGGCGACCGCAGTGCTGCGGGACGCCCTCAGGAACCCCGACATCGTGGTCCGCGGGTACGCGGCTCTGGCGCTCGGGGCACGTGGAGTAGCCGACGCGGTCCCGACGCTCATCGACATGATCGTGGAGGAGAGGAACGACGCCGACGCAGCCGACGCACTGAGCACGCTGGCGGGTGATCCCGCGTTGGCGGATGAGATCGCCGCTGGGCTCGTCGACTGTCTCGCCGGCGGCACCATGGGACCGTCGGCACGTCGACGGCTGACACAGGCGCTCGCGGACATCCCGGGGAGCACGACGACACGTGCCCTCGCAGATCTGTCCCACGACGAGGACCGTGGCGTAGCGCTCACTGCGGCATACATTCTCAAGCTGCGCAACGCTGGGACGGCGGCCCTGCCCGGCCACCAGAGGTGACCACCAAGCAGGCCCACGGCGGGGGACAGGGAGTGTCCGCCGCGGCGGTGCCGCTGGGTCTCTGAGCCGGAGATCCGTACGTGCCGGGGCCGGGCGCCTCGCCCCCGGAACGTCGCGCTGCCCCTGGCTCAGACCGTGGTGCGGGTCACCGGGATCCACAGCTGCGCGTCGGACTGCGCCGGGTCGTCCTGGGACGGGCGGGTGCGAAGGATCTCCGGTCCCGGACGGTACTCGTACGGATTGGACGGGATCCACTGGGCGGCCACGTCACCCCACATCTGCTGCAGCGCCTGCGGGAACGGCCCGGTGTTCTCGAACACGGCCCAGGTGCCCGCCGGGCAGTCCAGTGTGTCGAGGTCCTCGGGCAACTCGGCGGCAGTGGTCACCACGGCGTGGTAGTAGTCGAGTTCGCTGCCTTCCTCGAAGCCGTCCGACAGGCGCACGGTCGCCGACACCACACCCTCCGGGTCCTGGTCCGAGAGGCCGGTGATCCGCAGCATCGTCTCCGGCGAGATGCTTTTGACGTGCTCGGCGATGTGCGGGTTGATGCCCTGGTGGATCAGCGGGACGCGGGCCTTCTTGCCGACGACCCGGAAAGCTTCCTTTTCCACGATGCGGTACCGCATGGTGTTGGTCCCTTCGATGGTGAGGCGGAAGGACAGCCGGGGCTGCGAGTTCAGAGCTGCGCCGGTACGCCTGGCCTCGCCGGGACCGACGCCGTGCACGGCGCGGAACGCCCGGGCGAACGCCTCGCCCGAGGTGTAGCCGTAGCGGATCGCGATCTCCAGCAAGGTCGGTTCCCCGGCGAGCACCTCCGCCCCTGCGACGGTGAGCCGCCGGCGTCGGATGTACTCCGACAGCGCCATCCCCGCCAGTGACGAGAACAGGCGCCGGAAGTGGTACTCGGACGTGACCGTGATCCGGGCCAGCGCGGACACCTCGATGTGCTGGTCGAGGTGAGCCTCGATGTGCTCCATGGCCTGGTTCAGCCGATCCAGCAACCCCGGCCTCCTTCCCTTTCGATCACCAACGTTAGGAAGGGCCAAGCCTGCCGCACCCGACATCCTGTGCCCGCTCCGGTCGGGTGCGGCATGCCTGCCGAGCCTGCTTCCCGGCTGACCACGGAAACGTGCCTGTGCCGCTCCGATAACATCATCCAAGCCATGACGAGTGCACGAAGATCGAGCCATTCGGACAACAACTAACAAATCGGCCAGAGAATTGATACCTGAGACTTCGCGGGCGTTTTCGCGCAAAAACGGAAGAATCGCCTTCGCTGCGTGGCGTGAGC
>NZ_JBIVJQ010000022.1:0-27662 GCF_044750305.1 Streptomyces sp. NPDC088810
ACCGCCACCGGCGCCTCCGGACCCACCCCCAGACCCACCAGCCGATGCGCCAGCCGGTTCGCCCGCTCATCCAGCTCCCGGTACGACAGCTCCCGTCCCGCACACCGCACCGCCACCCCGTCCGGGGAGCGCAGCACCTGAGCCGTGAAAGCCGCCTGCACCGAACCGGCACCGAGCCCCCCACCGGGCTCCGCCCCGGCCCACGACTCCAACAACCGCACACGCTCGGCCGGCGACAGAATGTCCGTTTCACTGATCCGGCGGTCGGGAGCGCTGCTGAGCTGTGTCAGCACCTGTACCAGCTGGGCCACCATCCGTTCGGCGGTGCCCTTCCGGAAGACGTCGGTGCTGTACTCCAGCATCCCGTCGAGCCCGGCCGGACGGTTGTCGGCCTCGTAGCGCTCGTTGAGGATGAAACCGAGATCGAACTTGGCCGTACTGGTGCTGAACGCCTCCTCGGGTTCAGTCAACGTGCCGGGCAGCGAGAACTCGTAACCCCCGGTGTTCTGCAGGACCACCATGACCTGGAAGAGCGGATGCCAGGACGGCGAGCGAGTCGGATTGACGGCCTCGACCACGCGCTCGAACGGCACGTCCTGGTGCATGTAGGCGGTCAGGGCGGTCTTGCGGACCCGCTCCAGAAGCTCCCGGAACGTCGGGTTCCCCGAGGTGTCGGTCCGCAGCACCAGCGTATTGAGGAAGAGGCCGACCAGATCGTCGAGGGTCTCGTCGGTGCGTCCTGAGCTCGGGGTCCCGATCGGGATGTCCGACCCCGCGCCCAGCCGGCTCAGCAGGGTGGCGACGGCGGCCTGGAGCACCATGAACACCGTGGTGTTCGTGTCCCGGGCCAGGTCGATGAGCGCGCGGTGCACCTCGGGGTCGATGCGGACCGGAACCATGTCGCCGCGGTAGCTGGCCACCTTCGGCCGGGGGCGGTCGAAGGGCAGCTCGAGCTGGTCCGGGATGCCTTCCAGCGCCTCGGTCCAGAAGGCCAGCTGCTCACTCACCAGGGAACCGGGGTCGTCCTCCGCGCCGAGGAGCTCACGCTGCCACAGCGTGTAGTCGGCGTACTGCACCGGGAGCGCGGACCACGCCGGTGCGTGGGCTTGGAGCCGGGCGCGGAACGCGGTCTCCAGATCGCGCACGAGCGGCCCCATCGAGGCGCCATCGCTCGCGATGTGGTGCAGGAGCAGCAGCAGGACCCGTTCCTTCGGGCCGACCATGAACAGCGTTGCCCGCAGCGGAGTTTCGGCTGACAGGTCGAAGACGTACTGCCCGGCCGTGCGCAGCGTCTCGTTCAACTCGCTCGGGTCACAGTCGACGTGATGCAGCTTCAGGTGGACGGCGCTCGTCCCCAGCACGATCTGGGCCGGGTTTCCGTCGATCTCCTGGAAGACCGTCCGCAGGCTTTCGTGCCGGACCACCACATCGTTCAGGGCCTGCTCCAGGGCATGCGCGTCCAGGTCTCCCGTGATCCGGAACGCGACCGGGACGTTGTAGGTGGCACTCGCCCCTTCCAGCTTGTTGAGGAACCACAGCCGGTTCTGCGCCGGCGACAGCGGCACCACCTCAGGGCGCTCCACCACCGTCAACGCGGGCCTGGCCGAACCCGCCTCCAAGAGCCGACCGGTCAGGGCGGCAACCGTCGGAGCCTCGAACAAGGTCCGTACCGGCACCTCGACACCCAGAACCGACCTGATCCGGCTGACCATCCGGGCCGCCAGCAGGGAATGCCCGCCCAGCTCGAAGAAGCTGTCGTCGATACCCACTACGGGTACGCCCAGGATGTCGGCGAACAGCCCGCACAGGATCTCCTCCTGCGGACTGCGCGCACTACGCCCGCCCACTTCCGCCTCGTACACGGGCACAGGCAGGGCCCGCCGGTCCAGCTTGCCGTTGGTGGTCAACACCAGACGGTCCAGCACCACGAACGCCGAAGGAACCATGAACTCCGGCAAGGACTCACCCACATGAGCGCGCAGGGCGTCGGCGCCCACGCCACGGCCCCCGGATCCGGGCACCACATAGGCCACCAGGCGTTTGTCACCGGGCTGGTCCTCACGTACCACCACCGCAACCTGCGACACCGCCGGATGACGACCCAGCACCGCCTCGATCTCGCCGAGCTCGATGCGGAATCCGCGGATCTTCACCTGGTCGTCGGCCCGGCCGACGAACTCGAGCTGACCGTCCCGCCATCGCACCAGGTCACCGGTGCGGTACATCCGGCTGCCGGCCGGGCCGAAGGGGTCGGCCACGAACCGCTCCGCCGTCAGCCCCGGACGACGCAGGTACCCCCGGGCCAGGCCTGCGCCGGCGATGTACAACTCTCCCGGCACTCCTCGCGGCGCCAGTCGCAGCCGCTCGTCCAGGACGTACACGCGGGTGCCCCGCACCGGCGCTCCGATGGGGGTGGACGCGGACGGGTCGGTAGCGGACAGCGGCTCGCTGGCCGTCGCCGAAATAGTCGACTCCGTGGGCCCGTAGAGGTTCAGCATCCGCCGGCCGGCCGCCCAGCGCGCGGTCAGCGCAGGGGGGCACGCCTCGCCGCCGACGCTCAGCACACGCAGGGCGGGGAAGGGCCGCGCTGGCAGGGTGGCGAGCACGCTGGGCGGCATGTCGGCACAGGAGATCCGGCGCTGCTCCAGAAAGTCGCCGAGGGCGTCCCCTACGAGGGGACCGGGCGCGGGGACGACGAGGGTCGCGCCGAAGCAGAACGCCCGGAGGAAGTCCTCGAGAGCCATGTCGAAGCTGATCGAGGCCAACTGGAGGACCCGGTCGTCCGGCCGGACCTGGTACTTCTCCGCCAGCGTGGCGGCCAGCGCGCAGATGCCGCGGTGGCTGACGGCCACGCCCTTGGGGGCGCCGGTGGAGCCCGAGGTGTAGATGGTGTACGCCAGGCCGTCGGGCCGGAGCCGAGAGGTCCGCTCGGCATCCGTGGGATCGGTACCGTCGAGTCCGGCCAGGGCCGCAGGGTCGTCGAGGATCAGAACCTCCGGGCCGCCCTGCGGGAGCCGCCCGGCAACCTCCCGGCTGGTGAGCACGCGGACCGGTGCGGCGTCCCGGAGCATGAAGGCGACGCGGTCCGCCGGGTATGCCGGATCGATGGGAAGGAAGGCGGCGCCGGCCTTCAGGACGCCCAGCAGCGCCGCCACCATCTCCACCGACCGCGGCACCGCCAGTGCCACCAGCTGCTCGGAGCCGATGCCCTGCCGGATCAGCCAGTGGGCCACGTGGTTGGCCCGCGTGTTCAGCTCGGCATAGGTGAGGACGGTGCCCTCGTGCTCCAGCGCCGGTGCGTTCGGGCGGAGCGCCGCCTGCTCCTGGAACAGGTCGGTGAAGAACCGGTGCTCAGGAGCCGGGTCGCCCGCCCCCTCGGCGAGCAGTTCGCTCCGCTCGGCCGGGGAGAGCAGTTCGGCGGCACCGATCGGCAGGTCGGGGCGCTCGGCGACGGCCGCCAGCAGCAGCCGGAGCCCCTCGGTGAACCGCTCCGCGGTGGTCATGTCGGACAGGTCGGTGCGGTACTCCAGGAAGCCGTCGAGACCCGCGGGCTCTCCGGAGCCGTCCGTGACCTCGTAGAAGTTGAACGTGAGATCCAAGCTCGTCACGTCCTTGGTGAGGTCCTCCGTGACGGCCGACAGACCGGGCAGGTCGAACGAGGGAGCCGCCTGGGTGTGCAGCGCCAGCATCACCTGGAACAGGGGATTGCGGGCCAGTGAGCGCTGGGGGTTGATCGCTTCCACCAGTCGTTCGAACGGGATGTCCTGGTGGGAGTAGGCGGTCAGGTCGGTCTCGCGGGTGCGGGCGAGGAGTTCGCGGAACGTCGGGTTGCCCGAGGTGTCGTTGCGCAGGACGAGGGTGTTGACGAAGAAGCCGACGAGGTCGTCCAGTGCTTCGTCGGTGCGTCCGGCGACGGGGGTTCCCAGGGGGATGTCCGAGCCCGCGCCGAGCCGGCTGAGCAGGGTGGCGAGGGCGGCCTGGAGCACCATGAACAGCGTGGTGTTGGTCTCCTGGGCCAGGCGTAGGAGCGCGCGGTGGAGGTCGGCGTCGATCCGGATCGGGACGGTGTCGCCGCGGTAGTCGGCGATCTTCGGCCGGGGGCGGTCGAAGGGCAGCTCGAGCTGGTCGGGAATTCCGTCCAGGGCCCGCTTCCAGAAGGCGAGCTGCTTGGTCGCCAAGGAGTCGGGGTCGTCCTCCGAGCCGAGGAGTTCGTGCAGCCACAGGGTGTAGTCGGCGTACTGCACCGGCAACGGCGACCAGGTCGGTGCTGAACCCGCGCATCGCGAGGCGTAGGCAAGGCTGATGTCCCGGGCCAGCGGAGCCAGCGACCAGCCGTCGTTCCCGATGTGATGCTGCACCAGAAGCAGGACGTGGTGGTCCGGACCGGTGGCGAACAGCCGGGCCCGCAGCGGCAGATCGACAGTGACATCGAAGGCGGTGTTGCCGGCGGCTCGGAGTGCCTCGTCCAGGTCCGCTGTCCCGACCTCCACCACAGGGAGCGGGGGGCGGACCTGGGCGGGATCCAGAATGCGCTGCTGAGGTTGCCCGTCGACCTCCGGGAAGACCGTCCGAAGGCTCTCGTGCCGACCCATCACATCGGCTATCGCCGCTTCCAGGGCTGCTCGATCGAGGTCCCCTGACAGCCGCACGGCGAGCGGCAGGACGTAAGTGGCGCTCGTCCTCTCCATGGTGTTGAGGAACCAGAGGCCGTTCTGCGCCGGTGACAGCGGAATCCGTGCCGGGCGCTCCATCGCGGTCAGCGCGGTCCTGGCCGAGCCCGCTTGCGCGATCTGGGCGGCGAGCGTGGCGATCGTGGGGGTTTCGAAGAGGCTGCGTACCGGCAGTTCGATGTCGAGCGTGGTGCGGATGCGGCTGATGAGGCGAGTGGCGGACAGGGAGTGGCCGCCCAGCTCGAAGAAGTTGTCGTCGATGCCGACCGCCGGCACGCCGAGGATGTCGGCGAACAGCCGGCAGAGGGTCTCCTCCTGAGGGCTGCGGGGGGCGCGTCCGGTGCCGGCGGTGGGCTGGTCGGGTGCGGGCAGGGCGCGGTAGTCGACCTTGCCGTTGGAGGTCAGCGGGAGCCGGTCGAGCACGACGAACGCGGAGGGGACCATGTACTCCGGCAGCAGGCCGGCCGTGTGCGCGCGCAGCGCCTCGGTGTCCAGGGTGCCGGTGTCGGTGACCACGTAGGCGACCAGGCGCTTGTCGCCGGGCTGGTCCTCGCGGGCCACGACCGCGACCTGGGACAGTCCGGGAAAGCGTCCCAACACGGCTTCGATCTCGCCGAGTTCGATGCGGAAGCCGCGGATCTTGACCTGGTGGTCGGCCCGGCCGACGAACTCCAGCAGTCCCTGGTCGGACCAGCGGGCCAGGTCACCGGTGCGGTACATCCGGCTGCCGGCCGGGCCGAAGGGGTCGGCGACGAACCGTTCCGCGGTCAGGTCAGGACGTCCGTAGTACCCGCGGGCCAGTCCCGCACCCGCCAGGTACAGCTCCCCGGTCACGCCTGAGGGGACCAGCGACAGGTTCTCATCGAGAACATGGGCGCGCATGCCGTCGAGCGGGCGTCCGACGGGTACCGGGGCGGGCACGGTGTCGGTGGCGGTCCAGGGGGCCTGGGTGGCGAACAGGGTGGTCTCGGTAGGGCCGTACGTCGACCGCACAACGATGTCCGGGCAGTGCTCCAGGACTCGTCGTACGGCGGTCGGGGAGATCACGTCACCGCCGGTGATGACCTCGCGGACGTTCTTGAAGCAGCCCGGGTCCTCCTCCGCCATCACCCGGAACAGACCCGCCGTCACTTGAAGACCGGTGATCTCCTCCTCGGCGATCAGACGGGCCAGCGTCGCCACACTCAGATCACCCTCGGGCGACACCACCGTCCGCCCACCGTGCAGCAGCGGCACCCACAGCTCGTACGTCGACGGGTCGAACGCGTACGGGGCCACCATCAGCACCCGCTCGTGCGCACCCTCGCCGAACATCCCGTCCACGACCAGCTCGAGGACGTCGCGGTGCGTCACCGCCACACCCTTCGGGCGGCCCGTCGAACCCGAGGTGTACATCACGTACGCCAGCCGGTCCGGCCGGCACTCCACGCCCGGGTCGGTGGCGGGCAGCGAGGCGAGCGTCTCGTCCTCGTCCACCACCACGACCACCGGCGCATCCGGCAGGCCGCGGCCACGCATCGCCGTGTCGGCCAGCAGCACCGGCGCGGACGTCTCGTCCACGATCCACTGCATCCGCTCCAGCGGATACCCGCTGTGCAGCGGCAGATAGAACGCACCCGCCTTCAGCACCGCCAGCAGCGCCACCACCAGATCCACCGAGCGCTCCATCAGCACCGCCACCGGCGCCTCCGGACCCACCCCCAGACCCACCAGCCGATGCGCCAGCCGGTTCGCCCGCTCATCCAGCTCCCGGTACGACAGCTCCCGCCCCGCACACCGCACCGCCACCCCGTCCGGGGAGCGCAGCACCTGAGCCGCAAAAGCCGCCTGCACCGAATCACCGATCAACGCCGCGCTCGAATCGAACGACCGATCGTCGGCGACATCAACAGCACCCGCAGCACGCATTACCAATCACCGTCATTCGGAATCGAGTTCGTACGAAGTTCAGCCGGAGCGGTCGGAGCCGGCGAGACGCCGCTCATCCGCTCATCCTCTGGGTGTCCGGATCCTGGAGCTGCTCGCCCAACTCCTGCGCGAACTCCATCCAGGTCTCGGCGAATTGGCTGGCCAGCTGCGCCACCAGGCCACCGGAGTGCGGCGGTACCGCGGTGGCCAGGTCGGCCCACATCTGCTGGCCGATGGCGTTGTACTGCAGCAGGCGCAGCAGCTGGCGCCCCGATTCCCGCTGGCGCAGGGCAGGGTCACGCCGCAGCTTCTCCAGTACCGCGGCAGGGTCCGCCTGTCGCGGCTGCATGCGCCGCACCGTGGGGCCGGCCGCTGCGGCGAGCGGCGCGCTCGAACGCTCCCGTGCCGCGGCGGTGCCGCTGTCGCCCCGCTGCCTGGGCACACTGCCCGTCCCGCCGGGATCCTGGCCTGCCTCCAGGCGCTTGCGGACGTCACTCACCGTCATCGGCGAGATCCCCGCGATCCGCGCCACCTCGCGCAGCGAGGCCTGCGGATGCTCGGCCAGGACCTCGGCCGCGCGCTGCCGGCCCTGCACGCTGCTCAGCGGCCGGACCCGGCCGTCCCTGCCGACCCGCGCGTTCTCCTGGGGACCTGCGCAGGAACGCTGGCGGATCGCCGCCACGGTCTTGGCGCCGAGGCCCGAGGCGCGGGCGATGGACCGGTCGGACATGTGCGGATGGGTCGCCACGATCCTTTCCGCGGCAGCACACCGATCGGCCTGGGAGAGGGGAAGACCGTGCGTGACGTTCGCCTCGACGCCGCGCAGGAACGCGTCGTCGGCGCTGCCGTCGAAGAACCGTACGGCGATGGTCTGTTGACCGCGCAGCCGGGCGGCGGCAAGGCGGTGGTTCCCGTCGATGACCCGCATGGTGCGGCGGTCCACCAGGATGGGCGGAAGCTGCTCCTCGGACTCGGCCAGAAGGCTGATGTGTTCTTCGTCCTCCCCGGTTGACCGGGGGGACTCGCCGGCTGTCAGCATGGCGACAGGAACCTCGGCAGTCTGTGCGTACGTCGCTCTCACTGGGTCGGCCTCCGAAGATCGACAGCGATGCACTGGGTGGCAGTCCATCCGGCCATGGGCGGGGCCTGTCCCGGCATCCGTTGCATGAGTCGATCGACCTGCTGCTTGGCGTGGGCCAGGTCGCGTGCCCTGACGAAGACCGTGGTGCTCAGGTCCTCGGCGCCTCGTGTCACCGTCAGGTGCTCCAAGCAGTCCTGCGGCAAGGCGGCCGCCCAGGTCAGGCTTTCGACCTCAGCGGTGTTGGGGATGAACTCCCCGGCCGGCTGGGACGGGGTCAGGTGTACGACTACGGGGAGCATGGTGGTGCCTCCTGCTCAGCCGATCCGGCGACGCGGGGCGTGCTTCCCAGTCCCACCGGCGATGACGAGCGATGTCGGAGGACAGGTGGCGACGACAGCAGCGGCGCGAGGCATAGCGGTGCTCCTGTGGGGAGGGGCATGGGTCAATCGCCTGGCATCCGGCCTGTTCAGCGGCCGTTTCTCGGTGGCGACGGAGAAAGCTTCCCCCGCCGTGCACCCCGCTCGTAAGGACTGGTGGCTGGCAGGAAATGCCCGGGCCGGTCAGTGCCAGTCGCCGGCTTCTGGAAAATGCGATTGACCAGTGCCTTTGTCGCATTGGCACACACCGGCCAGGCCTCTAGCGGCCACCCCTTGAAAGGCCCCGTCGCGGCCCACTTCTCGAGGAACAGCGTCCATCTGCGGCACTGCGGCAGATGGACGCTCCGTATCGCCCCCTATCGCGGAGGGGGAACGGGAAGTGCGTACACGCGCGTTCGTCCTGGACGCGACCGGCGGAGGGTTGGAGTTCTCCCACCGGCCGTGCAAACCTCATTCCAGAAGGCCACTGGGCCACTCAACGGGGTGATCGTGCGCACAGTGAATCGTTCCTGCTTGCGTTGCCGAATTCTTTAGCGCCTTCCATCCACCAAGGACGAGAAACTCCGTGTGCAGTCGCAGGGAACAGAAGGAGTCACGTCATGTCCAATCCTTTCGAGAACTCCGAGGCGGAGTACCTCGTACTGATCAACGATGAGGAGCAGTACTCGCTCTGGCCGAAGTTCACCGAGGTTCCGGCCGGCTGGACCGTCGTTCACCAGAGCGATCGCGCATCGTGCATCGACTACATCAACGCGAGCTGGACGGACATGCGGCCGCAGAGCCTCGTCCAGCAGATGAACGCAACGGCGTGAAGCAATGGCTAATTCGAATGCGTCCGTCTTCGGCGGACTGTCCATCGACCATGTCGAGTTCTACGTCCACGACACCGCGGCTGCTGCGGCGCAGTTCATAGACAGCTATGGATTCGAGGTCTACGGCGCCTCCGAGCCGGCCGAGTCCGTCACGGGCATCCGTTCGGTGGCGCTCGGCAAGGACCAGATCCGGCTGGTGCTGACGACGGCGCAGGGTGCTGACCACCCCGCAGCCGCCTACGTCGAGCAGCACGGTGACGGGGTGGCCAACATCGCGCTCACCACCCCCGATGTCAGGGAGGTGTTTGACGAGGCGGTGCGTCGGGGCGCCGCCGCGGTGGCGGAGCCGGCCGAGCGGAACGGGCTGGTGACGGCCTCGATCAGAGGCTTCGGAGATGTGATCCACACCTTCGTGCAGCGTCCGGAGAACGAGGATGTGCGGAAGCTTCCGGGTTTCTCGCCGGTTCCCGGAACGGGCACGCGGTTCGACAGTGGACTGCGCACGATCGACCACTTCGCCATCTGCCTCGAGGCCGGCCAGCTCGGGCCTACGGTGGAGTTCTACGAAAACGTCCTGGACTTCCGGATGATCTTCGAAGAGCGCATCATGGTGGGCAGCCAGGCAATGGACTCCAAGGTGGTCCAGAGTCGATCCGGTGGTGTCACGCTCACCCTCATCGAACCCGACACCTCGTTGGAGCCCGGGCAGATCGACGGGTTCCTGAAGAATCACGGCGGGGCCGGCGTCCAGCACATCGCTTTCACCACCGACAGCATTGTGGAGTCGGTGGGTCTGCTCAAGTCGCAGGGTGTGTCTTTCCTCGGCACTCCGGATGCCTACTACCGGCTGCTGTCCCTGGATCTGAGCAAGTATTCTGTTTCCGAACTGAAGGAACTGGACATCTTGGTCGACGAGGACCACGACGGCCAGCTCTTCCAGATCTTCACTTCCTCGGTCCACCCGAAGCGCACCTTCTTCATGGAGGTCATCGAGCGCATGGGTGCCCGCACCTTCGGGAGCGGGAACATCAAGGCGCTCTACGAAGCGGTCGAGCGACAGCGGGCCGACGCGGAGGCTGAGAAGTAATGGCACAAGCGCAGCCCGTGTGCCTGGAAGACCTGCAGCAGTCGGCCGCCGCCCGTTTGGCGCCGCCGGTGTGGGACTTCATCGCCGGTGGCAGCGGCACGGAAGCCACCCTGGACGCCAACCGTGCGGCACTGGACAGCGTGTCACTGGTGCCCAGGGTGCTGGCGGGCGTCAAGACGAGCGACACCGGTGCGCAGTTGCCGGGCACTTCGGCTGCGCTGCCGCTCGCGGTGGCGCCGATGGCGTACCAGCGGCTGCTGTGGCCGGAGGGCGAACTCGCAGCCGCGGAGGGTGCTCGGGCGGCGCAGGTGCCCTTCGTGGTCAGCACGATCAGCAGCACTTCGCTGGAGGAGATCGCCAAGGTCGGGGCGGACCTGTGGTTCCAGCTGTACTGGTTGCACGACCGCGGCCGGATGATCGAGCTGATCCGCCGCGCCGAGCAGGTCGGCTGCCAGGCCTTGATGGTGACCGTGGATGTCCCGATCATGGGCCGCCGGCTGCGCGACCTGCGGAACGAGTTCACGCTTCCCGCCTGGATCCGCAGTGCCAACCTGGAGCCCGACGGCCCCTCTGCGGCACACTCACGCCGGGCCAGCGAGTCAGCGGTGGCCGCGCACACGAAGATCGCCTTCGACCCCACGTTCGGCTGGTCCGACCTGGAGTGGATCCGGGAGCAGACCCGGCTTCCCCTGGTGATCAAGGGAATTCTCGCTCCCACGGATGCGGAACAGGCGGTCCGGCTCGGGGTCGACGCCGTGGTGGTGTCCAACCACGGTGGCCGGCAGTTGGACGGCGCGCTGCCCAGCATCACCGCACTGCCCTGGGTGGTCGAAGCGGTGGACGGGCGGTGCCAGGTCCTGATGGACAGCGGTGTCCGCAGCGGCACCGACATCCTGCGAGCGCTGGCGCTGGGCGCCGACGGGGTCCTGATCGGGCGTCCGGTGCTGTGGGGGCTGAGTACAGCCGGGGCCCAGGGAGTCACCCAGGTGCTCTCGATCCTGCGGACGGAACTCGAGGAGGCCCTCCTCCTGGCCGGCTGTGCCGATCTGGCCGCCGCACGTGCGTTGCGCACGCTTACTCGCTGAATCAACTTTGGAAGGAGAGGAAATCGATGCCTGAAAAGAACCACCACGAATTCGACGTGGTCGTCGTCGGTGGTGGGCCGGGCGGTTCCACCGTTTCCACCCTGGTGGCCATGCAGGGTCACCGAGTTCTACTGCTGGAGAAGGAGGAGTTCCCCCGGTACCAGATCGGGGAGTCCCTCCTGCCTTCGACGGTGCACGGTATCTGCCGGCTCCTCGGTGTCTCGGAGGAGCTGGAGAAGGCCGCGTTCATGCCCAAGCGCGGCGGCACCTTCCGATGGGGGAGCAGCCCCGAGCCGTGGACGTTCTCCTTCTCCGTCTCCGAGACCTTCTCGGGCCCGACCTCGCTGGCCTACCAGGTCGAGCGGATGAAGTTCGACCAGATCCTCCTGGACAACGCCCGCAGCAAGGGGGTCGAGGTCCGCGAGAAGAGCTCCGTGGTGGATGTGATCGAGGAGGACGGCCGCGTCAGCGGGGTGCTCTACGCCGACGCCGCCGGGGTTCGGCACGAGGTGCGCAGCCGCTTCGTGGTGGACGCCTCGGGCAACAAGAGCCGCATTCACGGCCGGATCGGCGGTACCCGGCACTACTCGGACTTCTTCCAGAACATCGCACTCTTCGGGTACTTCGAGGGCGGAAAGCGGCTTCCCGCGCCCAACTCCGGCAACATCCTCTGCGCCGCCTTCGACGCCGGCTGGTTCTGGTACATCCCGCTCACCGATGAGCTCACCAGCGTCGGCGCGGTACTGCGGCGCGAGTCCCTGGACCGGGTGCAGGGGGACCGGGAGAAGGCTCTGATGAGCCTGATCGACGAGTGCCCGCTCATCGCGGAGTACCTGTCCGAGGCGCGCCGGGTGGAGAGCGGGCCCTACGGCGAGATCCGGGTCCGCAAGGACTACTCGTACTGCCAGGACAAGTTCTGGCGCCCCGGCATGGTCCTGGTCGGCGATGCGGCCTGCTTCATCGATCCGGTCTTCTCCTCCGGCGTCCACCTCGCCACCTACAGCGGTCTGCTGGCCGCTCGTTCCATCAACTCCTCGCTGAGCGGGGGCTTCGAGGAGGCGAAGTGCTTCGAGGAGTACGAGGCGCGGTACCGGAACGAGTACTCGCTCTTCCATGACTTCCTGGTGGCGTTCTACGACATGCACCAGGACGAGGACTCGTACTTCTGGACCGCCAAGAAGGTCATGAACAGCTCGGCACCCGGACTCGAGTCCTTCGTCGAACTGGTCGGCGGCGGAGCTTCGCAAGAGAGCGGTCTGGTCAACGCCGCTCCCTACGCCGAGCAGCGCGAGTCCACGTTCCGGGAGTTCTCCGAGCTGGCCGACCAGCCCGCGGGCGAGAGCGGAACGGAGCGCGACCTGTTCGACTCGACGCTCGTCCAGTCCGTGCTCGAGGAGGGGGCCAAGATCCAGCTCCATGCCGCGCTGGGCGAGGTTCTCGACGACGAGGGTCCGATCCGGGACGGCGGTCTGGTGCCGTCCGCCGACGGAATGCACTGGGCGGACTTCCGCTACTGACCTTTCCAGGCAGTCGGCGACATGGGGGTTTCGGTGATGCGAACGATGGCTGTGGTCGGCACGGGCCTGATCGGTACGTCGATCGGACTGGCCGTGAGCCGGCACGGGATGAAGGTGCATCTGCTCGACCAGGACGAAGTAGCCGCTCGCACGGCCGCCGCGTTGGGCGCGGGCGTGGTTGGTCCTTCGGACAAGCAGGTCGACCTGGCGGTGATCGCCGTACCGCCGAGCGCGGTCGGCGGTGTGCTCGCGGAGATGCAGGCACGAGGGCTGGCCCGGAGCTACACCGACGTGGCCAGTGTGAAGGCACAGTTGGCACGGGAGGTCACCCCGTCCAGCTACGTCGGTGGACATCCTCTTGCCGGCGGTGAGCGAGGCGGTCCGCTTGCCGCCCGCGCGGATCTGTTCGAGGACCGGGCCTGGGTCCTGACGCCGTCGGAGCCGACGTCCCAGGACGCGGTGAACCGGGTGCTCGAAATGATCGCGCTGTGCGGGGCCGTTCCAGTGATCATGGGCGGTCGCGCACACGACGACGCGGTGGCGTTGACCTCGCACGCTCCTCATCTGGTGGCCAGTCTCATGGCCGCGCGACTTCAACACGGTTCGCGGGAGTCGTTCCGGCTCGCGGGGCAAGAGCTGTGCGACGTGACGCGGATGGCTGTCAGGGACACCGGGCTGTGGAGCGACATCCTGCAGGCCAACGCACCGGCTGTCGCCGGAGTGCTCCGGGAACTGAGGGACGACCTGACGACACTGCTGACCACGCTCGACGACCTGTCCGGCGAACCGCAGGACAACAGGAGTCGGAGCCTGGAGCCGATGGTCGACCTGCTGAACAGAGGTGCTGCCGGACTGGCGGCGATTCAGGGATGGCAGGGTCCCGACCGGCAGGCGCACCTTGAGGTCCTGGTGCCGGAGCGCCCCGGGCAGTTGGTCCGCCTGCTGGACGCGCTCAAGGAATTCCAGGTGGAGCCGGAGGACGTGGTGCCGCGGTACTCCGCGGAAGAAGGAACGTTCTCCGTCATGTTCGCGGTGCCCGCAATGCGGGCCGGACAGATCGTCCTGCGACTGGGCCATGCCGGTTGGAATGCCGAATCCGTCGACCCGGTCGCCGGCACGCCCTGTTCAGCCTGAATCAAAAGCCTTTTTCGAGAGAGGACAGGTGAATGTACGCACAAGAAGGATCCATTGCTGACCCTCTTCGCGTGGCTATCATAGGCACGGGAAACATCGGCTGCGATCTGCTGCTCAAGGTGATGGCCTCGCCCCAGCTCCGGTGCGAATCGTTCGTCGGCCGACGCAACAGCTCACCGGGTATCGAGCTCGCGAATTCTCACGGCATCCCGACGACGGCCGGCGGGATCGACGCCCTTGCCGAGATGGCGGACCGGATCGACGTGGTGTTCGATGCCACGTCGGCCCAGGACGCGCTGCACAACTGGAAGATCCTCGAGGGCCTGGGAATTCCGGTCATCGACCTCACGCCGGCGCATCTTGGCAGGTTCTGCGTCCCGGCACTCAACCTCGAGGAGTGCCTCGACGAGCAGAACGTGAGCATGGTGACCTGCGGCGGACAGGCCGCGGTGCCCATCGCTCGCTGCTTCAGCGACGCCTCCGACGGCGGCCTGGGATACCTGGAGATCGCCACGGCCAGCTCGTCGGCGAGTGTCGGTCCCGCGACGAGGGCGAACATCGACGAATACGCTTTCACCACGCAGCGGGCCACCTACGAGTTCTGTCAGGTGGACACCGCCAAGACGATTCTCATCATCAATCCGGCGGAGCCGGGAATCGTCATGCGGAACACCATCGCAGTCCCGGCTTCGGAAAAGATCGACATGGAAGCGCTGCGCGTCTCGGTCGACGCCATGGAGAAGCGGATCAATTCCTATGTCCCGGGCTATCGCGTTGTCGTTCCGCCGGTGGCTGTTGACGATCGCATCATGGTGACCATCGAGGTGGAAGGCCTCGGTGACTGGTTGCCGCGCTACGCCGGGAATTTGGACGTCATCACCTGTGCGGCAGTGGCTGTCGCCGAGGGACGAGCGGAGGCACGTCGATGAGTGCACATGCCGAGCGGCGGCTCAAGATCTGTGACACGACCCTGCGGGACGGAAATCACGCCGTATCGCACCAGCTGGGTCATTCGGACATCTCCTCCTATGCCAAGGCCGCAGAGCTCGCAGGGGCCGACCTCCTCGAGGTCGGGCACGGCAATGGACTCGGCGCCTCGTCCATCCAGGTCGGACGTGCCGCGCTGACCGACATGGAGATGCTCGAAGCCGCGCGCGCCCAACTGAAGAACACGCGGCTGGGCGTCCTGTCCATACCGGGGATCGCGACGGTCGAGCGAAATCTGAAGCCCGCGCTGGAGTGCGGAGTCGACGAGGTCAGGGTCGCTGCCCACTGCACCGAGGCGGATGTGACCCGCCAGCAGATCATGATGCTCCGGGCGATGGATGTGACCGTCAAGGGCATGCTGCTGATGAGCCACATGGCGCCGACCGAGACGCTCGTCAAGCAGGCGCGGCTCATGCAGGAGTACGGCGCACACGCGGTCATCCTGATGGACTCGGCCGGCGCGTACACCCCGGCTGCGGTTCAGGAGAAGGTCGGCGCGCTCGTCGAGGCACTCGACATCGAGATCGGCTTCCACGGCCACAACAATCTCGGCCTTTCGGTGGGCAACAGCATGGCGGCCGTCAAGGCCGGCGCGACCATCGTGGACGTGACGGCGCGCGGCTTCGGCGCCGGGGCTGGCAACGCACCGCTCGAACTGGTCGCCGCGAACCTGCACCTGGAGCAGATCGAGACCAATCTCCAGCTGTTCGCGGCACTCGACGCGGCCGATCTCGCGGAATCCACCTTCGTCAAGGTCATTCCGACGAACGACAGCGTCACCATCGCCAGCGGTATCGCCGGTGTCTTCTCCGGATTCGCCGCCCCCACCCGCCGCGCCGCGGAGCGCTTCAAGGTGGACCCGCGAGAAATCCTGATGGAGCTGGGCCGCAGGGGCGTCGTCGCAGGCCAGGAGGACACCATCATCGAAGTGGCGATGGGTCTCGCCGAAAAGAACTCTCTGTACGACGTCATTTGATGACCTTTTCAGAAAGGCAAGGAGTAAAGGTGAACATGAATTCCGTGCGTGAGGCGGGAGCGGATTTCGCGGCGGTCGCCGCGCTGCTGCAGATCGCCGCCGAGATCGGCGTGGACGAGGTGCTGGACTCGGGCCGCACCTTCGGCGCCGCGGACCTGGCCGAGGCGACCGGTCTCTCCGAGGACAGCCTCAAGGGCTTCGTGCATGCGCTGTCGGCCGCCGGGCTGCTCACCGCCGAGGACGGGAACGACCGGTACCGCGCGTCCGACGACTACGCGGACTGGCGGCACGAGGTCGGGTACCTGTCCTGGGCGCTGACGGCCAACAGCCCGTTCCTGCAGAACGCGCGGGCCTTCCTCACCGACAGCGAGTCCGCCGCCGACGCCTACCGCCGCGACGGCCGCCGGGTGGCGGTCAGCTCGCGCTGGATCGGGGACCGCACCTTCTACCCCGCCGTTGTCGACCGGGTGGTGGCCGCCGACGCGAAGCACGTCGTCGACCTCGGCGCGGGCGCGGCCGGTCTGCTCATCGACCTTCTCGTTCAGGACGACCGCCGTACCGGTGTCGCCCTCGACCTGAGCGCGGGTGCCTGCGCTGCTGCGCGAGAGGCCGCGGGACGAGCCGGCGTGGACGGCCGGCTGCAGGTCGTCGAGCGGTCGGTCGAATCCCTGATCGCCGATCCCAGCCCCCTGGAGGGGGCGGATGTCATTCAGGCCTGCTTCGTGATGCACGACGTCCTGCAGGACGAAGCCGCCTTCGACGACGTGCTGCGCACATGCCACAAGGCCCTCGCGCCCGGCGGGCTCGTGGCCGTGGTCGACGCGGTCTCGTACGGGCAGGAGGACCGCGAGCGCAAGTTCAGCGCTCTCTTCACCTACCTGCACTCGACCTTCATGGGAGTCGAGCTTCCCACCGAGGACCAGTGGGTCGAGAAGTTCCGCAGCGCCGGCTTCTCGAACGTCGAGTGCATCTCGCAGGTCATGCCGGGTGGTCGGCTGTTCCTGGCGACCAAGTAACTCCCCGAGGACGAGTCATGCTGCATGGTCCCCACGCCGTTCACGAGCAGATAGCCGGCGAACTGTGGAACGCCAAGAACGAGCGCAAGCCGATACCGCCCATCTCCGCCCGGTATCCCTATTTCACCGCGCAGGACGCCTACATCGTCCAGCGAGAACTCCGTGCCCTTGAACACAAGGACGGAGCGGTGCACGCCGGGTACAAGATCGGCGCCACAAGCGTCGCGATCCAGGAGATGTTCGGTGTCGATGAGCCGGATTTCGGGTTTCTGACCGAAGGCATGCTCCTCGCCGATGGCGCCAGCCTCGATCCGGAACGGTTCATCTCGCCCAAGGTCGAGGGGGAGATCGCGTTCCGGATCGGCGCCGACCTCTCCGATCCCCGCACGACGGCGGCGGATGTCCTGGCCGCCACCACCGAGCTCTTCCCGGCCCTGGAGGTGCTCGACAGCCGTATCGAGAACTGGGACATCGCGTGGGTGGACACCGTCGCAGACAACGCCTCGTCGGCCATGGCCGTTCTGGGCAAGGGCGTTCCCTTCGACGGGCGCGACCTCGCCGCCGAGACGATGGTGTTCGAGTCGGGTGAGTCCGTCCTGACGGCGAACGGTTCGGCCGTGATGGGGCATCCGGCGGAGTCCGTGGCATGCCTGGTACGCATCTTGGCCTCTTTCGGCGCGGGGATCGGTGCCGGCGACGTGGTCCTGGCCGGATCGCTGGCCGCAGCGATCGATCTCGAGCCCGGCGCCACCGTCAGGGCGTCATTCGGGTCCTTGGGATCCGTATCCCTTTCTATGCGAAACACATGCGAGATCGAAAGAAGGTGATGGGTAATGCGTGCTGCGGGTGCTGTTGATGCCGCCGACGATCGGTCGTTCGATTCGAGCGCGGCGTTGATCGGTGATTCGGTGCAGGCGGCTTTCGCGGCTCAGGTGCTGCGCTCCCCGGACGGGGTGGCGGTGCGGTGTGCGGGGCGGGAGCTGTCGTACCGGGAGCTGGATGAGCGGGCGAACCGGCTGGCGCATCGGCTGGTGGGTTCGGGGGTGGGTCCGGAGGCGCCGGTGGCGGTGCTGATGGAGCGCTCGGTGGATCTGGTGGTGGCGCTGCTGGCGGTGCTGAAGGCGGGTGCGTTCTATCTGCCGCTGCACAGCGGGTATCCGCTGGAGCGGATGCAGTGGATCGTGGACGAGACGTCCGCGCCGGTGCTGCTGGCCGACACGGCGATGCGCGGCCGCGGCCTGCCGGATGCCCCGGTGGTCGTGGTGGTGGACGAGGACGAGCAGCTGGCCGGGCTGCCCGCCACCGACCCGGGCGTGGAGTGCCGGCCGGACCGGCTGGCGTACGTGATGTACACCTCGGGTTCGACGGGCCGCCCGAAGGGTGTGGCGGTGACGCACCGCGACGTCCTCGAGCTGGTCGTGGACGGGATGTTCGGCGAGGGTGCGCACGAACGGGTGCTGATGGTGGCCCCGTACGCGTTCGACCCGTCGACGTACGAGCTGTGGGTGCCGCTGCTGCACGGTGGGCGGACGGTGGTGTCGCCCGAGGGTGATCTGAGTGTGGCGACGCTGGCCCGTCTGATCGCCGAGGAGGAGATCACCGGTCTTCAAGTGACGGCGGGTCTGTTCCGGGTGATGGCGGAGGAGGACCCGGGCTGCTTCAAGAACGTCCGCGAGGTCATCACCGGCGGTGACGTGATCTCCCCGACCGCCGTACGACGAGTCCTGGAGCACTGCCCGGACACGGTGGTGCGCTGCGCCTACGGTCCGACCGAGACCACGCTGTTCGCCACCCAGGCCCCCTGGACCGCGGCCAACGCGGTGCCGGCGCCGATCCCGGTGGGACGTCCGCTGGACGGCATGCAGGCCTACATCCTGGACGACGCGCTCTCGCTGGTCCCGGCGGACGTGGCCGGGGAGCTTTATCTGGCGGGTGCGGGACTGGCCCGCGGGTACTTCGGACGTCCTGACCTGACCGCGGAACGGTTCGTCGCCGACCCCTTCGGCCCGGCCGGCAGCCGGATGTACCGCACCGGTGATCTGGCCCGCTGGTCCGACGAGGGACTGCTGGAGTTCGTCGGCCGGGCCGACGACCAGGTCAAGATCCGCGGCTTCCGCATCGAACTCGGCGAGATCGAAGCCGTGTTGGGACACTTCCCCGGACTGTCCCAGGTCGCGGTCGTGGCCCGCGAGGACCAGCCCGGCGACAAGCGCCTGGCCGCCTACGTGGTCACCGACACCGGCACCCTGGACACCGAGGCGCTGCGCGCGCACACGGCCGGCCTGCTGCCGGAGTACATGGTCCCCTCCGCGTTCGTCGTGCTCGACCGGCTCCCGCTGACCACCAACGGCAAGGTCGACTACCGCGCCCTGCCCGCACCGGACACGGCGACGACCACCCGGACCGGACGCGCTCCGCGGACCCCGCGCGAGGAGATCCTGTGCGGCCTGTTCGCCGAGATCCTGGGCGTGCCGGCGGTCGGCATCGACGACAACTTCTTCGAGCTGGGCGGCCACTCCCTGTCCGCCACTCGCCTGGTCAGCCGAGTACGGGCGATCCTGGGCGTGAAGCTCTCGATCCGCAGCCTGCTCAACACTCCCACCGTGGCCGCTCTGTCGAACCTGGGCCAGGCGGACAGCGAGGAGCAGGACAGCGCGCTGGAGCACGTGCTGAACCTGCGGCCGGTCGGCAGCCGTCCGCCGCTGTTCTGCGTGCACCCCGGAGGCGGCATGGCCTGGTGCTACGCCGGTCTGCTGCGCTACGCCCCGAAGGAGTTCCCGGTGTACGGGCTCCAGGCCCGCGGGCTGGGCGTGGACGAGCCGCTCTCCGCCGACATGGACGAGCTGATCGAGGACTACCTCGGCCGCATCCGGGCGATCCAGCCGTCCGGCCCGTACTCCCTCCTGGGCTGGTCCTTCGGCGGCAAGGTCGCGCATACCCTGGCGGCCCGCCTCCAGCAGGAGGGCGAGCAGGTGTCCCTGCTGGCCGTGCTCGATTCCGGCACCGGAGGGCACGCGAGCTCGGACCGTTCGCGCAGCCAGCGCGATCTCCTGGAGCTCGCGTTCGACGGAATCGGAGCCTTTTACGCCGAAGCCGGCGACGAGCCGATCGAGATGCCGCGCATCCTCGAGATTCTCAAGGCCCACGGCGGAACACTGGCCAGCCTCGAGGAGCGGACTGTCGCCGCTCTCATCGACATCACGGAGAACAACCTCAGGATCAGCCGGGGAGCGGCCACCGAGCACTTCGACGGCAACATGATCTTCATTGAGGCGGCCGGGCCGGACGGTGGGTCCACCGGACTCGCGGAGGTCTGGGAGCCGTATGTGAGCGGCCGGATCGAGAAGCACGTCACTCCGTTCGAGCACATGCAGATGATGAGCGCGGATGCGCTTGCGGACATCGCTCCGGTTCTGGCTCGGGCGATGAAGACCAGTTCTGACGGAATGAAGCAGGCGAGGAGCCACTGATGTCCGACCAGCCTGCGGCCAACAGGTCGACGCTGCACCGAGGACGGGTGCTGCGCGTCGAATGGGTGACCCCGCACATGGCCAGGGTTGTCCTCGGCGGTGAGGGCCTGCAGAGGTTCGCCGCCGGACAGTACACCGATCACTACGTTAAGTTGATCTTCCCCCTCGAGGGTGTGCGGTACCCCGAGCCGTTCGACATCGCGGCCATTCGCCGGGACTTCCCCCGGGACCAGTGGCCCAAGACCCGGACGTACACGGTCCGCGGGTGGGACCCGGAGGCCGTCGAACTGACCCTGGACTTCGTCCACCACGGTGAGCGTGGTCTGGCCGGCCCCTGGGCCGCGACGGTCAAGCCCGGTGAGGAGATCTACTTCATCGGTCCCGGCGGCGGCTACTCGCCCAGCCCAGAGGCCGATTGGCATCTGCTCGCCGGAGATGAGGCCGCCCTGCCCGCGATCGCGGCTTCCCTGGAGGCAATGCCGTCAGGAGCGGTCGTCAAGGCGTTCATCGAGGTCTCCGGTCCGGAGGACGAGCAGGAGATCCGGACGCCGGCCGATGCCGAGATCGTCTGGCTGCACCGCGGGGAGCGTCAGATTGGCGACGCGCTTCACGAGGCCGTCTCCGCACTGGACTTCCCGACCGGAACGGTGCATGCCTTCGTCCACGGTGAGGCGCACTTCGTGAAGGCGCTGCGGCAGCACCTCCGAATGGAACGCGGCCTGACCCGCGATCAGCTGTCCATTTCCGGCTACTGGCGGCGCGGGGTGGACGAGGACGGATGGCAGTCCACCAAGTCCGAGTGGAGCCGCGACCCGGCGGACCCGACCCCGGCGTAGTTCTCGGCCCTTTCCATGACATCGGTGACGTCGCCGCCCACTCCCCGTGGGCGGCGGTCATCGGTGAGCCAGTGCCCGTTCTCTTCTGTTGGCCCGACTGCGAGTCGTGCGATCTCAACCCCGAAAGACGGTGAGTGGTAATGCGTGCTGCAACTTTTGGTGATGTCACCGACGATCGGTCGTTCGAGTCGAATGCGGCGTTGATCGGTGACTCGGTGCAGGCGGCCTTTGCGGCGCAGGTGCTGCGGTCCCCGGAGGGGGTGGCGGTGCGCTGTGCGGGACGGGAGCTGTCGTACCGGGAACTCGACGAGCGGGCCAATCAGTTGGCGCACCGGCTGCTGGGTCTGGGCGTGGGGCCGGAGGCACCGGTGGCGGTGCTGATGGAGCGCTCGGTGGATCTGGTGGTGGCGCTGCTGGCGGCGATGAAGGCCGGAGCGTTCTACCTCCCGCTGCACAGCGGTTACCCGCTGGACCGGAAGCAGTGGATCGTCGACGAGACGTCCGCGCCCGTCCTGCTGGCCGACGCCGCGATGCGCCGCCGCGGTCTTCCGGATGCTCCCGTGGTCGTGCTGGTCGACGAGGACGAGGAGCTCGCCGCACTGCCGGTCACCGACCCGGGTGTGGACTGCCGGCCGGACCAGCTGGCGTACGTGATGTACACCTCCGGTTCGACCGGCCGCCCGAAGGGTGTGGCGGTCACCCACCGCGACGTGCTCGAGCTGGTCGTGGACAGCATGTTCGAGCCGGGCGCGCACGAGCGGATGCTGATGGTCATCCCGTACGCGTTCGATCCCTCGATCTACGGCCTGTGGGTGCCGCTGCTGCAGGGTGGGCGGACGGTCATCACGCCCGAGGGTGATCTGAGTGTGGCGGCGCTCGCCCGACTGATCGCCCAGGAGGAGATCACCGCCCTGGACGTCTCCGCCGGCCTGTTCCAGGTGATGGCGGAGGAGGACCCGGGCTGCTTCGCAGGTGCGCGTGAGGTGATCACGGGTGGTGACGTGGTCTCGCCCACCGCGGTGCAGCGGGTGCTGGACCACTGCCCGGACATCGTCGTGCGCAGCGCGTACGGTCCCACCGAGACCACGCTGTATGCGACGCAACATCCGTGGCGGCTCGGCAGCGAGCTGCCGGCACCGCTGCCGATCGGCTTTCCGCTGGACGGGATGCAGGCCCATGTGCTCGATGAGGACCTGTCGCTGGTCCCGGCCGGCGTGGCCGGCGAGCTCTACCTGGCGGGCGCGGGCCTGGCCCGCGGTTACTTCGGACGTCCGGACCTGACCGCCGAGCGCTTCGTGGCCGACCCCTTCGGCCCGGCCGGCACCCGCATGTACCGCACCGGCGACCTGGTTCGCTGGTCCGACGAGGGGGCGCTGGAGTTCCTGGGCCGGGTCGACGCCCAGGTCAAGATCCGCGGGTTCCGCATCGAACTCGGCGAGATAGACGCGGTGTTGGCGCGCTTCCCGAGGATATCCCAGGTCACGGTCATCGCTCGTGAGGACCAGCCGGGCGACAAGCGTCTGGTGGCCTACGTGGTCGCCGACCCGGGCCACGGCGACGGGATGGATGTCGAGGCCCTGCGCGCACACGTGGCGGGTCAGCTGCCGGAGTACATGGTGCCCTCGGCGTTCGTGGTGCTCGACCGGCTCCCGCTCACCACCAACGGCAAGCTGGACCGGCGGGCGCTGCCCGCCCCCGACCAGCCCACCGCCGGCACCGGACGCGCCCCCCGCAGCCCCCGGGAGGAGACCCTCTGCCGGCTGTTCGCCGAGATCCTCGGCGTGCCGGCCGTCGGCATCGACAACGACTTCTTCGAGCTCGGCGGCCACTCGCTGCTCGCCACCCGCCTGGTCAGCCGCATCCGTTCGGTCCTGGGGGCCGAGCTGGTGGTGCGGACGGTGTTCGAGGCCCCCACGGTCGCCGCCCTCGCCGAGCGGGTCGCGCAGGCAGGGGTGGCCCGGCCCGCGCTGACCGCGACGGTCCGCCCGGAGCGGGTCCCGCTGTCCCCGGCGCAGAACCGGCTGTGGTTCCTCGACAAGCTCGAGGAGACCAGCGCCACCTACAACCTTCCCCTCGCCGTGCGCCTGTCGGGGCCGCTGGACCGGGTCGCGCTGCACGCCGCACTCGAGGACGTGGTGGACCGGCACGAGAGCCTGCGCACCGTCTTTCCCGAGGACGCCCAGGGTGTGCCGTACCAGCAGATCCTGTCGGCGGATCGGGCCATGCAGGACTTCGAGCTGGTCCGGACCGACGAGGCTGCCCTGCCCGGGCAGATCTCGGCTCTCGCTGCGGAGCGTTTCCACCTGGCGGTGAACCCGCCGGTCCGGTTCCGTCTGTTCGCCCTGTCGGAGACCGAGCACGTCCTGTTCCTGCTCATCCATCACATCGCGTCCGACGGATGGTCGGTGGCTCCGCTGACCCAGGACATCGGCCGTGCCTATGCGGCACGGTGCGCGGGGGAAGAACCGTCCTGGACGCCGCTGCCGGTGCAGTATGCGGACTACACGCTGTGGCAGCGTGAGCTCCTCGGCGCCGAGGACGACTCCGACTCCCTGCTGAGTGAGCAGCTGGCCTTCTGGACCAAGGCGCTGGAAGGCATCCCGGACCAGCTCGAGCTGCCCTACGACCACTCGCGGCCGAAGGTGGCCAGCCACCGCGGCGACTCGGTCTCCTTCGAGCTGGACGCGGAGCTGCACCAGCGCCTGATCGCTCTGGGCCGTACCCATCAGGCCAGTCTGTTCATGGTGGTGCAGGCCGCGTTCGCCGCGCTGCTCTCCCGGCTGGGCGCGGGCCACGACATTCCGGTGGGTACCCCCATCGCCAACCGGACCGACGAGGCGATGGGCGACCTGGTCGGATTCTTCGTCAACACCCTGGTGATCCGGACCGACACCACCGGCGATCCCTCCTTCGACCAGCTGCTGGCCCGGGTCCGGGAAGTGTCGCTGGAGGCCTTCGCCCACCAGGACGTCCCCTTCGAGCACCTGGTGAACGTCCTCAACCCGGAGCGCTCCACCGCCCAGCACCCGCTCTTCCAGGTGCTGCTCGCCATGCAGAACACCGCGTCCGTCCGGATGGACCTTCCGGGCCTGACCGCGGACGTGAGCCTGGGTGACACCGACGTCGCCAAGTTCGACCTCACCCTGGAACTCTTCGAGCAGCACGCGGTGCAGGGCGTTCCCGACGGGATCAGCGGGCGGCTGGGCTATGCCCTCGATCTGTTCACCGCGGAGACCGCACAGCGGATCGCGGCTTGCCTGGAGAGGCTGCTCGCCGCGGTTGCGGTGGAGCCGGACCTGCCGCTGAGCCGGATCGGCCTCCTCTCCGCGGAGGAGCACCGGCGGCTCGTCGTCGAGTGGAACGACACGACCGTGCCGTACCCCGACAACACCACCGTGCACCAGCTGTTCCAGGACCAGGTCGCCAGGACTCCGGACGCGCCGGCGGTGTTCTGCGGCGAGGAGGCGGTGACCTACCGCGAGCTCGACATGCGGGCGAACCAGCTCGCCCACTACCTGATCGACCGAGGAGTGCGCGCGGAGCAGCTGGTTCCGGTCTGTGTCGAACGGGGCATCGACGCGGTCGTTGCCGTCCTGGGTGTCCTGAAGGCAGGCGCTGCCTATGTGCCGCTCAACCACGACTACCCGGTGCAGCAGCTGGAGTTCATGGTGGCCGACGTGGAGGCGGGGCTGGTCATCACCCATGCCCACCTCCAGGACCGGCTGGCGGGCGTGACCGCCGAGCGGCTTCTGATCGACCAGGAGTGGCCCGAGATCGCCACCCGGCCGCACACCGACCCGTCCGTGCAGGTCGACCCCGACGGCCTGTTCCACGTCATCTACACCTCCGGCTCCACCGGCACCCCCAAGGGCGTCATGATCGAGCACCGCTCGGTCTGCCGGCTGGTCGACAGCGACGTGTTCGCCGGCATCGGTCCCGGCCACGTGGTCGCCCATCCCTCCAACTTCGCCTGGGACGCCTTCACCTTCGAGTGCTGGCCCGCGCTGACCTCCGGCGCTGCCATGGTGGTGATGGACAAGGAGGTCCTCCTCGACGCCGTCGAGCTCAAAGCTGCCCTGCGCCGCTGCGGTGTGACGATGATGTGGCTGACGTCTCCCCTTCTCCGCCAGCACCTGCTGGACTGCCCCGACCTCCTCGCCGACGTCCAGTACGTGTTCTTCGGCGGCGAGGCGATCGACCGGCCGGTGGTGGACCAGCTGGTGGCCGGGCCGTGGGCCCCCGCGCACCTCGTCCACGGCTACGGGCCCACCGAGGCGACGGTGTTCACCACCTGCTACACGGTGGACCGGACCACCCCCCGAACCGGGCAGATCCCCATCGGTCGACCGCTGACGAACACCGAGGTGTTCGTCATGGACGAGAACGGTGCCCTGCTTCCCCCGGGGGTTCCGGGCGAGCTGTGGGTCGGCGGCCCCGGCGTGGCCCGGGGCTACTGGAACCGCCCCGAGCTGACCGCAGAGCGGTTCATCAAGCACCCGTTCTCAGACGATCCTCAGGCACGGGTGTATCGCACCGGTGACGTGGTGCGGTGGCGGGCGGACGGGCTGCTGGAGTTCGTGGGCCGGGTCGACCACCAGGTGAAGATCCGTGGCTTCCGCATCGAACCGGGCGAGATCGAGGCCGTGCTGGCCCGCTTCCCGGGGCTGTCGGACGTGGCGGTGCTGGTGCGTGAGGACCGGCCGGGCGACAAGCGCCTGGTCGCCTACGCGGTCGCCGAGCCGGGCCACGGCGACGGGGTGGACGTCGAGGCCCTGCGCGCACACGCGACGGGTCAGCTGCCCGAGTACATGGTGCCCTCCGCGTTCGTGGTGCTCGACCGGCTCCCGCTGACCACCAACGGCAAGCTCGACCGGCGGGCGCTGCCCGCCCCCGAGCTGCCGGCGACCGGGGCCGGGCGCGGTCCGCGGACGGCGCGGGAAGAGGCCCTGTGCGCTCTGTTCGCCGACGTCCTGGGCGTGCCCGCGGTCGGCATCGACGACAACTTCTTCGAGCTCGGCGGTCACTCCCTCCTCGCCACCCGCCTGGCCAGCCGCATCCGTTCGGTCCTGGGGGCCGAGCTGGTGGTGCGGACCGTGTTCGAAGCTCCCACCGTCGCCACCCTCGCCGAGCGGGTCGCGCAGGCAGGGGCGGCCCGGCCCGCGCTGACCGCGACGGCCCGCCCGGAGCGGATCCCGCTGTCCCCGGCGCAGAACCGGCTGTGGTTCCTCGACAAGCTCGAGGAGACCAGCGCCACCTACAACGCTCCGGCGGCGTTCCGGATCACCGGGGAGCTGAACCCCGAGGTGCTCGAGCGGGCCCTGGGCGACGTGGTGGCACGGCACGAGAGCCTGCGGACGGTGTTCCAGGAGGTGGACGGGAGCCCGGTCCAGGTGATCCTGGACCAGGACGCCGCCAGCGTGGGGCTGCACCGGGTCACCTGTGGTGCGGACGAGGTGGACGCGCTGCTGCGCGAGGCCGGTCAGTACGTGTTCGACCTGTCGGCCGAGCTGCCGCTGCGAGCAACGCTGTTCACCGTCGCTCCCGACGAGCAGGTCCTGCTGCTGCTCCTGCACCACATCGCGAGCGACGGTGCCTCGATGGCGCCGCTGGCGTGTGATCTGGAGGTCGCATTCCGGGCCCGGATCCAGGGGGTCGAGCCGTCGTGGCCGGCTCTGCCGGTGCAGTACGCGGACTACACGCTGTGGCAGCGTGAGCTCCTCGGCGCGGAGGACGACCCCGGTTCCCTGGTGAGTGAGCAGCTGGCTTTCTGGACCGAGGCGCTGGAAGGCATCCCGGACCAGCTCGAGCTGCCCTTCGACCGCCCCCGGCCGAAGGTGGCCAGCTACCGCGGCGACTCGGTCTTCTTCGAGCTGGACGCAGAACTGCACCGCGGCATGGCGGAGCTGGCACACTCGACCGGCGCCACCACGTTCATGGTGGCTCAGGCGGCACTGGCAGTGGCGCTGACGAAGATGGGTGCGGGGACGGACGTCCCGATCGGCACCCCGGTCGCAGGACGCGCAGACGAAGCACTGGACGACCTCGTCGGCTTCTTCGTCAACACCCTGGTCCTGCGGACGGACACCTCCGGGAATCCGACGTTCCGGGAACTGCTGGAGCAGGTCCGGGAGACCGACCTGGCCGCGTACTCCCACCAGGACGTGCCGTTCGAGCGCGTGGTCGAGGCGGTCAACCCCCAGCGCTCACTGGCCCGCCACCCGCTCTTCCAGGTACTGCTCAACCTTCAGACCGACGACGGCAATGCGCTGGACCTGCCCGGCCTGACGGTCCAGGAGATCGTGGGGAAGCAGCAGACGGCGAAGTTCGACATGTCGCTGAACTTCCTCATGCAGTACACCGATGCAGGTCTTCCCGGGCCTGTGCGGGCGTATGTCACGTACGCCGCGGATCTCTTCGACCAGGAGACCGTGGAGCGCGTGTTCACCGGCCTCGTCCGTGTCCTGGAATCCGTGTCTGTCGCTCCGGAGCAGGCGATCAGTCAGATCGACGTGATCGATGAGGCAGAGCGTGTGCGGTTGTTGGAGTCGTGGGCCGGGGCGGAGCCCGGTGGGGGGCTCGGTGCCGGTTCGGTGCAGGCGGCTTTCGCGGCGCAGGTGCTGCGCTCCCCGGACGGGGTGGCGGTGCGGTGTGCGGGGCGGGAGCTGTCGTACCGGGAGCTGGATGAGCGGGCGAACCGGCTGGCGCA
>NZ_JBIVJQ010000023.1:0-15702 GCF_044750305.1 Streptomyces sp. NPDC088810
CTCCTCGCCACCCGCCTCATCAGCCGCATCCGCACCACCCTCGACATCGAACTGCCGGTACGCACCCTCTTCGAAACCCCCACCATCGCCACGCTTGTCCAGCACCTGGACCGGACACCGGGGAGCTCCTCCGGGGACTCACTGGGGGTCCTGCTCCCGCTGCGTGTCGAAGGAGATCTCGACCCGCTGTTCTGTGTCCATCCGGCGATAGGGCTGAGTTGGGCGTACTCCGGCCTCCTGCGCCATCTGGACCGCCAGCAGCCTCTCTACGGTCTTCAGGCCCGTAAGTTCAGCGAGCCGGACGCCTCGGCACCAGGGCTGGAGGAGATGGTCGAGGACTACCTGAACGAGATCCGGACCGTTCAGCCTTCCGGCCCGTACTCCCTCCTGGGCTGGTCCTTCGGCGGCATCGTGGCCCACTCCCTTGCGGTCCGCCTGCAGGAGGAAGGCGAGGAAGTCGCTCTGCTCGCCATGATGGACAGCTACCTGCCGACGGACGGCTGGGAGGGCGAGCGGCTGTCGTACGACAGCCCGGACGTGCTGAGTGCGATCGCCGAGTCGGTCGGACACGACCCGGCATCGCCCGAGAGTCCTCTCTCCGGGCTCGGCGCGGACGAGTTCTCGGCTCTGGTCAACGTCTTCGTGGACATCGCCAACTTGAGCGATCACATCAGTGCCGGAAAGTTCATGGGCGACATCCTCTTCTTCGCCGCAGCCGCCGACAAGGCGGACGGTGAGCTCACTCCCGACATCTGGTCCCCGCATACGACCGGACGAGTCGAGGTGCACGCCATCGACTGCGTGCACGGGGCCATGACTCAGCCCGGCCCGCTGTCCGAAATCGCACAGGTGCTGGCCGCACGGTTGGCCGACAGCCCGGTGGCCCAGGGCAACGCGTGACCACCAGTCTTCTGGGGTGCTCACGCACCCCAGTCGTCCATCAACAATCCGGTCTCAGGAGAACCATTGAACATCACCGGCAAAGAGAAGGTGCCGCAGCCGCCCTTGGGCGCCAACTTCAACAAGGTGTGGGTGGCCAAGATCGCCTCGTCTCTGGGCGACGGCGTTCAGCTGGCCGCGCTGCCCCTGCTGGCAGTCCAGCTGACCAGTGATCCACTGCTCATCGGTGCGGTCGGCGCCGTCGGCACCCTGCCGTGGTTCCTGCTCGGCCTGCCGGCCGGAGCCCTGGTGGACCGGTGGAACCGGAAGAAGGTGATGCTTCATGCGGACCTCATCCGGCTCGTCATCCTCGCCCTGCTCACGGTCGCCGTACTGACCGACCACGCGAATATCTCCCTGCTGATCGTGGCGGGATTCGCTATCGGGTGCGCGGACATCTTCTTCGACATCTCCGCACAGGCCGTCCTGCCGGTGGTCACCTCCGGGGATCAGGCACTCATCCGGGCCAACAGCCGGATCTCCGCAGCCGAGATCAACGGGGAGCAGCTCGCAGGTCCGCCGCTCGGCGGTGTGCTCTTCTCCCTGTCGCACTTCCTGCCGTTCCTGGGGAACGCGTTCTCCTTCTTGATCAGTGCCGTCTTCGTCGGTTCGCTGAAGGGTGATTTCGGGAACGCGCCGGCCACCGAGCCGGCCCGCAGGAACCTTCGCGCCGAGGTCGCGGAAGGACTGCGCTGGCTGCTGAAGCACCGCGTCCTGCGAGCGCTGTCCGGCACGGCTGCTGTCGGCAACCTGGTCTTCACCGCCCAGATGTCGCTGCTGGTCCTGCTGGCCAAGGAGCAGCTCGGTCTCGGCGACATCGGCTACGGCCTGCTGCTGAGCTCCACCGCCATCGGCGCCTTCATCGGCAGTCTCCTGGCGTCCGCGGTCGCCAGGAAGCTCCAGGTGGGCACCATGCGATGCATCGGCATGACCCTCGAAGGACTGGCGATCGTCGGGCAGGGCCTGACCGGAAACCCCTGGATCGCCGGCGGAATGATGGCCGTCATCGGGTTCTCGATGAGTGTCCAGATCGTTGTCGTCGGTTCGCTGCGGCAGCGTCTCGCACCGGCGGAGATTCGTGGCCGCGTGCTCTCGGCCAGCCGGCTGATCTCGCTCGTGGGTGCACCCTTCGGCGGTCTCCTCGGCGGCTACCTGGCGAGTGCGATCAGTCTGCGCGCGCCGTTCGTCATGGGCGGCCTCCTGATGGTCCTGGTGGCCCTGGTCAGCCTGCCCGCGCTGAGCAACCGCGCCATTCGGGAAGCGACCGAAGAGGCGTCCGCCACGACGGAAGCACCGGAAGGGGTTTCCAGCACCGCATCGAAGTAGGGCTCGCCGACGTTGTCGCGGGTTCGCTGTTCCCCTTAGGCAAGCGAGGACGCATGAACGACAGTGGAGTGGAACTCCTGGCCGCCGACCTGAGCACGGATCGACTGCACGCAGCGCTCCGGGATCCGGCACTCGCCTCCATGAACTTCTTGAACGAGGTGGCCAACCGGTTCCCGGAGGCCATTTCGCTCGCCGCCGGCCGGCCCAGCGAAGAGTTCTTCGACGTCGACGACCTTCCCCGATATCTGCAGATCTTCTGCGACTACCTGGCGGCCGAGAAGGGTGCGGACGCACAGCGCGTACGCCGCACCCTCTTCCAGTACGGCCGGACCAAGGGCATCATCCACGAGCTTCTCGCCCGGAACCTCGCCTGTGACGAGGGCATCGACGTCGACCCGGAGTCGATCGTCGTCACGGTCGGCTGCCAGGAGGCGATGTTCCTGGTGCTCCGGGCACTTCGCACGGACGAGCGGGATGTCGTGCTGACGGTCGCGCCGGGCTACGTCGGACTGACCGGTGCCGCGCGGCTGGTGGACATGTCCGTCCGGCCGGTGCGGGAGCATGAGGACGGCATCGACCTCGACCACCTGATCGAGCAGATCGAGGCGGTGCGCGCCGAGGGCAAGCGGCCACGGGCCTTCTACCTCGTCCCGGACTTCGCCAACCCCTCCGGCGCGAGCCTCGACCTGGAGGCCCGACAGAGGTTGCTCGCCATCGCGGCCGAGCACGATCTGCTGATCCTCGAGGACAACCCGTACGGTCTGTTCCAGGCCGAGGCCGGTCAGCGCCTGCCGACGCTCAAGGCCCTCGACACTTCGCGGCGGGTCGTCTATCTGGGCTCGCTCTCCAAGACCTGCTTCCCCGGAGCCAGGATCGGCTTCGTCGTCGCGGATCAGCGCGTGGCCGGCGCGAACGCAGAGTCCAACCTTTTCGCGGACGACCTTTCCAAGATCAAAAGTATGCTCACCGTCAACACCCCGCCCGTGGCCCAGGCCATGGCGGGAGGCAAACTGCTGGAGCACGACTGCAGCCTGGTCAAGGCGAACACCAGGGAAATCGAGCTTTACAGCCGGAATCTGCGACTGCTGCTGGAGGGGATGGACCGGCGGTTCCCGCGAGGCGGGGACCACCAGGTCTCGTGGAACACGCCCGGCGGTGGTTTCTTCGTGGTAGTCACTGTTCCGTTCGCTGCCGACGACGCCGCACTGGAATACGGGGCCAATAAGTACGGCGTGCTGTGGACACCCATGAGCCACTTCTACGACGGCCGCGGCGGCGAGAATCAGCTACGCCTTTCGGTGAGCGTGGTGTCGCCGGACGAGATCGAAGCAGGGCTGGATCGCCTGGCGATGCTGATCGCCGATCTCTCCGGCAAGGAAATATCTACGCATTAGTCACCCATTCTGAAGGCCAGGAGATTTCCATGCCGAACAACGGCACATATGCCGACGACCTCAACAGCGTGAACCTCGCGGACCCGAACACCTTCGTGCAGACCGACATGGAGGATTTCTGGCGGCGCGTCCGGGCCGAGCAGCCCATCTATCTGCACCCGGCCACGGAGCAGGGGCCCCCATTCTGGGTGGTGTCCCGCTACACCGACGTCATGACCGTTCTGCAGGACCCCGAGCGGTTCAGCTCGCGGCCCGGGAACATGCTGTCCTCGCTGCACAAGCCCGGAGGGGATCCGGCGGCCGGCATCAACCTGGCGCTCACCGATGCGCCGCGCCACAACGCCATGCGGACGATCCTGCTGAAGGCGTTCAGCCCCCGGACCCGCAAGGTGGTGACGGACAAGCTGCAGCAGCGGGTCGACCAGCTCCTCGGCAGCGGTGTCGGAATCGGGACCTTCGACTTCGCCAAGGAGGTCGCGGAGCTGGTCCCCATGGGGACGATCTGCGATCTCCTCGGCTTCCCGCCGAAGGACCACAAGTACCTGCTCGACCTGAGCCGGGAGGCGCTCAGCACGGACGACGAGGGGCAGACCGAGGAGGACCGCTGGCTCTCCCGCAACGAACTCCTCAGCTACTGCCAGGAGATCATCGAGGCCCGCCGCGAGAATCCGCAGGACGACCTGATCAGTGCGATGGCCACCTGCCAGATCAACGGTGAGCCGATGACCGACGACGAAGTGGTCGTCAACTGCTACGGGTTCATCCTCGCGGGGGACCACACCAGTCGCCTGGCCATGGTCGGCGCCCTGCTCGTCTTCTCCCAACACCCCGATCAATGGCTGGCGTTGAAGGAGGGCCGGGCCACGATAGCGAGCGCGGTCGAGGAGATCCTGCGCTGGACGACTCCGTCGATGCACATCGGTCGCACCGCAACGGCCGACGTCACCATCGGCGGTCGGACGATCCGCGCAGGCGACCACGTCATCCTCTGGAACACCTCCGCCAACCGCGACGAGGGCATCTTCCGGGATCCTCAGAGCTTCGACGTGGCACGGACTCCCAACAAGCACCTGAGCTTCGGCTCCGGACCCCACTTCTGCTTCGGGTCCTATCTCGGGCGAGCCGAGATCACCGCCGTCCTGAAGACCCTCTGCGACAAGGTGGAGCGGATCGAGCTCGTGGGTGATCCCAAGCCGATCTACTCGACGTTCCTCCGCGGATACAGCAGCCTGCCGGTCTCACTCATCCCCAGTGGACAGTTCAACTCGAAGGAGTCTGTGAAGTGATCGAGGCTGAGACCCAGGCCAGTCATGCGGACATGCGGCCGCTCCACCTGTTGAAGGCGGAGCACCTGCCGGCCTCACGAAGCGCCGTCACCGGCATGATGAACCAGCGCACCGCGGACGCTCTGCGGACCGTCCTCGACATAGCTCCGCGGGACTCCGACCGGCAGGCACTGGCCGCAGTCGATGCGGCCCTGACCTGCCTGACCGCACCGGCTGCCGCCACCACGTACACCGATGCGGAGCGGAAGGCCCTGCCGGAGGACCTCTACGAGGAACACGACCGGTTCTTCGGCGCGATCAGGGTCACGGGGAACCCGGTGGAGACGTTCACCCGCACCATGCTCGAAGCCCTCCGCAGCCAGCTCAACGACGCCCTCTCCGCCGGGGTGAGCCTGTGCAGCGGTGAACGGGCTCAACTGCGTGAGGCATTCACCAGCACCTTCCACCTTCTGTGGCGCATCGGAGTCGCCGGCACACCCTTCGAGGACGCGGCTCGCGCTCGCCCGCAGGACGCCGGCACGAGGATCGACGACGTGGCGGCCGATCCCCTGATGCGCTGGTGCCTGGGTCATCAGGTGTTCTTCGCACTCATCCAGGCGCTGGTCGTCTCGGTCGGCTGCCTCGAGGAGTTCCTCAAGGACGATCCGGAAGACATCCAGAGCGCCTGCCGACTGCTCGAGGACGCCACGGTGCTGATGATCGGGTCCGGCACATCGATGCGGTACGCGGGTGACTTCACGCGCACGCACTACACGGACGCGGTACGCCCCGCGATGATGCCGCCGCACATCAATGCCAAGTTCAGCGGTCTGCAGTTGCGTGATCACCGGATTCTGCTCAAGTCGATCAGCCGGGTCAAGCCGTTGCTGGCGTCGCCCGCTCCGGCCGTCGACAAGTCCTACCGGAAGCTGCTCGATGCGATGTCGACGGCCTACGACGCGCACATCGCGGTCTGCTCGAGGTTCGACGGCAATCGCGAATCGAGTCTGCGCACGCCCGGCTCCACGGTTCCCGCGGTGCAGATCCTCGAGCGGTTCCGGGAGCGGCGCATCGGCGCCGCCACGCCGGATCGGCCGGCGGAGTCGTACGGCGATCTCCGGCCGACTCCTGGAGGGTGACTCCCGGACGCAGTTCACCCGTGGCTCCGGGTGATCGTGTCTGCGCTCCGCACAGACGGATCGTTCGGGAGCCACGGGCGTGGTCAACGATATGAAGAGGCCGTCCAGATCGTCACAGATCGAAGACGTCCAGCTCCTGCAGGGGCACCGGTTCACCGCCGTAGTCGGAGTCGCGAGAAAGATCCAGGGCGGAGCACTCGACGACACTCCAGCCGCGCAACGCGCCCGCGCGCAGCACAGCGCGGTCGATCAGTCCTCGGGCCTGGACGGTTGCCTGGTGCCTGTCACCTGCCGCCACGAAGGCCATGAGGCCGAACCGGCCCGCCGTGTCGTGGACCACCGTGAGGTGCTCCAGGCGGTCCTGCGGCTCGGCCGCTGCCCACACGACCTCCTCCACCAGCACCGCGGATGACGCCTTCTCTCCGTCGGGGGCCGGGGCCATGCGGATGAGTACAGCGAGCACGGAGCGGCTCCTCGGTTGGGTGGTTCGGTTCGACGGTTGAGGTGCCCGGTCAAGCAGCGCGCACGCGTCGACGGCCTCGGTAGTGTGCCGGGATTGCGCAAGGCATGGGCGGCGGCCCGGACGTACGGGGGCGGCGTGGACGAAGTCCACGCAGGATGCGGATCGTGATGCCGCGTCGGCGGGTCTCGGCTTCGATCAGGTCGAGCCGGTGGCAGGCGCCGCCCGCCGGGGCGATCCAGGGCCGCGGGTACTGCGGGTCGTATGCCTCGGCCTGGTCAAACGCGTCTGCGATGACCTGCTCGGGGCTGACCACGGAGGCTGTGCACTTCGGAGCCGACCGAGGTCGTGCGGTTGCTCTCGGAGGAACCGCACCCTCTTCGGGTCACGGGCCCCAGGTGACGGTCCCGGCGATGACGGTCGCGTGCGGCGCGGCGTCCGCGACAGGCCGCGAGTGCGCGGCGGAGCCCACGGTGGCAAAGGCGCCGACCAGAACAGTCAGAACAGCCAGAACAACCAGGATGGAAGTGGCAAAAGGGGCGTTGCGCGACATGGCGGTACTCCTCGAGAGGGTGTCGGTTGATTGCTTGCTGCTTCAGCCGGCTGCCGTTGTGCTCGATCGGCTGACGATGGCTAGAGCTTGGCCGCCCCTGCCCCCACCCCGTAAGCACCTGACCTTGGCATGAAGCGCGCTGTCACCATGGTGCAAACTCGACCGCCCCTCGAATGGGCGCTGACCTGATCGTTTGCCGCTGTGGCAGTGTCGTGCCTGGCCGCGAGATGCCACTCCGCACCCGGCGTGCAGGAGCCCAACATTTCGAACATGAACCCATCATTGCGGCAAATACCCTGAAGGCTGAATATCGTCCGTTTACCAGCCTTCTCATCAAGTAGCGCACCGGGGGTGTGTCAAAAGCTTCCTTAAGGCGGGTGCCACTTGTCATGCAACGAACTAAGATCGCTCCGGCGTCGATAGGCTTTTCGGCGTTCGCCTGGCCACGGGGGGCCAGTACAGCGCGAGTGACGTGCGGGCAGGCAGGGGGGCGAATGTGGACAGACCATCTTCAGACGCCCGCACGCCCCGAGCCCGCCGCTCACCTCTCGCTGGCCGGCTACGGCCGCATGGAATCGCAGACCGCGCATACCCCCGCTTCCTGTTGTCGCCACACCAGCAACAAAGAGGTGAAGTATGCTCGAAGCCCTCGGCCTGGAGCCCGCTGCCGAAGTCGTCTACCGCTCGCTCCTTGACTCCCCGCAGCAGGGGATCAAGGAACTGTGCGACCGCTCGGGACTGACCGAGAACGCAGTCCGAGCCACCCTGGACCAGCTGGCCCACCTGCACCTGCTGCGCCCCACCGGGCCAGGGGCGGAGAGCCTTCGCCCGGTCGATCCGGGGGTCGGCCTCAGCGCCCTGCACGCGCGCCGGAGCGCTTCGCTGGCGCGGCACCAGAAACAGTTGGAAGAGGCCAAGGAATCCATAGCCGTACTGGCCGCCGAGTACGGCGGCTCACGCCGGGAATTCCTGCCCGAGGTCGCCGAATGCCTCGACGGCATGGAGGCGGTCCGCGACCGTCTGGAGGAACTGGCGGCGAACATGAAGGAGGAGTGCCTGTCCTTCGTCATCGGCGGCGCCCAGCGCCCCGAGGACATGGCCGCTGCCAAGGGGCCCGACCAGGAGGCCCTGGAGCGCGGTGTCTCGGTCCGCTCGATCTACCAGGACAGCCTGCGCAACGATGCGGCGACCACCGGCTACGTCCGATGGCTCACCTCGCTCGGAAGCGAGACCCGCACCGTCCCCGTCCTGCCCATGCGCATGATCATCGCGGACCGGAAGGTCGCTGTCGTCCCGCTGGAGCCGGGCAACGCCCTCAAGGGCGCCCTGGTCCTGCACAGCCCGGGCGCCGTCACGGCCCTGGTGATGCTCTTCGAGGAGGTCTGGAAGAACGCCGCCCCCTGGGGCCTGCCGCTGTCGAAGGACCACCGCGGCCTCGGCCCCCAGGAGCGTGAACTGCTGCGGCTGCTCGCCGAGGGCTGCACCGACGAGATCGCCGCCCGCCACCTCGCCATCTCGGTGCGCACGGTCCGTCGGCTCGCCGCCGACCTGATGACCCGGCTGCAAGCGCGCAGCCGGTTCGAGGCCGGCGTGCTCGCCGCCCGCGAGGGGTGGGTATAGCCGTCCTGTTTCTAAAGAACGTTGCAGAAGGCTTGATGGCGGGCATTTGGCCGTTCCGATGTCGGAGAAAGGCCCCCTCACCGGCGGTTTTCTCCAGCTGAAGAATCCGGACATGTTTCCGATGACGCATCAGGTGGAGTGCGTGGCCATCCATGAGCCGGCCGCGAAGGCCTCCTGACCCGCGGGTGTTCGAGGGCGGGTGTCATCGCCGAGCGAGCTGTTGTTCAAGGGCGGACAGGATGTCGTCGACGGGGCCGAAGGTGATCATGGCGGTTGCTCCGCCCGCGATCTCGCCGCGCAGGGGGGAGAGGGCGTCGTGCGCCTGCGTGGCCAGGGAGGCGTCATGGAGCAGCAGGGCCGTGTGTGCGCTGACCGCCCAGAGCGCGTCGTACAGGTGGTCGGCAGGGGGTGTCGGCAGGGTGGCGGCCGCGTGGCGGGCCGCCGCGAGGTTGCCGCGGGCGAGGTCGAGGAGGGGCTGGGCCCAGGGGCGGTGGGGCCCCCAGTCGAGGCCGGGGTCCGTCGGCGCGGGACGTCGGTGACGCAGGCGGAGTGAGAGAAGCGCGAGCGGGAGGAAGCCGGCCTTCATTCCGGGCATGCCGGCACCGGCGAGGTCGGTGGCCAGGGTGCGGTAGGCATGAGCGGCCTCGGCGGGGTCGTTCGCTGTCTCTGCCAGCCGCATGGTCCGGGCAGCCGCGGTGAGAACGTGGACGAGCGGGGTCTCGTGGACGGTGGCGAGCCGCTCGGCCGCCGTGATGTGGCGTTGCGAGGTCTCGGCGTCACCTCGGGCCGCGCAGACCTGGATCTTGATCAGATGGCCGAGGATCTCGAACGCCGGGAGATCATGCCGCGTCGAGAGAGCGATGAGCTCGTCGGCGATCCCGTCACGTTCGCCGGTGCGCCCCGGGTGCTGGAAGGACTGCACGAACCGGGCGTTGAGCGCGAGCGCCAGCACGCCCGGGTCGTGGAGCTCTCGGGCGAGCCGTTCTGCTTCGGCCGCCGCCTCGGCGGCCCAGCGGTCCCGGGTTCCGCGATGCTCCAGGCCGCAGGTGGCCAGGAGGCGTGCCCGCAGCGCGGGCGGAGCCCCGGGCCCGAGGCGGTGCAGAGTGCGCCGGGTGGTCGCCACCAGCGACGCGGAGCGTACGGGATCGTCGGCGCGCGTCCAGACGGTGGGTACGTCGTACGCCGCGATCACGCGGGCGGTCAGGTCGGGATCCGCGGTGCGTTCCGCTTCCGCGACCGCCGCGGCACGTTGCTCCTGGGCGAGCACCAGATTGGTGCCGCCCGTCACCGCGGCGGCCCCGGCCACCGTGCTCATCGAGCGCAGCCGGGTGTACGTCCCCGTCGCTTCCGTGCGCGTGAGCAGGCGCAGCCGGTCCTCGGCGCGGGGCGCCGCGGTGAGGTGCGGAGCGTGCTGGAGGATGTCCCGTTCGAGATGGTCGAGGCCGTCCACCGATGCCAGCCCGAACCGGTCCAGCAGCCTGGTCCGCGCCGCGCGCAGCGAGGCCAGCGCGTCGACCTGGCGGCCGGCCTGGTAGAGGGCACGGGACAGCAGAGCCCATGCGTGCTCGCGCCACGGGTGCGTGGCAGCGAAGGCTTCCAGTTCCGGGACGAGGGACGCGCCGTGTCCGAGGTCGAGCGCCGCCCGGGCGCGCAGCTCGACGGCTTGACGGTGCAGCTCCGTCAGGCGGGCGCGCTCCGGTTCCAGCCAGGGCGAGGCGTCGAGGTCCGCGTAGGGCTCGCCCTGCCACCACGAGAGCGCTTCGCCCAGCGCCCCGGCCACCCGGCCGCCGGGTGCGTCGCGCGCGGCCCGAAGGGCGTCCTCGAAGCGGTGGGCGTCGACGTGGGTCCGTGGAATCCGTAGGGCGTATCCGGTACCGACGGTGTCGATGACACGCGAGCGGGTGCGCGGGAGACGATCCGGTTCGAGGGCGCGGCGCAGCTCGCCCACGAAGGTGCGCACCGTCCCGGCCGCCGTGGGCGGGGGGTCCTCCCAGAGATCGCCGACCAGCACCGCGAGCGGGACGGCCCGGCCACCGGCCGCGACCAGCCGTCCCAGCACCTCGCGGCGGCGCCGGCTGCCGACCGCCACAGGGCGGCCCTCGGTGTCCGTGACCTCGATCGGTCCGAGCACCTGGACGAGGATCTCCATGCACTCATTGTCGTCCCGCGCCGGCTTCGGGCCGCGCTGCTGATTCCCTGCTGACCCGGCTGCCCGATCCTTCTCTCGTCCACGCGTCCACCGGTGGACGGCAATTGTTCACGCATTCCGAAGAAGGAGACGATGCGCGATGGGCATCACCATTCCGGGATTCACCACCAGGTCGATCGGTGTGGCCGACGGCATGGAACTGAACGCGGCGGTCGGCGGACAGGGGCCGGCGCTCGTGCTGCTCCACGGTTTTCCTCAGACCCACCTGATGTGGCGGCACGTCGCACCCGTCCTGGCCGAGCGCCACACCGTGGTCTGCCCCGACCTTCGCGGCTACGGCGCCAGCAGCAAGCCGGCGGCGGTCGCCGAGGACACCTACGCGAAGCGGACGATGGCCGCGGACATCGTCGGCCTGGCCGACGCACTGGGGTTCGACCGGTTCGCACTGGTCGGGCACGACCGCGGCGCGCACGTCGCCTTCCGGGCCGGCCTCGACCATCCCCATCGGGTCAGCCACCTGGGCATCCTGGACATCGTTCCCACCCTGGACACCTGGAACGTCCTGCGCGGGGTCGGTGCGGCGGTGGGCTTCCACCTCTATCTGATGGCCCAGCCGCCCGGGCTGCCCGAGCAGATGATCACGGGCAGCGCCGACGCGTTCTTCGGCCACTTCCTCGACGCCTGGGCCACCGGCTCCCGCGCCATCCCGGCGGACGTGCGCGACGAGTACCTTCGCGCCTGCCGGAACGCCGTCGCGTCGATCGTCGCCGACTATCGCGCCACCGCGACCATCGACATCGCCCACGACCAGGCCGACCTCGACGCCGGCAACCGGCTCACCATGCCGGTGACGGTCGTCCAGCAGGACTGGGGCCGGCAGCTGGGGTTCGACGCCGCCGCGACCTGGCGGCCGTGGGCCGCCGACCTTCAGCACTTCACGACCGGGGCGGGCCACTTCATGGCCGAGGAGGCCCCGGAGGACATCGCCAGGCTCATCCTCGACCTGGTGAAACGATGAGCACGGCGTGCGGTTCGTCGGTGCTCAGTGCCTACCTGGAGCTCCGGGCGGTTCATCAGGCCCGGCGTGCCCAGCGCGGGGATGCCGTTCGTCGGCCTTGGGCCGCTCTTGGGGAAAACGCAGGACTGGGAAGCGGCCGCCCGGCAATGAGCGTGGGGTGACACGCATCGCAATCGTCGTCCTGGCCCTCGCCGCGGGCGCGTCGGCGCTCGTGGCTGCGGCCGGCATCTCCCCGTGGTGGTGGCTCGCCGCCGTGCCGCTCACCGTGGCGGGTCTGCTGGGTGCCTGGGATCTGCTGCAGCGCCGGCACTCGGTGCTGCGCAACTATCCCGTGCTGGGGCATGCCCGCTTCCTGCTTGAGCGCATCCGTCCGGAACTGCAGCAGTACTTCATCGAGCGCAACTACGACGGCCGTCCCTTCGACAGGGACGTACGCACCATCGTCTACGAGCGGGCCAAGGGCACCGACGCCGAGCAGCCCTACGGCACCGAACGGGACGTGTACCAGCCCGGCTACGAGTTCCTCGTGCCGTCGATGGCCCCCTGCCCGGTGCCGGAGACCCCGCCGCGGGTGCGGGTGGGAGGACCGGACTGCAGCAGGCCGTACGACATGGCGCTGCTGAACGTGTCGGCGATGAGCTTCGGCTCGCTGTCCGCGAACGCGGTCCTCGCGCTCAACGCGGGCGCGAAAGCAGGGGGGTTCGCCCAGGACACCGGCGAGGGCGGCCTGTCCGAATACCATCTCCGGCCGGGTGGCGACCTGATCTGGGAGATCGGCACCGGCTACTTCGGCTGCCGTACCCCGGACGGCGACTTCGACCCCGCCGAGTTCGCCGACAAGGCCGCGCACGAGCACGTCAAGTGCGTGTCCCTGAAACTCTCGCAGGGGGCCAAGCCGGGGATCGGCGGGGTGCTGCCGGGCGCGAAGGTCAATGCCGAGATCGCGCGGGTACGGGACGTGCCCGAGGGGCGGACGGTGGTCTCGCCGCCGTACCACCGGGTCTTCGACACCCCGCGTGAACTGGTGCGGTTCATCGCGCGGATGCGGGACCTGGCGGGTGGCAAGCCGACCGGCTTCAAACTGTGCGTCGGCTCGCGCCGGCAGTTCCTCGCCGTGTGCAAGGCGATGCTGGAGGAGGGAACGGCGCCCGACTTCATCGTGGTGGACGGAGGCGAGGGCGGGACGGGTGCGGCGCCCCTTGAGTTCGCCGACCACGTCGGCGCCCCGCTCACCGAGGGCCTGCTCACCGTGCACAACGCCCTCGTCGGCACGGGCCTGCGCGACCGGGTCAGGATCGGGGCGAGCGGCAAGATCGCCACCGGTACCGACCTCGTCAAACGCATGGTGCAGGGGGCGGACTACGGCAACGCGGCGCGGGCGATGATGTTCGCCGTCGGCTGCATCCAGGCCCAGCGGTGCCATACGAACACCTGCCCCACCGGGGTCACGACACAGGACCCCCGGCGGGCGCGCGCCCTGGACGTCCGTGACAAGGCGCCGCGCGTGCAGCGTTTCCAGGAGGCGACGGTGGCCAGCGCGCTGCAGATCATGGCGTCCATGGGCGTCACCGATCCCGCTCAGCTGCGTCCGCACATGCTCCGCCAGCGCGTGGATCCCTTCACCGAGCGCTCCTACGAGGAGCTGTACGAGTGGCTCGAGCCGGGGCAGCTGCTCGTCGAGCCGCCGGCCTCCTGGGCGGCCGACTGGAAGGCCGCCGACCCCGACCGTTTCGCCGTGTGAGCGGTGCGAGCGATGGGAACGGCACGAACCGCGCGAACCCTGCGAACCGTGTGAACCTGTGAACCGCGTGACCTGGAGGACTGAAGTGGCCCGTACCGTTGCCCGCGTCGTCGTGGACGCGCTGAGCGAACTCGGCGTGCGCCAGGTGTTCGGCGTCGTCGGAGACGCGCTCAACCCCCTGACCGACGCCATCCGCACCACCGAGGGCCTGGAGTGGGTGGGCTGCCGGCACGAGGAGGCGGCGGCCTTCGCCGCGAGCGCCCAGTCGCAGCTGACCGGAACCCTCGGCGTGTGCATGGGCACGGTCGGACCCGGTTCCGTCCACCTCCTCAACGGGCTGTACGACGCCGCCAAGAGCCACGCCCCGGTCCTGGCCATCGCCGGTCAGGTACCGCTCGCCGAACTGGGCAGCGACTACTTCCAGGAGGTCGACAACGACGCCCTCTTCGCCGACGTGGCCGTCTTCCGCGCGACCGTCACCTCGCCCGACCAGCTGCCGCAGATGCTGGAGACGGCGGTCCGCCACGCGCTGGGCCGCCGGGGTGTCGCCGTCCTCACCGTGCCGGGCGACCTGGGCGAGCGGGAACTGACCGCAGACCGGCCGGCCCGCTTCTCCCTGAACGCTCCGCTGAGCCGGCCGGAGGAGTCGGCGGTCCGTCGCGCCGCGGAACTCCTCGACCGCTCGGAGCGCGTCACCCTGCTCGTCGGGGAGGGTGCCCGCGCCGCCCGCGAGGACGTCCTCGCCCTCGCCGACCGCCTGGCCGCACCGATGGTGCTCACGCTGAAGGCCAAGGCCGGCTTCGAGGGCGACACCAACCGCTTCCAGGTCGGCCAGACGGGGCTGATCGGCAATCCCGCCGCCGCGTCGGCCCTCCAGGACGCGGACACGCTCCTGCTGCTCGGCACCGACTTCCCTTACCGCGACTGGTATCCCGAGGGCCGCAAGGTGATCCAGGTCGACACCGAGGCCACCCACATCGGACGCCGGGTACCGGTCGACGTCGGGCTGGTGGGGGACACCGGCGCCACCGTACGCGACCTCCTGGACCACCTCGCCGCCCCGCCCGCCGGGACGGACGGCGCGCGCGACCGCTCGCACCTGGAGAAGGCGCGCGAACGGTTCGACCAGTGGCGCACCGGTCAGGCCCGGCTCGCCGACCCGTCGCACGACAAGGGCCTCGTGGGCCGCGTCCGCTCCGCGCTGGACAACCGCACGCACGACATCCGCCCCGAGGCGCTGGCGGCCGCCGTGGACCGGATCGCCGCCGACGACGCCGTCTTCACCTCGGACACGGGCATGGCCACGGTGTGGCTCTCGCGGTTCGTCGAGATGCGCGGCGAGCGGCGGCTGATCGGCTCGTACAACCTCGGCTCGATGGCCAACGCCATGCCCCAGGCCCTGGGCGCGCAGGTCCTCGACCGCGAGCGCCAGGTCGTGGCCTTCTGCGGCGACGGCGGGCTGAGCATGCTCCTGGGCGACCTGATGACCCTGAAGACGTATCGCCTGCCCGTCAAGCTCGTCGTCTTCGACAACCGCCGTCTGGGCATGGTGAAACTCGAACAGGAGCAGGCCGGTCTGCCCGAGTTCGGCACGGTCCTCGACAATCCCGACTTCGCCGCCGTGGCCGAGGCCATGGGCATCACCGGCATCCGCGTGACGGATCCCGACGAAGTGGAGAGCGCCGTACGACGCGCCTTCCGCACCCCGGGCCCGGTCCTGCTCGACGTCCTCACCAACCCCGACGAGATCGCCGTACCGGCCAAGCCGACCGTCGAACAGGGATGGGGTTTCGCGGTGGCCAAGGTGAAGGAAATCGTGCGGAGTCACGGAGAGCCGGGCGGAAATTGAAAAAGTCCTAGGCGTGACGGCCGGTGGCCGGGGTAGACGCGGCTTGCCGGACAAAGGACCGGCGCAGGCAGAACTGATCGACTGGGAGGGGCGCATGATGGTGACGACGACCGTGCAGACCGCTGAACGTACGGTGGACGTTCCGGAGATAGCCGATCCCTCCCAGGTGGCGCCGAAGGACGCGCGGGAGCTGTCGAAGCTGTTCTTCGACCGGCTGGCGGTGCTGGAGGAGGGGACCGCCGAGTACCA
>NZ_JBIVJQ010000024.1:0-10185 GCF_044750305.1 Streptomyces sp. NPDC088810
CGATCGAGGCGCAGGCCCTCCTCGCGACCTACGGCCAGGACCGCGAACAGCCGCTGTGGCTCGGCTCGTTGAAGTCCAACATCGGGCACACCCAGGCCGCCTCCGGTGTGGCCGGCGTGATCAAGATGGTGGAAGCCATGCAGCACGGCATCCTGCCGCCCACACTGCACGTGGACACGCCGTCGTCCCAGGTCGACTGGACGTCCGGAGCGGTCGAACTGCTCACCGAAGCACGCGACTGGCCCGAGACCGGGCATCCCCGACGGGTCGGTGTCTCCTCCTTCGGGCTGAGCGGTACCAACGCCCATCTGATCCTGGAGCAGGCATCGGAGGAGCCCGCTGCGGAGCCCGTGGTCCCGGCCGACGGCGTGGTGCCGGTGGTCGTGTCGGCGCGGAGCACGGGTGCGCTGGCCGGGCAGGCCGGGCGGCTGGCTGCGTTCCTCACCGATACCGGTGCCCCGCTGGGGGCCGTTGCGGGGGCGCTCGTGTCCCGGCGGGCGGTGCTGTCGGAACGGGCCGTGGTGGTCGCCGGGTCGCGCGAGGAGGCGGTGGCCGGGCTGGAGGCGCTGGCTACGGGTGAGTCGTCGCCGATCGTGGTGACGGGGTCGGATGCCGACGGGAAGACGGTGTTCGTGTTCCCGGGGCAGGGCTCGCAACGTGTCGGTATGGGCCGTGAGTTGTATGAGCGGTATCCGGTGTTCGCGCGGGCGCTGGATGACGCTTGTGCTGCCTTGGACGGGCAGCTCGGTGCGGAACTCCCCATCAGGGATGTGATCTTCGGCAACGCGGATTTGCTGGGCCAGACGGTGTTCACGCAGGCCGGGTTGTTCGCGGTGGAGTCGGCGCTGTTCCGGCTGGTGGAGTCCTGGGGCGTACGGCCGGACGTGGTGGCCGGGCACTCCATCGGCGAGGTCGTCGCCGCGCACGTGGCCGGGGTGCTGTCGCTGGAGGATGCGGCGGCGCTGGTGGCTGCACGCGGCCGGTTGATGCAGGCACTCCCGGCGGGCGGTGCGATGGTCGCCGTGGCCGCCAGTGAAGCCGAGGTCGCCGAACACCTCGTCGACGGCGTCGACTTGGCGGCAGTGAACGCGCCCGGTTCGGTCGTCCTCTCCGGCGATGAAACGGCGGTTCTCGCCGTTGCTGAGGAGCTGCGCGAGCAGGGTCGCCGGGTCAAGCGGCTCACGGTCTCGCACGCTTTCCACTCGGCGCTGATGGAGCCGATGCTGGCGGAGTTCGCGGAGGCTCTGTCCGGGCTGACGTGGAACGAGCCGTTGATCCCGGTGGTGTCGAACGTGACCGGTCGGCTCGCGGAGCCGGGCCGGTTGACGGACCCGGCGTACTGGGTCGACCACGTCCGCCGTCCGGTCCGGTTCGCCGAGGGAATCGCCGCTTCCGGTGGCTCGGTGTTCCTGGAGCTGGGCCCCGGCGGCGCGCTGACCGGCGCGATCACGGAGTCGGCGGATGCGGTGAGCGTGCCCGCGCTGCGTGACGAGCGCGGCGAGACCCAGACCCTCCTGTCGGCCGTGGCCCACCTCTTCGTCCGCGGCACCAAGGTGAACTGGGCGGCGATCCTCCCCGAGGGCGCCACCGAAGTGCATGTGGACCTGCCGACGTACGCTTTCGACCACCGCCACTACTGGCTGCAGATGGCCCCCGCCACCGACGCCGTCGCCCTCGGGCAGAGCACGGCGGATCACCCGCTGCTCGGCGCGGTGGTGCAGTTGCCTCAGTCGGACGGGCTGGTGTTCACCTCCCGGCTGTCCCTGCGCACGCACTCCTGGCTGGCCGATCACGCCGTCGGGGGAGTGGTCCTCGTGCCCGGCGCCGGGCTGGTGGAGCTGGCCGTGCGGGCCGGTGACGAGGTCGGCTGCGGGGTCGTGGAGGGGTTGGTGATCGAGGCACCGCTGGTGGTGCCCGAGCAGGGCGGTGTGCGGGTGCAGGTCACGGTCGAGGCTCCGGACGCGGAGGGCCGCCGTACGGTGGCCGTTCACTCCGCACGCGAGGACGCCGTCGGTGAGCTCGGCACCGACGCGTGGACCCGGCATGCCACCGGCACCCTCACCGGTACGGTCCCTGCGGCCGGCGCCTTCGACTTCGCCGCCTGGCCCCCGCCCGGCGCGCGGGCGGAGGACCTGACCGGTGTCGAGGAACGGCTGCTGCGACACGGCTACGAGTACGGGCCGGTGTTCCAGGGGCTGCGGGCGGTGTGGCGGCGCGGCGACGAGCTGTTCGCCGAAGTCGCACTGCCGGACGGGCAGCGGGACGCGGCGGCCCGGTTCGGCATCCACCCCGCCCTGCTGGAAGCCGCCCTGCATCCGGCGCTGCTGGATGCCTCGGCCGCCGATGACGCTCAGCCCTGGCAGCCGCTGGAGTGGAGCCGGCTGGCGCTGCACGCGGAGGGTGCCACGGTGCTGCGCGTGCGCCTGGCGCGGTCCGCCGCCGGCGCCCTGGCGGTCGAGGCCGCCGACGAGGCCGGTGGCACGGTCGTCACGGCGGAGGCCGTCACGCTACGGCCCCTCTCGGCCGAGCAGCTGTCGACGGCGGCCGGCACCGGCGCGGACGACGGGCTGTTCCGGGTGGAGTGGAGCGAGCTGCCGCCCGTGGCCGGCGCCGGTGAGGTGCCGGAGGCGACGGTGGTCGAGGCCCGGGCCGGAGCCGACGACACGCCCGTGGCATTGGCGAGCCGGGTGCTGGAGGCCGTGCAGGCCTGGCTGGCCGACGAGGGCACCGAGGACGGCCGGCTGGTCGTGGTCACCCGGGGTGCGGTGCCCGCCGGCGGCGATGCGGCGGTCACCGACCCGGCCGGCGCGGCCGTCTGGGGCCTGGTGCGTGCCGCGCAGGCGGAGAACCCCGACCGGATCGTCCTCGTCGACACGGAGACGGGTGAGGCCGACCTCGGTCCCGTGCTGGCGAGCGGTGAGCCGCAGGTGGCCGTCCGGGGCACGGCGCTGTACGTGCCACGCCTGGCCCGGCTGGTCCCGGCCGGCGGCTCCGGGGCGCCGGCGCTGGACCCGGAGGGCACGGTCCTGATCACCGGCGGTACCGGGACGCTCGGCGCCGAGGTCGCCCGGCACCTGGTCGAGCGGCACGGCGTACGCCACCTCGTGCTGGCCGGCCGCCGCGGGAAGGCGGCCGAGGGCGCGGACCGGCTCGTCGCCGAACTCGGGGAGCGAGGAGCCGACGTGTCGGTGGTGGCGTGCGACGTCACCGACCGCGATGCGCTCGCCGCGCTCCTCGCCGCCGTACCGCAAGCGCATCCGCTGACCGCTGTCGTGCACGCGGCACGCGTCTTCGACGCCGGGGTCATCGGCGAGATGGACCGGGACCGGCTGGCCCGGGTCTTCGCCCCGAAGGTCACGGCCGTCCGGCACCTGGACGAGCTGACCCGTGAACTCGCCCCCGAACTCGCCGCCTTCGTCCTGCTGTCCTCCGCCTCCTCCGTCTTCCTGGGCGCGGGTACCGGCGGCTACGCGGCGGCCAACGCCTATCTCGACGCGGTGGCCCACCGCCGCCGGGCGGCCGGTCTGCCCGCCGTCTCGCTGGCCTGGGGCCCGTGGGAGCCGGCCGGCGGCCAGGACACGGCCGCCGGTGAGGCCGTACGGAACCGGACCGGCCGGCGCGGCGGTGTCGTACCGCTCACGCCCGCGGACGGGATGGAGCTGCTCGACGCGGCACTGCCCGCCGGCGAGGCGCTGGTGCTGCCCGTGAAACTGGACCTGCGGGCGCTGCGCGCCGACGCCGCGCTGGGAGCCGGGGTCGCGCCGCTGCTCCGCGGCCTGGTGCGGACCGGCCGGAAGGCCGCCCGGGCCGGCGCCGGGGACTCCGGCGGACTCGCCCGCAGGCTGGCCACGCTGTCCCCGGCCGAGCAGGAGGCGCTGCTGCTGGAGCTGGTGCAGGGCCAGGCGGCGACCGTCCTCGGCCACACCGGGGCGGACCAGGTCAGGGCCGAAACAGCCTTCAAGGACGCCGGGTTCGACTCCCTCACCTCCGTCGAACTGCGCAACCGGCTGCGCGAGGCCACCGGCCTCAACCTGCCCGCCACCGCCGTCTTCGACTACCCGACCCCGCTCGCCCTCGCCCGCTACCTGCACGACCGACTGGCCCCGGGCGACCAGGCCGCTCCGGCCACACACCCCTTGCTCGACGAACTCAGCAAACTCGAGGCGCTGTTGGCCGACACCGCGCCCGACGACACCACCCGCGCCCAGGTCGCCACCCGGCTCCAGGGCCTGCTGACCACCTGGTCCACCACGAACGTCACCGAGCCGGACGCCGAGGAGGACCTGGACTTCGAGTCGGCTTCCGACGACGAACTGTTCGAACTCATCGACACCGAATTCGGCCACTAGCCGCCGGATACCGGACACCGGCTCCGGCCGGGTCCCGGCCGCCCACCCGCACACCATGTCCACGCCCGCCCCGCAGCCCACCTGACGCCCTTAGCCCCACTAGGAGCTGACCCGCAATGGCGGATGAAAGCAAGCTTCGCGACTACCTCAAGCGCGTTCTCGCCGACGCGCGCCGCTCCCAGCAACGCGTCCGTGAACTTGAGGCCGAGAAGGCGGAGCCGATCGCGATCGTGGGCATGGCGTGCCGGCTGCCCGGCGGGGTGACCGGCCCCGACGACCTGTGGCGGCTCGTCCGCGAACGCGGCGACGGCGTCTCGGAGTTCCCGACCGACCGGGGCTGGGACCTGGAGGCGCTGTTCGACGCCGACCCCGACAAGACGGGCAAGTCCTACGTCGACCAGGGCGGCTTCCTGCACGAGGCGGCCCTGTTCGACGCAGGTCTGTTCGGGATCTCCCCGCGCGAGGCGGTGGCGATGGACCCGCAGCAGCGGCTCCTCCTGGAAATGTCCTGGGAGGCGCTGGAGCGGGCCGGTATCGACGCGGTGACGCTCAAGGGCTCGGACACGGGCGTCTTCGTGGGCGTCATCAACGAGGGCTACGCGACCGGCGGCCCGGTCCCACCGGAGCTGGAGGGCTTCACCGGCACCGGCACCACCGGAAGCGTCGCCTCGGGCCGCATCTCCTACGTCTTCGGCCTCGAAGGCCCCGCCGTGACCGTCGACACCGCCTGCTCCTCCTCGCTGGTCGCCATGCACCTGGCCGCGCAGGCCCTGCGGCGCGGGGAGTGCTCGATGGCCCTGGCCGGCGGCGCCACCGTCATGGCCGGGCCCGGTATGTTCATGCAGTTCTCGCGGCAGCGGGCGCTGGCCGCCGACGGGCGCTGCAAGTCGTACGCCGAAGCGGCCGACGGCACCGGCTGGGCCGAGGGCGCCGGTGTCGTCGTCCTGGAGCGACTGTCCGACGCCCGCCGCAACGGCCACCGGGTGCTGGCCGTCGTCCGCGCCTCCGCCGTCAACCAGGACGGCGCATCCAACGGCCTCACCGCCCCGAACGGCCCCTCGCAGCAGCGCGTCATCCGCAAGGCGCTGGCCGAGGCGGGCCTGACCCCGGCGGACGTGGACGTGGTCGAGGGCCACGGCACGGGCACGGTCCTCGGCGACCCGATCGAGGCGCAGGCCCTCCTCGCCACCTACGGCCAGGGCCGCGAACGACCGCTCTGGCTGGGCTCGTTGAAGTCCAACATCGGACACACCCAGGCCGCTGCCGGGGTCGCCGGCGTCATCAAGATGGTTCAGGCGATGCGGCACGGCGTCCTGCCCGCCACCCTGCACGTCGACACCCCGTCCACCCAGGTCGACTGGTCGGCCGGGGCGATCCAGCTGCTCACCGAGGAACAGGAGTGGCCCCGGACCGGCCGCCCCCGCCGGGCCGGCGTCTCCTCCTTCGGCGTCAGCGGCACCAACGCCCACCTGATCCTGGAAGAACCCCCGGAGGAACCGGCCGTGGAGCCGGTGGCCCCGGGCGCCGGCGCGGTACCGCTGGTGGTGTCGGCGGCCTCCGAAGCAGCGCTGGCCGGTCAGGCCGGCCGCCTGGCCGCCTTCACCGGCGACACCGGCACACCACTCGCCCACCTCGCGAGCGCCCTCGTCAACCAGCGGTCCCTCCTGAACGAACGTGCCGTGGTCGTCGCCGGGACCCGGGAGGAGGCGGTGGCCGGGCTGGGCGCGCTGGCCAAGGGCGAGAACAGCCCCGCGGTGGTGCTCGGGTCGGCGGGGGCGTCTGGGCGGACGGTGTTGGTGTTCCCTGGGCAGGGTTCGCAGTGGCTGGGGATGGGGCGGGAGCTGCTGGAGTCCTCCCCGGTGTTCGCGGAGCGGATCGCGGAGTGCGCACGGGCTCTGGAGCCTTGGGTGGACTGGGACTTGGCGGCTGTCCTTCGAGGTGATGTCGATCTGCTGGCGCGGGTCGACGTGGTGCAGCCGGCGAGCTTCGCGGTGATGGTGGGTCTGGCCGCCGTATGGGCCTCCGTCGGGGTCGTGCCGGATGCGGTGGTCGGGCACTCGCAGGGTGAGATCGCCGCCGCCTGCGTGGCCGGTGCGCTGTCGCTGCAGGACGCGGCCAGGATCGTGGCCGTGCGCAGTCAGGTGATCGCTGGGCAGTTGGCGGGCCGGGGCGGTATGGCCTCCGTGGCGTTGTCCGAGACGGAAGCGGGCGAGCGCATCACCGCGTGGGACGGGCGGGTCGAGGTGGCCGCCGTCAACGGTCCCTCTTCGGTGGTGATCGCCGGTGACGCCGGGGCACTGGACGAGGCGCTGGCCGCGCTGGAGGCCGACGGGGTGCGGGTGCGCCGGGTGGCGGTGGACTACGCCTCCCACACCCGCCATGTCGAGGCGATCGAGGACGCGCTGGCCGAGGCGTTCGCCGGCATTCGCAGCCAGGCGCCCGTGGTGCCGTTCTTCTCGACGGTGACCGGTGAGTGGGTGCGCGAGGCGGGTGTCCTGGATGGCGGTTACTGGTATCGCAACCTGCGCAGCCGGGTCCGTTTCGGCCCTGCGATCTCCGCGCTCCTCGCCGAGGGCCACTCGGTGTTCATCGAGTCCAGTGCTCACCCGGTCCTCGTCCAGCCCGTGAACGAGATCGTGGACGAGACGGGGACGGAGGCCGTCGTCACCGGTTCCCTGCGCCGCGACGAGGGCGGTCTGCAGCGGCTGTGGACGTCGATCGCGGAGGTCTTCGTCAAGGGCGTCGCCGTCGACTGGTCCGGTGTGCTGCCCGAGGGCGCCGGTGACACCCACGTGGACCTGCCGACGTACGCCTTCGACCACCGCCACTACTGGCTCCGGCTGAACGGAGCGAGTGACGCCACCGCGCTCGGACAGGCGCCCACGGACCATCCGTTGATCGGTGCGGTCGTGGAAGTGCCCGAGACGGGCGGAGTGTTGTGCACCTCCCGGCTGTCCTTGCGCACGCACCCCTGGCTGGCGGATCACACGGTCGGCGGAGTGGTCCTCGTCCCCGCAGCGGCCCTGGTCGAGCTGGCGGTGCGGGCCGGTGACGAGGTCGGGTGCGGAACCGTGGAAGAACTCGCGGTCGGCGTGCCGCTGGTGCTGCCCGAGCAGGGCGGGGTGCGCGTCCAGGTCGCGGTCGGCGGCGTCGACGAGAGCGGCTGCCGTACGGTCACCGTGTACTCGACGCGTGAGGACGCCGCGGAGGTGAGCGGGGCGGAGGCCTGGGTGCGGCACGCCACCGGTGTGCTGACGGCGACGCCCAAGCCGGGGGAGAGCCCGCTGGCCGACTTCGGTGCCTGGCCGCCGGCCGGTGCCCAGCGCGTCGACGTGGAGGCCCTGTACGGCGGCCTGGCCCGGCGCGGTTACGAGCACGGGCCCCTCTTCCGGGCCGTACGCGGACTCTGGCGGCTCGGTGAGGAGATCCTCGCCGAGGTCGCCGTACCGGAGGACGAGCGCGAGGAGGCCGGGCGGTTCGGGGTGCATCCGGCGCTGCTGGACGCGGCCCTGCACCCGGCGCTGCTGGACGCTGCCGCGGCCGACGGCGGCTCCCGGGTGTGGCAGTACCTGACCTGGCACGGACTCGCGCTGCACGCCGTCGGCGCCACGGCGCTGCGGGTACGGATCACGCCGCAGGGCCGGGACGCGCTGGCGCTGGAGGCGGTCGACCCGGCCGGCGGGCTGGTGCTGCGGGCGGAGTCGGCGGAGCTGCGGCCGTTGTCCGCCGAGCAGTTGGAGAGGGCCTCGAGTACGGCGAGCGACGACTCGCTGTTCCGTGTCGAGTGGACCGCGCTGCCCGGAGCCGACGCGCCGGCGGGCGAGCCGCCGGCCTGGGCCGGGGTGCGCTCCGCCGCCGACGTCACCGCCCTGGCGGAGGGCTCGGCCACGGCGGGGGACCTGCCCGCGCTCGTCGTGCTGGAGGCCGTAGCGGCCCACGACCAGGACGCGGACGACCCGGCGTCGGCCTTGACGAACCGGGTGCTGGCGGCCGTGCAGGCCTGGCTGGCCGCCCCCGCCCTGGAGCCGACCCGGCTGGTCGTCGCCACCCGGGGCGCGGTACCGGCCGGCGCCGACGGCGCGGTGACCGACACGGCGGGCGGCGCCGTGTGGGGCCTGATACGAGCCGCGCAGTCCGAGAACCCGGACCGGATCGTGCTCCTCGACCTCGATCCCGCGCTCGACCCGGGCGTCCTGTTCGAGAGCACCGCCGACGTCCTGGCGCGCGTGGCGGCCGACACGGAGCCCGAACTGGCGCTGCGTGGCCAGACCTTGCTCATCCCCCGGCTCGCCCGCGCCACTGCCGGGGGCCGCCAGCAGGCGGCAGCGGAAGCAAAGGCACCCGTGACGCTGGACCCGGACGGCACGGTCCTCATCACCGGCGGTACCGGCTCGCTCGGCGGACTGCTGGCCCGGCACCTGGTCACCCGGCACGGCATCCGCCACCTCCTGCTGGCCAGCCGCCGCGGCCAAGCCGCCGACGGCGCCGCCGAACTGGTCGCCGAGCTCACCGAACTCGGCGCCGCCGAGGTCACTGTGGCCTCCTGCGATGTCACGGACCGCGACGCGGTCGCCGCCCTGCTGACCGAGGCCCGCCGGGGCGGTCGTCCGCTGACCGGGGTCGTGCACACGGCGGGCGTCGCCGACGCCGGAGTGATCGGGACCATCCAGCCCGAGCAGGTGGCGCGGGTGTTCGCGCCGAAGGTGACGGCCGTACGTCACCTGGACGAACTGACCCGCGAACTCGCCCCCGAGCTGGCCGTGTTCGTCGTCTTCTCGTCCGTTTCCTCCGTCTTCCTCGGCGCGGGCACCGGCAGCTACGCAGCGGCCAACGCCTTCCTGGACGCCGTCGCCCAGCAGCGCCGGGCCGCGGGCCTGCCCGCCACCTCGCTCGCCTGGGGTCTGTGGGACCAGGCCACCGGGGGTATGGCGGCCGGCATGGACGACCTCACCCGTAGCCGGATGAACCGGCGCGGCGGTGTCCTGCCCATGTCCCCCGACGAGGGCATGGACCTCTTCGACGCGGCCCTGCGCACCGGTGAGGCCCTGCTCGTCCCGGCCAAGCTGGACCTGCGGCAGCTGCGCACCGACGCCGGCGCCGGCCGGGCCGTCCCCACCCTGCTGCGCGGCCTGGTGCGCACCGGCCGGCAGACCGTGCGGGCCGCGGCCGGCGACAGCGGCGGCGGCCTGGCGGACCGGCTGGCCGGACTGGGCACGGCCGAGCAGGAGGAACTGCTGCTGGACCTGGTCCGGACGCACGCGGCGACCGTGCTCGGCCACGCCGGACCCGAGGGCATCAAGCCGGAGACCGCCTTCCGCGACTCCGGGTTCGACTCGCTGACCTCGGTCGAGCTGCGCAATCGGCTGCGCGAGGCCACCGGCCTCAAACTGGCCGCCACCGTCGTCTTCGACCACCCGAACCCCCTGTCCCTCGCCCGTCACCTGCACGGCGAGCTGGGCGAGACGACGGCGACCGCCCCGGCACCGGTCACGACGCTCAGGCCCGCCGACCCGGACGAGCCGATCGCGATCGTCGGCATGGCCTGCCGCCTGCCCGGCGGCGTCGACAGCCCCGACGAACTCTGGCGGTTGGTGTTCGAGGGCCGGGACGCGATGTCCGGCTTCCCCGACGACCGCGGCTGGGACCTGAGCGGCTTCTTCAGCGACGACCCGGACCAGGCCGGCACCTCGTACGTGAGCCAGGGCGGCTTCCTCTACGACGCCGCGCTGTTCGACGCCGGCTTCTTCGGCATCTCCCCGCGCGAGGCGCTGGCGATGGACCCGCAGCAGCGGCTGCTGCTGGAAACCTCCTGGGAGGCGCTGGAGCGGGCCGGCAT
>NZ_JBIVJQ010000025.1:0-5076 GCF_044750305.1 Streptomyces sp. NPDC088810
TGGAGTTCCTGGGCCGGGCCGACGACCAGGTCAAGATCCGCGGCTACCGGATCGAACTCGGCGAGATCGAATCCGTACTGGCCGAGCACCCCGGTGTCCGTGAGGCCGTCGCCGTGGTCCGGGACGAGCAGCTCGTCGCCTACCTCGTCCCGGCTGCGGACGAGGCGCCGTCCGGCGCCGAACTCGTCGCCCTGTGCGGGCAGTCGATGCCCTCGTACATGGTGCCCGCGGCCTTCGTCACGCTGGACGCGATCCCGCTGACGCCCAACGGCAAGCTCGACCGGCGTGCCCTGCCCGCCCCGGACCGCACCGCCTACGCGGCCTCCCGCTATGTCGCCCCGCGCACCCCGCTGGAGGAGCGGATCGCCGCCGTGTGGCGGGACGTGCTCGGCGTGGACCGGGTCGGTGTGCACGACGGGTTCTTCGACCTGGGCGGCGACTCGATCCGCGCGGTCTCCCTCGTCGGCGCCCTGCGCGCCGAGAACCTGGACGTCTCCGTCACGGACGTCTTCGCCCGGCGTACCGTCGGCGACCTCGCCCACCTGCTGGCCGAGCGCGGCGACCTGACCGCGACCCGGGGTCCGGTCGAGCCGTTCGCGCTGCTGTCGGCCGAGGACCGGGCCGCGCTGCCGGACGGCCTGAGCGACGCCTACCCCATGTCCCAGGTGCAGACCGGCATGGTGGTCGAGCTGCTCGACGGCGGCGACGCCTACCGCAGCTTCGTCGCCTACCGGGTGCGCGACCCCCACCCGTTCTCCGAGGAGGCCCTGCGCCGGGCCGCGCGGACCGTCGTCGCCCGGCACGAGCTGCTGCGGACCTCGTTCGACCTGCACTCCTTCTCGGTGCCGATGCAGCTGGTGCACGCCGAGACCGAGGTCCCGGTCACCGTCCACCACGTGCCCGGTGCGGCCGGGGACGAGCCGGACGACGAGCTGATGCGGCTGCTGCTGGCCGAGCGGAACGCGGAGATCGACCTCGGGCGTGCCCCGCTGCTGCGGGTGACCGCCTACGTCACCGCCGACGGCTGGTGGCTGTCGCTGTCCCGGCCGCACGCCATCACCGAGGGCTGGAGCCACAACTGGCTGCTGTCCGAACTCATCGGCTGCTACGACGCGCTGCGCGACGGCCGGGAACCCGCGCCGCACCAGGCACCGGACGTCCGCTACGCCGACTACATCGCGGCCGAGCTGGACTCCCTCGCCTCCGCCGAGGACGCGGCCTACTGGCAGGACATCGTCGACAGCCACCCGCCGCTCACCCTGCCCGACGGCTGGGAGCGCGCCGCGGAACCCGGCGACGGCTACGACCTCGTGCTGCCCCTCGCCGACCTGGAACCCGGCCTGCGCGAGGTGGCCACCCGGCTGCGGACCTCCGTCAAGAGCGTGCTGCTGGCCGCCCACACCAAGGTGATGAGCCGGCTCACCGAGTCCCCGGCCTTCCACGTGGGCCTGGTCGTCGACGCCCGTCCCGAGATGCTCGGCGCCGACCGGGTGTACGGCATGCACCTCAACACCGTGCCGTTCCCGGTGGACCGCACCGCCCGCACCTGGCGGGAGCTGATCACCCGGGTCTTCGACCGGGAGGTCGAGCTGTGGCCGCACCGGCGCTACCCGTTCCCCGCCCTGCAGCGGGCCTGGCGCGGCGGTCGGCTGGTGAGCGTCGCGTTCAACTACGTCGACCTGCCGCGCCTGGACGGGGAGGACGGCGACGAGACCCGCGCCGACGCCCGGCTCGGCACCAACCGCACGGAGTTCGACGTCACCGTGCACTGCCGGCCCGACCGGCTGAGCCTGTCCACCCGGACCGCCGTCCTCGGCCGGGCCGACGCTGAGCGGCTGCGCGCGATGTACCGCGCGGTGCTGGAGGCGATGGTCGCGGACGTCGACGGCGACGCCCGTGCCGACTGCCTGCCGGACGGCGAGCGCCGGCTGCTGCTGGAGACCCTGACCGACACCGCCCGCACCCCGGTCGACCTGCGGGTGCCGGAGGAGTTCCAGCGCCGTGCCGCGCGCACCCCGGACGCCGTGGCCGTCACCGCCGACGACCGGGTGGTGACCTACGGGGAGCTGAACGGCCGCGCCAACCGGCTCGCCCACCATCTGCGCGGACTCGGGGTGGGACCGGAGACCCTGGTCGCCGTCTGCCTGGAGCGTTCGCCCGAGCTGGTCCTCGCCGTGCTGGCGGTGCTCAAGGCCGGCGGTGCCTATCTGCCGCTCGACCCGGACGCGCCCGCCGACCGCCTGCGGTTCATGGTGGAGGACGCCGGTTCCCGCTTCCTGCTCACCGCCGGGGCCACGGCCGCCGCGGTGCCCGAGGCGGAGGGCGTGACCCGTGTCCTGGTCGACGCCCCGGACGCCTGGAGCACCCGCCCGGCCACCGACCCCGAGCCGCTCGCCGGGCAGGACGACCTGGCCTACGTCATCTACACCTCCGGCTCCACCGGCCGCCCCAAGGGGGCCATGGTGCGCCGCGACGGCATGGGCAACCACCTGCTGGCGAAGGTCGAGGACCTGGAGCTGGACGCCGGCGACAGCGTCGTGCAGAACGCCTCCCCGGCCTTCGACATCTCCGTGTGGCAGATGCTCGCCCCGCTGGTCGTCGGCGGCAGCGTGCGCACGGTCGACGGGACCACGGCGCTCGACCCGAAGGAGCTGTTCGCCCGGGTCGCCGCCGAGGACGTCACCGTCCTGGAGGTCGTGCCGTCGCTGCTGCGGACCGCGCTGGACTACTGGGACGCGGGGGCCGCGGCGCCCGCGCTGCCGCGGCTGCGCAGGCTGGTGGTCACCGGCGAGGCGCTCCCCGCCGAGCTGTGCGACCGCTGGCTCGCCCGCCACCCCGGCATCCCGCTGGTCAACGCCTACGGCCCCACCGAGTGCTCCGACGACGTCACCCACGCCGTGCTGTCCGACACCGCTGCCCTCGGCGCCCGGGTCCCGATCGGCCGGCCGGTGCGCAACACCCGGCTGTACGTGCTCGACGAGTGGCTGCGCCCGCTGCCCGTGGGCGTACCCGGCGAGCTGTACGTCGGCGGCGCCGGCGTCGGCCGCGGCTACCTGGGCCGGCCCGGGCTCACCGCGGAACGCTTCGTGCCCGACCCGTACGGGCCCGCCGGCGCCCGGCTGTACCGCACCGGCGACCTGGCCGCCTGGCGGGCCGACGGCAGCCTGGACTTCCTGGGGCGCCTGGACGACCAGGTCAAGGTCCGCGGACACCGGATCGAGCTGGGCGAGATCGAGGCCGCGCTGGGCGCCCACCCCGCGGTCCGGCAGGCCGTCGTGGTCGTCCACGAGGAGCGGCTCGTCGCCTACCTCACCACCCGCGGCACCGAACGGCCCGCCCCCGAGGAACTGCGCGACCGGCTCGCCCGCACGCTCCCGGAGTACATGCTGCCCGCGGCCTACGTCACGCTGGACGCCATCCCGCTGACGCCCAACGGCAAGCTCGACCGGCGGGCGCTGCCCGCGCCCGACGACACCGCCTTCGCCCGCGGCGCCTACCTGGCACCGCGCGACGCCGAGGAACAGCGGATGGCCGAGGCCTGGGCGCAGGCCCTGGGCGTGGCCCGGGTCGGTGTCCGCGACGGGTTCTTCGACCTGGGCGGCGACTCCATCCGGGCCGTCGCGCTCGTCGGCGCGCTGCGCGCCCAGGGCGTCGACCTGGCGGTGCGCGACGTCTTCGAGGCCCGCACCGTGGAACGGCTTCTCGAGCTGGTCGCCGGCCGGGAGACGCTCACCGCGGCGGAGCGGGCGTTCGTGGCCCCGTTCGCGCTGATCTCCGCCGAGGACCGCGCCCGGCTGCCGAAGGACGTGACGGACGCCTACCCGGTGGGCCGCACCCAGCTCGGCATGCTGATCGAGACCACCGGCGGCAACCGGAACCCGTACCACATCGTCAACACGTTCCGGGTCGCCGACGACCGGCCGCTGGACCCGCGGGCCCTGCGCGCCGCCGCCCGGGTGCTCGCGGCACGGCACGAGATGCTGCGCACCTCCTTCCACCTCACGGGCTACTCGGTCCCGCTGCAACTGGTGCACGCCTCCGTCGAGATCCCGGTCGCCGTGCACAGCGTGCGCGGGCTGACCGAGGAGCAGCTGACCGCGGCCCGCTTCGAGCTCCAGGCCCGGCAGCGCGCCGCCACGTTCGAGATCGACCGGGCCCCGCTGATGCGGATCCTCGCGCACGAGGAGAGCGACGAGGCCTGGTGGGTCACGTTCACCCAGTCGCACGCGATCACCGAGGGCTGGAGCTACCACCAGCTGCTGGTGGAGCTGCTCGACTGCTACCGGGCGTTCCGGGACGGCGGCGAACCGGAACCGTACGCGGTGCCCGAGGTGCGCTTCGCCGACGCGGTCGCCGCCGAACTGGCCGCACTGGACTCGGCGGACGACCGCGCCTACTGGCAGCGCGTCACCACCGGGCACGCGCCGGTGGCCCTGCCCCGCGACTGGGCCGGCACCACCGCCGAGCCGGTCTACGAGGAGGTCCCCTTCGACGACCTCGGCGACCGGCTGCGGGAGCTGGCCGCCACGGCCGGCGTCTCCTACAAGAGCGTGCTGGTCGCCGCGTTCATGAAGGTGATGGGCCAGCTCACCGACGAACCGGCCTACCACGCCGGCCTGGTGTGCGACACCCGGCCCGAGGCGGCGGGTGCCGAACGCGTGCTCGGCATGTACCTCAACACGCTCCCGTTCGCCGTCGACCGCAGCGCCCGCACCTGGCGGGAGCTGGTCGGGCAGGTCTTCGACCGCGAGGTCGAGCTGTGGCCGCACCGGCGCTACCCGATGCCCGCCGTGCAGCGCGACTGGGGCGGCGGCCGGCTGATCAACGCCTACTTCAACTACATCGACTTCCACCAGGTCGACACCGGCAAGGTCGCCGCCGGCACGCGCATGACCAGCGCGGCCAACGAGTTCGACCTGACCGTCTTCAACCGCGGCGACCGCCTGTACGTCAACACCCGCGCCGACGTCATCTCCAAGCCGCACGCCGAGCGGCTGGCGGGGATGTTCCGTGCGGTGCTGGAGGCGATGGCGGCGGATCCGGAGGGGGATGCGCGGGCGGTGTACCTGCCCGCGG
>NZ_JBIVJQ010000026.1:0-4729 GCF_044750305.1 Streptomyces sp. NPDC088810
CGAACAAGCGACTGCCCCGCACCGCGATCTGCGGTTCACCGACGGCCAGTACAGCCGCAAGCAGCGACTCGACGTCCATGCCGGCAGGCGTATCCGTGTCGAGCAGGACGATCCGGTCCGGATTCTCCGCCTGGGCCACCCGAACCAGACCCCAGACGGCCGCGGCGGCCGGATCGGTCACCGTCTGCTCGCCGGCGGCAGGCATCGCGCCCCGGGTGACGACGACCAGCTGGGCCGCCTCCAGGCTCGGGCTGGCCAGCCACGCCTGGACGATCTCCAGCACGCGACCCGTCAGCGCCAGCGCCGCCGCGTCGTCCGCCGTCTCGGTGCGACCGGCTTCCAGCACGACCACCGGGGGCACTCCCGAGCCGTCGGTCAGCGCGGCCACGTGCGCGGGCTCGGTGATCGGCACCCAGGCGGGCGGCAGGTCCGTGCCCGGCTCCGTGGTCCCTGGCAGCTCCGTCCACTCGATGCGGAACAGGGAGTCCCGGCTGTCGTCGGCCGCCGCGCCGAGCTGGTCGGCGGACACGGCCCGGGAGACCAGCGACCGCAGCGTGAGCACCGGCGCACCGGTCTCGTCCGCCGCCTGCAGGGACAGCGCGTCGGGCGCGGAGCGGGTCAGGCGCACGCGCAGCGCGGTGGCGCCCGACGCGTGCAGGTGCAGCCCGTTCCAGCCGAACGGGAGGTGGACGCCGTTGCCGTCGTCGGTGCGGTTCTCGCCCTCGGGGTCGGCCAGCGCCACATCCAGCATCGCGGGGTGCAGCGCGGCGTCGAGGAGGGCCGGGTGGATGCCGAACCGTGCGGCGCCGGCCCGCTGGTCCTCGGGCAGCGCGACCTCGGCGAAGAGATCGTCACCGCGCCGCCACAGGGCTCGTACGCCCTGGAAGACCGGCCCGTAGCCGTATCCGGCAGCGGCGAGCAGCTCGTAGCCACCGGAGACGTCCACCTGCCGGGCGCCGGTGGGCGGCCACACGGCGAGGTCGGCGGCCGGCGGGGCCGGGTCGGCAGGCGCCGGCGCGGTCAGGGTGCCGGCGGCGTGCCGGGTCCAGGCGTCGGCACCGACGTCTCCGCGGGCGTCCTCGGGCGCCGAGTACACGGCGACCGTCCGGGAGCCCGTCTCCGCCGGGCCGCCGACGGCGACCTGGAGGCGCACCCCGCCCTGCTCCGGCAGCACCAGCGGCGCCTCGATGACCAGTTCGTCGAGGACACCGCAGCCCACTTCGTCACCGGCCCGCACGGCCAGCTCCACCAGCCCGGTGCCGGGGACGAGCACCGCCCCGCCGACCGCGTGGTCAGCCAGCCAGGGGTGCGTGCGCAGGGACAGCCGGGAGGTGCACAACACCCCGCCGGTATCGGGCACTTCGACCACAGCGCCGAGCAGGGGGTGGTCGGCACCGGCCTGCCCGAGGGCGACGGCGTCCGCCGCGGGGGCGGGCTTGAGCCAGTAGTGGCGGTGGTCGAAGGCGTACGTCGGCAGGTCCACCTGTACGGTATCGGCGCCGACCGGCAGGACGCCCGTCCAGTCCAGCTCCACGCCCCTGACGAAGACCTCGGCCATCGACGTCAACAGGCGCCGCAGGCCGCCTTCTTCGCGGCGCAGGGAACCGGTGACGACGGCCTCCGTCCCCGTCTCGTCCACGATCTCGTTCACGGGCTGGACGAGGACCGGGTGAGCACTGGACTCGATGAACACCGAGTGGCCCTCGGCGAGGAGCGCGGAGATCGCAGGGCCGAAACGGACCCGGCTGCGCAGGTTGCGATACCAGTAACCGCCATCCAGGACACCCGCCTCGCGCACCCACTCACCGGTCACCGTCGAGAAGAACGGCACCACGGGCGCCTGGCTGCGGATGCCGGCGAACGCCTCGGCCAGCGCGTCCTCGATCGCCTCGACATGGCGGGTGTGGGAGGCGTAGTCCACCGCCACCCGGCGCACCCGCACCCCGTCGGCCTCCAGCGCGGCCAGCGCCTCGTCCAGTGCCCCGGCGTCACCGGCGATCACCACCGAAGAGGGACCGTTGACGGCGGCCACCTCGACCCGCCCGTCCCACGCGGTGATGCGCTCGCCCGCTTCCGTCTCGGACAACGCCACGGAGGCCATACCGCCCCGGCCCGCCAGCTCCCCGGCGATCACCTGACTGCGCACGGCCACGATCCGCGCCGCATCCTCCAGCGACAACGCACCGGCCACGCAGGCGGCGGCGATCTCACCCTGCGAGTGCCCGACCACCGCATCCGGCACAACCCCAACAGAAGCCCACACCGCGGCCAGACCCACCATCACCGCGAAGCTCGCCGGCTGCACCACGTCCACCCGCGCCAGCAGATCGACATCACCCCGAAGGACAGCCGCCAAGTCCCACTCCACCCAAGGCTCCAGAGCCCGGGCGCACTCCGCGATCCGCTCCGCGAACACCGGGGAGGACTCCAGCAGCTCCCGCCCCATCCCCAGCCACTGCGAACCCTGCCCCGGGAACACCAACACCGTCCGCCCAGACGCCCCCGCCGAACCGAGCACCACCGCAGGGCTGTTCTCGCCCTTGGCCAGCGCGCCCAGCCCGGCCACCGCCTCCTCCCGGGTCCCGGCGACGACCACGGCCCGCTCGTTCAGGAGGGCCCGACGGGCCGCCAACGCCCCCGCGACCTCCGCCGGCGATGCCTCCGTTTCCCCGGCGAACGCCGCCAGTCGCTCCGCCTGCGCGGACAGCGAGCCCTGCGACGCCGCCGACACCACCAGCGGCACCACACCGTCGTACGCCTCCGGAGTGGCGACCGGCTCCTCCGGTGCCTGCTCGAAGATGAGGTGGGCGTTGGTGCCGCTCAGGCCGAAGGAGGAGACGCCGACGCGGCGCGGACGGCCGCTGTCGGGCCACTCCCGGGCCTCCGTGAGGAGTTCGACGGAGCCCGCCGACCAGTCGACCTGCGGGGTGGGTTCCGCCACGTGCAGGGTCGGGGGCAGGACGCCGTGCCGCAGCGCCTCCACCATCTTGATCACACCGGCGACGCCGGCGGCGGCCTGGGTGTGCCCGATGTTGGACTTCACCGAGCCCAGCCACAGGGGCTCTTCGCGGTCGCGGCCGTAGGTGGCCAGCAGGGCCTGGGCTTCGATGGGGTCGCCGAGCGCCGTGCCCGTGCCGTGGGCCTCGACGGCGTCGACGTCCGTCGCGGCCAGCCCGGCCGCCGCCAGCGCGCGGCGGATCACCCGCTGCTGCGAGGGGCCGTTGGGGGCGGTGAGGCCGTTGGAGGCGCCGTCCTGGTTGATCGCGCTGCCGCGCAGCACGGCGAGGACGCGATGGCCCTTGCGGCGCGCCTCCGAGAGGCGTTCCAGGGCGACCACGCCGACGCCCTCGGCCCAGCCGGTGCCGTCGGCGGTGGAGGAGAAGGCCTTGCAGCGGCCGTCGGGGGCGAGTGCCCGCTGCCGGGAGAACTCCACGAAGGTGCCGGGGGTCGCCATGATGGTCGCGCCGCCGGCCAGCGCGAGGGAGCACTCGCCGTTGCGCAGCGCCTGAGCGGCCAGGTGCATGGCGACCAGGGAGGACGAGCAGGCGGTGTCCACGGTCACGGCCGGGCCCTCGAAGCCGAAGACGTACGACACCCGGCCCGAGGCCACGCTCACCGCGGAGCCGGTGGCCGTGAAGCCCCCCAGCTCGGGCGGGATGTCGCCGCCGATGCCGTAGCCCTGGGTCATCACGCCGGAGAACACGCCGACGTCCGAGCCCTTCAGCGCGGACGGGTTCACGCCCGCCCGCTCCAGCGCCTCCCAGGAGGTCTCCAGCAGCAGCCGCTGCTGCGGGTCCATCGCCAGCGCCTCACGCGGCGAGATACCGAAGAAGCCGGCGTCGAACAGGCCCGCCTCGTGCAGGAAGCCGCCCTGGTCGACGTACGAGGTGCCGATGTTCTCGGGGTCGGTGTCGAAGAGGTCGTCCACGTCCCAGCCGCGGTCGGCGGGGAACCCGGAGATCGCGTCATGGCCCTCGACCACCAAGCGCCACAGCTCCTCGGGGCTGTTGACGCCTCCGGGCAGGCGGCAGGCCATGCCGACGACGGCGATCGGCTCGTCCGGGTCGGCCACGACGACCGTGGGGGCCGCCGCGCCGAGGACGCTGCCACTCGCTCCCACCAGCTCGTCGCGGAGGAAGCGGGCGAGGGCGACCGGGGTCGGGTAGTCGTAGACAAGGGTGGCCGGGAGGCCGAGCCGGGTCGTCTCGCGGAGCCGGTTGCGCAGCTGGACGGCGGTGAGCGAGTCGAACCCGGCGTCCTTGAACGCCTTGTCGGCCTTGACCTTCTCGGGTCCGGTGTGACCGAGCACGGTCGCGACATGGGTGCGGACCAGGTCCAGGAGCAGGGCCTCCTGCTCGGCCGGGCTCAGGCCCGCGAGCCGGCCGGCCAGGCCGCTGCCGCGTCCGGCGGCGATGCGGGCGGCGGCGCGCCGGCTGTGCGGTATCAGCGTGCGCAGCAGGGACGGCATGTCGCCGCCGGCCGCGGCCTCGGCACGTACGGCCCGCAGGTCCAGCTTGATCGGGACGAGGAGGCTCTCGCCGGTGTGCAGGGCCGCGTCGAACAGCTCCAGGCCCTCGTCGGCGGTGATCGCCTGGAACCCGCCGCGGTTCATGCGGGCCTGGTCGACGTCGTTCAGGTGGGCGGTCATGCCGGTGGCCTGCTCCCACAGACCCCACGCCAACGACACACCCGACAGCCCGGCGGCCCGCCGACGCTGCACCACCGCGTC
>NZ_JBIVJQ010000027.1:0-2549 GCF_044750305.1 Streptomyces sp. NPDC088810
CTTTAGGAGGCAACCGCCCCAGTTAAACTACCCATCAGACACTGTCCCTGATCCGGATCACGGACCCAGGTTAGACATCCAGCACGACCAGACTGGTATTTCAACGACGACTCCACAAACACTGGCGTGCCTGCTTCACAGTCTCCCAGCTATCCTACACAAGCCGAACCGAACACCAATATCAAACTGTAGTAAAGGTCCCGGGGTCTTTCCGTCCTGCTGCGCGAAACGAGCATCTTTACTCGTAGTGCAATTTCACCGGGCCTATGGTTGAGACAGTCGAGAAGTCGTTACGCCATTCGTGCAGGTCGGAACTTACCCGACAAGGAATTTCGCTACCTTAGGATGGTTATAGTTACCACCGCCGTTTACTGGCGCTTAAGTTCTCAGCTTCGCCCACCCGAAAGTGAGCTAACCGGTCCCCTTAACGTTCCAGCACCGGGCAGGCGTCAGTCCGTATACATCGCCTTACGGCTTCGCACGGACCTGTGTTTTTAGTAAACAGTCGCTTCTCGCTGGTCTCTGCGGCCACCCCCAGCTCAGAGCGCGAAGCTCATCACCGGTTGTGGCCCCCCTTCTCCCGAAGTTACGGGGGCATTTTGCCGAGTTCCTTAACCATAGTTCACCCGAACGCCTCGGTATTCTCTACCTGACCACCTGAGTCGGTTTAGGGTACGGGCCGCCATGAAACTCGCTAGAGGCTTTTCTCGACAGCATAGGATCATCCACTTCACCACAATCGGCTCGGCATCAGGTCTCAGACTATGTGCCAGGCGGATTTACCTACCCGACGTCCTACACCCTTACCCCGGGACAACCACCGCCCGGGATGGACTACCTTCCTGCGTCACCCCATCACTCACCTACTAACCGCTTGGTTCGGCGGCTCCACCACTTTCCTTTCCCCGAAGGGTCCGGAACGGCTTCACGGCCTTAGCATCACGATGCTCGATGTTTGACGCTTCACAGCGGGTACCGGAATATCAACCGGTTATCCATCGACTACGCCTGTCGGCCTCGCCTTAGGTCCCGACTTACCCTGGGCAGATCAGCTTGACCCAGGAACCCTTAGTCAATCGGCGCAAACGTTTCTCACGTTTGTATCGCTACTCATGCCTGCATTCTCACTCGTCAACCGTCCACGACTACCTTCCAGTGCCGCTTCACCCGGCAGACGACGCTCCCCTACCCATCACAGCACCCGTTGGGGCTATACGCTGCAATGACACGACTTCGGCGGTACGCTTGAGCCCCGCTACATTGTCGGCGCGGAATCACTAGACCAGTGAGCTATTACGCACTCTTTCAAGGGTGGCTGCTTCTAAGCCAACCTCCTGGTTGTCTGTGCGACTCCACATCCTTTCCCACTTAGCGTACGCTTAGGGGCCTTAGTCGATGCTCTGGGCTGTTTCCCTCTCGACCATGGAGCTTATCCCCCACAGTCTCACTGCCGCGCTCTCACTTACCGGCATTCGGAGTTTGGCTAAGGTCAGTAACCCGGTAGGGCCCATCGCCTATCCAGTGCTCTACCTCCGGCAAGAAACACACGACGCTGCACCTAAATGCATTTCGGGGAGAACCAGCTATCACGGAGTTTGATTGGCCTTTCACCCCTAACCACAGGTCATCCCCCAGGTTTTCAACCCTGGTGGGTTCGGTCCTCCACGAAGTCTTACCTCCGCTTCAACCTGCCCATGGCTAGATCACTCCGCTTCGGGTCTTGAGCGTGCTACTAAAAACGCCCTATTCGGACTCGCTTTCGCTACGGCTTCCCCACTCGGGTTAACCTCGCAACACACCGCAAACTCGCAGGCTCATTCTTCAAAAGGCACGCAGTCACGAGATACGTGCAAGCACGTATCCGACGCTCCCACGGCTTGTAGGCACACGGTTTCAGGTACTATTTCACTCCGCTCCCGCGGTACTTTTCACCATTCCCTCACGGTACTATCCGCTATCGGTCACCAGGGAATATTTAGGCTTAGCGGGTGGTCCCGCCAGATTCACACGGGATTTCTCGGGCCCCGTGCTACTTGGGTGTCTCTCAAACGAGCCGCTGACGTTTCGACTACGGGGGTCTTACCCTCTACGCCGGACCTTTCGCATGTCCTTCGCCTACATCAACGGTTTCTGACTCGTCCTGCCGCCGGCAGACGACAGAAGAGAGATCCCACAACCCCGCATGCGCAACCCCTGCCGGGTCTCACACGCATACGGTTTGGCCTCATCCGGTTTCGCTCGCCACTACTCCCGGAATCACGGTTGTTTTCTCTTCCTGCGGGTACTGAGATGTTTCACTTCCCCGCGTTCCCTCCACACTGCCTATGTGTTCAGCAGCGGGTGACAGCCCATGACGACTGCCGGGTTTCCCCATTCGGAAACCCCCGGATCAAAGCCTGGTTGACGACTCCCCGGGGACTATCGTGGCCTCCCACGTCCTTCATCGGTTCCTGGTGCCAAGGCATCCACCGTGCGCCCTTAAAAACTTGGCCACAGATGCTCGCGTCCACTGTGCAGTTCTCAAACAACGACCAGCCACCCATCACCCC
>NZ_JBIVJQ010000028.1:0-1856 GCF_044750305.1 Streptomyces sp. NPDC088810
GACCACGTCCGCCGTCCGGTCCGGTTCGCCGAGGGGATCGCCGCTTCCGGCGGCTCGGTGTTCCTGGAACTCGGTCCCGGTGGCGCGCTGAGCGGCGCGATCACGGAATCGGCGGGCGAGGACGCGGTGAGCGTGCCCGCGCTGCGCGACGAGCGCGGCGAGGCCGAGACGCTCCTGCTGTCCGTGGCGGAGCTGTTCGTGCGCGGTGCGCAGGTGGACTGGGCGGCGATCCTCCCCGAGGGCGCCACCGAAGTGCATGTGGACCTGCCGACGTACGCCTTCGACCACCAGCACTACTGGCTTCGGATGTCGGAGTCGGTGGTCGACGCGGCGGCCCTGGGGCTGGCCGGCGCCGGGCACCCGCTGCTGGGTGCGGTGGTGCCGTTGCCGCAGTCGGACGGGCTGGTGTTCACCTCCCGGCTGTCCCTGCGCACGCACTCCTGGCTGGCCGATCACGCCGTCGGGGGAGTGGTCGTCGTGCCCGGCGCCGGGCTGGTGGAGCTGGCCGTACGGGCCGGTGACGAGGTCGGCTGCGGAGTCCTGGACGAGCTGGTCATCGAGGCGCCGCTGGTCGTCCCGGAACAGGGTGCCGTACGCGTGCAGATCACCGTCGGCGGGCCGGACGAGACCGGCGCCCGCAGCGTGGAGGTGTACGCGGCCCCCGACGACACCGCCGGTGCGGGCGGGCCGGTCACCTGGACCCGGCACGCCACCGGAATCCTCGCGCCGGCCGCCGGCGAGGCCGCGCCCGGCACTTTCGACTTCACCGCCTGGCCGCCGCCCGGCGCCCAGCGGGCCGAGCCGGACGACCTCTACGCCGAGCTGATCGCCCATGGCCACGCCTACGGCCCCCTCTTCCAGGGGCTGCGCGGTCTGTGGCGGCGCGGGGACGAGCTGTTCGCCGAGGCCGCGCTGGCGGAGGACGACCAGACCGAGGCCGACCGGTACGGCGTGCACCCCGCACTGTTGGACGCCGTGCTGCACCCTGCCGTCCGGGAGGCAGTCGCCGGCGACGGCGCCCAGGTGTGGCAGCCGCTGGAGTGGAACAGGGTCGTCCTGCACGCCACAGGCGCCACGGTGCTGCGCGCCCGGCTCCTCCGGTCCACCGCCGGCGTCGTGTCGGTGGAGGCAGCCGACGAGACGGGCGGCCCGGTGCTGACGGCGGACGCCGTGACCCTGCGGCCCGTCTCCGCGGACCGTCTGGCGTCCGCGGACCTCGCCCCCGGCGCGGCCGACGCGCTGTTCCGGGTGGAGTGGACCGAGCTGCCCGCGCCCCGGCCGGTCCGGGCGGTACCGGACTGGATCGCGCTGACCGACCCGGGCGAGGTGACGGCGCTGGTGAACGGCGCCGAGCTGCCGTCCGCCGCCGTGCTGGACTGCGTCGCGGACGGCGTGGACGACACCGCCGCACTGACGCTGACCAGCAGGACACTGGGTGTCCTCCAGTCCTGGCTGGCCGAGCCCCGGCTCGAAGGCACGCGCCTCGTCGTACGGACCCGGGGTGCCGTGCCCGCAGGCGGGGACGCGGACGTGACCGATCCGGCCGCCGCGGCCGTCTGGGGTCTGGTTCGGGTGGCCCAGGCGGAGAATCCGGACCGGTTCGTCCTGCTCGACATGGATACGCCTGCCGGCATGGACGTCGAGTCGCTGCTTGCGGCTGTACTGGCCGTCGGTGAACCGCAGATCGCGGTGCGGGGCAGTCGCTTGTTCGTGCCGAGGCTTGCCCGTCCGAAGACTGGCCGCGCGTCGGTCGCCTTCGATCCGGCGGGGTCGGTTCTGGTCACGGGTGGTACCGGTGTGCTGGGTGCGTTGGTGGCCCGGCATCTGGTGGAGCGGCATGGGGTACGGCATCTGGT
>NZ_JBIVJQ010000029.1:0-1486 GCF_044750305.1 Streptomyces sp. NPDC088810
TTGCGCGCGCCGCGGTGGTCGATCATCACGCCCTTGGGCACGCCGGTCGAGCCGGAGGTGAAGATGATGTACGCCAGATCCGTGGCCGCCCGCCGCACGGTCCGACTGTCCGGAGCGCCGGCTTCCGCCGTGACGGTCACCACCGGTACGCCCGTCGGCCAGGGGTGGTCGGCCAGGTCGGGCTGGGTGAGGACGGCTCGGGCGTCGGTGTGCTGGATCAGGTAGGTGATGCGTTCGGTGGGCAGGGTGGGGTCGACGGGGACGTAGACGCCTCCGGCCTGGAGGACGCCGAGGACGGCGGCGGCCTGTTCCCAGCCCTTGTGCATGGCGACCGCGATCCGGTCACCGGGCTGGATGGCGAGGTCGTGGAGGTGCTGGGTGACGCGTCCGGCGCGTCCGGCGAGTTCGGCGTAGGTGAGCCGGCCGGTGGACCAGATCAGTGCCGGTGCGTCCGGGGTTCGTGCCGCCTGGGTGAAGAACGGCTCGTGGAGCAGGCCGCTCGGGAGGGTCCGCTCGGTGGCGTTGACCTGTGCGACCACCGTCGCGTGATCGGCCGGCGTGGTCACCGGGCATGCCGACTGCCACGCCTTCTCACCGTCGGCCAGTTCCTCCACCAGGGACACGAACGCCGCGAACGCCCCGTCCAGCACGCCCTGCGGGAACAGCGCCTCCACCGCGTCCCAACTGACCAACAGCCCGCCGGCCACCTCCACCACCTGGCAGTCCAGTGTCACCTGAGGCGTCTGCGAGACCGCCGAGACGACATGGCCCAGGCCGGGCAGCGGATCGGCGGGCGAGCCGCCGGGCATGTCCTGGCCGAGGACGCTGGTGAACACCACCGGCATGGCCGCACGCTCGGGTCCGTGCCGCCGGGCGAGTTCGCGCAGCAGGCGTACGCCCCCGTAAGCACGGTGTTCCAGGTCCTGCCACAGCCGGCGCTGCACGTTCTGGGCGCGGTCGGCGAAGGTGCCGGCGGAGTCCGTGTCGACTTCGAGGAGGACGAGGTTGGTGAAGTCGCCGATCAGGCGCTCGACATGCGGGTGCAGCGGCAGGCGGTCGCCGATCGTGACGTTCAGTGTGAACCGCGGCTCCTTCGCCCACAGCGCCAGCGCCTCCGCGTACGCCGTACACAGCAGCGCCGACGGGGTCACCCCCCGCTCCTGCGCCGCGCGCTTCAACGACCGCCACCGCTCGTCCGGGAGTTCATGCGTCCGCCGCACGAACCGGGTGGGACCGCTCGGCCGCTGCGACACCACCGGCAGCTCCGGGGCCGCCGCCAGCGAATCCAGCCGGTCCAGCCAGTAGTCCCGGGCCCTGTCGTCGTCCGGTCCTGATGCCACGGCCAGGCAGTAGTCGCGGAAGGACACGTCGATGGGCGGCAGTTCGCTCCCGGGGTCGGCGTACAGCTCCGCCCATTCCGAGAGCAGGATCCGCACGGAGGCCGCGTCGGCGATGAGCATGTCGATGCTGAGGTGCACCCGGGTCG
>NZ_JBIVJQ010000030.1:0-1398 GCF_044750305.1 Streptomyces sp. NPDC088810
GACGCGGTGGTGCAGCGTCGGCGGGCCGCCGGGCTGTCGGGTGTGTCGTTGGCGTGGGGTCTGTGGGAGCAGGCCACCGGCATGACCGCCCACCTCGACACCGCCGACCAGGCCCGGGTGAGCCGGAGCCGCAGCCAGACCATCGCCGCCGGCGAGGGCCTGGAGCTGTTCGACGCGGCCCTGCGCACCGGCGACCCCCTGCTCGTCCCGATCAAGCTGGACCTGCGGTCCATGCGGGCCGATGCCGCAGCCGGGCGTGGCGTACAGCCCCTGCTGCGAGGCCTGGTCAAGGTGCCCCGGCAGGTCGCACGGGCAGCCGCCGCCACCGACGGCATCGGCGAACTGGCCCGCCGTCTCACCGGGTTGGACACTGCCGAGCAGGAGGCGCTGCTGCTGGAGCTGGTGCGGACGCACGCGGCGACCGTGCTCGGCCACGCCGGACCCGAGGGCATCAAGCACGACACGGCGTTCCGTGACTCCGGGTTCGACTCGCTGACCTCGGTCGAGCTGCGCAACCGGCTGCGCGAGGCCACCGGCCTGAAGCTGCCCGCCACCGTCGTCTTCGACCACCCGACCCCGCTCGCCCTGGCCCGCCACCTGCACGGCGAACTGGGGGAGACGCCGGCCGCGATCGCCCCCGCCCCGGCCCAGGCGGTCACCCTCGCCGACCCGGACGAGCCGATCGCGATCGTCGGCATGGCCTGCCGCCTGCCCGGCGGCGTCAACAGCCCCGAGCAGCTCTGGCAGTTGGTGTTCGAGGGCCGGGACGCGATGTCAGGCTTCCCCGACGACCGCGGCTGGGACCTGGAGGGCCTGTTCGACTCCGACCCCGACAAGGCCGGCACCTCCTACGTCGACCAAGGCGGCTTCCTGCACGAGGCGGGCCTGTTCGACGCGGGCTTCTGGGGGATCTCGCCGCGTGAAGCGCTGGCGATGGACCCGCAGCAGCGGTTGCTGCTGGAGACGTCCTGGGAGGCGTTGGAGCGGGCGGGCATCGATCCGCTGTCGTTGAAGGGCACGGACGTCGGCGTCTTCTCCGGTCTCATGGGCCAGGGCTACGGCTCCGGCGGCGAAATCCCCGCCGAACTCGAGGGGTTCGTCACCACGGGCGCCGGCAGCAGCGTGGCCTCGGGCCGGGTGTCCTACGTGTTCGGCTTCGAGGGCCCGGCCGTGACCGTCGACACCGCCTGTTCCTCGTCCCTGGTCGCCATGCATCTCGCCGCCCAGGCCCTGCGCAGCGGCGAGTGCTCCCTCGCCCTGGCCAGCGGCGCGGCCGTCATGTCCAGCCCCGGCGCCTTCGTCCAGTTCTCGCGGCAGCGGGGTCTGGCGTCGGACGGCCGCTGCAAGTCGTACGCGGACGCGGCCGACGGCACGGGCTGGGCCGAGGGCGCCGGTGTG
>NZ_JBIVJQ010000032.1:0-1013 GCF_044750305.1 Streptomyces sp. NPDC088810
AGGACGACCAGGACGGGCGGGACCATGTATGCGGGGATCTTGGCCCGTAGCCACTCGCGTAGGTGCTCGGTCTCGACGGTGGCGTCGAGGGTGAGGTAGGTGATGAGGCGTTTGGTGCCTTGGGGGGTGGTGTCGGTGGTGGTGACGGCGTTGGTGACGTGGGGGTGTGTGGTGAGTGCGGTGTCGATTTCGCCGAGTTCGATGCGGTAGCCGTTGATTTTGACTTGGTGGTCTTGGCGGCCGAGGAATTCGATGGTGCCGTCGGGGTGGTAGCGGCCGAGGTCGCCGGTGCGGTAGAGGCGTTGGCCGGTGTGGGGGTGGGTGATGAAGGAGGTGGTGGTCTTGTCGTGGTCTTTCCAGTAGCCGTGGGCGGTGCCGAGGCCGCCGATGTAGATGTCGCCGGTGGCGTGCGGGGGTCGGGTGCGCATCTGGTGGTCGAGGACGTGCATGGTCTGGTTGGTCAGGGCGGTGCCGTAGGGGATGCTGGTCCAGGTGGGGTCGAGGTGGGTGATGGGGTGGTGGATGGACCAGATGGAGGCTTCGGTGGCGCCGCCGAGGCTGTGCAGGTGGATGCCGGGGAAGGTTTTCCAGGCGCGTTCGGGCAGGGTGAGGGGGATCCAGTCGCCGGAGAGCATGGCGGTGCGCAGCCCCGTCTTCGGCTGTTGTTGGGTTCGGTGTTCGGTGTAGAGCTCGAAGAGGGCGGGGACGGAGTTCCAGACCGTGACCGTGTGGGTGTCGGCGAGGTCGCTCCAGTGTTGTGGGTCGCGTTCGGTTCCGGGGTCGGGCAGGACGAGTGCGGCGCCGGTGGCGAGGGTGCCGAAGATGTCCCAGACGGAGAGGTCGAAGCTGAGGCTGGAGACGGCCAGGACGCGGTCTTGGGGGGTGAGGGCGATGCGTTGGTTGATGTCCTCGATGGTGTTGCGCGCGCCGCGGTGGTCGATCATCACGCCCTTGGGCACGCCGGTCGAGCCGGAGGTGAAGATGATGTACGCCAGATCCGTGGCCGCCCGCCG